>NZ_JAERQE010000003.1 GCF_016734765.1 Microvirga soli | reverse complement strand
ACCATCACGGCAAAAGATGCCAAAGGCTGGATCAGGCATGCCGGCTATGCCCTACACTGAGACCAAAAGCGCTTTAGCGTGATCATGGATCTCCTTCCCACACTTCGTGCGCCGGGATGACACCCTCTTCGTCATGGCCGCACTTGTTGCGGCCATCCACGTCTTTGAACCACGGCGCTATAAAGACGTGGATGCCCGGGACAAGCCCGGGCATGACGATCCACTGGAACTAGGCTCAGGACTCATTAATTGAGATAGAAGGCGACAGCCGCCGCGATGCAGATGGCTGAGAAGAAGGTGTGAGCGCAGCGGTCATAACGGGTCGCGACCCGGCGCCAATCCTTGAGCTTGGCGAACATGTTCTCGATCTTGTGCCGTTGCCGATACAGCGTCTTGTCATAGGCAATCGGCACCTTGCGGCTCTTCGTGGGCGGAATGCAGGACGTGATGTCCTTGTCGGCAAGAGCCTCCCGGAACCAGTTGCTGTCGTAACCTCGGTCGGCAATCAGCGCTGCGCCAGAAGGCAGCGCTCCCAAGACGAGCCGAGCACCCTTATGGTCGCTCATCTGCCCTTCTGACAAAAGCAGAATGATCGGCTTGCCGGCGCCATCGCAGACGGCATGGAGCTTGGAGTTCAGGCCGCCTTTCGTGCGCCCGATACGGCGGGGAACATCCCCTTTTTGAGCAGGCTCGCCGCAGTCCGGTGCGCCTTCAGGTGAGTAGCATCGATCATGATCCGCTCCGGCTTTGGACCTTCACCCGCCAAGGCGGCGAAGATCCGGTCGAATACGCCCAGCCGGCTCCATCGTATGAACCGGTTGTAGAGCGTCTTGTGCGGCCCGTACTCCTTGGGAGCGTCCTTCCATTGCAGGCCGTTGCGGATCACGTACACGATCCCGCTGACCACCCGCCGGTCGTCTACGCGTGGAACCCCGTGCGCCAGCGGGAAGTACGGTGAGATCCGCGCCAGCTGGCGCTCACTGAGCAGAAACAAATCACCCATTCAGAGCCTCCTCGAACGGAGGCTCTGAATCACAACTCAGCTCAAATTAATAGGTCCTGAGCCTAGACTTGATGGATTGATTGGCTGGCTCTCTAAGCCGGCGCCTTATCCTCACCCGCCACAGCGGCGGCCGGGTCCTCGCGGCGCGGCAGCTGGCTGCCGCTGACCCAGCGGACGATGTCGAGCATGACGACCGAGAGCGCCTCGTCGAGGGCGCGGGCCGCGTTCGGGGCGTCAATGGCGCTGGCCGGGATATTGGCGCGGAAGATCCGGCCATTGACGATGCGGCCATCCCGGTCGCTGACGATCTTCACGGAAATTTCGGCGACCGCCTGGTTGTCAGGAGTCGCGATCTCGAAGCGCCGCAGCTCGGACACGAGCTGGACGTCCGCCACCGCGCCGCTGCTCGGGCGTGAGACCCCCCGCAGCTGCGAAGAGTTCTCGAAGGTGTTGATCAGGCGGGTCTGGATCAGGCGGGGCAGGTTGTCGGCCCACTGCCCTCCTCCGATGAACGACACGGAGCCACTGGTATCCTTCACCAGGATCTGCTGGGTCGAGAGCTGCTGCAGGGCCGCGGGCTCGTTCACCAGAACCTGAACGCCGGACGCACCTCGAATTCTGGATGAAGGCGCCGAGAGATCGAAGGTCGCCGGTGCAGGACCCGACGAGCAGGCGCCCGTCAGGGCAGCCAGCAGCGCCACCGGAACAAGACGCCGGAGCAGGCAGGCTCGTGCAATCTGGGGAGTTACCACGGAGGATCCACGCATACTGGTTACTTAACGGCGTCCATTGTACTCGGGGAGGTTCGAACGGCCACCGAAAAGAAACTGCTGTGGATTACGTTCGATGCTGCGCACCGCGCGGCTGATGTCGCCGAGGGTCCGGCGCCCCTCCACGGCCAGCGCCTCGTATTCCCGCAGGCCCGATTCCGTGAAGCGATTCACACCGCCGAGAATGCCCTGAATGCCTTCGGTCCGGGAGTTCAGATCGTTGGCCAGTTCACGCACCGAGATGGCGGCGGCGCGGATCTCGTCGAAGGCGCCCTTGCCGGATTCCCCCGAGGCAGAGCCGAGGAACTTCTCGGCTCCGGCCAGGACGCCGTCGATGCGGTCAGCCGACTTGTTCAGCTTCTCGGTGATCGAGCGGGCCTCCTGGATCGCCTTGTCCACGTCGGGGCTGCGGCGGCTCAGGGTCTGGGTGAAGGTGTCGATATTGTCCACGGTGCGGCCCACCTTGGCCGGGTCGACAGCCTGGGCCAGTTCGGCGATCTCACCAACGGCTCTGTCCAGCTTGGGCGCCGTTACATTGAGAGACGCAATCAGGCTTGCGGCATCCCGAAGGGCATTGTTGATCGTCTCGCGGTTTTCACCGAGAGCCCTCGTGAAGTTGTCTGTGTTCTCGACGATCCGGGACACCCGCTGCCCATCGATGGAGTTTGCGACCTCCTCGACCTTGTCGACGGTGCGGCCGACCTTGGCCGGGTCGATGGCCTTTGCGATGTTCGAGATGTCGCCCACGGCACTGTCGAGCTTCGGGGCGGTCTCGTTGAGGCGGGCCACGAGGCTGTCAGTATTGCGCAGGGTGCTCTCCAACGCCTGTCGGCTTGCGCCCAGGGTCTGGGTGAAGCCTTCCACGTTTTCGACGATTCGGGTCACGCGCTGCGGATCGACCGCCCGCACAACCGTGTCCACGTTGGTGGCGAGCGTCTCGAGCTTCTCAGCCAGGGGCCCGACCTTCTCGGCCGCCTGCCCCACCTGGGCCAGGAAGCGGTCGATGCCCTCGGCGTTCTCGCCCAGAGCCTGGGAGAAGCGCTCCACGTTCTGGATGGTGCGGCTGACCGATGCCTCGTTGTCGGAGACCACCCGGCCGACCCGCTCCAGCACGTCATCGGCCCGGCGGGCGATGTTGCGGGCGCTCTCGATGAGATCCTGGAAATCGGAGCGGTCGGCGAAGATCGTCGGCATGGGCTGGCCGGGGCCGGCGACCAGCGGAGGCGCTCCCGCCTCGCCGCCGGTGAGGCCCACATTCGCGACGCCGGTTAGGCCCTGGTATTCCAAACGGGCGCGGGTATCGGCCCGGATCGGCGTGCTGCTGTTGACGGACGCGATGGCCACCACCCGGCGCGGATCCTCGGGCAGAAGCTCAAGACTTGAGACATCGCCGACCCGCAGGCCGTTGAAGGACACGCTCGAGCCCTGCGAAAGGCCCGAGACCGAGCCCGAAAACACGATGCGGATCGTCTGGCGCGCCTGCCCGCGCTCGCCACCGGAGAACCAGTAGACGAATCCGAAGGCCGCCGCGATCACCGCCAGGGTGAAGAGACCGATCAAGGCGTAGTTTGCACGCGTTTCCATCGTTGCCCTTACGCGCCGCCGGCCATGACCGCGCGTGCCCGTTTCCCATGAAAATAAGAGCGAAGCCACGGATGGTCCGAGGCCAGCATCGCCTCGATAGGACCCTCCGCAAGGATCTTTCCCTCGCCCAAAGCCGCTATCCGGTCGCAGACCGAATAAAGGCTGTCCAGGTCATGCGTTACCATGAATACGGTCAGGCCTAAAGTCCGCTGTAACGTCGCAATCAGGTCGTCGAACTCGCCGGCGCCGATGGGGTCGAGGCCGGAGGTCGGCTCGTCGAGGAAGACGATGTCCGGATCGAGAGCCAGCGCCCGGGCCAGGGCCGCGCGCTTGATCATGCCACCCGACAGCTCGGAGGGCAGCTTGTCGGCCGCATCCGGGTTCAGGCCCACCATCTCGATCTTGAGCATGGCCAACTCGTCGAGCAACCGGTCCGACAGGCGCAGGTATTCGCGCATGGGCACCTGGATGTTCTGCTTGACGGTGAGCGCCGAGAAGAGCGCGCCCTGCTGGAACAGAACGCCCCAATGGCGTTCCAGCTGCCGGCGCTCGTCCGACGACAGCTCGTCGAGGTTTCGGCCCAGCACCTCGATGGTGCCGGCCCGCTTGCGCACGAGTCCGAGGATGGCGCGGGTCAGGACCGACTTGCCCTGCCCGGAGCCTCCGACGAAACCCAGGATCTCCCCGCGATACACATCGAGATCGAGGCCCTTGAGGATGGTCCGCTCCCCGAAGCCGACCTCCACGTCGCGGGCGCGGATGATCACCTCGCGGTTCTTCGTCGGGTCGGGATGGCGGCGCTCGAGCATCATCTCAGTAATTGATCGCTGCAAAGAACATGGCGAAAAGGCCATCGAGCACGATGACCATGAAAATGGCCTTCACGACCGAAGAGGTCACGTGGCGGCCGAGCGACTCGGCGGAGCCGGCGACCGCCATGCCCTCCAGAGTCGCGATGATCCCGATGACCACCGCCATGAAGGGCGCCTTGATGAGACCGACCAGGAAGGTGTTCAGGCTCACCGCAGCCCTGAGACGGTCGAGAAAGATATCGGGGCTGATGCCGCCATAGACCCAGGTGGTCAGGCCGCCGCCCACCAGGGCCGCGATGGACGCGATGAAGGTCAGGAGCGGCAGGCCGATGATCAGCGCCAGGAGGCGCGGAACGATCAGGACCTCGATGGGATCAAGGCCCATGACTCTCAGGGCATCGATCTCCTCGCGCATCTTCATGGACCCGATCTCGGCCGTGAAAGCCGAGCCCGAACGACCAGCCACCATGATGGAGGTCAGCAGCACGCCCAGTTCGCGCAGAACCAGGATGCCGATGAGGTCGATGACGAAGGGTGTCGCGCCGAACTTGATCAGCTGGAAAATACCCTGCTGGGACACGATGCAGCCGACCAGGAACGAGATCAGCACGATGATGGGCACGCCCCGATAGGCAATCTGCTCCAGCTGGTTGATCACCGCCGTGCCCCGGAAGCGGCGGGGATGGATGACCACGCGCACCATCGCCGAGATAAGCTCTCCCAGGAAGCCGACGCCGCCGACCAGATCCTTGCCGGCCCCGGCCACGCTCTGGCCCACATCGACGAGGAAATCCACTGAGCGGGCATGCCGGGGCTTCGGCTGGTCCTCGAAGTCGCGGTAGGCCGCCTCCTCCAGGAGGATCTTCTGCTCCGGCGAGGCATTGGCGAAATCGGCCCGACCCTTGGCCGACAGCTCATGGCGCGTTCGGTCGAGAGTCCAGGCGCCGAGGGTGTCGAGACGCTGGACACCGCTGAGATCGAAGAGCACCGGGAAGCTGTCAGCCTCCGCCTCGATCTCACCAATGAGAGCCTCCACGCGCTGGGCATGCGGCGCCGTCCAGGGACCGGACAGACGGATCGTCGTCTGCCCGCCTGCACGGTCGATCGTCATATCCGGCTCTTGAGCCTGGGTGCCCTGCGCCACGATAGTCCCTTCGGCATTGATTCCGCTTGGTGATAGCGTGTCATTGCGCCACAAGTCGAGACGAACTTCACTAAGAGAAGCCAAGAGAATGCGTCAGCTCACCGTTTCCATCGACCGTTTTCCCATCGCGGGAAAGTTCACCATCGCCCGGGGCTCCCGCACCGAGGCCGTGGTGGTCACCGCCACGATCAGGGAAGGGGAAGCCGTCGGGCACGGGGAATGCGTGCCCTACCCGCGCTATGGTGAGACGGTCGAGGGCGTGGCGGCGGCCATCGAGGCCATCCGCCCCCAGATCGAGGAGGGCCTGACCCGCGAGGCGCTCCAGAGCCTGATGCCTGCAGGCGCGGCCCGCAACGCGGTCGACTGCGCCCTCTGGGATCTCGACGCTAAGCGTTCCGGCATCCGTGCCCATGTGACCGCAGGCCTCACCCGCTGGCCGCCGGTGACCACCGCCTACACGATCAGCCTCGACACGCCGGACGGTATGGCCGAGGCCGCCGCAAAGGCTGCAGAGCGGCCGATCCTGAAAGTGAAATTCGGCGCTCCCGACGGTGACATCGAGCGGATCAAAGCCGTGCGCCGGGCGGCCCCCCAGGCAACTCTGATCGCCGACGCCAACGAGGGCTGGACCGAGGCCAATATCGAACAGCACCTCGCCGCCTGCGCCGAGGCCGGCTACGCCCTGGTCGAGCAGCCCCTGCCGGCCAAGGAGGATGGTTATTTAAGCCGTATCTCCCGTCCCGTGCCGATCCTGGCGGACGAGAGCGTGCACGACCGGGCGAGCCTGGACCGGCTAGTGGGGCTCTACGATCTCGTCAACATCAAGCTCGACAAGACCGGAGGCCTTACAGAAGCCCTGGCCCTGGCCGATGCTGCGGAGGCCAAGGGCTTTTCCATCATGATCGGCTGCATGGTCGGCACCTCGCTCGCTATGGCGCCCGCCCTGGTGCTCGCGCCCCGCTCCCGCTTCGTCGATCTCGACGGCCCGCTCCTGCTGGCCAAGGACCGCGAGCCGGGCCTGCGCTACGAGGGCAGCATCGTCTATCCGCCGGAGCCCGCCCTCTGGGGCTGATTTTTCTGCATCCGTACGACGATCAGCATCAGCAGAACCCCGATGGCGCCCAAGGGAGCCATCGCGGCAAAGACGCCCGCCCCTACTTCGCTGTAGATCAGACCGCTCACCATGGTGGAGACGGCCGTGGTCAGGGCCGCGAGCGATCCGTAGATGCCCTGCGCCCGGCCCCTGGCCTGCATGGGGGCAAGCGCCGTCAGGGCCGCCATGGTGCCGATATGGGTCGCGGCAAACGACAGGGCGTGCATGGCCTGGAGCACGAACATGAGTTCGATGCCGGGCTGGAGGGACATGATCGTGAAGCGGACCACCGCCGCGGCCGACCCGATCAGGATGAGCCCAACGCCCGATCCGCGCCCGACCGCCTGGCCAAGGAAGAGGAAGACCAGGATCTCGGTGATCACGCCGGCGGCCCAGAAATAGCCGATGACTTCATCGGAGAAGCCGATGGAGCGCCAGTAGATGCTGGCGAAGGCGTTCAGCGCACCGTGGCTGCCCTGGGTCGCTGCACCCGCGATCAGTACGATCCAGAGGATCGTCGACAGTTTCGGAGGTGCGCTGTCCTTCCTGGGCTCAGCTTCGACCGAGGGTTCGGGAATGTCGTGAGGAACCACCATGAGGGTGGCGACGGTGCCCAAGACCGGAATGAGCGTCAGTGCAACGATCACGGCATCCGCCCCGAAAGCCCCCACCAGATAGCCGCCGATGATGTTTGTCACGAAGAAGGCCACCGACCCGGCACCCCGGATCCGGCCGTAGTTCAAGCCTGGATGCTTCTGAACCGCATTGGTGGAGACGAGGTCGTTGCCCGGAATGATGCAGGATTGCGCAACGGCCACGAGGGCCACGAGGGCGATGATCGCGACGCTGCTGTCGCTGAGCAGGAACAGGGGAAAGCCGATCAGCTGACCCAGATGACTCGCCAGGAGCAGCCGCCGCGCCCCGAAGGAGCGATCCGCGAGGCTCATGAGCGGCGCGGTCGCCAGAATGCGCACGATGATGGGAATGGCGACCACGAACCCGATCAGCGTCGGGGACAGATCTTTGCTCTGCAGCCAGAGCGGGAAGAACGGCAGGTACATCCCATGGCTGGTGAAGCTTGCGGCCTGAAGGGAGCCCAGCCGGAATTCGAGAGCAGTGAGCGGACGCATCGCCGAGGGGGTCTTCCGGGGTCGAAAATGGCGCAAATCAACAAGAATACGGTGCAAGACCCCCTCTCTAAAGCGTTAGAGGGGTTGAGCGTGCACCGGCTTTGGACCCATCTGATGAGAGAGTGGAATCAGCCCCTGGCGCAGATGGATCCCGGCACCATGCCTGATGAAGAGACAGACGTCACGCTCAGCGACCTGGATTTCGACACCATCGAAGCCGCCGTCATGGAGACTGCCCGCGGCCGCTGGTTCCTGAAGGAATACGCCAGGCGCAACCGCAATGCCGATACCCAGGCCGTGCTGGAGGCCTTGTATCAACTGAAGGACAGCCCGCTCGACGCCAGCACCGTGGCGCCGCTCAAGGCCTATCTGGAGGAGATGGCCGCCACCATTCGGCGGACCATGGAGGAGGTGCGATCCTTCTCCGCGACGGAGTCAGCCGACCTGTCGGAGGCGGAGCTTCAGCAGGCCGCCGAACAGCGCATCCGGCACATGATCCAGACGATCCTCTATGTCGAAGGGCGAATCCAGCACATGATCGACCTCGACAAGGTCGAGATCGAACGGACAACCGTCTCGTTGGAATCCGGCCCTTTCGACGGTGAGAAGGCCCGGCACCTCCATCCTCACCCTGCTCTCCTGATGTAGCGAAGGCTAAGGCCCTGCGTGGGCGATCTCGATGTTGGAGAAGAATTGCCGGGCGCTCTCGTGCCAAGTGAAGGTTTCCCCATAAGCCCGGCACCGATCTTTGGGGATGCTGAGCGCCTCAAGGGCTGCCTCCCTTAAGCTCTCCTTGAGGATTCCGCAGCCGGACGCGCCGATCACATCCATGGGCCCCGTCACCGGAAAGGCCGCGATGGGCAGTCCGGAGGCGAGCGCCTCGAGCAGGACGATGCCGAACGTATCGGTGAGGCTCGGGAAGACGAACACATCCGCTGAGGCATAGACCCGCGCGAGATCTTCGCCCGTCAGTGGGCCGAGGAAGCGGACCGCAGGGTATTTGGCCTCCAGCTCCCGGCGCGAAGGGCCATCGCCGACCACCACCTTGGTGCCCGGAAGGTCCAGCCTCAGAAAGGCCTCCAGGTTCTTCTCCACGGCAACGCGGCCGACATAGAGGAAGACCGGTGCCACCGCGTCCAGAACCCGCTCCCTGCGCGGCCGGAACAGAGTGGTGTCGACGCCGCGGGTCCAGCGCATGATGTTTCTGAAGCCACGTCCCGTCAGTTCCCGCTCAAGAGAGGGTGTGCTCACCATCATGGCGCGAGCACTTTGATGAAAGCGCAGAAGCGCCTGGTAGGACCAGGATTCAGGGATCGGCGTCCGGGCTGCAACATATTCGGGAAAGCGCGTGTGATAGCTGGTGGTGAAAGCCCGTCCCTGCCGTGCGCAGGCGAGGCGCATGGCCAGACCGATCGGCCCCTCGGTCGCGATGTGGACATGGGTGGGCTTCACCTCGTCGAGTATGCGGGCGACGGTCCCTGGCCGTGTCAGCGAGAGACGAATTTCCGGATAGGTCGGCATGGGAAGGGAGCGGAAGCGCTCCGGCGTGAGGAAGACGACTTGGGCGCCATAGCGCGGCGCCTCCTCGACCATGTGCTCCAGCGAGCGCACCACGCCGTTGATCTGCGGCCGCCAGGCGTCGGTAGCGATCAGCACGCGCATCAAGCGGCCCTCTCGCTGACCGCAGGATTCATGACGTTCTGTTCTGCAGCTTTCTCCAGCTGGACATCCGTCCACCGGACCAGCTGGAAGGAGCCGTTGTAATGCTCCACCACGGCGGTGCAGGACTCGACCCAGTCGCCGGTGTTCACATATGCGACCCCGAACTGGTCGTGCATGACCGCATGGTGGATATGCCCGCAGATCACGCCGTCGGCTTCATGGCGCCCGGCCTCTGCTGCGAGCAGTTCCTCGAACCGACTGATGTAGTTGACCGCGTTCTTGACCCTCAGCTTGGCCCAGGACGACAGGGACCAGTAGGTCAGCCCGAGCCGGCGCCGGATCATGTTGAGATGGGTGTTGATGAAGAGGGCGGCCGTATAGGCGCCGTCCCCGAGGAGCGCCAGCCAGCGGGCGTGCCGGACCACGAGATCGAACTGGTCCCCATGGATCACGAGGTAGCGCTTGCCGTCGGCGGCCTCGTGCAGGGCGTAATCCGCCAGCTCGATGCCCCCAAGATTGACCCCGAGATAGTCGCGCAGGAACTCGTCGTGGTTGCCGGGAAGGTAGATGAGGCGGGCGCCTTTCCGGACTTTGCGCAGGAGCTTCTGCACCACGTCGTTATGCGCCTGCGGCCAGTACCAGCCCGATTTCAGCTTCCATCCATCGACGATGTCGCCGACGAGATAGATGGTGTCCGCATCATAGGCCTTGAGGAAGTCGAGCAGGGCCTCTGCCTGACACCCCCTGGTGCCGAGATGGAGGTCCGACAGGAACAGCGTTCGCACGCGTATGGGATCTGGATCCTGAGCCATGGGCTTTCCCGACGAGTTTGCCGGTTCCAGCCAGACCGGATTCGCGTCTCGTCCCCGTGACGGTTTCCCTGCAGATTTGTGACGGTGCACAAAATCGATTCCAACACGGCTCGATTTGCCATAGAGGCTCCGTCGCGGATTGGACGGAGATCATGATGAGCGTGCCTGACATCGTAGGCCTCGTGGGCGTTGCAGCCTATTTGTCCGCCTACGGCCTGCTGCAGATCGGTATTCTGAAGGTGGAGGATCTGCGTTACGCTCTTCTCAATGCCCTTGGGGCGCTTCTTATTCTTTACTCGCTGATCTTCGATTTCAATCTGGCGTCCTTCGTGACGCAGGCCGCTTGGCTTGTTCTTACGCCTTTAGGCTACATACGCTCACGCATAAGGAAACCCGGGGCAGCCTGAGAATGCTTCGGCATCATGGCTCATCGCAACACGGAAAGAGGTCTTTGAGTTCGAGCCCATGCACCCGGCGCAGGGGCTTTCGACCTGAATGAGGCTTCACGCGGCCGCCTGACCGTGGTTGTCTGCACTCCCCTCGCCCATGCCAGCCTCATGACGATGCGCCTCCTGTGAAACCTCTCCTAGGGATATCCCTCAAGGTCCTCTCCGCCCTCGTCTTCACGATGATGTCGGCGACGCTCAAGACGATGATGATCCGCTACCCCGTGGGAGAGGTCGTGTTCTTCCGCTCGGCTTTCGCGCTGCTGCCGCTTCTGGTCTGGCTCAAATGGCAGGGGGATCTCATCAATGCGGTTAGGACGAAGAACGTAGTCGGGCATTTCAAGCGCGGCTTCATCGGCACGAGCGGCATGTATCTCGGCTTCGCAGCGCTGTCCTACCTGCCGCTCCATGACGCCATCGCCATCGGATATGCCTCCCCGCTCATCGTCGTGATCCTGGCGGCGCTTCTCCTCAACGAACGGGTTCGGGCCTATCGCTGGACGGCCGTCGGCGTCGGGTTCGTGGGCGTCCTGATCATGCTCGCGCCCTATCTGAAGCTTGAGACCTTCTCAGGCGGTTTGGCTGCCGGTCCGAGCCTGGGAGCGATCTGCGCGTTCGCAGGCGCCTTCTGCTCTGCAGGAGCCATGATCCAGGTTCGCCGCCTGACGGCCACTGAGAAGACGGGCGCCATCGTGTTCTATTTCTTCATCCTGGCGTCTGTCCTGTCCCTCTGCACGATCGCCTTCGGCTGGCGCATGCCCGATGCCCAGGATTGGGCCCTGTTCGTGGTTGCCGGGATCCTCGGTGGGATCGGGCAGATCCTGCTCACCCAGAGCTATCGTTTCGCGGACACGTCCGTCATTGCCCCCTTCGAGTACACCACCATGATCTGGGCGCTTCTGTTCGGCTGGTTCGTGTTCGGGGACCTGCCCACCGCGACCGTGCTTACCGGCGCCACCATCGTGGCGGCGACAGGCCTGTTCATCGTGTGGCGCGAACACCAGCTCGGATTGCTGCGCACCAAGGAATTCCAGGCTTCGCCCCAGCGGCCAGGGGTCTGAAAGCCTCAGCTAGAGACGACCATGCCTTGGCAGCGCTTGACCCGCCCTGCCGATTACCCCACAACCGTTTTGAGGAACGAGCGTACGGTTTTTCAGAACAGAGGCAGCAATGGGCGTCGAGGGCAAAGAGCGGAGCAGGGAGCTGGAAACGGGCGCGCAGGTTCTGTCCGGCAACATGGGCAAGACGATCCAGCGCCTGCGCAAGGCCTACAACCTGTCTCTGTCGGAGCTTGCCGAGCAGTCCGGGGTCGCCAAGTCCATCATCAGCCAGATCGAGCGCAACGAGACCAACCCGACGCTGGCCACCATCTGGCGGCTGAGCCAGGCCCTCGACGTCTCGATCGAGCGGGTTCTGGCCTCAGGGGACGAGGAGCCCTTCATCGAGAAGTCGTCCAAGGCCGACACGCCGATCCTCGTTTCCGAGGACGGCAAGATGCGGCTTGCCATCATTGGCTGGTTGAAGACCATCGAGTGGCTGCAATGGTACGACGTGCAGTCGGAGCCCGGCGGCGTGCTCGATTCCGACAGCCACCAGCGCGGCTCGGTGGAATGCCTGTCGGTCCTCGAGGGCGAGTTCGAGGTCGAGGTGGGCGGCGTCGTCCAGCAGGCGAAGGCCGGCGAAAGCCTGCGCTATCGCTGCGACCGCCCCCATTCCGTGCGCTGCATCGGCGACAAGCCCGGCCGCGCCACCATGGTCTGCATCCTCAAAGCCGCCGTGATGGATTGAGGTCTGTCCTCAACCCATCCCCAGGCTCTTCCACAGCTTATTCAGCCCCCTTGAAGCCCTGCCTCGGCGGCAGGGACAGAAGGTACTCCGCCATGGCCTGACGGTCCGCGTCGGGCAGTTGGGCCGTGTTGGCGACCACGGCGCCCATCGGTCCGCCGACCGTATCGAACAGCGGCGTCTCGCCGGTCTTGAGCAGTGTCGCCAGTTCCTCAGGGCTCCAGCCGCCAATGCCGGTCTGGTGCGGCGTGATGTTGGGAACGACGCCCCTGCCCTCCGGGTCAGGACCACCGGCGAAGCGGCGCTCCTCGATGATGGCGCCGGCAACATTGCGCTCGCTGTGGCACTCGACGCAGTGTCCAGGGCCATTCACCAGATAGGCTCCCCTGTTCAGGCTGGCCGATTTCGATGCATCCGGCGTGAAGACCTGTCCGTCAAGGAAGGCCAGCTTCCACAAGCCAATACCCCGGCGGATGTTGAAGGGGAACGGCAGTTCGTGATCCCGCACCCGGCCTTCGACGGCGGGCAGCGTCTGCATGAAGGCGAAGAGATCGGAAAGGTCCTCCGCATTCATGCGCTGATAGGACGTATAGGGAAAGGCCGGATAGTAGTGGCGTCCATCCGGAGACACGCCCTCGCGCATGGCGCGGATGAAGTCCGCCGTCGTCCAGGAGCCGATGCCGTCCTGTTTGTGGGCTGAGATGTTCGGGACATGGAAGGTGCCGAAGGGAGACTTCAGGGCATAGCCGCCGCCGAGCCGCAGCTTGTCGTCGTTGTTGGGAACGGCATGGCAGGAGGTGCAGCCTCCAGCGAAGAACAGGACGCGACCGTTCTCCGCATTCGGGGTCCGGTTGGCATCCGGTGTGTGCGCTTCAGCGCGGATGAAGCGATAGGCCGACGGCGAGGTGAGGGCCACGAAGCCGATCACGCCGAGGATAATCAGGGCAACCAGCCCGATGAGCGCCTTACGCATCGCCTGCTCTCCAAATGAAATAGGCGGCCCAAAGGCCGCCCATTACTCAGCATTGTCCGATCAGGAGGTCTTCTTACGGAACTCGTTATGGCAGGCACCGCAGTTCTGAAGCACCTTGGGCATCTCGGTCTTGAAGGAGGCCTCGTCCTTGATCGTCGTCATAGCGGTCTGAGCGTCCTGGCTCATCTTATTTCCGAGCGACTCGAACTTGGCCTTGTTCTCCCAGATTGTCGGCAGGGCCTCGGTCTTCTCCGCGTTCTTCGAGCTTTCCGGGAAGAGCGTGACGAACTTCTTGGGGTTCTCGGCAAACACCTTCAGGCCGGCCTGGACTTTGGCAAGATCGAAGGGCTCCTGCCCGCGCATCATGGCGCCGATGGGCCGGGTCTGCGCGCCCATCTCCTTCATCAGAGCCTGACGCTGCTCGACCACATTGCTCTGGGCAATGGCGGCGGTCACTCCGATCGCCAGAAGGCTGGCGACGAACATTGTACGCTTCATATATGTTTTTCCCTCATGGGCGCGATAGACAGGCTCCTGACGAACCATCCTCGGCGGGGCAACATTAGCGCATAAGTTCACAAGCTTGAGCACTCTACTTTAGAACACATCTATGTGATCGTGCGGGGTCTGGAGTCTCACTCAACGGGCTCGCCCGCAGAAGCCCAATCCTTGAACCCGCCCTTGTAGTGCTCGCGGATGTCGCGACCTGCACCTTGAGCAAGCTCGATGGCCCGAACGGACCGGACGCCTGCCGCGCAGGAAAAGACGATTCGCTTACCCTCCGGCAGAGTTGTTGGATCGAACACCGACAGCGGATGGGACACGGCGCCCGGAATATGGCCGGCGGCGAACTCATGCGGCTCACGGACATCGACCAGGACGAAGGAGCCTTCCTGAAGCCCCTGCTTGATGGCCTCGCGGTCGAGATCGATGACTTGCGGCGCTTCGCTCATGAAAAGTCCTCCCTGCGTTCGGTGTTTCATACCGGGATCACAGGGAGGAGCGCAATCAGGCCGCTCTCAGGCGAGAGGGGGGATCCGAAGCACCCAGCCCGGCTGGATCATGTCGGGATCCTTGACCGGGGGCGAATTGGCTTTGACGATCTCCGTATACTTCGCGCCCTTGCCCTTGCCGTAGTGCTTCTCGGCGATCTCCCAGAGCGTGTCGCCCTTCTGCACCGTGTACATGGTGGACTCGGCCGAAGGCTGCTGAATCTGGAGTTCGGAAGTGTCGACCTCGGCCACGCCATAGGTGTTGCCAAGCGACAGGATCAGCTTCTCGGCCTCTTCCTGGCTCATGGCCTGGCCCGACAGCTTTACCTTGTCGCCCTCGACCTGGATCCCGAGCTTGCTTGCATCGAAGCCGTGTCCCTGGACCTCCTGCTGCAGTTTCTCCGGGGTGGCCGCGGCGGCACTTCCGCCGAAGATCTTCGCTCCGGCCTCCTTGATGAACTTGAACAGACCCATGTCGTCCTCCTCTCACTGTGCCCAGCTGTAGACAGCCAAGCTGAGACGATGACGCGCAGGGGCCCGAACGGTTCCGCTCTAGGCGAGGCTCGAGAACACATCCGCCAGCGAGGGCAGCCGATCCTTGAGCCGCAGAAGCCCGATCAGCTCGATCTGCACGATGGCCGTGGCGAACTCCCGCTCCGGGTCATGTTCGAGCCGCTCCTCGAAAGCCGTGAGGATCTCGTCCTTGGAACGCCCCTTGACCGCCATGATGAACGGGAAGCCGAATTTCTCCTTGTAGAGGTCGTTGAGGGCCAGGAAACGGTCGCGCTCCTCCTCCGTCAGGCTGGTCAGCCCCGCGGAGGATTGCTCGTTGCGGGAATCCGCCGTGAGATCGGCGAGCTTGAGGCGTCCGGCAAGATCCGGATGGGCATTGATCAGCGCCAGCTTCTGCCCGTGGTTTGCGCCCGAGAGCACATGCACCATCGCGGCATGAAGCCCTTCGGCCGTGTCCTGCCCGGTGGTGAGGCCGGCGTCAAAAGCGCGCTCGGCGATCCAGGACGAATGCTCGAAGATGTCGCCGAAGGCCTCCACGAAGAGCGCACGGGTCATGGTGCTGGGCTTCAGTCCTGCCGGGCGGTGCTGCCGGAGCCAGTGGCGTGCGATATCGATGCGACGGGCCACCCAGACATCCTCATGGGATGCGACATAGTCCAGAAAGCGCGCCAGCGCCGCTGCTCGCCCGGGACGCCCGACGAGACGGCAATGGAGACCAACTGAGAGCATTTTCGGCGCAGTCTCGCCTTCGGCGTAGAGCGTATCGAACGAGTCCTTCAGATAGGCGAAGAACTGGTCGCCCGCATTGAAGCCCTGCGGCGTCGCAAAGCGCATGTCGTTGGCGTCCAAACTATAGGGCACGATGAGCTGCTGCCTGTCGCCGTGCTGCTCCCAGTAGGGCAGCTCGTCGGCATAGGAATCGGCGCTGTAGAGGAAGCCGCCCTCCTCCGCCACGAGGCGATTGGTGTGCTCCGAGGTGCGGCCCGTATACCAGCCGAGCGGCCGCTCGCCCGTCACTTCGGTGTGGATGCGGATCGCCTCCTTCATATGCGCCCGCTCTTCCTCCGAGGAGAAGTCGCGATAGTCGATCCACTTGAGCCCATGGCTCGCGATTTCCCAACCGGCCTCCTTCATGGCCGCGACCGCTTCCGGGTTGCGCATCAGGGCCGTGGCAACGCCATAGACCGTGACAGGCATGCCGCGTTCGGTAAACATCCGCCACAGGCGCCAGAAGCCGGCGCGGGAGCCGTACTCGTAGATCGACTCCATGCTCATGTGCCGCTGGCCGGGCCAAGCCTGAGCGCCGACGATCTCCGACAGGAAGGCCTCGGAGGCGCGGTCGCCATGAAGGATGTTGTTCTCGCCGCCCTCCTCGTAGTTGATCACGAACTGCACGCAGATGCGGGCGCCGTTCGGCCAGCGCGGATGTGGAGCGTTGCGGCCATAGCCGACGAGGTCGCGGGGATAGGAGGTCGGCATGGTCAGCTTCCTCGATAGGTGGAATAGCTCCAGGGGGAGGCGAGGAGCGGAACATGGTAATGGCCATCGGGCTCGGCGATAGTGAAGCGGATGGGCACGACGTCCAGGAACGGCGGATCGGCCATTGCGGACCCGAGCGCCTTGAAATAGGCCCCGATCTCGAAAACGAGCTCATAGGTGCCGATGCGGAAGGCATCGCCGATCATCAGCGGCGCATCCGTGCGCCCATCCGCATTGGTGACGGTGCGCAGGATCAAGCGGCGCCCCTCGCCCTCGATGGCGAACAGCTCGATGGCGACGCCGCGGGCGGGCTTGCCGTTGACGGTATCCAGAACGTGGGTGGACAGGCGGCCCATGAAACCTCGCGGATAGAGAAGGGACGGAACGAGCCTGGAACTCTTTCGGGCCTGAGCGTTCCGCGTCAAGCCGCATCCACTGACGCCGCGCGGAAAGGGAGGATTCTCCGGACAGGGTTCCTGTTGAAAAAGCTGCCGCCACGGCCTATCGCAAACCCAGCCGCCGCCCTAGGCTAAGCATTCCTTCATCAATCAAGCAGCTGCATGATCGACCCGCAAATCTCCGAATGGATCAGCCAGATCATCCGCTGGGTCCATGTGATCACAGCCATCGCGTGGATCGGCTCGTCCTTCTACTTCATCCACCTGGACCTCAGCCTGAAGAAGCGGGACGGTCTGCCTGAAGGCGTTGGCGGCGAGGCCTGGCAGGTCCATGGCGGCGGGTTCTACAACATGCGCAAGTATCTCGTTGCGCCGCCCGAACTGCCGAAGGAGCTGACCTGGTTCAAGTGGGAGAGCTATTCCACCTGGATCAGCGGGTTCTTCCTCATCGTCTGGGTGTATTATCTCCACGCCGATCTCTATACCGTCGACCCGGCCGTGCGCGCCCTCGAGCCTTGGCAGGCTGCAGCCATCGGCATCGGCGGCCTTGCCCTCAGCTGGATCGTCTACGAGGGCCTGTGCCGCTCCCCGCTAGGACGGAATGGGCTTTTGCTGGGCGCCGTGCTTTTCGTCTACATCCTGCTGGCGGCCTTCGCCTTCACCCAGGTCTTCAACGGGCGCGCCGCCTTTCTGCACACGGGCGCGATGATCGCCACCTGGATGTCGGCGAGCGTTTTCTTCATCATCATCCCGAACCAGAAGAAGGTGGTGGCCACCCTCCTGGCCGGGCGAATTCCCGACCCGAAGCTCGGCAAGGAAGCCAAGCTCCGGTCGACCCACAACAACTACCTGACGCTGCCCGTCATATTCCTGATGCTGTCGAACCACTATCCCCTGGCATGGTCGTCCACCTATTCGGTCGCCATCGTGGGGCTGATCGTGATTGCCGGCGCGGCGATCCGGCATTTCTTCAACTCGCAGCATGCGGGCAAGGGCTCGCCCTGGTGGACCTGGGCCCTGGCTGCGCTCTGCCTCTGGGCCGCGATATGGCTCTCGATCATCGGCAAGCCCGGTTATGCCAATCTGGCCGGGGCTCCGGCCGATGCGACGCCTGAGGTCGTGACGGCTTCCTTCGACGAGGCTGTCCTGGCGATCCAGTCCCGCTGCTCCATGTGCCACGCGGCAGAGCCCGTCTGGGACGGCATCGCAATCGCCCCGAGAGGCGTTCGCCTCGATACGCCGGAAGAGATCGAGCGGCATCGGGACATGATCCGGGTTCAGAGCGTGCTCACCCATGCCATGCCGCCCAACAACATCACCGAGATGACCCTCGACGAGCGTAGGGCTGTGGCAGCCTGGCTGGCGGCCCGCGACACGGCCACCCGATGAGTTTCCGCATCGTGCGGCCAGCAATCTATGATGGAGAAGACGAGTGACCGAACTCACCCTGGAAGCAGCTCAGAAAATTGCCGCCACCGCCCTCAAGACGGCGCGGGAGAAATCCTTCAAGCCTCTCGCCGTGGTGGTTTATGACGACCGTGGCGCGCTCAAGGCCCTCCTGGCGGAGGACGGCACCAGCATCAAGCGGGCCGAGATCGCCATGGGCAAGGCCTATGGCGCCCTGGCGCTCGGCATCGGCTCCCGCGCCCTGCACAAGATGGCAACCGACCGCCCCTACTTCATCGCGTCCGCCACCCACGCGGTGGGCGGACAGCTCGTCCCGGTTCCGGGCGGCGTGCTGATCAAGGACGGTCAGGGCCGGATCCTGGGATCGGTGGGCGTTTCAGGCGACACATCCGACAATGACGAGATCGCCGCCGCCGCCGGGATCGAGGCCGTCGGTCTGGTCTTCGACACGGGCGCCTGAGCCGTCTTCACAGGCTCAACCCCTTGTTATCCCAGTAATTCCTTAATTTTTTGGATAGTACTGGACATAAACAGTTGATTGATCAACAAATAGGACAAGGTTACTGCCTTACCGGCTTTGACCGAAACATTTAAAAAACCCTGAGATAATCAGAAAGGGAACGCGTCCAATGTCATCATGGTTGAAACGTACCGCTCTGGCGGCTGCCGCAACGGTAGCTTTTTCGAGCTTCGCGGTCGCCCAAGTCGTCTATAACCGCGGCAATACCGGCGATCCGGAGACGCTCGACACCCACAAGACGTCGACCGTCCAGGAATCCCACATTCTGCGCGACATGCTTGAAGGTCTCGTGGCCTACAACGCCAAAGCAGAAGCCGTTCCAGGACAGGCTGAGAAGTGGGAAATCGGCGACGACGGCAAGACCTATCGCTTTACGTTACGTAGTGGCCTGAAATGGTCGAACGGCGATCCGATCACGGCTGAGGACTTCGTCTATTCCTATCGCCGCATCATGGATCCGGCGACGGGCTCGAAGTACGCCAACATCCTCTACCCGATCAAGAACGCCGAGAAGATCAACAAGGGCCAAGCCAAAGTCGAAGAACTGGGCGTGAAGGCCGTCGATGCGAAGACGGTCGAGATCACTCTCGAGTCCCCGACCCCCTATTTCATCGAGCTGCTGACCCACCAAACCAGCCTGCCCGTGCACAAGGCCTCGGTCGAGAAGTTCGGCAAGGACTTCGTGAAGCCGGGCAACATGGTGTCGAACGGCGCCTACAAGCTTGCCGAGTTCGCTCCGAACTCGCACATCAAACTCGTGAAGAACGAAAACTATTGGGACGCAAAAAACGTCAAGATCGACACGGTCAACTTCATCCCGCATCCTGACCTTGCCGCCGGCGTGCGCCGCTATGAAGCCGGTGAACTCGACAGCATGGATGAGCTTCCGGCCGACCAGATCAAGGCGCTCAAGGAGCGCTTCAAGGAGCAGGTCAGGCTGGGTCCGTATCTCGGCACCTGGTTCTTCATCGTGAACTCGTCCAAGGCGCCCTTCAACGACGTGAAGGTGCGTCAGGCCCTCTCCATGCTGATCGATCGCGAGTTCGTCGCCGAGCAGATCTGGGGCCAGACTATGCAGCCGGGCTACTCGTTCATGCCTCCGGGCGTGGGCAACTATGGCGAGCCGGCCTACATGAGCTACAAGGACCAGTCTCCGATCGACCGTGAAGAGGCCGCCAAAAAGCTTCTGACGGAAGCAGGCTTCGGCCCCGGAAAGCCGCTGAAGGTCGAGGTCCGCTACAACACCACGGACAACAACCGCAACTCGGTGATCGCTATTGCCGAGCAGTGGAAGCAGGCCGGCGTCGAAACCTCGTTCATCAACACGGACGGCAAGACCCACTTCGCTCACCTGCGCGACGGCGGCGATTTCGACGTGGCCCGCTACGGCTGGATCGCTGACGTCAATGATCCGAGCAACTTCCTGTTCCTGCTCAAGAGCGACAACAAGGGCTTCAACGCGGGCAAGTACAACAACCCGCAGTTCGACAAGCTTCTCGATCAGGCCGCGACCGAACTCGACCTGAAGAAGCGCGCCGACATTATGAGGCAGGCCGAGGCAATCGCCATGAAGGATATGCCCTGGATCCCGATCATGTACTACGGCAAGAGCAACCTGATCTCGCCGAAGATCCAAGGCTTCGTGCAGAATACGCGCGGCGTCTATCCGTCGCGGTTCCTGTCGAAGACGCAGTAAAAATAATTCTGACAAAGGGGCGGTCTGTTCTTCAGGCCGCCCTATTCTTTTACTGTTATGCTGTAGCAGCAGGAGGAGCTTGCCGTGCTCTCCTTTATCCTTCGCCGTTTTTTATCGGCCATCCCTACCCTCTTCATCATCATCACGATCTCCTTCTTCCTGATCCGGCTTGCTCCTGGCGGACCGTTCGATCTGGAGAGGCCCCTCGAGGCCAAGGTGATGGAGAACCTGAACCGGATCTATCAGCTCGATAAGCCGCTCATTCAGCAATACCTGCTTTATCTGGGGTCCGTTCTGCAGGGTGATTTCGGCCCCTCTTTCATCCTCCGTGACTTCTCGGTTGGCGAGCTCTTCGCTCAAGGACTGCCTGTTTCCATGACGCTAGGAGCCTTGGCTCTAACCTTCGCCATCATCGTCGGGGCCACCCTCGGCTCCATCGCCGCTTTGCGCCAGAACAGCACCATCGACTATCTGGTCACCGGCTTTGGCGCACTAGGCCTGACCATTCCGAGCTTCGTGGTGGCCCCGATCTTCCAGATCGTCTTCGGCCTAGCGCTGGCCTGGTTGCCGGTTGCCGGGTGGGGCAACGGGAATTTGCGCAACCTCATCCTTCCGGTTCTGGTCCTCGCATTGCCGCAGGTTGCGGTCGTTGCCCGCATGACCCGCGCGGCCATGATCGAGAACCTGCGGTCGAACCATATCCGCACCCTGCGGTCGCTGGGCCTCCCCACCCGGGTGATTGTTGCCCACGCCCTGCGCGGCGCTGCTCTGCCGGTGGTATCCTATCTCGGCCCCGCGGCAGCCGCCCTGCTGACGGGATCGGTGGTGGTGGAAACCATTTTCGGCCTGCCGGGGATCGGGCGCTATTTCGTCGAAGGCGCACTCAATCGCGACTACACGCTCGTGATGGGCACGGTCGTGGTGGTTGCCGTCTTCGTTCTGCTCTTCAACCTCGTGGTCGATATTCTCTACGCCCTTATCGATCCGCGCATTCGCTACGAGTGAGGTCCGCCATGGCTGAAGGCGCCGTTCTTCCCGTCGAGACCATGACGGGACCTGTCACAACCGGACGTTCCCTCTGGGCCGAAGCCCGTGGGCGTCTCGTCCGCAACCGGGCGGCTCTCACAAGCATCATCGTGCTGGGGCTGATCGCGCTCGCCTGTATCTTCGGACCGTTCCTCACCGGTCACCCCTTCGACCGGGTCTATCCGGACTACGTGAAGGTGCCTGCGAGCCTTGAGGCTTATCCCAAGGCCGACCAGATCGAGCCGAACATTGAGCGCATCGGAGCGCGCGTTCGCGCGAAGGCCGAGAATATCACCATCGACGGCGACGTCGCTCACATGACGCTCGTAAGCTCCAGCTCCCGTCCGATCGACGAGCGGCTTCTCGCCTATTTCGAGCGCTCCGACCTGTTCGGGCCCGCCAAGGTCGTCGAGAAACAACAGGATGGCCAGCGTCTCGTTGTCGATGTGCCGCTCAAGCGGCAACACTTCCTCTTCGGCACGGATACCAACGGGCGCGATCTCCTGACCCGCACCATGAAGGCCGGTCAGGTGTCGCTCGCCATCGGCCTGCTCGCCACCTTCGTGGCCATCCTCATCGGCGTGATCTACGGCGCGACCTCGGGCTATCTCGGAGGACGGATCGACCTCGTGATGATGCGCGTCGTCGACATTCTGTACTCGCTGCCCTTCATCTTCTTCGTCATCATGCTGGTCGTGTTCTTCGGCCGCAATTTCGTGCTCATGTTCATCGCGGTCGGCGCGGTCGAGTGGCTCGACATGGCCCGCATTGTCCGCGGGCAGACGCTGTCGATCAAGCGGCAGGAATATGTCCAGGCCGCCGAGGCCTTGGGGGTCGAGAGCAAGGGCATCATCAGGCGCCACGTGATCCCCAATACCCTGGGACCCGTGGTCGTCTATATGACGCTTCTCGTGCCGAAGGTGATCCTGCTGGAGAGCTTCCTCTCCTTCCTGGGGCTCGGGGTTCAGGAGCCCTATACCAGCCTGGGCGTTCTGATCTCGGAAGGCGCCAAGAACATCCAGGGCGCCACCTGGATGCTGATCTATCCCTCCATCACGCTTGTCGCGATCCTGTTCTGCCTGAACTTCATCGGCGATGGCCTGCGCGATGCTCTTGACCCGAAGGATCGCTGACATGGCCGAACCTGTTCTTTCCGTTCGCAACCTTCATGTCCGCTTCCGCACCGGCGACGGCATTCTCCATGCGGTGAAGGGCATCGACCTCGACATCAACCCGGGCGAGACCGTCGCCATCGTGGGCGAATCCGGCTCGGGCAAGAGCCAGACCATGATGTCGGTCATGGGCCTGCTCGCCTCGAACGGCTGGGCTGAGGGTTCGGTCAAGTATCGCGGCGAGGAGCTGGTCGGCCTTTCTCCCGGCAGGCTCAACCACTACCGCGGCTCCAAACTGACGATGATCTTCCAGGAGCCGATGACGTCGCTCGATCCGCTCTACCGGATCGGTGACCAGCTTGCTCTTCCGCTCACCACCCATGGCGGCCTGAGCAAGGCCGATGCGCGCAAGCGCGCCATCGAGCTGCTGGAGCTCGTGCGCATCCCGGATCCTGCCCGCCGGATCGACGCCTACCCGCATGAGATGTCCGGCGGCCAGCGTCAGCGCGTAATGATCGCCATGGCGCTTGCCAACAATCCCGACGTGCTGATCGCCGACGAGCCGACAACGGCCCTCGACGTGACGGTCCAGGCCCGCATCCTCGAACTGCTGGCAGATCTGCAGAAGCGGCTCGGCATGTCCATCGTGTTCATCACGCACGATCTCGGTGTCGTCCGCCGCTTCGCCGACCGGACCTATGTGATGAAACGCGGTGAGGTTGTCGAAAGCGGCCGCACCGCCGACATCTTTGCGGCCCCTAAGCATCCCTACACCCAGATGCTCATCGACTCCGAGCCGACCGGCCGCAAACAACCTGTTGCGCCCAACGCTCCGGTGATCCTGGACGCGCAGAACATGTCGGTTCAGTTCACCCTGGAGAAGAGCTTCTTCGGCAAGGCGACCCATGTGCTTCGCGCCGTCGATGACGTGAGCCTGAGGGTTCGCGCCGGCGAGACGGTGGGCGTGGTGGGAGAGTCGGGCTCAGGCAAGTCGACGCTTGGCCGCGCCATCCTGCGCCTGCAGCCGGCCTCCGGGCTTGTCCGCTTCGAGGACCGCAACCTCATGCCCCTCGATCGCCATGGCATGCAGCCTCTGAGGCGGCACCTGCAACTCGTGTTCCAGGACCCCTTCGGCTCCCTCTCCCCGCGCATGACGGCCGGCGAGATCGTGACCGAGGGCCTCCTCGTCCATGAGCCGAGCATTTCCCGCAAGGAGCGCGATCGACGCGCTGCCCAGGCGTTCGACGAGGTGCAACTCGATCCCGCGTGGCGCAACCGCTTCCCGCACGAGTTCTCCGGCGGCCAGCGCCAGCGCATTGCGATTGCCCGCGCCATAATCCTGCATCCGAAGCTCGTGGTTCTCGACGAGCCGACATCGGCTCTCGACCGTTCGGTGCAGAAGGAGATCGTCGAGCTTCTGCGCAACCTGCAGAAGGCTCATGGCCTCGCCTATGTCTTCATCAGCCACGACCTCGCCGTCGTGCGCGCCCTCTCGGACGAGATCATGGTCATGAAGAGCGGCAAGGTGGTGGAGCGCGGCACGGCCGAGGAGATCTTCGACCGGCCCAGCGAGGAATACACCCGCGACCTGATCGCGGCCGCCTTCCTCACCAAGGGCGACAAGACCGAGGCGGCAATCCAGCCCCTGGCCTCCTGAGGGTTGGAACCAGAGACCATGGCGTGGATTTGACTCCACGTCATGGCAAAGCTCGCAGCCTATCGCGCCAAGCGCGACTTCACCAAAACCTCGGAGCCGGCAGGCAAGGCCTCCCGGCGTCTGGGCGCCTCGTTCGTCGTGCAGAAGCACGATGCCTCCCGCCTGCACTATGATTTCCGCCTTGAGCTCGATGGCGTGCTGAAGAGCTGGGCGGTGGCCAAGGGCCCCAGCCTCGTCAAGGGCGAGAAGCGGCTGGCGGTCGAGGTCGAGGATCATCCGCTGGCATATGGCGGCTTCGAAGGCACTATCCCCGACGGCCAATATGGTGGCGGTACCGTGCTGTTGTGGGATCGGGGAACCTGGGAGCCGGAAGGTAATCCCCAGGAGGCGTACGAGAAAGGCCGCCTCACCTTCCGCCTCGAGGGCGAGAAGCTGAAAGGCACATGGCATCTCGTTCGCATGGCGAAGCGTCCGCGCGAGCGCCAGCCGTCCTGGCTGCTGATCAAAGCCGACGATGCGCAGGCAAGGAGCGAGGACGACCCGGACATTCTCGAGGAAGCGCCGCTCTCGGTGAAGACCGGGCGCTCGCTTGAGGAAATTGCGCCTGGACGTTCCACCAAGAGTCCCGCGAAACAGAAAGCCACCGCGAAAAAGGCTCCGCCGGCGAAGATTGCAAAGCCTCCGAAGCGCGCCTCAAGCGCAAAGACGGCAAAGGCTGGCGACATCGTAATAGCTGGCGTGCCTCTTACCCATCCCGACCGCGTGCTGTGGGAGGATCAGGGGCTCACGAAGCAGGAGTTGGCGGAATTCTACCTCGACATCGGCGAGTGGCTCCTGCCGCATCTGGCCAACCGCCCCCTCACCCTCATCCGCTGTCCAGGCGGCACGGAGAAGAAGTGCTTCGTCCAGCGGCATTCGTGGGCGGGCATGAGCGACTTCATCCACCGCACCACGATTCCGGACAACAGCGGCACGCAGGAAGCTTTGACGGTCACCGACATCCAGGGCGTGATCGCCCTTGTGCAGTCGGGCGTTCTGGAGATGCATGTCTGGGGCGCAACCCTCGCCGATCTCGAACGCCCCGACCGCCTCATCTTCGATCTCGATCCCGGCGAGGGCGTGGATTGGCCGCGCGTGATCGAGGGCGCTCTTGCGGTTCGCGAGCGTTTGAAAGCCCTGGGACTGGAGAGCGTCGTCAAGACCACGGGCGGCAAGGGCCTGCATGTGGTCGTGCCCCTGACGCCGAAGGCGCCTTGGAAGGAGGCGCTCGCCTTCTCCCGCGGCGTCGCCGAAGCCATGGCGGCCGACGAATCGGATCGCTACACCACCACGTCCGTCAAGCAGGAGCGCGAGGGCCGCATCTTCATCGACTACCTGCGCAACAACCGCGAGGCCTCGGCCGTCGCGCCCTACTCCACCCGCTCACGCCCCGGCGCGCCTGTCGCAACGCCGGTGCTCTGGGAAGAGCTTTCGCCCGATCTCAGGCCCAACGGCTTCACCGTCGAGAACCTGGGCAAACGCCTCTCCTCGCTCAAGAAGGATCCCTGGGCGGCTATTGGCAAGATCGATCAGGCCCTGCCTGAGGCCAAACCCGCGAAACGCACATCGCGCAAGAAGTAGCGTTCAGAAGACCGGAGCCTTGATCCCTTCCGCCTCGAGCGCCTGTTGCACCGCAGGCCGCGCCAGAACGCGTTCGGCGAAGGCGTTCAGGTTCGGCAGGCTGCGCGGCGGACGCGGCATGCCCCGACCCCAGCGGATCAGCATGAACAGGAAGAGATCGGCGGCGGAGAACCGATCTCCGAGAAGCCATGTCTTGTCGCCGAGCTGCTCGGAAATCACGTCGAACATGTGATTGAGGCGTTCATTGGCCGCCTGCTTCACCGCCGGTGCGGCGGCCTCGTCGCTCACATGCTCATGGGGATAGAACCAGGCCCGGTATTCCGCCTGAGGCGTGTTCGTCAGGTGGATCATCCACTTGTAGAACTCGGCCCGCTCCGCAGTTCCGACGGCAGGCGCAAGACCGGCCTGCGGGAACTTGTCGGCCAGATGCATGGCAACGGCAGCCGTCTCGAACAGCACGAGATCGCCGTCGATCAGAACCGGGATGCGGCCGTTGGGATTGAGCTTCAGATACTCGCCGCTCTTCTGGGCATTCTGGCCGCGGTCCACGAGGCGCAGCTCGAACTCGGCTCCGATCTCACGCAGCATCATGTGCGGCAGAAGGCTGGCATTGCCGGGATAGTAATAGAGAGCGAGCATCGTGAGCCCCTGAATTGTCGTTGGCACTCTGTTGGTAGACGGCGCCACGGGGGTCGTAAAGGGCATCCTGCCGGCGATCCCAACCTTCCTTTCATGCCGTGATGCCCTATCGTCCTTCAGAGGAACGGGAGATGACGATGACGGATCTGGCCAAGACCTTGATTGAGAAGCTGCGGGTCGAACCCGGCGAAAAGGCTCGTCTTCGTGACCGTAATCCTCGCGACAAATCCCTCTTCGGCGATGAGGATCAGACCAAGGCAGACACGGCCTCCCTCGCCAAGGAGATCGACACCCTGCAGGACCGGCTCTATGCCGAGGGATCCCGGTCCCTTCTCGTGATCCTCCAGGGCACGGACACCTCGGGCAAGGACGGGACGATCCGCAGCGTCTTCAACGCGACGGGCCCCTTGGGCGTCTCGGTCCATGCCTTTGGTCCACCCACGAAGCTCGAACTGGAGCATGACTATCTCTGGCGCGTACACGCCGTCTGCCCCCGGCGCGGCACCATCGGCATCTTCAATCGCTCCCATTACGAGGATGTGCTGATCGGCAAGGTGCGGAAGTTCGCCCCCGAGGCGGTGATCGAGCAGCGCTACGAGCAGATCAACGCGTTCGAGAAGATGCTGGCCGAGAACGGCACCACGATCCTCAAGTTCATGCTCCATATCTCGAAGGACGAGCAGAAGGAGCGCCTGCAGGCGCGTCTCGACGACCCAACGAAGAACTGGAAGTTCAACCCCGGTGACCTGGAGGACAGGGAGCACTGGGACGATTATCAGGAAGCCTACGAGACGATGCTCCATCGCTGCTCGACCGAATGGGCGCCCTGGCACGTCATCCCGGCCGATCGCAAATGGGTCCGCAACGCCGCCATTGCGAATATCGTCAAGGCAACCCTTGAGGAGATGAACCCGCAATATCCGGAAGTCTCCTGGAATCCAGGAGACTTCCACGTCGAATGAAGCGGCGGATTACTGCTGGATGCCCGGATAGGCCCAGAGCCCTGAGACGCGCATGAGGTCACGATACACGACCATGCGCTCATCCTTCGAGACCTTGGCCGCCTCTTCCACTGACGGCGCATCGAGCGCCACCACCGGGACGATCTGTACGCTCAGGTCGTATTGCCGGAAAGCGTCCTCGAGCAGCGTGCGGGCACGACGCATGTGGCTGGAACTGGTCACGAGAATGACCGCGTCGGCCGTATGGCGCTTCAGAAGATTGGCGACATTGAGCACGTTGCCGACCGTGTCCTTCGACTTGTCTTCGATCAGGATGCGGTCCCGATCGATGCCCTTCTCCACGAGCCACTTCATCATGACGTCGCCCTCGGTGACGCCCGCCTGAGGCTGGCCGCCGGTGACCATGATCCGGGCGGACGGATTGGCCAGCGCGGCTTTCAGGGCAACATCGAGGCGGTCGAGGAGCGGCTTTTCAGCGGTGCCGTCCTTCGCCAGCGCATAGCCGAGGGTGACGATCATCACCCGACCCGGCAGTGTCGGCACCTCGGTGTTGGGACGCTCGGCCATGATGGCTTCAGCCCGCGCGAAGCGCTGGCGGTAAGCCTCCGCCCGCGCCCGGTCGAGACCGGCGAGAGCCTGCTCCCTCAAGGACACTTCGTCGGCGTTGCCCTCGATTCGAGCCAGAGCGGCGAGCCAGGCCTGAGCGTCGAAGGATGCAGGGCTTTTGCCAAGGATTTCTTCGTAGGTGGCACGGGCGCCCGTGAGGTTCTTCTGCAGGATCTGGGACGAGGCGACTGCAAAGCGGAAGTCCAGCCGCTCGGGCGCCAGCGAGGAAGCCTCGGCGAACGCCTTCTCCACCACATCGTAGCGGCCGTGCAGGGTGATGCCCTTGAAAACCTCGGCCTCCGCCTTCTTCACGTCGCCGCCGGACCAGTAATACTGCATCCCCGTGTCCACGAGGGTCTTGATCCGGCTCGTATTGCCGGGCTCGAAGGCGCTCGCTGTGAACGATGCGGACAGGGTGAGGAAAGTGGCTGCGCCAAGTACTGCGATCTTACGCATGATGGGGGCTCCTTGATTTGCAGGCGCATTCAAGCTGGAGCCGACGACAACCGGATGTCAAACCCGATCCCGTCCACAGGCAGGGGTGAACTTTCGAATAGTCTTGCCGAGAGAAGGTTTAAGCGCGACAATAATCCTTATGAAAAGCATCCTTGTCCCGATCGAAGACCACGGTGTCATCGAGCCCCAGCTGGAAGCTGCGCTGCAGCTCGCCCAGCTGTTCGACAGCTATATCGAGGGGATTGCCATCACGCCGGATTACCCGGTGGTCCTGCCGGTGGACATCGCCATCGGCGTTCCCTCCCCCATCACTCCCGAGAACCGCCTCGAGATGGCCCGTGCCTGCCGCGAGCGTTTCGAGGCCTTCATGACCGGAAAGCAGATTTCTCGCGCTGCAGCCGGCATGGCGGGCCTGAGCTCCGGCTGGCGCCAGGATGGCCTGATGGAGGATGCCTTCCTGGGAGCCTATGGGCGGGTCTTCGACATGATCGTCGTGGGACGCCCCGATGGATCGAACGGCCAGACCCGCCTGTCCACGGCGGAGGCCGCCCTCTTCGAGGCTGGACGGCCCGTCCTGATCGCCCCGCCTGTTCCGACCCGCAGCTTCGGCGAGACGGCCGTCATCGCCTGGAACCGGAGCACGGAGACGGCCCGTGCGGTGCTGGATTCGATGCCCCTGCTCCGGAAGGCCAAGCGGATCGTGGTTCTCGAGCTCGAGGACTGGGGTGTTCCCGGTCCTTCCGGCTCGGAGCTTGCCCGTCACCTTCGGATGCATGACCTGCCGGCGGAAGCCATCACGGCCCCCGATCCGTCCAACCGGCCCGGCGAGGCCATCCTGAAGGAAGCCGCGGCTCTTGGCTGCGATCTGCTGGTGAAGGGCGCTTATACCCAGAGCCGCCTGCGGCAGATGTTCTTCGGCGGTGCCACGAGCCACATCCTCGGCAACACGACCATCCCCGTTCTGATGGCGCATTAACGGTAGGTGCCGGTTTCCATGTTCCGGGATATCGCCGTCGTTCTCGACGATCGGTTCCAGCGTCTTCACATCGGATCTGCGCGTCTGGAGAAACTGGCGGAGGGATGCCGCTGGGCGGAAGGTCCGGCCTATTTTCCGGCCGGGCGCTACCTGGTCTGGAGCGACGTGCCCAACGACCAGATGATGCGCTTCGATGAAACCTCGGGCGCCGTCAGCGTGTTCCGCCATTCATCCGGCTATTCCAACGGGAACACGGTGGATCGACAAGGCCGCCTGGTCACCTGCGAGCACGGCAACCGGCGCGTGACCCGCACCGAACATGACGGCTCGATCACGGTGCTCGCCAGCCACTACCAGGGCGGGCGCTTCAACAGCCCCAACGACGTGGTGGTGAAGTCCGATGGATCGATCTGGTTCACGGACCCCGCCTATGGGATCGATTCCGACTATGAGGGGCACAAGGCGGAAAGTGAAATCGGTGACTGCCACGTCTACCGGATCGATCCGCATACGGGCGACGTCCGCGTTGTCGCCGACGATTTCGTGCGCCCGAACGGGATCGCCTTCTCGCCCGACGAGAGACGCCTCTATGTGGCTGACACCGGCGCCACCCATGTGAAGGACGGACCACGGCACATCCGGGTTTTCGATGTCGACGATCAGGGGAGCCTCTCGGGCGGCAATGTCTTCGCCACCTGCACACAAGGCTTGTTCGACGGGTTCAGGCTCGACGAAGCCGGGCGGATCTGGACCAGCGCCGGCGACGGCGTGCACTGCTACGAGAGCGACGGCACCCTCATCGGCAAGATCCTGGTTCCGGAAGCCGTCGCCAACGTGGTGTTCGGCGGACCGAAGCGGAACCGTCTCTACATCTGCGCCACGACATCGCTCTATGCCATCATGCTGCCCGTGAACGGGGCGAAGACCTTTTAACAATGCCCGCTGTGTCATTCCCGGCCGGAGCGCAGCGGAGGGGAAGGGAATCCATAGCGCTGTGCCTGTGAGTGGATCCCCTTCCCTCGCCTTTGGCTCGCCGGGGATGACAAGGTGGCTCGTACCGTCCTCTAGCTGCTCACGCCCTCGCGCCCCTCGATGGCCATGAGCGTGGCGGTTAAAAGAGCGATCTGCTTCTCTCGGCCTTCGTGAATGGCAAAGACGTCGGTCTGAGCCAGGGTCAGCGTCCTCCCGGCCTTGATGACCCTGCCCCGTGCGATCATACGCTCGCCGACACCCGGCGCCATCAGGTTGATCTTGAATTCGGCCGTGAGAACGCCGGCACTGGGCGGCATGAGAGTTAGGGCCGCATAGCCGGCAGCGGAATCGGCAATGCTGGCCAGGGCTCCCGCATGAACGAAGCCATGCTGCTGCGAGACAGCCGACGACGCGGGCATGGCAATCTCCACCACCCCGGGAGCGACATGGGTCAGAGATGCGCCCAGCGTCACCATCAGCCCTTGACGCGCAAAGCTCTCCCGCACGCGCGCCTCGAAGTCAGGGTCTTTCGGTGCCGGATCGTTCATGAGGTTTCTCCAGGGGGCTTCAACCTCAATCATCGCTCATTGGGCTAGGAATCAAGCCAGTTTTCTCGCATTTATCCTCACCATGTCTCATTCCGGTTCCTCCCCAGCCCACAAAGTTCGTTCAGGCGTTCTTGTCGGCATCGGCCTGATGCTGCTCGGCGTCTTCATGTTCGCCATGAACGACGTCATGGGCAAATGGCTCGTCGCCACCTATTCCGTCGGGCAGGTGCTGCTCCTGCGCAGCATCGCGGCCCTCATGGTCCTCCTGCCCCTCATGCGCCGGCAGAAGGTCCCGTTCGAGATCCCGCCGCAGCCGGGTCTGCATTTGGTGCGCATCACGCTCTCGACCCTGGAGGTCGCCTGCTTCTACTGGGCCGTCACCTATCTGCCGCTCGCGGACGTGATGACCTACTACCTGGCCGGGCCCATCTATGTGGCGGCCTTCGCGGCTTTCTGGCTCGGTGAGAAGATCGACAAGCCGCGCATGCTCGCCATTGCCGGCGGCTTCGTCGGCGTGCTGATCGCCCTGCGCCCGTCGACCGCCACCCTGTCGCTGCCTGCGCTCATCGCGCTCGCGGGAAGCCTGTTCTACTCGCTTCTCATGATCACGACCCGCAAGCTGCGGGACACCCATGACGCCACCCTCGTGCTCGGCCAGATCCTCGGAGCCCTGATCTTCGGCCTTGTCGCAGCGCCGCTCGCCTGGGTCACGCCGAGTCCGCTCGATCTCGCTGGCCTCTTCCTGCTCGGCATCGTGTCCATGGTGGCGCATGTCTGCGTGAACAGGTCCCTGAAGATCGCGCCTGCATCCGTCGTCGCTCCCTACCAGTACACCCTCATCGTCTGGGCGATCGTGCTGGGCTATCTGTTCTTCGGCGATGTCGTGGGGTTCTGGACGCTTGTGGGCGCTGCCGTGATCTGCGGGGCGGGGCTGGTCCTCCTGCTGCTCGAACGCGAGGCCGCGCGACGCGGGCGCGAGGCGAAGGACATCGAAACGCCGGTGCTGCCGGAGGCTTGAGCCTGACCCGTTGCATCATCCTTTCTGACTAGGGACGGTGTGGGACCAGCGCTTGACATGCTGCAACGCAAAGCCGTCAATGGCGCAATAACAGAACGGGGAGACCGATGCGCCTGGGACTCAAAATCGCTGCCGCTACGGCAGGAATTTTCTTTGCATCTTCAGCTTTTGCTCAAGACATCAAGATCGCTCTGATTGCCGGCAAAACCGGTCCGCTCGAGGCTTATGCCAAGCAGACCGAAGCCGGCTTCATGATGGGCCTCGAGTATCTGACCAAGGGCACGATGGCCATCAACGGCCGCAAGATCAACGTGATCGTGAAGGACGACCAGCTCAAGGCAGATCTTTCCAAGACGCTGCTGGAGCAGGCCTATAACGACGACAAGGTTGACCTTGCTGTGGGCACCACCTCGTCCGCCGCGGCTCTCGCCATGCTTCCCGTGGCCGAGGAGAACGGCAAGGTCCTGATTGTGGAGCCCGCTGTGGCCGACGCGATCACCGGCGAGAAGTGGAACCGCTTCATCTTCCGCACTGCCCGCAACTCGACCCAGGACGCCTATGGCGCGGCGGCTGCGGTGCCGGCCAGCGGTGACGTGTCGATCGCGACCCTCGCGCAGGATTACGCCTTCGGCAAGGATGGCGTCGCGGCTCTGAAAAACGCGCTCGCCCAGATCCGCCCGAACGCCAAGGTCGTGTTCGAGGAATATGCTCCGCAGAACGCCACCGACTTCACCGCCTCCGCCCAGCGCATCTTCGACGCGCTGAAGGACAAGCCGGGCAAGAAGATCATCAACATCATCTGGGCCGGCCAGCATCCGCTGCCGAAGATCGCCGACCTGAAGCCCGAGCGCTTCGGCATCGAGATTGCGCCCGGCGGCAACATCCTGCCGGCCATGCAGATCTACAAGAACTACCCCGGCATGGAAGGCGCAGTGTACTACTACTATGCCTTCCCGAAGAACGCGATGAACGACTGGCTCGTGGCCGAGCACCAGAAGCGCTTCAACGCACCGCCGGACTTCTTCACCGCAGGCGGCTTCGCTGCGGCCTCCGCTGCCGTCACGGCCATCCAGAAGGCCGGCGGCACCGACACCGAGAAGCTGATCACGGCCATGGAGGGCATGTCCTTCGAAACGCCGAAGGGAACCATGACCTTCCGCAAGGAAGATCACCAGGCCCTGCAGGAGATGTATCACTTCAAGGTCAAGGCCAACGGCAAGGACGCGAACGACCTGCTCGATCTCGTCGCCACCATCCCGGCCGACAAGATGCCGGTCCCGGTTCGGAACAAGCGTTAAAAAGACCAGTGACCGCATCAACGACAACGACGCCCGCGCTTGAAACGCGCGGGCTTACGATTCGCTTCGGCGGCCATGTGGCCGTCAACGACGTGTCGTGCCGCTTCACCCCCGGCACGCTCACGGCGATTGTCGGCCCGAATGGCGCCGGCAAGACCACCTACTTCAACCTGATCTCCGGCCAGCTACGCGCCTCATCGGGTCAGGTGATCGTCGGTGGCGAGGACATCACGGGCCTTGCGCCCTCGGCTCGTACCAAGCGCGGGCTCGGCCGCGCCTTCCAGCTCACCAATCTTTTTCCGCAGCTCAGCGCGCTGGAGAACGTTCGCCTGGCGGTGCAGAGCCGCGCCGACGCAGGCTGGTCGCTCCTCAAGGTGTGGAACACGCGCCGCGACCTGATCGAGCAGGCCGAGGCGGTTCTGGAGCGCGTGCGCCTGGCGGACAAGCGGCACATCGCGCCGAAAGCCCTCTCGCACGGGGATCAGCGCAAGCTCGAGGTGGCGCTTCTCATCGCCATGGAGCCGAAGGTCTTCATGTTCGACGAGCCGACCGCCGGCATGAGCGTCGACGAAGTGCCGACCGTGCTCGAACTCATCAACGACATCAGGCAGCGCGGGGACGCGACCGTGCTTCTCGTGGAGCACAAGATGGACGTGGTGCGTTCGCTCTCCGACCGCATCATCGTGCTGCACAACGGCGCCCTCGTGGCGGATGGCGATCCCGCCGAGGTCATCGCCTCGCCGGTAGTGCAGGAAGCCTATCTCGGCGTGGAGGTCGCCCGTGACTGAGCCTCTGCTGCAGCTCTCCGGCGTACACACGCATATCGGCCCCTATCATATTCTTCATGGTGTGGACTTCACGGTGCCTGCCGGCGAGCTCACCATGCTGCTCGGCCGCAACGGCGCCGGCAAAACTACGACCCTGCGCACCATCATGGGCCTGTGGCAGGCCTCCTCGGGCAACATCCGCTTCGACGGCAGCGACATCACCACCCGGTCGACGCCCGACATCGCCCGCGCCGGCATCGCCTATGTGCCGGAAGCGATGGGCATCTTCACCGATCTCACGGTGCGCGAGAACATCGTGCTGGCGGCTCGCAGCGGTCCTGTCGACAAGAATCGGCTCGATTGGATCCTCGGTCTTTTCCCGGCTCTCAAACGCTTCTGGAACCTGCCCGCCGGCAATCTCTCGGGCGGACAGAAGCAGATGCTGGCCATCGCCCGCGCCATCGCGGAACCTCGCCGCCTGCTGCTCATCGACGAGCCCACCAAGGGTCTGGCTCCCGTCATGGTGCGCAGCATGATCGAGGCGTTCCGGGCCCTCAAATCATCGGGCGAGACGATCCTGCTCGTGGAACAGAATTTCTATGCCGCCTCGGCGCTTGGCGACAATGTGGTCGTGATGGACGATGGGCGCATCGTGCATTCCGGTGCCATGAGTGACCTTGTGGCGGACAAGGACATGCAGCAGCGCCTGCTCGGCCTCTCTCTGGATGCTCACCAATGAGTGACATGGCTGCCCAACCCTCGGCCCCGGCCGAACTCCCCAGCGCAAAGACGGATTGGCTGCCGCTACTGCTCATTCCGGCCCTCGGCCTTCTGGCGCTGCCCTTCGTCGGCAGTCCTTCGACCTGGGTGACGCTGACCGTGGCAGGGCTCGCCATGGGCATGATGATCTTCCTGATGGCCTCGGGGCTCACCCTTGTGTTCGGCCTCATGGACATCATCAATTTCGGGCACGGCGTCTTCATCTCGCTCGGCGCCTACGCAACTCTTCTGGTCCTGGGGCCGCTCGCCGGTTGGGCAACGGCGGATTCCATCGGGCTGAACCTCGCTCTCCTGGCATTGTGCATACTCGTCGCCATGGGCGTCACGGCCCTTGCCGGAGCGGTCTTCGAGCGCGTGATCGTGCGCCCGGTCTATGGCAGCCACCTGAAGCAGATCCTGGTGACCATGGGCGGCCTGATCGTCACCGAGCAGCTGATCCATGCTCTATGGGGCGCATCGCCGATCCCGATCCCGCTGCCGCAATCCCTGCGCGGCGCCTTCGTGCTCGGCGATATCGTCATGGAGCGCTACCGGGTGGTGGCGGTCATCATCGGGCTCGTGGTGTTCGTCGGCATGCAGCTGCTGCTCAACCGCACCCGGATCGGCCTGCTCATCCGCGCCGGCGTCGAGAACCCCGAGATGGTCGAGGCGCTCGGCTACCGCATCCGCCGGCTCTTCGTCAGCGTCTTCATTGCCGGTTCGGCGCTCGCCGGTCTTGGCGGCGTCATGTGGGCGTTCTACCGCCAGACGCTCACCGCCGGCATGGGCATGGAGGTGATGGTGCTGGTGTTCATCGTCATCATCATCGGCGGCCTCGGTTCCGTGGGCGGCTGCTTCGTCGGCTCCATCCTCGTGGCGCTCGTGGCCAATTATGTCGGCTTCATCGAGCCGAAGCTGGCCCTGATCTCCAACATTCTCGTCATGGCCCTCGTCCTGATCTGGCGTCCCCAGGGCCTGTTTCCGGTAGCACGCCGATGAGCACGTCTCCCGCCCTCTCCCTTGCCTTCGACGAGACCCGCCGGCGCGGTGGTCTCCTGACCGGTCTTTTGTCCTCCGACCTGCCCCGCTCGCGGGCACTCAGCTTTATCCTGCTCGCCATCTTCGTGCTCCTGGCCGCGACCCCGTTCCTGTTCTCGGGCAGCCAGCCCGTGGGCACGGCGGCGAAGATCTGCGTGTTCATCGTGCTGGTCGCAAGCTACGACCTCCTACTCGGCTATTCCGGCATCGTGTCCTTCGCCCACACCATGTTCTACGGCATCGGCGGCTACGGCATTGCCATCGCGCTCGAGCGTATCAGCCCCACCTGGGGTTCGGTCGCGATCGGTCTGGTATCGGCTCTTGCCCTATCAGCCCTTCTGGCAGTTGCCATCGGTCTCCTATCACTTCGAGTGCGCGCCATCTTCTTCTCGATGATCACCCTGGCGGTCGCCTCCGCGGCGGCCGTTCTGGCCTCCCAGCTGTCCGACATCACCGGCGGCGAGGATGGCCTGTCGTTTCAGCTTCCGCCGGCACTTCGCCCAGCCTTCCGGGTCCTCTCGGAGCCAGTCTTCGGCACCATGATCAACGGGCGCCTGCTCGCCTATTACCTCGTCTTTGTCGTCTCGCTTGTCGTCTTCCTCCTCCTGCTGCGGATCGTGAACTCACCCTTCGGTCGCGTGCTCCAGGCGATCCGCGAAAACGAGTTCCGGGCCGAGGCCTTGGGCTACCGGGTAGTCGCCTATCGCACCGCCGCCTCCGTCATCTCCGCGCTTGCCGCGACCGCCGCGGGCGCCCTCATGGCCTTGTGGCTGCGCTATAACGGGCCAGACACCACCCTGTCCTTCTCGATCATGATCGACATCCTGCTCATGGTCGTGATCGGCGGCATGGGCACCATGTACGGCGCCGTCATCGGGGCTGCCGTGTTCGTGCTGGCCCAAAGCTACCTGCAGGTGCTGATGGGGGCTGGCAGCGCTGCTCTCGCCGGTATCCCGCTCCTGCCCAACCTTATCCATCCGGACCGCTGGCTGCTGTGGCTCGGCGCCTTGTTCATCATCAGCGTCTATGCCTTTCCCGGCGGCATCGTGGGTCGTCTGAGGCAGTCAAAGTCCTAAAGGCCAACTCGGAAACTTAGCCGGGCTCGAATCGTTTCCTTCTCAGGCGGAGGAAGCGCCATGAGTCGTGCCTTTGTTCGTGAGCCTGAGGGTGGAGAAGCCTTCGAGGACCTGCCTGATCGGTCGATCAGCCCTCACCACCTCGTCACGCCGGCGGGTCTGGTCCGCATGGACGCGGAAATCGAAGCCCTTGAGAAGCGCGTCAGAGATGCCCAGGTCAGGGACGATAAGGCCGAGGTCGCCCGTCTCTCCCGCGATCTACGCTACTGGTCGGCCCGCCGGGTCTCGGCCGAGGTGGTGCCCCCGCCCACAGACACGTCTCACGTCCGCTTTGGAGCCGAAGTCACCTTCGAGCGCGAGGACGGACGACGACAGACCTACCGCATCGTCGGTGAAGATGAGGCCGATCCCGCCAGGGGCAGCCTCTCCTACATCTCGCCTCTTGCACAATCCCTCATGGGCAAGGAGGTCGGGGATACGGTCACCGTCGGACAGGGGCAGGCCGAGATCGTCTCGATCAGGATCTGAGAGCCTCGACCCTCAGCTCAGGCAGGATCTTTAAGCGATACGACGTTGTCCGTTGTGCCGGAGGCTGACTCGTTAACAGGCGCGGCAGCCAGCAGCTTGTCCCGCAGCATGAGGTCGAGCTCCTGCTGGATCTGCAGGAATTCACCCCATTTCGAGGTCGAGATCAGAGCGCAGATCTCGACCTTGGGCTTCTCCTCGTGCCCCTCCCGCAACCTCACCTGGACGGAGCCGTGCTCAATCCGCGGATGCTCCGCCACAAGGGCGGCAGTGGCTTCGATCTCCTGGCGGATCCCTGCCGTATCAGTGGCCGCCAGCCCGATCACACGGTCGTATGGCATCCGATCCCGGTTGGTCAGGTTGATGATGTTCATATTCACGAAGGTTGCGTTCGGGATCGTGATCAGAGTCCGGTCAAGCCCTCTGATCCGGGTCGAGCGGATCCCGATCTCCTCGACCCGGCCTTCGAGCGTGCCGAACCGGCAGAGGTCGCCCACCCGGACCGGCCGGTCCGCATAGAGGATCAAGCCGCCGATGAAGTTCTCCAGAGTCGGTTTGGCCGCAAGAGCGACCGCCAAGCCACCGACTCCGAGGCCTGCCAGGAGACCAGCCAGCGGAATTCCGAGATGGGAGGCACCGTAGATGAGCAGAGTAACGGCAACGGTAAGGCCGGCAATCCGAACGGCAGCTCGTGCCAGATGGGCATCGATGCTTTTCGTCGCCGTCAGGTAGAGCCTTCCGGCAAGAGCATTGGAGAACACAAGCACGGCCCAGATCATGGCGATATAGGCGATCCCCTCGGCAATCTCCTCGACGGTGTTGTTAACTTGGCCCGTCAGGTTGATCTGGTTGTCGCTCATGTAGCGCACGAACAAAGCCGCAACTGCAACGGCACAGGGAACGAGCACATCCGCCAGAACCTGCACTGCTCCGCTTTGAGACGAGGCGCCATCACGAGCGAGGTAGCGCACTCCGAGGACGGCAAAGACGGCGAGACATGCCACGAGAAAGAATGCAATCCACTGCCAACCCGCCTGCCCCTCGATCTCCACCTTCAGGGGTGCCGGCAGGGCTTCGATCACGCTGAACCATTTCGGCGGCAGCAGATGGCCGGGCGACTGGCTGAAGAAATCGTAGAAATCGGTCTTTACGCCGCTCAGGTTGGGCTCGCTGCGGATCATGCGATAGAAGCTCTCGAGCCCCAGCACGGTCCCGCTGGAGAAGAGGTACTCCCCGGCTCTCGCGCCATCTGCCATGCGCACGATCCGAAGATCCGTTCCGGGAACATTCCAGCTTGCCGGCGGCTTTGCCGCGACCTCATCGTCTCCCGGGATCGGGCTTGAGCCAGACAACGGAACACGGTCCAGGATCTCTTTCAGGAGAATGACGGATTCGAGACGCCGATGCTCCAGTTCGACCGGAGGAATATCCCGCAGGTCGAGGGTTTGGGAGGCTCTCGCCAGCAGAGCATCTGCCTCCGCGGCCTTTCGGGTGACGCTCTCGCTTAAGGACAGGCCGGCTTCGGACCTGCTCTCCCGGTAAGCTTCCATGAGCAGAGCCGTTGCCCGCGATGCATCGGCGCGGAAGCTCTCCAGGGTCGCCCTGGGGCTCGATGTCTGTGCCGGAGAGAGGAAGCCGAGACTGCCAAGCGCCTGCGGCGTGCCGAGAACCTGCAAGACGATGAAAAGGACCAGCAGAAGCGCGCTCACTAGCGGGATTGCCGTCTCGCGGAGGGCTTGTCGCAGGGAGATCATCATGGCGCTTTCCGGTCGTGGAGATCCAAGCCCCCAATCCTAGGCCAACAGACAGGACCTTCCAACCGACGGCAGACATTAACCCCTTTGGGAAAGGAGTCAGCTTGTTGTCTGATGGGGCAAGACCGCGGTTGCTTCGATCTCGATGCGGGCGGCTTTTTCCACGAGGCGCACGACCTGAACCAGCGCCATAGCCGGGTAATGGGTGCCGAAGACATCCCGATACGCACGGCCGAGGTCGCGCAGATTCGCGAGATATTCCTCGATGTCGACAACATACCAGGTCAGCCGCACCAGATGCCGCGGCTCGGCTCCTGCCACGGCCAGGATGGCGCTGATGTTCTCGAAGATCTGACGCGCCTGTCCGACGAAGCTGTCGGCGAAAGCACCGCTCTCGTCCCATCCGACGACTCCGCCGGTCACCACGATCCTGCCTTCGGCCATCATGCCGTTGGCATAACCTTTCGGCGCCGGCCAATGCTTCGGGTTCAGAACTTCGGGGCCATCATCGGCGGACGAGGGAGCATCTCCAACAGAAGCTGTCACTGGTATCCTCCCTTTTAGGAATTGGATTGCTTGGCGTGCATCTTCAGGAGCTCCCGTGCAATCACGATCTTCTGCACTTCCGTTGCTCCCTCATAAATCCTCAGAGCCCTGATCTCCCGATAGAGCTCTTCGACCTTCACGCCCTTGGTGACGCCGAGGCCGCCGAAGATCTGCACTGCTTTGTCGATCACACACTGCGCCTCTTCCGTAGCATGCATCTTTGCCATGGCGGCCTCGCGGGTCACGCGCTCCGCACCCTGGTCCTTGGTCCAAGCGGCGCGATAGACGAGGAGCGCAGCAGTGTCCACCCCGGTTGCCATGTCGGCGAGGGAGGCTTGGGTCAATTGCAAATCCCCCAGAGGAGCCCCGAAGAGCTTGCGGGAGGAAGCGTGCTGAAGCGCCTCGTCAAGGGCACGGCGGGCTAGTCCGAGAGCCGCAGCTCCCACGGTCGAGCGGAAAACGTCCAAGGTCGCCATGGCCACCCTGAACCCATCACCCCGTCCCCCGACACGCTGCGAAAGCGGCACCCGGCATCCTTCAAACCGAAGGGTCGCGAGGGGATGAGGCGCGATGACATCGATCCGGTTCTCGATCGTCAGTCCCGGCGTCTGTGCATCGACCACATAGGCCGACAGCCCCTTCGCTCCGGGAGCCTCACCCGACCGCGCGAAGACCACGTAGTGGTCCGCAATGCCGCCATTCGAGATCCATGTCTTCACGCCCTCGAGGCGCACATGATGCGGCCCATCGGGAGTCGCCGTCGTGCTCATGGCAGCGACATCCGACCCAGCTTCCGGTTCGGACAGCGCGAAAGCCGCAATCGCCTCGCCGCGGGCAACAGGCGGCAGGTATCTCTCCTTCAGCTCTTCAGAGCCGAACAAGGTGATCGGCCCCGTTCCAAGGCCCTGCATGGCGAACGCGAAATCCGCCAAGCCGTCCTGGAAGGCCAGCGTCTCGCGGGCGAGACACAGGGTGCGGACATCGAAGGTGGGTAACAGACCGCCATAAGCCCTGGGGACGACAGCCTTGAGCCACCCGTCTTCGCCAAGGCGGTGTACGAGATTGCGGCAGGACGCGTCGACGTCAGAGTGATCCACAAGGGAATGGACCTCCCGTGCAGCCCAGTCGCGCAAGCCGTCAGCAAATTGCCGATGACGAGCCTCGAAGAAGGGCCAGGAGAGAAAGCTCGTATCGACCACGTCAATCTCCCTTGAAGACCGGCTTTTCCTTCGCCGCGAAGGCGCGATAAGCGCGCGCGAAGTCCTCGGTGGTCATGCATAGAGCCTGGGCAACAGCCTCGGCCTCGATGGCCTCCTCGACCGACATGGCCCATTCCATGGCGAGCATGCGCTTCGTCATCGCGTTGGCATAGGTTGGTCCGGTGCCGATCATCCGAGCCAGGTTGTGCGCCTCGCTCAGGAGTTCGCCGGACTCGACCATGCGGCTGAAAAAGCCCCACCGCTCGCCTTCCTCGGCGCTCATGAAGCGGCCGGTATAGAGCAACTCCGAGGCCCGCCCCTGCCCGATGATGCGAGGGAGAATGGCACAGGCGCCCATATCGCAGCCTGCAAGCCCCACCTTGTTGAACAGGAACGCCACCTTCGCGCCAGGGACCGCAAGACGAATGTCCGATGCCATCGCCACAATGGCGCCTGCGCCGGCACAAATGCCCTCAACGGCCGCGATGATCGGCTGCGGCGCCGCCCGCATGGCCTTGACCAGTTCCCCGGTCATGCGGGTGAAGGCCGTGAGGCCCTTCGTGTCCATTTCGACCAATGGGCCGATGATTTCGAAGACATCGCCGCCTGACGAGAAATTTCCGCCAGCTCCGGTTACCACGATGGTTTTGACTTCCTCGTCCTTTGCACAGGCATGGAAGAAATCCGCCAGTTCACGATAGCTCTCGAAGGTAAGGGGGTTCTTCTTCTCCGGGCGATTGAGCGTGACTGTCGCAACGGGTCCGTCGACAGACAGCAGAAAATGGCGCGGCTCATAGGTTGCGAGCGGCAGCGTAACGGAATTGGCAAACTGCATCACTGACCTTCTCCTTGGATGGCGCGCCGTGCCGACAGCTTGGTTTTACCGAGAAGCCGCATGAGATCGCCCCGGTCCTTCTCCGTAAGACCGCCGAACAGATCAGCGATCCAGAGCTCATGCTCGGCCGCCATGGCGCAAAACTCGCCGCGGCCGCTCTCCGTCAGGCTGATCACCGTGGCCCTGCGATCTGTCGGGGAAGCCGTGCGCACGATGTGGCCGGACGCGACGAGCCGGTCGACGAGGCCGGTGAGATTACCGTTCGAGACCATCATGCGCTTCGAGAGATCGGACAGGGTCATGCCATCCGGAGCCTTGTCGAGCTGCGCCATCAGATCGAAGCGGGGCAAGGTGACGTCGAACCGCTCGCGCAGGCGACCGCGCACCTCCCCCTCGATGAGGGTTGTGCAGGTGAGAAGGCGCAGCCAGAGGCGCAGTTCTTCCCGGTGATCCTCCGGCATCTCGACAGCCTTGGTTTCGGCGTCGAGCGGAATCGCCTGATCGTCCATCTTCAGATTTCTCCCCCGGCCACCACGATGGCCTGCCCTGTCACGGATCGCGCTTCCTCGCTGCAGAGCCAGAGCACGGCAGCGGCGACCTCCGATGGGTCGATCAACCGGCCCTGCGGGTTGTGCTTCACGAGTTCCCCCAAAGCGTCCTCTCGGGTCCGGCCCGTTTTTCTCATGATTGTCTCGAGGCTCTCTGCCACGAGATCGGTATCGGTGAAACCAGGACAGACGGCATTCACGGTCACGCCGGTTTTGGCGGTCTCCAGCGCCAGGGCACGAACGAAGCCGATTACGGCGTGCTTGGCGGCGCAATAAGCGCTCACATAGGGATAGCCCTTCAGGCCCGCCGTGGACGCGACAGCGACGATCCGTCCGAAGCCCCGCTCCGCCATGGAATGCAGCACGGCCTGAGCCACATTCGTGACGCCAAGCAGGTTCACATCCAGCATCTGTCGGAAGACCTCCGGACCGGATTTCATGAAAGGCGCGGAAGCCGCACCACCGGCATTGGCGATCATCAGGTCGACAGGACCGTAGCGCGAAACCGATTCCTGCACGGCGGCTTGCACTCTTTGCGCATCCGACACGTCCGCCACGGCAGCCGCGTGAGCATCGCCTTGCATGATGGCCTGCTCGAGCGTCGCGGGGTTGCGTCCGACGATCGTTACGGTCGCGCCTGCCTTCATGAGCGATGCTGCAATAGCCCGACCGATTCCGCGGCCGCCGCCCGTAACCAATGCATGCCGGCCTTTGAGAGTTGTCATGGTCATCTCATTCCGCCGCGAGAGGCTTCTCACCGGCCTCCATCTTCAGCTCGGCGCGGGTCTTGGGCTTGGCCTTGATCTTCAACTCGTCCAGATCCTGACGATCACGCACGGAGTTGCGGAAGATCTGGTCACGGCCGGCATGATATTGCGGCGGGCAATGGATGCTGGCCGCGCCATACCAGGCGGCAGCCTTCATGGTGAAGAACGGATCGACCAGATGCGGCCGGCCGAGCGCAACGAGATCGGCGCGGCCTGCGGCCAGAATCGTGTTCACCTGATCGGCCGTCGTGATGTTGCCGACGCACATTGTGGCTACACGCGCCTCGTTGCGCACCTGATCCGAGAACGGCGTCTGGAACATGCGTCCGTAAATAGGCCGCGCCTCGCGCACGGTCTGTCCCGTCGAAACATCGACGAGATCGACTCCGTGCTCAGCGAACGCGCGGGCAACTTCGACCGCATCCTCGCCCGTGACACCGCCCTCAGCCCAATCGGTTGCGGAAATGCGCACCGACATCGGCTTGTGCGCGGGCCAGACCTCGCGCATGGCGTCAAACACCTCCAGCGGATAGCGCAGACGGTTTTCGAGGGAGCCCCCATATTCATCCATGCGCCGGTTGGTGAGCGGCGAGATGAAGCTCGCCAGAAGGTATCCGTGAGCGCAGTGGAGTTCGAGCATATCGAAACCGGCACGCTCACCACGGATGGACGCCTCGACAAACTGCGCCTTGATGGTGTCGAGCTCCGCCCGCGTCACCTCGCGCGGCACCTGGCTGTCCGGGAAATATGGGATGGGCGATGCAGAACAGATGTCCCAGGCACCCTGCTCCAGCGGCCGGTCGATGCCCTCCCACATGAGCTTGGTGGCGCCTTTCCGGCCCGCATGCCCGAGCTGCAGGCAGATCTTCGTCTCGGAGTTCGCATGAACGAAGTCGACGATCCGCTTCCAGGCAGCCTCCTGCTCATCGTTCCACAGGCCGGTGCAGCCGAGCGTGATGCGGGATTCAGGCGAGACGCAGGTCATTTCCGTGAACACGAGCCCCGCACCGCCCGTGGCGCGCGAGCCGTAATGCACGAGATGAAAGTCGTTCGGCACGCCGTCTTTGGCCGAATACATGTCCATCGGCGAAACCACCACCCGATTGGCGACATTCATCTCCCGCAACCGGAACGGCTGAAACATCGGAACCGTGGGGCTCTCGACCGATACGTCAAAGCCCTCCCGGCGCACCTGTTTGGCAAAGGTCTGATCGACGGCCGCGACGAAATCGGGCGCCCTCAGACGCAGGTTGTCGTAGGTGATCGCTTTTGCGCGCGTCATCACGCCGAAGGCGAACTGAACCGGGTCGAAATCCCAGAAGCGCGCCACATGCTCGAACCAGACCAGCGATACGTCGGCGGCATGCTGGGTCTTTTCGACCTCCTCGCGCCGTCCTGTCTCATACAGCGCCAAGGCGCCCTCGACGCTTGGGTTGCGGCGGATGGCTTCGTAGAGCGCGATGGCATCTTCCATGGCGAGCTTTGTGCCCGAGCCGATGGAGAAATGTGCCGAGGCCTTGGCGTCGCCGAGCAACACCTTGTTGCCCATGACCCAACGCTTGTTGCGGATCATCGGGAAGTTGCGCCAGATCGAGCGGTTGGTGAGAACGCGGTGCCCGCCGAGGAACCAGCCGAAAATCTGCTCCATGAGCGCGGCAGATTCCGCCTCGCTTTTGTCATTCAGGCCGGCCCGCTCGAAGGTCTCCGGGTCGGTCTCGAACACCCAGGTAGAGCGGTTCGCCTCGTACTGGTAGGCATGGGCGATGAAGGGCCCCCACTCCGTCTCCTGGAAGATGAAGGTGAAGGCGTCGAGCGGCTTGGTCGAGCCCATCCAGGTGAACTTGTTGGGTCTCAGATCGACCTCGGGCTGGAAGTGGTCGGCATAACGCTCACGGAAACGGCTGTTGATGCCGTCGGCCACAACGACGAGATCCGCATCGGCGAACAGGCTCTCGTCATCGACATCCGCTTCGTAGCGCAACGTGACGCCGATTTCCTCCGCCCTATCCTGCAGGATCAGGAGCAGCGTGCGCCGCGAGCAGCCACAGAATCCGTTGCCGCCAATCCGGTGCTCGGTTCCCCTGAAATGGATGGCGATGTCGTCCCAATAGGCGAACTCGCGAACGATCCTTTGGTAGCTCGGCAGGTCGTACTTTTCGAAATTGTCGAGCGTCGCATCGGAAAAGACAACGCCGAAGCCGAAGGTCTCATCGGCCCGGTTGCGCTCATAGACCGTAACGTCGGCCTCCGGCCTGAGCTTCTTCAGCAGGATCGCGAAATAGAGCCCTGCGGGGCCGCCGCCGATGATTGCCGTCTTCATGGGATTCCTACCCGAAATTGCAGATTTGTTTTAAGCTTAAAATAATTTCTGTTCAACCTCAAAGCCGGCCTATGAAACACTGGGCCTCGTCATCAGGCCCTCATTGCCTCCTGCGGCTTAGCCTCATCCAGAGCAATACGGCGCAATTCGAAACGCTGGAGCTTGCCTGTCTGGGTTCGTGGCAGCGCATCCACAAATTCGATCACGCGCGGATATTTATACGGGGCGATTTCCTGCTTCACGTGGTCCTGCAGCGCCTTCGTCAGTTCGGCGCTTGGACCGTGATCCGGCCGGAGAACCACATAGGCCTTGACCACGGTGCCGCGCCCATCGTCGGGTGCCCCGACGACGCCGCATTCTGCTACGGCCGGGTGCGTGAGGAGCGCGGCCTCGACCTCGGGCCCTGCGATATTGTAACCCGCGGAGATGATCATGTCGTCGGAGCGCGCCTGATACCAAAAGTACCCTTCCTCATCCATGAGGTAGGTGTCGCCAGTGACGTTCCAGCCGTCCTGCACATATTTCTGCTGCCGCTCGTCGGCGAGATACCGGCATCCGGTCGGCCCGCGCACAGCCAGACGGCCGATACTGCCGGGCGGCAGATCACGGCCTTCCTCGTCGATGACTTTGGCTTCATAGCCAGGGACGGGCTTGCCAGTGGCGCCGGGGCGGATCTCCTCCTCGGTGGCGGCGATGAAGATGTGGAGCATCTCGGTAGCGCCGATCCCATCCATCAGCCGGATATTCGTTGCATCCCTCCAGGCTTCAAAGGTTCCTTTCGGCAGAGGCTCGCCGGCCGAGACGCATTTACGCAAGGAGGAAATGTCATAGCCTTCCAGCTTCGACAGGATGGCGCGATAAGCTGTGGGCGCGGTGAAGCAGATGGTGGCCTTGTACTGCATGATCGCCGGCAGGAGATCGTCAGGTCCCGCCTTCTCCAGCAGCACAGTCGAAGCGCCGACCCGCATCGGAAACAGCACAATGCCGCCGAGCCCAAATGTGAAGGCAAGCGGTGGCGAGCCGATGAAGCGGTCGCTGGGCTCAGGCCGCAGCACGTTGCGTGAATACGCATCGCAGATCGCCAGCATGTCGCGATGGAAGTGCATGGTGCCCTTCGGCTCGCCCGTGGTGCCTGAGGTAAAGCCGATCAGGCACACATCGTCCGCGGCCGTATCGACAGCGGAGAAGTCCGGCGAAGCGCCGGCAATCATCGCCTCCAGGCTATCGTGTTTGCCTGAGCCCCAATAAACGACGTGCTGGAGGTCGGGTGCCAGGGCCTTGGCGCGATCCATGTCCTCCGCGAGGCGATGATCGCAGAGCGCTATCGTGATCCTGGCCTTGTTCAGCGGATAGGCAATCTCCCGGGCGCGCAGGAGCGGCATGGTGGCAACGACGATGCCGCCGGCCTTCAGCACCGCCAGATAGACCGCCACCATCATGGGGTTGTTGGCAGACCGCAGGAGAACCCGGTTGCCTGGAACGAGACCAAGGCGTCCGACCAGCACGTTGCAAATCCGGTTCACCCGCTCTTGAAGTTCGCGATAGGTGAGCGTCTCTGACGGGCCGATGAGGCAGGGCTCTTCGCCCCTGCCCTCCTCGACCCACCGGTCGAGGAACGCCACGGCGCAGTTCAGTCGCTCGGCATACTGGAGCTCGGGCCGTGTGAAGATGAATGTCGGCCACTGGTCCCGGGGCGGAAGGTTGTCTCTCGCGAAGGTATCCACATGTGCCGTGTCCGCCATCGTCCGCACCTCCGTTCGATTGTGAAGCAGGTGAGCTATGCCGCGCAGGCCTGGGGAGCTTGGGCCGATATACCGAGGGTCGCAAACGCGCTCCTCGGGCTCTCTCGTCCCGTTCCCTACGCAGTTGTCATCCCACTGGCCTTCCCCTGCGAAACAATCCACTTGAAGAAGGCAGAAATTATTTTAAACTTAAAACAATCCTTGGCAATCCCAATTTTGGGGAAGCCGCTGCGAGGGCTCCAACAAAGGGAGTGTTCGGCAGAAACGTTTTGCGGCAGAGTAGCGCCGCCCCTTCCGTCGAGGCGCCTCACGTCCCGCCGGGAACAATCACGTCAAGCACGGCAAACGTGCGCAGGGAACAGTCACTCGGGAGATCATGATGAACGCAACAATCAAAACCCTTGGCCTTGCAGCGGCCGTGACCCTGGCCGCTGCACCGGCCGTGGCGCAGGAGAAGCTGAAGGTCGGCCTTCTTCTCACCCTTTCCGGCCCCTCGGCCGTGCTCGGCCAGCATGCGCGGGACGGCTTCCAGCTCGCCATGAAGGATCTCGGCGGCAAGCTCGGTGGACGCGATGTCGAAGTGATCGTCGTCGATGACGAGTTAAAGCCGGATGTCGCCGTGACGAAGGTCAAAGGCCTCATCGAACGCGACAAGGTCGACTTCGTGGTCGGCCCGATCTTCTCGAACGTGGCGGTTGCCACCCACAAGCCGATCGTCGATTCCAAGACCTTCTACATCAGCGTGAATGCCGGCCCCTCGAACCTCGCCGGCAAGAGCTGCAACCCGTATTTCTTCGCCACTTCCTACCAGAATGACCAGAACCACGAGGTTCTCGGCAAGGTGGCCCAGGACCGCGGCTACAAGAAGGTTTATCTGCTGGCGCCAAACTATCAGGCCGGCAAGGATGCGCTGGCAGGCTTCAAGCGCCACTACAAGGGCGAGATCGTCGAGGAATCCTACACTCCGCTCAACACCCTCGACTTCCAGCCCGAGCTGGCGAAGATCGCCTCCATGCAGCCGGATGCCATCTTCACCTTCATGCCCGGCGGCATGGGCGTGAACCTCGTCAAGCAGTACCGCGCTGCGGGTCTTGCCGACCGTATTCCGTTCCTCTCAGCCTTCACGGTCGACGAGACGAACCTGCCGGCGCAGCAGGACGCTGCCGTCAACATGCTCAGCGGCTCGAATTGGGCTCCGAACATGGACACCCCGGCGAATAAGAAGTTCGTTGCCGCCTTCGAGGCTGCCTACAATGCGGTGCCGGCGTCCTATGCGATGCACTCCTATGATGCGGCTCTCCTGATCGACGCTGCTCTGAAGGCAACAGGTGGCAAGACCGACAACAAGGACGCGCTTCGTGCGGCTATTCAGAAGGCCGAGTTCAAGTCCCTCCGTGGCGATTTCAAGCTCGGCGCCAACGGGTTCCCGATCCAGGACTTCTATCTGGTGAAGGCCGCCAAGCGGTCGGACGGCAAGATGCAGACGGAGATCGTCGAGAAGGTGTTCGACGACTACACGGATGCTTATGCCAAGGAATGCGCACCGACGAACTAAGCCCATTGGGCTGACGCGGCCTGTCTTGGAGAACTCCCGGACAGGCCGTCTTTCTTCGATGCACCTTTCATGATGCTCTCGCCTGAGGGCACGCAAGCGGAGGCTCGGTTGATGCAGGCCAGCAGCCAGTGACGCGCCGATGACAGCAACCCTCTTTTTCGTCCAGGCTCTGAACGGCCTTCAGTTCGGCCTCATCCTCTTCCTCATCGCCGCCGGCCTGACCCTTGTCTTTGGGGTGATGGACTTCATCAACCTGGCACATGGCGTTCAGTACATGGTCGGCGCCTATCTGGTCGCAGCGTTCAGCGCCTGGACCGGCAGCTTCGGCTGGGCGCTGCTCCTCGCCCTTCCGACGGCACTGGCCTTTGGCCTGCTCCTGGAAGCCCTCGTGTTCCGCCACCTCTATGATCGCGATCATCTCGATCAGGTGCTCGCCACGTTCGGGGTGATCCTGTTTCTGAACCAGGGCGTGAAGTTCGTCTGGGGCGCGGCGCCTTTGAGCGTTCCCGTGCCCGAAATCCTCTCCGGCTCGGTGGAGATCGCAAACGGCCTTCTCTACCCGGTCTACCGTCTTGCCATCATCGCGGCCGGCCTCGTGATTGCCGCATTGCTCTACGTTCTAGTGAACCACACACGCGTCGGCATGCTGGTGCGCGCAGGCGCCAGCAACGCCGCCATGGTTTCGGCGCTCGGCGTCAACATCCAGCGCCTGTTCATGGTGGTGTTCGGTTTCGGCGCCATGCTGGCGGGCTTTGCCGGCGCCATGGTTGCGCCCATCCTGTCCGTTGAGCCCGGCATGGGTGACAACATCCTCATCCTGGCCTTCGTGGTGATCGTCATCGGCGGCATCGGGTCGATCCGCGGCGCGTTCCTGGCCGCGCTCCTGATCGGCCTCGTGGACACAGTCGGCCGCTCGTTCGCGCCCAACCTGCTGCGCCTTGTCCTCGATCCCGCAGCCGCAAGCCAAACGGGGCGCGCCATTGCGCCAATGCTGATCTACGTCTTCATGGCCGCCGTGCTGTTCTTCCGTCCCTCCGGCCTGTTCCCTGTTAAGCGTTGAGGGCGGAGTTAATGACCGAGATCGCCGAAACCCACTCTGCTCCGTCGCTCGGCGCGCGGCTTGAGATCATTCCTGTGGTGCTCTTTGCGGCCTTTGCGGCGGCACCCCTCCTCGCAACCTTCTCGGGCGCCGAGGGCTATGTCCTCTCCCTGCTCACACGGGTGATGATCTTCGGCGTAGCCGCCATGGCGCTCGATCTTATCCTCGGCTATGGCGCCCTTGTGAGCTTCGGCCATGCGGCCTTTCTCGGCCTCGGCGGCTATGCGGTCGGCATCCTCGCAAGCCACGGCTTCGAGGATGCCCTGATTCAAGTTCCTGTTGCGCTCGTTGCCTCTGCCGCCTTCGCTCTTGTCACAGGCGCCATCTCGCTGCGGACAAAAGGCGTCTATTTCATCATGATCACCCTGGCCTTCGGGCAAATGGTGTATTTTCTCGCAACATCTCTGGCGCCTTATGGCGGGGATGACGGCATGACCCTGGCGTCCCGCAGCCTCATCGCCGGATCAGGCTGGCTGGAGAACGACTTCACCTTCTACTGGGTCTGCCTGCTCTGTCTGTTCGCTGCTTATGCCCTCTCCCGCTCCATCGTCGCCTCCCGGTTCGGCCGCGTCCTGCGCGGGACGCGGGAGAACGCCGTGCGCATGGAAGCGATCGGATTTCGCCCCTTCCGCTTTCAGCTCGCAGCCTATGTAATCAGCGGCATGATGGCGGGTCTCGCCGGGTGCCTCCTGGCCAATCAGGCGGAATTCGTCAGCCCAGCCTTCATGACATGGCAGCGTTCGGGCGAGTTGATCTTCATGGTGGTGCTCGGCGGGCTCGGCTCACTGCACGGGGCGATTATCGGAGCAGCCGCCTTTCTGCTGCTGGAGGAGTTTCTGCCCGAAATCCTGCATACGGTGAGCTTCTTCCTCAGCGAGGAAACACGATCGCATCTCGCCGAGAACTGGAAGATGGTGTTCGGGCCCCTGCTGATCCTGATTGTGCTGTTCGTCAGAGGCGGGATCATGGGGCTTTTGCGGAGGTCGCACTATGGCTGAGCCGCTGCTCGAACTCCGCAACCTGCGCAAGAACTATGGCGCACTCGTCGTCACCGACGATGTCAGCCTCTCGGTTGAGCCCGGCGAGTTGCACGCCATCATCGGCCCAAACGGCGCGGGCAAGACAACCCTCATCCACCAGATTTCAGGGATGCTGCCGTCCAACTCGGGCCAGATCCTGTTCGCCGGCGAGGACATCACGAACCTCGCCATGCCGCAGAGGGTTGACCGCGGGCTGGCGCGCTCGTTCCAGATCACCTCGATCCTGCCCGGGTTCTCCGCTCTGGAAAACGTAGCCCTCGCGGTCCAGGCCCGCTCCGGCTCAAGCTTCCGCTTCTTCGGCACTGCCGCACAGGAGAAGGACTTGAACATTCCGGCGATGGAGTGCCTGAGCGAGGTCGGGCTTGGCGCACGCGCCCACATTCCGGCCGGACTTCTCTCCCATGGCGAGAAGCGCCAGCTGGAGCTTGCCATCGGGCTTGCAACAGCCCCGAAGCTGCTCCTGCTCGACGAGCCCTTGGCTGGCACCGGGCATGACGAGTCCCAACGCGTTGTCGAGACCCTGCGCCGCCTGAAGAGCCGTTTGACCATCATGCTAATCGAGCATGACATGGAAGCAGTCTTCTCCCTTGCCGATCGTGTCTCCGTTCTCGTCTATGGGCGCGTCATTGCCACCGACACGCCGGAGCGGATCAGAGCCAATCCTGATGTCCGCGCCGCCTATCTCGGCGAAGAGGAGATGGTCTGATGCTTTCCGTCCGCCAGCTCCAGGCCTCCTACGGAGCCGCCCAGGTCCTCTTCGACATCTCGCTCGACGTGGACGCCGGCGAAGTGGTGACGCTGCTCGGGCGAAACGGCATGGGCAAGACCACCACCGTGCGCTCCATCATGGGCCTGCTGCGCCCGCGGGGGGGCGAAGTGCGCTTCGACGGCGCTGTCGTGACCGGGTTCGCTCCCTATCGCATTGCCAAGACCGGCATCGGCCTCGTACCGGAGGGGCGCCAGATCTTCCCGACCCTGACGGTCGAGGAAAATCTCGTCGCCACGGCCTCCAACAGGACAGGCGCCGGCCGCTGGACGCTCGATGCCATCTACGACCTGTTCCCGCGCCTGAAGGAGCGCCGGAGCAATCTCGGAACGCAGCTCTCCGGCGGCGAGCAGCAGATGCTTGCCATCGGCCGCGCCCTGATGACGAACCCCAAGCTGCTCATTCTTGACGAGGCGACAGAAGGGCTGGCGCCACTGATCCGCGCCGAGATCTGGACCTGCCTCAAGCGTCTTAAAGGCGAGCGCCAGTCGATCCTGGTCATCGATAAGAACGTGGGCGTTCTGGCGACCTTCGCCGACCGCCACGTGATCATCGAGAAGGGCCGCTCGGTCTGGACAGGAACCAGCGAAGAACTCATGACGGATGCCAGCCTCAAGGATCGGTATCTGCACGTCTAAGGACAGGCATCATGGCATCCGAGGAACTCGATCTCGAAGCCGAGTACAACAACCGTGCGCGGGTGCCCGACCACCCGGTTCATATCGCCGGCTGGCAACGGGATGCCGCTGCCTATCGGGAGACGGCACGAAGCGAACTCGATCTGGCCTATGGCCCTCGCGAACGGCACAGGCTCGATCTGTTCCACCCCGGGGATGGCGACAACGACCGGCCCGTCGTGTTGTTCATCCATGGCGGCTACTGGCAGGCCTTCGACAAGTCGTCTTCCAGCCATCTCGCCCGTGGCGCCAACGTGCGCGGGCTGACAGTCGCGGTACCGAGCTACACCCTCGCGCCTGCAGCCACACTCGCCGACATCGTTGCCGAGATGGAAATGGCCGCCGACTTCATTATGCAGCGCACAGGCCGTCCCATCGTCGCCACAGGTCATTCGGCCGGTGGGCACCTTGCCGCCTGCCTCATGGCGCGCCCTGCGCCGCAGCAGCGTCCTATCCGAGCTGCCATGCCGATCTCTGGTTTGTTCGATCTCCCACCGCTGGTAGGAACCTCAATCAACAAGGCTCTTGGGCTCACGATTGAGGAGGCGCATCGCCTGAGCCCCCTTGAATGGGCGCCGCCAGGCAGCGGGCATCTCGTCGCCGTTGTCGGAGGCGCGGAGAGCAGCGAGTTCTTGCGTCAGTCCCGCGACATCGTCGATCAGTGGGGTCAAGCCGGGGTGACGACCCGCTACCATGAGGTGCAGGGCGCTCACCACTTCGATGTGATTGCCGGCCTTGCGGATCCGGCAGACCCGCTCGTTGATATCGTGGTCGAACTAACGGCTGTAGCCTGATCCTTCCGCGCAGAAGGGTCAGCCACGCTTCTTGCGCGAGACAACCTGCGCGACCGGCAGATCGGCAACAGGCTCGCTTGTCCTCTCACCCGAAGCCGTAACCCAGGCGCGCCCGGATTGCCGCGCATAAAAAACATGACCCGTCCGCTCAGGCGAGAGGATGGACGAGGTGAGGTTATCGAGGACGTATTGTCCCTGGGCTGTGGCCACGAGAAGCACCGCATGAGCTTCGCCTTGTGCGGTGGAACCAACCGCAATTGAGAGCGCCGCCGAAGGCCAGCCACGCTCAATCAGCATCTTGCGCTTCAGCAGCGCGAAGTCCTCGCAATCGCCCTTCCCGCTGGTCGGAAGCGCCCAGACGTCTTCACGGCCATATTGCTCCAGATCCGAGACCTCGCGGATGGTGCTGTTCACGTGACTATTGATCTGCTGCAGCTGCGACATCCGCTCAGCAGTCAGAACAAAAGAATGGCCAGGCTTCGCCTGCGCGGAAGCGCCCGAATAGATCATCAGGCCGGCAGCCAAGCCGAGCGCAGCCCTCTGTGTGATGGAATTCATTGAACATACCCCTGTGCCACTTGTTGGCTTTTGCCGGAGCTGTAGATCCGCTCCAGTTCTGCTTTATCTTGCGACAGGTAGATCTAGTTTATGAGACAACATTGAGGCAGCTTGGCCGTTTGAACCAGAGGCTTATCATGCGCTTGTCCGTAGCTCTGGTCCTCATGACCCTGACAAGCTGGTCCCAACCCGTTTGGCCGTCTGAAGACGCTTGGCAGGCCTTGAAGCAGGGAGGCGCGGTAGCCGTGTTTCGACATGCCCGTGCCACGGGAACGGGCGATCCCGCCATTTTCCGGCTGGGTGATTGCTCAACCCAGCGCAATCTCTCGAAAGAGGGCCGACGACAGGCGCAACAAATCGGAGATCAGTTCAGAGCCCGACAGGTGCCTGTCGAGCGCGTGCTCTCAAGCCGCTGGTGCCGTGCTCTGGATACGGCACGTTTGGCGTTTGGAGCTCTGACAGAGCCAACTCCTTCCCTGGACTCTTTCTTCTCAGGGAGAGATCAGGAACCCGCACAGACTCAGGCCGTACGTCGGACCATCGAGGGGTGGCGCTCGACCGGCGTTCTGGTGCTCGTGACTCATCAGGTCAACATCACGGCCCTGACAGGCATCTTCCCCAGCGAAGGCGAAATGCTCGTGCTTAGGCCACGGGCCGATTCAGGGTTCGATGTTGTTGGACGAATAAAACTTTAGGATCTAGTCTTCGGCCCGGAGCTGATCGACGACGCCTTGGCTCATATAGGGATGACCCGCTTCGTTCAGGGCCCGGTCCAGAGCCTCGATAGCAACCAGAATCTTGGTGAGTTCCTCGGCCATTTCGACGGACGGAAGCGGCGCCTCAGATATCTGCCGCGCCATTTCCCTGCGACGCTTCACGAGGCTCTCTCGTGCCGCATTCAATTCCTTGATTTCTTCCGAGGTCATCGGCTCCTCACGCTGGAAAATTGTGTGAAGGGATAAGTCTTACAGGCACAATCCGTTCACAGATGAACGGATCTACCTTGCATCAATGTTCGAGCCGCGCGAGAAGGTCAAGGATATGCCTCTCCCTTGCGCCAACCTGCTCCTCGGCGATATCAAGAATGAGCCGCTCCCCGCTCCAGCGAATAGTTCCTTGTGAGTCTGCAATCACGCCCTGCACAGATCGCTTCTTTGCGGCTCCCGGCCAGAAGCTCAGAGCAATCGCCTGGGGGCCTGCATCAATGCGGACGATACCCAACCGTCGACAGACCTGCCTCATGCTCGTGAGGCGGAGAAGATTTCCCAAAGCCTCCGGCAACGGCCCGAACCGATCCTCGATCTCCTCTTCAAGGTCATCAATGGACTCAGAGGCATCCATACGTGCAATGCGTGCATAGAGGTTGATCCGCACCTCGTCCTCATGAACGTACTCTGCCGGAATGGAGCCTGTGAGACCGATACTGAGTTCAGGCGTCCAGTCATCCGCGTAGGTCTCTCCACGCAGGGCGCGCTTGAGCAGGTGCTGATAGAAGTCCGCGCCGATAAGCTTGATATGTCCTGCCTGCTCTTCTCCCAGCAGGGCACCGGCTCCGCGCTGATCGAGGTCCTGCGCGCTGATGGCGAACCCGGCTCCAAGGCGGTCGAGCGCCTCCAACGTGCGCAGACGCTTCTCCGTCGCTTTCGGCAGTTGCTGCCCTAGTTCCGTCAAGAGATAGGTGGTCCCGCGGATGCGGCCGCGTCCCACGCGGCCGCGTAGCTGATGGAGTTGCGAAAGCCCGAAGCGGTCGGCACGCCACACCAGCATGGTGTTGGCGCGAGGAACATCGAGACCGCTTTCGATGATGTTGGTAGCAAGCAGGATGTCACCTTCGCCATCAGCGAAGCGCACCATCACGTCATCCGTCTCAGTCGGCGGCATTTGGCCATGGGCAACAAGGATCTCCAGTTCAGGCACGATCTTTGCAAGCTGCTCGCGCATCGGCTCGATTTCTTCCACACGGGAGCAGACCACGAAGCTCTGCCCACGGCGGCGACGCTCACGCATGAGAGCCTGCCGAGCGGTTGCAGGGTCGAATTCCGTCAGGAAGGTGCGAATAGGCTGTCGTCGGGCCGGGGGCGTCGCGATGATGCTCAGCTTCTGCAAACCGACCAGAGCCGATTGCAACGTGCGCGGAATAGGCGTTGCCGTCAGTGTCAGCACATGCCCGCCTGATGCCATCGCCCGGAGCTTAGATTTATGAGCAGCACCGAACCTCTGCTCTTCGTCGATGATGACGAGGCCAAGATCTTTGAAAATTACACCCTTGGCAGCCAAGGCGTGCGTGCCGATCACGATCCGCACCGACCCGTCGGCCAATCCCTTCTTCACAGCCCGCGCTTCGGATGCCGTCACCAGGCGTGACAGATGCGCGACATCAATGCCGAACCCGGCAAAGCGCCTCTGGAAGCTGCGCACGTGCTGGCGCGCCAGAACCGTCGTGGGCGCGATCACGGCAACCTGTTTGCCTGACAGCGCCGCGACTGCCGCGGCGCGCAACGCAACCTCTGTCTTGCCGAAGCCCACATCACCGCAAACAAGCCGATCCATGGGGTGCCCTGAGGCCAGGTCTTCGAGGATTTCCCCAATGGCACGCAGCTGATCCGGTGTTTCCGAGAACGGAAATCGCGCCACAAACCGCTCGTACTCGCGGTCCGGAGGCACAAGGGGCTCCAGCTTCACCGATTCACGAGCCTTGACCAGTTTGCCCAAACGGTCGGCTGTTTCCCGCGTCTCCGCTTCGATTGCAGCTAGCTTCGTGGTCCAGGCGTCGCTCTTCAGCTTGTCGAGCTGCAGTTTTTCGGACATGCGACCATACCGCCATACGCGACCCATATCCGTCGCAGGAATCATGAGAGTCGTGTCGCCGGCATAGGTCAGCCGGATGGTATCGCTCACCTCCTCATCACCTGCACCGATGATTTCGGTTCCCTCCAGAACTCCAAGCCCGTGATCGACGTGGATGACCGCATCGCCGATTTGAAACTGCATGTCGTTGAACTGATGAGCGGTTGACCGGATCTCTTGACCTTGTCCGCTAGACGCGCGGCTTCCCAGGACCTCAGCAGCAGTGACAACGACAATGCCCTGACGCTCATCGATAAATCCGCTCCGAATATCGGCTTGAAGAGCGAACGATCCCTTCGGCTGACCAGCCATGGCCTCACTCCAGCGCTCGATCAGAATCGGGCTGGGTTGAAGGGACTGGACCCGGCGTCTCATGCGATTGAGGTCTTCCTTTGTGGCTGCCACCAGAACGATCTTACGGTCGTTGTGCTGCTGTTCCTCGATAAAATTTGCGAGCGCACGCGTTGGCTTCGCTGCAGCGGCGAAGCGTGGAACAATGCTCTTTTTGGCTCCCTCGTCCGATGCGACATGGATGAGAATCAGACGGTGCTTGCACAGGGTTTCTCGCCATTCGCCATCCTCGATGAACAGCCGCTCTGGAGCTACGGCAGAACCACTGCCGCTCTCAGCACGCAGCGACATACGGCTTTCATAGGCATCGGCAACCTGCTCCATCACCAGTTGACGCCGCTCCTCCACTCCGGAGGACATCACGATGGGAGCGTCCGGCCAATAATCGAAAACCGTTTCCAGAGATGCGTAATGCTCCGGCAACCGATGCTCCATTCCGTCGGCGCGTTCCGGGATCGAACCGTCGTCTGTTCTCTCGAGCAGAATCTCAGAGGCGGGATCCAGAAAGAGGTCTTCAACCTCCGCCTCTGTCCGCTGCGAAACGGGATCATACGAGCGGATGGCAACGATGACTTGCCCATCGTGCTCGATGCGATAGGGCAAGGGGCTGCTCGCTGGAAAGACATCGATAACCTGCCCGCGGATGGCAGCCTCGCCTGGCTCGTCCACTCTCTCATCCAGAATGTATCCTGCACGTAGAAGGTAGAGTTCCAGTTCATCCTGCGAAAAGGCTTCACCCGCCTTGAGATGGAGGCATGCTTGCTTCCAGACGCTTCGCGGCGGCACACGCTGGACGATGGCGGCACTGCTCGCGATCAGCAGCCGCGCACCTTTTGCCGGTTCGCTCATGCGCCGCAGGACGGACATGCGTCGACCCATTGCTTCCCGCGAGGGCGAAGTGTTGTCATAGGGAAGACAATCCCAGGGTGGCAACAGACAAACCTCAAGGTCCGGCGCCAGTCCCTTTACGGCCTGAGCCATCTGCTCGGCCCGGTTCTCGCCTTCAGACACGTAGATGAGTTGCCGTTGATCCATACCTGATGCCTGCTCGATCAGGCGAACCGCATGGAGGCCGATGGAAGATGGCAAGGTGAGGTCGATCCGCCGGATGTCCTGGGAGGGCGCGGGCGTCACGTGCATGAAAGAACTCGTACGCGAGAGGGCTGAGGCGATGACAACGCGTTGGGCCTCACGCCAGTTGCAGAGGGCTCCATCTTCGCCTGAAGCAGCACTTTGTAAACCATCCTCAATCATAGTCTCCCGATGACCTATCGGAATGCGGCCCGCCTCACTGTTGCCTTAAGCTTGATGGTTCTCTCGTGCGCAGCGTTGAGCAGCCTGGACGACGCGTCGGCGGCCTCTGAGCCGGCGCCTGCGATCATTCCAGCCCGTCAGTCGGCGAGCCCCGCTGCATCCTCATCAGAGCCCGCTCTGCGACAGAAAGCTGCAGTTCCGGCAGCCGCTGAGTCCAATCCACCGGCGCCTCCCCCAAAAGCCCCTGCAGCGACCATTTCGCAGGACACCCGCCCGACCCTGGATGCCAGCACCTTCATCAGTACCATGCGGGCCGCTTGGACCTACAAGCGCATTGTCGAAACAGGAGGCTGGCCTACGCTCCCCGATGGCACCGTCATGAAGGCCGGCGACAAGGGGCCGCTCGTTCCGGTTCTTCGGCAGCGTCTCGCCGTCGAGGGAGATCTCTCCGCCGAACTCGCGACCGGCACCACCTTCGACGCCGCTCTCACAAGCGCGGTCAAGCGGTTCCAGGCGCGGCACGGCCTTTCGGAATCCGGTGCAGTGCGCGCCAGAACACTCGAGGCTCTCAACGTCCCCGCCGCAACACGTCATCGCCAGCTCACTGCCTCCGCACAACGGCTGGCAGGTTCCACTTTCTCGTTCGGCGACCGGTATGTGGTGGTCAACATTCCCTCGGCCGCCGTGGAGGCTGTCGAGCAAGGTCAGGTTGTTCGGCGTTACGTCGCCATCGTCGGCAAAGCCGACAGGCCCTCGCCCGCCGTCGAAACTCGCGTCACGGCAGTCAATCTTAATCCGACATGGACGGTGCCGGTCTCCCTCATCAAGAAGGACATCATTCCCCATGTCAGGAAGGATCCGGATTATCTCCAGAAGATGAAGATCCGCATCCTGGACGCGAAGGGACAAGAAGTCGATCCGAAGACTATCGACTGGTCGACGCAGAACGCCGTGAACTACACACTGCGACAGGATCCAGGCGCGATCAATTCACTCGGTCAGATCAGGATCGACATGCCGAACAAGCATGCAGTTTACATGCATGACACACCCAAGAAGCAGCTTTTCGCGCAGGATATTCGCTTTCACTCCTCTGGCTGCGTTCGTGTCGCTGATGTAGGCGACTTCGCCGAGTGGCTGCTGCGCAGCATCAACGGACCTTCGGGTTCTTGGACGAAGTCGGGCATTGATGCAGCCATCGCCAGTACAGCACGTCAGGACATTCGGCTCGACAAGCCCGTTCCGGTCGCGTGGGTTTACCTGACGGGGTACGCAACGGCCGACGGTACGGTGCATTTCAGGAGCGATGTGTACGGGCTCGATGCGCCGAAAAGCGAGCCTGTTCCTGAACCGGAGGTTGTCGACGTGCCGGCGACAGCATCCATCAAACCCAAGCGCCTGTGACGCCCGCAGGTCTGAAGACGCTCAATTTCTCACAAGCTCTTTCTGCGCAGCAATCGCCCGGACGATGGCACGATCATGCGAGATCTGCGCCATTCGAACACCACATCCTGGAGCCTGTCGATGGCAGCCATCGCTTGAGCCCGTGAGGCTGCGATCACGGCAGGGTCACGCAATGCAAAACGATCGGTGTCTTGAGCAAGGCGCCTGCAACGGTCTTCCACGAGGCGCCTCGCCTCTTGCAGGCGCGGATGCGGAATTCCGGCTTCTGTCATCTCATCGCAGGAGCGCAAAACATCGCGCGCGAGGTTCTCTCCGGAATACAGGCCTGAATAATTATCGATCATGCTGCGTATGTAGCCGATCGAGTAACGAATTTCCTGTCTCAGTATCGTGTCGCTGCTCATCGCGCTTCCCCGGACGTGGAGTTGCATTCCTGCCTGCATGGGCGATGAAATGGGTTATGCCCTACGGATCTCTAAAAAGGCGTTAGCCCGGCTTGCCGGTATGCTGCTCGGAAGGATTATCGGCTGGAGGCAGCAGGGGCAGAGTGCTCCGCTCCGTCACTGTGACCTGGGAAAACAAAACTTTCTCAAGGAGAGGCCCTGCAACGATACTGGCGACAAACGCGAATGCAGCGACGATCAAGCCAATTCGTCCACAAAGGCTCAGCATATCTCGCAATGCCATGGACCCGCCTCCTGCTTGCTTCGTTGGATAAAAGCTTAGGAGACGATGCCGCCGACGCCAATAGACTAAAGCATAAGATCAGGTGAACACCCGATGCGAATGCTTGAGCAATGTGCCCGAACGTCTGGCAACCAAAGAGGTTTCGGAATCAGACCCCTATTGGAAAAAATTTTTTAGATTATCCACAGAGTCGGCCTCTGTTCGCAAATTTTGAAACATTGTTTTAGACAAGTTTCCGCGTATCCGCCCTCGCGATTCTGACAGTCAGGCCCAATCGAACAGGGTGCGCTGCGCATCAGTCCCTCGGCTGATCAGATGAACAATTCAGCGTCGGTCGACTTGAACATAGGTTCAACCGGATGGATCGAATGTCCTACTCGCCTTCCTTTTCCGCCTCAAAGCATCACGAGGAACTTGGACCTTCCTTCTACGACATTGTCGAACCGGCAAGCTTTCCGCAGCACATCCTGCGCTATCGCAACCAGCGTTGGGCGGAGCGGGTTGGCCTCGATACTCTCACCAATCAGGAATGGATCGATCATCTTGGTCGCTTCACGCCATTGCCCGGGAGTTTCGAGCGGCCGCTGGCCCTGCGCTACCACGGCCATCAGTTCAGAACCTACAATCCCCATCTCGGCGATGGACGCGGATTTCTCTTCGCGCAGCTTAAGGATGCCGAGGATGGGCGGCTTCTCGACCTCGGAACCAAGGGAAGCGGGCAGACACCATGGTCGCGCCATGCGGATGGCAGGCTTACGCTCAAGGGCGGTGTACGGGAAACCCTGGCGACTGAGATGCTGGAGGCACTCGGTGTCGAAACCTCCAAGTCTTTCAGCCTGATCGAGACGGGCGAGGAACTTGAAAGAGGCGATGAGCCGTCTCCCACCCGATCATCCGTCCTGGTTCGCCTCAGCCATTCGCATATCCGCATCGGAACGTTTCAGCGGTTTCTCTATCTCAACGAAGCCGACAATCTCCGCACGCTGCTCGACCATTCCGTTCGAACCTACCTGCCCGACGCGTGGCGTGATGAGGAACCGGCACGGGCGGCCGCGTTTCTCGAACAGGTCAGCCGGCGTGTTGCTCGCATGGGCGCGCAATGGATGGCTGCGGGTTTCGTGCATGGCGTGCTCAACACCGACAACATCAATGTCACGGGAGAAAGCTTCGACTACGGACCATGGCGCTTTCTGCCACATTACGATCCAGGCTTCACGGCTGCTTATTTCGACGAGACCGGCCTTTATGCCTTCGGACGGCAGCCTGACGCGCTGCTCTGGAACCTCTACCGCTTGGCGGAATGCCTGCTTCCTCTGGCTCCGCAGGATCTGTTGGAGCAGGCTCTCGGGTCTTTCGAACCTGCTCTCCACCAGGAGTTCGCGCACGCGATCTTGCGGCGCCTCGGGATCCAATCCAGGGGTTACGAACATGACGGGGCTTTAGCCAAGCATCTATGGAGCTTCCTTCACGAAACTCGTGCTCCATTCGAGCAGACATTCTTTGACTGGTATGGTGGCGTCCTGAGCACCAAGCGTGCGGAGGCGAGCACATCTGCAAACTTCTATGCGCTCGAATCCTTCCAAGCTTTCAGAAACATCTTCAGCGACTTTACACCCTCGCCTGACATCAATCACGGACACCCATATTTCGGGCGGCAGATACCCTGCACCATGCTGATTGATGATGTGGAGGCAATATGGGCACCTATTGCCGCCGAGGATGATTGGTCACTTTTCACTGCCAAGCTCGCGGACATCCGCGCCATGGCAGAAGCCTACCGGATCAAATGAACTTCTCAGAATAAGATCCTGCTTCCCTAGCGGCCATCATAATGGCCAAGCTATAACCAATGCATACCTTGGTTATATGGATATCAACCAGAGCCTTCTAAGGCACACATAGCGTATGCTTTAGGAAAGTTCCCCCGTTAAGTTGAATAGAATTTTTTCAGTGTGCAGGAACGTTATTCATATACATGCGTATATTAGCCAAGTACGCCGTCACTAAGGTGGCTACACATCACAATTGGCTAATTATGTAGGTGAACACATGAAGCGCTCGCACGCTCTTGCCTTGTCTGGTGCAGCCCTCTTCCTCGCTGTCGGCTCCCCGGCCTCTGCCCAGAATCTTGGGCCCGCACCGCAGTGCGTACCGGCTGTGGCCAATCCATCCATGTACGGCAACTGCCGCCTTCGTATCGTACAGGGCCAGGAAGTCTGCCGTTGCGCCATCCTCCCCCAGGCTCTGCGCAAAATGGATGACCGGACCAGCGAACGGAACCAGACCGATGCTGTGACCGGCTCGATCGGCCGTAATCCTGCTTTCAGTCCGGAAACCGGAAGTCCTGTGGTTGGCTCGTCTGGTGGCGTCAGTGACGGACGTGGCCCCAGCCGTGGCGGCGCGGTTGCGGATCGCGGCAACTCGGGAGCAGGCAGCACTGGCGGTACCGGCGGCACTGGTAGCAGCGGTGGCGCTGGCGGCACAGGTAGCAACGGCGGAACCGGTGATGATGGCGGCAACGGCGGCACTGGTGGAACCGGCGGGAGCGGTGGCTCGGGTGGCAACGGCGGCGCTGGCGGAACCGGTGATGATGGCGGCAATGGTGGCACGGGTGGCAACGGCGGAGCCGGCAACGGAAATGGCGGCGGCCACGGTGGTCATGGCAACAACGGTCATGGCAATGACGCTGACGGTAATGACTCCTCAAACCCGGGCAATTCCAACAATGGTGACGGGTCCGATGCTGATGGGCCCGCCGGAGGCGGAAACGGCAATGGCGGTGGCAAAGGGAACGGCAATGGCGGAGGCCATGGCAACAACGGTCACGGCAATGATCCCGATGGAAACGACTCCTCCAACCCGGGCGGCTCCAACAATGGCGATGGGTCTGATGCGGATGGCCCGGCCGGCGGTGGAAATGGCGGCGGGAACGGAAACGGCGGTGGCAACGGAAATGGCCGCGGCGGCAAGGACTAAATCCGCCTAGCAAAAACAGAGCCCGTGGCCACGAAAGCGGCCACGGGCTTTTTCTGTCAGATCAGAGTTAGGGCAAATCTTGGGCGAGCAACATTCTAAGTTGAATCGTCGAGGCTAAGCCAAAGCCGCTTGGCAGGCCCGCTCGTAGACGTCCTGATAGCGTGAGGCGGAACGGTCCCAACCGTGAGGTCTGTTCATCGCAGCCCGGCGCATGGTGATGAGACGCGATCTCGAACGGAATGTGTCGAGACCTCTTCTGATCGCATCCGTGAAACGACTGAGCGAAGGCTCGCCGAACAGGAAGCCGGTGACGCCGTCCTCAATCGTGTCGGCCAGTCCGCCCGTCTTGTGCGCGATCGGCAGTGAGCCGAAGCGCTGCGCATACATCTGGCTGAGACCGCAGGGCTCGAACCGGGATGGCATGAGTAGAAAATCGCTGCCCGCATACATGCGGCGCGCATCGCCCTCGTCATAACCGATCTTCACGCCGACCGAACCGGGATGGCGCGCCGACAGAGCTTTCAGCTCTGACTCAAAGCGAGCCTCGCCTTGACCGATGACGGCAATCTGCCCCCCTTGAGAAACGATTGTTTCCGCCGCCGAGATGGCGAGATCGACACCCTTCTGATGCACGAGGCGCGATACCACAGCGAAGAGCGGACCGGAGGACAGGTCGAGGCCGAAGCTTCTGCGCACCGTGCTGGCGTTGGCGCGCTTGCCCCGGAAGTTTTCGGTAGAAAACCGGCTGACCAGATAGGGATCCGTGCTCGGGTCCCAGCTTGCATCGATGCCATTGATGATGCCATCAAGACGGCCTTCCTCCGCGCGGGTCCTGAGAAGTCCGTCGAGACCGCAGCCGAATTCCGGGCGCGTGATCTCCTTGGCGTAGGTGGAGCTCACAGTCGTGATATGGGACGAGTAGTAGATCCCTGCTTTCAGGAAGGAGAGCTTGCCGTAGAACTCGACGCCATTGATTTGAAAAGCGGCATCGGGAATGCCCAGATGGGCCAAGCGATTACGATCGAAGTTTCCTTGATAAGCAAGATTGTGGATTGTCAGAATTGTCGGAATGCGCTGCCCGCGCCAAGCGAGGTAGGCGGATGCCAGCCCCGACGGCCAGTCGTTGAGGTGCAGGAGATCGGCCCGCCACAGGGAATCGCCATTGCCACAGGCAATGTCGGCTGCCGCTAATCCAAGACGCGCGAAACGGATGTCGTTGTCGCTCCAGTCATTTCCAAATCTGTCGACATATGGCGATCCGTCGCGATCATACAATTCCGGGCACAGAAGCACATAAACCGTCAAGCCGTCCTGGGTCTTACCGCGTCCAAGGCCGCAGGCCGGTATGCCGAATGAAGCCGGAAGACGGCCAATCTCTTCCACATCGCCGATTTGCGACAGAACCTGACGGTAACCCGGAACGAGAATTCGTACATCGTAGTGATGGCGCAGTGCGCGCGGCAGTGCCGCCGACACCTCGCCAAGCCCTCCGGCCTTGATGTAGTCGGCTATCTCGGATGTTACGAAGAGAATTGACTGACGGCGCTTGATGGAAACAGAAGCCTGGGAGCCGGTCAGAAGTTCGGCATGCGCCAAGGTCGAGACACCTGAAACGGTGTCCACTTGAGATGAATCCAGCATGTTAGCTCAGAGGCGCGATCCCCATCGACTCCCCGCGCCATAGGCAGTCGGGCTCTTAACTCCTTCGCCCCGGATATGGTTCCGCAGAAGTTCTAGAAAATTCCTGACTAGCCCTTTGAGCCAGCTTGGCCGAGCAAGCCTGCGAACTCCATTACAGTCAAAGTCAGCTTGGCTGTTTTTTTCGGCTGCTCTGGAACATTGCCTTGCAATTGTCGTTCGCAAGTGCCTCCCCCTGCTTTCCGGAGTTCAAATGCGGCGCGTTCACTCTATGCCCTTTGGGGCTGAGATAACCCCCGATGGTATTCGCTTTGCTCTCTGGGCGCCTACAGCCCAAGACGTGCGGCTCGTATTGGACAGTGCCGAGCTTCCAATGACAGCCAGTGCCGAAGGCTGGTATCGCCTTGTTTCGCAGGAGGCCCATGCGGGCAGCCGCTACGGGTATAAAATCGATGGCAATATTGTAGTGCCCGACCCGGCCTCCAGATTTCAGCCCGATGATGTTCATGGCCTGAGCCTCGTTGTTGATCCTGGAACATACCAGTGGTCCGATACCAGGTGGAAAGGAAGGCCCTGGGAAGAAACGGTTCTCTATGAGGTCCATGTGGGAACGGCAACGCCGGAGGGCACCTATGCGGGCTTCATGACCAAGCTTGAAGATCTGCGCGACTTGGGCATCACCGCCATCGAGCTCATGCCTATAGGCGAGTTCCCCGGCCGACGGAACTGGGGCTATGACGGCGTTCTGCCCTACGCACCGGATGCAGCCTATGGCAGCCCGGACAACCTGAAGCGGCTCGTGGAGCGTGCGCACACGCTCGGCATCATGGTCTTCCTCGACGTGGTCTATAATCACTTCGGCCCCTCGGGAAATTATCTCCACGCTTATGCCAAGACCTTCTTCACGGAGCGCCATCCGACTCCCTGGGGGGCTGGCATCAATGTGGATGGAGACGGCAGCCGCAACGTGCGCGACTTCTTCTTTCACAATGCGCTTTACTGGCTGGAGGAATTCCATATCGATGGACTTCGCTTCGATGCCGTCCACGCCATTGTGGATGACGGCAAGCCGCACTTCATCGAAGAGCTAGCAAACAGAATCCGTGAAGCCATCCCTGATCGACACGTTCATTTGGTGCTCGAGAACGAAGCGAACCAAGCGCGCTGGCTTGGACGAGACACCAGCGGACAGCCTACGCTCCACACGGCACAATGGGCTGATGACATCCACAACTCCTGGCATGCTCTGCTGACCGGTGAGAGCGAAGGCTATTACGAAGATTATGCCAACCGGCCGCTCGAGCATCTCGGACGGGCGCTGGCGGAAGGCTTCGCCTATCAAGGCGATCCATCTCCGCACAAGGATGGTGTCGTTCGCGGCGAGCCCTCGGGCCATCTGACCCCAGCAGCCTTCGTATCCTTTCTCCAAAACCACGATCAGGTAGGCAATCGCGCATTTGGCGAACGCCTTTCACATTTAATCCCGCCTGAGCGCTTGGATTTCGCGCAAGGCGTCTTCCTCCTGTCGCCACAGATCCCGCTGATCTTCATGGGTGAGGAGTGGTCCGCTTCGACACCATTCCAGTTCTTCGTCGATTTCGAGAGCGAGCCGGATCTCGCCAAGGCTGTGCGTGAAGGAAGACGCGGCGAATTCAAGCGGTTTAAGGCTTTCACGGATCCGGAGATGTCGCAACGCATTCCCGATCCGACGGATCGCGCGACGTTCGAGCGCTCCAAGATCGACTGGTCGGAGGCTGCGCAATCATCTCATCAGGAGATTCTCGCGCGAACCCGTCAACTGCTCGACCTGAGGCAGGCGGAGATCGTACCTCTCCTGAAGAGTCAGTATCGCGGTTCGAACTACACAATTTCGCCTGATAAAGTCCTCGACGTGACCTGGACCTTCTCGGCCGGCACGCTTCGCCTGCTGGCCAACTTCGGCGACGGGATCGTGAGCGGAACGGCGGGCGAGAACACGCGTGTGCTCTGGTCGAGCGAGGGCTCCAAGATTGCTGATAAGAGTCTTCAGCTTCCATCCTGGTCGGCCATCGTCATGAAAGGAATAACCGCATGAGCAAGCTGGACGCTCTGCTGGAGCGGATGGCCGCGCTCGTCGGCATTTCCCCGGACTACAGTGATGCCTTCGGAAAAAGGGTCGAGACGAGTTCCGACACCAGAAAAGCCCTGCTGGCCGCTCTCGGTCTCGATGTCGCAACCGCCAAGGGTGCGCAGGAGAGCCTCGAGCGATTGAAGCGGCTGAAGGCAGGCCCGCTGCCTGCGGTGATGACCGTGGAAGCTGAGGCGCCTGCAACAATCAAATTGCGCAGCGCTGCAGGAGCCTCAGCTTGGGCCCTGACGGAGGAAGGCGGAACCACTCACGAAGCCCGCCTTACCAAAACCAGCCGCGCTCTCGAACTCCCTCCCCTTCCAATGGGCTATCACCGGCTCCAGCTAGGCGACCGGGAGGCGACGATCATTGCCGCTCCCGACAGGTGCTGGGAGCCCGAAATCCTGAAGGGCGACACAAGATTGTGGGGTCTGACGGCACAGGTTTATTCCCTGCGCTCGGAGCGTGACCTCGGGATCGGCGACTACTCGGACGTGGCTCTCACCGCAGAAGCTGTCGGCCGGTTCGGCGGCGCGTTTCTGGGCCTCAGTCCGGTTCATGCGCTCTTCACGGCAGACCGCTCCAAGATATCTCCCTATTCGCCGTCCTCACGCCTGTTCCTCGAGTCACTCTACATCGACCCGACTGATGTCGAGGGCTATGCCGAGAGCGGCGCACAGGAGTTGCTCCAGGGCTCGGACGTGCAGCAGCGCCTCGCCAAGCTGCGTGGCGCCTCGCTCCTCGATTATGCCGAAGTCTGGTCCATCAAGCGCCCTGTCCTTGACGCCCTCTGGTCCTGGTTTCAGACCACTGGCGACAAGGCCGCCTTCGAGGCATTCCGCCGGGAAGGTGGCGAGGCTCTGGAGGCACACGCCACTTTTGAGGCGCTCTCGGAACATTTCCGCGCACAGGGTCTCTTCTGGGCCGGCCAGTGGCCCGAAGCCTTTCGGTCGGTCCATTCGGATGAGGTCAGGCGCTTCCAGGCGCAGGAGGCGGAGCGTGTTGCATTCCATGCCTGGCTGCAGTGGCTAGCCGACTGGCAATTGGGCCAGGCTTCTGAGCGGGCCCACGCCGCGGGACTTCCCATTGGCCTCTATCGCGATCTCGCTGTTGGATCGGATGGCGGCGGATCCGAAATCTGGTCGACCCCAGAGCGCTATGCTCCAGGGCTGTCCATCGGCGCACCGCCCGACCCTCTCGGTCCGCAGGGACAGGATTGGGGTCTGCCGCCCTTCAACCCGCTCACACTCGAGGAACAGGGCCTTGCCGCCTTCCGTGATCTCGTCACGGCCAACATGCGCCATGCCGGCGCGATCCGCATCGATCACGCCTTCCAGCTTCAGCGCCTCTTCCTGATCCCATCCGGCGCTCCTGCCTCGCAGGGGGCCTACGTGGATTATCCGTTCGAGGCCATGCTGGCGGTGTTGCGCATCGAGAGCCACCGCGCCCGCTGCCTTGTGATTGCGGAAGATCTGGGAACGGCACCGGAAGGTTTCTCCGACGCAATCATGGAATCGGGTGTTCTCAGCTACCGGGTTCTGCCCTTCGAACGCGATGGCTCCGCCTTCAAGAAGCCGGACCAGTATCCCCGATCGGCCCTCGCGGTGATCACCACCCATGACCTGCCGACCTTCACCGGGTGGTGGCGTGGCCTCGATGTCGACCTGCGCCAGACTCTCGGCATTTTCGACCCGAAAACATCCGACCGCGAGCGTGCTGCGCGAAAGGCGGACAAGAGCCACTTTACTCAGGCGCTCGCGGCAGAAGGGCTCCTGCCTGCAGCGCAGGTAGCGGAAGAACCGCCCCTTGAGGCGACCATCCGTTATCTCGCCCGCACCTCGTCGGTGCTCACGGCCGTGCAGATCGAGGATGCATCCGGCGAGTTGAACCAGCCCAACATGCCCGGCATGGATGTGGGCCATCCCAACTGGCGCCGCAGACTGTCGAACACCATCGAGGACATCGCTGCGCCAGGTAGCCTCATGGCAAAGCTCGCCGTGGCCCTGACCGAGGAAGGCCGTGATGTGCGTGCGCGCAGGAGCGCCCTCGCCGCGCCGCCACCCCGTGCCACCTATCGCCTGCAATTCCACAAGGATTTCACCTTCGACGATGCCGTAAAAATCGTGCCTTATCTGGCCAGCCTCGGCATCAGCCATGTCTATTCCTCGCCGATTCAGGCGGCGGCTCCCGGATCCACACACGGCTACGACATCGTCGATCATTCCGTCATCAATCCGGAACTCGGCGGAGAGGAAGGATTCGGCCGCTTCTCGGAGGCGCTGAGGAAGCACGGTCTTAAGCTCGTCCTCGATATCGTGCCGAACCATATGGGCGTCGGCGGTCAGTCGAATGGCTGGTGGCTCTCCGTGCTGGAATGGGGGCGTCTCTCCCCCGTGGCCGATGCTTTCGACATTGACTGGGAACGTCCCGGAGCCGGCGGCAAGCTGATCGTCCCGTCCCTGGGCGGTCTCTATGGTGAGGTTCTCGAACGGGGCGAACTGCAGCTGAAATTCGACCCGGAGGACGGCTCCTTCAGCATATGGCATTGGGAGCATCGTTTTCCCGTTTGCCCCACTAATTACCCCAAGATCCTGGGTCACGCGCTGGCGTCGCTCGCCAATCCTGCCAAGGCCGGGAAGCTGCGAAGCATCACCGACCGCCTGCGAGCGATGGGACAGCACGACACCGGGCAGAGTTCCTCTTTCCTTCCGGAGGAAGCGGAGGGGCTCAAGCACGATCTGGCACAGGCGGTTGCAGGTTCGTCGGACCTACGAAAGGCCATCGATCGGGCTGTCGCTGCCATCAATGGCAGTCCGGATGATCCGGGTAGCTTCGATGCCCTGCACCGTCTTCTGGAAGCACAGGCCTACCGCCTCGCCTTCTGGCGGGTAGCATCGAGCGAGATCAACTACCGCCGGTTCTTCGACATCAACACCCTGGCGGGCATTCGCGTCGAGATCCCGCAGATCTTCGAGAAGACCCACGAGCTGATCCTCCGCCTCGTGAACGAGGGTCTCGTTCACGGCCTCAGGATCGACCATATTGACGGTCTTGCCGATCCGGAGGGCTACGCTCGCGCCCTCCAGGAGAAGGTGGGCCCTGGCTTCTATGTGGTGGTCGAGAAGATCCTTGAGCCCGGCGAAGAGTTGCGTTCCTGGCCCGTCGCCGGAACATCGGGATACGATGTGCTCAACGTGATCGATGGCGTGCTGGTGGACACGCGATCAGGAGAAGCCTTCGAGCGGATCTACCGTGAGGCAGCGGGCCTTCAGGGCTCCTATGAGGAACTCCTTAAGGAAGCCAAGATTGACATCACCGAGAAGAACTTCGCCAGCGAGCTCGAGGCTCTGGTCTCGGACATCAAGGCTGTTGCCGATGCCAACCGCCGCACACGCGATTACACGACGTTCGCCCTGCGCCAATCTCTGCTGGAGATTGTTGCCGCGTTTCCCATCTACCGCAGCTATCTGAACGATGGAGCGCCTGCCCCTGAGGACGTCCGCCTGATCGAGGAGACGATTGAGGCCGCCAAAACCTCCAGCGCGCTTCCCGATCAGACCGTGCATGACTTCATCGCCTCAGTCCTTTTGGGACGGACGCAATCCGGCGCCCCTGGTGAAGTGCGCCGCTTCCGCCGCCGTTTCCAGCAGCTCACAGGCCCCGTTATGGCGAAAAGCCTGGAGGACACCCTCTTCTACCGCTATGGGCGCCTGATTGCCTTGAACGAGGTAGGCGGCGACCCCGGGCATTTCGGCCTAACGCCGGACGCCTTCCATCAAGCGAATGCGGACCGTGCCCGGAACTGGCCGCATGCCATGATCGCCACCGCCACGCACGACACCAAGCGCGGCGAGGATGCGCGCGCCCGACTTCTGGCTCTCTCCGAGATGCCGGAAGAATGGGCGAATGCCCTGAGCGTCTGGAAGGAACTGACATCCGCTCACCTGTCTGAGATCGGAGGCGTTCCCGCACCGGACGCCAACGATCAGGTCATCCTGCTGCAGGCTCTGCTCGGCGCGCTGCCCCTGGAGCTTCTGGAGAAGGCTGATCGCAGGAAACTGGCCTCATTCCAGGAGCGGATGGCGGGCTACCTCACCAAAGCGCTTCGTGAAGCCAAAAGGCACACGAGCTGGGTTGCTCCAAACCAAGCCTATGAGGATGCGGCTCTTGCTCTGCTAAGAGCCGTACTCGATCCGAAGAGCTCATTCCTGGAACGTTTCGGTGACTTGGCCCGGCGCCTCTCCACGCTGGGCATGCTGAACGGCTTGACCCGTACAGTTCTTAAGCTGACATTGCCCGGGGTGCCCGATATTTACCAGGGTACGGAGTTCTGGGATTTCTCGTTGGTGGATCCGGACAACCGGCGCCCGGTGGACTATGCGGCCCGCGCAAACGCTTTGGAGAAGAGTGACCCGCTCACATCTCTCATGAGCAACTGGACCGACGGGCGGATCAAGCAGCAGATCATCGCTGCCCTGCTACGTGACCGGCTCCAGTCACCGGCGCTTTATGCCGAGGGGGACTACCGGGTCATACAAGCCGAGGGCGCCCGTGCCGACCGTCTCATAGGCTATCTAAGGCAACATGGCACCAGCACTCTTGCCGTCCTCGTTCCGCGCCTGTGGGCGAGCTTGGTGAAGAAGAGCCCTGACCCAACGGTCGACCCTGCAATCTGGGGCAATACAAGCATCGAGCTAGGACGAGGCACTTGGCTGAACGTGATGACAGGGAACGAGATCCTCATTGATCGAGGGCGGACAAAAGTCTCCGATCTGATGAAGGAATTCCCCTTTGCCGTGCTCAAGCTGAAATCCTCCGAGGGGCATACATGATCGATAAGGGAGCCCACCTCCCAAATCATCCATCCCTGCTCCCTCAGGCTCAAGATTCCGAGCGTTTCAACACTGATTCTTGTGTTCGGTCATGAGAGTGAGGGAGCGAATTTATAGTTCAGCTTGGCGGGGACTTCCGGCAGGCTTGCGCGTTGATGAACACAGGCAATTCGCCTCGCTTGGCTTCTGAGATCTCCAATGAATGATAAAGTCGATATCCGTGAGCAATCGTCGGCTCAGGTCGTAGCCCCGAACGTGCGGCGCACTTCCCGCGTCCGGGAAGGCCTTCCCTATCCCCTTGGAGCCACATGGGATGGGCTAGGCGTGAATTTTGCGATCTTCTCCGCGAATGCCACGAAGGTTGAGCTTTGCCTGTTCGACGAAGACGGCGAACGGGAAATCGAGCGGATCGAGCTTCCGGAATATACCGACGAAGTCTGGCACGGGTACCTGCCGGATGCGCGGCCAGGCACGACTTACGGTTACCGTGTCCATGGCCCCTACGAGCCCACGGCCGGCCATCGCTTCAACCCCAACAAGCTCCTGCTCGATCCTTACGCCAAGCAGCTCATCGGCGACTTGAAGTGGAATCCCGCCCTATTCGGCTACACCCTCGGCTCGCCCGATGCCGACCTCTCCTTTGACAAGCGCGACAGCGCGCCGTTCATGCAAAAATGCCGCGTGGTCGAGTCGGCCTTCACATGGGCGCGGGCGCGCCGGCCGCAGATCCCGTGGGAGCGGTCGATCATCTACGAGACTCATCTGCGCGGCTTCACCATGCAGCATCCGGCGGTGCCGAAAGAATTTCGGGGCACGTTCTCGGGCCTCATGCAGCATGAGGTCATCGAGTACATCAAGAATCTCGGCGTCACGGCCGTCGAGCTGCTTCCGATTCATGCTTTCGTGGATGACAGTTATCTGATCGAAAAGGGCTTGAAGAACTACTGGGGCTACAACTCGATAAGCTTCTTCGCACCGCAGCCGCGCTACCTTGCAACACCCTTCATCAACGAAGTGAAGGAGATGGTGAGTCATCTCCACGATGCCGGGATCGAGGTGATCCTGGATGTGGTCTACAACCATACGGCCGAAGGCAATGAGCTGGGGCCAACCCTGTCCTTCAGGGGCATCGACAATGCCTCCTATTACCGGCTCGCCCCTGATAAGCGCTACTACATCAATGATACGGGCACCGGAAACACGGTTAATCTCAGCCACTCCCGTGTGCTCCAGATGGTCACTGACTCCCTTCGCTATTGGGCGCAGGAAGTCCAGATCGACGGTTTCCGCTTCGATCTTGCGACAATTCTAGGCCGCGAGCCGCATGGCTTCGAGGAGGATGGCCGATTCCTCGATGCCTGCCGCCAGGATCCCGCCCTCAGTCAGGTCAAGCTCATCGCTGAGCCGTGGGATTGCGGACCAGGCGGCTATCAGGTCGGTCGCTTCTCGCCCGGCTGGGCCGAGTGGAACGACCGCTACCGCGATACGGTGCGGGCCTATTGGAAGGGTGAGGAAGGAAAGTTGCCGGAACTCGCAGCCCGCCTGACGGCGTCGGCAGATATCTTCAACAAACGCGGGCGACGGCCCTGGGCCTCGGTGAACTTCATCACCGCCCATGACGGCTACACGCTGAACGACCTCGTCTCCCACAACGAGAAGCACAACGAAGCGAACGGCGAGGACAACAAGGACGGGCACGACCACAACCTGTCCTTCAATTACGGCGTCGAAGGCCCGACGGACGATCCCGAGATCCGCTCCCTGCGATCGCGCCAGATCCGCAACATGATGGCCACCCTGCTCTTCTCTCAGGGGACTCCGATGCTGCTGGCCGGCGATGAGTTTGCCCGGACGCAAAAGGGCAACAACAACGCCTATTGTCAGGACAACGAGGTGTCCTGGATCGATTGGGAAGGGATCGACGAGGATGGGGTCGAATTGCTCGAGTTCACCCGCAAGCTGATTCAGCTGCGTCAGAACCTGCCGATCCTGCGACGGGTGCGTTTTCTCTCGGGAGTCTACAACGAGGAACTCGACGTCAAGGATGTGACATGGCTTACGCCTTCCGGCGACGAGATGACGCCCGAGAACTGGGAGGACCCTAACGCCCGCTGCATCAGCATCCTGCTGGATGGCCGCGCGCAGCCGACCGGCATTCGCAGGCGGGGCACGGATGTGACCCTCCTGATGATCATGAATGCCCACAATGATGTGGTGAAGTGCACGTTACCGGAAGTAGTCGGCGGCGACGCATGGATGTGTCACATCGATACCAACCAGCCTGATCTGGACACTCCGGCGGAGTTCAGCTTCGGCAAGGTCTACTCGGTTACAGCCCATTCCCTGCTGCTGTTTCAGCTTAAACCCGCCAAGCAGCCGAAGCCCGAAAAAAGGAAGAGCGCCTGATACGGCGCTCTTCCCATCGATCTTACGTCGATAGACAGGACCGGTAGAGGGCGGCATATTGCTTTGCAGGGCGCCGCCAACTCACGTCCGCGCTCATGCCGTTATGCTGCAGGCGTCGCCATGCTTCCGTGTCACGCCAGAGCTTTGTCGCTCGTTGGAACGCATCCGTAAACGACGAGAGCGATACGGGCGCGAACTGGAAACCTGTGGCAACACCGGTGGCGATAGCCATCTCGTTGGCATCGATCACCGTATCGGCCAGCCCACCTACCCGGGACACGATGGGAATGCTCCCGTAGCGCATGGCGCATAACTGCGTCAGGCCGCAAGGTTCGAACCGCGAGGGCACAAGCAGAGCGTCGCTGCCGCCTTGGACCAGGTGAGCAAGCCCCTCGTCATAACCGAAGAAGCATCCGACCTGACCGGGATGAGCAATGCTTGCGGCCTGGAAGCTGTCCTCAAGGATCCGGTCTCCGGAACCCAGCAGCGCCAGTTGTGCTCCATCGGCAAGAAGCCTCGTCAGGCCGGCGAGCACGAGGTCGAGCCCCTTCTGCTCGGAGAGGCGGCTAACGACACCGAAGAGCAAAACGTCCGGGTTCTGGCTGAGGCCCAAGCGCCTCTGCAGAGCCGTCTTGTTGGCAATACGAGTGTTGAGAGTGTCGCGGTTGTATGTCTGTTCGAGATATGTGTCCGTCTCAGGATCCCAGACCTTGTCGTCGATCCCGTTCAGAATGCCGGAGACAACACCAGAACGGACCCGAAGCAACCCATCGAGACCCATCCCGCCTCCAAGCGTCTGAATCTCCTTGGCATAGGTTGGTGAAACGGTCGTGATCCGATCAGCGTGCTGCAGACCGGCCTTCAGAAACCCAATCTGCCCGTAATATTCGACGCCGTCGATGGTGAAGGTGCTGGCCGGTAGTCCCAACTCGAACAACAGATATGCAGGAAAGGCACCCTGAAAAGCGATATTGTGGATCGTCATCACCGTTGCAGGACGAGGGCCTTCTGCAAGGCTCAGGTAAATCGGCACAAGACCTGCCTGCCAATCATGGGCATGAATCACATCGGGCACAAACCCAGGCGCCAGCCCCAGTCCAATATCGGCGGCTGTCCGCGCTAGGGCCGCGAAGCGCCGCGCATTGTCCGGCCAGTCTTGGCCATCAGGCGCAAGGTAGGGAGACCCAGGCCGGTCGTAGAGATGCGGAGCATCGATGACGAAGAGGTCCAGATCTCCTGCCCTTCCGGACAGCAGGCTTGCCGTTCCGCCGAAGAAGCCGGAATAGTGATGGACGACCCGTGAGCCTTCGAGCGCCTTCAGAACGGCTGGATACCCTGGAACGAGCGTGATGACTGTCACGTCCTCCAGCGCGAGGGCGGATGGAAGGGCTCCGGCGACATCTGCCAATCCGCCGGTCTTGATGATGGGAAATATCTCTGACGTGACGGAGAGAACGTTCAGAGGCCTCATCCGGCCAATCTCTCGATCATCGGCTTCGTAATCAGGCTGATGCCCTTCTCGGTGCGGCGAAACCGTTTGGCGTCGAGTTCAGGATCCTCGCCCACCACAAGACCGTCAGGAATGCGAACACCCCGGTCGACGACGACGTTCTTGAGCCGCACACCCTTTCCGACATCCGCATAGGGGAGAATAACGGCTCCTTCGACGGACGCGTATGAATGGAGATGCACGCCGGTAAAGACGAGGGACTGGCGCAGAGCCGCTCCAGACACGATGCAGCCGCTGGAGACGAGCGAGTTGATGGCGTGACCGCGGCGCCCCTCTTCATCATGCACGAACTTCGCCGGCGGCCATGTCTCCGTAAAGGTCGAGATCGGCCAATCGTGATCATAGAGGTCGAGGGAGGGAACGATCGCCGTCAGATCGATATTCGCTTCCCAGTACGCGTCCACGGTCCCGACATCCCGCCAATAGGCCTCCGCATCCCTTCCACCGGCTTCCGCCCCGGAGCGGACGCATGAGCGCGTGAAACGATGCGCCACGGCTTTGCCGTGCTGAACCAGATAGGGGATGATGTCCTTCCCGAAATCCCGGTTGGAGCCGGGCGTCTCCGCATCGCGTCTCAACTGATCGAAGAGGAACCGGGTGTTGAAGACGTAGATGCCCATGCTGGCCAGGGCCTTGTCCGGGTTGTCCGGCATGCCGGGCGGATCGGCAGGCTTCTCGAGGAAGGAGACAATGCGATCCGTCTCGTCGACGGCCATGACGCCAAAGCCGGTAGCCTCCATGCGCGGCACCTCGAGGCAACCGACTGTCACGTCGGCCCCCATATCGACGTGCTGCCGCAACATGAGCTCGTAATCCATCTTGTAGATGTGGTCGCCGGCCAGGAGGATGATGTATTCGGGATCGATGCTCGCGATGATGTCGATGTTCTGATACACCGCATCGGCCGTGCCCTCGTACCACATTGTTTCCGAGACACGCTGGCTGGCCGGCAGAATATCGAAGCTTTCGTTTCGCTCGGCGCGGAAGTAGTTCCATCCGCGCTGCAGATGACGGATCAGGCTGTGAGCCTTGTACTGCGTCGCCACTCCGATGCGCCTGATGCCGGAGTTCAGGGCGTTCGAGAGTGCAAAATCGATGATCCGTGTATTGCCGCCGAAATAGACCGCAGGCTTAGCGCGAATGTCAGTCAGTTCCATTAATCGGCTGCCGCGACCGCCGGCTAGAATGTACGCCATGGCATGGCGGGCGAGAGGCGCGTAGGGAACGCTGGAATTCGGCAAGGCCGGGTCCTCACATCAAAGGCAGTCACCTGATTATATAGAGGCCGGGATGGCTGCTGGTAATTGTCGCCCGCTCGACTTCAACGGAGTACCGCCCGGGAGCCTTTGACCGATGGCCGAAGGCTCGTATGCTGATCGTGCTCAAGTCACCCGCGTGGTGCGCTTGCGCTTTGGCGCGGCGGCAGGAGCCTCGCTGCTTTCCTCCACTGAAGCAGGAGCAGAACTGCGCTTCTTACGGGTCTTCGGAGCAGCCGGAGGAGCCTCATCGGCCGTCATGCTGGTCATGCCCAACGGGGCAGGATCGATGAGGGATGGAGGTTGGACACCTGATCCTTCACTGCTTTCGCCGAGAAGCTCGCGCTCGGCCTGATACCAGTACTCGTCCGCCCGATCAGGAAGCGCCCCGTGCCGCATCCAGAGCTCGTAAGCCCGTTCACGGATTCTGCTTTCAAGTTCCTTGTCCATAGTCGCCCTTCAGTCCTGATGTCATGCCCAGCCAGATGAACGCAGAAGAAGAGCAGGGCCAGCCTGCCGCGTTTGGTGCGCCCACCGTTCGAACTGTGTAAATTATTATGCGCTTCGCCAAATTGGCAACGGCAGAGGCTGGAATCTGCAGCAAATGCCTGCTTAGAAATCGAACCAGCACCGATGAATTTTCAGGCACCTTCGGCGGCTTCAGGCGCCTTGAAGCGGATGACCCTGTACACATACCAAACAGCGAGACCCGCAATGACCACATTCGAGACAGGGTTCAGCCATTCCGCAACTCTCTCATACTGGCTCTCCAGGAGGTACCCGGCGCCTGCAAGAAAGCTCGCCCAGAGGGCCGTTCCGAGAGAGCTCCACAGCAGGAACGTGGAAATCGGAATACAGTTCACCCCTGCTGGAACCGAAATCAGAGAACGGATCGCCGGAATCAGGCGCCCGAGAAACAGGGCAAGCGCCTGATGACGGGAGAAGTAGGCCCTGGCCTGGTCCACCTCGTCGGGATGCATGGTCAGCCATCGCCCATGCTTGGCCGCGAACCGCTTCAGACGGTTTGCTCCGATCCAGCGGCCGATCAGAAACCAGAAATAAGCGCCGGCGAGCGAACCGACCGTCCCTGCAATAAGAACACCCGTGAGGCTGAGTGTCCCTTTGGCGGCGGAAAATCCTGCCAAGGGCATGATGAGTTCCGATGGGATTGGCGGAAACACATTCTCCAATAACATGAGCAGGGCGATGCCGAGATATCCGGCCTTGTCGATCAGGCTGACGATCCAATCAAACACTCTGTTCCACCAACTCTTTGAAGTGATCCATAAATTTCCGATGCGGGCTCAATCCGCAAGCCCGCTCGATCTGGGCAACGATTTTGAGGCGCTCTGTTTCCATCGGAACCTTGGCCTCGGCTCCCGAGTTGGCACAGGACTGCGTTTAGGATCTTAGTCGCGTGCAGCTTCTGGAAGAAACGACGACCCGGCAAGAACTTCAGTTCGCCCAGGCTGCCCTACGGCTGCCCGAGGGCTCGATCCTGCGTTCAGGACAGAATTGCTGGCGCGCTGCCCCGGCCGATCGTGCATCGGTCCTGATCGACGGCGCCCCTTACTTTGCCTGCCTGGAAGCGGCCCTGCGCCGCGCCAGACGCTCCATCCTCATTATCGGCTGGGATTTCGACGGCAGCATCCGCCTGCGCCCGGACGCGAGCGCCGAGGAGTCGCCCCCGCTCGGCCCCCTGCTCCGCACTCTCGTCGAAGCCAATCCGGAGCTTGAGGTTAGGATCCTGGTGTGGAGCGTTGCCGTCGTGCATGCCCCCGGGGCTCCCGGCCCGCTCATCTTCGGCGCCGAGTGGCAGGACCATCCACGCCTCCACCTTAAGCTCGACACCCACCACCCACTTTACGCCGCCCACCACCAGAAGATCGTCTGCATCGACGACGCCTTGGCGTTCGTCGGCGGCATGGACCTGACGGTCGAACGCTGGGACACCCATCGCCATGCCTGCGATGACCCTATCCGCCTCAAGGATGATGGATGCATCTACGAGCCGGTCCACGATCTGCAGATGGTTGTGGATGGCGAGGCGGCACGATCCGTTGCCGAAGTGGGCTACGGCCGCTGGAAATCTGCCACGGGAGAGGATCTGAGCCCGGCCATGCCGGACGGGGCTGACCCATGGCCGGAGGAGCTTGCCGCCGATTTCGTCAATGTGCCGGTGGCCATCGCCAGAACCTATCCGGCCTGGGGAGACCAGCCTGCCGCGCAGGAGGCAGCCGCCCTGACCCTGGATGCACTGTCCGCAGCCAGGAAGAGCATCTACATCGAAGCTCAGTACATGACCGCCCCTGCCATTGGAGACGTTCTGGAACAGCGTCTGGCCGATCCCGACGGGCCGGAGATCGTGGTGATCCAGACACATGAATCCCATGGCTGGGCCGAAGAGCTGGTCATGGGCACGAACCGGGACAGGCTGATCCGGCGCCTGCGCAAATGCGATCACTATGATCGCCTGCGGGTTTACTACCCGGTCATCCCCAATGGAGCAGGCGGGGAATGCCAGGTGCTCATCCACTCCAAGCTCATCATCGTCGACGACGTGTTCCTGCGCGTTGGCTCCTCGAACCTGAACAACCGCTCCATGGGTCTCGACAGCGAGTGCGACCTCGCTATCGAGGCGACGGGTGAGGAAGAGCGCAGGACCATTGCCTGCCTGAGAGACCGGCTCCTTGCCGAGCACCTGGAGACTCAGCCGGATACATTTACTGAGGTCCTTGAAGAAGCAGGCGGATCCCTCATTCGGGCCATCGATCGGCTCAATATGGCGGTCCGTGGCCTGCGTCCCTTTGGAGCCATGGCCGACGACGGGCCGGATGCGCCAGCACCGGGAACCGGTCTCCTGGACCCGCTCGAGCCTTTCGAACCGCTCTCCCTCTTCCGTCGCCGCAAGGGCTAATCTCTAGGCCTTCGCGGGGACAGGAGCATCTCCTTCAGAGCCGGATCCACGATGCCGCATAACCAGCTCGGTTACGGCAAACAGAATGCTCCCTAGGCCAAGCGGTGCAAGGAAATAGACGAACCGGAATACCAGCAGCGGGCCGATCAGGTCGCTCTGCGGCAGAAGGTACATGACGACGCTCTCGATCACGCCAAGCCCTCCAGGCACATGGCTGACCAACGCCGTCGCATTGGCGATCACATAGACGGAAGCCACGCCCAGATACGCTACGTCTGCCACGGCCGCGAGGGCTTGGTGAAGGCAGGCGGCCACGAAGGCGAAGTTGATGGATCCGACGAGGACCTGTCCGATGGCAAGCCGAAAGGCTGGAATCTCAAGCGACCAGCGCCGGATCCGCAGCGGCCTGCGCACGAAGAGGGACAGGATCAGATAGATCACCGGCACCGCAAGACAGCCGAGCCCCAAGACGATGACCACCGGATGCGTCAGCCCGGTAATCTCCACGGCCAGGCTGGAGCGCAGAAGCAAGGCTGTCCCACCCAGCGTCAGCAGGCCTAGTCCGACGGTGACACCGCAGAAGACGATGACCTTCGCGACCACGCCTGCACTCAGGCCCCAGCGGCTGTAGAAGCGATAGCGCACCGCACCACTGCTCAAGGCGGCCAATCCAATGTTATGGCCGAGGGACAGAGCTGTGAAGGAGGCCAAGGCGGCTTTCGGATAGGGGAGCGGCCTGCCGACATAGTGCAGGGCCAAGTAGTCGAAGAACGTCAGGGACACATAGCTTGCTGCGGCAAACCCTGCGGCAGCCAGGAGCCTCGGAACGGGAACGGCAGTGACGGCGGCAATCAGCTCGTCCAGGCTGTAGCGATTGAGCGTACGATACAGCAGGAAAGCTGCCAAGCCTATGGCAGCCGCAGCAATCAGGTACTTCCAGTTCCGCATTCCTCTCCTCATCGGCGTTGAGCCGCAGCAGCGAACGGCCACGCTCCTGAAGCTCAACGCAAAAGCCAGGCGTGCGATCCGTCAGACGCCTCTATAATGCCTCTCACCCGTGGGCCTGGGCCATGCTGGCTTGGTGGACCTTGCCACGGAGGATCTGGAATTCGACCAGAAGCGGAAGATGGTCTGAGGCGATACGGGCCAATGGCGTCCTGACCGCCTCCACCCGCTGGACTGCAATGCCGCGGCTGACGAAAACGTGGTCGATGCGCAGCAATGGCAAGCGCGACGGAAAGGTTGCCCTGGGCTTGGGAAGTTTTGCAAGCGCTTGCGCGTCCCAGAGTTGTGCAGTGAGACGCTGATACGTACGGGATCGCGGTGTGGCGTTGAAGTCCCCCAGCAGAATGGCTGGTTCACGGCAGCTCTGATGACCGAGCCAGTGCGGTCCCAGCAGGGCATTCACCTGGGCGAGCCTCTCGTGGCGGCGCAGGCCCAGATGGGTGTTGATGATCTGGACATTGGTGCCTGCGAGGTTGATCGAGGCCCAAAGAGCCCCCCGTGGTTCAAGGCGTGGCTTTCCGGCCAGGCCCGGCAGGGCCTCCGCCTTGATGAGCTTCGAAGGTCGAGGCGTCAGGATTGCGTTGCCGTACTCCTCTTCGAGCACCCGCATGCTGGCATGGAAGTGGACGTGCATTCCGAGCGCCTGGGCGATCGCATGAGCCTGATCGACGCTCCCTGTTCTGACCCGCCCTACGTCGAGCTCCTGCAGGGCGACGACGTCGGGTTCATAGGCTGCAATCACATCGGCGATGCGAGCAGGAGACAGCCGCCCATCTGTGCCTAGGCAGCGGTGCACGTTGTAGGTCAGGATTCGCGGCACTTCGCCCCCTCTGGCAGACCTCCGGAAGGAGCTTCCGGTTCCGTTGGCTGTTCCGATCCAGCTGGAACCAGAACTCCCATCCAAGGGGCCTGGATCCATCCAAGCTCGGCTTTTTGGCCGCGTGAGCGTCTGAGGTCACCGAAGAGGCGGGCAGTTCCCCTCTCAACCTGGGGGATCTGATGGGATGAGGTCCGGATATGGAACGGGGACCGTGCGTACATCCGGCACCGGTCCCCGCCTCATCGACCGGCTGCAACTGCGACCGGATTCAGCCATCATAGACCAGGCGCGGAAGGCCGGATCAGAGCATAGGAGGTAGGAGGCCTCACCCTGTCGGGGGCCGGAACCCGTTCCCGCGAAAGCCTACCTATGCAGGAAAAAGGGATTCCCGCCCCTGCCCCGGCGCGCTATGGCATGCGCATGGAAGGCCGATGGAGCTGATATGTCCGAGATGTTCTCTCTTCAGAAAGACAAGATCCGTGTTCTGTTGCTCGAGGGAGTGAACGAGAGTGCCGTGGATCTGATTAAGGCCGCGGGCTACACCAACCTGACCTACCTCAAGACGGCCCTCGACGAGAACGAACTGATCGAGGCCCTGCAAGGCATCCATCTCCTGGGCATCCGCTCCCGTACCCAGCTGACGAGCAGGGTTCTGCAATCCGCCAACCGGCTGATCGCTGCCGGCTGCTTCAGCGTCGGGACGAACCAGGTCGATCTGGAAGCCGCCCGGCAGGCCGGCATTCCCATCTTCAACGCTCCGTTCTCCAACACCAGGAGCGTCGCCGAGTTGGTGATCGGCGAGATCGTCATGCTGCTGCGGCGCACCTTCCCCAAATCCACCGCGGCCCATGGAGGTCAATGGGACAAGTCTGCCGCGGACAGCCATGAGGTACGCGGAAAGACCCTGGGCATTGTCGGCTACGGCAATATCGGCTCGCAGCTCTCCTATCTGGCGGAAGCCATGGGCATGCGCGTCATCTTCTTCGATCAGACCGACAAGCTCCGCCACGGCAACACCGAGCCTGCCGACAGCCTGCATGCTCTGCTGAGCCAGAGCGACATCGTCAGCCTGCATGTGCCGGAGACACCGGCGACCCATGGGATGATCGACAAAGCCGAGATCGCCATGATGAAGAAGGGCGCCTACCTCATCAACAACAGCCGCGGCACCGTGGTCGACCTCGATGCATTGGCTGAGAGCTTGCGGAGCGGTCATCTGCGGGGCGCTGCCGTCGATGTATTCCCCGTAGAGCCGGCATCCAACAAGGAGCCCTTCGTCTCGCCGCTGCAGGGTCTCGACAATGTTATTCTAACACCTCACATCGGCGGATCCACGGAAGAGGCACAGGAGCGCATCGGTGCCGAAGTCGCCAAGAAGCTCACCGATTATTCCGACGTGGGCACGACGGTCGGAGCCGTGAACTTTCCCCAGGTCCAGTTGCCCGCCCGGACCACTGGCACCCGCTATATCCATGTGCACAGGAACGTACCTGGAATGCTCGGGCGCTTGAACAATGCTTTCTCCCAGCGCGGCCTCAACATCACGGCCCAGCACCTGCAGACAGATGGCGAACTCGGGTATGTGGTGATCGAGGTGGAAGGTCAGCCAGAGCAGAGCCGCGAAACCCTGGAGGAGATCCGCGCTCTGGAGGGGACTATTCGCGCCCGGCTGCTCTATGCCCGCGGGTAGACGGCATATGGTGACCCGAGAGGCCGGATATTTGAGATGACCTTCATGGAGCATTCGTGCTCAAGACATGATACCGTCTGGTGAGCCATCCCTCGTGAAGAAGATGGCGCACTCTTCCGAGCGAAAGCAGGAACGTGATTGCCGGTGTTCAGGTGAAGTTACGTCATTTCATGCAGCAGGCGGCGACCAGGGTTGCCCGCACAATCGGGCTTCCCCGTATCATTGCAGAGAAAGCGGGACCTGTGCTTGGAGAGCCTTTGGCTCCGAGTGTAAATCCCAAAACCCTAGAGAACGATCAGCCCTCACCCTCATCTCCCAAGATCGATCATCAAGACGATCATCGCCCGCCTATTCATGCCCAATTGGAACGCTTCAGCGACATGAACACCTCCTTGGATACCCTGGCCGAGCAGATGCTGACTCTCGTCGAAATCGTCTCGGCTCAGGAGAGGGACATCAAAGCGCTCAAGGAACAATGTCGCGTACTGGAAGAGCACGATCAGGCGATCGCGGTGGCATTCTCGACATTCTTTCACGTTCTCTCCGCCGGGCGCGTCGCGAAGCTGAGCGAGATTGCCACTATCCTGAACCACATCATCAAGGTCGCCGAACAGGAAGGGCGCCCGGCCGCATCCATCAAGTTCCTTCAGGACCTGGCCGGCATGCTACCCGAGGATCAGCGCTAACCCGTTCCTGGCCCTGCTTAAGCGAGATTGTCTGCCAGGATATCCCGCGAACAGTTGCTTCGGTTAAGCATCCATTAACCCTGTTGTTTCACACTTCATCAACTGCCGCAGCAATGGTGCCGGCGAGCGTTCCGCCTTCGACGTCCGGCAGGCCAAAGGCGAAGGAAGCTGGTGATGTCGAGCGACAGGGCAGAAGCAACGATCGAAACAGCGATTGCAAGGCATGTCGCCAGCACGTTCGAGCGCCAGGGACAGGGAGCCACCGTCACTCGGATCCGCCGCCGCATCACGGAAACCTTCGACCCGACCGCTCTCCAGACCAGTCAGGACAACCAACCTCCGGCTCTCGTTGCTCTCCACCGCCGGATCGTCGCGGCCTTTGCGCCGAAAGAGCGAGCTTACGACACCCCGGATCGTTTCTCCGATATTGCGGCACTCAAGGGCGTCCTTGAGCGGCAGCGCGGCTCCCGGACGGTCGATCATCAAAAGCACCTGTTCGAATACGCCAAGAGCCAGCTCATGATAGAACGGCAGCAGCTGTTCATGAGAAACGAGTTCACCGAAGGCTTCGGGCGCATCGAGGCATGGATCCTATCGATCGCCTTCCTCACCCTCGTGCTCCTGAACGTCATCAGCATTCTCTGGGCAATGCCGCTCTTGGCGCTGAGCATCGGCCGAGCCTGGCATCTCGACAGGCAGTGCAAGCGCCGCATTGGAAAGATGGCAGAGATCGATGCCTTGATCGAGAGGATCGACCATGCCCCTGAGGGGCAACGATCTTAAGATCGGCTGAGAACAGCCGACGCGATTGCAATGTCCTGAACGGCAAGTCCTGAGAACGTCGAGACCGTCACCTGCTCGGCGGCCGTTCGCCCATTGACTGCACTGGAAACGATTTCACCGATCTCGACGATTCCGCTCATCGCTGCGTCATCGGCCCGGTAGGCGTGCCAGAGCTCTCCTCTTGACCGGCCCTGCGCCCGGCTGTCCGTCACGACGAGATCAGCTTGCCTGATGATCGATGCATCAAGCTCCTGCTTGTCGGCACTGTCGGCGCCGATGCACGCGATGTGGGTGGCGGGCTGAATGTCGCTCCATTGCAGGAGTGGCTCCGAGCTTGCGGTTGCGGTGACGATCAGGTGGCAGCGGGATGCGACCTCGGCCGGCGAACGCGCAGCCTCTACGAGGAACCCTCTATCGCGCATCCGCCGGGCATAAGCTTCTCCCCTCTCCCGATTGCGTCCCCAGAACACGATGTTTCGACACGGCCGCACCGCCTGGAGCAGTTGAACTTGAAGTTCAGCCTGAATTCCGGTGCCGAGCACGCCGATAGCCTCGATCTGCTCAGGCGCAAGGTATTTGGCCGCAACGGCTCCTGCGGCGGCCGTGCGCAGATCCGTCAGGCGCCCGTGATCGTTGAGCACGGCGGCCAACTGTCCCGTATCCTTTCTGAAGACGAGCAGCAGGCCGTCGCTGCTGCTCAAGCCATGTGCAGGATTGTTCCAGAAGCCGGATGCGATCTTGACCACATAAGTATCGCCGGACTTCAGGTAGCCATACTTGATGTGGACCTCACCCGGCGGATCCTCGAACAGGAGTTCACCCGGCGGTGGAACCACCGCCTCGCCGCGGGAGAAGGCTGCGAAAGCGCCTTCCATGAGGCGTACGAGGTCGAGCCCTTTCAGACGCTGCTCGATTTGCGATGCATCGAGAAAGGTGATCGAACCAGCATCCGTCATGACTGTCGCCCTTGACCGTTCAGGACAGAGAAAATCTTGTCCCGATCGAAATTCGCTCCACAGAGCACGACGACGTTGTTTTGACCTCTGCAGCTTTCTGCGACCTTGAGGAACCCGGCCAGCGCGAGAGCCGCCGCACCTTCCACGATCTGGTTCTCCTTGTAAACCAGATCCCGGAGAGCACTGGCGATCTCGGCCTCCGTGCAGGTGACGACCTCGTCGACGACCGCGACGGCAAGGGGTAGCGTGATGCTGTCCTCATCCATCCCGCCTGCAACGCCATCCGCAAGCGTGTCGCGATGCTCGGTCTCGACAACACGTCCGGCAATCATGGATGCCGCAAGAGCCGCCGAGTTCTGGGCCGCCACGCCGTATATCCGCGTTCCGAGACTGAAGCTCTTGAGCACGGCCCCGATGCCGCCGATTAGCCCGCCGCCTCCCATGGCGATGAAGATGTTGTCGATCCTCTCCGCCTGCTCGAGCAGTTCGAGTCCGATGGTCCCCTGCCCTGCAACGATTTCGGGGTCGTTGTAGGGAGACACATAGACGAGACCGCGGGCCGCCGCCTCTTCCTGCGCGTGAAGCTCCGCCAATCCGCTCTCCGCGCCATGCAGAACGACGTTCACATTGAAGGAACGAATCCGTTCGAGCTTGGCCTGCGCTACGGTTTCGGGCAGCACGACGGTGAGTGCCTGACCAATGGATGCAGCGGCCTGCGCCGAGGCAATGCCATGGTTGCCGGATGAGGCCGTGATGACCTCGCGGTCGACGCCAAGCGACGTCATCTTGCTTGCTGCGCCTCGGATCTTGAAGGATCCGGTGAGCTGGAAGTTCTCGGCCTTGAAGTATAACGACGAGCCTGTCTCCCGACCGATCTGCCGCGATGGAAGCAAGGGTGTCTCGTAAATATGATTGCGGATCCGCTGGCGCGCCTGCACTGATCGGGCGGCGGCCTCAAGAACGATGCTGATCATGGCGTTTCTCCATGTGTCGGCTGCGCAGGGCTCGACTGCCTCATTCGATACGCTCTCTCTGAGAGCCTTGCAAAGATGGCAGCAGAGCATTCGATCATCCTGACGAACTGATCGATGATGATGTTCTCATTGGGCGAGTGGAGCATGGCGCCATGATGGGTCAGGCCGAGGCCGACGATCTCTGCGCCCAGCTGCTCGACGAAAGGATGGGCGGTGCCCGACGCCGGGGAGCTGGGCTGCACGATGGCCGGCTGGCCAAAACACTCTTCGAGAACCGCCTTCGCATCCTGAACGAACCAGTGATCGGCTGCTGATCGTACCGGCTTCACATTGGCATCGTGAACGATGAGTTCGATGTCCCCGAAGCCATGTTTGTCGAGATGAGCGCGCAGAAGCGCAACGATGCGCTGCGGGTCCTGATCGGGCACGAGCCGGAGGTCGATCTTGACCGCACCTTCCGCCGGCAGGACGGTCTTTGCGCCCTCGCCCGCATAGCCCCCGGAGAAGCCATTGACGTTCATGCAAGGCTCAAAGTTGACGGCGCGATAAAAGTTTGCGGCATCGATCCCGTCGAGAAGCCGCTGCGCGCCAGTGGCATCCATCAGGCTGTCGAGGGAGTATGGAGGAGCCGAGGCCAGCTCATTATCGCTGGGAGCGGGCTGCCGGACGGCATCGTAGAAGCCGTCGATCAGGATCCGCCCCGTTCCGTCGCGCAGCGATGCCGTTGCGGCTGCAAGCCTCCACAGCGGATTGTCGAAGACGGCGCCCAGACTCGAATGCATGTCCGCCTGGGCCGTTCTGGCGCGCAGCTCGACGGCCATCACGCCTTTGAAGCCGCAGAGAATGATCGGCCGCCCGCTTGCGTCGACCTCGCCATATTCCCACCAGCAGACATCCACCGCCTCGCCGTCGAGGCGCCGCTTCAGGAACGCTTCCAGCGAAGGACTGCCGATCTCCTCCTCGCCGTCGACAAGCCAGATGAGCCTGAACGGCAAGGGGCCGGGATGATGTTCCCGAAACAGGCGCCAGCCTGCGAGCCGGCTGATGAATTCGCCCTTGTCGTCGGCAACGCCGCGTCCGTACCAGCGCCCATCGCGCTCGGACATCTCGAAGGGAGGGGAATGCCAGAGCGACACCGGATCTTCGGGCTGAACATCGTAGTGATTGTAGATCATCACCGTCAGAGGGCCGCTGCCGATCTCGCCGATGACGAAGGGACCTACGTCTCCCTGTTGGATTTCCGTATCGAAGCCCGCCTCAGCGAGCAGGTCGCGAACAGCCTCGGCGCACTCGACGAGTTTCTCTCCACGCGCGCTGACCGATGGAATGGCGACGAGACGGCGAAGATCTTCGCTTGCCTTCAACAGATTGGCGTGTGGCAGCATCACGTTGAACTCGCTTCAAGCCAGATCGCGACGCGCCAGAAAGCTGTCGAGCCGGGCGAGGCCCTCCACGAGATGCTCCGTCTTCACACCGATGCCGACACGGATATGGTTCTCGATCCCGAACCAGCTTCCGGCCACGACGAACACACTTTCTTCTTCCCGGAACGCATTGGACAAATCCTCGGAGGACATGTCGAAATCATAATGCAGGAAGGCCATGCCACCGGCTGCTGGGCGCTGCCAGGACCAGCGATTTTGCTTTTCGATCCAGCGCTGGACGATGTCCGCATTCTCGCGCAGCAAAGCCCGCCCCCGCGCCAGAATGCGCTCGCGGTTCTCCGGTGCCATCACGGCGGCAGCAACGATCTGGCTGAGGATTCCGCTGCCGATGGTGGTGTAGTCCTGCCGCTTGGCAGCCTCCTCAGCGACGACTTCAGGTCCGACGATCCAGCCGAGACGTAGGCCCGGGCAGGCGAAAGATTTCGACAGGCTGCTGGTGACGATGACGCGGTCGTAGCTGCCATAAAACGTTTCCGTCTCAGCCCCATCGATCTCGCCTCCGCGATAGATCTCGTCGACCATGAGCCAAGCTCCTGCCTCGCGCGCGGTCTCCAGCAGAAGCTCGCGGCTACGGGGCGAGAGAACGGCGCCTGTCGGATTGCCGGGATTGGTCACGGCAATCAGCTTCACGCCGCCGCTCACTTCCTGCGCGAGCGCATTCGGATCGATCTGCCATCCTTGATCGGCCATGAGAGGCAGCCGCTGAACATTCATGCCGAGAGCGCGCCCGAGGCCATCAACCTGCATGAAGTTGGGAACCGGGAAGAGAACCTTGTCGCCCGGATTCACCATGGCCATCAGGGCGATCATCGTGGCCTCCGAAGAGCCGTTGGTCACCAGCACGTTGGAGGGCGATGCACCCGGATACCAGCTTGCGATCGCGGATCTCAGATCCGGCCGTCCGTCGGTCCAGCCATAGCCGAGCGGCAGCCGCAGGAGCGCCTGCGCGGCGTCCGCCGGCATGATCTCCTCGATGGTGCAGGGATGTACGCCGCTCTCGGTCAGATTGATCTCGACGCCGTTCTCAAACAGCGTTTGGTTCCGTTCCATGAGAAAGGTATCGAACTGCACGATGGCTCCAATGCGGGAATGACAGCGCTCCGGCGCTGAATGAACCCGGACCATGGCAGAGGAAGTTTTGAACCGTCAAGTCTAAATTGGACTTTCTTGTCCAAATCCATGATGCTACAGAACCTCAAAAGCCTTGCTCAGCCTTGCGGAGATCCCATGAAAATCGAAGAGTTCACGCTGGAGCGCATTCAGTCGCTGTATGAGAACACGGTCGAGTACAACCTGTCCGACAGCGGGGTGCATCCCTATTCCCTGCGTGAACTCCTGACACCTGCCCAGCAGGAGCAGCTGCTCGACGTGGAACTCGGTTACGGCTGGACGAACGGGCGCGTCGAGCTGCGGCAGGCCATTGCCAAGTTGTACCGCGAGCGCACCGCCGACGAAGTGATTGTCACCAACGGTTCGGCCGAAGCCAACTTCCTGCTCGTCATGTCGCTCTTGGAGCCGGGCGACGAACTCGTCGTCTTCGTTCCGAACTACCTGCAGATCTGGGGGTGGGCCCGTGCCATCGGCGTGACCGTCAAGGAGGTTGTTCTCCGCGAAGAGCTGGGATGGACTCCCGATCTCGACGACGTGCGAAAGGCCGTGTCGTCCCGCACGAAGATGATGACGATCTGCAACCCCAACAATCCGACGGGCAGCGTTCTATCGCGCGAGACGATGGACGGGCTGGTGGCGATTGCCCGCGAGCATGGGATCTACCTGCATGCTGACGAGGTCTACAAAGGAGCGGAGCTGGAGCAGGATGAGCCTCCGAGCTTCGCCGATCTTTACGAGAAGGCCATCATCACCAGCGGCCTCTCGAAGGCGGTGGCGCTTCCCGGTCTGCGCATCGGCTGGCTCGTCGGACCCGCGCAGGAGATCTACGCCTCATGGCAGAGCAAGGACTACACGTCGATCACGACAGGTGCCGTCAGCGAGTTCGTGGCCGAGATCGTCGTGGAACCGGCAAAGCGGCAGGAAATTCTTTCACGCAGCAAGCGCATCCTGCGCGAAAATCTCGCTCTCCTGCAGCGCTGGGTCGATGAGAACAGCGACCTGTTCTCGTTCGTGCCACCCAAGGCCGGCGGCATGGCGTTCATCCGCTATGCCATGCCCATGAACTCCACGGAGCTGGTGCATCGTCTGCGCGAGGAGCGCAGCATCATGCTGCTGCCGGGCGATGTCTATGGCATGGATCGCTACATCCGGATCGGCATCGGTGCCCCGGCCCATCATCTGGAGGCGGGCCTTCAACGCCTTGCAGCCTTCGTACGCGCGGAGCTGTCATGACACAGGCGCAGAAGGCGTCTGCAACCACGAGCCTCGCACCGGAGCTGGCCGCCTATGCTCCGGTGTGCGACGCCATTGCCCTGCTCTTCCAGCCCTATGCGGAAGTGGTGCTGCACGATCTTTCGACGGAGACCGTTGTTCACCTGTCGAACCCATTCTCCAAGCGGGAGCTCGGCGAACCGTCTCTTCTGCATGAGATCGATTTCAAACCCTCCGACGTGATCATCGGCCCCTATGAGAAGGTGAACTGGGACGGGCGGCGCATCAAATCGGTCAGCGCCGTTCTTCGTGCAGGCCCCAAGTCCGTCGGCATTCTCTGCATCAACGTGGATGTGTCCCATTTTCATGCGGTGATGCAGACGCTGTCCGCCCTCGTGGCGGTTCCCCAATCGGCCGAAAAGCCTGCCTCCCTATTCAAGGAAGACTGGCACGAGCGCATCAACGAGTACATCCAGAGCTGGACCCGTGAACGCGGGCTCTCCATCGCGGAAATGACCCGCCTTCAGAAGCAGCAGCTCGTGGCCGATCTGGCCGGTGACGGCGCCTTCGGCGGACGCAATGCGGCGGCCTACATCTCGCGGATTCTCGGCCTGGGCCGCGCCACCGTCTACAACTACCTTCGCAGGAAGGATCAGGCCTGAAGCGGGAGGAGCGCGTCGCGCACAGCCCGCCAGCTCGCCTCATCGGGCGCGCTGATGAGGCCGCCACTCCGGTTGGCCGGACGATAGGCGGAGCCGTCGAAATGCGCCGTGTAGCCGCCGGCTTCACGATGAATCAGCCAGCCGGCTGCATGATCCCACGGCATGACACTGGACGAGAATGAGAAGTGCAGGTGACCCGCGGCGATGAGCCGATAGGTATGCGCCGAGCACCGAAGATCCGCTGCCATCGCGACCTTCGGGAGGTTCCCCGTCACCACGGGGCGCATGCTCTCGGGCAGATAGCGCCAGGAGACGTTGCCGGCCATCTCTGCGAGCGGGACGGCGGGCGAGACCTGGAGGGGAGAGGTGCTGCCGTCTGGACGCTGGATCCAAGCTCCCTCACCACGAACGGCCATTGCCCAATCATCGGAGATGGGATCCAGAATCACTCCGCACACAACCTCCCCCTTCATCACCACGGCGGCCATGACGCCGAACAGGGGGAGCCCGGAGGCAAAGTTGAGCGTGCCGTCGACGGGATCGAGGATAAAGGCGAGCTCAGCATCGTCCAGTCCGTCGAGCAGTCCGGGATTGCCGCTCACCCCCTCTTCTCCAACCACGAGGGCCGAGGGGAACAGACGCTGAAGTTCCGCCTCGATCATCCGCTCGGCCGCTTCGTCCGCATCCGTCACAAGGTCGAGATGTGAGGTCTTGGTTCGAACGGCACCGGCGGACAAATTCCGGAACCTCGGCAGGATCTCCGTCTGCGCGGCGGCCCTGAGAAGGTCCGCGACAATCATGGCGTCGGATCGGGAGAAATTCATGAGAGTGTTCACCTAAATCATCTCGAGCGGACGCTTGCGTTTCGGCGCCGGAAACTCGGCATCGATGGCCGCCAAGTCCTCGGGAGTCAATCGTATCTCCAAGGCCTTGTGGTTCTCCCGCACATGTTCGGCACTGGATGCCTTCGGAATGGCAATCACACCCGACCTGTTCAAAAGCCATGCCAGAGCGATCTGGAATGGGCTTACCTCATGCCTTAGCGCGATGGCCTGCAGCGCACCACCTCGAGGAAGCCTTCCCTGCTCGATGGGGCTGTAGGCCATCAACGGCATGTTGCGTGCTGCCATCCAGGGGATAAGATCGAACTCGGGCCCTCGCCGCGTCACATTGTAGAGAACCTGGTTGGTGGCGCAGTTCTCGCCTGCTGGGACGCCGAGCAATTCCTCCATGTCGTCTGCATCGAAGTTGCTGACGCCCCAATGGCGGATCTTGCCGGACCGGCGAAGCTCCTCGAAGCCGGCGACCGTCTCCTCCAGCGGCACATTCCCTCGCCAATGCAGGAGGTAGAGATCGAGCCGATCCGTCTTCAGCCGCCGGAGGCTGCGCTCGCAGGCTTGGATCACACCCTGGCGGCTTGCATTGTGAGGGTAGACTTTGCTGACGAGGAAAATGCGCTCCCGCTCTCCAGCCAGAGCCTCGGCGACCAACTCCTCGGCAGCCCCTTCCCCATACATCTCGGCCGTGTCGATGAGGGTCAATCCGAGATCGACCCCGAGCCGCAAAGCCTCGATCTCCTGCGCCCGGCGGTCAGCCCTTTCGGCCATCTGCCAAGTCCCCTGCCCGAGCGTGGGAATGCTTTCGCCGTTCGGCAAGGTGACGGTTGGGTTCATTGTCAGCTCTCCTGGGGCAATCGCCTCTATAATTCGGTTTGGAACCAGCCCGCATCCGCATAGATCAGCGATGCCACGAGGAGCCTTCAGAGAAGATCCGTTACTGCAGACGGGGAGTCTTCATGAAGCGGCCCCTGTCCCCCGACCGGATCGTCACATCGAACCTGTCGCCTTCCCGCTCAAGGGTAAGCGGAACATCGACCCCGGCCGGACCCAGGGCCCATATGGCCCGGTAGAACTCCGCCAGCGAGGTCACGCTCTGCTCTCCAACCGCATGAATCTGATCGCCGGCGCGCAGGCCAGCCCGCTGAGCCGGGGCATCACCAGCAAGGCCGATGATCGTGAGCTCGTCGTCCTCGGCTTCCGCCACATAGAAGCCGAGCCAGGGTCGCGGCTCGTGCTTGACGCGCCCGGCAGTCAGGAGGTCATCGAGGATGGGCTTCAGGAGATCGATGGGCACGCTCATGTTGAGGGGCACGACGGTTCCGCCGGAGGCCTGGTGCTGCAGCTGGAGCGAGCCGATGCCCATGAGATCGCCGCGCGGGCCGATCAACGCCGTTCCGCCCCAGTTGGGATGAGCCGGCGCGGTGAAGATGGCACTGTCGATCAGGTACTCCCAATAACCTGCAAATTCCTGGCAGGCGACGACCTGGGCTGCGAGGGAATGGATCTGCCCGCCGCTGCCCCCTACCACGACTTGGTCTCCCGGCTTCAGGCGCCGGGAATCCCCAAGGGCCAGCACAGGCACGCCGAGAGGCTCGAGCGCCTGCACCAAGCCGAAGCCGCTCTCATAGTCGTAGGCGATCACATGCGCCTGTACGACCCGCCCCCGGTTGGTGGTGAGCCAGACCTCCTCGGCTTCTGCGATGAGATATCCAATCGTCACGACGAGGCCATCGTCCCTGATGACCACGCCCTGCCCTGCCCGCTCGACCCCGAGGGTCTCGGCAGTAAAAGCATCCTCGGGAACACGCGCCCGTAGGGAAACCACAGCCGACAAAGCATTCTTCAGATCGTAGTCGAGAAGCCTTGGATCGGGCTGAAATTCAGGAGGGATTTCCCATTCGTCGGGTGGTTGCATCAAAAACTCCCCGGACTCTCCGCCGAGAGCCTGCACCCTTTCAACATGGCAGGAAAAACCATCCCTTCAACAGCCCTCCGCCTTTTTGACGCACAAAAAGCCGTGTTCCTGGGACAGGTTGGACTGAGTCCGGGACGTCGCTTCGATCCCGGAACGAGAGGTATAGTCGTGCCCCAAAAAGGGAGGAGCGGGGTCGCCTAGGCGCTCTCCAAGGCCCTGACCGGAGGCGTTTCCGGCTCGACCCACTGCACCTGTTCTTGGCGTCTCTCCAGCATCCTGATGGCATGTCTGGCATAGAGGCGAAACTCATGCTTCAGGCTACGGGAGGCGTCCTCCCAAGCTCCTGTCTCTTGCCGAGCGGCAAAAAACGCTCGGGCAATATGCTCGACCTCAAGATCCACCTGGTCCACCTTTGCCCCCACGGAGAAACCATTGCGTCTCTCACGGCACACGGAACGATGCCGCTGCGTCAATCGCCAAGGTGTCTGATTTGCAGGGACGTGTCTGTATCCAAAAAGACACGGCCCGGGAGCTTTGAAGAAGAAGGGAATGTAGCCGCCGCGTGACGGTTTATGCCGCCTGAGCCTTTGTGAGGAAGTGATCGATATCCTGCTTCAGTCGTTGCAATTGCTGATCCAAAGTCTGCTTGGCATTCGACACTTGGTAAGCCGCAGATGCAGCGGAGGCCGTCGATCCTGACAGAGCCTCGATGCTGCGCACCACCGCATGGGTATGATCGGTCGTCTGGTTGACGTTCACGGCAATCTCAGAGGTGACAGCGGCCTGCTCCTCGACCGCAGCGGCGATCGCTGTCGCTATGCCGCTTAAATCGTCCATGATGCGCCCGATGTCGTCGATGTCGGAGACGCTTTGCCGGGTTGCCTCCTGAATGGCGCCGATGCGCGAGGCGATCTCCGTCGTAGCCTTGGCAGTCTGGTTCGCCAGGGTCTTGACCTCCTGGGCCACCACAGCAAAGCCCTTGCCCATCTCTCCAGCGCGTGCTGCTTCGATGGTGGCATTCAGGGCGAGCAGGTTGGTTTGAGCGGCAATCCTCTCGATGAGATCGACCACGTCACCGATCTGCCGAGCTTGCTCTGCCAGTCCGTTGACCGTGTCCTTCGTCCGCCGGGAGCTCTGCAATGCATGCCGGGCGACATCGGCGGAGCGGCTGGCCTGCTGGCCGATTTCGCGAACGGATGAAGCGAGCTGTTCCGTAGCCGCCGCACCGGACTGCATGTTGGATGCGCTCTGCTCCGCGGCGCTCGTCACTTGATTGGCAAGGCTGCTGGCATCAGCCGTGGCAGCGTCGAGAGCAGCAGCACTTTCAGAGAAAGCTCCACTCGCCACACCTGAAATCTGCAGGCTTTCCTGAACTGCACCGGAAAACGAAGCAACAGCCTGCGCCAGCATCTCGCCCTTCTTCTGTCGCTCCTGGACGAAGGCATCCTGGTACACGGAGATCGCAAAATCCATGTCCAGCATAACGGCCCGGTTCACGACCATGAGCTTACGGGCCAGCAGCGCTCCGTTGAAACGGTGCTTTTTCGAGAGCGCAGTCGCCAACTCGTTCAGGATGAAGGCATAGCCGCCGATGTACCACCGAGGTTCAAGGCCGATCTTGTTATGAATGAGGCCGATGCGATGAATGCCTTCGACGTAGGAGGCGTCGAAACTGCCGCTGAAAAGGCGCCTCCAATGTTGCAGCTGAGCCGATACGAGGCGCGATTGCTGCGCTCCGATCATCTTTGACAGCTGCGGCTGCCGGTGCATGTGCTCATAGAACCGTTCAAGGATTGCGGGCAGAACCGGATGAATATCCTGCCAGACCGCGCGCAACTCCTTTCGAACGTTTTCATCAACGCCAATAAATAGAAGCCGCTCTGCAACCGCTATATCGTTGTGCAATACACCTACTCCAATCAATGGAGGAGCTTTATCCATCTAGGCTTGAGTGAAGCTTGCAAATCACCTCATCGGCTCTAGTGAAGGGTGATCTTGTAATCCGTCTTGAGGGTCTGTTTCGCCAATCTGCAACCAAGACCAGCATGATGCGTTAATCATAGCAGTTGTGGGGCTACAACATGATCGCTAAAGCAACAAAGTTTCTTTACTCGCTGAAGGCTGACAGATCCGCACCGCGGTACCTCAGCAATACTCCTTCACTTCCGGCCGATATCCAGGATCATCTGGGCCGGATGTTGAGAGCAGAGTATTACGAACGCAGCGACAAGCCGCGGTTCCTGGGGGACCCTGCGCTCCCGCTCGAATTCGATCCCTATCTCCAGCGTCTGGATCAGAAAGAGAGAGATCTGAGATCCTCGATGATCGGTGAAAAGGGAAGGCATGCCGTCGCTGCCGCTCTTCTAGGAGCCCATGCCTAAAGCGCTGTCTGGATGGCCTATAGCCGATATGGGTTGCGCATATTCAACACCACGGCCAGTCTCGGTTGCCGGAGCCTGACAGACATCTTTCAGATGACTTGTTCCCAGCTCCTTCTCTCGTGGTTGGAACTGAGACTTCTAGAGGATTGTGGAACTCTCTTCATGGATGAGCACTTCAAAAGCCATGAGAGCCATTAGCGGCAAAGCCGTTCTGAGGCAGGCATTCAGACATTTGGAGCATGAAGTGCCCGGCAAAGTCGCACGGGTGCTCCGAAACCTTCGCCATCCAGCGGCCAAGTGGATCAGGTTGCCCGTCGGCGTCCTCTTCGTTATCGGAGGGATATTCTCGATCCTACCCCTCCTCGGGATATGGATGCTGCCCTTGGGTCTGCTGCTGATGGCCTACGACATCCCTTTCCTGCAAAAGCCCGTCGGTCGTTTTACGATATGGGCCGTTCGCAAATGGGCCCTGCTCCGACAGCGGCTTTTTCCAGGGCGCCCTCACTCATAAGCGGGATCGGCAAAGACCATGGTTCGAAGTCTTATCGATCCGGCAGAACACCCCCGAGTTCGTCCTCAATGTAAATCGAAATGATCTCCTCGAAAGTTTTCTCTGCCTGAAAGCCCAGACTTTCGGCTCTGCGGGCGTCGAAGCGCTTGGGCCAGCCCTCGACAAAACGCACGATGTTCGGATCGATCTCGTGGCGGATCCGGGCAACGCAACGCTCGCCGGCGATCCTCTTGAGTGCATCGATCTGCTCCGCAACCGTCACCGATACGCTCGGCATCGTCAGATTACGGCGCGGTCCAACCTGCGACAGGTCGAGGGTTGCCGCGTGTATGAGGAAATTGACGGCAGATCGAGGCGAAGCGTGAGAATGACGTACATCCAGCGGTACCGGCAAAATAGCCTCATGTCCGTTCAAAGGCTCCCGAATGATGCCTGAGAAGAACCCAGATGCGGCCTTGTTGGGCTTGCCGGGACGCACGCAGATGGTCGGCAGACGAATTCCGATTCCGTCGAAGAAGCCACGCCGTGAATAGTCGGCCAGCAGCAGTTCGCCGATGGCCTTCTGCGTGCCATAGCTCGTGAGAGGCGTCAGGAAGAACTCGTCGCCGATGGCCTCCGGGAAAGGCGCCCCAAACACAGCGATGGACGACGTAAAGACCAGCCGCGGCCGATACCCGTCTCCGACATGCCGAATGGCATCGACGAGGAACCGGGTTCCATCCAGATTGATCCGGTAACCTTTTTCCAGATCGGATTCCGCCTCACCGGACACGATTGCTGCCAGATGAAATATGACATCTGGGCGGCTTGCCACCAGGCGCTCCGCCTCTCCTGAAATGGAGAAATCGGACGCCAGGGCATCAATGGCGAACGGTGCCTCAGGGCGCTCCGGCTCGACCACATCATGAAGAACGAGACGTGTGATCTCCTGGGCGCCAAGACGACGCTCTTTCACCAGGCGCTCGACGAGCTTGCGGCCGACCATTCCGGCTGCTCCGAGGATGAGGATCTGCATCGTTCGAAATCCTTTTCAGAAGGCCGAATCTGGCTCTGGTGAATTCATATCTGGATAGCAGAAACGTATGTGGCGCCGCTCGGCAGCGGCGCCACATTGCTTAGAAGCGGATGATTACTTTCCCCGAACCTTCGTCAGCTCGTCCTGCATCATCTTCACGGTCTCCGGACCAATGGTTGCCGCATGCTTTTCCCAGACGCTCTTGGCCTGCTCACGCATCCGATTCGCTTCCTGAGCATTCAGCTCGTTCACCACGGTGCCTTCGCCCTTGATCTTGTTGAGCGAGGCTTCCGAGAGTTCGCGGGAGACTTTGCGCTGCTCATCACGAGACACGACGGCACAATCGCGCAAAGCGGCCTGCTCGTCCTTCGACAATCCGTCCCACAGCTTCTTGGAGTAGAGAACAAGGAACGGCGTATAGGCATGACGGGTAACCGACAGGTACTTCTGCACCTCATAGAACTTGGAGGTGTCGATGGTCACGAAGGGGTTCTCCTGACCGTCGATGGCTTTGGTCTCCAGTGCGGTGAACACCTCGCCGAAAGCCATCGGGACGGCATTGGCCCCTAAGGTCTTAAAGGTGTCGAGGAACACGTTGTTCTGCATCACGCGAACTTTGAGCCCCTTGAAGTCTTCCCACTTCTCGACCGGGCGGCGCGAGTTGGTGAGGTTGCGGAACCCGTTCTCCCAATAGGCCAGATTGACGAGGCCGACGGACTCGAGCTTCGCGTCGATGTGCTTGCCGAAGTTGCCGTCGAGAACCGCATCGGCCTCCTTCTCATTGGCGAAAAGGAACGGCAGATCGAAGACGCCGAGATCCGGCAGGATGCCGATCAGCGGGGAGCTCGAGGTGACGACCATTTCCTGCGTGCCGGAGCGAAGGGCTTGGGTCGCCTGAAGATCGCCGCCGAGGGCATTGCCCCAGAAGCCCTGAACCTTCAGCTTTCCGCCCGACTTGTCGGTCAGGCATGCCTTGAACTTCTCGACGCCCTTGCCATTGGGGTGATCCTCGTTCACGCCGTTGGAGAGACGGATGTTGCGTTCCGTGAACTGCGCATAGGCCGGAACAGCCGCAAGGATGGTTGCTGCAACACCTGCAGCAAGGGTGAATTTGAACGCTTTCATGGTTGTTTCCTCTCTCTTTTATTAGCTTCAGTCGACTTACCGTCCCCGCAACCACGCCAAAGGCACCGTCACCAGTTCAGGAATCAGGATCAACAGGACAAGCACGATCAGCTGGGCGATCAGAAACGGGTTGACGCCTCGGATCACAGCTCCCATCGGCACGCGGGCAACGCCGCTCACGACGTTGAGCACAATTCCGACGGGAGGTGTGATCAGTCCGATTGCATTGTTGATGATAAACAGGACGCCGAAATAAACAGGGTCAATACCGGCCTGCTTGACGATCGGCATGAGAACCGGAGTCAGGATCAGGACGGTGGGGGAGAAGTCCAGTGCCGTTCCGACGATGACGACAAGGAACATCAGGGCAAACATGAGCAGGGTCTTGTTGCCCATCAAAGGCTCGATAAGCCCGCTGATCTCACCGGGAATGTTGGCTTGAGTAATCAGCCACGCGGAGACCAAGGCGGCTGCCACGAGGAACATCACCACGGCGGTCGTTTTGGCGGCCGTGAGGAACACTCCATACAGCATCGAGGGCTTGAGCTCGCGATAGACGAACATACCGATCAGAAGAGCATAAACCGCAGCGAGAACGGCCGCCTCTGTCGGTGTCACGATGCCCCACTTGATGCCACCCAGGATCATGACCGGCATTAGGAGCGCATAAAAGCCGTCGACGAAAGCTTTGCCGCGCTCTCGCATGGTGGTGCGCGGGAACGTTTGCATCTTGTCCCGTCGGCTGACGATGGCCCAAGCTGCGACGAGAGAGATACCCATCATCAGGCCAGGCACGACGCCTGCGAGAAATAGCTGCGAGATCGATACGTTGGCTGCAACGCCGAAGATGATGAACCCGATAGAAGGTGGGATTACCGGAGCGATGATGCCGCCTGCTGCGATGAGCCCCGCGGCCCGCGGGATATCGTACCCTGCATTGCGCATCATCGGGATCAAAATAGCCGCCAGAGCTGCCGTATCCGCCGCAGCGGAACCGGACAGAGCGGCGAGGATCAGAGCCGCCACGATGGCAACATAGCCGAGGCCGCCGTGGATATGCCCTAAACACGCCAGGGCGAAGTTGACGATGCGCTTCGACAGCCCTCCGACATTCATCAGCTCTCCGGCCAGGAGAAAGAACGGGACAGCCAGGAGCTGGAAATTGTCCGCTCCGATGATCATGTTCTGAGCGACGATCTGGCTGTCGAAGTTGCCAAGCCAGAGCATGAGAGCCAGCGCGCAGACGATGAGCGCGAAGGCTATCGGCATTCCCAGGGCCATGGCGCCCAGAAGAGACGTGAGGAATACGACAATCGTCACTCGAGGTGCCCTCTCAGATCATTCGCTTCATCGTCACTGTAGTCCCCCGCGAAGGCTCGGAGTTCCTGATCGCTCAGGCGGCCTGTGAGAACCCGCAGGATGCGGAGCGCAGCCATGAGCCCCAGCCCGATGCTCGCGAAGAAGCCGACGCCATAAACCCAGAGCATCGAAATCTCTGTAATCGGAGCATAATTGGTGGCGTTGATCTCAGCCTGCTGCCAAGTCCCCCAGAAGAAGACGACACAGCAACCGATCACGAAAAGGTCCGACAATATCATGCAGAGCTTGCGCCCCTGATCGCCTAACCGGGACACAAGGGTCTCCACGCCAAGGTGGGCGTTCTGCCGCCCGACCACGACGGCGCCAATGAATGTCAGCCAGACGAAGAAATAGCGGGAAAGCTCTTCGGATACGTCGATCCCCGTGTCGAAGAGGTAACGCAGGACGACATTGCCGAAAACCATGACGACCATGGCGGCGAGCAGGAGGACCAAGAGTCCCTCCAGACCCTTGAAGAAGTATGATACAGCCCTGTCCACCGTTACTCCCTGCCTCCGGTTCCTGCCCACATTATTCTGTCCGCCTCCGGCGCCTGTTCAAGGTCGCGCAAGGGCAAAGTTTCACTGATCTAAGGCCCAGCGTTGCAGAGTGTCAATTCGGTGTGGAACAGACTTGGAGCGCCGAATACTGGAGTATGTGCGAACTTCAGGGAAGCGTTCCATTGTTTCAAATTATACTTATGACTACGAAGACGCGCCTCCATTTCAGTGGAAATCACCGCTGTTCTCCAAGATCCAGCCACCTACCGTAAGTGTTGTCCTGTGGTGCTGTTTATGCCCAGATGGAGCGCAGACGTAGCGAGAGCACAATGAAGATCACCGGTGTCGAGACAATCCGCCTGCAGGAATTTGCCAACATCATCTGGGTCCGCCTGCACACCGATGAAGGCCTCATCGGCCTGGGTGAAACCTTCATGGGCGCCGCGGCGGTGGAAGCCTATATTCATGAGACAGTCGCGGCCAAGCTGATCGGGCGCGATCCGCTTCAGATCGAGGCTGTCAACCGAGACCTTCAGAACTATCTCGGCTGGAGATCGGCCGGGGTGGAAACACGGGGCAATTCAGCTGTCGACATCGCCCTATGGGACCTGTTCGGCAAGGTTCATGGCCGGCCTATCTGCGACATGCTGGGAGGGCGCTCCCGGGACCGGATTCGAGTCTATAACACCTGCGCCGGATACAGGTATATCCGTGACAGCCGGGCGCAGAAGGTTGCCAATTGGGGTGTCGGCAGCGCCGCGGGAGCATACGAGGACCTGGAGGCATTCCTGCATAAGGCCGACGATCTGGCGCATTCGTTGCTGGAGCAGGGCATCACCGGCATGAAGATCTGGCCGTTCGATGTCGCTGCCGAACGCAGCCACGGTTATGACATATCCCCTGCCGAACTGAAGACGGCCCTTGAGCCCTTCGCCAAGATCCGCAAGGCTGTCGGCGACAAGATGGATATCATGGTCGAGTTCCACTCCCTGTGGAGCCTGCCCATGGCCAAGAAACTTGCCGCCGCTCTCACCGAGTTCGACACCTACTGGCATGAGGACCCGTTTCGTCTCGACAATATCGGGGATCTCAAGGAGTATGCCCGGCACTCGAAGGCATGGGTCTGCGCATCCGAAACGCTTTCCTACACGCACGCTTTCCGGGAATATCTCGAAACCGGCGTCGCGGGCGTCGTCATGCTCGATCTGTCCTGGTGCGGTGGCCTTACCGAGGCGCGCAAGATTGCCGCCCTCGCCGAAGCATGGCATGTGCCTGTTGCACCGCATGACTGCACAGGGCCGGTGGTTTACGCGGCCTCCTGCCACTTCTCCCTGCATGCGAGGAATGCGCTGATCCAGGAAAGCGTCCGGGCGTTCTACACCGGTTGGTATACCGAGCTTGTGACGGAACTGCCGACCGTTACCAACGGAGAAGTCACAGTCAACATGAAGCCGGGCTTAGGCCTGGAATTGCTGCCGGACCTCTGCAGCCGGCCGGATGCAATCGTCAGACTATCCGAGGGCTCATAGTCAAGACGTGACCGCCCAGTTGAAGATATGGAATGCCATGAGCGAATTGATTGATGCCCTGAAAGCTGCCCTTGGATCTCAGGTCAAGACAGGATCTGATATCCCTTTACGCAACCATGCCGATGCCAGCGGGCTTTCGCCTACACTTCCCAAAGCTCTGGTTCTGCCGCAGACGACACAGGATGTCGCCACCGCGCTGCGAATCTGCCATGCGCATGGTCATCCAGTCGTCACCCAGGGGGGCCTGACAGGATTGGCAGGCGGTGCGCACCCTCAGGCAGGAGAAATCGCCCTCTCCCTTGAGCGCATGAACGGCATCGAAGAGATTGATGCAGCGAGTGCAACGCTCACGGCGCTAGCCGGCACACCGCTCGCCGCTGTGCAACAGGCCGCCGATGAAGCAGGCTATCTATGCGGGATCGATCTCGGTGCGCGAGGCACCTGCACCATCGGGGGCAATGCCGCCACCAATGCCGGCGGCAACCAGGTGCTGCGCTACGGCATGGCCCGCCGCAACATCCTTGGGCTCGAAGTCGTTCTCGTGGATGGCACGGTTATCCGTTCGCTCAACAAGATGCTGAAGAACAACGCCGGTTATGACTGGACGCAATTATTCATCGGGAGTGAAGGAACGCTCGGCATCATCACACGGGTTGTGATCGGACTGCACCCGAAGCCCCAGGGCCTTCAAACCGCTCTCTGCGCCGTCGAGAGCTTTGAAGATGGCCTGCTCGTGCTGCGTCAATTCCAGCAGGTGCATCCGGGGCGCCTGCTCGTGTTCGAGGCCATGTGGCGGGAGTTCATGACCGTCGCCACCCAGGTCTGCGGCCTCCCGAACGCCTTCGAGGCCGGGCATGATCTCACGTTGCTGATCGAAGCAGATATGGGAGAAGATCCGGCGGGAACAGAAGCGTTCTCACTCGTCCTGAGCGACTTCTATGAGCAGGGCCTGATTAAAGACGCGTTGGTCGCACAATCGCGCACCGACCGGAACAGGTTCTGGGCCTACCGGGAAACGCCTTATGAATACGGACGCTTCTTGCCCGAGGAGATCCGCTTCGATGTCAGCGTTCCGCTCGACCGGATGACGGAGGCGGTCGCGCATTTGCGCGAGGAGATGCCCAAGCGCTGGCCAGAGGCAATCTGGGTTGTCTTCGGCCATGTTGCAGATAGCAATATCCATATCAACGTGGCCATCCGGGATATGAATAACGAGACCAAGAAGGGCGTTCAAGGGCTTGTGTATGAACTCGTCTCACGCCTCGGCGGCTCGGTGTCGGCCGAGCATGGCATCGGGCGCATCAAGCGGCCTTACCTCTCGCTGAGCCGGTCCGAACCTGAACTCGCCCTGATGGCCAAGATGAAGCATACCCTTGACCCTGCCGGCATTCTCAATCCTGGCCGGGTGCTTTGATGGTACGCAGCGGCCAAGGCGAATGACAATGAATGTTGCAGGACTTTTCGATCTCTCCGGACGTGTCGCTCTGGTGACAGGATCGAGCGCCGGGATCGGCTTCGCCCTCGCCCAAGGATTGGGAAGAGCCGGAGCGAAGGTCGTTCTCAACGGCCGCGAGCGCGGCAAGCTCGCATTTGCGGCGGAAAAGCTCCGAGAGGAAGGCCTCTCGGTGCATGACATAGCTTTCGATGTCACCGTCAGCGGCGCCGTCAGGCCTGCCATCGCGCGGATCGAGAATGAGATTGGCCCTATCGATATCCTGATCAACAATGCTGGCATGCAGTTTCGCGCGCCCCTTGAAGATTATCCGGAAGACGCCTGGCATGCCTTGATGAAGACGAATGTCGACAGCGTTTTTCATGTTGGCCAAGCCGTTGCAAAGTGCATGATCCCGCGTGGTCGAGGAAAGATCGTCAACATCTGTTCGGTCCAGAGCGAGCTCGGTCGCCCTTCCATTGCTCCCTATGCGGCTACGAAGGGAGCGGTGAAGATGCTCACCAAAGGCATGGCTATTGATTGGGGAAAGCACGGACTTCAGGTCAATGGGCTTGGTCCTGGATACTTTAAGACGGAGCTCAATCGCGCGCTCGTAGAAGATAAGGCATTCTCCGACTGGCTGACCGGCCGCACTCCCTCACGTCGCTGGGGCGAGCTGGAGGACCTCGTCGGAGCTGCAATCTTCCTTGCCTCGGACGCATCGAATTTTGTGAATGGGCAGATCATCTATGTCGATGGAGGAGTGACAGCATCGCTGTGAAGCATCTTAGGTAAGATGGGTTACTTCAGCGTTCTGAATACCTTCTCATCGCTGAAGCCAATGTCGGTCAGGCAAAACCCGCCATTAACTTTTTGGCCATAAGAGAATGGTCATTGGCGGTTGCATTCCTGTTGCAGGATCGATAGCAACTGCCCTGTGATTTGCCAGACAAGCTACTTGGGAGGATTTGATGGCCCACGGAGCGTACTGCGTTGTGTTCAAGCATAATCGCTGGACGGTTTCACATTCTGGGAGAGATCTGGGATCGTTCTATTTTCGAGCCAAGGCTCTGAAGTTCGCAGTCGAGTCGGCATGCTGGTCGGCGCTGTCGAACAGCCCAACTGTATTTGTCCTTGACCGCACCGGTGACTTCTACACGGCATGGCAGGGTGACAGGGACACGCTCACTGCAGCAACATAAATCTTGTCAGATGCCGCAGCGTCAGCAAGCGATCAGGCTACAGCGGCAGCCTGAAGCACAGGAGTATTCTCCAACTCAACAGTCTCCGGCAGCTTCATCAAAGCTTGAATCTTCTCTGCCAGATCGGTCGCGCGATAAGGCTTGTAGAGCAGATTGAGATCGCTCAGCGTCTCTTCCCCATCGAAATAGCCAGTCGTCAGCAGAACCTGAATATCGGGATGCTCACTTTGGATGAGGCGGGCAAGGTCGACGCCACTCAGTTCCCCAGGCATTCGCACATCGGAAAGAACGAGAGATATGTCTCTTTTCTTCTTCAGCATCCGGGCAGCTTCGTCGCCATTTTCGGCTTCCTGGACCGTGAAGCCGAGCGACCGGAGCGTTGATGTAGCGACCTGCCGGACCGCAGGATTGTCCTCGACCACCAATACGGCTCGCCCGTCCCCGAAAGGGGCGGCAATGCGTGCGTGGCTCTGAGACACGTCCTCGGCGACCTCAAGAGAACGCGGGAGGAAAATGCGGATCGTTGTTCCGACGTTCTGTTCGCTTTCTACCTCAACCCGACCGTGACATTGCTGGACGAATCCATAGACCATGCTGAGGCCGAGGCCTGTGCCCTTGCCACTTTCCTTCGTAGTGAAGAACGGCTCGAAAACCTTCTCAAGCACTTCAGGCGACATTCCGATGCCGGTATCCTGGACGGCAATCGTTACATAGTCGCCGCTTGGAAGCGGCTTTCCTTCTTCGACAACCTGGTTTGCGACTGTGATCGTCAGATCGCCACCGTTCGGCATGGCGTCGCGGGCATTCACAGCAAGGTTCAGGAGGGCCGCCTCGAATTGAGCCTTATCAACCTGAATCGGCCAGATGCTCTCATCCGATTGCACGCTGGCATGAATGTTTTCACCAAGAGTCCTGCGCATAAGCTCCAACAGGCTCGGCATCAGGCTCGTCACATCGATGGTCGATACCTGCAACGCCTGACGGCGGGAGAACGTAAGGAGTCTGTAGGTGAGATCTGCGCAATGCTGCGCGCTCTCCATGGCCATTCGAACCCGCCGCTCCGCCTTCTCATTGCCCTGAACGGATTTCTTGAGAAGGTCGAGATTGCCGATGACGACGCTCAGCATGTTGTTGAAGTCGTGAGCGATGCCACCCGTAAGGCGGCCAACAGCTTCGAGCTTGCTGGCATGAAGCAGGTTCTGCTCCATCTGCTTGCGCTCGCTGATGTCGAACCACATTCCGAAGAACTCGCGTGGGCGACCGTCGTCATCGCGCATGAGAACAGTCTGATCGAGAAAATATCGCTCAACGCCGTCCGAGCAAAGCCAGCGATATTCAAGGCTGACAGCCCCCTCTTCCTCCAAGCGCTTAAGTTCGTTCAAGACCCTAACTCGGTCCTCGTCGTTGATCCGGGAAGACCAGAAGTCTGAACGTTCGAGGAAAGCCTCCGGCCGGAAGCCAGTGATCCGCTCGATGCTTTCGTTGGTGAAATGAAGCTGCCGGTGGTCTTCCTGGACGGAAGCCGTGTAGAGCGCAATCGGCAGCGACTGCAGAACGATGGCCTGATGCTCCTCGCGCCGCCGCAAGGCCTGCTCGGCCTTCAGCTTCTCGCTGCGGACCCGCAGATTATCCATGAGCAGATGCCGCTCCTGCTCAGCCTGACGACGGATCTCCTCCGTCTTGCGGTAGAGATCGACGAAGATATCCACCTTCGACTTGAGGATCAGGGGCTCGATAGGTTTGAAGACATAGTCGACCGCGCCTGCCGAGTATCCCTTGAAAACATGCATATCGTCTTTGTTGAAGGCCGTCAGGAACAGGATGGGCACACGCGATGACCGGGGCCTGTTCCGGATGAGGCTTGCAACCTCGTATCCATCCATGCGGGGCATCTGCACATCGAGAAGGATAGCGGCGAAATCGCTCTGAAGAACTTGACGCAAGGCGGCCTCGCCCGAGTCGGCGGTGACGATCTCCACTCCGGGAGATCGCAACACCTCTTCGACGGCAATCAGGTTCCTGGGGTCGTCATCGACCACCAGGATCTTGGCCAGGATAGGATCCGCCAAGGGGCGGGCCGAGACCAGATGAAACTCATCCGCCCCGAGGCCCGCATCTACCCGCCCAGCGTCTTCGATCATGAATTCAACCCGACCCCTGCCGTGCCATTGGGAGCAGTCTTCCCCTCAGGGATATAGGTGCTCCGGCTCAGTTGGACGCGCAGGACGGCGAGAAGCTGATCGATATCCACAGGTTTCGACACATAATCCGTCGCGCCTGCTTCGATACATTTCTCACGATCACCCTTCATCGCCTTGGCGGTTACAGCGACAAGCGGCAGATCACGGTATTGCGGGATGTTCCGGATCTCTCGCATGGTCTCGTAGCCGTCCATTTCCGGCATCATGATGTCGACCAGAGCAACATCGATATCCGGATTGGCCTGAAGCTTCTCAATGCCTTCAAGGCCGTTCTCCGCGAAGATGACAGACAAACCATGTTGCTCGAGCGCACTCGTCAGCGAGAAGATATTGCGCATGTCATCATCGATGATGAGCACCTTACGGCCATCGAGCGACCCATCGGCGCGATGTTCGACAATGATGTGCTTATCCTCCGGAATGGCGCTAATCGCCCGGTGGAGGAACAACGCCGTATCGTTGAGAAGCCGCTCGGACGAGCCCTCACCCTTGACGACAATCGTCGCGGCGATGTTTTGCAATCGACGCTCCTCGTCCCTGGTGAGATCCTGCCCTGTGTAGATGACGATGGGCAGTTCCTCACCGCCATTGGTCCTGCGAATGCGCTCGATCAATTCGGCTCCAGGCAGGTCTGGCAGGCCGAGGTCCACGATGGCACAATCGAAGGGACGCACCTGGATGACCTCCAGAGCACCTTCGGCCGTTCCCACTGCGGTGACATCGACTTGCTCGCTCTTCATGAGCTCAGACAAGCTCATACGCTGATTGTCATCGTCCTCGACGAGGAGAAGCTTCTTCACCGGGCGATCGATAAACTCCTTAGTGCGGTTGAGCGCCCCCATGAGAGCCTCGCGGTCAACAGGCTTCTCAAGGAAGCCGAACGCGCCAGCCTTGAGGCCGCGCTTCTTCTGATCGTCGACCGAAATCACATGAATGGGAACGTGTCTCGTCCTCGCGTCGTGTTTGAGAAGATCAAGCAGCGCCCATCCGTCCATATCCGGCAAGCCGATATCGAGAGTGATCGCATGCGGCTTGTAGCGGTGGGCCAAGGCAAGCGCCGAAGCGCCATCCATGGCGATAAGCCCCTTGAAGCCTTCTTCACGCGCGAGTTCCAGCAGAACCGACGCGAACATCGCATCATCCTCGATGATGAGAACGATGCGGTCGCCCACCGTAATCGCGTGGCGATCATCGAGGGACGCCGAGAGCGCCATAGCGGCGGAAGGCTGCCGGATCATCGTTCCGGAGGTATCATCGGAAGATGTATAGGGCCCAGTTCCGTCCCCATTTGGGCGTGCTGCGGATGTTATGCCGAGCGGTCCGTGACTTGCAGGGGGCTCCACGGGGACGAAGATTGTAAAGGTGGATCCGCTCCCTGGCGTGCTCGACACCACGATCTCGCCGCCGAGGAGCCGCGCGATTTCGCGGCTGATCGACAGGCCAAGACCTGTCCCGCCATACTTCCGGCTCGTGGTGCCGTCCGCCTGCTGGAACGCTTCGAAGATGATCCGCTGCTTGTCTTCCGGAATGCCGATGCCGGTATCCGTCACCGACATGGCAATCCATTGGCTTCCGGCGCGTAACGGCGAGCCTTCGGCGGAGCCGATCTGAAGCGTCACGCCTCCACGTTCCGTGAACTTGAAGGCATTCGACAACAGGTTCCGCAGCACCTGCTGGAGACGCTTCGAGTCCGTCCTGATGGCCAGCGGGAGCTTCGGGTCGACCTCGACCCGGAAGTCGAGCTTTCTCTCCTCCGCGACCTGCCGGAAGGTCCGATCCATGTTCTCGACGAGATCCTTGAAGGCAACATTGGAAACCTCAAGGCTGACCGTTCCAGATTCGATCTTGGACAGGTCCAGAATGTCGTTGATGAGCGATAGGAGGTCGGAACCGGCCGCGTGGATCGTCTTGGCGAACTCCTTCTGCTTGTCCGTGAGGTTGCCTTCGGAGTTTTCAGTCAGAAGCTTCGAAAGGATCAGAAGCGAGTTGAGAGGCGTCCTCAACTCATGGCTCATATTGGCCAGGAACTGCGACTTGTAGCGTGAGGTCAGGGAGAGCTGCTCAGCCTTCTCCTCAAGCGCGGTCTTGGCAATGGAGACCTCCTGGTTCTTTGTCTCCACTTCCCTCTTCTGAATTTCGAGCAGGCGCGCCTTGTCCTCAAGCTCCTCGTTGGTCTTCTGGAGCACGTCCTGCTGTTGCCGCAGGAGTTCCTCGGATTGGCGCAGCGTAGCTGCCTGCTGCTCCAGACGGTCGTTGGTGTTTCGCAGTTCCTCCTGCTGGCTCTGAAGCTCGGTGGTCAGAAGCTGAGACTGCTTCAGGAGACCTTCCGTGCGCATGTTGGCCGCGATCGTGTTGAGAACGATACCGATCGACTCCGTCAGCTGATCCAGGAACGACTGATGAGTTTCGGAGAAGCGGTTGAACGAGGCGAGCTCGATGACCGCCTTCACCTCCTGCTCGAACAGGACCGGGAGCACGATGATGTTGAGCGGCGCGGCTTCGCCAAGCGCGGAACCGATCTTGATGTAATCGTTCGGCGCGTTGGTGAGCAGAATGCGCTTCTTCTCGTAAGCGACTTGGCCGACGAGACCTTCCCGCAGGCGGAAGCGGTTTCCAAGATGCTTCCTTTCGGTGAAGGCGTAGGAGGCAACGAGTTCCAGTGCCGGCTCGTCACCTCGATTCTCGACAGTGTAGAAGACGCCCTGCTGCGCGTTCACGAGCGGCGCAATCTCCGACAGGATCATGTTTGAGACTGTGGCAAGATCGCGTTCACCCTGCAGCATGCGGGTAAACTTGGCGAGGTTGGTCTTCAGCCAATCCTGCTCCGCATTCTTGAGCGTCGTATCGCGCAAGTTGCGGATCATCTCGTTGATGTTGTCCTTGAGCGCGGCAAGCTCGCCGAGGGCTTCCGCGGTGATCGACCGGGTCAGGTCGCCGCGCGTCACGGCCGTGGCGACCTCCGCGATGGCTCGCACCTGGTTGGTCAGGTTGGCGGCGAGCTGGTTCACGTTGTCGGTCAGATCGCGCCAGAGACCCGATACGCCTTCCACGCGAGCCTGGCCGCCGAGCTTGCCTTCCGTGCCAACTTCCTTGGCCACGCGGGTCACTTCCGAGGCGAAGGAGTTGAGCTGATCCACCATGGTGTTGATGGTGTTCTTCAGCTCCAGCATCTCGCCTTTGACGTCGACGGTGATCTTCTTGGAGAGGTTACCGTTCGCCACCGCCGTGGTCACATCGGCAATGTTACGCACCTGACCTGTCAGGTTCGCCGCCATCATGTTCACGTTGTCCGTGAGGTCCTTCCAGGTGCCGCCGACACCGCGGACCTGCGCTTGACCGCCTAGCTTGCCTTCCGTGCCCACTTCGCGGGCGACGCGGGTCACTTCGGATGCGAAGGAGTTGAGCTGGTCCACCATGGTGTTGATGGTGTTCTTCAGCTCCAGCATCTCACCCTTGACGTCGACGGTGATCTTCTTCGACAGGTCGCCGTTCGCCACCGCGGTCGTCACATCGGCGATGTTTCGCACCTGACCCGTCAGGTTCGCCGCCATCATGTTCACGTTGTCGGTGAGATCCTTCCAGGTGCCGGCGACGCCCTTCACTTGGGCTTGGCCGCCGAGTTTACCCTCGGATCCCACCTCGCGGGCCACGCGCGTCACTTCCGAGGCAAAGGAGTTGAGCTGGTCCACCATGGTATTGATGGTCGATTTCAGCTCCAGCATCTCGCCTTCGACCACGACCGTGATCTTCTTCGACAGGTCACCTGTCGCAACGGCGGTCACGACCTCGGCGATGCCGCGCACCTGACCGGTGAGGTTGGCGGCCATGAGGTTCACGTTGTCAGTAAGGCCTTTCCAGACGCCGCCGACGCCCTTCACCTGCGCCTGGCCGCCGAGTTTACCCTCGGACCCCACTTCCTTCGCCACGCGGGTCACTTCGGATGCGAAGGAGTTCAGCTGATCCACCATGGTGTTGATGGTGTTCTTCAACTCCAACAACTCGCCGCGCACATCGACCGTGATCTTCTTGGAGAGGTCGCCGTTCGCCACCGCAGTCGTCACATCGGCAATGTTACGCACCTGACCGGTGAGGTTCGCCGCCATCATGTTCACGTTATCGGTGAGGCCCTTCCAGACGCCGCCGACGCCTTCCACTCGGGCCTGACCGCCGAGCTTGCCTTCCGTACCCACCTCTTTTGCGACACGCGTCACCTCGGAGGCAAACGAGTTCAGCTGATCCACCATGGTGTTGATGGTGTTCTTCAGCTCCAACAACTCGCCGCGCACATCGACGGTGATCTTCTTGGAGAGGTCACCATTCGCCACTGCGGTCGTCACATCGGCAATGTTTCGCACCTGACCTGTCAGGTTCGCCGCCATCATGTTCACGTTGTCGGTGAGGTCTTTCCACGTGCCACCGACACCCTTCACCTGCGCCTGGCCACCAAGCTTGCCTTCAGTGCCTACCTCGCGCGCCACGCGGGTCACCTCGGACGCAAACGAGTTCAGCTGATCCACCATGGTGTTGATGGTGTTCTTCAGCTCCAGCATCTCACCTTTGACGTCGACAGTGATCTTCTTGGAGAGATCGCCGTTCGCCACAGCAGTGGTCACATCAGCGATATTCCGCACCTGGCCAGTGAGGTTCGCCGCCATCATGTTCACATTATCAGTGAGATCGCGCCATAGACCGGCGGCGCCAGGCACGAGGGCCTGGCCGCCGAGTTTTCCTTCGATACCCACCTCGCGCGCCACGTTCGTCACCTGATCGGCGAAGGTGGCGAGCGTATCGATCATGCCGTTGATGGTGTCCGCCAGCGCTGCGATTTCGCCCTTGGCATCCACGGTCAGCTTCCGTGTGAGATTGCCGACGGCGACGGCGGTCACGACCTCGGCGATACCACGCACCTGACCGGTGAGGTTCGCCGCCATCATGTTCACGTTGTCGGTCAGGTCCTTCCAGGTGCCACCGACACCCTTCACCTGTGCCTGTCCGCCGAGCTTACCTTCGGTGCCCACTTCCTTCGCCACGCGGGTCACTTCGGACGCGAAGGAGTTGAGCTGGTCCACCATGGTGTTGATGGTGTTCTTCAGCTCCAGCATCTCACCCTTGACGTCGACGGTGATCTTCTTCGACAGGTTACCATTCGCCACCGCGGTGGTGACTTCCGCGATATTCCGCACCTGACCTGTCAGGTTCGCCGCCATCATGTTCACGTTGTCGGTGAGATCCTTCCAGGTGCCGGCGACACCCTTCACCTGTGCCTGACCGCCGAGCTTACCCTCGGTGCCCACTTCCTTGGCCACGCGGGTCACTTCGGACGCGAAGGAGCTCAGCTGGCCCACCATGGTGTTGACCACCTTGCCGATGCGCAGGAACTCGCCGCGCAGGGGCCGGCCTTCAATCTCAAGCTGCATGCTCTGGCTCAGATCGCCCTTGGCGACCGCGCCGATCACGCGGGCAACCTCGGTCGTCGGCTGGACGAGATCGCCGATCATGGAATTTACAGAGTCGATGCACTCACTCCAGCAGCCGCTCGCAGCAGAGAGCCGCCCGCGCTCGCCGATCCGCCCTTCCTTGCCGACCACCTTGGCCACCCGGTCCAGTTCCTGGGCGAGCCCTTTGTTCAGGTCGGCGATGTCGTTGAAGGCCTCGGCAATTTCGCCGTCGATCCCCGTCAGATCGGAGGGCAAGCGCGCGGAGAAGTCGCCTCTCCGGAATGCGCGCAGAGTTTTGAGCAGCAGCTTGGGATCAAGCTGCGAAATGGCGGTTTCGACTTGTGACATAAGGCCCCCCGTTACGCTGTTCCAGGCTTACTCGCGCCTGGATCCCCATGTGCCGACGTCCCAAAAGCTACTTTGTTCGTCTTCGGATGGAATTCGACCCTGCGTAACGCTTTTCAAGGGATCAAAGTTCCCTAAAAACCGAAATATTTTTCAGCCGTGAGGCACTGAAGCAATGTTCAGGCAGAAACGGCTTCAGAAACTTCGGCTGCCTCTCGGGACCCATTGCTCTGGGCCATGGGTTGCGCTCACATGGTGGCTGCCGCTCCGGAATATTGGCGCGGTCAACGACACTAAACCCTAGGGAGCTGCCATGTCACCCTCTTCCTGTTCCACACGCCGGCGCATGCTTGGCCTTCTGCTGGGAGCCGGAGCCTGTCTGGCCTCAGCAGCCGCCCTGGCTCAGCCCGCAACCTATCCGACACGACCCGTCCGCGTCATCGTGCCTTTTACACCGGGCGGCACGACGGACATCTTCGCTCGCCTCGTCGGTGAAAAGCTGTCCCAATCCCTCGGGCAGCAATTCGTCATCGAAAACCGCGGCGGCGCTGGTGGCAATATCGGGGCGGATGCAGTCGCGAAGGCAGAGCCGGATGGCTACATGCTGGTGATGGGCACGGTGGGCACGCACGCCATCAATCCGAGCCTCTATGCCAAGATGCCCTATGACGCGCTCACCGATTTCGCACCTGTTGCCTATGTGGCCGGTGTGCCGAACCTGATGGTGGTGAGCCCCAAAAAGGTGAAGGCCACCACCGTGCAGGAGTTCATCGCCGAGGCGAAGGCGACTCCCGGCAAGTTCACCATGGCCTCATCCGGCAACGGCACCTCGATCCATCTTTCGGGCGAGCTCTTCAAGCAGATGACCGGCATCGAGATGCCCCACGTTCCCTATCGCGGCAGCGGACCGGCGGTAAACGACCTGATCGGCGGACAGGTGGACGTGATGTTCGACAATCTCCCCTCCTCCATCGAGCATGTGCGCGGCGGGAACCTTCGAGCGCTGGCGGTCACCTCGTCGAAGCGTTCCCCGGCCCTTCCCGATAAGCCAACGCTTGCGGAAGCGGGCCTTCCTCAATTCGAGGCCACGAGCTGGTTCGCGCTGTTTGCCCCAAAGGGCACGCCGCCGGAGATCACGAACAAGCTGAACCAGGAAGTCCGCAAGGCTCTTGAGACACCGGAACTGCAGAAGCGCTTTACCGATCTCGGCGGCGAGATCCAGCCCATGAGCCCGGATGAACTCATGGCCTATGTCAGGGCCGAGCACGAGAAATGGGCGAAGGTGGTCAAGGCCTCGGGCGCGAAGGTCGACTGATACTAGCGAGACGGGGCTGCTTCGGCAGTCCCGGCCGGCGCGATTGAGCCGCTAGTATTCCATTTCGAACCCGAGCCCAACCGAACTGCCGCCCTCGGCATTCACCTCGCCCTGGGCCTTAAGGCGTCGCGTCAGGTCGATATCCACCGTGACGCCGCTTTCCTCGGGCCGTGCACCAGCTCGCACGCCCACGCGCACGTTGTCGCTGATGTAACGGGAGACACCGACCCCCGGCCCACCGCCAGCACCGACCGTGATGTCGAGGCTGTCGACACCGAGCGAACGGCGCAGGCGCTCGAACGCATCGTTGCCGGATCCGCCGGAGAGCTGCGCCACAGCCTGCGCGAGTTGCAACGCCTGCCCGGCCGAGAGCCCTCCAGACGGCTTCTGGAACAGGACGCGGGAGAGCACTTCGTCCTGCGGCAGATCGGGACTGGAGCTGAACGAGAACTCAGGGCTCGACGCCGGACCCGTTACCCCGATGCGCGCCGTAACGTCCCCGGCCTGAGTCTCGGCCAGGAAATCGAGTGACGGCGTGAGATCGCCCGTGAAATCCAGGCGGCCCCGCACAAGATCGATCCTCTGCCCGAGAAGATCGAAGCGTCCGCGGCGCAGCTCGAAAGCACCGATGGCGACAGGATCCTGGGTCGTGCCCTGAAGCCGAAGATCGCCGCCGAGTTCCGCATTCAATCCCCTGCCTCGCACGAAGATGCGGTTCTGCGCCGTCAGCACGAGATCGAGCTCGGCTCGGAAGGGCGTTCCTCTGGAAGAAGCGGCTTGCCGCCGCTGAGCCAGGGCAAGCCGCGCCGCGGCCGTTGGCGTCGGCCGCACATGCTTCGTTCCGGGCAATGGCCGCAAGGTCGTCGGCAGGCGGTCGGGCACCGAGACATTCATCGTAATGATGTTGATGCGTCCCGCTGCGCGCGGCCGGCTGGTCAGGGGTCCGGAGAGGGTCAGGTCCAGATCGGCGCTCGCCTCGATGGTTTCATTGGATACGAGCTGAGCCCTGTTGCCCGTGATCCTGATCTCGCCGGGAAAGCCTGCCGCCGGATCGATGGTCACCTGCCCCCGAGCGGCAAGAGAGCCGCCGTTCGGCGTCTGCGCCGTCAAGCTCTCGATGACGAGCACCTGTCCGCGCGCAGAAAGCCGCCCGGTAATGCCATTCAGCTGGATCCCCTGCAGCGCATCGGAGAAGCTGCCGTTGGCAAGGGTGACATTCCCCTGAACGCGGGGATCGGAGATCGTTCCTGCAATGGAGAGATCCAGGTTGGCTGCACCGGTAAGGCGCTGGCCGGAGGCCGAGAGGAACGTGTTCGCGACAGCAAGGTCGGTGCGGCCCGAAATCCTGAGCGCAATCTCATCGGTCGGCTCGATCGGGACGCTGCCGGACACCTGGAAGGTACCTGCGCGTCCGGCAGCAACCCGCGCATCGATACCGAGGCGTTGATCGGCCAATCGGCCCTGGGCTTCGATGCCAAGCGGTGGCAGGCCGGCCTGCCGTGTCTGCGCGGTCGCAAGGCCGGCTAGGGTGAGCCGATAGGTTCCGCTCGGATTGCTCGTGGTTCCCGTCACTGCGGCAGTGCCGTTGACAGTGCCCGCCAAGCCGAGATTCGGCACAAAGATCTCAGCCGTCTGGAGCGGAAGATTGCGGATATCGACATTCAGATCGAGCCTGTCGCCGATGGTGCCGGACAGGGCAACGCGTCCCTGATCCGCCGCGATCACGACATTGGACAGGGTCACAGCGCCGTCCCGTAGCGCAATGGTGGCCGGCTGAGCCAATGCCAAGCGCCTGCCGCCGCGGCGCGCGTTGAAGGAGGCCAATTCGATCCGCGTCGCATCACCCGGCACCACGCGCCCCTGCGCGTCGAGATTGAACCCCTGCCCCGTCGCCGACGCGGTAAAGCGGGAGGCATCGGGTGTGCCCTCGGCGATCAGACGCACGTCGCGATAGGTCTGACCGCCAGCACTCACCGAAGCTGCAGTGACTGAGCCGTCGATCATGGGTCGACGGTAGAGATCCTGAACCAAGAGCCGCGTGTCGAAATCCCGCACGGCTATATCGGCAGCCGAGAAGCGCGCGCCACGGGCGGTGACCTGTACGTCCTGTCCGCCACCGCGTACGCCGAGGGTGACGACCGCATCGAGCGCCCCATCGAGCTTTGTGAGCACAAGCGGGGAGAGATCGTCGAAATTGCTGCCGGCCAGGGAAATTTCACCCTGCGCTAGCTGATCGGCACCCAGACGAAGATTTCCGTTGAGAGCAACTGAGCCGATGTCGATGTCGAGCCGGTCAAGCAGCCAGCCACCCTCCGGTGGTTTCGCCAGATGGAGGGAGCCCGTAGCCGGCTTGTCGGCAACCCGTCCGTCCAGGGTGAGAGCCGCGTCGAGTGCGCCCGTCACATCGCGAGCGTTGATATTCAGAGCAAGGCGCGGGATGGAGCGGCCGAGGGCGCGAACATCGGTGAGCGTCGCGGTGCCGTTCACATCCGGTTGTTCGAGGGAACCTGTCAGACGCGCCGCAAGAGTGGCCCGTCCGGCGGTGACACGCTCGTCCACATGCCTCAACTCATCGATGGTGACGTCAAGCCCCAGATCGGCAGCCGATTGCGTCGCCTGTCCGTCCAAACGTGCGTCGAGATGGGCTCCGTCGATGCGGAAGTCATTGAAGGCAAATCCATTCGGAATGCGGCGCAGCGTGCCTGCGGCAGTGACCGAGCGACCCAAGAGGCCGTCGATGGCTGGCGTTCCGGTCGAAAGCTCGCGAAGCCGCGCATCGACAACGGCTGCCATGTCATAGCGCCGCGGATTGCCGGTCAGCCGAGCGTTGAGGTCGGCCGAGCCCCGCAGCGTGCGCCCGGCGATGCCGGAGAACGGCGCCAGCGCCGGAATGCTCGCATCGAGTGTGCCATCGAGGACGGCCGGTCCAACGCGTCCGGTGAAGCTCGCCCGTGCAGTAGATGTTTCAATGCGTGCGGTTTCGACACTGGCGATACCTTCCAGATCGAAGGAGCCACGGGAGGTCACCGTGAGGGTTGGCCCAATCGCCCGCGCCAGCGCCTGATCGGCGGGGCGGATCCCGCTGGCATTGGCGTCGATGGCGAAGGAGAAGCGATCCGGAGGAGAGACGCCGTCCACCGGGTTCATGGTCACGCGGGCATTCAGCGTATCGAGGGAGCCTTCCGGCAGCCGGACCTCCGCAGCATCCAAGGTGCCGTTGACACGCGGGGCTGTCAGCGGGCCTTGCACGGTGCCGTCGAAGTTGAGCCGGGCAATCTCCGCCACGCCGGCGCGCGTTTTGCTGCCATCCGTCGGCAGAGCGCGTGCGTTGAGCCGGATATCGAGAACCTGACCGGAACTGACGGTCCCATTCATGTCGAAGCGGGCGACATTGGAGGTGATCTGTATCGGCTGGAAGCGGATACCTCCGTCATCGGCGACATTCACATTGCCGACGAGCTGCGTGGTGCCGCTGAACACTGGGGCTGCCGGCGCCGGCAGAAGCCCTTCGATGCGGGCTGCAAGATCGACGTTCAAGTCATAAGCGGCGTTCGTGCGCCGCACCGTTGTCGTGCCCGCAGCTCCGATCGTCGGACCGGCGGTGAAATCAAGCCGCGCCGCGAAGTCACTCAAGGGCCCCTGCCCCGCAACCTTCAGGTCGACAGGTGGCAGGCCGGGAAGCTCCAGAAGACGGGCAGCAATGCCCCCGGCAGGCTCCTGGTGCGTGAGATTGAGCGAGAGGCGGTTGGTCTGCGGCACGTAATTGAGATCGATCGACAATTGGCCTGGAGCGTCGAGGCGCTGGGCCGCGAAAGTCAGATCGAGCCCTTCCGAGGGGTTGCCGATCTGTGCCGAGCCTGCCGCCGAAAGACGTGCCTGCGTGCCCAGCACCGGCTCGCCCAGCACGAGCTCCTGCAGGGCAAAGCGGTCGACGATGACCCGGACCGGCAGCTCGGGCAGGATCGGCTCGTCTGAAACCGCCGCATCCTCTTCGGCGGGCAACGGCCGGCGCTGAAGCTGGAGGCGGCCGATAGTGAGCTCATCGACCTGGAGTTGCCCGCGCAGGAGCGCCGTCCGGCTCCAGACCAGGTTGGCGCGGTCTAGGCTGAGCCACACACCGTCTCGATCCGCGATGCGCACGTCGCGGATAACGGCATTGGAGGAGAGCGCGCCTTCGACGCTGCCGATGCTGACTCGCGTGGTTGGCGTGGAGAGGAGACGTGAAATCAGGCTGGCCAGAACGCCCTGATCACTCTGCGCCTGGCTTGGGCGTGAGACGAGGAACCATGAAGCGACCAGCGCAACAGCGACGAAGAGCATCAAAAGGGCAAGGGAGCGGATTGGCTTGTTCATCAGAAGGCCTGCCCGATTCCAACATAGATAGCATAAGTAGGATCGCCTTGTTCCCGATTGACCGGGATCGCGACATCCAGGCGGATGGGGCCGATGCCCGTGTAGTATCGAAGGCCCAGGCCGGCGCCAATGCGGATGCGCTCGTCGAAGTCCGGATAGCTCGACTCGAAGGCGGTGCCTGCATCGACGAAGGGCACGATACCAATTGTGTCGGTGATCTTGATCCGGGCCTCGAGGGACGCCTCAAGCAGGCTGCGCCCCCCCACGGGCTCGCCCTGGAATGTCGGACCCAGGGTCCTGTAGGTATATCCGCGCACGGAGCCGCCGCCGCCCGCGAAGAAGCGCCGATTGGCCGGGATCTCGTCGAGATCCGCCCCGACGATGGAGCCGAGGCCGATGCGCCCGGCCAGCACATAGCGGGATTCCTCGTCCAGCGAGTAATAGGCCGACGCCGTGCCCCGCGCGACGGTGATCGGGACCGACGATCCGAGAAACTCCGGGTAAGGCGTCACCGAGGCAATCAGCCTGATGCCTTCCGTGGGATTGAGCGGATTGTCGGTGGAGTCATAGCTGAGGGAGAGCGGCAATCCGACCAGCGTGTAGTCGATCTGTCCGAGCACGTCGGAGGTCTGCCCCCGCTCGTATTCGATGCCGCCCTGGATCGAGAACGTCTCGCTGAAGCGGTGGCGGATGGCTGCCGTGCCGTTGACGAGGCGGCTGGTATATCCCTCCGTGCGATCCCTCTCCACGAGAGCATCGACGAGCAGGTCATTGCGGGTGCCCCAAAGAGCCGGCTTCAGGAAGCTCGCGCGGAAACGGCCGCCGAGATCGCTCCAGTCGAAATCCTGATCCCGATCCGGCTGGCCACCGTCCTCGGTCAGGTAGAAGAGGTTGCCTTCGAACCTCAGCCGCTCGGCGCCGCCGAACAGGTTGCGGTGCGCCCAATAGGCTCTGAGAGCCGGTCCATCCGTGGTCGAATATTGAGCCGATGCCCCGATGATCCGCGGCGGGCGCTCGGTGAGTTCCACGAAGAGCGGCAGGTTTCCATAGACATCGAGGACCTCGGCCTCCCGGATGCGGACGGAGGACAGTGCTTCGATCTGAGAGATCGACTTGCGCATGGAGGCGAGTTCTGCGGGCGAGTAGGGATCGCCCGGTTCGGTGTAGATGAAGGAGCGAACAACGGCGGGATCGACGCCCTCGGCTCCCTGGATCGTGATGGGGCCGATGCCTGCGCGAGGGCCTGGATTGACCGCAAGGCTCACATCCATCACTTGCGCCGGGTGGAACACCACGGGCTCACGCCGCTCGACCTTGGCGAAGGGTCGGGACTCGGCGCGGAAGTGATCGACAATGCGCGCTTCGGCCGCCAGGATATCGGCGGAGCGCGCGGGATCGCCCGGCTTGATCTGCACGGTCCTCGGCGGAAGCTCGCCAGAGGGGAAAGGCCGCCCGGTTCTTGCATCCAGGACCGAGACATCCCGAAGGGCGAATTGAGGCCCGGGATCCGCAATGATCTGAACGGGCACGAGGGCTCGTGCGCGATATCCCGCCACCGCGCGCGCAGCAGCCTCGGGGCGCGGCGATTGAAGCATCAGCGGGACACCCGCGACATTGATCGCAACGCGGGAATTGTAGTATCCCGCTCCCCAGAGCGCATCGATCAGGCGCGGCAGATCGGCCTGTGCCCGAGCGACCAGGGCTGCGGCATCCGGCGGAGGATCCGACTGGAGACTCTGCAGGGTCGACGCATCCTTCAGCGTCTGCTCAAGATTTTTCGTGTCGCTGCCGATGACGTAGTCGAGCGAATACGGCAGGGCATCCGAGCTGGGAGGGGGCGGATCGTCACTCCCGCCAAACCAGCCGAAGAGATCGAACGCGCCGGCATGATGAGCCGGCAATCCACTGAACAGTACGCCTACCAGGAAGAGAAACGCTGTCCTTCGTATGGTGCTCAACCACAGCACGTGAGGCACTCTCTCCCTGATGCAGGATCAACTCTTGGGCATAAAACACAGACCTGGTGACTTGAGGAGCCGTGTTCCAATCTGTCGAGGTTCGCACCTAACCATAGTTTCCCCAGCGGCAAAACCCCAGCCGGGCGATTTTAGGTTGATTGTTGCCGAATGACGTCAGCACAAGGAAAGGCTTAACGACAATATCCACAACGGCAATCACGTATCATGGCATCAAGCTGAAGATCTGCTGTGAAACGCTTGCCAAAAACTGCCGAAATATTGCCACCTTTCCGTCACTTTCTCTGACGGACGCCCGACCGTACGGTCGCTGATCTTGCTCGTGCCCCATTGTTTCACATGAAACAACGACACCTTAACCAAGTTGCCGGCACTGCTAGTCACCACCAAGCTGATGCGTCGGACACAGCAATCGCTCAGTCGAAGCTCTCGCCAGCCTTCCTGCACCTGCAGTCTATGCAGCAGGATGAACCTCGTCGGGATGAGGAGGCTCCACCACCCGGCGATAGAGATGCCAAGTTGCATGTCCCAGGACCGGCATGACGATGGCCAGACCCACGAAGAGCGGGATCGAACCGACAAGGAGCGCTGCCGCCACGATCAGACCCCACAGAGCCATGGTGAACGGGTTCATCGCTACCGCTTTGATGGACGTGTACACGGCGACAGCCACACCTACATCACGATCAAGAAGGAGCGGGAACGAGATGGCGCTGATGCTCAAAACCGCAACGGCGAAGCAGAAGCCGAGAATGTTACCGATCACGATCAGCCTCATGCCATCCGCAGTTCCGAGCACCTGATTGAAGAACTGGGAGTAGGATGCAGGCACCTCATAGCCGAAGATGGACTGGTACAGCGTGCGTGCCGATGTCAGCCATAGGAGGAAGATTACGAGCAGCAGCACGCCGAGAGCCGCGATCGATGGGATCGACGGTGACTGGAGAACATTGAAGGCATCCTGCCAAGTGGTGGTCAGACCGAGTTCTCGCCGTCTGCTGATTTCGTAAAGGCCGATCGCCGCGAAGGGACCCACCAGAGCAAAGCCTGAAGCCAGCGGGTAGAGCAGCGGCAATGCGTTGTTGCTGAACGTCAGAGCCGCAAGGCACACCCCAATAATAGGATAGATCAGCCCGATGAAGACCAAGTGGGAGGGCATAGCCCAAAAATCATCGAACCCTTTCGCCAGCGCCTCCTTCAGATCGGCGGGTGTGATCTTCCTGACGATTGGATGAACCGGGACATCGCTTGCTCCGGCAACAACGTGGAACTGGGCCATAAGCGTTCCTCCAGGGCTGAACCTTGGCAGCTGAGATCTTGGCCCGCATGGCGATGCGACGGTCACGCGTAGCCGTAACCTATGCAACAATTATACGCTCGAATAAGGAGGATGTCGCCCTTAGCTTGATTTTCAAGCGGCAACACGGTTTCAATCACCCCTTGCAACTCCGCCTGCCCCCGTGCTTGGCTTTGCAGAGCTAGCCGTTGGCGTTTGATGCACCACGGCCGATCCTGAACCGCTAGGATGACGAGGCACTCCATTGGCAGATTGGAACGCTGGGCAATACCTGAAATTCGAAGATCAACGGACGCGACCTGCGAGCGACCTCATCGGGCGTATTCCTCTGGCGGAGATCCGCAGCGCCGTCGATATCGGGTGCGGCCCGGGAAACAGCACGGAGCTGATCGTCGACCGCTATCCGGGTGCACGCGTGCTCGGTCTCGACAACTCGCCCGACATGCTCGCCAAGGCGCGGATGCGATTGCCGGAGGTCACTTTCGAGGAGATGGACATCGCCGCGTGGAACCCGGGTGAGCGCTACGATCTGATCTTCGCCAATGCCGTCCTGCAATGGCTGCCGGACCACCCGCGCCTGCTCGCACGACTCGCCACTTGCTTGGAAACAGGGGGATGTCTTGCTGTCCAGATGCCCAACAACCTGCAGGAGCCCTCTCACAGGCTCATGCAGAAGGTTGCGCAGGAGGGGCCTTGGGCGGACAAACTGGCTGCTGCATCCCAGGCCCGTGAGGAGATCGGATCATTCGAGGATTATCATTCCTGGCTTCTTCAGGCCGGATGCTCGGCGGATCTCTGGCAAACGACCTATGTTCACACTCTCGCGGATGCGGGAGCCATCGTCGAGTGGTTCAAAAGCACAGGATTGAAGCCCTATCTCGATCCTCTCTCTCCTGAGGAACAATCCGCGTATCTGGAGCGGTATCGCGAAGAGATCGAGAAGGCCTATCCGGCGCAAGCGGATGACAAGGTTCTCCTGCGCTTTCCACGCCTGTTCTTCGTCGCACTAAGGCAGTGAGGACCGGCACATGTTCCAAAGAGTGCTATCCGGCACATCGCTGGCTCCCTCATCTCAGCCATAGTATGAATATAGGCATCTTTGGTCCGTTCAGGACAACAGTCAGTTCTTTGGCAACGGAGAAATATCATGGCGTGGAGACGGGCTAGTCACCGGGCAGTTTTCCCTGCTGCGACGCGGCTCGTCCTGCTGTGCACTCTGTTGCATCCGCTCATGAGCGGGACTGCACTGGCTCAAGGGATCGGCTGCGTGCTCCAAACGGCAGCAGGGTCGCAGCGGCAGATCCTGCGTTGCCGGGACGGCCTTACCGTCGAGGCCGAGGTGGGAGCCACTTACAACCTCGTGGACCAGGACCGGGACACCCGGCCCGACGCGGTGAATCTGCAGGGCCGTGCCATCTTCATCGATTCGCCGCCACAATCCGCCCGGCGGGGCTTCCAGATCATGACGCCTCAGGCCATCGCTGCGGTAAGGGGCACACAATGGGCCGTCGACGTGAGCGGCGCCAGGACGTCCGTCTTCGTGGTGACAGGTCAGGTCGCTGTACGGCGCGTCTCGGGCAACACCCGAAGCGTCAGCCTTGGGCCTGGAGAAGGTGTCGATGTAGAGGCCGGCACGTCTCCCCTCGTGGTCCGACGCTGGCCTGCGCCTCGTGCAGCCGCCCTCCTCGCCCGCCTCGGGCGTTAGATCTTCATGGGCAGGCGATTTGCCATTCCGCTGATCGCCGCAGCCCTTGCGGGTCTCTGGGGTACAGGACTGGCCCTGCTGCACTGGCAGGGCAGTTCGTCGCTTCTCGATCGGCTGGAGGCTCCCCTCATCGACCTGCGGTTTCTGCTTCAAGGGCCGCGCCAAGCGCCAGACGAGATCACGATCCTGGCCATCGATGACCGGACCGTGCAGCAGGTCGGCGCCTATCCCCTGCCACGCGCGACGATGGCGCAGCTCGTCTCAAATGTGGGGCGCATGCAGCCGAAAGTCGTTGCGCTCGACATCCTTTTTGTCGATCCAGGCCCAACGGAGGGCGATCTTGCGCTCGCGACAGCGTTGGGCGAGACGCGGAGCGTCCTGGCAGCCGCTGGCCTGTTCGAGCGCAATGCGCAGCACTCTTCCAGTCCCGCCCCGCCAGCATCTGACGACTTCCCGACGGTGCAGAGACTTCTCCTGCCCATCGAGACTCTGGCCCACGTCTCGGCGCTCGGTGTCGTGAACATCGCCACGGACCCATCCGGTGTGCCCCGGCACATTCCGCTTCTGGTTCGCTCAGGTTCTCAGATCATTCCTTCATTCCCGCTGCGCAGCGTCTCCATTGCCACTGCACGCGACCCGGCTCTGCGAGAAGACGAAGTCGCCATTGGCAATGTGACGACGAGCACCGATGGCGGATATACGCTTCCTCTGCGCTTCTATGGCCCGGCCGGCACCATTCGCACAATCAGCGCGAGCGATGTCTTGAATGGCCAGGCCGGGGAAGATGCGTTCCGAGACCGGATCGTGGTGATCGGCGCGACCGTCACGGGAGGGGGCGACGCCTTTCCGACACCTTTCGATCCGATATTGCCGGGTGTCGAGGTTCTGGCGACGGCCATGGCGCATCTCATGCAAGGCGACGGATTGGTGCACGACAGCAATGTGCGTCTTGTCGGCGGCTCCGTGGCCATCGTGCTGCCGATCATGTTCGTCCTACTCCTCGCCTGGCATCGCAGCGTCTGGGGCTTTGCCATCATTACCGTCGTCATAACTGCATGGATCGGGGTGACCTTCGCGGCCTTCACCCAAGGCATCTGGCTCAGCGCCAGCCTGCCGCTTCTGGCAGCTCTGCCCCCTGCGATGCTCTTCGGAGCAGCGGAGCTCTGGCTCGACAGGCGTCGTGCAGACCGGCTCAGCCTGCAGAGCAGGACCCTGCGCCGCTTTCAGCCCCCGAGTCTCACCAAGCGGCTGGCTGAGGATCCGGCCTTCCTCATGAAGCCGGTGCGCCAGAAGGCAGCGGTGATCTTCATCGATCTGTCGGGCTTTACGGGTCTCAGCGAGCTGCTGCCCCTCGACGAAACCCGCGAGATGCTGCGTGGCTTTCATGCCCTCGTGGATCAGGAGGCGGTGCGTCATCAGGGCATTGTCGCCAGCTTCATGGGAGATGGCGCAATGATCCTGTTCGGCCTGCCGGATTCCTCGCCTGAGGATGCCTGTCATGCCGTGGAGGCCTGTGTTGGCCTCTGCTGGCAGACGGAAACCTGGATGACGCAATTGCCCGAGGCAATCGCATCGCAGCTCGGTTTCAAGATCGGCGCCCATTTCGGGGAAATCATCGCATCCCGGCTCGGCGGAGACAGCCATCAGCACATCACGGCCATCGGCGATACGGTCAATGTGGCGAGCCGCTTGATGGAAGTTGCCGCCTCGCACGAGGCCGATGTAGCTTTCAGCGACGACCTGCACCGCGCAGCAGGCGCGGCTTGTTCGGTTTTCGAATCCGGTCTCCTGGAAGGAACGTTTGCGGCGGCCATCCGGGGTCGGACCGGTTCCATTCCGATCTGGCTCTGGCGTAGGGCTCGCGCCGTTGCCCACACGCGTTCAGGCTCCGGTGAACGCCACCGGAGCCCGTTCTGATTGTCGAACGCTGCTGGTCAGAGCTGTTCGGGGGAAGGCATGCCCGATCCGAACCAATTCTTCTGCATTAGGGACTTGGCTTCCTCAATTGTTGCTTGATCGCCTTGCGCCTCAGCGGCACGGAGCAGCCCCGCAGCGGCCCAGCCGTTGTTAGGCGAGCGCTGCAGCGCTTCGCGGAACGCCATGGCTGCCTCGGCGGGCTTGCCCTGCGCCATCAACGCCGCCCCAAGAGACTGATGCACCGGATAATACCAGTAAGGCGGCTCCATATAAGGCAGCCGGTCCTGAACGCTCGCCGCGTCTGCGAACAGGGCCGCGGCCCGCGCCTGATCTCCGGAATGCTGCGCAATCCTCGCGTCGATCTCACGAACCGCGATGGACAGCACATCCGGACCCGGCACGCCGGCATCGGGCAGAGCGGTTATTTCAGGCCTTTGTGCCAAAGCCTCTATGGCGGCAGCTTCCGCCCGGGCCTCGTCGGCCCGTCCAAGACGCGCCTGAGCGATACCGCGTGCATAGTGCCACGCGGCTTTGACAAACGGAAAGTCACCCTTAGGCGCCGGCAGAGCGAGCACATCCTCAGGCTTCGAGAAGACCGCATGAACGTTGTAGGGCGCGGCCATGATCGGCTGCGTCCACGGCACCTCGCGCTGGGCACGCTCGGAAACGATACTGGAGAGTTTCTTTGCAGCCTCCACGGCTGTACCCCCATCACCGCCGGTCAGGGCCGAGACCATCAGGAAATGAACATTGTGCGCATAGTACGCCTCCGAATAGAGAAGGCTCGCACCGCCCTGGTTGACGATCGCCTCGTCAGCCGCGGCCGCACGCACATTCGCATCAAGGCTCTCGCGCCAGCGTCCGAGCCGATACCAGATGTGGCTCGGCATATGCACCAGGTGCCCCGCGCCGGGCATCAGGCTCTCAAGGCGAGCCGCATGGGGAGAGGCCCGTTCCGGGTGGTCGGACGCCTCCACGGTGTGAATGTAGAGATGGACGGCGCCAGGATGGTCCGGTTTGGCTTGTATCGGGCTCGATGGCGCCGTTCCGAGCACACCTTCCAGCAGAGCGACGATCTTGTCCGTCTTACCCTTCGGGGTCTTGCCGCCATCGCCCCAATAATCCCATGGCGTTAGATTCATGAGAGCATCTGCTGTCAGCACTGCTACATGCGGATCGCTCGGGAAGCGTGCCTGCACTGCCTCCATGGCATCGGCATACGCTTGATCGAGAGCCTTGCGGTCGGCATTGGGATCAGCCGAGTGCCTCTTGGCGAGAGCCTCTAGAAGTGCAACCTGCATATCCCCACTGGAGGAAGCGAGGCCTCGGGCCTTTTCAAGCACGACAAGAGCGCGCGCATTGGCATCCGGATCCATCGGGTAGTTGATATGCGGGCCGAGCACCCAGGCCTCGCCCCACAGGCACATGGCGCAACTTGGATCGAGCTCCTGTGCCGCACGGAAGGCACGCGCCGCTTCCGCATGATTGAAGCCCCAACCCAGACGGTAGCCCTGATTGAAGTAGGCCTGAGCCTCTCCGCTTGGATCCTTGGTCACTGGCCATGAGAGGGTCCCGAGATTGTCGCGCAGCGGAGACTTGACGTCAGACGTGGGGGCAGCAGCACCGCGCGGCAGATCGCGGCTGTAGGTGCCGAGCTCCGTACGCTTCGGCTGCACGTCCTTGGCTTGCGGCTGCAGTTGCGCGACCGACATATGATGGCCGGAGCCGTGATGATCTGGCTTCTGCAATGCATGCAGCATGCGAACCCGCGGGCTATCATGGCTGCCGAGAGGACATGCAGAGGCGGCACTTCCTGCTAGCAGGGCCAGAGCAGCCGTTGCAGCAAGCAGACCAGGCTGCGAGGAGCGTGCACGATGGTGAGCGTTGAAGGTCGTCATGAACAGATCCTCCTGCCTTAGAGCGAGGCGGAGAATAGTGAAGAACTTTCATGACGTCGGTGCTCAGCGGCACACGGAGATGATTTGAATTCTGTCCTTCCTAGAGAAGCAATCGTTACAACATCAACTATCGGGAGCACCTCCTGGCAGAGTTCATCCTGCCAGAAGGCGTCAGAAGAACGGTTGCTCAGGCGCTGCTCTGGGCGGCTGAGTGTATGATGCGATCAGAGCGCCTTCTCTTGCGCCTCATACGCTTCATCAAAGCGATGGACGCGACCATCGTGCGTTCGAGTTCAGCCAGAACATTGTTGGTGTCCGGTGAGAGAGTGTGGTTCTTTCGTTCCAGTTTCATCGGCAGCTTGTTCCGCGTTTCCCTTGTACCGCAGGCACATGATGTCAGCGCCTGTGGAACAAGCAAAGCGTTGCAGTGCGGCTGCAATGTGGCAGCCCCTCACAAGGGAATTAACAGCAACGATATAGCTAGCAAGAAAGCAGATCAAAGAACATGGTTCATCACGCGAAAACGCTGCCGCCGGAACTTTAAGTCCCGGCGACTTCGACAGCTACCGTTTGATCTCACCTCTGGTTTGGGTTGAAGTGTTTTTTGAGTTTGTGGCCGTAGGAGGCGTAATCCTTCTGCAGGGACTCCGTCCCGACTGCGAACGCCGTCACCTTCTGCGGAAAGCGCGTCTCGAACATGAACGCCAGCGTGCCTTCGAGTTTGTGCGGCTTCAGCTCCACATTGCTTGCCTTCTCGAATGCATCCATGTCCGGCCCGTGCGGCAGCATGGTGTTGTGCAGCGACATGCCGCCCGGCACGAAGCCGCCGCCGGTCTTGGCATCGTAGACACCATAGATCAGCCCCATGAACTCGCTCATCACGTTCATGTGGTACCACGGCGGCCGGAACGTGTTCTCGGCTACCAGCCAGCGCTCGGGGAAGATCACGAAGTCGATGTTGGCGGTGCCGGGCGTTTCGGACGGCGAGGTCAGCACCGTGAAGATCGACGGATCAGCATGATCATAGAGGATCGGCCCCACCGGCGAGTAGCGGCGCAGGTCGTACTTGTAGGGCGCGTAGTTGCCGTGCCAGGCCACCACGTCGAGGGGCGAGTGGTCCATGTCGGCCACCCAGAGCGAACCGCCCCATTTCACGTACATCCTTGAGGGCGCATCCCGCTCCTCATAGGCCGCAACCGGCGTGAGGAAGTCGCGCGGATTGGCCAGGCAGTTGGCGCCGATCGGCCCGCGCTCCGGCAGGGTGAAAGCGCCGCCGTAGTTCTCGCACAGGTAGCCGCGCGCCGGCCCACCCTGCAACTCCACCCGGATCTTCACCCCACGCGGGATCACCGCAATCTCACCCGGCTCGATGTCGATGATGCCGAACTCGGTCCAGAGCCGAAGCGAGCCCTGCTGCGGCACGAACAGCAGCTCGCCGTCGGCATTGTAGAAGTACTCGTGCTCCATCGAGCGGGTGATGAGATACACATGCGCGCCCATGCCCGCCTGCGAGCCGGCATCCCCCGCCGTGGTGATGGTGCGGATGCCCTCCAGGAACGAGACAGGTTCGCTGGGCAGCGGGATCGGGTCCCAGCGCATGGGGGCGATCGGCACCTCGACCTCGGCCGCTGGAGCGGTGCGCCACAGGCCGATCTCGGCCTTCCGGAACTGACCCCAATGGGAGACGGTGGGGCGGATGCGGTAGAGCCAGGTGCGCTCGTTGGTGGTGCGCGGTGCCGTGAAGGGCGAGCCGGAGAGCTGCTCGGCATAGAGCCCGTAGGAGCATTTCTGGGGCGAGTTGCGCCCGATGGGCAGGGCGCCGGGCAGCGCTTCGGTCTCGAAGCCGTTGCCGAAGCCGGACATGTAGCCGGGCCGGATGGCACTCTCGATCGTCTCGGGCGCCTGAGGCAGGGACGGGTTCTGGACATTCATGGGCGGGACCTCCACAATTGGTCACAATTGTAACTATTTATTTTGTAACCAACAACCCGATGGCCAAACTCGAGCTCGAAGCCTTTCTGCCCTACCGGCTCAACCGGATCGCGGCCGCGATCTCCCAGGATTTCCGCGCCGTCTATGGACCTCACCACGACCTGACGATCCCGGAATGGCGGGTGCTGGCGACGCTCGGGCAGTTCGAGGCCATGAGCGCCAAGGACATCGGCCGGCACTCAGCCATGCACAAAACCAAGGTCAGCCGGGCCGTGCAGGCGCTGGAGGAGCGGCGCTGGCTCAGGCGCCGCGCGAGCGAGGAAGACCGGCGCGAGGAGATCCTGACGCTCACGGCCCAAGGCCAGAAGGCCTACCGGCAGATCGTCCCCAAGGCACTCGCCTTCGAAAGACAAATCCTGGACCAACTCGGGCCAGAAGCTAAGCCATTGCTGGAGGGACTTACCCGCCTTGAGGAGATTGCAGCAAGGGCTAAGGACGAGCAGTCATAATCTTTAGCCGGATGATCAGACGGCAGGCCTTTTCTCTATCGGAAACTCTCCACCTGAATGCGCGCCGCAGGACATATGGGAATATCAGCTCTGGGCGGATTGTTCTCCTGCCACTCTCAATAGTGATGAAGTTGCTTCTCGTGCACGGGACCCAAACTAGGCGCAACCGCATCACTTTAGCGGTACCCAGAGCCAATTCGGGCTGCGCCCGGTTGAATTAGCTGCCGAGAACCACATGACCCGAACAAGGATGGAGGCATGTGTCATGGCCGAAGCACGGGTTGGCGTGAAGGTCTCCGACGACCGGCAGACGGTGACAATCGAGATCGGCTCAACGGCAGGGCTGTCTCACCCGGTCGCGCTTGACCTTAACCAGCTGACGAATCTGATCCGGCTGCTCGGCCAAGCAAGGTCCCGCATGGTCGAGGGCTCGCAGAAGCGTCCGCTCGATGGGATGACGGTAGAAACCGTGATCGAGCCACCTTGGTATGTACAGGTAGCAGGCATTGATGGCTCGCTGCTCGCGTTCGATCATCCATCCTACGGCCCCCTCGCCTTCGCAATTCCTAGAGAGGACGTGGCCCGGATCGTGCAAACCCTGAGCGAACATCTCGCACTTCCGTCTGGCAAGCCGAAAAAGCCAAGCTAGGGCATACTCGGCAGGTTTCCGTGTCAGAGACCCGATGGCGCTGCTTCCGAAGCTAAACGCGTCTGTGATGCGAGGCGTATGGGAGCGTTGACGGCACCATAGCCTTTATAGCTGCGCCTCTCCACGATTTCGAAGAAGAAGCCACCGGCCAAGGTCTTGGTATAGGCCTGAAAGTACTCGTTCTCCTCCTCGCGATCATAGAGGATATTGGATTGGCGCAGTCGCTCCACATCGTCAGCGGAGAGATCGATCCGCACCTCGAGATCGTCGTAATAGTTCTCTGGAATCGGCAGGAGATCGACGCCGTATTCTTTGAGGCGCTCGATGGTCTTGAAGATGTCATCGGTCGCGAGCGCAATATGTTGAACCCCCGACCCGAAGAGATCATTCAAAAAGCGGGACGACAAAGTGCGCTGGCTCTGCGAGGCGTTAAGGATCAGGCGAAGCGAGCCATCATGGGCTTCGATAGCCTGGCTCTGCACCACGCCCCCTGGATCGATCACCGTCTGAACCGGTGTCTTACGCACATCAAGAAGTGACGCATAGAACAGGAACCAGGTCAGCATCTCCTCGTAGTGCATCGACTGGGAGACATGATCGACCGATCTCAGTCCAGCTCCGGTAAAATCGTCTGCCGGGACAGGATCGAAGTCCACGTCCCAGAGCTGGTCCAGGCCCGACTTGTGATCGACGAAATACAGCAGGCTGCCACCAAGACCTCGGACCGCCGGGATATTGATCTCTCCAGGCCCGACCGGCTGCTGGAAAGGCTGATCCAGAAGTGTAATGGCACGGTCGATTGCCCCTTGGGCATCGTCGACCCGCAATGCCAGCGCGCAGACGGAGGTGCCATGCGTGATGTTGAAGGAGTGGGCGAAGCCCTCCTTGTCGGCATTCACGACGATGTTGATGTCACCCTGCCGCCAGCGCGTCACCGCCTTAGAGCGATGGTGGCCGGCCTTCTGAAATCCGAGCCCGTTCAAAGTCTGCTCAAACCCGGCGGCACTGCGCTCATCGACGGCAAACTCCACGAACTCGATGCCCGAACACGTTGCTTTGGGCGGAAGCACGGGGGGGTCGGGCAGAGCCGCTCCTGTCCGCCGGCGCAATTCGTCGAGCATCACGATCAGGGAGCGTTGTCCGTCGATGGCCACGCTGCGCGCGGAGCCCGCCCGGAAACGGTCATTGAAAATTTCCAGGGACAGAAGGCCATCGAACCCGGTTGCGCCCAGCGCATCCATGAATGCATCGACAGGCAGGTCGCCCTGCCCCGGGAAGCAGCGGTAATGCCGGCTCCAGGACAGATAATCCATGTCAAGCCGCGGCGCGTCGGCCATTTGCACGAGGAAGATCTTCTCGGACGGGATAGAGCGGATCGCCGACAGATCGGTTCCACGGGCCAGCACATGGAAGGAATCGAGCACCAGTCCGACGGCCGGATGGTTTGCACGACGCACAACTTCCCATGAATCACGATAATCGTGAATGTGCCGCCCCCAGGAAAGCGCCTCGAAGGCCACACGCAGGCCGCGCTTGGCCGCACGCTCGCCGAGTTCATGGAAGTCAGCCGCTGCCCGCTCGATTCCGCCAAGTGAATCCGGAGAGACGTTGCTGCACACCATCAGGAGGTCGCAGCCGAGTTCCTGCATGACGTCAAATTTGCGCTCGGCGCGGGCGAACACCTTCGCGCGTTGCGGCTCGGGCATGCCCTCGAAATCTCGGAACGGCTGGAAGGTGATCGTCTCGAGTCCGAGTCCCTCGATCATGCGCCGGGCATCGGCCGGAGTGCCGTTGAATGACAAGAGATCGTTCTCGAAGATCTCTACGCCCTTGAACTGCGCAGCCGCGATGGCTTCGATCTTTTCTGGGAAGGTGCCGCTCAGGCAGACGGTGGCAATGGCAGTGCGCATGCTCGTCGGTCCGTTTCCTCTTGTGTGGTGGGAGTCTGTGCCATGCGGCCCGCTCCCTCTTGTCAGCTGATAGTTCCGGTCGCCAGCGCATGCTCAACGCCGCCGGCCACATGTCGCGTCAGCACCTCGCAGGCGCGCGCGGCATCCCGCGCCAAGGCGCAGTCCAGAAGCTCGGCATGTTCATTGGTAGCGATGTCGCCGCGATAGCTCAGGGCAATCATCTGGTAGCGCAGGTACTTGTCGAAAACCGCCGCATGATTATCGATCAGCAGCTTCGATCCGCAGGCGGAGATGAGCGCTTGGTGGAACTGCCAGTCATAGCGCTTCCATTCCTCAGTGTGGGATCTGTCCCCTTGAGCCATCCGCTCCTCCATCCGTGCGAGCCGATGGTGGGCGGCCACGACACGACCTTCCCATTCCATGTCACCGGCCCGGAACGACTGTTCCAGCGCCCTACCCTCGAGGAGCTGTCGAAGCGCGGCGATCTCCCTCAGATTTGCGATTGAGACAGGTGCCACTTCGAAGCCCTTCTGTCCCTCGGCCACCACGAGGCGCTCGGAGTGAAGGCGGTTCAGGATTTCGCGCAACGTGCTGACGCTCGCGCCGTAATCAGCCTTCAGCCTCTCGAGCTTTAGCTTCATTCCGGGTGGCAGGCGTCCGAATACGATGTCGGACCGGATTTTCTGGTAGGCGCTCTCCCCGACGGTGGAAGGATGTGACATCACCTGAACGTCGTCGTTCATGCCAGCGCTCCGGTCTTCAGCGTGTAGGCCACGCATCCGTTCACATGCTGGGTAAGCACCGCGCAGGCCTTGTCGGCATTGCGCGTCAGGGCGCAATCGAGCAGCGTCCGGTGCTCCTCAGCTGCAATCTCCCCACGGAAGACAATGGCCACCATCTGGTAGCGCAGATACTGATCGAAGACGCCGCCATAGAGATCAAGCAGGGTCTGGGAGCCGCATGCCTCAATGAGAGACTGGTGAAACTCGCGGTCGTAACGCTTCCAGAGTTCTGTCCCCTCCTGGTCTCCGGCCAGCATCCGCCGCTCCATGAAGGCGAGCTTGTGATGGGCGGCTACGACCCGGCTCTCCCATTCGAGGTCGCCTGCCGTGAAGGACAGGGGCAGCGCGTAGGTTTCCAGGAGCAGCCGCATCGCCGCGACATCCTCGAAACCCTCAGGGGAAACGTGAGCAGCCCGGAAGCCTCGCTGCCCTTCGGCGACGACGAGCCCTTCAGACGAAAGGCGGCTGAGGATCTCCCTTAGGGTACTGACGCTTGCTCCATAGGCTTCCGCAAGCCGGTCGAGCCGGAGCCGCAGCCCAGGGGCCAGACGGCCGAATACGATGTCGGCCCGGATCCGGTCGTAGGCACGATCCGCAATGGATGTGGCCATCAATTCGATGCTCATCCGGCCACCACGTTCTCTTGAGCCAGCCTCAATCTAACAATCCTCGGCCATAGCCAGCTAGGCAATCCATCACATATGGCAAAACCTAAAATATCAGATGATTTGAAAAATGCATATTGATTTTAGAAATCTTGGAGAGGATAGTGCCACCAAGACGCAGGCGAATGCGCGGCAACTTGAAGGAGAGGAAACCATGGGATTTGACATCAATCGGCGTGTCCTAATGGCTGCAGGTGCGGCCCTTCTGGCATGGGGCGCGGCTGGGCCGGCTGCCTCACAGGCCCCAACGAACCTGAGATTCTCGGCTGTCTTCTCGGAGCAGGACATCCGGGCGAACATGATGAAGCAGTTCGGCGAGGCGGTGAAAGCGCAGGGCTTCAACCTTCAACCCTATTACGGCGGCACCCTGTTCAAGCAGGGCACCGAGCTCGTCGCGATGCAGCGCGGCAATCTCGAGATGGGCAACATCGCCCCGCAGGACATCTCGAACCAGATTCCGGAATGGTCCATTGTCACCTCCGCCTATCTGTTCCGCGACGCCGACCACCTGAAGAAGGTGTTCGCCAGCGATGTGGGCCAGCAGCTCAAGAAGATGGCCTCGGACAAGCTCGGCATCCACATCCTCGGCCCCACATATTTCGGCGCCCGGCATGTGGGCTTGAAGCCCAACAAGAAGATCAGCAAGCCTGAGGATCTCGCCGGAATAAAACTGCGCATGCCCGGCGGCGACGCCTGGCAGTTCCTCGGTCAATCCCTTGGGGCAAACCCCACCCCAATGGCCTATGCGGAAGTCTATACGGGACTGCAGACGGGCGCGATCGACGGTCAGGACAATCCGCTGCCAAACGTGCAGAACATGAAGTTCTACGAGGTGATGTCGCAGATCGCGCTCACGTCGCATCTCGTCGGCTTCGACGTTCTGGCCGTGTCCAACAAGGTGTGGGACTCGCTCTCGCCGGAGAAGAAAGCAGCCGTCCAGGCAGCCGCCGACAAGGCAATCGAGTGGAGCACACAGGAGCACCTGAAGCAGGAGGCACAGCTCGCGACCTTCTTCAAGGAGAAGGGTCTTGAGGTCTACACTCCTGACCTGAAAGCCTTCCGCGAGTTCGCGCAGAAGAAGTATCTGGCGTCCGACCTGGCAAAGAGCTGGCCGGCCGGCATGGTCGACAAGATCAACGCGATGTAAGGCATAAAAAGCCTCGGCCGCCGGGAGGCTTCGCCCCGGCGGCCTTTCTACAAGACCTTCTCGTGAAGGAAGCGCTTTCATGACCCAATCAACGCGGGCAATCGGCTCGTGGCTTGCCAAGCGCGCGGAGAACATTGCCGCCGCCATGCTGGCCGCAATGTTCGCAGCCTTCCTCCTGCAGATTGCTTTCCGGTATCTTCTGGGGCTCCCGATCGGGTGGACGCACGAGGTTAGTGTCGTTCTGTGGCTCTGGCTCGTTCTGTGGGGCGCTGCCTTCGTGGTTAGCGAGCGTGAGGAAATCCGTTTCGACATCATCTACGGAGCCGTCGGCCCTGGACCTCGCCGCGTGATGGCGCTCATCAGCGCCTTCGCCGTAATTGCACTCTACACCATCTCGCTTCCGGCTGTCGTCGACTACGTCACCTTCATGAAGGTGGAGAAGACAAGCTATCTCAAGATCCGGTTCGACTGGCTGTTTTCGATCTATATCGTCTTCGCGGTTGCCACCATCATCCGCTACATCTGGATTGCATGGCAGGCCATGCGAGGCGTAGCGCCGGATGAATTCGACCCCACCAAAGCGAGCTCCGGCGTATGAACCTGACAAGTCCCTTCTCGCTCTCGCTCGTTGCGATCACCGCCCTGGCCTTTCTCGGCCTCCCGATCGGGCATGCGATGATCGCGGGCTCGATCTTGTACCTGCTTCTCGCAGGACTGGATATGGGAACGGCAGCCGAGCAGCTGCTCAACGGCATGTATTCCAACTACGTCATCCTGTCGGTTCCGCTGTTCATTCTGGCCGCCGAGTTCATGAATATCGGCAGCATGACGGACCGCCTCATGGCGTTCTGCAACGCGCTGGTCGGCCGCTTCCGCGGCGGTTTGGCCCAGGTCAACATCCTGCAGAGCATCATCTTCGCGGGCATGTCCGGCTCGGCCATTGCCGATGCCGCCGGCACGGGCCGCATGATGCAGGCCATGATGACCCGTGACGGCCGCTATCCTGGGAGCTATGCCGCTGCGCTGACGGCCGTGTCGTCCGTGATCGGTCCCATCATTCCACCCTCGATCCCGATGGTGCTCTACGCCCTCGTCTCAGATGCCTCGATCGGCTTTCTCTTCCTGGGCGGCGTCGTTCCAGGCCTGATGATGGCCCTGAGCCAGATGATCATCGTCGCGACAACCGCCCGTCGCAGGAACTTCCCCGTTGAGAAGCCTGTTCCGCTTCGCAAGCTGCCGCGCATTACCTGGGAGGCTTTTCCGTCTCTCATGATGCCCGTCGTCCTACTCGGCGGTATCTACAGTGGCGTGATGACTCCGACGGAAGCCGCAGCTGTCGCGGCCGGTTACGCGCTTATCATCTCGGCAGGGCTTTATCGCAGCGTGAGCTGGCGCGACTTTTACAAAGCGCTTGCCGTCAGCGCTAGGACGACGGCCTCCATCGGTATGCTGATCGCCGGGGCGCTCGTGTTCAACTATGTCATCACCGTCGAAAACATTCCCGAAGGCGTAAAGGCCCTGCTGGCAGGGTGGGACCTGTCTCCTGTCGGTTTCCTGATCTTCGTCAACGTTCTTCTGTTGCTCTTAGGCTGCGTGTTGGAAGGAACGGCGATCTTGCTGATTGTGGTGCCGGTTTTCATCCCGACCGCGCAGGCCCTCGGCATCGACCTCGTGCATTTTGGCGTGGTGGTTGTCGTCAACATCATGATCGGCCTGATCACGCCGCCTTATGGCTTGCTCCTCTTCATCATGGCGAACATCTCGGGCGAGCCCCTGCGTGACATCGTCCGCGACTCCCTGCCCTTCCTGTTCGCCATGATCGTTGCGCTGGCGATCATGACCTTCGTGCCCGAAACCGTGCTCTGGCTGCCGCGCCTCTTCGGCTACCAGGGATGAGCCTTCTCCCTTTCAGAGAACGATTTCAATGAACAAGCCGATTTACATCCTCAACGGGCCAAATCTGAACCGCCTGGGAACCCGTGAGCCGGAGATCTACGGGCGCACGACCCTGGAAGAGGTCGAAGCCTTATGCCGAGATGCTGCCTCCGGATGTCCCATCGTATTCCGGCAGTCGAACCGGGAATACGAGATCATTGAATGGGTGCACGAGGCGATTGACGAAGGCAGCGGCATCATCATCAATCCGGCTGCCTTTACCTTCACGTCCATGGCCATCATGGATGCCTTGAAGATGTTTTCGGGCCCGCTGATCGAGCTGCACATCTCAAACATCCACAAGCGCGAGCCAATCTATCACAAGTCCTATGTCTCCCCAGTGGCGACAGCGGTCGTCGCGGGGCTAGGCACCAATGGATATGCGATTGCGGTGCGGGCGGTCCTCGACATGATAGGTCAGTCGCCTGCGAAAGCCTGACGTCCATGACAAACGATTTCTCACCAAGGCCACAGTCCCGGCCAGATGAAGCTGCAAGGGTTTCGAACTATCCGTCGGTTCTCGTCGGCCTCGTGGGAAATGGCATACAGGCATCTCGAACCCCGAGGCTGCACGAGAAGGAAGGAGCTGAGCAGGGGCTTCGGTATATCTACAAACTTATCGATCTGGAGACGCTCAGCCTTGACGCAGGCGCCCTCCCCGAGATCCTGACTGCAGCCCAGCGCCTCGGCTTTGCAGGCCTCAATATCACCCATCCCTGCAAGCAGGCCGTGATCCCTCTCCTCGACGAACTTTCGCCCGATGCGGCCGCACTCGGCGCCGTCAACACAGTCGTGCTGAAAGATGGCCGCCGCATCGGACATAACACGGATTGGTGGGGCTTCTTTGAGAGCTTCCATCGCGAGCTGCCCGACGTCCGCATCGACCGGGTCGTCCAGTTCGGCGCAGGCGGCGCAGGCGCCGCGGTGGCTCATGCGCTGCTGAGTCTCGGAGCGGGCGAGATCACGCTCGTCGATACGGATCAGGTCCGCGCGCAAGACCTTGCCGCCGGCCTGCGCGAGCGCTTCGGCGAGCACCGTGCAACGGCGGGCGCGGCCACGCTGGACCTCATGGCTGCCGCTGACGGCATAGTCAACACAACCCCGCTCGGGATGGCGAAGTATCCCGGGATGGCAGTTCAAGCCGATCTGCTGCGCCCGGACATGTGGGTCGCGGACATCGTCTATTTCCCGATGGAGACGGAACTGCTGCGCCAGGCGCGGGTACGGGGGTGCCGCACGATGTCCGGCGGCGGCATGGCCGTCTTTCAGGCCGTAGGCGCATTCCGGCTGTTTACGGGCTTCGAGGCTGACGCAGAGCGGATGCTCCGTCACTTCAGCGAGATGTGACACTCTATAACCAGGTGAATTTGTCATCAGAACCATAAAGGTCTCATTTTTGGCTCGGATCAGGATTAGGTTAGCCACGAGTTCCGTATACATCAGGGAACGCCTTGAGAGCCGTTCACGGACTAAAATCCTGTAAGCTCTCCCAGATTCGAAGGAGACCATGATGCGGTTGGACTATGCCGGTCGGCGCGCCACCACCGGCTCGGGCCGGGTTTGGGGGTCCATGATGAAGCTTGCCGGCCTGATTCTGGCGGGAGCTGTCCTTCTGGCCGTCTTCCTCATCGGGCTGTTCGTGGTGCTTCCCATCATGCTGGTCGGCGGCATAGCCCTAGCCTTCTATCTCCGGCGTCGGCTACGCCAGGCGCAACGAAGGCAGCCCAGGAATGGGGTAATCGATGTGGAATATACCGTTATCGAACGCCGCTGAGGGTGAATACGCTGACCGCGGGGGATGACGGCCTGATCTTGAACCCAGGTCCTGCCATCCCCACATTCCGTTTACCGGGGTCCGGGCCCCTCTGGCAGTCTTCCCAGGCTGCGATGTCGGACTCTCTCACCTGAGGAGCATATGGAGTTGCTCCGCATCTGGGAGACGACTGTGACGTCTTACTCTTATACCCCCTCCTTCAATGACACTGCCTTATGTGCGAGCGGAGCACGCGCCAGGCTGGAGACCCTTGCTCGGTTTCTCGACAGCGCCATTCGCGTGCCTGGAACCAACATCCGGTTCGGCGCAGACGCGCTCCTGAACCTGATTCCAGGTGTCGGCACGCTGACCTCGAAGGGGATGTCGGCCTATCTGATCCTGGAAGCGCGCCGCCTTGGCGTACCCATGCCGACGCTCCTGCGCATGATGGGCCATGTGGGTGTCGACTTCGTGATCAGCGCCATTCCGCTCGTGGGTTGGGTCGGTGATGTGTTCTACCGCTCGAACCTGCGCAACATGGACCTTCTCCGCGAGCACCTGGACAAGGCGCATCCGGTGCCCAACCGCTTCCAGTATTAACAACATCGACGCGCGCCGGACAGGCGTTCGCCACCCTGTGACAGTGTCGTTCAGAAAGCATTGACATGAACAACCCAAACACCGCACCCAACTTTCGCAATCTCGCGATTGTGGCCGCGGTCATGGCTATGCTGTCGCTGTTCTACTTCCAGAACACGTCAGCACCCGGCCCCGATCAACTCCCCTACTCGGCCTTTGTGACGGCCGTCGACCAGGGCGAGATCCGCTCTGTCACCATTCAGGGACAAGAGGTGGTTGCCGAACGCTCCACAGGCGAGCGCATCACAACCTATGTCCCGCGAGGCGCCGATCTGATTGCCCAGTTGCAGCAGAAGGGTGTGGTGATCAAGGCCGAGCCACCGCCGCAGCCAAGCCTGCTCAGCAGCCTGCTGCTATCGCTGCTGCCATTTGCACTGATGATCGGTATCGTGGTCTGGATGTCGCGCCGGGCGATGGGCCAGCAGGGCGGCGGCGGAATGCTGTCGATCGGCAAGTCTCGTGCACGTCTGATGAAGCCGGAAATTCCTGTCACGTTTGACGATGTTGCGGGGATTGACGAGGCGAAGGAGGACCTGCAGGAGGTGGTGGAGTTCCTGCGCGATCCGCAGAAGTTCCAGCGCCTCGGCGGCCGCATTCCCCGCGGCGTGCTGCTCGTCGGCCCGCCCGGCACCGGCAAGACCCTCACCGCCCGCGCCGTCGCCGGCGAGGCCAATGTACCGTTCTTCACCATCTCGGGCTCCGACTTCGTCGAGATGTTCGTCGGCGTCGGCGCCTCCCGTGTGCGCGACATGTTCGAGCAGGCGAAGAAGAATGCCCCCTGCATCATCTTCATCGACGAGATCGACGCCGTCGGCCGCCACCGTGGCGCAGGCCTCGGCGGCGGCAACGACGAGCGCGAGCAGACCCTCAACCAGCTGCTGGTGGAGATGGACGGGTTCGAGGCCAACGAGGGCGTGATCATTATTGCTGCCACCAACCGGCCCGACGTGCTCGATCCGGCGCTGCTGCGCCCGGGCCGCTTCGACCGCCAGATCGTGGTGCCCAACCCCGACGTGGTCGGCCGCGAGAAGATCCTGCGCGTGCACGTGCGCAAGGTCCCGCTGGCCCCTGACGTGGACCTGAAGGTGATTGCCCGCGGCACGCCCGGCTTCTCGGGTGCGGATCTGATGAACCTGGTCAACGAGGCGGCGCTCTTGGCGGCGCGACGCGGCAAGCGCATCGTGACCATGAAGGAGTTCGAGGACGCCAAGGACAAGGTGATGATGGGCGCCGAGCGCCGCACGCTGGTGATGACCGACGACGAGAAGCGGCTGACGGCCTACCATGAGGCGGGCCATGCCGTGGTGGCGCTGAACGTGCCGGCCACCGACCCGGTGCACAAGGCCACCATCATCCCGCGCGGGCGGGCGCTGGGCATGGTGATGCAGCTGCCGGAGCGGGACAAGCTGTCCATGAGCTACGAGCAGATGACCTCGCGTCTGGCGATCATGATGGGCGGGCGCATTGCCGAGGAGATGATCTTCGGCAAGGACAAGGTGACGTCGGGCGCCCAGAGCGACATCGAGCAGGCGACGCGTCTTGCCCGTATGATGGTGACCAAGTGGGGCTTCTCGCCCGAGCTTGGCACGGTGGCCTATGGCGAGAACCAGGACGAGGTGTTTCTGGGCATGTCCATGGGGCGCCAGCAGAACATCTCCGAGGCGACGTCGCAGAAGATCGACTCCGAGGTGCGGCGTCTGGTGGAGGACGGGCTGAACGACGCCCGTCGCATTCTGACCGAGAAGCAGCACGAGCTTGAGGCGCTGGCCCGGGGTCTTCTGGAGTACGAGACGCTCTCGGGCGAGGAGATCCGCCACCTGCTCGACGGGCAGCCGCCGGTGCGCGACACCGGGGATGCGGCCACCCCGAGCCGCGGCTCCGCCGTGCCCACAACACGGCCCAACCGACCTAGAGAAAACGACGGGGGGTTCGTCCCGCAGCCTCAGAACTGAGGGATCGCTTTGGAAGGCGCGTGTGTCGAGGATACATGCGCCTTCGCCTTTATGTCTCAGCGCTTCACCGCTTCCGGCGATGGCCCAATCGTCCGTGGATTAAGAGGCCGGTCTGCCTCGTACACCTCCGACGCCCGGTATCTTCACCACGTCCCTGCGACTCTACCAGATGGCGAACATCGCCTCCGCGCTCGTATGGGCCTTCGTGATGCTTGCGCCCGGCACAGGCCTGACCGCCTTCATGAAGTAGCATGTAAAAATCTGATGGGCATCGGGATTAAACCCACCTGCAGCCTCGTACACCTGGCATGAACGACATGAAGCGCACGGATGTTATCAGCATGCTCGCACCCTTGCGGCGCTATGCGAGATCGCTGACGCGCGACGCGACCCAGGCCGAGGACCTGGTTCAAGACACCCTTGTTCGCGCCTATGAGCGGCGCGGCTCTTTCCGCGCAGACGGAAACCTGCGCGGCTGGCTGTTGTCGATTCTGCACAACACCTTCATCGATAACCGCCGTCGTCACATTGCGGAATTTCGCCGCCTGGAGCAGGTCGCCTCCCTCGTTGAAACGACCGCACCACCCGAGCAGGAAAGCCGGGTCAGGCTTCAGCAGGTCCAGACCGCCTTCATGAGCCTGCCCGACGAGCAGAGAGCCGCCCTGCACTTGGTCGCCATCGAGGGCCTGTCCTACCAGGAAGCCGCAAACTCGCTGAAGATTCCTGTCGGTACCCTCATGTCCCGCCTGGGCCGTGCCCGTGCCACGCTGCGGGGCTTTGAAGCCGGCGCTGATGCTGCACAGCCGTCTGAGGCCAAACGCCCCGGATTGCGCATCATAGGAGGACGCGATGTCTGACCCTATCACCGAAGCGGACCTTCTGGCTTACGTAGACGATCAGCTCGACCCTGCCAGGCGGATCGAGGTCGAGGAGCACCTCGCCCATGCTCCGGAGGCGGCCGCACGCGTCATGGCCGACCTGAAGGATCGCGATGCCCTCCGGCTGCTTCACGCTGCCCCATTGGCTCGCCCATCTGAGTCTATGATGCGGTCGGCTGTTCGGCTCGAGCGGGCGCTTGCCCGGCAGGAGTTGGGACTGAAACTTCGCCGGATTGCCGCCGTCGCGGCGCTTATCGGATTTGGCTGGTTTGCCCATGGGCAGGTTGGCCTGGGCGTTACAGACAGCGAGGCATCGCCCAAGCCCCCGGCCTTCGTCGAAGATGCGCTGCACTCGCACGAGACGGGCTTGTTGCGCGCCCGGATGGTCTCGCAGCCCGAGATTGAGGCCTACGATCCCGCCGAGATCCTGGCCGAGACCGGGATACGGCTCCCACCGTTACCTAAGGACTGGCAGGTGCGGGATGCGCAGATCTTTCCGTCGCGCTACGGTCACAGCATCGAGATCGCCATCGATGCCGGAGACCTCGGCCGGGTATCGCTGTTCGCCGCGCAGACACCGGCCTTCAACGTGATCGCTCCGACATCGGCCCGCTTCGAGAAGGCAACGGCCGTATACTGGCAGACGGGCCAACTCGCCTACGCGCTCACCGGCACCGGCAGCGACAGACCTCTCGAACGGGCAGCCCTGCGGCTGTCTCGCGCTCTTCAATAACCTCGACAGGAGAACTTGTGATGAACACACCTTATGCCTGGCAGACCGCAACGGCCCGCCCGAGCGGCGCCCTCTTCGACGAAGGCCTGCGCCAGCACATGCTGCGGGTCTACAACACCATGGGCATCGGCCTGGTGGTGACAGGGCTCGTGGCCTTCTTCGTCGCCTCGACACCGGCCCTCTACGTGCCGATCTTCCAGACGCCGCTCAAGTGGGTCGTGATGCTGGCGCCTCTGGCCTTCATCTTCTTCTTCTCGTTCCGCATGGAGCGGATGACGGCAGCCTCCGCGCGCACGGCCTTCTTCGCCTTCTCGGCGGTGATGGGCCTGTCGCTGGCCTCCGTGTTCCTGGTGTTCACCGGAGCGAGCATCGCCCGTACCTTCTTCATCACGGCTGCCATGTTCGGCGCGACCAGCCTTTACGGCTACACCACTAAGCGCGACCTATCGAAGTTCGGCTCATTCCTGATCATGGGCCTGATCGGCGTGCTCATCGCCTCACTGGTCAACATCTTCCTTGGGTCAAGCCTGCTGCAGTTCGCCATCTCGATCATCGGCGTGCTCGTGTTCACGGGTCTCACGGCCTACGACACGCAGAATATCAAGGAGCAGTATGCCGAGAGCTTCGGTCATGAGACCAACAGTAAGCTGGCCGTTTTTGGCGCACTCTCGCTTTACCTGAACTTCGTCAACATTTTCCAGCTGCTCCTGAGCCTCACCGGACAGCGGGAAGAGTAGCCCTCGCTTATTGCCAGAAAGGATCGATTTTCATGGACCACCAGGACCGTCAGGCCATCGAGCAGCTCTTCGGGAAGATTGCCCAGGTCGAGCGCCAGGCTACGCCCCCGGACGCGCAAGCGGCGGAGTTCATCCGCTCCCAGATCAACCAGCAGCCGAATGCGCCTTACTACATGGCTCAGACCATCGTGGTGCAGGAGCAGGCGCTGAGCGCCGCTCAGGGCCGCATCCAGCAGCTCGAGCAGGACCTCACCAGCCGTCCCGCAGGCGGAGGCGGTTTTCTGTCCAGCCTCTTCGGGGGCGGGCAGCCGCGGCCGCAGCAACAGCCGACCTATCAGCCGCATCAGCAGCCGATGCACGGCATGCCGTCCCACATGGCGCCTGGGATGGGCGGCATGGCCCAGCAGCGCGGAGGCGGTGGCTTTCTGGCAGGGGCAGCCCAGACTGCCATGGGCGTGGCCGGCGGCGTGGTGCTCGGCAACATGATCGCGGGTGCCTTCTCGGGCGGCGATGAGCCGAAGACCGCGGATGCCAGTCAGGCCGAGCCACAGCAGGCAGCCGCCGAGGACTTCGGTGACGCCGGTGGCGACTTCGGCTTCGAGGAAGACATCTGATCTCTGCCCTCAAGCGAGCGGCAAACCTATAAAGACAGGTTTGCCGCTCGCAGCTGGGGCCTACCGGTTTAAGACCTATCCTCTTACAGATAAGCCGCGAGATCTTGAGAGCACCGGCATTGCCGACGTGTTCACGCTATCGTTCAGCGACAGCTCCGAATGACCGAACACCGGCAAATTGACGCGGTTGCATCGCCCGCACTGGACTAGGGTTGTCCCTGCTAAAGTCTAAAGGAATATTACATGGACTTCTCCTGGCTTTCCGATCCGACAGCCCTTGTGGCTCTGGCAACCCTCATCGTGATGGAGGTTGTGCTCGGTATCGACAACCTGATCTTCATCTCGATTCTCACCAATAAGCTGCCTGAGCACCAGCGCTCGAAGGCGCGGCGCATCGGTATCGGGCTGGCGCTGATCCTGCGCCTGGGGCTGCTGGGCACCATCGCCATCATCGTCACACTGACGGAGCCGATCTTCACCGTATTCGCGCATGCTTTCTCATGGCGAGATCTGATCCTGATCGGCGGCGGCCTGTTCCTGGTCTGGAAGGCCACCAAGGAAATCCACCATAGTGTCGATCCGACACCCAGTGACGATGTTTTCGACACCACGAAAGCAACCATGACCTTTGGGTCTGCCATTACCCAGATCCTGCTGCTCGACCTCGTCTTCTCCCTCGACAGCATCATCACGGCCGTTGGCATGACCGACATCGTGATGATCATGGTAATCGCAGTCGTCACGGCCGTGACCGTCATGCTGCTGGCGGCGAACCCTCTTGCCAACTTCCTCCAGAAAAACCCGACCGTCGTGATGCTGGCGCTCGGCTTCCTGATGATGATCGGCATGACGCTGATCGCGGAAGGGTTCGGAGCGCACGTGCCGAAGGGTTACATCTATGCGGCCATGGCGTTTTCAGCCCTGATCGAGGGGCTCAACATGCTCTCCAGGCGGGCCGCCCGGCGCAAGGTTCCTGAATCCTCACGCGAAGCAAAACTTTGAGATCTCACGCGGGGAGGCTGCGCTGGCCGCAGCCTCCCTTCAGACCGATCTTTGGAAGGTACTCTCAAATGGTTCGTCCGAATCGTCCGGCTGTCTCTGTCCTGGCGGGCGCTCTTCTGATGTCCGCGCCCCCTGCCCTGGCTCAGACCAACACTGCTCATCGCAGCACTGATGTGGTCGCTGGAAAGCCACACGGCCTGGGAGTTTATGGCAATGTGCAGAAGGACTGCACGTCAGGGCCGCTGCCCACGGTCCGGGTGGTGACACCACCGAAGCATGGCGAGTTGAATGTGCACAGCGGGAAGCTCAAGGCGGGCCGGATTTCTCGCTGCCCCAAGCTGGAAGCAACAGCCCAGGGAGTGTTCTACAAGCCCAACCCCTCCTACAAGGGAGCCGACGAGGTTAGCTACGAAGTCAAGTCGGCCAGTGGCAAGATAGAGAGGCACGCCGTCAGGATTACAGTGAAAGAGGCAACACCCGCAGATGTCACATCCAACCCGGACGCCGACGCCGAGCTTTGATGCTTCTGCAAACCCGTTTCTCTCTGAAGTGACTGCTCGGCATGATGCAGCTCGCTGCCGATGCAGGCCTTACCTCTTTCACCAGCCGGGGAAGGCGACTCTACTTCGTTCCTCAGGAACAAGCTTTATCCTCTAGGAAGGACTCGAACAGCTGCTCGTGTCCCATCTGACCGCCTTTGAGCATCACGAGCATTCTATCGCGAGATATGTCATCGCTCCGCGCCAAGCTGACGGCTACCCCGTTGCTGATCTGGCTATGATAGCCAAGTCCCCAATAACCAAGATGACCGACGATCCGGCTCGAGGTGTCGCCTCCGGCAATGGCCAATCGTCGAACAGGATGACGCTTGAGAATCTCATCGACGAGATAGGCACTGACCGTTGCAAGATCGGCGCTTGCAGAATGCGGAGCACTGCCTGCCTCGGGAGCAGTCGAGAGCATGACATGCTCGCCTCGGCCCAGCGCCGCCGCGGCTTTTCCGATGATCCTTTCCCGGGCTTCCGAACTCGACAGGATGCTGTCGGGATCAACAGCCAAGCGGGTGTAGGAACGTGCGGCCGCCATCTGCACTCTCGTCGTGGGAGAAAGGCTTCCTACAAAAGCAAGTGCAGGCCCGACTTCAGGCGTTGCCGGAGGGCTCACTTGAACCTCCCGCTCCTCAAAGAAGGCTTGCGCCACGCTGCTAGGTCCCACCACCAGGAGGGATTGCATCCGGCTTTCTGCCCGGAGCAGGTGGCCGAAGGCATCCACATGCTGGGTGTCAAGCGCATCGAGCAGCACCGCGAATGCCGTCTTTGACAAGCGCTGCCATTCGGCGGAAAGGGCTTCCGGATCACTCGCTAGAAGGGGCCAGTGGATCGCCTCTATATTCTGCATGCCAAGGGCGATGAGATGTTGCCGCAAATCGGCTTCGGTCATCGGGGTTGCCGGATGCCGGCTCATGGTCGGGTGACGGTCGAGCCGGAAGACGCCTCCATCGGCGCCAAACGACGCGAACAGATTGGAGAAGGCGCAGTAGCGACCGAGTGATGGCTGACCGCCGAGAATGGCAACAGTTTTGTGCGCCACATACTCGCGCAGGATCCTGGATGCCTCGGCGATGTTTCCGAGCGCTGGGGCGCTGTCGAAGGTCGAGCAGCATTTGTAATGCAGGAGGCGAACTCCGAGATGACGGAAGAAGGCGCCGGCGGGTGCGAGCTCCGCTTGCATCTCATCTGGTCCCATTGCACGTGCAGCACCTGCAATGCCTATGGCCTCCAGATCGCCAGCCTGGGCCAGCTGCTGCGGATCCGGTACGCGCAGGAAGAGAAAGGCACGGCAACCACGCCGTGCCAGGGTCGCAAGCGTATCCGTCGCGCCGGTGAAATCGTCACCGTACCAGCCATAGGACGGGGTCATAACAGCCGCCGTCCTTCTAGTGTTTTGCGAAGAAACGGAACGCATCCGCGAGTGCTCGATGCTTCGTGCGTGCACTATCGACACTTTCGCCAGCCTCCACGGCCCGCCAAGCCTCCCTGATGCTCGCGACGCCTTCCGCAGGGCCGCCTGGGTGAGCCATGATGCCACCACCTGCCATGAAGAGAAGATCGGACGTGTTCACCGCGCGATAAGTCTTCTCCACCGTTCCCGCCCATTGGCCGGAAGAAAATGCCGGCATGGCACGATCGTCCGTATCGCAGAGTGAAGTCAGGCAATCCTTCGCGCTCTCCACCACCTCTTCATCGGCCTGCGCGAACTTTCCGCCCAGGCCATGAACATGCATATGGTCGACGCCGGCGAGGCGCCAGAGCGTCTGATAAGCCTGGAAACCGATGCCAAGCGCTGGGTGGCGAGAGAACGCGCCATAGCCGTTGCGATGGCCGTGGATGACCAGATCGGTGCCGCGCCGCAGCGTCTCGATAGCGGAGAACCCGCACCAGTTCAGGCTGGCCATGACGCAGCTTCCGCCCTCCTTTGCTACCAGATCTGCGTGACGGCGCATGGCATCCGTCTCGTCGGTGATGTTGAAGGCAACCATGACATGCTTGCCGGTCCTGTCCTGATGCCGGCGCACGGCGGCCATCACGGCCGGAATGCGGGTGGACAGGGGTGCGTGGGTGGGATTGGCTGCAATTTCATCATCCTTGATGAAGTCGAGCCCAGCGGAGCACAGGCGCGCGACCAGCGATGCGATCTCCTCAGAGCGAAGCCCAACATTCGGCTTGATGATCGATCCGATGAGAGCGCCATGAGCGACGCCGGTCAGGCGTCGCGTGCCTGTAACGCCATGCCGCGGCATCGCATACTGCTTTCGGTAATCTCCGGGTAGCCTTAAGGATTCAAGCCGCAGGCCAGTCACCTCGCCGAGATCAAAGAGGTTGCCGGCGACAGTGGCGGCAAGTGTCGACAGGTTGACGCCGACATTCGCGATTGGAAAACGTACGACCACCTCGCCGTGGCGCGACGAAGCCGATAGGCCTTTGCGGTCGAGCCACGAACTGCGGACGGAGGGCTGCGTAACCTCACCCAGATCCCGGATCGCAACGACATTCGCGCGGGCCCGATCGCGCAGCTCGTCGGTCTCGCCTTCGACACGGGTGAAGGTTCCGCAGGATTGCTCACCAGCCATCACCTCGGCTACCGTCTCAAGCAGCAGGGGCGTTTCAACCAGGTAAGTGGCCTCGTAATATGCGTCCGACATAACCAAGCTCAAAGTTGGGAGAGATCGGGAAACGGCCGGACCGGATCGCGTCCGTCCCACCCTTCCGAAGCTTCCCTGATTAGCTGAAACATCTTGCCTTTAGGGCCGGCCACCTCCGACAGCTCGATCACGGTGCCCGGATGGTATTCCGTGTCGAAATAGACGAAGCGGCCGCGCTCACCGACCTCGCCGCTCATGACCGGAGCGAAGCCCTGCTTCATCAGCCGTTCCAGATCGGCATCGTAGCTTTCAGTCCAGTAGGCGACGTGCTGCAAGCCTCGATGCCCTGCCTGCTTGAAGTCACGGTACATGGACGGCGCATCGTTGCGGGTCTGGATGAGCTCGATCTGAAGCGGCCCGGAATTGGCGAGCGCCACCGAATTGTGCGGTCGATAGCTCTCGCCCCGGTACGTGTAATTCTCGATCGGCACCTGCTCCTTGTAGAAGAACGGTCCTATGCCGAGAACGCGCGACCAATAATCCATGGCGGCCTCGATGTCGTCGACAACGTAACCTGCCTGCCTGATCTCTCCGAGAAACCGGCTCATACCTTACCTGCAAATCTGATGAGGGCGCGGCCCGCGAACTGCGCCCAAGGAAGAGGAAAATCCGATAGGAGTTACCGGATCGCACGGCATTCGTCAGGCAAGCGTGCCGACGACGCTCTCAAGATGGCCCCAGGCCTCAGGGCCGAACTTCTGCTTCCACTCCTTGTAGAAGCCGGCTTCACGCAGCCTTGCGCGGAAGCTTTCCGTATCGCACTGATTGAACGACAATCCCTTGCTCTGAAGATCGGCCTGCACGGAATCGTTGAGAGACTTGATATCCTGCCGCTGCTTGAGGCCTGCCTCGTTGATGGCGCGCGAGACGATCTCCTGCACGTCGGCCGGCATGCCCGCCCATTGGCGGCCGTTGGCGATGAACCAGTACCCGTCCCAGATGTGGTTCGTCAGCGCACAGGACGACTGCACCTCGTAGAGCTTGGCCACCTGAATGATCGGCAGTGGATTCTCCTGCGCGTCGACCACCTTGGTTTGAAGCGCGGTATAAACTTCGCTGAACTGCAGGCTCGCCGGCGCGGCGCCGAGGCCGGAGAACATCGAGATGCTGATCGGGCTTACCGGAACCCGGATCTTCAGCCCTTTCATCGAGTCCGCGTTCTGGATCGGAGCACCGCTCGTGGTCGTTTGGCGGAAGCCGTTGTCCCACATGGTTTCAAGCGCATGCAGACGGGAATCGGCAATTGCCTTGCGCACGTAGGCCCCAACAGGACCATCCATGGCAGCCCAGACCTGATTATAATCCTTGAACGCGAAGCCTACGGCATTGATCGCCGCAACTGGAACGAGGGTGGCGATCACCAAGGCCGACGGGGTGAAGAATGTCAGAGCGCCATTGCGCACCTGAGAGAGCATGTCTGTATCGCCGCCAAGCTGGTTGGCCGGGAAGATCAGCATCTCGACGCGCCCGTTCGTCTCCTTCGCAATCCGGTCAGCAGCCTCTTTGGCACGGATGTTGAGGGGATGGCTGAGGGGCAAGTTGTTGCCGTAACGCAGCGTGATCTCAGCCGCGTGAGCGTAGCGCGGGATCGAGAAAAGGCTGATGGCGGCCGGTGCGCTTCCGATGCCTTTGAGAAGGGTCCTTCGGCTGATGGTCATGGCGTGATTTCTCCCAGGAAGGTGTTTTGCTCTTTCCGAAAGAAAAAATCCGTCATATGTATGATGTGGTCAAATCATAATTTTGATGTTTTTTGATGTAACTATATGAGCATTCTTGCTGATATCCCCTCTCTGACTCGGCGTGTCACCATCGTGGACATCGCGCGGCTCGCCGATGTCTCCACAGCCACCGTGGACCGAGTTCTGAACGGGCGACAGGGCGTGAAGGCGACGACCGTCAAACGGGTCATGAAGGCCGCAGCGGAGCTCGGCTATGTGGATGACAGTGACGAGAGGATCCGAGATGTGCGCCCGCTGGCACAGATCTCCTTCATTCTCCCTCAGGGCACCAACCGCTACATCACCATGCTCGGTCGCATGATCAGCGAGATGGCGCCACAATTGGAGCGCTTCTCGATCAAGCCCACGGTCGAGTATATCGACAGCTTCAATCCCGACCTGCTCGCGAAGACGCTGCACCGGCACGCCAAACACGCAGACGGTATTGCCTTCATGGCCATCGAGCATCCCATGGTGCGTGAGGCCGTCAGTCGCATCACCGCAGCAGGAAAGCCGGTGGCGACGCTGATCTCCGATGTCGCCAGTCCGACGCGGACAGCTTATTTCGGCCTCGACAACCGGGCTGCAGGGCGTATGGCAGGCTACCTTCTTGCCCGCTTCATTGCCAAGCGTCCCGCTAAGGTGGCCATGATTGCCGGTAGCCTCAGTTACCGCGCTCATGGCGAGCGCGAGATGGGCTTCCTCGATATCCTGCAGGAGCTCTATCCCGATATCGAAGTGGTCGGCCTGCGCGAAGGGCATGACGACGAAGCGCTCAACTACCGGCAGATGCGGGCGCTCCTGTCCCATCACCCTGATCTGGATGGGATCTACAACATTGGCGGTGGCGCATCCGGCATCGGCCGCGCCCTGAAAGATGCAAGACGCGAGCAGAATGTGGTCTTTGTTGGCCATGGGTTGACCAGTGACACCCGCGAGTTCCTACTCGATGGCACCATGGATGCAGTCATCACACAGAGCGCCGAGGACACGATCGCAAAATGCGCGGCCCTATTCCGCGACCTGCGGGAGGGGCACAAGCCCAAGAGCCCACCCGACTCGATGCGGGTCGAAGTGGTCTTCAGGGAAAATCTACCCTGACAGCGAACGTTCATAACAACGAAAAAGCACCAGCAGCAATCAAGATCACCGGAGGAGACAATGACCATGGCAACTGAGAGCATCGGCATCGGTGAGATTGAAGACATGCCGACCGGCTTGCGGAGCGGGTCGGCGCTCCTCAAGCCCATCGAGATGATCGCGTCCGCCATTCTTGTGGCGATCATCGGCTTGCTCTTGATGGGTGTGACCTCGCGCTATGTACTGTCGCTTCCCATTGTCTGGATCGATGAAGCGGCAGCTTTCTGCTTCCTCTGGCTCGCTATGCTAGGCGCTGTCATTGCCATCGACCGCAATGAGCACCTTCGCCTGACCCTGTTCCTCCATATGCTCCCAGAACGGATGCGTGGCTTCTTCGGCGCGCTGGGACCCCTCCTCGTTGCAGTCTTTCTGATCGGCATGCTATGGCCTGCCATCGAGTACGTGATCGAGGAATCCTACATCACGTCGGCCGCGCTCAACATTCCCATGAGCTGGCGCGTGGCCGCTCTCCCGGTGGGGATTGGCCTCATGGCGCTCTTGGCGCTCAGGGAGACCACGCGTGCGGCCAAGGTGTCCGAGATCTGCATGGCGGCAGCTTTGATCTTGGCTGCGGGTGCCTTGCTTTGGTTCGTCTCTCCCTCCCTGCGTTCGCTTGGCAACATCAACATTCTCATCTTCCTCGTCGGCTTCGTTGCCTTCTTCCTTGCCATCGGCGTGCCGATTGCTTTCTGCTTCGGTCTCGGCGCGCTCAGCTTTCTGACCTTTACTGGCTCGGTGCCCACTATGGTGCTGATCGGGCGCATGGATGAGGGGATGTCGAGCCTGATCCTGCTGTCGGTGCCGATCTTCGTGTTTCTCGGCTGCATTCTCGATGCAACGGGCATGGGCCGGGCCATCGTCGAGTTCCTGGCCTCCCTGCTAGGTCACGTGAAGGCAGGAATGTCCTATGTGCTGCTGGGCTCGCTGTTCTTGGTCTCAGGCATCTCCGGCTCGAAGGTGTCCGACATGGCGACCGTTGCGCCGGCCCTGTTCCCGGAGATGAAGCGGCGCGGTCACAAGCCGAAGGAGATGATTGCACTCCTGGCAACTGGCGCCGCCATGGCCGATACCGTTCCGCCCTCCATCGTGTTGATCGTGCTCGGATCCGTGGCGGGCGTCTCTATTGCCGGCCTGTTCACCAGCGGATTCGTCATCGCGATGGTGCTTCTTCTCGTTCTCGCCATTCTCGCGCGCTGGAAAGCGCGTGGCGAGATCATGGATGGCATCCGGCGCGCGCCCCTTCAAGTCATCGGCAAGACGCTCGCGGTCGCTGGCCCGGCGCTCGTGCTGCCGTTCCTGATCCGCAGTGCCGTCGGTGGCGGCGTCGCGACAGCCACGGAAGTCTCCACCATCGCAGTGCTTTATGCCATGATTATCGGCATGGTCATGTATGGCGGCATCCGTCCCGGCAAGATCTACGACATGCTTGTCGAGACGGCGGCGCTCTCGGGCGCCATCCTGATCATCCTGGGCACGGCCTCTGCCATGGCCTGGGCACTGACCCAGACCGGCTTCGCCTTCAAGATGGCTGCGCTGGTCACCGATCTGCCGGGCGGGTGGGTCACCTACATGCTGGTGACGATTGCAGTCTTCATGGTGCTAGGCTGCGTGCTCGAAGGGCTGCCGGCCATTGTCCTGATGGCCCCAATCATGTTCCCGATTGCGAAGACTCTAGGGATCAACGATATCCATTACTCGATGGTTGTGGTGACTGCGATGAACGTCGGCCTCATGGCACCGCCCATCGGCATCGGATTCTACATCGCATGCAAGATCGGCAACGTCTCGCCGGATGAGGCCATGGGTGCCATCTGGCCCTATATTGGAGCGCTCTTCGTCGGCCTTCTCTTCATCGCCATGATCCCAGCGCTGTCGACCGCTTATCTCTAAAGTTCAACACGGATGATGGAGATCGGCTCTGCTCGATGGCGACAATGGACCCGAGGGCCTGACGAGCAGAGCCAATGACAGACTTTATGACTTCCAAGGCCTGGGCTTGGCGCTGACGCCGGGCGGCATTCTGGCCGTGTGGTCATCGGCGCCCAGCAGAGCCTTCACCCAGCGCCTGCGCAAGGTGGGATTTAGCGTGAATGAGGTCAGTGCTCGCGCCAAGAGAATAAGCGGTGGTGCGAGACACATGATTTGGATTGCCACCAAGCCAGGGGGCACAACCCTCTCGCAGGCGCAAATCTAGGGGCAATACCATAGGTGCTTCATCGCCAAGCACCGTTGGTGCTGGACTGCTTGCTCCGATGAATTTGCCGGTCCGGAACATAGGCTAGGGAGATCGTTTTCCAGAGCGCATCCTGCAAGCGCTTTGAACGACACATTCAGAATCAAGGATGCTGCGGCAACTGCCAAGCCATTGAGAAACGGCGCTCCCGTAGGCCGATTGGAACGGCAATGACTTCGTTGAGAAGATTGGTGGGTGATGTAGGGCTCGAACCTACGACCCGCTGATTAAGAGTCAGCTGCTCTACCAACTGAGCTAATCACCCGTCGCCGAAGCGAATTCAGCGGCGCGATGTCCGCTGAAGAGGCCGTGCGTTTAACAAACGGCTTGCCCCCTGTCTAGCCCTATACGCAAGGTTTTCTGACGCGGGACAGATTTTCCTATAGGCCCAGGCGGAGGCGAAACCTTATTCCGCCAATATCATTCGGGCCCTCAAGCTTGGAGACTTCGATCCTTTGGACCTTCTTGAGTAAAAAAGGCCCGCCGAGCGGGCCCTTTCCGTCAATCATTCCGCCGCATGCTGAGCGTGCAGGCGGGCACCCCGGCTCATGAGCTTATTGAGAGCGCCCAGATAGGCCTGGGCCGAGGCGACCAAGGTGTCCGGGTCGGCGGCACGGGAGGTGACGCTGCGGTCGTCGGCCGAAAGACGCACGGAGACCTCGGCCTGGGCATCTGTACCCTCGGTGACGGCGTGAACCTGATAGAGCTCCAGCACCGCCTCGTGGGGCACCAGGGCCTTGATGACGTTGAAGGTGGCGTCCACCGGGCCGTTGCCCTCCTGCTCCTCCACGACGATCCGGTCATCGACCTGGAGCCGCATGGTAGCGCGCTGGGGGCCGCGGGTGCCGGCGACAATATGGAGAGAGACCAGTTTGATGCGGTCGTGCGCCATGGCGATGTTCTGATCGACCAACGCCTCGATATCCTCGTCGTAGACGTGCTTCTTGCGGTCGGCGAGCTCCTTGAAGCGCTCGAACGCATCCTGGAACTGGTTGTCGGACAGGCTGTAGCCCAGTTCCTCCAGCTTGTTGCGGAAGGCCGCCCGGCCCGAATGCTTGCCCATGACCAGAGACGTTTTGGAAACGCCGACGCTCTCGGGCGTCATGATCTCGTAGGTTTGCGCATTCTTGAGCATACCGTCCTGATGGATGCCGCTCTCATGCGCGAAGGCATTCCGGCCCACGATCGCCTTGTTGTACTGCACCGGGAACGAGGTCGCGGCGGACGCCAGCTTCGAGGCGCGGGTCAGCATGGTGGCCTCAATGCCGGTCTCGTAGGGCAGCACGTCGCCACGGGTCTTGATCGCCATGACGATCTCTTCCAGGGCCGCATTGCCGGCACGCTCGCCGATGCCGTTGAGGGTACATTCGATCTGCCGCGCGCCCCCTTCCAGGGCTGCCAGCGAGTTAGCAACCGCGAGGCCGAGATCGTTGTGGCAATGGGCCGAGAAGATTGCCTTGTCGGCGTTCGGCACGCGCTCACGCACGGTGCGGAACATGGCACGGTATTCGTCGGGGGTGGCATAGCCCACGGTGTCGGGCAGGTTGATGGTGGTGGCGCCGGCCTTGATGGCGGCCTCCACGCAGCGGCACAGATAGTCGATCGGGGTGCGGGTGGCGTCCATGGCGGACCACTCGATGTCCTCGATCAGGTTGCGCGCCTGGGTCACCGTGGTGGTGATGATCTCCAGCACCTCCTCCTCCGACTTGCGCATCTGGTGGGCCAGATGAATCGGGGACGTGGACACGAAGGTGTGGATGCGCGGCCGCGCCGCATGACGCACGGCCTCACCGGCACGGGCGATATCCGCCGAGATGGCACGGGCGAGGCCCGCGACGGTGGCCCGCCTCACCTGCTTGGCGATCAGGGCGACGGCCTCGAAGTCGCCGTTCGACGCGATGGGAAAGCCCGCCTCGATGATATCGACGCCCATGGTGTCGAGCAGTTCCGCAACCTCGAGCTTCTCCTCCAGGGTCATGGTGGCGCCGGGGCACTGCTCGCCATCGCGCAGGGTGGTGTCGAAGATCAGAACGCGGTCCTTAGCGGCGCCGAATACGGAAGCGGTCATCAGTCTAGTCCTTCTTGGGAGGAGCCTCAGGGCTCAAGGTTGTTCCTGCTTGTCCAGAACCCCTGAGAGCCCAGGCGGCAACGCCCAGACGACCCTCAGGGGCAGCTAAGGAGAAGGAGACCAAGAAGGCGCGCGCGAGCGGCCGCAGAAGCGGTGCCGTTCATTCTTGCGCTGGGGGAGCCGATGATCATCGCTGCCCAAATCCTCCTCGGTCGCGAGCTTGAAGCCGCGAACAACGGGCTCGTTTGTAACGGCGCTCGCTTCGAATGGCAAGCCGTTGAAACAAATGAAAAGAGAAGGCTCAACTATTGGATGGGTTATGACTCGAAGCTCGACGGGACTGGTCTCCCGGGAAAGTGCCCTAGAACAGACCAAGCTTGGCCTTTATTTCTCGCTCGCGAGATCCATCGAGGAGATCCATCCATGAAGATCGTCACCCCCGCCCTGCTCCTGACCGGCGCCCTCGCGCTTTCCGCCTGCAATCAGACTGCCACTGCACCCGCCAGCACCGGTGTCATGGCCGGCAGCTCCGGCACCGGTTGCAGCGGCGAGATTAGCCGCTACCGCGCCGTTATGAGCAATGACCTGGCCATGGGGCATGTGAACCAATCCGTCTATAACCGTGTAGACCGGGAGATCACGCAGGCCAAAGCGGCGTGCACCGCCGGACGCGATGCCGAGGCTGTTCGGATGGTCAACGCCACGAAGGCGCGCCACGGCTATCTCTGATCGAAAACCCAGCCGAAGAAGGATTGCAGGAAGAGCGGCATCCGCTCGGGGGCGATGTCCCCCGCCCCTCGGATGATGCGCACATCCTGCAGTTCAGGCTCATGCTGCCGGGCGATATTGGCGCGGATCTTCGCCGCGCCCTCTTCCGCCGTCACCGGCAGAGTCACCATGCGAAGAAGAGCGATGGTCGGCCAGCGTTGGACGATGATCCACTCGTCATCCACATGGTAGTCGCCCTCCCGCAAACCCGTCTCCTCCGCAAGCTCCCTGGTGAGGCTGGTGGCGAGGTCCACGGTCCCGTCAGGTCTTAGATCGGAAGGATCCGGCGTGCCGGCCGCAAAATAGACGCGGCCCGCATTCGTCGTTCCGTTGCCCATCACGCCGCAGATGAAAGCGCCGTCCGATCCGCGCAGCGCACCCATGGCGAAACCGTTGGCGATGGCAGGATCGGGGTAACCCTTGTCGATCCACGCGACGAAGTCGGCGTAGTCGACCTCGAAGTAAGTGTTGCGGCACAGGTCCTGCTCGAAGGCAACATCCTGCAGGAGCAGCACGCGCCCGTTGAACATCTGCGGCTTGCCCGCGGTGCGCCGCTTCCAGTTCTCCTCGATGAAAGCCCTGTTGTGCTGCGGCCATGCCCAGTCGTACGGGCGGCAGCATGCCTCGACGCGGGAGACACGCCGGATCTGGATGTCGCGTTTCACACGAAGATCTCGCCGCGGCTCATCATTACCGCGCCGCCGCCGATCTCAGCCGATGTGAGCGCACCATCCTTGATGATCATCTGCAGACGAATCTCGCTCGGGCGCCCCATCTCCACGCCTTGCTCGATGACGATGTTGTGCTCGCCATCGCCTAAGGGCTCGCATTGCATGAGCGCGCCCGCGAACGCGGCTGCAGCGGAGCCGGTGGCTGGATCTTCCACAATTCCCATGCCCAACCCGAACATGCGGGCCCGAAAGCGCAATCCATCCGCCTGATGGATGCGGGCGTAAACATAAGGCGCGGGGTGATCGCTGTCGCCAAACGCCTTGTCGAAGGCCTCACCCTGCGGCTTGGCTTTCGCCAGGGCTTCAAGAGATGCGACGGGCACGAGATCATAAGCGACGCCTGCCGAGTGGCGGCTCGGGATGTGGCGGTCGAAGCCGATTTCCGTGGGGTCGAGACCAAGCGCCCAAGCGCAGGTCGTAGAATCCTTACCCTCGCCCCACACGAAAGGTAGACGCGGCAGGCGGAAGCGGGCAGTGCCGCTCGCTTCATCCATCACTTCGACGGCGCAGGGCACGATCCCGACCTGCTCCTTGAGCCCGAAGGCAACCGCGCCTGGCTCGCCGTTCTGGTCGAGCAGCGCCAGGAGCACGGCGGTTCCCACTGTCGGATGGCCGGCGAAGGGCAGTTCGCGCGCCGGCGTGAAGATGCGAATATCGGCGCGCTGGCGCGGATCCGATGCCGGAAAGACGAAGACCGTCTCGGAGAGGTTGAACTCCTTCGTGACCTGCTGCATCGCGACTGTGTCGAGCCCCTCGGCATCCAGCACTACGGCGAGAGGATTTCCGGCGAAGCGCTCGCCCGTGAAGACATCGAGGGTGACAAAGCGGCGGGACATGCGGATCAAACCTCTTCAACGTCGAAGCGACGGGTGGGCGAGACGAATTCATCCTGCGCCGCAATGGTCAGGATCTCGCGGGAGCCTGCCTCTTCCGTGCGCTTGAGCAAGCCGTAGACAGACGCCGAGGCTTCGGCAAGGGCGGTCAGGGCTGAGCGTGAACGGGCATAATGAACGAAGAAGAGCGCCGCGATGGCATCCCCTGCTCCATTGACGGACAGCGACAGCTTCGGCGTCCGCACACACCAGAAGCGCCCATTTTCGCCGGCGATGAGATCGACGCTGTCGGAAGGCGTCTCCTTGGTCTCGACGGAGGTGACGAGAATGACATTAGGGCCCATCTCGTGCACGATTGCGACTGCCCGCTTCACATCGTCTAGGGTCTGTGCCGTGAGGCCTGACAGATAATCCAGCTCGAATTGATTCGGCGTTATGATGTCGGCCGCAGGCACTGCCTGCTCGCGCATGAATTCCGGGATTCCCGGACGCACGAACACGCCGCGACCCACATCGCCGATCACCGGATCGCAGCAATAGAGGGCCTCCGGATTAAGGGACCGCACCCGTGCCACGGCGGACAGGATGGCGTTGCCGATATCGGCCGAGCCCATGTAGCCGGAGAGAACACCATCGCAGCGGTCGAGAACGCCGCGCTCGGCAATGCCCTCCACCAGATCCTCGATGGCGGGACCATCGAACACGCGGCCTTTCCATGAGCCGTAGCCGGTGTGGTTGGAGAACTGGACCGTATGGATGGGCCACACCTCGACGCCGAGGCGCTGCATCGGGAAGACCGCCGAGGCGTTACCTACGTGACCGTAGGCGACATGGGATTGGATCGAGAGAACGTTCATGGCTCTTGCCCCCTTGGTCCCGAGTTAGCGCAACACGAGCCCAGCTTCAAATCGCGCGATGTGATCCTATTCATCACGAATGCGATTGGATCTGTCTGATCCACTGCAAATGCTTATATCTCCCCAACGACCAAGGAGCCGGATCGGGTTGATGGATATCGAATTTTGGAAGAACAGCGTCCTGGAGTTTGTGCAGACCCACCAGGGCTATGCTCCTTTCGTACTCGGGCTGATGACCTTTGCCGAGTCTCTGGCCTTCGTGTCCCTGCTCCTGCCGACCATGACGATCCTGATCGCCGTGGGTTTCATTCTGGCCGCAGCGGACATCCCTTTCTGGCTGGCCTGGACCGGAGCCGTCTGTGGGGCCTTTTTGGGCAACTGGGTCTCCTATGCCATCGGCCAGCGCTACAAGAAGGCGGCCTACGGAGTCTGGCCCTTGTCACGCAACCCCACGCTGATCGTGCGCGGAGAGGACTTCTTCCAGCGTTTCGGCCCCTGGGCGGTGTTCCTGGGGCGGTTCTTCGGGCCTATCCGGGCCGTTATTGCCCTGATCGCCGGCATCTTCTTGATGCCAGGCGTGCTGTTCCAGGCCGCTAACCTGGCCTCGGCCTCCGTCTGGGCCTTCATCATCCTAGCGCCCGGTGCTGGACTGGCGCAATACTTGATGTGGTAGGGCCACGCACCCGGGAACCTCAGGTCGGAGGGCTCATTAACCTCCATCACCAAAGGAGGCCTTCATGGGCAAAGGCAAGATGAACGGCGACAATTCCGGCGAGAGCAAGAAGCATCCTGACGACCATACCCGCGGCTCCGGCGGCACGATGAAGAACCGCAAAGACCCCGGCAAGCAGGATAATAACAAGGCCCAGAACACGAAGAGCAATCAGCAGTAAGGGCTGACGGCTTTTCGCTTCGCTTATTCTTAGGCCTATCCATTTCCATAGGTCACAGCGGCTTTTCGCGGTGTTATTGACTTAGCTATAACATTTCGAAATGCTGCCGTGACACTATCAACATCAGAACCATACCTTGTACCAGTACCCCTGTCCGCAGAGGGCGTGAACCCGCTTGCGACGGGCCTGCCGGCTCTTTGATGGCCATGCATCTGGGGTTTCGTGGGGCTGGTCTATTCAGCATTCTGGATGGCTGAAACCTGGAGGGCGGCGCAGCCCCTGCTCGGTCCGACGAAGATCAACTACTTCGCGCAGGATCTCTGGTGCCTTATCCTGGCTATTGGAAGCAGCCATGCTGTGTACCAGTTCTGCCGGCCCCGCTCGGAAAGGCTAAGTCTCATCCTCTGCCTCATGGCGGCTGCCGCCGCCATGACATGGCACCGTCTATAGCATCTGAGTAATTTCAAGCCGCCTTGAACCCATCGAGAGCGCCCGCCTCGATTCGGTCTCGGGTGTGCTCGTAGCCGATCTGGACCACTCTCTCAAAATGCTCCCAGCCCCGCAGCGGCACGTCCGCCAGCGGAGGATGGATGACGAGGGCCGCATGAGCGCGGGCCCTGAGCGTCTGGGCATCGCTGGAGATCGTGGCCGCCCGGTAGAGCAGGCTGACGATATCCGGCGCCTGGGCTGGAAGGCCGAGGAGCCGGCGCAGAAACGGCGCCTTCTTCTCCTCCTCGCCCGCAGTGGTGAAGGCAACGTCCCGCGCCACATCGATCCCAAGCACCGGGCCTCTCTGCAGGTCAGACATGATGTCCGCCGGGAGGTTGTTCATCATGGCTCCGTCCACGAGCACGCCCTCTGGCTCAATGACCGGCGGCAGCAAGCCGGGAATGGCAAGGCTCGCTCTCAAGGCACGCCAGAGCGCACCCTGGCGGTGCACATGGGTTGTGCCGGTCGTGAGGTTCGACGAGACGCAGAAGAACGGCAGCCAGAGATCCTCGATGTTCAGGTCACCGAAATGCTCGAACAATCGCGCATCGACCTTTTTTCCCCTCACGAGCGCAATAAGCGGGAGCGTGTAGTCGTTCAGTGGCGGGTTCGTCACGAAGGCATCCCTCATGAGGTCCTTGGCCTCATTCAGACCAATCTGGATGGCAGCTGTTGCCGCCATGACGGATCCGATGCTGGTGCCTCCGACAAGGTCGATGGGAAAACCGTATTCGCGCAGGGCCTGAATGGCCCCAAGATGCGCGAAGCCCCGGGCCCCTCCCCCTGCCAGCACCAGTCCCACGGCACGCCCGCTCGACGTGCGGATCAGGCGCTGGAGATCGTCCGAGTTTTCCGCCCGCACATGAATGCGCTTGTCCACGGGGAGGCGAGCGAGCGACGGATGTGTCGGTGCCGGACGGGAGGCATCCACCTTCTGAAGCAGCACCAAGTCATGGCGCCGCCAAGATGACACGGCGCAGGTCAGCGCCTCCGCCTCAGGGACCAGGGGCTCGCCCGGGCAGGCCAGGAAGATCACGTGGTCGGCGTAGCGGATGCAGCGCCCGGTCCAGGGGCCCGACGGCTCGGAGGCGACATAGATGACCCGCTCCCGGCTGGCCTCGAAGCGGTAGAGCCAGTTCTCATCCTCCTCGGACGGCATGGCATCGAGAAGATCGACCTTCGCTCCATGACTGCGCCGCATCTCCCCGAGGAAGGCTTGGGCAAAGTCGGCCACCGCCAAGCCCTGGGTGACCGGCACGATGGCGAAAGTGGTGGGCTTGAAGGTGATGGGGCTGCTGCGGGTGGTTGCGCGGAGCCTGTCGGCAAGCAGCCTGGACAGATAGACCATCACGGCCGGATGGCGCGCCACGAGGCGCTCGAAGGCTTCCCGGGTCAGCTTGAGCAGCACCGAGTCCCGCACAGCCGTTACGGTGGCTGAACGGGGGGCATTCGAGATCAGGGCCATTTCCCCGATCGTCTCTGGAGGGAAGATGCGGGCGACGCGCCTTTGCTCGCCGTGATTGCCCTGAACGGACACGCCGAGCGCGCCCGAGACGAGCATGTAGAGCGCGTCTGCCGGGTCGCCTTCCTGAAACAGGACCGCCCCACCCGGAAGTACCACCTGCTGGAGTTCCGCCTGGAGCTCGAGGCGCATTACAGGATCGAGGCCCGCCCAAAGGGGCGCCTCAAACTCCGGCAGGTCTTCGGTCAGGATCGATGCGCTCATGGGCTGTCCGACATTTGCGGCTCAAAGCCCCCTAGCCGGAAATCTCCAGGCTCGCAAATTTACATCTGCCGGTGCGCAAGAGTTGCGGGCGAGGCGGTGGCAGAATCTTTTCCTAAGAAAATAAAGGTTTCAAGCCCCGCCCCGCCTCATGGCGCTTAGTTCCGGCTCTTGTCGACCAGAGCCTTTTCCTTGATCCAGGGCATCATGTCGCGCAGGCGGGAGCCGACATCCTCGATCGGATGGGCGGCGTTGCGCGCGCGGGTCGCCTTGAAGGAGGTCTGGTTGACCTTGTTCTCGAGCATCCAGTCGCGGGTGAACTTGCCCGACTGAATGTCCTCCAGAACGCGCTTCATCTCGGCCTTGGTCTCGGCCGTGATGATGCGCGGGCCGGTGACGTATTCGCCGAACTCGGCGGTGTTGGAGATCGAGTAGTTCATGTTGGCAATGCCACCCTCATAAATGAGGTCGACGATGAGCTTCACTTCGTGCAGGCACTCGAAATAGGCCATTTCGGGGGCGTAGCCTGCCTCGGTCAGGGTCTCGAAGCCGGCCTTGATCAGCTCAACGAGGCCGCCGCAGAGCACAACCTGCTCGCCGAACAGATCGGTCTCGCACTCTTCCTTGAAGGAGGTCTCGATGATGCCGGCGCGACCGCCGCCGTTGGCGGAGGCATAGGAGAGCGCGATGTCATGGGCGTTGCCCGTGGCGTCCTGGTGGATCGCGATGAGCGTCGGCACGCCACCACCGCGCTGGTACTCGGAGCGCACCGTGTGGCCGGGGCCCTTGGGGGCGACCATGAGGACATCTAGGTCCTTGCGGGGCTCGATCAGGTTGAAGTGAACGTTGAGGCCGTGAGCAAAGAGGAGCGCGGCTCCTTCCTTCATGTTGTCCTGAAGGTCGTTGCGGTAGATGTCGGCCTGCAGCTCGTCGGGGGTCAGCATCATGACCACGTCGGCCCACTCGGCAGCCTCGGCCACTTCCATGACCTTGATGCCGGCCTTCTCGGCCTTGGCAGCGGAGGGCGAGCCCTTGCGCAGTGCCACCACGATGTCCTTTACGCCGGAATCGCGCAGGTTCAGCGTATGGGCATGACCCTGGCTGCCATAGCCGACGATGGCGACCTTCTTGCCCTTGATCAGGTTGATATCTGCGTCGCGATCGTAATAGACACGCATGGTCCTCAAGTCCCTTATCTCAAAGGGGGCTTTTCCCCCGGCCTTCGTTGACGCTGCACCATCCAGACGGAATGAGCGCAACATTGATTTATCAGGCGCCGCTTTTAGCGAATAAAACTGCGCTGACAAGCTGCTGTTTGTAGCAAAACTGCGATCCATCCCTGCATCCGGTGCAGGGCGAACCGATTCTGCCCAAACGATCCGAGCTCGGAGAGTTCAAACCGCTCTCCAATGCTCTAGATTGTAATTTCATCTCTCGACCGAGAAGGACGAAGCCGCATGCAGCGCCTTGCCACTCCCGACGAAGTTATCTCATTCTGGCGCGAAGCCGGTCCGGAGAAGTGGTTTTCGAAGGACGAAGCCTTCGACCAAGCCTGCCGGGATCGCTTCATGCCCACCTATGAGGCCGCGGCACGTGGTGACCTCAATGAGTGGGAGCTCACCCCGGACGGAGCGCTCGCCGTCATTCTCCTCCTCGACCAGTTCCCCCGGAACATGTTCCGGGGACAGCGCGAAACCTACAAGACCGATCCAGTCGCCCTCATGGCCGCTGACCGCGCCATCGAGCGTGGCTTCGACCACAAGGTGGACCCGCCCTTCCGCCGGTTCTTCTACCTGCCTTTCATGCACTCGGAATCCTTGGCGGATCAGGAGCGCTCGGTAGCGTTGAACGAAGCTCTCGGGGGGGAGGATTCCGTCAAGTACGCCCACCACCACCACGATATCGTCGCCCGCTTCGGCCGCTTCCCTCATCGCAACGCCATCCTGGGACGTGAGACGACGCCTGAGGAGGAAGCGTTCCTGAAGGAAAGCGATTTCAGGGGCTGACCCTCAGCGGATGCCTTCCGCACCGCGCGCCATGGCGGCGACTCCGGTGCGGGAGACTTCGACGAGACCCACGGCCGTCATGAGCTTGATGAAGCGCTCGACCTCGTCCGTCGTGCCAGTCAGCTCGTAGACGAAGGACGTGAGCGTGGCATCGAGCGTACGGGCCCCAAAGGCCGATGCCAGCCGCATGGCCTCCACGCGATGATCACCCTTACCGACGACCTTCACGAGGCAGAGCTCGCGCTCTACCGCCTCACCGGTGAGGGTGAGATCGACCACGCGATGCACCGGTACGAGACGCTCCAGCTGGCTCCTGATCTGCTGGATGATGCTGTCGGTGCCATTGGTCACGATGGTGATGCGCGAGATATGCGCCTCGTGCTCGGTCTCGGTGACGGTCAGGCTCTCGATGTTGTAGCCGCGGCCCGAGAACAGGCCCGCAATGCGGGCGAGAACGCCAGGCTCGTTGTCGACGATGATGGCCAGCGTGTGCCGGTGGGAGGTCTCGACGCGGGTCGCATCGGGATAATGAGTCTTCATCTGGAGCATGGTCTGGTTTCCCGAATGTCTTTCAAGCCTCAAGCCGCCTTGCGGTAGTTCTCGATTGCGTCCTCATCCACCTCGTCGGCCGGGACGATCCACTCCTCCTTGAGTGCCGCCGAGCGCCATTCCTGGAAGGCCGGCAGCGATAGGATCGTGTCCACATAGGCACGTGTCGTGACGTCGAGAGTGATGGAATAGGTATCAAGGCGTGTCGCAAGCGGTGCATACATGGCATCCGCCGCTGAGAAGGCGCCGAAGAGGAACGGGCCGCCTGCACCGAAGCGTTCCCGTGCCTCGCGTACGATCGCGCTGAAGCGGGCAACATCCCGTGCAACGGCCTCACCACGATCTCTGGAGGCATATTTCTTACCAAGATTCATCGGGCATGCGGAGCGCAGAGCTGAGAACCCTGCATGCATCTCAGCCGCAACAGAGCGCGCCATGGCACGAGCACTACGATCCTCAGGCCATACGGCAGCGCCATAGGCCTCGCCCACATGCTCCATGATGGAGATGCTTTCCCACACGGTCACATCGCCGTCGATCAGGATCGGGACCTTGCCGGCCGGCGAGTGCTTGAGCACCTTTTGCTTGGTATCCGGCAGATCGAGCGGAATGACGATCTCGTCGAAGGCGACACCGAGCTGCTTCATCAGCAGCCAGGGCCGTAAGGACCAGGACGAGTAGCACTTGTTGGCAATGACGAGAGTTGGCATGGCTCACACTTTCCAGATCAAACCAGCATCTTGCCCTTCTCGTCGATCACGGAGCCGATATCGGCTCCCGTCTCGCCGAGATAGTCGTTGAGCAGCATCTCGTTGTGGGCCTTGCCCGACGGGATCATCGGGAAGCAGTTCTCGGCCTTGTCGACGAGGCAGTCGAAAATCACCGGACGGTTCACGTTGATCATCTCGAGGATCTTGGCGTCGAGATCGCCCGGCTTGTCGCAGCGGATGCCGACGCCACCATAAGCCTCGGCGAGCTTCACGAAATCGGGCAGCGACTCGGAATAGCTGTGCGAGTAGCGGCCGCCATGCAGCAGTTCCTGCCACTGGCGCACCATGCCCATATACTCGTTGTTGAGGATGAACACCTTGATCGGCAGGTTGTACTGCAGGGCCGTGGACATTTCCTGCAGCATCATTTGGATCGAGGCTTCGCCGGCGATGTCGATGACCAGCGCGTCGGGATGCGCCAGCTGTGCGCCGACGGCGGCCGGCAGGCCGTAGCCCATAGTGCCGTGCCCGCCCGAAGTCATCCAGCGGTTTGGCTCCTCGAACTTGAAGTACTGGGCCGCCCACATCTGGTGCTGTCCCACTTCCGTGGTGATGTACGTCTTCCGGTCCTTCGTGAGCTCGTAGAGACGCTGGATCGCATATTGCGGCTTGATGGTCTCGTTCGAATTCCGGAAGCCGAGGCAGTTGCGAGCGCGCCAGCCTTCAATCTTGCCCCACCAATCCTTCAGCGCCACCTTGTCGGCCTGATGCGCATTCTGGCGCCACAGGCGTACCATGTCTTCCAGCACATGCGCACAATCGCCGACGATCGGGATGTCCACCTTGACGGTCTTGTTGATGGAGGACGGGTCGATGTCCACATGGATGCGCTTGGAGAAGGGCGAGAAGGCGTCGAGACGTCCCGTGATGCGGTCGTCGAAGCGTGCCCCGATATTGATCATCACGTCGCATTCATGCATCGCGAGATTGGCCTCGTAAGTGCCGTGCATGCCGAGCATGCCGAGCCACTGCGTGTCGGAGGCCGGATAGGCGCCGAGGCCCATCAAGGTCGAGGTGATCGGAAAGCCCGTGAGCCTCACGAGTTCGCGCAGCAGCGTCGCGGCATGCGGGCCGGAATTGACGACACCACCGCCCGTGTAGAAGACCGGGCGCTTGGCATTGGCCATCAGCTCGACGGCCGCGCGGATGTGCTCCATGTCGCCCTTCACGGTCGGGCGGTAGGTCTTGTGCTGATTGCTCAGGGGCCGCACATAGGAGCCGGTCTTGAACTGGATGTCCTTCGGCAGATCGACCACAACCGGACCCGGACGGCCATTCTGCGCCACGTAGAAAGCCTCGTGCAGAACGCGCGGCAGATCCTCGATGGATTTGACGAGATAGTTGTGCTTCGTGCAGTGGCGCGTGATGCCCACCGTGTCGCATTCCTGGAACGCGTCCGTGCCGATGAGATGAGTCGGCACCTGGCCGGTGATGCAGACCAGTGGGATCGAATCCATCATCGCGTCGGCAAGGCCTGTGATGGCATTCGTCGCGCCGGGGCCCGATGTCACCAGCACCACGCCAGGCTTGCCGGAGGAGCGGGCATAACCCTCAGCCGCGTGGACCGCGCCCTGCTCGTGACGGACGAGAACGTGCTGCACCTTGTCCTGGTGGAACAGGGCATCGTAGATGGGGAGTACCGCGCCGCCCGGATAGCCGAAAATATGCTCGACCCCCTGATCGTGCAGGGCTCGGATCACCATTTCGGCTCCGGTCATCGTCTCGCTCATGGTCTCGCTCCGTCGGTCTCTTCTGCTGTTTCTCAAGAAATCTGGGCAATAAAAAAGGCCCCTGAGGGGGCCTGTACGCCATCGCCGGACATACGGGTCAATCCCGCTCCGTCGATGGCGCTCGTACTACGAGAATAAGCTTGCGCATTGGGGCAGCTCTTCAATTCAAAAGTTGCGCAGACGCTAGACGATCCATTTCATTCGGTCAAGCGGGGGCAACTTGGCGGGAAGCGGCTTAGCTTTTAGATTAAGCCCCCTATTTTAGTCGTATGACTATGACCGACACCGTATCATCAACCGGGGCTCCGACGCAGAATCTGCGTCTCACGGCCCGCGCCCTCCTCTTAGGCGATCGCCTCGATGTCGCCGGGCTGGAGCGCAGCGACGTCCTGTCCACGACGCCCCTCGCCTTCCGAGCCGGACAGGACGGATTCGTAGCCCTCTTCCGCTACGGCGTGGCCGTTCTGGTCGGCCTCACGCCTCTGGAGGAGGACGAGGTTATCCGCAGCCTGCGCCAGCGGATTTCCGGCGAGTTCGCCCGTCATGAGGAAGAAACCGCCATTATCGAGATCTCGCCCGACCGGGACGACCAGATCCCTCCGGGTGGCCCGATCTACATCAAGCAGATGTCCACCGAGCGCCTGCTCGTCATCGCGGACGCCCTGTCCAAGAGCGCCACTCTCGCCCGGGACGAGCGGGAGGCCACGGCAGCCTTCGAGCTCGTCGAGCCCTCCGTTCAGCACCTTGCCGAACAGGGGCGCCGCCCCCGCGACCGCCGCAGGATCCTCAAGCAGGTCGGCCAAGCCCTCCTTGTCCGTCAGCGCATGTCCGGCGGCGTCGCCGTGGAGGAGAAGCCGGACGTCCTGTGGGACCGCCCGGACCTAGAACGTCTCTATGCCCGCCTCGAAGACGAGTACGAGTTGAAGGAGCGCGCCGCCGCGCTCCACCGCAAGCTGGAGGTGCTGGGCGATACGGCTCAGGCCCTGACCGATATCATCGACACCGAGCGGTCCTTACGCCTCGAACTGATCATCGTTCTCCTGATCGTGTTCGAGATCTTCATCACCTTCTATCAGATGGCAGTGGGCTATCTGACGGGCCATTGATGCGAGCCATCACGGCCTCGAAACCCTGCTCGGGCTCGACCCATTGCCAATCCGGCAGCTGATGACGAAACCAGGTGAACTGGCGCTTGGCATAGCGCCGCGTGTCCCCCTGCCCTTTGGCAATGGCCTCGTTGAGGGCGATCTCTCCGCGCAGGTACGCCAGCAGACCGGGCACGCCATGCGCCCGCATGGCCGGGAGCATGGGATCGAGGTTCCGCCGACCCAAGGCCTCTACCTCTTCGAGCGCCCCCTGCTCCATCATGGACTCAAACCGCCGGTCGATCCGCTGACGCAACTCATCCCGGTTCGGGGCGAGGAAGAGCTTGAGGACAGGGCGATCCGCCAGGGGGCCCGGTTCGCGGGCGCCATGGAATGACACAAGCGGACGGCCGGTCGCCGCGAAGATCTCAAGGGCCCGCTGCACGCGCAAGCGGTCGGAGGGACGCAAGGTCCGGGCCGTTTCGGGTTCGCGCTCGAGGAGAAGCCGGTGAAGCTCAGGCGTCTCCAATCCCTCGCTCTCCCGGCGCACCTGCTCGCGGACCTCCTCCGGAACAGGCGGCATGTCGGAGAGCCCCTCCGTCAGGGCTTTGAAGTAGAGGCCCGTGCCGCCCACGAAGATCGGCAGCTTACTGCCCTCAACCTCCTGCAGAACCTTGACGGCATCGGCCACATAGCGGCCTACGGAAAAGTTGGAGGCGGCATCCACATGGCCATAGAGCCGATGAGGCACCTGGGCTTCCTCGTCCGAAGTAGGACGGGCGGTGATCACCCGCAAGTCCCGGTAGACCTGCATGGAATCGGCATTGATCACCACGCCATCGAGAGCCTGAGCCAGCCTGATGCCCAGAGCGGACTTGCCTGATGCGGTCGGCCCTGCGATGAGAACCGCGCCGACCCGAACGTCACTCACAGCCAGGTCTCCCCAATGGCGTCACCTTCGAATTCCCTCGTCGCAACCCTGATCGCCAATCCATCCCAGCCGGCCGTCACCGACGAGATCGTGACCCGGGCGGCCCGGGCGCTTGGACAAGAGACGGAACAGGCCATTCTGGCAAGGGGGATCGCGGCGGATCTTGCAATATCCGGCGCGCAGGACATCAAAGCTATCGAGGCCGCATTGCGCCAAGCGCTGGACGGTCAGCCCATCGACATCGTCGTCCAGTCGTCAGCCCACCGGCGCAAGCGCCTTTTCCTGGCTGATATGGATTCCACCATGATCGGCCAGGAATGCATCGACGAACTCGCCGATTACGTGGGGCTGAAGGCGGAAGTGTCCGAGATCACCGAGCGCGCCATGCGCGGCGAGATCGCCTTCGAGCCGGCTCTGCGCGAGCGCGTAGCCCTGTTGAAGAACCTGCCCGTCAATGTGGTCGATGAGATCATCGAGAAGCGCATCACCCTCACACCCGGTGGAGCCGCGCTTGTGCGGACGATGCGGGCCAATGGTGCCTATACCTGCCTCGTCTCAGGTGGGTTCACGCTGTTCACCGGCCCCATCGGGGCGAAGATCGGCTTTCATGAGGATCGTTCGAACCATCTGATCCTGGAGGGCGAGAAGCTCGCCGGCCTTGTCGAAGAGCCGATCCTCGGTCGCGAGGCAAAACTTGCGACCTTGATCGAATTGCGCGCCCGCTTCGGTTTGGCCCCGCACGAGACGATGGCCGTGGGTGACGGCGCCAACGACCTCGCCATGCTGGGAGAGGCAGGCCTCGGCGTAGCCTTCCGGGCAAAGCCGGCCGTTGCAGCCGCGGCACATGCCCGGCTCGATCATGCAGACCTGTCGGCGCTGCTTTATGCGCAGGGATACGACGCCGGCGAGATCGTGCAGGAATAAGCCAAGGCTGTTCCGAGACATCCCTGAAAACAAGAAAGGCGGCCCTGGAGCCGCCTTCCTGTTTGTCGATCTCAGATCGGATTACTCGATGGACAGGGCCACGAAGCGGACCTCGCCCTGAGCGTTCGCCACCAGAAGCAGGGCCGACTTACGGTTCTGCGCCTTGAGGTCGTCGATCTTCTTGGTCACATCGGCCGGGTTGGAGACCGGCTCCTGGTTGACCTCGACGATCACCTCACCGGCCTGGATCCGCTTGTCGGACGCGGCCGAGTTCGGGTCGACACGGGTGATCACCACGCCCTTCAGGTCATCCTTCAGGCTGAAGCGCCGGCGCAGCTCGTCCGTCATGCCGGACATGTTGAGGCCAAGAGCCTGGCGGGTTGCCGTCGGAGGTTCGGTCGAGGGCTGCTGCAGGCTGGCCTGCTTCTCGGTGTCTTCCAGACGTCCCAAGGTCACCTGCCGGGTGATCTCCTGACCCTTGCGGATGATCGTCACGTCAACCGCCTTGCCAACGGGCGAGGAGGCAACGATCCGGGGCAGGTCACGGGAATCCTTCACCTCCCGGCCGTCGAAGCGAACGATTACGTCGCCAACTTCGATGCCGGCGGGCTTCGCCGGTCCCTTGTCGTCGATGCCGGCCACGAGCGCGCCGCGTGCCGTACCGAGATTCAAGGCCTCGGCGGTGGGATCGTCCACGTTCTGGATGCGTACGCCGAGCCAGCCGCGGCGGGTCTCGCCGAACTGGCGCAGCTGATCGATGATCGGCACCGCAGTAGACGCGGGAACCGCGAAGCCGATGCCCACCGAGCCGCCGGTGGGAGAGAGGATCGCCGTATTGATGCCGATGACCTCGCCATTCATGTTGAAGAGCGGACCGCCGGAATTGCCCTTGTTGATGGAGGCATCCGTCTGAATGTAATTGTCGTAGGGACCGGACTCGATGTTCCGGCCGCGGGCCGACACGATGCCGGCCGTCACGGAGCCGCCAAGGCCGAAGGGATTGCCGATCGCCATCACCCAGTCGCCCGCGCGAATGGTCTCGGAATCACCGAACTTCACCGCCTTGAGGGGCTTGTCGGACTTCACCTTCAGGACGGCCAGATCGACCTTGGAATCCTTGCCGACGATTTCCGCCTTCAGGCGCGTGCCATCGGGGAAGATCACGCTGATGTCGTTGGCATCGCCGATCACGTGATTGTTGGTCACCACGATGCCGGACGGATCGATCACGAAGCCGGAGCCGAGAGAATTCGAGCTGCGCGGACGCGAGGGTGAATTCTCGCCACCGGGGCTGCCAGGGCCACCACCCTGGCCACGGCGGTTGAAGAACTCCTCAAAGAGATCCTCAAAAGGCGTGCCGGGCGGCAGCTGCGGCAGGGTGCGATTGCGCGCCTCAACCGTGGTCGAGGCCGAGATGTTGACCACGGCGCCCGTGACCTCGTCGGCCAGATCGGCAAAGGACTCAGGGGCTGAACGGGCATAGACCGGCAGCGGCATCGCTGTCGCGACCAAGGTCAGGACCGCGAAGCAGTACGCAGCAAGCCGGCGCAGGGGACGCTGGGGCAGCACTGCCTTGGAAGGCGCCAGCGCGTTCGTGGCTATGTTCATCGACAATCCTCTTTCGGAGTTTGTGCATATAGATTGGCGCTTGGCTCCGGCATTCAAGCAGCCATCGCGCCGCAAGCGGGGGCTCTGTCTATCCGAACTGACGCACAAGCCAGATCACCCCGAGGCCGAGCACCGCCGAAATGATGCCGACGATCCGCATCTGGTCGCTCGGGCTGTGAGCGGCCTCGTACATGGCCCGGCGCATCCCGTCCGGGAAGGCCGCAAATAGAATGCCCTCGACCGCGAGAGCGAGGCCGAGGGCTGAAATCAAGTCCAACATCAGGCAGGCTTATTGGGCTGGAGCCGGCTGAGCCGGCGCTGGCTGAGCAGGGGCCGGTCGGGCTGGGGAGGCTCCGCGACCGCGCTGACCCGTCGGATCATTGAAATAGCGGAAGAAATCGGAATCCGGGCTCAACACGAGGCGGGTGTCGCCCGCCTTCAAACCGGTCTCATAAGCCTGCATGGACCGGTAGAAGGAGAAGAATTCCGGATCCTGCCCGAATGCTTCGGCGAGGATGCGGTTGCGGTCCGCATCGCCCTGACCGCGCAGTTCCTCAGCCTGTCGATTGGCCTCAGCGCGGATCACGGTCGCCTCGCGTTCGGCACGGGCCCGGATCGTCTGGGCCTGCTGCTGACCGTTGGCCCGGATATCGGCCGCTTCGCGCTCACGCTCGGTGCGCATCCGCTGATACACCGCCTGGCTGTTCGCAGCCGGCAGATCGACCCGTGTCAGGCGCACGTCGATCATCTCGATACCGAGACTTCCCGCCTGCCGGTTCACATCATCCTGGATGCGATTCATCAGGACGGAACGCTCGGTGCGCACGATGGCATCGCGCGAGGCGCTGGCCAGAACGTTACGCATGGCTGAGTTCGTGAAGCTCTGCAGTCGCTGGTTCGCCAGAGCAACATTGCCGACAGCCTGATAGAACCGCAGTGGATCAATGATCCGGTAGCGGGTGAAGGCATCGACCTCCAGATTCTGCCGGTCAGCCGACAGAAGGGTCTGGACCGGCAGGTCGAGATCGAGCACCCGCTTCTCGAAATAGGTGACGTTGTCGACCAGCGGCAGCTTGAACTTCAAGCCGGGTTCCGAGATGGCGGATTGCACCGCACCGAAGCGCAGCACCAGCGCGTACTGGGTTTGCTGCACGATGAAGATCGAGCTGTAGAGAACGATGGCGATCAGGCCCAACAGGATCAGGAGGCCCGTGCGAAGAGTCGAGCCGTTCATCGGGTAGCTCCCTGCGGGTTAGCTGCGTTGCCCTGGGGCTGCGTGCGTTGCTGCATCTGGTTGAGCGGCAGGAAGGGCACCACACCCTGACCGTTCTGGTCGACGATGATCTTGTCGACGCCGCCGTAAACGCGCTCCATGGTCTCGATGAAGATTCGCTCGCGGCTGACATCCGGAGCCTTGCGGTACTCCTCATAGACCTGGCGGAAACGAGCAGCCTGACCGCTCGCATCAGCCACCGCCTGCTCACGATAGCCTTCTGCCTGCTGAATGGTGCGAGCAGCCTCGCCTCGAGATTCCGGAACAACGCGGCTGGCGAAGGCGCCTGCCTCGTTCTGCACGCGCACCGCATCCTGCTGAGCGGCGTTGACGTCGTAGAAGGCCTGCTGGACTTCCGACGGCGGCCTGACCGCCTGGAGCTGGACTACGTTGATCAGCACGCCGGCGCCATAGGCATCCAGGGCTTCCTGCATGATCTCGCGCACCTCCTGGGCAACGCTCGCCTGCTCGGTGGTGAGAATGGCCTGGATGTTGCGGCGGCCGATGACCTCGCGCATGGCGCTCTCAGCCACCGACTTGATGGTGCCGTCAGGGTTCTGCAGGTTGAATACGTAATCCTGCGGACGGGCCGGATTGATCTGCCACACGGCATCGAAATCGATATCGACGATGTTCTCGTCGGCGGTGAGCATCAGGCTCTCTTCGATCACGTCGCGCGCACGACCCTGGCCTGTCGGGGTGGAGCGATATCCCACTTCGACCCGCTGCTGGGCGGTAACGTTAGGCTTCATCACGCGGCCGATCGGGTAAGGCAGGTTGTAGCGCAGGCCCTCGCCCGACGTTCCCGTATAGCTGCCGAAGATCATGTTGATACCGACCTCGTTGGGTCGGACCGTGTAGAAGCCGGTGAGCAGCCAGACGGCGATGACGCCCAGGACGAGAACGATCAGACCCCGGCCTCCCATGGAGCCGCCAGGGATGAAGTTCTTCAGCCGGTCCTGACTGCGGCGCAGGATATCTTCAAGATCCGGAGGATTGCCGTTCCCCTGCGGGCCGCCCGAACCCCATGGGCTCTTGCCGCCTCCCGATCCGCCGCGCTGCCCCCAGGGGCCACCGCCGCCGCTTTGGTTACTCCAAGGCATAGGACGCCTTTCCTCACTTACGAAGAGACCGGCCGGGACGGCCGATAAGAAACTTGAGACGGTTGTGGGTGTTGCCTCTTCCGCCTGTCAAGCCTGCGAATTGGGGATTCTGAACCGCTTCGTCAACCGTGAGTCGGCTCAACGGCGTCTTTCGAGATCAATAAAGGTAAATGGATGCTCGTCATCCGGTCCTTTCGGATGGTCCTCGCGCTTGACCTCGCGAAAGTGTGACCGGTCGAAGGATGGAAAGACCGCGTCGCCCTCGGGCGCCGTATGGACCTGCGTCAGGAAGAGAGTCTGCACATGCGGCAGGGCCAGCCCATAGATCTCCGCCCCACCGGCCACGGCGACCGCCTCGGCTCCCGCCCTGACCGCGAGTTCTTCCCCTTTGGCCACAGCCTCTTCCCACGTGTGGACCACATGCACCCCCTCGGCAGAAAACCCTTCGTCGCGGGTCAGCACGATGGTCTCCCGGCCCGGCAGCGGCTTGCCGATCGATTGAAACGTCTTGCGTCCCATGATCATCGGCTTGCCCATGGTGAGGCGGCGAAAGCGTCCCATGTCGGTCTTGATCCGCCAGAGCAGGCGGTTGTCCCGCCCGATGACGCCATTCTCGGCCATCGCGACCACAAGGATGAGGGGAATGGTCATGGCTCCTCCGCCAGTCGTTGCAGGGCCTCGCCCGTCACCCGCTGAACCGTCCACTCGTCCATCGGAACCGCCCCGATCGAACGGTAGACCTTGAGCGCCGGCTCGTTCCAATCGAGCACCCACCATTCGAGGCGTGCCAGCCCTTCTGCTAGGCACCGGCCGGCCAGATGCCGCAACAGGGCCCGGCCGATCCCCTTGGAGCGCAGTTCCGGTTTCACGAAGAGATCCTCAAGATAGATCCCGTGGCGCCCGCGAAAGGTGGAGAAGTTATAGAACCATAGGGCAAAGCCAGCAGGCTCGCCGCCCCATTCAGCGATATCGGCAAAGACGCGCGGGTTGGGGCCGAAGAGCGCCTTCGCGATGTCAGCCTCCGTCGCATCGACCTCATGCGCCAGCCGTTCATACTCGGCAAGTTCCCGGATGAAACGGAAGATGAGCGAAGCGTCGGGTGGCTCGGCTTTACGGATCGAGAGGGTCATGATGCCTTGTGACGATTATCCGATGAACTGTCGAGCTTATTCCGTTTCATCCTCAACCTGAACGCGCCGCGGCGAACCCCACTCCTCCAGGACAGCGTTCATATCGTCTAGCACGAAGAACCGGGCGCTCTCCTGATCGTATCCATCGTCCAGAAGACTGTCGTAATCCGTCAGCCGGTGGCGGATATAGGCGGTGAGGGACAGCCAGGCCGCTGCCTCAGGCGCGGCGCCGTACAGGCCGCGGCTGCCAAGCGCGTGGTCCGTCACGGCCTCGAACTCGTGCCGGGGAATGCGCGGAGCGAGGATGCGGACGGCGCTCTCGATGACCTCGCGCCGATTCATGATTGTCAGACCGCGACGGGAGCCTTGATGGCCGGGTGCGGGTCGTAATCCTCGATGGCGATGTCGTCGTAGGTGAAGTCGAACAGTGACCGCACGGACGGGTTGAGCCGCAGCTTCGGCAGGGACTTCGGCTCCCGGGAGAGCTGAAGGCGGGCCTGCTCCAGGTGGTTGAGATAGAGGTGCGCGTCGCCGAAGGAATGGACGAAGTCGCCGGGCTGCAGGCCTGTCGCCTGCGCCATCATATGGGTGAGAAGCGCATAGGACGCGATGTTGAAGGGGACCCCTAAGAACACGTCCGCCGAGCGCTGATAGAGTTGGCAGGAGAGCCGCCCTTCCGCGACGTAGAACTGGAACAGGCAATGGCATGGCGCCAGCGCCATCTTGTCGAGCTCGGCCGGGTTCCAGGCGGAGACGATGAGGCGGCGGCTGTCCGGATTGCGGCGGATCTCGTCGAGAACCCAGCGGATCTGGTCGACCGTGCCGCCATCGGGCTTGGCCCAGGAGCGCCACTGCTTGCCGTAGACAGGACCGAGGTCCCCGTTCTCATCGGCCCACTCGTCCCAGATCGAAACACCGTTCTCCTTCAGGTAGCAGATATTGGTGTCGCCTTTCAGGAACCAGAGCAACTCGTGGATGATGGAGCGCAGGTGCAGCTTCTTCGTGGTGACGAGCGGAAAACCCTCGCTGAGATCGAAGCGCATCTGGTGGCCGAATACGGAAATGGTGCCCGTTCCGGTCCGGTCGTCCTTGCGGACGCCCTCGTCCATGATGCGGCGGATGAGATCGTGATAGGCCTGCATGCGGTACTCCTCACCTCATTATAGGTCAGGCGGTTTGCCCCTCCGAGTCGCAATTCAATCCCATCCCCACTCTTTCAAAATCCGTCCAGCCTGCCTATATTGAGGGTGCCGGTCGAAAGATCGGCTATGGCGATAAACGGCTATCGAAATAAACCCATCGGACCCGGGGGCGGTACCCGGCGCCTCCACCAAGACCCAGGCAGGATCTGGCTTTCGGCGGGGGCGAAATAGGATCGACGAGGGCGTAAAGGGTAGACTTTCGCTCGGCATGGTTCCGCCGTTATCGGGCCGAATCTATAGTTGCCAACGACAACTATGCTCCGGTTGCAGTGGCTGCGTAAGCGGTCCCTAACACCGAATCAAAGCCCTTGCGGTTAGCACCGTAAGGCGGGGTCCGGAGGCGCCTGGCAACAGAAGCCTCCACTTTTGTTTCTGCAAGGGCTCGCTTATGGCCGGTGGTAAAGACCTGATCCGCTACGATCTTCTGGTGCAGGACGCCCTCAAGGGTGTCGTGCGCAAAGTGCTGATCGATGCCAAGGACGGGCTTCCGGGCGAGCACCATTTCTACATCTCCTTCCAGACGGATTTTCCCGGCGTTCGCCTCTCGAACCGCCTGCGCGAAAAGTACCCGCAGGAAATGACCATCGTCCTCCAGCATCAGTACTGGGACCTCAACGTGACGGAGCACACCTTCGAGGTGGGGCTCTCCTTTTCCGGGATCCCGGAGCGGCTGCTCATCCCATTCGATGCGCTCACCGGTTTCTTCGATCCGTCCGTGCAATTCGGCCTGAAGTTCGACAGCCAGGACGAGGATGAGGAGGAAGCGCCCGAGGCCGCACCGGCACCTCAGCCTGTGCGTGGTGCATCGTCGGAGCCCGTGGAACTGAAGCAGCCCCGCAAGGCGCTGCCCGCAACGGAAAAGCCGGCAGCGGCGGCTCCCAAGGCCGAACAGGCGGAGGCGCCTGCGGAGCAGGCTCCCGAGTCCGATCCCGCCTCAGGCACCGCCGAGGTCGTCAGCCTCGATGCGTTCCGCAAGAAGAACTAAGCCCCTTCCTTCACGCCTCGACCAAAGCATCTTCGCGCACGCGCTGCGTCACACGCATGGGCAGGCCGCCGCCCGGCCTCAGGGTGATGCGCTGAACGGGTTCCACAGCGTGCCCCTCCACGAGGTCGAGCCGCATGGAACGGGCGATGGTCGCCAGCACGATCACGGCCTCCTGCAGCGAGAAGCTCGCGCCGATGCAGACCCGCGGGCCCGCTCCGAAGGGCAGATAGGCAAAGCGGTCGATCTGCTTGCGGTTTTCCGGCAGGAAGCGCTCGGGCCGGAAGGCATCGGGCTCGTCCCAAAGCTTCCGATGACGGTGCAGCACATAAGGCGAGATCGCCACCATGGAGTCTGCCGGTATGTCCACATCCCCGATCCGATCATCCGCGATGGCGGTGCGGCTCATGTAAGGGGCAGGCGGATAGAGCCGGACCGCTTCGTCGATCACCGCACGGGTATAGACGAGCCGCTCCAGGTGACTAGGCTCGATAGGCCCCTCCCCCAGCACCTCGTCCACCTCCTGCTCGACCCGGGCCCGGGCGCGTTCGTCCTGAGAGAGGAGGTAAAGCGACCAGGACAGGGCATTGGCCGTGGTCTCGTGGCCGGCGCCGATGAAGGTGACGATGTTCGTCCGCACTTCGATATCGCTGAGACCCTTGCCGGTCTCGGGGTCCGCCGCTTCCAGCAGCAGGGTAAGCAGGTCGCGGGGAGCAAGCTCCCCGCTGGTGAGCAGTGCCTTGCGGGCGTCGATCAGCGCGTTGACGGTCTCCTCGAAGAACTGGATCGACGGCCGCGCCCGCAGGCGCCCGATCCTGGGCACCCAGTCCGGAAAGCCGAAGATGTCGAGCGGATCGACGCGGCCGATGGAGTTGAAATAGCGGGTGATCGCCCGCCCGAGGGCATCCGGGTCCTTCGGCACCCCTTGGGTGAAGATGGTCCGCTCCAGTACGTCGAGGGTGACCCGGGTCATGTCGAGAGCCGCATCGACCACGCGCCCGTCGGGCCGCCTCTGCCACCGCCTGACCAGACGGTCCGCTGCCTCCACCATGGCCGGGAAGAAGCTTGTGACCGTGCGGGGAGTGAAGAGCGGTGCAAGGGTGCGGCGCTGGAGCCGCCACTCGTCGCCCTCCGCCGTCACGAGACCGCGTCCCAACCCTGGTGCCAGGATCCGGATCTGCAGGTCGTCCTTGCGGTAGTTGGCAGCATTGTCCACGAGGATATGGCGAATGGCGGCAGGATCGCTCACCACGGTCATGCGTCCCATGGCGCCGTCGCCCGTGACGAACGGCTCCTCGAAATGCGCCTCCATCCACATATTCAGAGGGTTCTCGCGAACCATGCGCAGGAACGCCACCATGCCGAGAAGCTCGGTGCGGGGCTTGGGGTGAGGCGGGCGGAAAAGGGGCGTTTCCAGGGTGTCGCTCATGCGAATTTCCAAGGCCTCCATGCGCGTTCGACGGTTGCGAGCGCCATCATTTGAGATAAGAACACGCAACTCCATCGAAAGAGGTCAGGATGTCGCCCTCCACCCGCATCGAAACAGATACCTTCGGCCCCATCGACGTTCCCGCCGACAAGTTCTGGGGTGCCCAGACGCAGCGTTCCCTCCAGAATTTCCGCATCGGCACGGACCGGATGCCGCTGCCTCTGGTCCATGCGCTGGCCATCGTGAAGCAGGCGGCCGCCCTTGTGAACAAGGATCTGGGCAAGCTGGAGCCGCGCCTGGCCGACGCCATTGCGGCAGCCGCCGCCGATGTGGTGCAGGGCAAGTACGATGGCGAGTTCCCGCTTGTGGTCTACCAGACCGGCTCGGGCACCCAGTCCAACATGAACATGAACGAGGTTCTCTCGAACCTCGCCATCGAGCGCCTCGGCGGCGAGCGCGGCAGCAAGAAGCCGGTTCACCCGAACGATCACGTGAACATGGGCCAGTCGTCCAACGACTCGTTTCCCACCGCCATGCACATTGCGGTCGCCCGCGAGGTCCATGATCGGCTGATCCCCGGCCTCAAGCACCTTCTAAAGGCGCTGGAAGCCAAGCAGGAAGCCTTCAAGGATATCGTCAAGATCGGCCGCACGCACCTGCAGGACGCAACCCCGGTGACCCTCGGCCAGGAGTTCTCCGGCTACGCCGCACAGGTGCGCCTCGGCATCGCCCGCATCGAAGCGACCCTTCCGGGCATCTATGCCCTGGCCCAGGGCGGCACCGCCGTCGGCACCGGCCTGAATGCCCATCCCGAGTTTGCGGACCGCTTCGCCGCGAAGGTCATGGAGCTCACGGCGCTGCCCTTCACCTCGGCGGCCAACAAGTTCGAGGCGCTGGCCTCGAAGGATGCCCTCGTCTTCACTCATGGCGCCCTGGCGAGCTTGGCTGCCGGCCTGTTCAAGATCGCCAACGATATCCGCCTGATGGGCTCGGGCCCGCGCTCCGGCATCGGCGAGATCTCCCTACCTGAGAACGAGCCTGGCTCGTCGATCATGCCCGGCAAGGTCAACCCGACCCAGGCCGAGGCCATGACGATGCTGTGCTGCCAGGTGGCCGGCAACCAGACGACGGTTACCTTCGCGGGCAGCCAGGGCCATTTCGAGCTCAACGTGTTCAAGCCGGTGATCGTGAATGCCGTGCTGCAGTCGATCCGCCTGTTGGCGGACGGCGCCGTCAGCTTCACGGACAACTGCGTCGTCGGCATCGAGCCGAACAAGGACCGCCTCAAGGAGCTGATGGAGCGTTCGCTCATGCTCGTAACGGCCCTGGCTCCGACCATCGGCTACGACAAGGCGGCGGCCATCGCGAAGTCAGCGCACAAGAACGGCACGACGCTCAAGGAAGAGGCCCTCAAGGCCGGGGTATCGTCAGAGGACTTCGACGCCGTCGTTCGCCCTGAGACGATGCTGCAACCGGGCGAATAGGCCGTACAGGCGCCATGGCTGAGATCATCAATCTGCGCCAGGCGCGTAAGAACAAGGCGCGGGCCGACAAGGAGGCCCGCGCCGAACAAAACCGCGTCAGCTTCGGTCGCACCAAGGCTGAGAAGACGTTGACGAAGGCCGAGCAGGATCTGGCGAAGAGCCGCCTCGAAGGCCACAAGCGCGACCCAGACGAGACGCCGTGAATGGGCTTTGCCGTTCTCAAACGCTCCGTCTCCATCGCCGGTCACCGGACGAGCATCTCGCTTGAGGAGCCTTTCTGGGAAGGTTTGAGAGAGATTGCCGAGCGGGAAAACCGCTCCGTTCAGTCTCTGATCGGGCGCATCGATGCGGAACGCGGCGAGCAGAATCTGTCCTCGGCCATTCGCGTCTTCGTTCTCAATGATTTGCGGAACCGGCTGGAAGCCGCCGATCAGCGTACCGGCGGGGCTCCATAGACCGACGGTGGGGGAGCCACTTCGACCGGTGGGTTGAGAGGCGGCAGGGAAGTCTGCGACGGAGCCGGCTCGGCCTCCTCCGTTTGTCTCCGCTGCTCCGACTGCAGCCGTTCAGCCTCCCGGCGTGCCCGTTCCGCCTCGGCCCGGGCCCTCGCCTGCCGGAGTGCTTCCTCTTCAGCCGCCCTCACCCTCTGACGCTCAGCCTCGCGCTGCGCATCGATCTGGCGCTGGCGCTCCGCTGCTGCACGCTCGAACGCTTCGATTTTTTCCAGCTCCCGCTTGAGCACGATGGCGGCCAGCCCGTTGCGGAACGGCCCGGCATCGATCTGGCGAACGGGAGCCGTCAGGGAGCCCTGCCAGTTCAAGCCGATCGACGGCGGGGCGCCGACCCATTCGGCCGGCGCCGTCTTGGCCGTGAGAGCCCCGCGGGCATCAAACTGGAGAGTCTTCAGGTCGTAGGTGATGCCGCCCTGCCAGATGGCGGGGCCGCTCTCGGCCACGAAGGGCGAGAGCCGCAGCACCCCGCTCACGAGGGCCGCCGAGGTCCGAACCAGGCTTGTGTTGAAGGGCGCGCGCCCAAGCTCCATGCCGAGAACCGCCTCCGCCTTGCCCTCGACCAGCGGGTCGCTTTCCGCGAGCGAGCGCTTGAGGGCGCGGTCGAAGACATTTGGGTCTGCTGCGGGGATGCGCAGATTGATGACCTGCCAGTCGCCGGCGCCCCCGAGATTGGCGACAAGTTCCGAGAGGCTTGAGCCGGCCGCACCGAAACGGAGCGGACCGGAGAGAATGGCCTCGAAAGGCGAGGAGCCCGTCAGTGCCCAGAGGGGCACCCGGTCCAGCGCTCCCTCACCCACGATGGTGGCAACCGCTCCCTGCCGGGTGATCGTCGTCGTACCCATGATCCTGCCTGAGCCGATTGTCGCCTCGAGGTTTCGGATGGAAATCCCGTCCGACTGCGCACCGACGACGAACGCAGCCCGTTTTGCCTGGAGGCCGCGGCCGAGCTCGAGCGTCCCTACCCGGAAGGTGACTTGGCCGCCGGAGACAAGACGTCCGCTCTGGCCGAACTGGGCTGTGGACCAGATCGCGTTCGTGCTTTGATCGCCCGGTACGTTGAGCGCCAGCGCGGCTGCGAGCCACGGCATGGAAAGGCGGCCCAGGGAGACATCGCCGCTGATCTCGGAACGGGAGGGGGCTACAAGACGCGCCTGCACGGGGTCGTTGGAGACCTTGGCGTTGATATCGAGGAGGGTCGCCCCGCGCTCCCGGCCGAGGGTCACCCGCCCGTTCACCGGCACGGGCGGGGCGACGCCTGCCCCATCGCCGAGCAGGCGCAGGAAGGGTGTGACGTCGGGGGTTGCGAGCTCGACTTCGCCGCTGTCCACCACGTCGTCGCCCTCGCTCAGGGCAAACGGTTTCGTGGTCGCCACCTTCAAGCCGGCGACATCCCCGGTGAGGGTAACGCTGAACCGGCCGGAGCCGGCGCGGGAGCCACGGAGATCGATCCTGGAAGGCTGGTTGAGGCCGGCCATGTTCGGTCGATTGACCCAGCGTCCGGTGTTGTCGCTCGAGAGGCTGAGGGTCAGGCTCTCGGTGCGCCCGTCGATGGATTCGACCTGTCCCTCGAAGGGTCCATTGGCCATGCGGCCGGTGGCCGTGGTGCGCAGCCGCAGCTCGGTCGAGCCGGGCGCAGGCGCCACCCGCTCGGACGCGACGTCGAGATCAAGCGCCCCTTCGCGGACGAAGGGCGGCACGAGCTTCGAAATTCCGCCAATCCAGACGCTTCCCAGAAGATCGATCAGGGGATCGGCACGCTGGGCTGTGACCTTGCCCGAAATTCGGCCCGAGCCATCCGGCGCGATCCGTCCGCGCACTCGGGCATTGGCGCCTGCGACATCCACGATGTCGAGGGTCTCGACCAGCAGCGCCGGCCCGTCGGAGAGGATACGCGCCGTGATCCGCCCGGTTGCCGGGCTCTTGCCGGCGCTGACCCCGCGGGCATCCAGGATGAAACCGACATCGAGGTTTTCGGTCGCCTGGAACACGCTCGAGACCTGGGGCAGATCGTTGAGGTTCAGGCCTTGAAGGGCAACCTGTGCCTCAAGCTTGCCGCGCTCGTTCGCCTCCGGGGCCGTGTAGCGGACATTACCGGTGAGCGTGGACTCGCCCATCTTCAGCCGCAGCCGGTTGAAGGAGAGGACCGGGTTCGAGAACGCGACCTCGGAGGAGAGCTCCACGGGGCGCCCGTCCAGGGCCGTCAGCAGCGGCGAGTTCAGGCGGATCTTGGCCAAGTAGCGCGCGAGACGGTCGGACTGGTTGGAAGCCAACGCCACCTTGCCGTTGATGCCGCCCCTGGTGGTCAGCCCGAGCTGACCTTCGAGTGCCACCTTCGTGTCGCCTGGGGCTGTGAACTCGATCCGGTCCAACGTGGCTCGGCCTGTATCGAGCGACAGGCGCAGATTGGCATTCGTCAGATCCTCCTGGCCCAGGCCGATGCTGTCGATCTTGAGATCCAGATCGATGGGCACCCGGATCAGCGGCAGGGACCATTGCTGCAGGCGGCTCGCGAAGTCCTGCCCATTGCCGGAGAGGATGAAGCTGTCCGCATCGAGCCTGCGCCCTTCGAGACGCAACGATATGCGGGGATCGTTGAGTCCGACCCTGCCCTCGCCGGTCATGCGCAGGCTCGCCCCGCCCTCGCCCGCTTCCACGCTGACGGGGCTGAGCTCGACCGCGCCTGGTACCGTCTTGAACTCAGTCTCGACCACGATCGGGATAGGGATGCCGGCTGCGGCGAGCTGTGCCGGGGGACCGAACAGGATCTTGGCCTTGCCCGAGACGTTCGGGGTCGCAGCCTCGCCGGCGCCTTCGCTCAATCCCAGTCGGGCATCGAGATCGAACCGCGGATAGATGTCGCCTCCACCCGAGAGCTTGACCTGAACGGTTTTGTCCTCGGCCAACTCCCCCGTCACGAGCCGGAAAGGAACGCCAGACGTCGTCCCCTCGACGCGCCAGGGGCCGATGAGCTTCTGGCCCTCGATAAGCACGTTCTCCGCGAAAGCTTGATTGGTGCGACCGGTGCTGGCGTTCCGCGTAGTCACGAGGAGCTGGCCGACGGACAGGTTCTCGATGGCCCATTCCCGCGCCCGGCCGCTGCCCGAAACCAGCTCCGGCGGCAGGCGCCACTCGCCGTCCCCAGAGACCGGGACGCGGATATCGGCGCGCCCCACGCGGGTTTCCGTGAAACGCACCTCGCCCCGCAGAAGGGGGGTAAGAGCAACCTCCGCCCAGACGTTGTCGGCGGTCAGAACCGGCGAGTCCGGCGTTTTCCCGCCAAGCCTCAGCCGGTCGAGGATGATCCGTGGCTCGGGCAGGAGGCGGATGCCGATTCCGCCCTCGGTCTGGGCCTCCGTTCCCGACGCGCGCGCGATCATCTGGTCGATCGTCTCGCGGTGGTCCTCCCATGAAACGAAGGGAGGCACCGCCACGGCGATTGCCAGGATCAGGATCACGATGGATGCGATGATCGTCAGGATATCGCGCAAGAAGCCGCCTTTTCTCCGTTACTCTGACACGTCCTTACCTCATGAAGGCAGGGACCGGGAGCGCTGTTCACCGTGTTCCACCGTCAAAGCGCGATGATCTTGCCCGGATTCATGATGTTGTGAGGGTCGATCGCCTGTTTCAAGACGCGCATGAGCCCCAGCGCCTGCGGTCCATGCTCGATCTCCAGGTACTTCATCTTCTTCTGGCCGACCCCGTGCTCGCCCGTGCAGGTGCCCTCCATGGCCAGAGCCCGCCGCACGAGCCGGTCGATAAAGGCCTCGCAGGCCTCGACTTCCGCCGGATCGTCCGTGTTCACGAGGGGCTGGACGTGGAAATTGCCGTCGCCCACATGGCCCACGATGGGAGCGATGAGCCCGCTATCGAGAATGTCCTGCTTCGTGGCATCGACGCATTCGGCCAGACGCGAGATCGGCACGCAGACGTCGGTTGCCACGGATTGAGCGCCGGGCCGCAGGCCCTTGGCCGCCCAATAGGAATCATGCCGGGCCTGCCAGAGGCGCGAGCGTTCCTCGGGCTTCGTGGCCCACTCGAAGGGCCCGCCGCTGAACTCGGCGGCAATCTCGCCGAAGCGCTCTGCCTGTTCCTGAACACCGGCTTCGGAGCCGTGGAATTCCAGCAGCAGCAGAGGGCTTTCCGGCAGGGACAGCTTGGAGTGGAGGTTCACCGCCCTCACCTGCACCTCGTCGAGCAGCTCGATGCGGGCCATCGGAATGCCGGACTGGATTGTCATGATCACGGCGTCGCAGGCGGCCTTCACCGACGGGAACGGGCAGACGCCGGCCGAGATCGCCTCGGGAATGCCATGAAGCTTGAGGGTGATTTCGGTCACGATGCCCAGCGTGCCCTCGGAACCGATGAGAAGCCGCGTGAGGTCGTAGCCCGCCGAGCTCTTCCTGGCGCGGCTCGCCGTCTTCACGATCTCGCCGTTGGGCAGCACGGCGGTGAGCGCCAGCACCACGTCCTTCATGGTCCCATAGCGCACTGCGTTGGTGCCGGACGCCCGGGTGGCGACCATGCCGCCGATGGAGGCATCCGCGCCGGGATCGATGGGGAAGAACAGGCCTTTGTCACGCAGGTTCTCATTGAGTTCCTTGCGGGTCACGCCGGCCTCGACCACGCAATCCAGATCCTCGTCATGGACGGCGATGATGCGCTTCATCAGGCTCAAGTTGATGGTGACGCCGCCGTACGGGGCGTTGACGTGCCCCTCCAGCGAGGTGCCGGTGCCGTAAGGGATGATCGGAATCTCGTGCGAGGCGCACAGCTTTACGATCTCCGACACCTCCTCCGTCGTCCGGGGATAGACCACGATGTCCGGCGGCTGGTTCTTGATCCAGGTGAGGGAATGCCCGTGCTGCTCGCGAACGGACGCCGAGGTGGCAACCCGGTCGCCGAAACGCCGGGACAGTTCGGTCTGGAGGGCCGCAAGGGCAGCATCAGGGGCTTTCTGGCGGACGGCAGCGTGGGGCACATTCATGGAGGCTTCAGATCCGGTTGTGATGCTCAGATGATCCATAGCTACCAGAACCGTTGCAAAGGCAACACTCGGATGAGAAAGATGCCGCACCCCTCATGCACATGCTGTTTGACTATGCTAACATTGTTTCTTCCGGTGGAACGGGATGAGCAGCTGAGGCGCATCGAGGGACGAGACTGACCATGGAAAAGCGGACTCCCGTCTTTTTCTTTGCGCCCTTCGTGTCCTCCACGATGCGGATCGAACCCGCCTGGATCGATTACAACGGTCATATGAACATGGCCTATTATCATGTGCTCTTCGACCGCGCCGTCGAGGAAGGCTTCAGCCTCGTCGGCCTGGGCCACGACTATCTGGAAAAGCAAAAGGCTTCGTTCTTCGCAGCCGAGATCCACACCACCTACAAGCGCGAGCTGACGATGCATGACAGGGTGCGCGTCACGCTTCAGCTGGTGGATTTCGACGAGAAGCGCATCCACTACTACATGGAAATCCGCCATGCGGGCGAAGGCTGGGTTGCCGCCACCATGGAGGGCCTATCCCTTCACGTGGAGATGCAAACCCGGAAGGTCAGCCCCTTCCCGGATGATATCATGGCCAATCTTGCCGTGATGAAGACCACCCATGCCCGCCTGCCAAGGCCAGCAGTCCTGGGCCGCGTGATCGGCATTCCGCACAAGGCCGAGATCCAGGAGGCTTTGTCAGCCTCGGGCACCCGTCACTAGCGCAGATAATGAGCATCGGATGAATCCCAAAAGTGCATATCCACTTTTGGGTCCGAGGCTCTAGCAGCTGATCGAGCCGCGTGGGCAGGCTCCCCGCGAGACCGGGGGCAGTGTCCGTGGAGCAAACAGACGATCCCGCTGGATGTCCTGGCGGATCTGGTTGTTCTCCATTTGGATGCGCTCATCCAAGTTCAGCAGTTGCTGATCCTGCCGGATCCGTCGGTTGATGTCCTTTGACGCCCGCTCGGACGGGCTCACGCGGGGCAGGCGCGACTGAGCGTCCGCCGGCATGGATAGAGGCAGGACAAAGTTGGAAACGATGACCAAAGCCACCATGAAACGCATGGCACATTCCTTTTCGAGCCTTTCATTCCCATATGGGAACAAGGCCCCTCGTCAACAATGACATTCTGGCTCCGAAGTTCGCGCCTGCGGCAGGATCGACAGGCATTCCGGGCTCGACGCCGTTCGCCTTTTGATCCATGGTCCCGCCGATGAATCAGTCCGATCAAAGACCCGATCCGCAGGACAGCTTGGCCCATGAGCCGGCGTCCGGCTCGCTGAGCGCCCGCGCCCGTGCGGCGGTTGCGCCGCAATCTCCTTACCTGAATGGCCTGAACCCGGAACAGCGCGCCGCCGTGGAGGCGACCGAGGGACCGGTTCTCGTGCTGGCCGGCGCCGGCACCGGCAAGACCCGCGTGCTCACCACCCGGATCGCCCACCTGATCGCCACAGGAAAAGCCTACCCGTCCCAGATCCTGTCAGTCACCTTCACCAACAAGGCCGCGCGCGAGATGCGCGAGCGCATCACGGCCGTCATCGGCCCCGTGGCCGAGGGTATGCAGTGGCTCGGCACGTTCCACTCCATCGGCACCAAGATCCTGCGCCGCCATGCAGAGCTCGTGGGCCTACGCTCCGACTTCACGATCCTCGGGACTGACGACCAGCTTCGCCTGATGAAGCAGGTGATCGAGCTTGAGGGCATCGACGAGAAGCGCTGGCCCGCCCGCCAGCTCGCTGGCCACATCGACGGCTGGAAGAACCGCGGTCTCGGACCCGACCAGGTACCGGCCGGTGAAGCCGGAGCGTTTGCCAACGGCAAGGGCGGACGGCTGTACCGGGCCTATCAGGAACGGCTCAAGACTCTGAACGCCGTCGATTTCGGCGATCTCCTTCTCGAATGCCTGCGCCTGTGGCGCGAGCATCCGGACATTCTGGAGCAATATCAGAACCGCTTCCGCTACATGCTGGTGGACGAATACCAGGACACCAACGTCGCCCAGTATCTCTGGCTGCGGCTTCTCGCCCAGGCGCGCAAGAACCTGTGCTGCGTCGGCGACGACGATCAGTCGATCTATGGCTGGCGCGGCGCCGAGGTCGACAACATCCTGCGCTTCGAGCACGACTTTCCCGGCGCCACCGTAATCCGCCTGGAGCGCAACTACCGCTCCACCGGCCACATCCTTTCGGCGGCCTCAGGGCTCATCGCCAAGAACCAGGGCCGCCTGGGCAAGACGCTTCGCACCGAGGACGAGCCCGGCGAGAAGGTGACGATCACCGGCGCCTGGGATTCCGAGGAGGAAGCCCGGCTCATCGGCGAGGAGATCGAGGCATTGCACGCCAAGAAGCACTCCTTGTCGGAGGTCGCCATCCTGGTGCGCATCTCCGCCCAGATGCGTGAGATAGAAGACCGGCTCGTGACGCTCGGCGTGCCCTACCGCGTCATCGGCGGCCCGCGCTTCTACGAGCGCGCGGAAATCCGCGATGCGCTCGCTTACTTGCGCGTGGTGAACCAGCCCGCGGACGACCTCGCCTTCGAGCGCATCGTGAACACGCCGAAGCGTGGCCTGGGCGATGCCACGATCCAGGTGCTGCACAACCATGCCCGCGCTGCCCGCGTGCCGCTGATGGAGGCCGCGCGCTTCATCGTCGAAACCGATGAGCTGAAGCCGAAGCCGCGCGGGACCTTGCGCGACCTGCTCATCTCCTTCGGACGATGGGCAAAGCTGTCAGAGACCATGTCTCAGTCCGAGGTCGCCCAGACGGTGCTGGAGGAATCCGGCTACACGGACATGTGGCAGAAGGACAAGTCGGCCGATGCAGCAGGGCGTCTCGAAAACCTCAAGGAGCTCGTGCGCTCCATGGAGGAATTCCCCGACCTGCAAAGCTTCCTTGAGCATGTCTCGCTCGTGATGGAAGCCAACGAATCCGACACCGTTGAGCGCGTAAGCCTGATGACGCTTCATGCCGCGAAAGGCCTGGAGTTCGACACGGTCTTCCTGCCAGGCTGGGAGGAGGGTCTGTTTCCGAACCAGCGCGCCCTCGACGAGAGCGGTCGCGCGGGATTGGAGGAGGAGCGGCGCCTCGCCCATGTGGGCATCACCCGCGCCCGGCGCCGGGCAAAGATCTACTTCGCCTCCAACCGGCGCATCCATGGCCTGTGGAACTCGACCGTGCCGAGCCGCTTCATCGACGACCTGCCCGAGTCGGACGTGGAAGTCGCCGAGGTTCCGGCCAACTTCTCTTATGGCGGTTCGCGCTTCGACCGCATGCAGCCCTTCAGCGGCTCGTCCTACCAGACTCCCGGTTGGCAACGCGCCCAGGCGCATCGTGCCAGCACGGACGATGGCGGCTACTCCGCCCGCCGCTCCGGCGACCGACGAGGCCCAATGCTGATCGAGGGCGAACTGGTGGCGAAATCCACCGGCGACTCAGGCTTCAAGCTGGGCGGGCGCGTCCTGCACACCAAGTTCGGTCCCGGCACCATCGAGGCGGTGGACGGCAACAAGCTCACGGTCGAGTTCGACAAAGCCGGGCGCAAGATGGTGCTCGACAGTTTTGTCCAAGCGTTGGGCTGACCAAAGAGAATGCCCGGCATAGAGCCGGGCATGACGCAGAACAACCTATGTGAACTGGCGACTACTCCGCAGCAGCCGGCGGCACGGGAGCCGGCGGCGTGCCGTAGGTGCGGGGATCGACCGGGTTGAGGTTACCCTCATCCTCCGTGTAGGCCGGCGGACGATCAATGTAGGTGAAGGTGCCCTTCCCGTCCGGCGCGGGTCCCTGAGCCCAGCGGCCCTGCTCGCTCTCGGTGCCTTCGGAATGGTTTAGAAACTGGTAGGACACCTCGGTCTTCTCCAGTTCCTGCGGGAAGTTCGAAGGCACCGGCGTCATCTCAAGTCCGTCCTCCTCCAGCTCCTTGATCGCGGCGAGCCACTGGTTCTGGTGCATGGTGTCACGGGCGAGCATGAACGAGAGCATGTCGCGCACGCCCGTGTCATTGGTCATGTTGTAAATACGAGCAACCTGGAGACGTCCCTGGCTCTCGGCCGTCACATTGAAGCGGAAGTCGGCGAGCAGATTGCCGCTCGCAATGGTGTAGGCCGATGTCCACGGATTGCCGACGCTATCCGTAGGCCGAGAGCCAAGTCCGGCCACGATGTAATGCTGAGGGTTCATGCCGGCCACGATGGCATCCTCGACGCGGGCACCGCCCATCACGGCTCCTACCACCGAGTTCTTGGCCATCTCCTCCTGCTGCTCGATCGGCGAAGTCTCGAGCAGGCGGGCGATCATGGTGGCGAGCATCTCGACATGGCCGATCTCCTCGGTGCCGATGTCCATGATCATGTCTTTGTATTTCTGGGGACCGCGGCAGTTCCAGCCTTGGAACAGATAGGTCATCATCACGCTGATCTCACCCCATTGGCCGCCCAAGGGCTCCTGAAGCATTTTAGCGAAGAGCGGGTCGGGTTTGTCAGGCTTGGCGTGATACGCCATCTGCTTCTGGCGGAAGAACATCGGCTGCTCCTGTCTGGTGGATTGAGTGGCGACTCTTAAGCCCCGCAAGTGTCAGCCTTCCAACAAGAGCGATTCCCCGTTGTTCCCAATTTAGATCGTGGTTCCTGCACTTTAGACGAGTTCTGATCTGGCCTGCCTCTAGTCACCTGACCGCAACTGTGGAACCATCCGGCCCAAAGCGACGATTCCGAGAGGTGCCCATGTTCCCCCTGTCCAACATGCTGAGATCCTTCGTGCGTGCCGGAACCCTGAAGGTGATCGATGCGGAGGGGGGCACCCATACGTTCGGCGGCGAGAAGCCGGGCCCAAGCGTCACCATGCGGCTCACCGACCGCTCGCTCTACCACAAGCTCTTCCTCAACCCGGAACTGCACGCCGGTGAGGCCTATATGGATGGCCGAATGAGCTTCGAGGACGGCTCGAACCTACGCGACTTCCTGAACCTGTTCTCGATGAACCGCTCGTCCCTGGCGAACTACCCATTGCAGAGCGTACTCAAGCGCATCTCGCGCGGGGTGAAGCGCTTCCAGCAGGCGAACCCCGTCGGCAAGGCGCAGCAGAACGTGGCGCATCACTACGATCTGGGCAACGACTTCTACAAGCTCTTCCTCGACAAGGGGATGCAGTATTCCTGCGCCTATTTCGTCAACGACGATGAGACGCTAGAAGAGGCGCAGCAGAACAAGCTGCGACTGATCGCGTCGAAGCTGCGCCTCAAGCCCGGCATGAAAGTTCTCGACATCGGCAGCGGCTGGGGCGACCTTGCGCTCTATCTCGCCGCCATGGAGGACGTGGACGTGACCGGCGTCACGCTCTCCAAGGAGCAGCATGAACTCTCCAATGAGAAGGCACGGCGCGCGGGCTTGTCGGATCGGGTGCGTTTCGAGCTGCTCGATTATCGCAAGGTCGACAGGAAGTTCGACCGCATCGTCTCGGTCGGCATGTTCGAGCATGTGGGCGTTCATCATTACGGTGAGTTTTTTGCCAAGATCAACGCGCTCCTCGATGATGATGGCCTGATGGTGCTGCACTCCATCGGCAAGATGAGCCCTCCCGGCACCGCGAGCCCCTGGCTCAGGAAATACATCTTCCCCGGCGCCTACTCGCCTGCCTTGTCGGAGGTATTCCCCATCGTCGAGCAGAACCAGCTGTGGGTGACGGATCTCGAGTTCCTGCGCCTTCACTACGCGAAGACGCTCAACCATTGGCACCGGCGCTTCGAGGCGAACCGCGAGAAGATCGCCGCCATGTATGACGAACGCTTCTGCCGCATGTTCGAGTTCTATCTCATCAGCGCAGAGACCATGTTCACCACCGGCAGCCAGCTCGTGTTCCACATGCAGCTCGCCCGCAAGCGCGACGCCGCGCCCATCGTGCGCGACTACGTCACGGACGTGCAGCGCGAGTACAAGGCGAAGGAGGCGGAGCGCCTCAAGGTGCTCGAGCCCGCCAGGGAGCTGACGCCGGTTTGAAGAGCCGGCGTCAACCAGAGCGCTCCACTCTTCTTAGGTGAGTGTCTCGTAATCCTTGTTCTTCAGGCCGTCATGCGAATGACGGGTCGGCAGCGTGCCCTCCGGCTGCTTCTTGAAATACGAGGAGGCCATGGAGCCGACGGCTCCCTTGGCGATCGTCACACCGCCGTCAACCGCATAAAGCGCGCCTGTGACGTAGCTGGCCTCATCGGAAGCAAGGAAGCAGAATATGTTCGCTACCTCCTCCGGCGTGCCGCGGCGACCCATGGGCGTTGCGTCGATCATCATCGATTCCATCTCCCGGTCCATCGGGCCGCTCGATTTGTGGGTCCATGCTGTATCGATCGGGCCCGGGCAGACGCAGTTGGCGCGCACCCCATAAGCTGCCTGTTCCACGGCCACACCGCGCATGAACGAATGAATGAAAGCCTTGGTGCCGCCATACATCGTGTTCTTGGCGATGCCGATCATGCCGGCTTCCGAACCAGTGGAGACGATGTTGCCGTATGTCTTCTGAAGGTGAGGCAGGGCAAACTTGGTCATGAGGAAAACGGACCGGACGTTCGAACGCAGGGTCTCGTCGAACTTGTCAATGGGATAGTCCTGCGTCTCCGCGGCCACCAGGAACATGCCCGCGTTGTTGATCAAGATGTCGATGCGGCCATAAGCGCTCACACACGCTTCCACCGCAGCTTGCGCATGGTTCTCTTCGGCAATATCGCCAAGATAGGTTTCCGCAAAGCCGCCGGCCCGATTGATCATGCGGGCGACATCCTCTACCGGATCGGTCGGCAGACCGACGAGCAGAAGGCGGGCGCCCTCTCGGGCGAACTTGAGAGCAATGGCCTCGCCGATGCCGGTGCCGGCACCTGTCACGATGGCAACCTTGTCAAAGAGGCGTCCAGTCATGGGTATCTCCTGGGAGGATGGGGCAGGCGCAGCCGTGAAGGTTCGACCATGGCTGAGGCTGAGCAAGGACAAAACGGAACGCTCCCCTGACGGTTCCTCTCAAGCCCCGACATCACCAACAGGTGACCTGCGCCCCGATGAGTGGTAAGGCGACCGCATGCTTGAAGGTCTGCACCCCAACCGCCCCACCCACGTCTTCCGCATCACCACGGACGAGCGCTCCGCGCGCGCCATGACCGACATGATCGGAGAGATTTTCGATCCGGCCGAGACGGCCGTTGCGTCCTTCGAGACGGAGGATGACGGCCCCTGGATGCTGGAGGCCTATTTCGCCCATCAGCCGGACGAAGCGGCGATCCGCAGCCTGTTGCGCCCCATCGTGGGGGCCGAGGCCGATAAGGGCGTCTTCCTGCCTCTGGAGCAGAAGGATTGGGTGAAATCGTCGTTGGAGGGCCTCAAGCCCGTTCGGGCTGGCCGCATCTTCGTTCACGGCTCCCATGACCGCGAGCAGCGCCTGCCCAGCGATATCGCCATCGAGATCGAGGCGGGCCTTGCCTTCGGCACCGGCCATCACGGCACCACCAAGGGCTGCCTGCTTGCCTTCGTGGACGAGTTGAAAATGCGCACGCCGCACCATGTGCTCGATGTCGGCACCGGCACGGGCATTCTTGCATTTGCTGCGGCGAAGGTTCTGAAGCGCCCCGTCGTGGCGGGCGATATCGACCCGGAGGCTGTGCGGGTGGCGCGGGAGAACGCGCGGCTCAACGGAATCGCAGCCTGGATGAGGCTCTATGTCGGCCCGGGCATTCGCCATGCGGAGGCGGACCGCCCTGGGCATTTCGACCTGGTCTTTGCCAATATCCTGGCCAAGCCCCTGCGGATGCTTGCGCCCTCGCTGGCGCGTGTGACGAGCGACGGCGGGACGATCATTCTCTCAGGGCTTCTGTACCGCGACGTCCCCGGCGTTCTGTCGGCCTATGCCCACCAGGGATGGCATCTGCAGCGCCGCTACAATCTGGACGGCTGGGCCGCTTTGGTCATGACACGAGGCAGCGCACGGACGCTGCCTCGCCAATAGTTCTTATTACTCGGCCAGAATGCCCGGATAGCGCTTGGCGAGTTCGCGGCGGAGCGCAAGGGTCTCGGTCCAGACTTCGCGGATGACCTTGAGGGCGGTGATGATGATCATTGTCTTATCCTTCGTCGCAAATAGATTGCTTAAAGCTTGAAAGGCAGATCGTCGGACTGCGCGAAGAACAGCGGTGAATGATCCTGCCGGCGCCCGAGATCGGACATGAAGGCCTCGTGGCGACGCAGCATCCGGGAGGCGCTCCGGGCGCGGCTCTCGATGAGAGCGTTCATCACGCGGGATGCGACCTGCGAAAGCCGGGATGGGGCGGTTACAGGGCCAGCGAGGTGGGAGGAAAAAACGGCTGCGGTCATGGGCTCATCTCCAACAGATCGGTGCTGAAACCCCTCAGCGCTCCTCTGTTCTTGTTGTCAGGAACATAAGCCCTGTTCGACTTTGGTAGAAGTCATAGGATCACATGCGGGCCATGCAATACATGCAGGACACTTCTAATTTTGATTAAGATCTAGTCACTGAACGCATGATTCCTGAGCGATGTGCTCAAGCGTACAGCGTCGCTTTCAAGGGCATTGCTGTTGCAGCCGCGCTCGCTCCGGCCTAGCGTGCAGACCTCTTCATTTCCGCTGTTCGGTGCTGCTTTCCATGGCTCAGTTCCAGTATTTCGACGATACCACCTCCCCCGCCCAAGGACCCAAGCATATCGCCAAGCTGCGCGCCGAAATGGCTCGCCGCGGCTTCGACGGGTTCATCGTGCCCCGCGCCGACGAGCATCAGGGCGAGTACGTGCCGAAGAGCGCCGAGCGTCTGGCATGGCTCACCGGATTTACCGGCTCCGCCGGGACGGCCGTCATCCTGCAGACCAAGGCCGCTCTCGTGGTCGACGGGCGCTATACGGTTCAGGCCGCCGAGCAGGTGGACACCTCCGTCATCACGCCGGTTCAGCTTGCCGACTTCACCCCTGAGGACTGGATTGCCGAGAACCTGCCCCAGGGTGGCACCTTCGCCTATGACCCCTGGCTGCACACCAGCGACAGCCTGAAGCGCCTGGAGCAGGCGGTCGGCCGCGCCGGTGGGCGCCTCGCCCCCGTCGACATGAACCTCGTCGACGTGGTCTGGATCGACCGCCCCGCGCCCCCTCAGGCGCCCGTGCGGCCGCATCCGCTCGATTACGCCGGCGAGACCGCGCCGGCCAAGCTGGAGCGCATCCGCAGCAAGATGGCGGAGGCCAAGGTCGACGCTCTCGTCATTTCCGATCCGCACAACCTTGCCTGGGCCTTCAACCTGCGCGGCGGCGACGTAGGGCATACGCCCCTGCCGCTCGGCTATGCAATCCTGCCCCGGGAAGGCCGCGCGAGCCTGTTCTTCGACCCAGCGAAGGTGACGAACGAAGCCGGCGATGCAGTCGGTGATCTCGCCGCGTTCGCTCCGATCAGCGGCTTCCAGGGCGCCCTCGACGAGCTGGGTGGAACCGGTGGCAAGATCCGCATCGATTCCGCCACTGGCGGCGTCGCCCTGATCCGCCGCATCGAGGCGGCCGGCGGCAAGGTGGATGTGGGGGCCGATCCGATCGCTCTCATGAAAGCCGTGAAGAACGAGGCCGAGATTGCAGGCTCCCATGCGGCGCATCTGCGCGACGGTGTGGCGGTGGCCCGCTTCCTCGCTTGGCTCGACCGCGAGGCGCCCTCGGGCAAGCTGACCGAGATCGATGCGGTGGAGGCGCTGGAGGCGTTCCGCGTCGAGACGGGCGCGCTCAAGAACGTGTCGTTCCCCAGCATCTCGGGCGCGGGCCCCAACGCCGCCCTGCCCCATTACCGCGTCACCACTTCGAGCAACCGCTCCATCGAACGCGACCAGATCTTCCTGATCGATTCCGGCGCGCAATACGAGGACGGCACCACCGATATCACCCGCACGATCATCGTGGGTGAGCCGAATGCGGAGATGAAGGATCGCTTCACCCGCGTGCTGAAAGGCCATATCGCCATCGCGCAGGCGGTGTTTCCGAAAGGCACCACGGGTGCGCAGATCGATGCCTTCGCGCGCAAGCCTCTGTGGGAGGCGGGCCTCGATTTCGATCACGGCACCGGCCACGGCATCGGCAGCTATCTCTCCGTGCACGAGGGCCCGCAGCGCATCGCCAAGACCGGCCACACGCCGCTGGAAGTAGGCATGATGCTGTCCAACGAGCCCGGCTTCTATAAGCCCGGCGCCTACGGCATCCGCATCGAGAACCTCATCCTTGTGGAGCCGCGCACGATTTCCGGTGGCGACCGCGAGATGATGGGCTTCGAGACGCTGACTTTTACGCCCATCGACCTGCGCCTCGTGGAGCCATCGATCATGACGGCGGACGAGATCGAATGGCTCAATGCTTATCACTCCGCTGTTCGGGAGAAGATCGGGCCGCATCTCGATGGCGAGACGCGCGGTTGGTTGGAAAACGCGACGCAGGCGATCGGCTAGCCTATTCATCGTCATTCCGGGCGGCCAAGAGCCGAGCCCGGATTGACGATGGCAGCGTGTGATCAAATCAAGTTCCGCAGCACCACGACTGCAACCACACCGACCGCCACCGTTCCGAGCAGCGGGAGCCGGAACGCCGCCACTGCCGTGATGGCCGCCGCGATGGCTTCCGCCCATCCGGTGGTGAGCGCGGTGGGCGCAATCACGGCGACCAGCACCGCCGGCGGAATGGCATCGAAGGCAGCCTTGGCGCGGCCGGTGAGCACGAGGCGATCCGCCACGAACAGGCCGGCGATGCGCGTGAAATAGGTCACCGCCGCCATGGCCAGGATGGCGATCAGGGTTGTCGTATCGAGGTTCATGAGCGCGCCTCCTCAGGGGCTGCGAGATAGGCGGCCGCAATGCCCGCAAGCGCGCCCGATGCCACGTGCCAGGGCGCGCCGATGAAGTAATGCACGAGGGCTGCGAGGCCCGCGCTGACGGCCACCGTGACCAGCGTCACACGGCTCTTCCCGAAGCCGGCCACGAGACCGATGAAAAGTGCCGTGAAGGCGAAGTCCGCGCCGATGCGTTCGGGATCGCCGAGAAACGAGCCGAGAATGGCCCCGATGGTCGATGAAAGCGTCCAGTTCGCCCAGAGCACCACGGCCATGGCCAACCAATAGGCGCCTGTCACGGGCCGCTCCAGCGCGCGGCGCTCGGACAGGGCCCATGCCTCGTCGGTGAGGAAGAAATAGGCCAGCAGGGTCTGAGCCCGCGACATGCGGACCTTCGGCGTCAGCGATGCCCCCATCAGCACATGACGCGCATTGATCAGCAACGTGGCGAAGGCAAGCGTCACGATGGGCGCAGGGCTGATCCAGGTTTCGATGGCGGCGAACTGCGCGCCGCCCGCAAAGACCAGCGCCGACATCAAGGTGACCTCGAGGGTCGACATCCCCTTGGCGGCGGCAATCGCGCCGAACAGGAGACCGATGGGTAGAGCCGCAACGGCCACCGGCGCGATGTCGCGCAGGCCCGCCTGGATGTCGCGGCGCGGTGTGGAGACGAAGGGGCTGGCCTGATCCATGACGGTCCTCATTGTCCCGGCCTTATGCGGGATGAGGGCTGCCGCGTCTTGGATGAAAGTGCTGTTTCAAGCAGTGCGATAAGCCCCCGGCGTCACGCCCATGCGGGCCTTGAACACCCGGTTGAGGTGGCTCTGGTCGAAGAACCCGCAGGCCGCCGCTACGTCACCCGGAGCCCCGCCCTGCCCCAGCAGCCGTGTGGCGGCCCGGAAGCGCCGGTCGAGGAGATAGGCGTGCGGCGTCAGCCCGGTTTCCTTGGCGAAGGCGCGGATGAAATGGCTGCGGGACAGCCCAGCCAAGTTGGCGAGATTGGCAAGGTCCGCCTCCTCGCCGATATGAGCATCGAGATAATCGCGCACCCGCAGGATGCTCGTCGATCCGTAGCGGACGCTCGGCAGGGCATCGAGATCGGCCCAGCGGGCAATCAGGCGGCTCAGAAAGCCGATGAGCCGGGTGTCCTGCTCCATCTCGGAGGCCCAGCTGTCCTCCTGGCAGAGGCAGGCATGAAGCCGGACCTGAGCCTGGAACAGCTCCGGATCGTCGATGACGGAATGCCGGAACCAGGGCGGACGGGAGAGCGGGCGCCCGGCCACGTCCTCGGCGATCTCCTGCATCAGCTCCGGCGAGGGATAGAACGTCCGGTACTCGAAGCCTCCGCCATAGGGCTCACCGTCGTGGATCTCGTCGGGGCAGACGACGGCCACGCAGCCTGCCGGAACATAGCGCTGCTCACCCCGGTGGAAGAAGGTTTCGCAGCCGGCCAGCACCGCCGCGATGGCATAGGTATCGTGGCTGTGGCGGGCGTAGGAATGACGGCGGAAGGTCGCGCGCAGGCAGTCGAGGCCGCGATAGCGCGGCACCCGCCAGAAATGCGTCACGTCGCCTGCTCCGACCTGGGCGGGATCGAGCGAGACCTCCGGGGTGATCACCGTCATGGGCGCACCATGCCACACTGGGCCTGCCAAGTCTTGGACAGGAGTCTCACCCCCGCCCGACGAGGGCGAACCATCCGTCCTCATCCATAACCTGGAGCCCGAGCTCGGCCGCCTTGGCAAGCTTGGAGCCTGCCCCGGGGCCGGCCACCACGATATCGGTCTTCTTGGACACGGAGCCCGCCACCTTGGCCCCGAGCCGCTCGGCCATGGCTTTTGCTTCCTCGCGGGTCATCTGCTCAAGGGAGCCGGTGAACACCACGGTCTTGCCGGCGACCGGCGAACTCGCGGTGGCCGGCGCCTCCATCGGCTCCGTGGTGACCTCGGCCAGGAGCGCATCGAGCATCTGCTCGTTGTGCTGTTCCTTGAAGAACTCGACGATGGCCTCCGCCACCACGGGCCCGATGCCGCCGATGGAGGTGAGTTCGGCATGCGCTTCCGATGTCTCGTCGGATGCGGCCTTTGCGGTTTCGCGCAGGTGCTCGAAAGTGCCGAAATGGCGCGCCAGCAGCCGCGCTGAGGTCTCACCCACATGCGGGATGCCGAGCGCGAAGATGAAGCGGTTGAGCGAAATAGAACGGCGCGCCTGGATGGCAGCGAACAGGTTCTTCGCGCTCGTCTCGCCCCAGCCTTCGCGGTTCTCCAGGCGCTTGAGGCTGCGTGCATTGCGCGCTTCCAGCGTGAAGATGTCCTGCGGGCGCTGGATCAAGCCCTCCTCGTAGAATTCATCGATGCGCTGTAGACCCAACCCCTCGATGTCGAAGGCATTGCGCGAAACGAAATGCTTGAGGCGCTCGCGCGCCTGCGCCGGGCAGATGAGGCCGCCGGTGCAGCGGCGCACGGCATCCTCCTTGCCGGTGCGCGGATTGACCTCGCGCACCGCGTGGCTGCCGCAGGCCGGGCATGTGGTGGGAAACTCGTAAGGCTTCGCATCGGCCGGACGCTTCTCCAGCACCACGTCGAGCACCTTGGGGATCACGTCACCGGCACGGTTGATCACGACCGTGTCGCCGATGCGGATGTCGATGCCGTTTCGGATCTTCTCGCCGTTGCCGCCGATGCCCTTGATGTAATCCTCGTTGTGCAGGGTCGCGTTCGACACCACGACGCCGCCGACCGTGACGGGCTTCAAGCGCGCAATGGGGTTGAGCGAGCCCGTGCGCCCCACATTGATCTCGATGCCTTCCAGCACCGTGATGGCCTTCTGCGCCGGGAACTTGTGCGCCAGCGCCCAGCGCGGCGAGCGCGACACGAAGCCGAGGCGCTGCTGCAGGCTCAAACTGTCGACCTTGTAGACGACACCGTCGATGTCGTACCCGAGATTAGCGCGGTCGGTCTCGATGGCGTGGTAATGCTCCAGCAATTCCGCAATGCTCTCGCAGCGGCGCGTCAACGGATTGACCTTGAGGCCGTAGCTCCTGAAGCATTCCATCATGCCGTGTTGCGTATCCGCCGGCATGGCGCTCACCTCGCCCCAGGCATAAGCGAAGAAGCGCAACGGACGCGAAGCGGTGATCGACGCATCGAGCTGGCGCAGGCTGCCCGCCGCCGCGTTGCGAGGATTGGCGAAGAGCGCCTTGCCGGCCGCTTCCTGACGCGCATTGATGGCGGCGAAATCCTCGTGCGAGAGATAGACCTCGCCGCGCACCTCGAAGATATCCGGAACGCTCGAGCCCTTCAGCCGATGTGGAATATCGCCCACCGTGCGGGCGTTGTTGGTCACATCCTCACCCACCGCGCCATCGCCGCGGGTGGCGGCGGAGACGAGCTTTCCGTTCTCGTAGCGCAGGCTGAGCGACAGACCGTCGATCTTGGGCTCGGCCGTGAAGGCGAGCGACGCATCGTCCTTGAGGTTGAGGAAGCGGCGGATGCGCTCGACGAACTCCTCCACCTCCTCGTCGGCAAAGCCATTGGCGAGCGAGAGCATCGGCACGCGATGCCGGATCTTGCCGAACTTTTCCGACACCTTCGAGCCGACCTTCTGGGTCAGGCTCTCGGGCGATTTCAGCTCAGGATACTGATCCTCCAACGCCTCGTAGCGCTTGCGCAGGGCATCGTATTCCGCATCCGAGACCGAGGGCGCGTCCTCCTCGTAATAGCGCCGGTCATGTTCCGCGATCTCGGCGCCGAGCGCCGCGTGCTCGGCACGGGCTTTATCGGGCGTGAGGTGGTCGACGGGTGTCTCGGAGGAGGTGCTGCGTGGGGGCATGATCGAATCGGGTTTGAGGGTGTTTGAACCATAGCGCGCCCTGGCGGAGTCTCCAGGGGTGGAGCGAGGCGGTGCACGCAATCCACTGTCATCCTGGACTGAGCAAGGTAATCCGGGATCGTGCGCAGGATGGAGCGCCGGAACCTCAACTGTCATCCCCGCGCAGGCGGGGATCCGCAGCGCAGCCCCGGGATGACGGTGCTGGGCTGGTCTGACGATCCCGGATCTGCGCTGCGCTTCGTCCGGGATGACGCGGGTGGGGTGTCAAAGAACCAGCACCTTGGGGCCCGCAGCGAGAGCTGCGAGCCTGTGCGGTGATCGAGGGTGGCGCGACGGGCAGCCCGGCTCGATGATGGATGGTGAGTAGAAGAGCCGAGGTGCCTCTTCGCGCACGGCTTCTTTAGGCGGTCAGGCGAGGCCGGCCCGGTGACCGTTCCAGGCGATGTCCGTCTGCTCGACGGGGGCCTTGAACCGATTCCGACCACCGGCATACAGCCTGGGCCTCCTGTCGGTGAAGCTTGCGAAGCCGCACCACAGGACCGTGCCTACCTCCACACTGCGACGCCTCGCGAGCGCGCCCCTCGATAGAGGCAGGTCTACACACCGATATAGCCGAGGTTAGGAGAATTGTCAAGAACAAAGAGAGAACATTTCCGCTGTACTCCCTCTCTGCGGGAGAGGGTGGCCTGCGGAAGCAGGTCAGGAGAGGGGCCGCGTTCGGACAAGCACCGCCCCTCTCCCGGCTCACTCCGTTCGCCACCCTCCCCCGCACAGGGGGAGGGTTCGCGCGCACTCTCCTGCACCCGATCCCGGATCGGCTTTCGCCGTCCGGGATGACCGCCGTGGGAACAGCAGGTGTCATTCCCGAACGCGGCGAAGGAGGAGGGAATCCACGTACAGGCTCAGCGCTATGGATCCCCTTCCCGACCTGCGGCCGCCGGGGATGACATCCAGACATTTATCGCCGGTCTTCTCAGCCATTCAGTATGGGATCGCGCCTGCTCTTCATCAGGCGTCACACCGATGCTGCCATCAGCCAAGGTGCCGCTGCGGAAGTTGACCGCCTAAGAAACCTCCATCCTCATAGGCGCGTGCTCAAGGTGAGTCGGGATGCCTGCGATGAATGTGCTTGTTGTCGGCGGAACGGGATTTCTGGGTGGAGCCGTTGCGGATGCGGCGCTTGAAGCCGGCCACAGGGTCGCGATCTTCACCCGCGGCCAGACTGTCAATCCGACGGTCGGAGCCGGGTTCGAGACGATTGTCGGTGACCGGCACCGCGACCTCTCCGCGGTCAGGGGCCGCAGCTTCGACTTTGTCGTCGACACCTGCGCCTACGCGCCCGACGCCGTGGCGAGCCTGCTCGACGCCTTGTCACCGACCATCGGCCGTTACGCACTCGTGTCGAGCGTTTCCGTGTATGCGGGTTTCACAGAGCCCGGCCTGACCGAACAGGCGCCGACGAGCCGTGCAACGCCTGAGCAACTGAACCTCGCGCGCTCGCTGCCCCTGGAGCAGCGCTCCGACGCGGGATCGTACGGTACGGCCTATGGTCCGCTGAAACGCGAATGCGAGCTTGTGGCGCTCGACCGTCTCGGCGACCGGGCGCTCATCATCCGGTCCGGCCTGCTGGTCGGTGCAGGCGATTATACGGACCGGCTGACCTACTGGGTGCGCCGTGTGGACCAGGGTAGTGCCATTCCGGCTCCCGGAGATCCGCAGCAGCTCGTTCAGCTCATCGACGTGCGCGATGCCGCGCGCTTCATCGTCGAAGGTGCGGAGAAGGGATTGGGCGGGGTGTTCAACCTCACCGGACGCCCCTCCCCCATGAGCAGCCTTCTCGCATCGTGCCGCCAGGTTGCGGGCTCGGATGCGCATTTCGTCTGGTGCCCGGATGAGGCGGTTCTGGCCGCAGGCCTCGAGCCTTGGAGCGAGGTTCCCCTCTGGCTGCCGCGCTCGGATGAGCCGTTCCGCCACTTTCTGGAGATCGATACGGAGCAGGCATACGCCCATGGCCTTCACACCCGGCCATTGGTTGAAACGCTCGAGACCATTCTGGCCTGGGACAGGACCCGCCGTGCAACGCCCCTGAAGGCCGGGATGCCGCCCAAGAAGGAGGCCGCGCTGCTGGCGGCCGTTGAGGCAGGGGCCGCCATCTAAGCCTCCGGCGGCTTCCCAGGTTGTCTGTTCATCGATCAGGCATGACCGTTCGCGCACCACGCAGCACATGGGTCAGCGCGTCGCTCATCTGCCCCAGCACCACCCGGTCCACGTTCTCGGCATTGTCGCAGGCCTTGTGATAGCAGGGATCGTAAGGCTGCCCGGTCTCGCCGCCGAAGCGGTCGGCATGCTCGTCGCTCTTCGCGTTGCCGGCGCCGGTGAAGAGGCCAAGCGTCGGGATGTCCTTGGCGGCGAATGCCGCATCGTCCGAGCCGAAGCCGCGCTGGTTGCGGGACCGCTCCTCGACGGAAAGGTTCTTGGACTCGAAGTGGTCGGTGAAGGCCTGGACGATGCCGGCGGTCTCAGCGGTGCGCTCCGTCTGCGAGAGCTGCACGAAGCGGCCGAAATTCGGTGAACCGACCATGTCGAGATTGATGTAGAATTGGATCCGACGCCGCTCCTCCTCGGAGAGCGCATCGAGGTGATGGCGCGAGCCGACGAGGCCGCGCTCCTCAGCACCCCAGAAGGCGAAGCGGATCGGCGTGCCGGTCGCGGGCTCCCTTGCAAGACGCAGGGCCGTCTCCAGAACGGCAGCCGTGCCGCTGGCATTGTCGTTCATGCCGGGTCCCTCAGAAACGCCGTCGAGATGCGCGCCGACCACGATGAAAGGAGCATTGGTCTCGTGGCGATCCGCAAGCACGTTGCGGGTCGAGCGGGTGCCGGTCTCCACATCGACCTTCAGGCGCACGCGGCTGCGGGATGGATCCTGCGCCACTTCGGCAAGCTTGCGCCCCACTTCGGTGGTCACGCCGAGAACGGGGATCGCCGCCTGCGTCGACAGCCGCCCGCCGAAGATGCCGGTCTGGTCCCCGGTGCCCTGGTTCATGATGATGAGGCCTGCGGCTCCCGCCGCCTGCGCCAGCTCCGCCTTGGTCTGGAACGGACAGGTGCCCCGCCGAACGAGGGCGATGTGGCCGGGCGTGAAGCCTGCGAAATCCTCGCGCTCGCAGCCGCTGGTCGAGGTCTGCAGAGGCTCCTCGCCCAAGGCCAGATCCACCGCCTGGAGGGGCGCAGTAATATCGCCTGAGCCGGAACTCATCAGGGTGCGCAGCGCCTCCCGTGGCGGCGTGAACGCGTCGGATTGCTCGGGTCCGGAAACGACATCCGGCGGGGACCGCTCGTCGAAGAACGGAAAGGTGAATTCCTCGAACCGCACATTGTAGCCGGCCGCGCGCAGCTGTTCGGCCACGTATTCGGCGGAGCGGTCATAGCCGGGCGTGCCGGCCGCCCTGTTGCCGCCGTTCGCCGTCGCGATGCCCTGCAGCGCCTGGACATGACGGAAAGGATCGGATTGGACGCCGGCTGCGGGCAGGCCGACATCGGCATGGGACGACGCTGAGCCTGTCAGGACAACAAAGGCTGCAAGAGCGGTTCGACAGGCATTCGGGAGCATACGGGGCACGCAGGGCTCATTTCCCATGACCGCACCTTTTGGTGCGCCCTGGGGAAATCGGGCTTTGCGCACACCGCAACAAGTGTGGCAGCCTGGCCCTCACACAGACGTGAGACTTACGGGCCTAATGCGCCGCCGCTTCGAGAAGGCGCGCAGCGGCCGCGCGGGCTTCCTCGGTGATGGTCGCGCCGGCGAGCATGCGGGCGATCTCCTCGCGGCGCGGGGTGGCCTCCAGCGGGATGACCCGGGTGGCGACCCGGTCCTTTTCACCGCGCACGCCTTCCTTGGCGATGAGGAAGTGGCTCTCGGCCTTGGCGGCCACCTGCGGCGCGTGGGTCACGGCCATGACCTGGACCTTGCGGGCGAGGCGCCCGAGGCGCTGGCCGATGGCGTCCGCCACGGCACCGCCGACGCCGGTGTCGATCTCGTCGAAGACCAGGGTCGGGGCAGAGCCCTTGTCCGCCAGCACCACCTTGAGGGCCAGCATGAAGCGCGAAAGCTCGCCGCCTGAGGCCACCTTCATGAGGGGGCCTGCGCGGGTGCCGGGATTGGTCTGGGCCCAGAACTCCACCCGCTCGAAGCCGCCCGCGTCGCGGCTCGCCTCGTCGGTGGTGATCTCGGTGATGAAGCGGGCGCGCTCCAGCTTGAGCGGCGGCAGTTCCGCCTGCACGGCGGCGTCGAGGGCCTGGGCGGCCTTCCTGCGTCCGGCGGACAAAGCCTTGGCGGCCTTCACATAGGCGTCGTCGGCTTCCTTTTGGGCCCTCTCCAGCCCGGCGAGCTTTTCCTCGCCGGCATCGATGGCCACCACATCCTCCTCGAAGCGCTGACGCAGGGCAGCCAACTCGTCGGCAGGAACATTGTATTTGCGGGCAGCGGCGCGAAGCGCGAAGAGGCGCTCCTCGGTCTGCTCCAGCTCGCGGGGGTCGTATTCCGTGGCGCGGATCGCATCTTCCAGTGCGGCGCGCGCCTCGTCGATGGCCACCAACGCGGCATCCAAGGCCTTGACGCTCGGGTCCACGAGGGCTGGCGCCTGGGCGCCGCGGCGCTCCAGCTTGCGCACGGCGGCCGACAGCTCATTGACCGGAGATGCGTTGCCGGCGACGACTTCGTAGGCCTCGTTGAGATCCGTCGACACCTTTTCGGATTGCATCATGACCACGCGGCGCTCGGCGAGGCTCTCCTCCTCGCCGGCCAGCGGGTTGAGCTTCGTCAGCTCCTCGACCGCGTGGCGCAGGAAGTCGGCCTCCTTGCGGGCCTTCTGGATGCGGTTGCGGTGATCCTGAAGGGCGGTGCGCGCCTCGCGGACCCGTCGCGCAGCATCGGAAACGGCCTGAACCTCGATTGAGAGCCCGCCGAAAGCATCGAGGATGGCCCGGTGGGACACAGGATCGACCAGCGCACGGTCGTCGTGCTGGCCGTGGATCTCGACCAGGGTCGCGCCGATGGCCTTGAGCACCTGGACGCTGACGGGCTGGTCGTTGACGAAGGCGCGGGTGCGCCCGTCGGCCACCTGCACGCGGCGCAGGATCAGGTCGCCGTCGATATCGATGTCCGCGTCCGACGCGATGCGGCGGGCGGGGTGATCCATGGGGCAGTCGAAGACCGCCGTGACCTGGCCCTGGTTCTCGCCATGGCGCACGAGGCTGCCGTCGCCGCGGCCGCCGAGGGCCAGGGCGAAAGCATCGAGCAGGATCGACTTGCCCGCGCCTGTTTCACCCGTGAGGACGCTCAGGCCCTCATGGAAGTGAAGCTCAAGCCTGTCGATGAGGACGATATCGCGAATCGCCAGCTGGATGAGCATGGATGGTGAGGCTTAACCCGTCCGCTGACCAACCTGGGGAACGCCGCGGAAGGCCTTGCTGATCCAGGACTGGGAGTCCTCGCGAGGCTCTACGCCGCCTTTCGTCAGAAGGGCGTGGGCGTCCTTGTACCAAGGAGAGTCGGGGAAGTTGTGGCCGAGAACGGCGGCGGCGGTCTGCGCTTCGGCCACGATGCCCATGGCCATGTAGGCCTCGGTGAGGCGCTGGAGAGCCTCCTCCACGTGGCGGGTCGTCTGGTAGCGCGAAACCACCTGGCGGAAGCGGTTGATGGCGCCCGCGTAGTTGCGCTTCTGCAGGTAGAAGCGGCCGACCTCCAGCTCCTTGGCGGCGAGCTGGTCGCTGGCCACCTGGATCTTCTTCTTGGCGTCAGCCACGTACTCAGAGCTCGGATAGCGCTGGACCAATTCCTGCAGGGCCAGGATGGCGCGCTCGGACTTCTCCTGGTCGCGGGTGATGTCCGGGATCTGGTCGTAATAGGATGACGCCATCAGATACTGGGCGTAGGCCGCATCCGTGGTGTTGGGATAGCTCTGGAGGTAGCGCCGCGAGGCCGTGATGGCCTCGTCATAGAAGCCGCCCTCGTAATTGGCGTAAGCTTCCATGATCAGGCCTTTGCGGGCCCAGTCGGTGTAGGGATATTGTTTGTCGAGGCTGCTGAACTTGGTGACAGCGCCGTCGAAATCGCCCTTCTGCACCCGGGCGAGACCGTCGTTGTAGATCTCCTCGGCGGGCAGGTTGGAGACGATCTCGGGCTTGTAGCTCGTGTCCTTCTCGAACGGGTTCAGCGACGAGAGAGTGTCGCACCCCGCGAGACCCAAGCCGCAGACGCCAAGGATCAGGGCGCGGGCAGCCGCGCCTTTCATACCCGAATAAGCCTTCGCGAACGACATGCTTCGCGGTCCTCCAAAAACCGTGCCCGATGTTTTAACGGTGCATCAAAGGTTCTTTAGCCCAAGCACATGGGAAGAGCCAAGCCCATAGCACAGGGTTTACCCAATAGGAATTAAGAAAGCCTGCATGAAATCATGCGGCCAAAGGGCGCCTTGAATCTTAAGGTGCCGTAGCGGTGCTTTCAGGAAGGAATTCAGTGCACTTCCGGAGCGAAAACCGAAGCGACCGCATTGCCGATTTCGGCATAGCCCGTCTCGCGGCGCGGGGTGGCGTCGACGATGGCATAGTTGGAGCGGCTTGAGAACAGGGCTTCCAGCACCGAGAAGTTCATGCGGTGACCGCCGCAATAGGAGCGGTAGGTGCCCAGCAGCGGCAGGCCGGCGAGTGACAGGTCGCCGATGGCATCGAGGAGCTTGTGCCGGACGAACTCGTCGGCATAGCGCAGGCCTTCCGGGTTCATGATGCCGTCGTCGCCGATAGCCACGGTGTTCTCCAGGGAGGCGCCGAGCGCGAAGCCGGCGCTCCAGAGCTTCTCCACGTCGCGCATGAAGCCGAAGGTGCGGGCGCGGGAGATCTCGCGGCGGAACACGGAGGGAGACAGGTCGACGATCTTACGCTGGCGGCCGATCACGGGAGTCGGGAAGTCGATCTCCACGTCGAGGCGGAAGGCGCGCTCGTTGGGAAGAAGCTCGGCGAAGGCCCGACCCTGCGTGATGCGGACGGGCTTGAGAACCTTGATGTAGCGGCGGGTGACGCCCTGCACCACGGTGCCGACCTGGTCGATGGCATCGATGTACGGCGCCGAGCTGCCGTCGAGGATCGGAACTTCCGGCCCGTCGATCTCGACGAGAACGTTGTCGATGCCGAGGCCGGCGAGAGCCGCCATGAGGTGTTCGATGGTGGCGACCGCGCCCGTATCGCGGTCGCCGATGACCGTGCACAGCTCGGTGGCGGTCACCGCCAGATGCCGAGCATCGATCAAACGGTCCAGGCCGCCCGGAAGACCGGTGCGGAGAAAAGCAATGCCATGGTTCGCTTCAGCCGGATGAAGGATCATCTTCACTTCATCCCCGGAGTGAACTCCGGTTCCGATCAGGGTCACGGCGGCGCGAAGCGTGGTTTGCTGGCTTTGCTTCATGTGTCCTGAACCTCAACTAACCCTTGTCGCCTAACAGAGCCTGTTTCGCCGGAGGAAGATGCATTGGCTGCGTTGTGCTTCCCGCGGCAGGCTTCTTGTAGCGGTGCCCCTTTTGATGTCAGGCAACATAGGCCCCCTGTCAGGCTAGGCCAAATCACGCTTTCTTACCGTGTGTTACAAAGGGGATAAGCCTCAACCCATTGATGTTAATAGTTTTTTAATGAAGAAGGCCCCCAGCCGTTTCGGGCTGGGGGCCTTTTGTAACAGTTGTAACAGGCTTGTTCAGTTGGCCTGGCGGCGGAGGAAGGCGGGAATCTCCAGCTGATCGTCCTCGGAGGCAGCGCGGGGAGCCGGGGCCGGGTGGCCCTGCGGCGGCCGCTGCGCCTGGGCCGGCATCGGCCGGCGGGCGTATTCGGCATGAACCGAGGACATGGGCTGGCGCGGGGCCTCCTGGCGCGGCTCGGCGGGCGCCTGCTGCGGCTCCTCGCGGCGGCCGAAGCCGATGGTCGCGAGGCGCTGGATCAGCGAGGGCTTGTGCTCGGGAGCCGGCTCCTCACCGCGGCTGGCGCGCAGGGCGACCTGACCGGGCATGGGCAGCTCGTCGATGCGCGGCATCCGGGCCGGGCGCATGGCGCGCTCAGCCTGCGGCGGGATGAAGGCGCCCTGGTCCATGGGCTCCTCGTAGACCGGAGCCTGAGGGGCCGGAGCCTCATAGGCCACTGCCTGGCGCGGCTGGGACGGGGTCAGAACCACGTCGTCGCGCACGATCGGCTGGGGAGCGGCTTCCATGGGCTGGGCCGCAGCCACGGGAGCTGCCATCGGAGCCGGAGCCAGAACGGGCGAGCCCTGGGTCAGGATCTGGGCCGCCTTCACCGGTTCGGCTTGGGCGGCGGAGCGAAAGGTCGGCGTGGCCTGGGTGGCACGAGCGCGAGCCTCTGCCCGAAGGCGCTCGGCAACCTCGGAGATGCGCTGCTCGGTGGCCGTGAGATCGCCGCCGTTCTCCATGATCGCATGGTCGATGCCGGTCGCCACGACGGACACGCGGATGATGCCTTCCAGGCTCTCGTCAAAGGTGGCGCCGAGGATGATGTTGGCATCCTGGTCCACTTCCTCACGGATGCGGGTGGCGGCCTCGTCGAGTTCGTAGAGGGTGAGGTCGTTGCCGCCGGTGATGGAGATCAGCAGGCCCCGCGCGCCCTTCATCGACACGTCGTCGAGGAGCGGGTTTGCAATGGCGGCTTCAGCCGCACGGATGGCGCGCTTTTCGCCGGAGGCTTCGCCGGTGCCCATCATGGCCTTGCCCATGCCGCGCATGACGGAGCGCACGTCGGCGAAGTCGAGGTTGATGAGGCCTTCCTTCACCATCAGGTCGGTGATGCAGGCAACGCCCGAATAGAGCACCTGATCGGCCATGGCGAAGGCGTCCGCGAAGGTCGTCTTCTCGGTGGCGACCCGGAACAGGTTCTGGTTCGGGATCACGATGAGCGTGTCGACGGCCTGCTGCAGCTCGGTGATGCCGGCTTCCGCCAGCTTCATGCGGCGCACGCCTTCGAACTGGAACGGCTTCGTCACGACGCCGACCGTCAGTATACCGAGCTCGCGGGCTGCGCGAGCCACGACGGGAGCAGCGCCGGTGCCGGTGCCGCCGCCCATGCCGGCGGTGATGAACACCATGTGCGAGCCTGCGAGCTGATCGCGGATCTCGTCGATCACCTCTTCGGCGGCCGCACGGCCGACTTCCGGCTGCGAGCCGGCGCCGAGGCCTTCGGTCACCTGGATGCCCATCTGGACGACGCGCTGGGCCTTGGAAGAAGCCAGTGCCTGTGCGTCGGTGTTCGACACCACGAACTCGACGCCCTCCAGACCCGATTCAATCATGTTGTTCACGGCATTGCCGCCGGCACCGCCGACGCCGAATACCGTGATGTGCGGCCTGAGTTCCCGGATGTCCGGAGATTGCTGATTGATAGCCATGACCTGTGCCTCTTCTGGCCTTTACCGATAAGCGTTTGGCGGACGCCGACCCTTGTTGACTTCAACTCTCACGATGGCCCGCCGCGCCAACGCGTTACTCGTCTTAGAAACTATCGCGAATCCATCGGCCCATTCGTGAGAAGTAGCCGTCGGTTCCCGTACTCTGGAACAAGCCGCTGGACTGCGGCTCGAAATACTCGATATGCGCCACCTGCGGATAAACCAGGAGGCCGACCACCGCCGAAAAGGCGGGGCCCTTTGCCGCCTCAGGCAGGCCCTTGATGCCGAGCGGACGCCCGACACGAACCTGGCCCTGCAAGATGCGGCGCGCCGTTTCCGGCAGCCCGACGAGCTGGCTTGCGCCGCCCGTCAGCACGACCCGCCGTCCGGCCTGAGCTGCGAAGCCCGCGCCTTTCAACCGGTCGCGCACGAGTTCGAGAACTTCCTCGACCCGCGGCTTGATGATGCGAACGAGGTGCGACTTCGGCAGATGATTCGGAACGTCCCGTTCGTCCTCATCGACCTGCGGCACCGCGATCATGTCCCGGTCATCCGCGCTCGAAGAGATGGCGGAGCCGTAGAAGGTCTTGAGCCGCTCGGCGGCGGACACGCGGGTCGTGAGACCGCGCGCGATGTCCATGGTCACATGATGACCGCCGACCGCGATGGCATCGGTGTGTACCAGATGCCCGTTGGAGAAGATGCCCACGCTCGTGGTGCCGCCGCCCATGTCGACGACCGCGCAGCCCATGTCGGCCTCGTCGTCCACGAGCGCGGAAAGGCCTGCCGCGTAAGGCGTGGAGATCACCGCCTCGACGCCGAGATGGCAGCGCTCGACCGCCAGCATGAGGTTGCGTGCAGCAGCAGCCTCGGAGGTTACCACATGCAGGTCCGCGCCGAGGCGCTCGCCGATCATGCCGGCCGGATCGACGATGTGGTTCTGCGCATCGAGCGAGAAGCCCGTGGGAAGAGCATGAAGAACGGTGCGGCCGCGGCGCAGATCGTAGCTGGATGCCGCATCGAGCACGCGATGCACGTCGTTTTCGCTGACCGCGCCGCGCACGGGAACATGCGCCTCGAAATGCTCGGACGCGAGACGCCCGCCGGTGAGATTGACGATCACCGACTGGATCTCGACCTTCGCCATCCGCTCGGCGGCATGAACCGCCTGGCGGATCGCCGCCTCGGCCGCTTCCAGATCGACAACGACGCCGCCCTTGAGGCCCATGGAGCGCTGATGACCGATGCCGAGGATGCGCGCCACATGGGTGCGGCTGCGCAGCGACTCGACCTCGTCAGCCGGCTTCAGTTCCGCCACGACGCAGACGACCTTGCTCGTTCCCACGTCGAGCACCGACAGGATGGCGCTCTTGCGTGCGGAGAGTGGCTTCAGGCGAGGCGTCAAACCGTGACCCGAGAGACTCATGTATCGACCCCCTTGCCGCGCATTGGTTTTTTCTTGAGTGCCTCGGCGCGGGCCAAGGCGGCCTCTTCCGTCAAGCGGACGACGACGCGATCCGCCATGCGCAGATCGATTGCCAGCACGTCCTTTTCCAGAACCTTCTGCTCGTGTTCGAGCTTCACGAGACGGGCCAGCGCGTCGGCGGCTCCGATCTCCGGCAGGCGCACGTCCATGCCGTTGTCCATCTTCAGAGTCCAGCGCCGTCCGGCCACGAGCGTGCCGGCGCGGATGCGCTGTTTCAGCGGGCCAGCCGCCTCGACGAGCGCGAGATAATCCTTGCTGCGGGCGTTGGCGCCCTCCCCCACCACGAAGGGCAGATTGAGATAGCGCTCGTCCTGCATGAGGTCGATCACCGTGCCGTCGGACGCGATGACGAAGAGCTCGCCATTGTGCTGCCAGATGGCATGGGCCTCACGCTCGGCCAGCGTGATGACGAGTTCGTTGGGATAGAGCTTGCGCACGGTCGCCGACTTGACCATCGGGACGCGCTCGAGGCGCTCACGCAGGTCGTTCACGTCGAGGAAGGCAAGCGACAGCTTTCCGTTGATGCCGGCCGCCGCAAGAACCTCGTTCTCGCCCATCTGCGAGATGCCGGAAATCGTCACCTGCTCGAGGCCGAGACCCACAGTGCGCGCAAGCGCATGGTGCGGCTCGCCGTGCTGGCGGATGAAACCGTCGATATGGCCGCCCTGCCAGAGGCCGTAGCCGACGACCGCCGAGAAGAAGGCTAGCGTCAGGCCGGTTCCGAGAAAACGCGGGAGGCGCTGCTCGATCGGAGCGGAGGAGCGTCGGCGCACGCTGCTGGAGGCGCCGAACAGCTTTTTGATTCGGGAGGGCTGCTTGAACGAGGGGCTGAGCCTCCGGCCCCCGGAGGCAGCGCGCGCAACGGCGAATCCGGCCGGGTAGGCCGTCATCGGTTGCAGGTAGCGTCCTCCACCATCCATTGCACAAGCTCGCCAAACGTATAGCCCGCATGGGCTGCCAATTCTGGCACCAAGCTCGTCTCGGTCATGCCGGGTTGCGTGTTGACTTCAAGAACGACGAGTTCCCCGGTTCCTCCGGGCGTGTCGTCGTACCGCAAGTCGGCGCGGCTGATTCCCCGACAGCCGAGCGCTTGATGCGCCGTTAACGCCAACTCTTGGACCTTTTGGTAAATATTCGGTTTAATTTCTGCCGGGAGGACGTGAATGGAGCCCCCCTTCACATATTTCGCATCATAATCGTAGAAGACCCCGGTGGCAGGCCGGATGTCGATGACTCCGAGGGCCTTGTCACCCATGACCGCGCAGGTCAGCTCACGGCCCGCAACGTATGATTCCACAAGGACTTGGTCGCCGAACGACCAGTCCTCGCGGGTGAGCTCCTGGGGCGGATGGGAGCGGTCCTCACGGACTATGATGACCCCGTAGGACGAGCCCTCGCTGATCGGCTTGATCACATAGGGAGCCGGCAGAGCGTGGCTTTTCGCCACCTCGAAACGGTTAACGACCATGCCCCTGGGAACCGGCACGCCGGCCGATTCCATGACGATTTTCGCCTTGTCCTTCTGCATGGCGAGCGCTGAGGCGAGGACTCCGGAATGAGTGTAGGGAATTCTTAACAGTTCGAGCAGGCCCTGAATGGTCCCATCCTCACCCACGCGCCCGTGAAGGGCATTGAACACCACGTCCGGTGCAACCGCCTGGAGGACGGTCGCAATGTCGGATTGCACGTCGATGGGAGTGACCTTGTAGCCCTGATCCTCCAAGGCCCTGCAGCAGGCCCGGCCCGACGCCAAGCTGACCTCGCGCTCCGCCGACCAGCCGCCATAAAGGATGGCAACGTGCTTCGCCATGGGTCTCTCCTGTGATGCAACCCGGCAAGCCGGGATCGTTAAGTGATTCGAATCAGGACCGGAGCATCAGCCTTAAGAGGGGCCGATGCTCCTTCTCTTGGCTGGCGCATAGTTTGGAGCGAAAAACCGGATCCACTTTTCCGCACTATGCGCTGGCAATCCCGACCCGCTTGATCTCCCATTCGAGCTCCACGCCCGACATTTCGCGGACGCGGCGACGGACTTCTTCGCCGAGGCCCTCGATATCGGCCGCGGAGGCGGAGCCATGGTTGATCAGGAAGTTGCAGTGCATCTCGGACACCTGGGCGTCGCCGACGCGAAGCCCCCGGCAGCCTGCAGCATCGACCAGCTCCCAGGCCTTCTTGCCCGGCGGGTTCTTGAAGGTGGAGCCGCCCGTGCGGGTGTTGACCGGCTGGGTTGAGGAGCGCGCCTCGGTGATGGCGCTCATCTCGGCCAGAATCTCTTCCGGGTTGCCGGAGCGGCCTTCGAACAGGGCCTCGGTGAAGATCACGTCATCCGGCACGGAAGAATGGCGGTAGGTAAAGCCCATCTGGGCGTTGGTGAAGGTCACGGCCTCGCCGGTGCGCGTGACGCCCTTCGCCTCGACGAGCACATCCTTGGTCTCGCCGCCATAGGCGCCGCCGTTCATGCGCAGCGCGCCGCCGATGGCGCCGGGAATACCGCGCAGGAAGGACAGGCCCGCAATGCCGGCTTCCGCCGCCGCGCGCGCCACCTTCACGTCGGGAGCGCCGGCACCTGCGCGTACGCGCAGGTTCGGCTCAATCGACACTTCGGCAAAACCCTTGCCGAGACGAATGATGACGCCCTCCCATCCGCCGTCGCGGATGAGGAGGTTAGAGCCGAGACCTACGACGAGAACCGGCACGCTACGGTCGAGGCGTTGCAGGAAATAGGCGAGATCGTCCGCGTCCGCCGGCGTGAACAGCACCTGCGCCGGGCCGCCTGTACGGAACCAGGAGAGCGGCGCCGTCGGCGCGTTCGCCTCCAGCTTGCCGCGCAGCTCGGGCATACCGGCCCTCAGATCGGTGGTGATGTCGGCGAACATCAGGCGGCCTTTTCGCCGAGATGCTCGAGTTCACCCGGCAGCGCATAGGCCCATTGGGTGATGTTGCCGGCGCCGAGGCAGATCACGTAGTCTCCCGGCTTCGCCACGCCCTTGACGAGGTTGGCGAGATCCTCGGACTTCTCCAGCGCCATCACGTTGCGATGACCACGGGCCTTGAGGCCCGACACGAGGCCGTCGCGATCCATACCGGGGATCGGCTGTTCGCCCGCCGCATAGACCGGCGCGACGATGACCGCATCGGCATCGTTGAAGCAGGTGCAGAACTGGTCGAACAGGGATGACAGGCGCGAGTAGCGGTGCGGCTGCACCACGGCGATGACCTGCCCGTCCGTCGAGGCGCGCGCGGCTTTCAGCACGGCGGCGATCTCGATGGGATGGTGGCCGTAATCGTCGAACACCGTGACGCCGTTCCACTCGCCCGTGCGAGTGAAGCGCCGCTTCACGCCGCCGAAGCCGGCGAGCGCCTTGCGGATCGCATCGGGCGAGACGCCGAGCTCATGCGCGACCGCAATGGCAGCCGTGGCATTGAGCGCGTTGTGCGCGCCCGGCATCGGTAGAACGAGATCTTCGAGTTCGAGGCGGAAGCCCGGACGGCGGTCGCGGATCATGACGCGGAACTTGGTCTGCCCGCCGCGCGGATCCACATCCATGATCCGCACGTCGGCCTGCGGGTTCTCGCCATAGGTGATGATGCGCCGATCCTCGATGCGGCCCACGAGGTCCTGCACGGTCGGATGGTCGATGCACATCACGGCGAAGCCGTAGAACGGGATCGAGTTGATGAAGGAATGGAAGGAATCCTTGATCGCGTCGAAGGTGCCGAAATGGTCGAGATGCTCGGCGTCGATGTTGGTCACGATGGCCACATCGGCCGGGAGCTTCAGGAAGGTGCCGTCGGATTCGTCCGCCTCCACCACCATCCACTGGCCGTCGCCCATGCGGGCATTGGTGCCATAGGCGTTGATGATGCCGCCGTTGATCACCGTCGGGTCGAGGCCGCCCGCGTCGAGCAGCGTTGCGACGAGAGAGGTCGTGGTGGTCTTGCCGTGGGTGCCGGCCACCGCCACGCAAGACTTGAAGCGCATGAGTTCCGCCAGCATCTCGGCGCGGCGCACCACCGGCAGGCGCTTCTCGCGGGCGACGACCAGTTCCGGGTTGTCGCGCTTGATGGCCGTCGAGACCACCACGATCTCGGCTTCGTCCACGTTCTCGGCCTTATGGCCGATGAAGGTCTTGATGCCCTTATCGGCCAGGCGCTTGACGTTGTAATTGTCGGCCGCGTCCGAGCCCTGAACCGTGTAGCCCAGATTGTGCATGACCTCGGCGATGCCCGACATGCCAATGCCGCCGATGCCGATGAAGTGAATGGGTCCAAGCTTCGGCGGCAGTTTCATGGGGTTTTTACCTGATTGTTCGCAGAAATGAGGGTGAGGACGGCCTGAGCCAAGCGCTCCGCCGCATCCGTGATGCTGGCGCTATGTGCAGCGGCGGCGGCCCGGGTCAAGCGGTCAGGCTCTTGAAAATAGGCTTGAATCTCGCCGGCCAGCCGCTCAGGGGTGAACTCCGATTGCGGGCAAACGATGGCGGCGCCCAGATCGCCAAGGGTCTTGGCGTTGGCCGCTTGGTCTTGATCGAGCGAGCCCGGCAGGGGCACGAGGATCGACGGGCGGCCGATCACCGCCAGTTCCGCCACGGTCGAGGCGCCGGAGCGGGAGACCACGAGATGGGCCCCGGCCAGCCGGTGCGGCAGGTCCTTGAAGAAGGGCTCGGCCTCGAATTCCACTTTCAGCTGCTGGTATTGGGCGCGCACCCGCTCCAGGTCCTCACCCCTCGCCTGCTGGGTGATGGCGATGCGGGCCTGCAGTTCCGCGGGCAAAAGCGCGATGGCGGGCGGCACCACGTCGCTCATCACGCGAGCGCCTTGGCTGCCGCCGACCACGAGAAGGCGCAGTTTGTCCTGGGGGCCGAGCGGGGCATAAGACTGCTTGGCCGCTTCCAGCACTGTGGGGCGGATCGGGTTGCCGGTGTGGATGACCTTGCCCGGCACATTGGCCGGGATGCCCTTGATGCCGGCAAAGCCCGTGGCGATCATGGTGGCGCGGCGGGCGAGCAGGCGGTTGGCCCGGCCCATTACGCCATTCGCCTCGTGAATTACCGTTGGGACGTTGAGGAGCGAGGCGGCGATGACCGGCGGTACGGTGGGATAACCGCCGAAGCCCACGACGACCGCCGGCTTCATCCGCCGGATCTCGGACATGGACTTCAGGGTCCCCTGCCCCAGCATCAGGGCTGCCTTCGCCATCTGCGGGATGGAACGGCCCGACGGCGTAGCGGACGGAATCTCGACGATCTCGTCGGCCGGGAACGAGCCCGCATAGGCATTGGCACGCTTGTCGGTGGCGAGCGCCACCCTGGCGCCGGAGGCCTTGAGGGCATTGGCAAGCGCTTCGGCCGGAAAGAGATGACCGCCGGTGCCGCCGGCGGTCAGGAGGATGAGAGGAGCGTTCATCCTCACATCCGATCCTGGCCGAAATGGTCCATCATCTCGGCACGCGGGCGCCGACGCGTGAGCGCGATGAGGAAGCCCATGCCGAGCGCCAGCGAGAGGAGCGACGAGCCGCCATAGGAGATGAAGGGCAGCGTCATGCCCTTGGCCGGCATGAGGTGCACGTTCACCATCATGTTGATGCAGGCCTGCAGGCCGAACATGAAGATGAGACCCGTGGCCGCAAGGCGACAGAAGGTATCCTCGTTGCGGCGCGCCAGCGTGAGACCGCGCAGCACGATGAAAGCGAAGACGATGAGGAGCGCGATGCACACGATGATGCCGAACTCCTCCGCCGTGACGGCGAAGATGAAGTCGGTATGCGCGTCGGGCAGGATACGCTTGACCGAACCCTCGCCAGGACCACGTCCGAGCCAGCCGCCGCGGGAGAAGGACTCCATGGCGGTGTCGACCTGGAAGGTGTCGCCGGAATCCTTGTCGAGGAAGCGCTCGATGCGGGCGCGCACGTGCGGCAGAAACTGATAGGCCGCCCCGATGCCGAGGAGCCCGGCGCCACCAAGGCCCATGACCCAGAACCAGTGCAGGCCGGCGACGAAGAACAGGCCGCACCACACGATGGTGACGAGCATGGTCTGGCCGAAATCCGGCTGCAGGATGAGGGGAATAATGGTGGCGGGCAGGAGCAGGAAGGCCATCAATGTGCCCGGCACATCCTTGCGCCGTGCGCCCTCCGAGAAGGCCCAAGCCGAGAGCACCACGAAGGCGGGCTTCACGAACTCCGAGGGCTGAAGGCCGAGCGGGCCGATCATGATCCAGCGATGGGCGCCCTTGATCTCAGGACCATACTGGAACGCGAGCAGGATCAGGACCATGCCGGCCGCATAGACGATGAGAGCCAGCCGCCGCAGGTGGCGGAGCGACAGGAATGACACGGTGACAATGATGCACAGGGCCGGGACGAGGAACATCACCTGCCGGTTCACGAAGTGGAAGGTGGAGAGTCCGAGCCGCTCCGCGACCGGTGGGCCGCCTGCCATGAGAAAGACGAGGCCGGCCAGCATGAGGATGGCGAGGCCTGCGAGCAGCGAACGGTCGACCGTCCACCACCAATCGCCGAAAGCCGAGCGTTCCGCGCGTGACACCATTGGCTAAGCCCCCCTGGCTTCGATGCCGGGTAATGCCCGGACCAGATCGCGGAAATGGTTTCCGCGCACTTCGTAATTGGGAAATTGGTCGTAGGACGCACAGGCCGGCGACAGGAGGACGACAGCGTGAGCGCCAAGCGCTTGCGCGTCGGATGCTGCCTGCTTCACGGCCGTGTCGAGGGTGCCGCAATGAACATGTGGAACTTGCGAGCTCAGCGTCCTGGAAAATTCATCCGCAGCGGCACCGATGAGGTAAGCCTTGCGGATCTTCGGGAAGTATTCCTTGAGCGGCTCAATGCCGCCTTCCTTCGCCTTGCCGCCGAGAATCCAGAAGATGTCATCGAAGGACTTCAGCGCCTTCTCGGTGGAATCCGCATTGGTCGCTTTGGAATCGTTGATGAAGAGCGCCTCGCCGATGCGGCCGACCTCCTCCATGCGATGCGGCAGGCCAGGGAAGGTATGGAGACCGGAGCGGATCTCGTCCGGAGAGACGTTCAAAGCCAGGGCAATGGCGACGGCCGCAGCCGCGTTCTGTGCGTTATGAGCACCGCGCAGAGAACCGATGCCAGACAGGTTTGCCAATGGAGCGGCATCAGCTCCGGTCACTCCGACCAAGGTTTCCCCATCAGCGAAGACACCCTTCACATTAAGAGGCTCGACCGAAACGCGAGCGACGTTCACGCCCTTGGCCTCGCAGGCATCAGCGATCGCACGGCTCATCGGATCGTCAACGCCGATGATAGCCAGACCCGCCTTCGCCACCAGACGCTCCTTGATCGCCGCGTAGAGTTCCATAGTCCCATGCCGGTCGATGTGATCCGGCGACAGGTTGAGATGGACGCCGATAGTGGAGCTAAGCGACGGTGCAAGGTCGATCTGGAACGATGAGCACTCGATGACGTGGATGCGGTTGTCGGAAGGCGGCTCCAGCGACAGGATTGCGGTGCCGATATTGCCGCCCACCTGCACGTCGCGACCGGCTTCGAGCAGGATATGCGCGATCAGTGCTGTCGTAGTGGACTTGCCGTTGGTGCCGGTGATCGCGATGAAGGGCGCATTCGGCGCGATCTTCGCACGCTCGCGGCAGAACAGCTCGATATCGCCGATAATCTCGACACCGGCCTCACGCGCAAGCTTCGCCGACCAGTGCGGCTCGGGATGGGTGAGCGGCACGCCGGGCGAGAGGATGAAGGATGAAAACTGCGACCAGTCGGCATCGCGCAGGTCGGCGGTCTCGATGCCTTTGGAGCCAGCTTCTGCCATCTTGGCCGGATTGTCGTCGCAGGCGATCACCCGCGCCCCGCCCTCCTTCAAGGCAAGCACTGTGGCCAGCCCCGAGCCGCCGAGGCCGAAGAGAGCAACCGTTTTGCCTTCAAACGAGGTGACGGGGGTCATGCGTCTTACCGGAGTTTCAGGGTGGCGAGGCCGGTGATCGCCAGCACGACGGCGATGATCCAGAAGCGGATCACCACCTGCGGCTCGGTCCAGCCCAGCTGCTCGAAGTGATGGTGAATCGGCGCCATCTTGAAGACGCGCTTGCCCGTGAGCTTGAACGACGTCACCTGGATAATCACAGACAGGATCTCAAGCACGAACAGGCCGCCCACGATGGCGAGCACGATCTCGTGCTTGGCCGCAACGGCAATCGTTCCGAGCATCCCGCCGAGCGCGAGCGAACCCGTGTCGCCCATGAAGATCTGCGCCGGCGGCGCATTGAACCAGAGGAAGCCGAGGCCGGCACCGATGAGCGCGCCACAAAGTACGGCGAGTTCGCCGGTGCCGGGCACGAAATGGATCTGCAGGTAATTGGAGAACACCGCATTACCGGCGAGATAGGCGATGAAGCCGAAGGTACCTGCCGCGATCATCACCGGCACGATGGCAAGGCCGTCGAGCCCGTCGGTGATGTTCACCGCGTTGCCGGCGCCGACGATCACAAAAGCGGCAAAGACCACATAGAACCAGCCGAGATTGACGATGAGGTCCTTCGAGAAGGGCAGCGCCAGCTTGTTGGCGAGGCCCGGCGTGGCCATGTAGGAAATCGCCAGGCAGGCCACGATGGCGATGATCGCCTCGATGGTGAGCCGCGAACGGCCGGAGAAGCCCTTGTGCGACTGCTTCGTCACCTTCAGGTAGTCGTCATAGAAGCCGATGGCGCCGAAGCCCACGGTGACGAACAGCACGACCCACACATAGTGGTTTTCGAGGTTCGCCCAGAGCAGGGTGGAGACCAGAACACCCGCGAGGATCATCAGGCCGCCCATGGTGGGCGTGCCGCGCTTCGTCAGCAGGTGCGATTGCGGCCCGTCCTCGCGGATCGGCTGCCCCTTGCCCTGCCGGACGCGCAGGAGCGAGATGATTGCGGGTCCGAACAGGAACACGAACAGCATGCCGGTCGCCGTCGCGCCACCGGTGCGGAACGTGATGTAGCGGAAGATGTTGAGGGGGCTGAAATAGGGGCTGAGCTCAGCCAACCAGGTTAACATCGATCATCCTTTCAGCGCGTGGGCCGCTGCGCTCGCGCCGTAACGTTCTTTCAAAGCTTTGACAACCAGGGCCATCTTCATGCTGAGCGAGCCCTTGACGGTGATCGCATCGCCGGGACGAACCGCCGCGCAGACCGCATCGACCAGATCGGCAGAGGTTTGCGTGTGAGCCGCCACCATGGCCTTCGGCAACGCGTCCACGAGGTTCTGCATCAGGGCGCCGGCGGCAAAGACTTGGTCGATTCCGTTCGCCTGGATCGCCTCCGCCAGTTCCGCGTGAAGTTGCGGGCCTGTCTCGCCCAACTCCTTCATGTCGCCCAGAACGGCAATCCGCCGCGCCCCGCGCCCGAGTTCCACCGCGCCGAGATTGGCGAGCGCGGCGCGCATGGAGGCCGGGTTGGCGTTGTAGCTCTCGTCGATCAACAGGGCCTCGGCCTCGCCGACGCTAAGCATCGTGCGTTCGCCGCGCCCGACCGGAGGCTTCAACTCGGCGAAGGAAAGCGCCACCAGGGCGATATCCGCGCCGAGCGCATGGGAGGCCGCGAGCACACTCAGGGAATTGAGCGCGTGGTGCCGCCCTGCCGTGCCAATCCGATAGGTCAGAGGCTGACCGAAGATCGTGGCGTCGACCACGGAATGGTCGGGTTTCACGATGATGCGGTTCGCACGGATGTCAGCCGCCTCGTGCTCGCCGAAGGTGATGACGCGGCCCGCTGCTGAAGCATAGGCATGGGCGCGCATGCGCTCGAAATAGGCGTTGTCGCGGTTGATGACCGCCGTGCCGCCGGGCTCAAGCCCTGAGAAGATCTCGCCCTTGGCATCCGCAATGCCCCAGAGCGAGGGAAAGAATTCGATATGGACGGGCTCGACCGTGGTGATCACCGCCACATGCGGGCGCACCATGCCGGTGAGCGGCAGGATTTCGTGGGCATGGTTCATGCCGATCTCGAACACGCCGAACTCGGTTTCGCGCGGCATGCGGGCGAGCGTGAGCGGCACGCCCCAATGGTTGTTGTAGGACGCGACCGATGCGTGGGTCGCGCCCTGGCGCGAGAGGGCGAGGCGCATGGCCTCCTTCGTGCCGGTCTTGCCGACGGAGCCGGTGACCGCAACGATCCTGGCATTCGTGCGCTTGCGCGCGGCGCGACCCATCTGGCGCATGGCCTCGAGCACATCGGGCACCACGATCAGCCTGTCGGAGCCTGCGAATTCAGGAGCCTTTTCCTCGGACACGACGGCAGCCGATGCGCCCTTATCCAAAGCGGCCTGCACGAAATCGTGCCCGTCATGCACGTCGCCCTTGATGGCGAAGTAGAGATCGCCCAGCTCAAGGGTACGCGTGTCGATGGACGCGCCCGTGCCTTGCGCGAACCCGCCGCCGATGCGGGCGCCGGTGGCGGCTGCAATCTCGTCCGAAGTCCAAAGGGGCGAATTCATCCCTGCCTCGCTGCAATGGCCGCCCGGACCTCGTCGTGGTCCGAGAACGGCAGGGTCCGGTCGCCGATGATTTGGCCCGTTTCATGACCTTTGCCGGCCACGACCAGAATATCGCCCCGGCGAAGCTCGCTGACAGCGGTGCGGATGGCCTCGGCGCGGTCGCCGATCTCGCGAGCGCGGGGCGCGCCCTTCATGACCTCGGCGCGGATCGCAGCCGGATCTTCGGAGCGAGGATTATCGTCCGTGACAATCACCACATCGGCCTTGTCGTTGGCGATGCGACCCATGAGCGGGCGCTTGCCCTGATCCCGGTCGCCGCCGCAGCCCACGACGCAGAACAGCTTTCCCGTCACGAACGGATGCAGGGCATCAAGCACGTGGGCGAGCGCATCAGGCTTGTGGGCGTAGTCGACGATGCAGATGGCTCCATCCAGCTCGCCCACCTGCTCCAGCCGGCCCGAGACACCTTTCAGGCTGTTGAAGCCATCGAAAACCTCGGCCGCCCTGCCTTCGCCTTCCACAGCCAGCACGAGACCTGCCGCGACAAGCGCATTCTCCACCTGGAAGGCGCCGAGCAGCGGCAGAGTCGTCTGGAACGTTCTCCCAAAGGCCTCGACGGTCAGCGCCTGCGTGAAGCCTTCGGCGTGTGCCTCGACCAGACGGATATTATCGCCGGTGCTGCCGGTCGTGACAATTGCCAAACCACGTTTTCGCACGCCGTCCAGGAACACGTCCGCATAGGGACCGTCCGCATTGATGATGGCCGGGGCATCCTGCGGCAGGAGCGTATCGAAGAGGCGAAGCTTCGCCGCCGCATAGGCTTCCGTCGTGGCGTGATAATCGAGGTGATCGCGTCCGAGATTGGTGAAGCCTGCTGCCTGCAAACGCACCCCGTCGAGACGGCGCTGGTCGATGCCGTGCGAGGACGCCTCCATGGCGAGGCGTGTGACGCCGTCATTGGCCAGGCGGTCGAAGCTCTCGTGCAGGGAGATCGGATCGGGGGTCGTCAGCGAGCCATAGGCCGCACCGTCCGACGTAATGATGCCAAGCGTGCCGACGCTGGCGGATTTGTAGCCCAGATGCGCAAAAAGCTGGCGGATGAAATCGGCCACCGAGCTCTTGCCGCTCGTGCCCGTGACGGCGACGACCTTCTCAGGCTGCATGGGGTAGAAGCGTGCAGCCGCGAGAGCCAACGTGCGGCGTACGTCCTTCACCTGCACATAAGCAATGGAGCGCGACAGTTCGGACGGACGCTCGGCTTCTCCGACAATGGCAACCGCGCCTGCAGCGGCTGCCTGCGGCACGAAGCTCATGCCGTCCACCTTGGTGCCGGGCACGGCGAAGAACAGGGTGCCGGGTTCCACCTTGCGACTGTCGGAGGCGATCTTCGAGACGGAAAGGGACGCCTGAGCGTCGCCTGCCGCGAGACCGAGAAGATCGCCGAGATTGACGGACCGTGCGTTCATCGATTGCTGCCCCAGGCGCCGAGGCGCGACATGAGCGGGAACGGTTGAGCCGGCGGCTCGAAGCGCGGCGGCACGCCGAGCAGCGGCGCGATGCGCTCGATGATGTTGCCCGTCACTGGAGCCGCGTTCCAGCCTGCGGTCGAGAAGCCATAGGTGCCTTCAATGGCCTGCGGCTCGTCCATGATGGTCAGGAACACGTATTTCGGCTTGTCGGAGGGCACCACCGCCGTGAAGGTGGTGAAGTTCTTGTTCTTGGCATAGCGGCCGTTGATCACCTTCTCGGCGGTGCCGGTCTTGCCGCCGACGAAGAAGCCAGCAATCGAGGCGTTACCGGCGGAGCCCTCCGGCGTCGAGGCGTTGAGGCGCATCACATAGCGCATCGCCTCGCTGGTCTCGGGCTTGAGCACCTGCAGGGCGTTCTGGCGCGCCTCATCCTGCGTACGCTTCAGGAAGGTCGGCTTGATCATGACGCCGCCGTTCACCAGGGCGCCCACGGCGGAGAGCGCCTGAAGCGGCGCAACCGCGAGGCCGTGACCGAACGCAATGGTCATTGTGTTGAGCTCGCCCCAGCGCGGCGGAACGATCGGCAAGGCACTCTCCGGCAACTCGGTCTCAAGGCGGGTCAGCTGGCCCATCTTGCGCAGGAAGGCCTTGTGCCCCTCGACGCCGATGCCGAGCGCCATGCGGGCGGTGCCGATGTTGGACGAGTGCACAAAGACCTCCGGCGTGGAGAGAACGCGCCGGGTCGGATGATAGTCGCCGATGGTGAAGCGGCCGTAGCGCAGGCCGGATCGCGCATCGAAGGTCGAGTTGATGTTGTACTTGCCGGAATCGAGCGCCATCGCGACGGTGAGCGCCTTGAAGGTCGAGCCCATCTCGAACACGCCGACATTGATGCGGTTGATCCGGTCCTTGTCGAGCGCGTCGACCGGGTTGTTGGGATCGTAATCGGGCAGCGACACGAGGGCGATGATCTCGCCGGTGTTCACGTCCAGGATCGCGCCTGCCGTGGCCTTGGCCTTGAACTTCGCCATGCCTTTGGCAAGCTCGTCGCGAAGGGCGTGCTGCACGCGCAGATCGAGGGAGAGCTGAATGGGCTTCAGGTCGGCGGCGGAAATGTTGAAGCCCGCGCCGTTCAGGTCCTGCAGGCCCATGCTGTCGATATATTTCTCGATGCCGGCAATGCCCACATTGTCCACATTGGCGAAGCCGAGCACGTGAGCGGCGGCCTCGGCATTGGGATAGACGCGCTTGTTCTCAGGCAGGAAGCCGATGCCGGGAATGCCCAGGCGATGAACTTCCGCCTGCTGGCGCGGCGTGATTTCGCGCTTGACCCACACGAAGCCCTTCTTCGTGCCGAGCTTGTTGCGCAGATCCGTGGCGTCGAGATCGGGCAGCACGGCAGTCAGAAGCTCGACCGCCTCGTCCTTGTCGACGATGTTGCGCGGCTCCGCGAACACCGACACCATCTTCACGTCGGTGGCCAGAATCTCGCCGTTGCGGTCGACGATGTCCGGACGGGCGGCAGAGATTTCAGAGGACGCGGCACGGCGCACTTCGCTCGTGTTCTCGCTGGTCAGCGCGAGGTGAACGAGGCGCCCGCCGATCACGCTGAACAGGCCAACAAAGCACACGGCAGCGAGACCAACGCGTGATGTGCTCTTGTCGTGGCGCAGGCGAAACAGCTCGCGGGCGTGACCAAGCACGCCGCGTTTTGCGGGAAGGCTCTTACCGTGCCATTCGGTTTGGGGCTCTTGCGACACGAGGCTCACCGTTTCGGAGTTTGAGTCGTCGGGGTGCGGGCGTCCGAACTTCTGTCCTTCGGGGTCGATGTCGGCTCAAGCAATCCGAGCGCTTCGAGCTTGCGGCCGATCTCGTCCTCGCGGGAGGGCCGGTTCGGCAGGTCGGAAAGACGCGCGAGCTGCTGGATCTTCAGTGCCTGCAGGTCGAGGTGTTTGTCGGCGGCTTCCTGAAGACGGTCAGGACGGTCGAGATACTGCCACTCGGCCTGCAGCACCGCGATGGCCTCGCGCTCGCGGCTGACCTGCGACTTCAGCTTCGCCACCTGCTCCACATAGTAGAGGGTTTCGTACTTGACCGAATAGGCGTAGCCCGCCGATGCGATGAGGGCGGATATCGCGATGATATGGAGCAGTCGGATCACCGGCGCCCTCCCTTTTTCTCGGCTGTCTGCGGCAGTTCGGCTAACATGGTGATGGCGCTCAAGGGCTCCTGCGCCGGCGTGTCCGTGCGTGCGCCTGCGCGCAGCTTCGCCGAACGCGCCCGCGGATTGCGTGCCATTTCCTGCTCGGTCGGAGCGATGGGGCCGCGGGTGATCGCGTCAAAGGTAGGCTCAGGCGCCTCTGCCGTCGGCAGATGGCGCGAGCCCGTGGGCGCACGCCCGGTGCGGGAGGCGAAGAACTGCTTCACGATCCGGTCTTCGAGCGAATGGAACGTGACCACCACGAGACGTCCGCCGGGCTTGAGGATGCGCTCGGCCGCGTGCAAGGCGCGAGCCAGCTCGCCGAGTTCGTCGTTGACGGCAATGCGCAGTCCCTGGAACACCCGTGTTGCGGGATGGATACCGCTCGGTTCCTGCCGAATCAGGGAAGCCACGAGATCGGCAAGTTGCCGCGTGGTCTCGAAAGGCTGACGGCGACGCGCTTCGATGACCGCGCGCGCAACCGCCCGGGCGCGCCGCTCCTCGCCGTAATGGTAGAAGATGTCGGCGAGCTCGGCCTCGGAGGATTCGTTGACGAGGTCCGCTGCGCTCGGGCCCGACTGCTCCATGCGCATGTCGAGCGGCCCCTCGTTGCGGAACGAGAAGCCGCGTTCGGCCTGATCGAGCTGCATGGACGACACGCCGATATCGAGCACGACGCCGTCGACGCTGTCGAACTCCTGCGCATGCGCAATCTCGTCGAGGTCGCCGAAGCGGCCCGGTACGAGCATCAGACGTTTCTTGAATTTGACGCTAAGCGCTTCGCCGCCGGCGATCGCATCGGGATCGCGGTCGATGGCGATCACCCTGTTCTGCGGATGGGCATCGAGAATGGCGCGCGTGTAGCCGCCCGCGCCGAACGTGCCGTCGATGAAAACGCCTCCGCGCTTTGCATCGAGTGCCGTGCCAACCTCCGCCAGGAGAACAGGAACGTGACGGGACGGTCCGCCAGCGGCTCCGGCTCCTGGGCCGTCGCCGCGTCCCATCATCGTTCCCGTACTCCTGGTGAGGTGTTCTGCACTAGCCTTGGCTCCAGACCTCGGTTTCCCAACGCCTTCTTCAGGTCTCGGACCTTCGTGCGCGCCTCCTCCAAGTGCGCACGGAAGCGTTCGGGCTCCCAAATCTGGAACTTGTGACCAAGTCCGACGAACGTCACCGTATCGCCGATCCCGGCATGCACTTTTACTGTATCCGTCAGGATGACACGCCCCTCCGGATCGACCTTCAGAATCTCGCTGGTCCCGAACAATGCCGTCGACAGCTGATCCCGCTCGTCCGAATAGGGCGACAGCGTCGACAAGAACGCATCGATCTCGTTCAGAAGCACGTTGCCGCCTGCGTCCAGCGCCGGCGCATCGAGCGCCGGATGCACGTAGAGCCCCTCGAATCCATCCCGGGCCAACACGGCCCTGAAGGATGCGGGGATCGAGACGCGACCCTTCGAATCCAACTTGTTGGTGAAATTGGACACGAAGCGGTTCATTGGCCGCAGCTCGCACGCTCCTGATTGTCAGCCCCCCGGCAGATCCTGAGGACCTGCCACCCGTTGTCGGTGGTGACGCTACTTTCAGAAGCAGTACGCCAGCACTTCTCGGGTGCTTGACGCCCTCTTCGGAAGACACCGTCGACGGGATGGTTTGGGATAACATGGGATATAATGGTCGTCAACGGAACGGAGAGGGAGCACAGGCCTGATGGCATGCGTTCTCCATGAGACGCATTTACGGTTAATGAATCGTAAGCGGAGCAAAGGTTTGCTCCGCTTTTTGCAAATTTCGAACCTGTGGAAAGGTGGGGTCAGCCGGCCTGTAAGCCGGGTTCTGTAGGGCCCAAAATCCTAAGATTTCGGACGTGGCGGCCATTCCTCTGGGACGATCATTGCTGAACGCCTCAAGCAACCAACCCGGACGACCAGCCTGGAAGCGGGCCTGGCGCGAACGCCTGTCGTCCCTATTCGGTTTTGCTCCTGGTGGGGTTTACCATGCCGTCCGCATTGCTGCGTCCGCGGTGCGCTCTTACCGCACCCTTTCACCCTGACCTCGGGGTCCGAAGACCTTGCGAGGCGGTCTGCTTTCTGTGGCACTTTCCCTAGGGTTACCCCCGCCGGACGTTATCCGGCACCTTGCTTCCATGGAGCCCGGACTTTCCTCCCCGAGATGAACTCGAAGCGGCCGCCCGGCCAGCTGACGGGCGGATGTGGTGCCAAACGGGTCCTGCCGTCAAGGGCGAGCCGTCATTCAGCTGCCGCCGTGATCACCTTCACCTTGGCGCAATAGGCTCGCGACGCCGCCGTCATGGTCTGGGTGCGGTGGCCGAACTGGTAGCGCAGGATCGTCCCGCAGGTATCGCCGCCTGCGAGCTTGTAGGCGGTAGCCAGGTACTTGAGGCCAAAGCGCAGGTTGGTTTCCGCCTCCAGAAGGCCGGCCGCATCGCCCTTGTAGCCCAGCGATTGAGCCGTGCGGACATTGATCTGGGTGAGGCCCATGTTCGGGCCGTTGCGGGCACCGGCATTGTAGCGGCTCTCGATCCGGATCACGGCATCGGCCAACTCGTAAGGCAGGCCATTCTCCGTGGCATAGCGGGCGATGAGGGGCTTGAGCGCGATGGCGCGCGTTGCGTCGGACATGCGAGCCTTGGACCCTGAGGCGATCAAAGGCACAGGCAAGGATGCGGTCTGCTGATCCGCCTCTTCCGGCCCGGCGGCTCGCTTTTCGACCTTCTCAGGTTGCGCCTGCTCCGCCTTGGCCACCTGAGGCTTGGCGGGCTTGGACGCCGCAGCCTCTTTCGGTTTCTTCTTGCCTGCAGCCTTGGGGTCCTGCTCCGGCTCCTCAACGGCAGAAGCGGCGGCTTCCTCCTGGGCGAAGGCCGCCGCTTCAGCCGCGGCGGCACCAAGGAACTGCTCAGCCTGATCGGGAGAGATCGGCGCACTCTCGCCCCCATTGGCCCGAGCCTGTGAAGCCACGACGAGCGCTGCTGCGCCAAAGCCTGCAATTGCCAGCGTTCTAAGGAAGTGTTGCCAAGTCAAACCGAAACTCCAGCTGGCCATAAGCATGAGGGCGCGCTGGTTGGCGGTGAAATAAGGCGAAGGTGTGGCGTCGGCCGCCGCATTTTTGTTCAGAATTCGTTCAAGCTTGACCGTGTCCCCTCTACGGTGCTTGGCTTTGTGGCCATGATTCTAGCCTCGCAGGGGCTCTGAATTTTCTGCCAACTCATGGCCTTGGAGGAACTCTTTCTCCGCACAGGAGTTGGCGAGAGCGTAAGGTCAAGCTAACAGGGCTGCCTCTAGCCCGCTCAACAACAGGGAAGCCTCCATGAAGAAGATCATGACAGCCATTGCCGCCGGTGCCCTCACCCTCTCGATGGCAGCATGCAATACTCCTGGCGAGCGTGCAGTTGGCGGCGCTGCCATCGGCGGCCTTGCTGGCGCAGCCATCGGCGGCGCAGCGACCGGTTCGGCAGGCGGCGCTCTGGCCGGTGCGGCCATCGGTGGCGCCGGTGGCGCGATCGTGGGTGCTTCGACAGCTCCGCGCGGTCCGGCATGCCCCTACGGCACCTATCAGGACGTCTACGGCAACGTGTACTGCCGCTAATCCCGCTCACGGGCAAATTTATAGGGGCCGAGGCATTCTCGGCCCCTTTTCTTTTGCCTGCACTTGAGCGTACGACTGTTTTCAAGATGATTCAGTCGATTTGGGGTAAGCTCGGAGGCGCAGGCATAGGCCTCGCGTTTGGCGGGCCGATCGGTGCTCTCCTGGGCGGGGTGGCCGGCCATGTTCTCGTCGATCGTGAAGGCGCTTTGTTCGGAAAGCCGCCGCGCGACGTCATGTTCACCATGGGTCTCGTGGCGCTCGCCGCCAAGATGGCGAAGGCCGACGGCGTCGTGGTCGACGTGGAGGTTCGTGCCTTCGAGCAGATTGTCGAGGTGCCGGACAGCGAGCACGACAGGGTGGAGCGCCTGTTCAACCTCGCCATGCAGACCTCGGACGGATTCGAGGCTTATGCCCGCCAGATCCACGAGGAGTTCAAGGAAGAGCCGGCGCTTCTTGAAAACGTGATCGATGGCCTGTTCCACATCGCCAAGGCGGACGAGGCCGTACACGAAGCTGAATATGCCTATCTCAAGGATGTGGCGACGATCTTCGCCTTCTCGGACGTAGATTTCGAGGGCATCGCGGCTCGCCACGTCCAGCGCAAGGACGATCCCTACCTCATCCTCAAGGCCGACCGGAGCATGAGCGACGAGGAGTTGAAGCGGCACTACCGCCGGCTCGTCGCCGAGAACCATCCTGACCGGGAGATCGCCCGCGGCCTGCCGCCGGAGGCCGTGAAGATCGCCACCGAGCGTGTGGCCGCCATCAATGCGGCCTGGGAACGTGTCGCCGCAAAGCGCAATATCAGGTGACCGTATGAGCGCGCTGACACCGGAGAGCCCCGTCGCCACGAAGGTGTTTCCCTCCCCTAATCACGGGGAGCGCAAGGACGGCCGGCGCCCCACCATGCTCATCCTCCATTACACGGGCATGCCGGACGAGGGCGAAGCGCTGCAGTGGCTGTGCAATCCGGTCTCGCAGGTCTCGGCCCATTATTTCGTGTTCGGCGACGGACGCGTGCTGCAGCTGGTGCCGGAATCGCGGCGGGCGTGGCATGCGGGCCTCTCCTCCTGGGACGGGGAGACCGACATCAACTCGTCCTCCATCGGGATCGAGATCGCCAATCCCGGCCACCCGGGCGGCCTGCCGCCGTTCCCTGACGGGCAGATCGAGAGCGTGGCAGCCCTCACCAAGGACATCGTCACCCGCTGGCGCATCCCGGCCACCCGCGTGCTGGCCCATTCGGATGTAGCGCCCGGCCGCAAGGTCGACCCTGGCGAGCTCTTTCCCTGGAAGACCCTGCATGAGGCGGGGGTCGGCCACTGGGTTGCGCCGGCTGCCGCGAGTGATGGCCGCTTCTTCTCACGCGGCGACCAGGGCATGCCCATCGAAGCGCTGCAGGCCATGCTCGTGATGTACGGCTACGGTCTGAAGATCAACGGCGTCTTCGACGAGGATACGGAGAAGGTGGTGACTGCCTTCCAACGCCATTTCCGCCCCGAGCGCGTGGACGGCGTGGCCGATGCCTCCACCATCATGACCCTGCGCAACCTGATCGCAGCCCGGCCGCAGGTCGGCACATGACAAAGAGTTAACTCGCAACGCTATAGGAAATCGGCCACAATCGCTCCGCATGAAGGGTCATGTCTTGCTGAGGGTTGTCGGGTGCGTCGCGTCTCGTTGTGGCTGATCGTCATTGTTCTGGTGGCAGGAGGCGCCGGCTTCGTGCTGTGGAAGCCGACAGGCGGCAATGCCTCGGCCCAGGCCTATCGTCTCGCCACGGTCGATCGCGGGCCGATCATCGCCAGCGTGCGCGCCACGGGGACGCTCAATCCCGTCACGACGGTACTCGTGGGCTCGCAACTGTCCGGGCAGGTGGTCGAGATCCTGGCCGACTACAACACGCCCGTGAAGGAAGGCCAGGTGGTGGCCCGGCTCTATGGGGAGCAGATCAAGTCGCGCCGGGATGCGGCGCTGGCAGACCTTGCCCAGGCGAGGGCCGATCTCGACACCAAGCGCGCCCAGATCGACAAGGCCCGCTCCGCGCTTCAGCGCGCCGAAGCGCAGGCTGCCGACCTTCGGGCACAGCGTGAACGCACGCAGGCCCAGCTGGAGGAGGCCCGGCGTGGTAGCGAGCGGCAGACGGAACTCAACGCCCGCGCGGTGGGAACGCAGACGGCGCTCGAGCAGGCCCGCACCCAGGTTGACATTCAAACCGCGAACCTCGCCTCTGCCGATGCGCAGATCGCATCGAACCAGGCCGAGACGCTCGGGCTGAAAGCCGATCTCGCGCTGTCGGAAGCGAATGTCAAATCCGCCGAAGCGATCATCCTGCAGCGGCAGGCCAAGCTCAGGGACATCGAGATCGATCTTGCCCGCACGGAGATCAAGTCGCCGGTCGACGGCGTGGTGGTGAAGCGCGACATCGAACTCGGCCAGACAGTCGCCGCCTCGCTCTCGGCGCCGACCCTGTTCACCATCGCGCAGGACCTGAGCGAGATCGACATCTACGCCAATATCGACGAGGCGGATGTGGGCCGCCTCAAGGAAGGACAGAAGGTCTCCTTCACGGTCAACGCCTATCCGAACCGCACCTTCGATGGCCGGGTGCGCATGGTGCGTCTGGCCGCGCAGACGGTGCAGAATGTGGTCACCTACACGGCGGTTATCAGCGTTCGCAATCAGGATCAGGCACTGCTGCCCGGCATGACGGCCAATCTCCAGATCATCACCGACGAGCGTGAGGACGTGCTGCGCATTCCGAATGCGGCTTTGCGCTTCCGCCCCGCCATCACGATGGCAACAACCGAGACGAGAGACGGCGCGCCGGATGGCGAGATGCCAAGGCGTCGGCGTCGCCCGCAGGATGAGCAGGCTGGTAACGGCGATAGAACAGGCACAGCAGCGGATGGCCAAGGACCGCGGCGAAGGCCACGTGGCGAACAGGCCGAGTCCATTCAGGACGAAGGCGCTAGGGCGCGCATCTACGGTGTCGGGCCCGACGGCAATCCGCAGCCCATACCCGTTCGGCTGGGCGTGACGGATGGAGCGTACACGGAGCTTCTTCGTAGCGACCTCCAGGAAGGTGCTGCCGTCATCATCGGTGCGCCGCGTGCTGATGCGGCAGACGATCAGAACGGCGCCACCAACCGCCGCCCGCGTCCGCCGCGGATGTTCTAGGAACGCGCCGTGGCTCTCATCGAAACGCGCGATCTCAGCCGGATCTACGACCTCGATGCCGGACGCGTCGTGGCGCTCGACAGCGTGTCGCTCGATATCGACCAAGGTGATTTCGTCGCCGTCATGGGACCTTCGGGTTCGGGTAAATCCACCTTCATGAATCTGATCGGCTGCCTCGACCGGCCGACGGGCGGCCAGTACCGGCTTGCCGGCACCGCGGTCGAGAGCCTCGATGCCGCCGGGTTGGCGCGCCTGCGCAACCGCGAGATCGGCTTCGTGTTCCAGCAGTTCAACCTGCTGCCGCGTGTCGACGCCCTGGGCAATGTGGAGTTGCCGATGATCTATGCCGGCTTCGACCGCAGGACCCGCCGCGAGCGCGCCTTGCAGGCGCTCGGCCGCGTTGGTCTTGCGGACCGCGCCCATCACCGGCCTATGCAACTCTCCGGTGGGCAGCAACAGCGCGTGGCGATTGCCCGCGCCCTCGTCAACAGCCCGAGCCTCCTGCTCGCCGACGAACCCACCGGCGCCCTCGACAGCCGCACGGCCAACGAGATCATGGCCCTGTTTCAGGAACTCAACCGCGAGGGCGTCACCATCGTGCTCGTGACGCACGATGCAGAGGTGGGGCGACACGCGCACCGCCTCGTCCGCTTTCGCGATGGACGCGTGATGGAAGATCATCGTCAGACGCCTGTCGACGCGCGCGATCTCGCACCGGAGGCAGCCGAATGAGATGGATGGAGGCGATCCGCTCCGCGTTTTCCGCCATCATGGCCAATGCCCTGCGCAGCCTGCTCACCATGCTGGGCATCGTGATCGGCGTCGCGGCCGTCATCGCCATGGTGGCGATCGGCTCGGGCGCGCGCAATCTCGTCGACAGCCAGATCCGCTCGCTCGGCGCTAACCTCGCAATCGTCACGCCCGGCAACGTGACACAGGGCGGAGCGCGTCTCGGAGCAGGCGCGGCCTCATCGCTGACCGACGAGGACGCACGGGCGATCCGGCGAGAGATCGACGGCGTGGTGGCGGCAGCTCCCTTCGTGCAGGGCGGCGCGCAGGTGGTGGCGGGCGGCAGCAACTGGGGCACGCGGATCTACGGTATCGACCTCGACTGGTTCTCCGCTCGCGAATGGGATGTCGCCACCGGACGCACCTTCGATCCTGAGGAGGTGCGCCGCGGCGACATCGTCATCCTTCTCGGACAGACGGTCGCCCGCAATCTCTTCGGCGAGGACGAACCCATCGACCAGATCGTACGCGTGCGCAACGTGCCGTTCCGCGTGATCGGCGTGATGGCGCCGAAGGGTCAGTCGGCTTTCGGGCAGGACCAGGACGATGTGGTCTTCGTGCCGCTCGACACCGGTCGCCGCCGGGTGATCGGCCGCAACTACGCCAAGGACCGCTCCGTCGGATCGATCTTCGTCAAGTTCGCCAATGAGAGCGACATCGAGCCCGGGATCGAGACCATGACGGCGTTGCTACGGCAGCGCCATCGGATCATCGGAGAGCAGGAGGACGATTTCTCGATCCGCAACCTGACCGAGATTGCCAACACCGCGACCGCTTCCGCCAACACGCTCTCCATGCTGCTCGCCGCCGTCGCCGCCGTGTCGCTGCTCGTCGGTGGCATCGGCATCATGAATATCATGCTGGTCTCGGTGACCGAGCGCACCCGCGAGATCGGTCTGCGGCTCGCGGTCGGTGCCCGCCCGCGTGACATCCTCAGCCAGTTCCTCATCGAGGCAACCACGCTTTCCACCATCGGCGGCGCACTCGGCATCGCGCTCGGCGCGGGTGCTGCCTATCTCGTGGCCCAGCTCGCCGGCTGGCCCTCGCTTGTATCGACGAACGCCATCCTCATGGCCGTGGGCTTCTCGGCACTGGTCGGCATCTTCTTCGGGTTCTATCCTGCGCAGCGCGCGGCGAAGCTCGATCCTATCGAGGCGTTGAGAAGAGAGTGACGATTGGAGTTCGTCATCCCGGACGGCGCAGCCGATCCGGGATCGTATGCAGGATGTAACTCGGATCTCCCTCTCCCTCAGGGAGAGGGTTGGGGTGAGGGGTTAGTGTCCTGTCCGGAGAAGGCTGTAACCCCTCACCCGCGCCTGAAGGCGCAACCTCTCCCTGAGGGAGAGGTGTGCCCGCGCTTTACTCGTCTAGCGATCCCGGGCTCTGCTCCGCAGCCCCGGGATGACAGCCATGTCTACTCCGCCGCCATCACCCGATAGCTTGCCGGATCGTAGTTGAGGATGGGGCCCAGCCAACGCTCCACCTCCGTCACGCTCATGCCCTTGCGCTCGGCGTAATCCTCAACCTGATCGCGCTCGACCTTTGCGACGCCGAAGTAATAGGACTGCGGATGCGACATGTAGAGGCCCGACACGGACGAACCCGGCCACATGGCGTAGGATTCCGTGAGCTTCACGCCAATACGGCGCTCGGCTTCGAGCAGGCTGAACAGCGTCGCCTTCTCGGTATGATCGGGCTGTGCGGGATAGCCGGGAGCCGGGCGGATGCCCTGGTATTCTTCGCCGATCAGACCGTCATTGCCGAGGCTCTCATCCGGCGCGTAGGCCCAGAACTCCTTGCGAACGCGCTCGTGCATGCGCTCGGCAAACGCTTCCGCTATGCGGTCGGCCAGCGCTTTCACCATGATCGAGCGGTAATCGTCGTTGGCGCGCTCGAACCTCTCGGCGATGCGTACCTCCTCGATGCCGGATGTCACCACGAACGCGCCGACCCAGTCCGGCTTGCCGCTCTCGACGGGCGCTACGAAGTCTGACAGGCAGATATTCGGCTTGCCGTCGCGCTTGGAGAGCTGCTGGCGCAGGCCATGGAACGTAGCAAGATCATCCTTGCGACTCTCACCCGTGAACAGACGAATGTCGTCGCCCACCGTGTTGGCGGGCCAGAAGCCGATGATTGCCTTCGGGTTGAACCAACGCTCCTCGACGAGTTGCTTGAGCATGGTCTGTGCATCGTCCCAGAGCTGACGCGCGGCCTCGCCCTGCTTCTCGTCTTCCAGGATCGCCGGGAAGCGGCCTTTCAGCTCCCAGGTCTGGAAGAACGGCGTCCAGTCGATATAGGGCACGAGCTCGCCCACATCGTAGCTGCGGAACACCCGCGCGCCGGTGAAGGTGGGCTTCGGCGGCTGGTAAGATGACCAGTCGATTTTCAGGCTGTTGGCGCGTGCCTTCTCGATGGAAAGCCGCTGCTTGTCGGCCTCGGAGCGCGCATGTGCATCCGCCACCTTCCGGTACTCGGCCCGAAGCGTCTCCACATAGCCGTCCTTCATGTCGGACGAGAGCAGCGAAGACACCACGCCGACGGCGCGGCTCGCATCCGTCACGTAGACAGCCTGACCCTTGTGGTAGTTCGGGTGGATCTTCACCGCCGTGTGCACGCGGCTCGTGGTGGCACCGCCGATGAGGAGGGGAATGTCGAAGCCCTCGCGCTCCATCTCGCTCGCCACGTTCACCATCTCGTCGAGGGACGGAGTGATAAGGCCGGAAAGACCGATCACGTCGACGTTTTCTCGGCGCGCGGTCTCCAGGATCTTCTGGGCCGGCACCATGACGCCGAGGTCGATGACCTCGTAGTTATTGCAGGCGAGCACCACACCGACGATGTTCTTGCCGATATCATGCACGTCGCCCTTCACGGTCGCCATCAGCACCTTGCCGGCGGCCGAACGCTCGGTCACGCCGGAGGCTGCCTTCTCGGCTTCCATGAACGGCATCAGGTAGGCAACCGCCTGCTTCATCACGCGGGCGGATTTCACCACTTGCGGCAGGAACATCTTTCCGGCGCCGAAGAGATCGCCCACCACGTTCATGCCGGCCATCAGTGGGCCTTCGATCACGTGCAGCGGGCGCTCGACCGTCTGACGCGCCTCCTCCGTGTCCTGCTCGATGAACTCGGTGATGCCGTTGACGAGAGCGTGCTCAATGCGTTTGCCGACGGGCCACGACCGCCATTCGAGATCGGACGCCTTTACAGCGCCGGTGCCGTCGCCCTTGAAGCGGGGAGCGGCTTCCAGCAGCCGCTCGGTGGCATCAGAACGGCGGTTGAGCACCACGTCCTCGCACAGTTCGCGCAGCTCCGGGTCGATCTCGTCATAGACCGCGAGCTGGCCCGCATTGACGATGCCCATATCCATGCCGAGCTTGATGGCGTGGAACAGGAAGACCGAGTGCATGGCTTCGCGCACGGGCTCGTTGCCGCGGAAGGAGAAGGACAGATTCGACACGCCGCCCGAGATATGGGCGTGCGGCAACGTCTCGCGAATGATGCGCGTCGCTTCGAGGAAATCGACCCCGTAGCCGTTGTGCTCCTCGATGCCGGTCGCCACCGCGAACACGTTCGGGTCGAAGATGATGTCCTCCGGCGGGAAGCCCACCTGTTCGGTCAAAATCTTGTAGGCACGGGTGCAGATCTCGACCTTGCGCTCCAACGTGTCGGCCTGACCGACTTCGTCGAAGGCCATGACGACCACGGCGGCACCATAAGCGCGGCAGATCCGCGCCTGCTCAATGAAGGCCGCCTCGCCCTCCTTCATGGAGATAGAGTTCACGATGGCCTTGCCCTGGATGCACTTGAGGCCGGCTTCAATGACGTGGAACTTGGAGGAATCCACCATCACCGGCACGCGGGCGATGTCAGGCTCCGCCGCCACGAGGTTGAGGAACTCGACCATGGCCTTCTCGGAATCGAGCAGGCCCTCGTCCATGTTGATGTCGATGATCTGCGCGCCGTTCGCCACCTGATCGCGCGCCACGTCGAGAGCGGCGGCATAGTCGTTGTTGGTGATGAGCTTGCGGAACTTGGCGGAGCCCGTGACGTTCGTGCGCTCGCCCACGTTCACGAACGGAATGTCGGAGGTGAGCGTGAACGGCTCAAGGCCTGACAGGCGCATGAGCGGCTGCATCTTCGGCACGGAGCGCGGCACCTTGCCGGCCACAGCCTCCGCGATGGCCCGGATATGCTCTGGCGTGGTGCCGCAGCAGCCGCCGACCACGTTTACGAGACCGGCATCGGCAAACTCTGCCAGCATAGAGGCCGTCGCCTCGGGGCGCTCGTCATAGAGGCCGAACTCGTTCGGCAGGCCGGCATTCGGATAGGCGCAGACGAGGGTGTCGGCCACCCGGCCGATCTCCTGGATATGAGCGCGCATCTCGCGCGCGCCGAGGGCGCAGTTGAGGCCGATGGAAAACGGCTCCGCATGGCGCACGGAATACCAGAAGGCCTCGGGCGTCTGGCCCGACAGCGTGCGGCCGGAGAGATCCGTGATCGTGCCCGAAATCATGACGGGCAGCTTCACACCTTTTTCGGCAAAGACCTGCTGCGTGGCCACAATGGCCGCTTTGGCGTTGAGCGTGTCGAAGATGGTCTCGATCAGGATGATCTCGGAACCACCATCGATGAGCCCCCTCACCTGTTCGGCATAAGATTCGCGCACCTGGTCGAAGGTGACCGCGCGGTAGCCGGGATTGTTCACGTCTGGCGAGATGGAGAGGGTACGGTTTGTCGGACCGACGGCGCCGGCCACGAACCGCCGGCGGCCATCTTCCTTCTCGGCGATCAGCGCGGCCTCTCGGGCAAGGCGCGCACCGTCGACGTTCAGTTCGTAGACGATCTCCTCCATGCCGTAATCGGCCTGCGCGATGGAGGTACCGGAGAAGGTATTGGTTTCGACGATGTCGGCACCTGCGCGGAAGTAATCGAGATGCACTCTGCGCACCGCATCGGGCTGCGTGAGGATCAGGAGATCATTGTTGCCTTTGACGTCCTGCTTCCAATCCCTGAAGCGCTCACCCCGAAAGTCCTCTTCCGAGAAGCGTGAGTTCTGCAGTTCCGTCCCCATGGCGCCATCGAGAATGAGGATGCGCTTGGAGGCCGCTTCGTGAAGTGCCTTGAGCACGTCGGAGCCGTTGGCGGGGCGAGGAAGAAGCACGGTCATTCGGTCTGTTCTCTTTGCATCGCGGCCAGCTTGCTCCAGCCGCCGATGTTGATTTCGATGGATGCAGCGGATGTCAGGCTGCAGCCTTCATGCCCTGGTCGCGCAACCCAAGCAGATGGCAGATGGCATAGACCAGATCGGCGCGGTTCATGGTGTAGAAGTGGAACTCGTTGACGCCACGATCGACGAGGTCGATCACCTGCTCGGCAGCCACCGCTGCGGCCACGAGCTTGCGGGTGTCGACATCGGTCTCCAGGCCCTCGAAGCGGGCGGCCAGCCAAGCGGGCACGCTCGCGCCGGTCTTCGAGGCGAAGTTCGCCGTCTGCTTGAAGTTCTGCACCGGCACGATGCCGGGCACGATCGGGATCTCGATGCCACGTGCGCGCACGCGGTCGAGGAAGCGGAAATAGTGATCGTTGTCGAAGAAGAATTGGGTGATGGCCCGGTCCGCGCCGCAAGCCACCTTGGCCTTCAGAGCATCGATATCCGCATCCAGCGAAGCCGCTTCAGGATGCTTTTCCGGATAGGCGGAAACCGACACTTCGAAGTTGCCGATAGCCTTGATGCCAGCCACCAGATCGCAGGTCTGCCGGTAGCCGCCCGGATGGGCCTCATACTGGGTGCCGATGCCGCCCACCGGATCGCCGCGCAAGGCCACGATATGGCGTACGCCTGCATCCCAATAGGAACGCACGACATCATCCACCTCACCCTTCGTGGCCGCCACGCAGGTGAGATGCGCGGCTGGCTTCAGGTGCGTTTCCTGCACGAGGCGGGACACCGTGGCATGCGTCCGCTCACGGGTCGAACCGCCTGCGCCGTACGTCACGGAGACGAACTGCGGATTGAGCGGAGCAAGACGCTGAATCGACGACCACAGGGTCGTTTCCATTTCGGGAGTCTTCGGCGGGAAGAACTCGAACGACACCTTGATCGGACGGGAGGCCTGCCGGCTTGGGCGAAGGGTGAGTGGTGACATCAGGCGACCTCTCTGTCGGGTTCGTTCAAGGGCCAGTCCGTCACCACGCGGCGATCCTGGCCAAGCCAAAGGGATACGGTCAGATGCTCGTCGCCCTTTGCTGGCGGAGCGATCTCTTGGGTAAGGGTGCAGTCGAGCCCCGCCTCGTCGAGCCAGCCCGCAACCTGGGCCGGGGCGAAGCCGAGGCGACGGTGCGCCTGCGCCTCGCGCAGGAACTCGAGGCTATGAGGCGCAAAATCCACCACGAGGATGCGCCCGCCTGGAGCGACAAGGCGCGCTGCCTCGCGGATCGCCCTAGCTGGGTCGTCGAGGTAATGCAGGACCTGATGGATGACGACGAGATCGAAGGTGTCGCGCGGAAATGGAGGGGCATAGATGTCGCCCTGGCGCAGCTCGATCCCTCTCAAGCCGGCTTTTTCCAGATTGGCGCGGGCCACCGAGAGCATGGCATGGCTGGCATCCAGACCAACCGTGCGCAGGGCCCGAGGCGCCAGCAGCTGCAGCATGCGGCCGGTGCCGGTGCCGAGATCGACAAGGTTGCGGATCGACCGCGTGCCCAAGGCGTCGACCACGGCGGCCTCGACAACCGTTTCCGGCGCATGGAGAGACCTGATCCGATCCCATTCCGGCGCCAGACGTGAGAAGAAGGCCTGAGCCGCCTGCGAGCGCTGGGCACGTACGGCCTGAAGCCGGGTCCGGTCCTCCAGAAGCCGCGGATCGGAGTGGTCCAGGCTCTCCAGGGTCGGGCGGATGATCCGCAGGGCCGCGCCCCGGTCGGTCAGCCGGAAAAAGGCCCACGCCCCCTCCCGGTGCCGCTCGATAAGGCCAGCCTCGACCAGAAGCTTCAAGTGACGGGAGATGCGGGGCTGCGATTGACCCAGGATGTCCGTGAAATCGGAAACGGAGAGTTCGCCCTCCGTCAAAAGGGCTAGGATCCGCAGGCGCGTCTCTTCCGCGGCGGCCCGCAGGACGTCTAGGGTCAGGTCCAGCGATGGAGACGGGGTGTCAGGCACGGCCAAATCTCGCTCTTACATATAAAGATATGTTTATATCTTTTTTGGCGTCCGTGCAAGCAGAGGTATCAGGTCTTCTCTCGGAGAACCTTTGCGCGTCCCGATAGGACGACCAGCACAAGGACCGCCCCGGCGACGAACCAAGCCGACAGGGCAATGTCTTCTCTGTTCAGCACCGAGGCGATCAGCAGGGTGATGAAGGTCTGCAGAAGCTGGACCTGAGAGACATGGGCGATGCCCCCAATGGCAAGCCCCGCATTCCAGGCGAAGAAGCCGAGGTACTGGCTCATCAGGGCGACATAGGCGAAGCTGATCCAGCTCCAGGCAGGGATTGCGCCCGGCTCCGCCGGCATAGTCCAGAGCGCCACCGGAATCGTGACCGGCAGGGCGACAACCAAGACCCAGGAGATCACCTCCCAGCCAGCCAAGCCCGTGCGGGTGAGCTTGCCGGACAGCACATAGCCCAGGGCTGATGACAGGGCAGCTCCCAGGAGAAACACATCCCCCTGCCCCAACGCGCCGTCGCCCTCGTGCAGGGTGAAGCCGATCACGAGGGCAGCGCCAGCCAGAGCCGCGAGCCAGAAGGCCAGGCTCGGGCGTTCGCCCGCGATCAGGGCGCTGATGGCCGAGGTGGCGAGCGGCAGGATGCCGAGCACCACGCCGCCGTGGGAGGCCGGCACGCTCTGCATGGCGAGCGCCGTGAAGCCGGGGAAGCCTGCGACCAGGCACAGAGCCACGAGCATCAGGGTGCCGGCCTGCCGCCGCGACTGCCACCGCTTCCGCAGCAGGAGAAGCGTTGTCAGGGCCAGAAGCCCTGCGAGCGCCGCCCGGCCGGCCGTGACGAAGAGCGGGCTCAGATGCTCGACGGCGATATGCGTGAAGGGCAGCGTGCCGGCGAAAATGCACACGCCGACGAAGCCCAGGAGCAGGCCGAGACTCTCGCGGGACACGGAGCGCCAGCTTACCGGAAGGGCGGTTCGTCGAAGCTGCGGAGCTTGCGCGAATGGAGCGAGGTGCGCTGCCCTCTCAGGATATCGAGAGCCGCCAGACCGATCATGAGGTGCTCGCTCACGGCGCGCTCGTAGAAGGCATTGGCCGCGCCCGGCAGCTTGATCTCTCCGTGCAGTGGCTTGTCCGACACGCAGAGCAGGGTTCCGTAAGGAACACGCAGACGGTAGCCCTGGGCCGCGATGGTGCCGCTCTCCATGTCGACCGCGATGGCGCGGGAGAGGTTGATCTGGCGCCGCTCCTGGCTCCAGCGCAGCTCCCAGTTCCGGTCGTCATAGGTCACGACCGTGCCGGTGCGCAGGCGCCGCTTCAGCTCCTCGCCGCGCTCGCCGGTGACCTGAACTGCGGCGTCCTGCAGGGCCACCTGGATTTCGGCCAGCGCCGGGATCGGGATTTCCGGCGGCACGGCGCTGTCGAGGATATGGTCGCGCCGCAGATACCCGTGGGCCAGCACGTAGTCGCCGATGGATTGCGACTGACGCAAGCCACCGCAATGCCCGACCATGAGCCAGCAATGCGGCCGCAGCACCGCAAGGTGATCCGTGATGTTCTTCGCATTCGACGGACCGACGCCAATGTTGACGAGCGACACGCCCTGCCCATCCTTGCGCATGAGGTGGTAGGCCGGCATCTGGAACCGGTGCCACGGGGACGAGCCGATCAGATCCTCGACCGTCGCCTCGTCCAGCCCCCGCTCGATGCTGACGCCGCCGGGCAGGTCGAGCCGCGTATAAGGCCCGTTCTCGTCGGCCAGTTCCTTCACGGCCCAGCGGATGAACTGGTCCACATAGCGGTGATAGTTGGTGAGCAGGATCCAGGGCTGCACGCAGCGCCAGTCGCTGCCGGTGTAGTGCACGAGGCGGCGCAGCGAATAATCCACCCGGGCCGCATCGAACAGCGCCAGGGGCCGCGCCTCGTTCTCATGGAACATCCAGGTGCCGTCGGCGATCTCGTCGCCGACCTTGGCGAGAAGCGGGGTCGGAAAGTGCTGGGCAAGCTCGGACGCCGAATGCGCTCCCCGGCCCAGCTCGTCGCCGCGTTCGAACACGTAAGGATAGGGGATCTCCTGGTCGCTGACCCCGACCTCGATGGTGGCGCCATAATCGCGCACGAGGAAGTTCAGCTGCTCCAGGAGATAGTTGCGGTAGAATGTCGGCTGTGTGACGGTCGTGGCATAGACGCCCGGCCCCTGGAACTTCGCATAGGCGCGCTGCTTGATCGGCGGCACCGAGGCTGCCCGGTAATCCAGCCGCAGTTCCGGATAGCGAAAGCGGGATCGCTCGAGAGGCGTGGGGGCCGTGCCGGTGGCGAAGAAATGCTCCAGAGCATGGCGCTGCGCCTCGATGGCGCTGTCATGGAGCCCGATCAGCCGCTCGACGGCTTCCTGAGGCGTGGCAACGGATTCAAAGCTGGAAATGTTGTCGACTGGCACGGAATGTCTTCTCTTCTTATGTCTCGTGCCTCAAGGGTCATACACTGTTTCGTCGAGGAACCCAACCGGGTTGATCGATCAGAATGGAAGTCGGGCTCCCGACCAGTCGAAGAACCCGCCGGTATCCTCAAGCGTGAGCCCGTCGATAAGCTTCAAGAGTCCCGCCGCGCTCTCCTCAACGGTAATGTCGGCGCCGGAGCCACCCATATCCGTTTGAACCCAGCCGGGATGCACCGAAATGGCAGTGATGCCTTCGGGACGGAGGTCCGTTGCCAGCCCCTGCATCACCTTGTTCACCGCAGCCTTGGAGGCGCGATAGGCGATGCGATCCGACTTCGCATGGGAGAGCGAGCCCATGCGGCTGCTGATGGCGATGATCTTAGCCGTCTTCGCGCGCCTCAACTGAGGCAGGAAAGCCTGTGTGACGCGTAGAGGGCCGAGGGTGTTCACGTTCAGGGTTTCAAGAAACCCATCGAAGTCCATGTCGAGCGTCGATTGCCGCTGCGCGCCAATGATGCCCGCATTGTTGACCAGAACATCGACAGGTTCGTCGAGGCTCGCAGCTGCTTCACGGATCGATGTGCCGTCCCGAACATCCAGTGCGAGCAGCTTGAGTTGCCCGCCAGCAATGAACTCATTCCAGTCGGTCTGGCTCTGGCTCAAATCGCGAAGGGTGCCGACAACCCGATCACCACGACGCAGAAGAACGCGGGCGAGCTCGCGCCCGATCCCGCGTCCGATGCCTGTGATGAGGTAAGTCCCCACGGCGATTACCGCGAGAACTTCTTGTACTTGATCCGGTGCGGGATCGTGGAATCCGTGCCGAGGCGACGCTTCTTGTCCTCCTCGTAATCGGCGAAGTTGCCCTCGAACCATTCCACGTGGCTGTCGCCCTCGAAGGCGAGGATGTGGGTGGCGATGCGGTCGAGGAACCAGCGATCGTGCGAGATGATCACGGCGCAGCCCGCGTAATCCTCCAGCGCCTCTTCGAGAGCGCGAAGCGTATCCACGTCGAGATCGTTGGTCGGCTCGTCGAGAAGCAGGACGTTGGAGCCCGACTTCAGGATCTTGGCGAGGTGCACGCGGTTGCGCTCACCGCCCGAGAGCACGCCGACCTTCTTCTGCTGGTCGGAGCCCTTGAAGTTGAACGCGCCGCAATAGGCGCGGGCGTTGATCTCGCGCTTGCCGAGATAGAGGATCTCGTTGCCGCCGGAGATCTCCTCGTAGAGGGTCTTATTGGCGTCGAGCGAGTCACGGCTCTGGTCGACATATCCGAGCTGCACGCTCTCGCCGATCTTGATCGAGCCTTCGTCCGGCTGCTCCTGGCCGGTGATCATGCGGAACAGGGTCGTCTTGCCGGCGCCGTTCGGGCCGATGATGCCGACTATGCCGCCCGGCGGCAGCTTGAACGACAGACCATCGATGAGAAGCTTGTCGCCGAAGGCCTTCTTGAGATTGTCGAACTCGATGACGTTGTTGCCCAGGCGCTCGGCAATCGGGATGATGATCTGAGCGGTCGTCGGGCCCTTCTCGTTGGCCTTGGCCACGAGGTCCTCGTAACGCTGGATACGGGCTTTCGACTTGGCCTGACGGGCCTTCGGCGAGGCGGACACCCACTCGCGCTCGCGCTCGATGGTGCGCTGGTGCGCCGCGTCCTCACGGCCTTCCTGCTCGAGGCGTTTCTGCTTCTGCTCGAGCCAGGACGAGTAGTTGCCCTCGTAGGGAATGCCCCGGCCGCGGTCGAGCTCGAGAATCCAGCCGGTGACGTTGTCGAGGAAGTAGCGGTCGTGGGTGACAATCAGGATCGCCCCCGGATAATTGCGCAGATGGCCCTCGAGCCAACCGGTCGTCTCGGCGTCCAAGTGGTTGGTGGGCTCGTCGAGGAGCAGCAGCTCAGGCTGCTCCAGGAGCAGCTTGCACAACGCCACGCGGCGGCGCTCGCCGCCCGAGAGCTTGTCCACGGACCAATCGTCCGGCGGGCAGCGAAGCGCATCCATGGCCTGATCGACCTGGGAATCGAGATCCCACAGGCCCTTGGCCTCGATCTCGTCCTGGAGACGGGTCATCTCGTCCATCGTCTCTTCGGAATAGTTCATGGCGAGTTCGTTGTAGCGGTCGAGGATCGCCTTCTTGGCGGCCACGCCCTCCATGACGTTCTCGCGCACGTTCTTGGTGGGGTCGAGCTGCGGCTCCTGCGGCAGGTAGCCGACGCGGGCGCCCTCGGCGACCCAGCCTTCGCCGGTCCAGTCCGTATCGGTGCCGGCCATGATGCGCAGCAGGGTCGACTTACCGGCGCCGTTGACGCCGAGCACGCCGATCTTGGCATCCGGGTAGAAGGAGAGATGGACGTTATCCAGGACCTTCTTGCCGCCCGAATAGGTCTTGGTGAGGCCACGCATGTGGTAGATGAATTGACGGGACACGGAAAAAGCCCTGCTTGATCGAGATGTGAATGGAGTTGGCCGTCAGTTAGCAGGGGCGGAGGACCGGGGCAAGGCGGAGGAGTGTCGCCACGGGTTCATCGCCAACAGAGTTCCAAAGGGCCAGCACCTTCGGGCCTGAGGCCGGGTGGCCTCAAGCCGTCAGGTCAATCGAGGGTGGCGTGGTGGGCAGCCCGGCTCGATGGATGGTGGTGAAAGTGAGAGCCAAGCTGCTCATCACGCGCGGTTTGTTTTAGCGGATCTGGAGGCATGCCAGATCGGCCCCCTGCGATCACAGGCGTGCGAGGCCTGCGGCAGGACCGCTCCCCGTCCCACTCTTGCGACGCCTCGCGAGCGCGCCCCTCGTCGGGAAAGGATGCACAACGATATAGCCGATCTTAGGACCAAAGTCAAGAACAAATGCGGAACATTGATCCTGTCCACCCACGGTCATCCCGGGGCCGCGAAGCGGAGCCCGGAATCCATAACCGCTAACAGTGAATAAGGGGTCGTAACTCTCGTCACACTACTTAAAACGTCGTGATTATGGATTCCGGGCTCTCGCTCAAGCTCGCCCCGGAATGACAATGGCGGCGCGTTGCGCAATCGGAACACCCGATCTAGATCGGGAAGGTCATGCGCATCAAAGCCCAAACGGATAGGTCTCCGGCATGCCCTTGCCGTGGGCGTGGCTCAGCGGCGTCACGGCCCTGGTCTCCTCGAACCACACGAAGGCGTCGAACTGCTCGGCCAGCACCGCTTCGAAGTAATGACTGTAGAGCTCCGTGTCAGGCCGGTAGACCACGCCGATGGCGCGCTCAAGCCGCGGCCGGGAGAGAACCTCGGTCAGGTCGGCTTGGCCGTTCTCGCGCCAGTCAGTGAGGAAGCAGCCCAAACCCGCATCGCGGAAGATCCGCTCATGGCTGTCGGGGCGCGCCGAGCGGACGCTCTTGACCTGCATGGGTTCGTCCCAATCGTCCGCTGCCGCCACGGTGCCGCGATCCGTTCCAAACCCAATGAGAACCGCATCTGCCTTATAAGTTTTGCGGCAGAGCTCGCCGATGTTGAACTCGCCCTGCCAGCCCATGGCCGTGGCGGCGGCATTGCCGATGTGGGAGTTGTGCGCCCAGACGATGGCCTTGGCGTTGTCGCGCCGCGCGAGCAGGCTCTGCAGCGTCTCGAACATATGCCGGTCGCGCAGGTTCCAGGATTCGGTCGCGCCTTCGTACATGATGCGGTAGTAGTGCTCGGCCGCGTGAACGATCTTGGCGTTCTGCACCGCGTCGAAGAACGCCTCGCCGCCTTCGGCCTGAAGATAGTCCATCCGTTTGTCGAGAATGTCCTGAAGCTGACGCAGCAGGGCCTCGTCGCATGGCTTCTTCTGCCCGGTGAGCACGGCGCGACCGTAGCGGGCGGGATCCGCCTGCCAGGGGCTGAGACAGCCATAGCGTCCCCTCGCATCTTTCGCAGCTTCCGGATCGACCTTGTCGAGATAGTCGAGCACGGAGCGGATTGACCCGTTCAGGCTGTAGACGTCGAGCCCGCGAAACTCAGCGCGCTCGTCGTCTGCCCGCTCCTTGTTGTGCTCGCGCATCCAGTTGACGAAATCGGCCACCTCCTCGTTGCGCCACATCCAGGTGGGAAAGCGCTCGAAGGCGGCATCATCGCCATCGGGAACGGGACGATGGCGCACGTAAGCATCGATCCGCGCCGCATCGGGCCAGTCGGCCTCGACGGCCACGATGGTGAAGCCGTGCTGCTCGATCAGCCACTTCGTGATGGCGGCCCGTGCCCGGTAGAACTCCGCGGTGCCGTGCGTGGCCTCGCCCAGCAGCACCACCTTGGCATCGCCAAAGCGATCGAACATGGCGCCGAACGCCTGCTCGTCGGCGATCGGCGGCAGGGGTTCGCCGTGCTCGCGCACCAGATCGACAGCCTCCTTGATCGCGGCTTCGTTCTCGTTCTGCTTCCAGAACAACCGGGCCATGACGCGATCTCCGCAGGGCCGGATCCCCGCGTCCGGCTCTGCCGAAGAACGACAGCAGGACTCCGCTTGTTCCGCCGGATGAATAACACCCGTCTGAATGGAAAAACGGCCGGAGATACGCTCCCCGGCCGTTTTCGATTGTTCGAAGAATCCCGGAGCCTACCAGAACCAGAGATCGCCACGATCGAGGGTAGCGGCCTTGAAGTTCTTCAGGGTCAGGACATCGCCGTCACCGAAATTGATGACGGTGTCGCGGCCCACCTGCTTCACCAACTTCATGAACTTCTGCATGACCTCGGCATCGGTGGCACCGCTGCCGATGCCGGTTCCGTTCATGTTGCCTTGGACGATCAGCTGATCGCCCTGCTTGAGCTTGAAGTCGTAGATGACATCCTTGGTCATGCCCTCGCCGAAGACGAAATCGTCGGCACCCTTGCCGCCCCAGAGCTTGTCGGCACCGCCGCCTGCCTCCAGCATGTCATTGCCGGCTCCGCCCCACATCTGATCGTTGCCGAACCAGCCCTGGACGGCATCGTCACCATTGCCGCCATAGAGCTTATCGTCTCCGTCGCCGCCCTCAACGCCGTCGTTTCCGTCACCGCCATTAACGAGGTCGTTGCCCTCTCCGCCATCCAGCTGATGATCGTTGCCGGCTTCGCCATAGAGCTTGTCGTTGCCGCCGCCTCCATTGAGGAGATCATAACCTTCACCGCCACGGATGAGGTCGTTTCCGGCTTCGCCATAAAGCATGTCATTGCCCGTGTCGCCACGGACTTGATCATTCCCTACGCCACCATAGACGATGTCGGCACCGTCTCCACCATAAAGGCGGTCTGCTCCGGCGGCGCCCTCAATGTAGTCGTCACCCTCTTTGCCATAGACCACATCATTTCCGTCTCCCCCGTCGACGGTGTCATCGCCAGGGCCTGCGGTCAGCCTGTCGTTGCCGCCGAGGCCACGGACGATGTCATTCCCGGCACGCGCATCGATCACGTTGGCCCGGCTGGTTCCGGTGATCTCGTCATCGCCGGATGTAGGCTTTGTCGAAGGCCCACTTGAGCCAGTCTTGAACGTGAACCATTCAGCTCGGATCGGATCGGACGTCAGGATGGTGATGCTGCCGCCAACGTCGAAGCTGATGCGATATCCACCCGCTACAGTGGCAACATGAAGATCCGCGTAATCGGCGACACCCGCATTGAGCAGGCGAATTTTGTCGCCCTGCTCATAATTGAAGTCGAGAATCGTGTCGGCACCGTCGCCGCCAGAATAGGAGAAGACATCCGCTCCCTTGTTGCCCCTGAGGCTATCGTTTCCCAACCCGCCAATCAGCGTGTCGTTATTGAAGCCTCCGGCCAGCGCATCACCAAGAGCCGTGCCGGTTTTCTCAAGCCCTATGACAGAAATGGGATTCTTGAAGTACTGCTCAACTAGCGCGTCCGCGAGTTTCTCGTGAGTGGAGTATCCTGTGTCGGGAGCCGGATCGATAACGGCTGCACTTGCATCGTAATTCCAAAGCCAGTAGCCAGCCAGCCATCCTTCATCGACGCGATCAGTGATGATCTTGTAGAACGCCTTATGCATGTTGAGCTGTTCGACTTCGTCGACGGGGTGGGGGTCACCCCATTGCCATGGAGCCGTGTTGTTGCCGTCCATGCTGCGGAAGCCGGTCTCGGTGAAGATGAGCTTCTTGCCGGACTGCTGAGCAACCCACTTCAGGGCATCCATCGCTGACATGGTGTTGGCAGCAGCTTCACCAAACTTCTCCTTGATAGGATCGCGCGTGCTGTCGACATTAGACGGTTTAGTCCAGCCGTCGATCAGCTGCTGCAGCGTCGGATTGAAGTTGCTCTCGGTAAAAGCGATGTAGGGATTGGCTCCAACATAGTCGAGTTTCTTCCAAAACCCGACGTGCAGAGCCTCTGTCCAGGTGGCCGCATAGGTCAGCTTGACACTGCCGTCCGTGATGTCGCGAACCTCGTCAATAATGTCGTTCCAAAACCCTGTGAAGCGAGGATGCGTCATGCTCTCGCATTCGTTGCCGATGGCGAAGGTCGTAACGCCCTGCTCCTTGGCCAATTCTGCGTAATGAAGGACAGCCTGCTTGTAGGAGGCGAACCAAGCCGCGCCGAATTCCATCCACTGCGCCTCGGTCGGAGGCGTTCCGTCGGGATTGTTGCCGGGGCCGATCAACGCGTTCCAGTCGGTATTCTGCATGTTCACATGCAGCTTGAAGATCACTTCCAGACCGCGGGCTTTGGCTTCTGAAATGGCTGCCCTGATCGAGGCGTCACTCTCTGTCCGGGCGTGACCATCGTTGATGAGGTTGTTCTCCTCATCACGTTCCGTTCCTTGGACAACTCCCCCCGGATCGTTGTTGTCACGATAGACGACCGTGGAGTTCAGGCGATCCATATAAACGGTCGGAACGATCACAACTTGGGAGGCGCCGTCTTTTTGGATCTCGGTTAGGACGTTTCTTGAGAATTCCTGCTGATAATTACCATCGTACCAGGACGGAATGCTCTCAGCCTGGAACTCGAAAAGCTTAGCCATGTAATCTGCCCCTAAAAATCAAATTTATCGCTTACTATGCGTTATGGATTTCAATACAATATAACACAACGCACAGCAAGCGTAGCGCGGGCATGGAAGAGCGGGGCGCTCAGGAGCACCTATTAGGTCTTAAATCAGGGCCGAGCACGTGACGTAACGGCAATCAAAAAGCGCCGGCAGCAGCACTCATCAGCGTGTTGAATGCCTCCTCGGCGGCAATGACGGTGGCCATCTGGACGGTATGGGCAAAGCGATAGGCCTCGCCATAGATCGTCTCGTCCGGGAATTCCGTGATCAGCGTCATCGGGGTCGGGTGCCGCTCGTCGGCCGTGATCAGGCAAGGGATGTCGTTGATGATCTCGTAGGGCGTCCCGCCGGAATGGATCGAGCAGATCTCGATCTGGCGCCGGTTGAACTCGGCCAGCCCGGGAACGGCCGACAGGCCCGTCGTGACCGCCTCGATCAGCGTTCTGGCCGTTTTGTCCCAGGCAGGATGGTGCCGCATGATCAGGAAGAAGCCTTTCGGAATCGTCCAAAGCTCAAAACCGCGCGGCAGGTAGCCGGTGAAGGGCCGCGTCCATTCATGGGCAGGGTAGCCGTGAAAATTGAGGTGCAACTGCGCGCCGGACAGGGCCAGGGCCTGGTTGCGGGCGCCGATCTCATAAAGAGGCTCGCTGCCGCCGTATTCCAGATCGTTGCCGAGCGAGGTGTAGCGCGCGGCGTGGTGCATGTGGCGGGGGCTGCCCTCGCAGAGGCGGCCATGCAGCGCGTAACCGTCCGGGTTCTCGACCGGGATATAGGCAATGTTCGCCTCAGGCGCGGCCAGCAGCCTGTGCACCGCCCTCAAGGTGCCGACGGGAGCCGAGGTTTCGTTGGCATGCTGCCCGCTCGTGACGAGAACGGCTGCCCGTGAGCCGGCACGATAGAGGCCACGGACCGGCCGCCCCTCGCGGGAAACGCCCTCGAAGGTTTCGCCGGGAAGCCCTGCAAGCTCGCGATGAATCTGGGCCAAGGACGGTGCTGCATCGGCCGTTTCGATATCCTGCTCCGGCCGCTCCGGATCGGAGGGTACGCCGAAGGGGCGTAAGCTCACGCGAACCTGTGCATCGCCCTCCCCGTGCCGGATATCCGGCACGATCTGGCCCGGTTGCAGGCCGCGGTCCTCAGGCGGGCGGCCCGAGCGGTGCTTGAAGAACTCGAGGATCGAGAAATAAAAATCCTCGTGCAGCGCCTCGCGGGTGCTCATGACCTCATCGCCATAAGCGAGTTCGCGCTCGATGCCGGGAATGGCGACATCGATGGCAAGCGTCTCGGCATAGGGCTCCGTTGCGGGCCAGTCATGGGCCATTACGACGCCCATGACCTTGTGAAACACCTGCTCGATTTCGGTCTCCAGCGGCTCGTCCAGGTCGGGACCGCCGTCAGTGCGCCCCGTCACCTTCAGCCAGCCCGTCGGGGTGAGGTCGACCTGATCGAGATGGTTCGTGCGCAGTCGGTTGGGCGCGAAGACCTCGTGCTCCGCAAGGCTGCCATCTGCGTATTCAAGCGTGATCTGGTAGGTGAGATCGACCTTGCCGGGCTCGAAGCGGGTCTCGATGCCCTCGAGCAGGGCCGCCAGGGGATAGGCCTCGGAAAGGAAGCGCAGATGGTCGGCCTTTTCATGCACGGGATAGCGCACGGTGGCGCGGGTGACGCCGCCTATGTCGAACTCTTCCAGGAACGCATGCACGAGCGGCTTGTAGGCGCTGCGCAGGCGGGCGTGGATGCTGAGATCGGCGAACATGCGCTCCGCGTCACGGCGGGCCGCCTCGTCCTCGAACAGCCAGGCCTCAATGACCGTGCCGCGATGGTCGTCCTTGGCCCATTCACGCACGAGAGTGTCGAGCGTGCGCGGAACGCGCTCTTCGAGCAATATCGTCATTTCGAGGTCTGTCCTGTCGGGTCGAGATAATCGCGCAGCCAGTCGCCTAGAAGGTTGAGGCCGAGCACGGTGAACATGATGGCAAGCCCGGGGAATACGCTGACCCACCAGGCCGTCTGCAGATAGGTGCGCCCGTCGGCCAGCATGCCGCCCCAGCTCGGGATGAGCGGATCGACGCCAAGACCGAGGAAGGTCAGGCTGCTTTCGAGCAGGATGTTGTTGGCCACCTGCAGGGTCATGAGGATGACGATGGGGCCGAGCACGTTGGGCAGCACGTGCGTGAAGATGATGCGCCCGTTGCCGACCCCGATGGCGCGGGCGGAGAGAATGAACTCCCGCTCCCGCAGGGCCAGCACGGAGCCACGCACGAGGCGGGCATATTGCACCCACTGGGTGGCGATCATGATGAGGATCACCTTGTCGATGCCCGCACCCAGAATGGCCAGGAACATGATCGCCACGAGGATGAAAGGCAGCGCGAGCTGAATGTCGACGAAGCGCATCAGAAGCATCTCGGCGATGCCGCGATAATAGCCCGCCACCAGACCGACGAGAGTGCCGATGATGACGGCGCCGAGCACGGACAGAAAGCCGACCATGAGGGAGATCTTGCCGCCCACAGCGACCCTGGCCAGCACGTCGCGGCCGAGGGGATCAGTGCCGAGGAAGTGTTGCCAGCTCTGGAACGGTGGGATGAGCCTCGCCATGAGGTCCATGCCCTCGCCGCCATCCGGAAATAGGATGGGCGAGAGCAGCACGACCAGGGCGATGCCGCCTGCGAAGATGAAGCCGAGGACAAGTTCGAGCGACTTGAACCACGAGCGCGACGAAGAGACAGCCTGAGCCGTTGCCATGGGCTTTACTCCGTCCGGATGCGCGGATCGATCAGCCCATAGGCGATGTCGACCAGGAGATTGATGAGGATGATGAAGAGCGCAAGCACCGTGATCGTGCCCTGGAGCACCGGATAGTCACGGTTGGAGATGGCATCGAAAGCGAGCGTGCCCATGCCCGGCCAGTTGAACACCCGCTCCACGATCACGATGCCGCCGATGAGGCTGCCGAACTGCAGGCCGATATAGGTGACGAGCGGAATGGCGGAGTTGCGCAGGGCGTGCTTGTAGAGCACGACCCGGTCGCGCAGGCCCTTGGAGCGCGCCACCATGATGTATTGCTGCGACAGCGTCTCCAGCATCGATGTGCGCACTAGGCGCACATTTGTGGCGGTGAGGATGGTCGCCATGGTGAGCGCGGGCATGACGAAGCTCTCCGGCCCTTCCATACCGCTCGGCGGCAGGATCCCGAGCACGATGGAGAAGAGGAGCACCAGCATGATGGCGAGCCAGAAGTTCGGGAATGACAGGCCGACCAGCGACAGGATGCGGATCATCTGATCCGGCCAGCGGCCACGATGCACGGCCGCGTAGATGCCAAGCGGCACGGACAGGACGATGGATATCAGGAGCGAAACGAAAGCCAGAAGAAGCGTTGCCGGAAGCGCCTGGGCGATCAGCGCGGAAACGGGTGTCGCGCCCATGAAGCTCTTGCCGAAATCGCCGACAAGAATTCCCTCCAGGAAACCGAGATACTGAACATGGAAGGGTCGCTCCAAGCCGAGCGCCTGCCGGATATTCTGCAAGTCCTGCTCGGTGACGTTGCCGCCGCCGCTGAGCAGCATGACGGCCGGATCGCCGGAGAGCCTGATCGCGAAAGCCACGATCAGGGTGACAGCCAGGATCACGAAGATCGCCTGCAGCAATCGCTTGAAGATAAAGCCTGCCATATCGTGGTCTGTCCGCCGTTCTTATTTTTGCGTTCTTGTTTTTGAAAGAGGCCCCGCTCGCGCGGGGCCTGCTCATGTCATCGGTGCGCGCCGCTCCGGTTGAAGGGACCGGAGCGGTCCGCTTACTCCACCGTCGTCTCGGTGAAGCGGAAGCGGCGGTCGGCGGGAGCGTCGAAGTTCTTCACCCGCTTGTTCACGCCATAGAGCGTGTTCTGGTTATAGAGCGGAAGTTCGAGCGCCTGATCGGCAACATAGCGAGCCACCTCCTGCAGGATCTTCTCACGCTCCTTCACGTCGTAGACCGTGCGCTGCTTCTCGAGAAGCGCGTCGAGCTTCGGATCCTTGCCGTAGGGGTTCCACTTCTCGCCCGTGTGGTACATCAGGTAAGCCGTGTTGTCGTAGTCGAAGGTCCAGCCGCCCCAGGACTGGTGCCAGGCTTCGCCGGTCTTGCCATTGGGGATGATGTCGTTGAGCAGGACCGGCGGCTCGTGCGGCTGGAGCGCGGGCTTGAGGCCGAGCGCCTGGAGGAAGCCGGCCGCCGCCTGCGCCACCTCGCGGAAGGTCGCATCGTTGCCGCGGAAGTCGATCCGCACCGGAGCGCCGGCCGGCACCTTCGCGTCCTGCAGCATCTTCTTCGCCTGGGCGAGGTCGAACGGCAGCGGCTTCATGGCCGGGTCATTGCCGAAGGACAGCTCGGACTGGAAGCTCGCAATCGGCTTGGCGTGGCCGAGAAGAACCGCCTTGATGATGGCATCCCGGTCGATGCCCATGATCAGCGCCTTGCGGACATTCACATCCTTGGTGATGCCCTCCTTCGTATTCAGGCGCAGCGAAACGACGGTCGGCCCAGTGATGCTCATCAGGCTCAGGTTCGGGCTCTTCTCGACCGTCGGCGCGAGACCGAAGGGGATGAGCGTCGCAACGTCGAGACGCCCGGATTGAAGTTCCGCGACCTGGGTATTCGCCTCGGAGATGAAGCGGGTCACAACCTTGTCGAGCTTCGGCGCGCCGCCCCAATGCTCGGGGAAGGCCTCAAGCGTCAGGCTCACCTTCGGGCTGTATTCGACAAATTTGAACGGACCGGTGCCGACCGGGTTCAGGTTGAAATGGGCATCGCCCTTTTCCTGAATGTATTTCGGCGGCACGATCATCGCGCCGTAGCCGGCAAGCTTGGTGAGCAGCACCGGATCAGGCTGCTTCATGATGAAGTCGACCGTCTTGTCGTCAATAACCTCGACACGATCGATACTGGTGTAGTTTGACTGCTGCGGTCCCTTCTTGCCCTCTTCGCCAAGCAGGCGGTCGAAGGTGAACTTCACGGCCGCCGCATTGAAGGGCTCGCCGTTGTGGAACTTCACATTTTCGCGCAGCTTGAAGCGGATGCGGCTGTTGTTGTCCATCAGCTCCCATGAGGTCGCGAGCCCCGGCTTCAGCTTCATGTCCGCGCCACGGGCCGTGAGCCCGTCGAAGATGTTGTTGGCGGCGGAGGACCAGTCGACCAGGAAGGTGTCGATCGGGTCCCAGCTGCCGGGATCGATGGCCACCGCAACGGTCAGGGTTCCGGCGGCCTGGGCCTTGGACACCATCAGCGGCGCCAGAGCCACTGCGGCCGTCAAGCCGAGAGCCTTGAGTGTTGTCGAAAACTTCATCCTGTTGTCTCCCTCTGGAAAGTCTTTTGTCACGCGGCCCCACGAAGCGAATCCGCCTCGATGGCGACCCAATGTCCTGGCGCGACCTCGCGCATGCGATGGATGGCGGGCTCCTGGCCGACCGGGCGAACCGGGCTCGGGATTTCGCCTTCGATCCGCACCTTCGCCCGCTCGCGCTGCGGATCGGCGATGGGCACAGCCGCAAGCAGCTTGCGGGTGTAGGAATGCTGCGGGTTCTCGAAGATCGCCTGCCGCGACCCGAGCTCGACGATCTGACCAAGATACATCACGGCGACGCGATGGCTGATTTTCTCCACCACGGCCATGTCGTGGGTGATGAAGAGATAGGACAGCCGCCGCCTCTCCTGCAATTCCATGAGCAGATTGACGATCTGTGCCTGGATCGACACGTCAAGCGCCGACACGGATTCGTCCGCGATCACGAGCTTGGGGTCGCTGGCCAGCGCCCGGGCGATGCAGACGCGCTGGCGCTGGCCGCCGGAGAATTCGTGCGGGTAGCGCTTGGCATGCTGCGGCTGCAGGCCGACCTGATCGAGCAGCTCATGCACGCGCCGCTCACGCGCCTTGGAATCCTTGATCAGCCCATGAACAATGATCGGCTCGGCGATGCTGTAGCCCACCGTATGACGCGGATCGAGGGACGCGAAGGGATCCTGGAAGATATACTGGATCTCCTGCCGCAGACGCCGCCGATCGGCCTGGCTCATGGCCGCCATGTCGCGCCCGTCGAAGCGCACCGTGCCGCCCGTGGGCTCGACGAGCTGCTGCAGCGTGCGCCCGATGGTGGACTTGCCGCTGCCGGATTCGCCCACCAGCGCCAGGGTTTCGCCGGGATAGATGTCGAAGCTCACCTCCTCGACCGCATGGACTCGATGAGTCACGCGGCCGAAGAAGGTCTTGCCCACGTCGAAGCGCGTGGTGAGCTTGTCCACCTGGAGAATGGGTTTCGTGTAATCGGCGGTGTTCTGCTCGTGGGTGCCGCCGACGGGCTTAGCCACGCCGCCATCCATCACCATCACGGGCGTGCGCTTCGGCAGCGGCTGGCCTGTGAGGGAGCCTAGGCGCGGCACGGCGGAGAGAAGCGCTCTGGTGTAGGGATGCTGCGGCGACGCGAAGACGTCGCGCACCGGCGCCTGCTCCACCTTCTCGCCCTTCCACATCACCACCACGTCATCGGCCATTTCGGCCACCACGCCCATATCGTGCGTGATGAAGATGACGGCGGTGCCCATTTCCTGCTGCAGGTCACGGACGATGTTGAGGATCTGCGCCTGGATCGTCACGTCGAGGGCCGTGGTCGGCTCGTCGGCGATCAGGAGCTTGGGATTGCAGGCAAGCGCCATGGCGATCATCACGCGCTGGCGCATGCCGCCGGACAGCTGGTGCGGGTAGCGGTCGAGGAGCCTGTCTGCATCCGGCAGGCGCACCTTCTGCAGCAGGTCTCTGGCCCGCAGCCGCGCCTCGCGCCCGTTCAGGCCCTGGTGCAGGATCAGGGTTTCGGCGATCTGGTTGCCGATGGTGAAAACCGGGTTGAGCGATGTCATCGGCTCCTGGAAGATCATCGCGATGTCGTTGCCGCGGATCTCCCGGAGCCTGGTGTCGGAGGCCTGCACCAGGTCGATGGCCTCTCCGCCATTGGGGCGGAACAGCACCTGCCCTCCGGTGATCCGGCCGCCCGTGTAATCGGTCAGGCGCATGATCGCGAGCGACGTGACGGACTTGCCCGACCCCGACTCGCCGACGACGGCCAGGGTCTTGCCCGGCTGCACGTCGAAACTGACTTCCTTGACGGCTTTGAAGGGTCCGCTCCCCGTGCCGAACTCCACCGACAGGGAGCGGACCGACAGGAGGGCTTCAGATTGACGATTGGGTGTGTCCGACATCCATCCACTCTTGAGGCAGCGCCGGCCCGACAATGTTCAGACCGGCACCTCTTTGATACCTGTTACCCATCACAGCCGCGATGCCGATACGTCAAGCACCGTTTGCGTCAGATCAGGCAATCACCTGGATCATAGATCCGGCACGGCGCAAAGGGCGAGTCCTTTGTTACGATGTCACCCATTCGCCGCCGCGCATGAGCGGCTCGGCCGTGCCGTCCTGTGTGATACCATCCACATCCACCTGATCGGAGCCGATCATCCAATCAATGTGGATCAGGCTCTTGTTGGAGCCGCGGGACGTCAGTTCGTCCTCGCTCATGGCGCCGCCACCCCGGATGCACTTGCTGTAGGCTTGGCCAAGCGCAATGTGGCTCGAGGCGTTCTCGTCGAACAGGGTGTTGAAGAACAGAAGCCTGCTCTGCGAGATCGGCGACGAATAGGGCACCAGGGCCACCTCGCCGAGACGGCGCGCGCCTTCGTCCGTATCTAGAACCCTGTTCAGCACGGCCTCACCGGTACGTGCCTTGCTCTCCACGATGCGACCGCCCTCGAACCGCACCTGAATGTCCTGGATCAGGGTGCCGTTATAGGAGAGCGGCTTGGTGCTCGTCACCGTGCCGTCCACACGGTCCTTGTGCGGCGTGGTGAAGACCTCCTCGGTCGGGATGTTGGCGTTGCACACGAGACCGTTCTTTGCGGTCGTCGAGCCACCGTTCCACTCATGGTCATCGGCCAGGCCGACGCGCAGATCGGTGCCGGGGCCGCGGAAATGGAGCGCGGCAAAGTTCTTCTCGTTCAGCATGCGCGTGCGGGTCTGCAGGGCCGCGTTGTGCTGCTCCCAGGCGGCGATGGGATCGGGCGTGTCGACGCGGGACGCCGAGAAGATGGCCTGCCAGAGCTTGGCCAGAGCGACCTCATCTGCATCGTCCGGGAACACGGTCTTGGCCCAAGCCGGGGTCGCGGCGGACACGATGGTCCAGTTGATGTCGAAGCCCGCAATCATGTTGAGGGCCGGCATATAGGCCTTGGAGCGGGCCCGGTTGGCGCGGGAGACCTTCTCCGGATCCTCCTTGGCGAGCAGCGACGGGTCCTCGCCCACGATGGCAAGCCGGGCCGCGCCCTTCTTGTAGGCCTCGGCCATGCCCTCGTAGAGCCAGGCCGGAGCCGTATCGAAGCCCTCATCCCGCCCATGGCGGAAGCGCATCAACGTGCTCTCCTCGTCGGAGAAGATCGTGGTGACGAGCGAAGCGCCGGCCTTGTAAGCATGCTCCGTGATGCGCCGCACCAGAGCCACGGCCTCGAGCGGCGCGGTCAGCACCAGCTCCTGCCCCGGCTTCAGCCCGAGTCCGACCCGGATGGCGACCTCCGCCAGACGGTCGAGAAGCTGGGCATGGGAGGCCGCATCGGGCAAATTCCGGACTTGTTCGTTCATGATCGTGGTCTCTCGACACTGGAAAGGATGACGGGAGAGGCTACACGGCTATGCCGTCCATGCAACCTCACCGGTATCGGATCTCACATATTCTCTCTGCCCGTGACGCCAAGGGCCTCAGGGTCGAAAGCGATGCTCTTGATGATGGCGTGAACGGCAAGGCCAGGCTTGAGGCCAAGCTCCTCGACGGATTTGCGGGTCACGCGGGCCACGACAGGATCCCCGCCGCAATCGAGCTGCACATCCACGCTCGACCCCTCGGCCTCGTCGATGGAGGAAATGAATCCCGGCAGCACGTTCAAGGCGCTCAGGCCTTCGGGTGCCTTCAGCGACAGGATGATGTCGCGGGCGCGAAGACGCACGCGCAGGCTCGTGCCGATGGGATGAGGAAGACGCGGGATGCTCAAAGTACCGGCCCGCGCCTGCAGCACGGTCAGGTCATAAGCTTCATCATGCCTCGACACCTGTGCTTCGATCAGCGCGCCAACCTCTGCACGACCTTCCAGCGCAAAGAAGCTCGTGTGCCTCAGAACTTCGGCTGCAGAGCCCGATGCTATCACCCGGCCTTCCGAGAGAACCACGACGGATGTGGCCAGCCGCGCGATTTCAGCCACGGAATGACTGACGAGCACGATGGGAATGCCGCCCTCGTCACGCAGGCGTTCGAGATAAGGATAGATTTCAGCCTTTCGTGCCTCGTCGAGGGAGGCAAGCGGCTCGTCCATCAGCAGGAGCTGGGGATCGGCGAGTAGCGCACGGCCGATGGCCACACGCTGCTTCTCGCCGCCGGACAACGTGGACGGGCGGCGGTCGAGCAGATGACCAATGCCGAGAAGATCCACCACATGATCGAAGCTCGCTGTCCGCTCGCCCTTCTGTGTGAACCAGCGGCCGAAGAGCAGGTTGTGCCGCACGTTGAGATGCGGGAAGAGCCGTCCTTCCTGGAACACATAGCCGATGCGACGCCTGTGCTTCGGCACGACGATGTTTTTCGTCGTATCGACAAGCACCCGGTCCTGCACCACGATGCGCGCATGATCCGGTTGCACGAGTCCACTGACGGCATTCACGATCGTTGTCTTGCCGGAACCTGACGGACCGAACAAAGCCGTGAGCTTGCCATTGGATTGGAAACTTGCCTGCAGGGCGAATGCGCCCTGCTCATGCTCGATGCTGACGTCAAGGATCATCAGGCGTGAACCCTGCGACGCACACGCCGCGCCAGCCACTCGGACAGCCACAGCGCCGCGATGGAGATGACGATGGACACGAGCGTCAGCCGCATCGCACCACCCTCGCCTCCCGGCACCTGGGTATAGGCGTAAATGGCCGACGGGATGGTCTGCGTCTCGCCGGGAATGCTCGAAACGAAGGTGATCGTCGCGCCGAACTCGCCCATGGCCTTAGCAAAGGAGAGCACCATGCCGGCGATGATGCCGGGCAGAATCAACGGCAGCGTCACCACGCCGAAAACCCAGACAGGATGAGCCCCGAGCGTGCTTGCAGCGTCCTCGAGCTTGCGGTCGACGGCCGCGATGGACAGCCGGATGGCGCGCACCAGCAGCGGAAAGCCCATGATGGCGCAGGCGAGCGCAGCACCCGTCCAGCGAAACGAGAACACGATGCCGAACTGCTCGGCGAGAAACGCCCCGACAGGACCGCGCCGGCCGAAGCCGATGAGGAGAAACCAGCCGACCACGACGGGCGGCAAAACCAGCGGCAGATGCACGAGCACATCGAGCGCCTGCCGCCCCCAGAAGCGTCCGCGTTCCAGCAGGAACGCGATGGCAATTCCCGGGATGAGGCTTGCCGCCATGGCCACGGAGGCGACCTTCAGGCTGAGGCGAACCGCCGTCCACTCTTCCGGAGAAAGCCCCTCCATCACGAGCCCGCTTTGTTCAACAGAGTGAAGCCCTGCTTTTCGAAGAAGGGCTTGGCCTTGTCCGAACGCAGGAAGCCCAAGAACGCTGCTGCCTCCGGATTGGCTGAATCCTTCGTCAACGCGATCGGGTAGACGATCGGCGGATGGCTGCCTTCCGGAAACGTACCGACGATGGTGACGTTCGAGTCGGACACGGCATCGGTCTTATAGACGATCCCAAGGGGCGCCTCGCCGCGTGAGACGAGCAGAAGCGCTGCGCGCACATTCTCGGTCTGGGCGACCTTGTCCTTCACGCCCGCCCATGCGCCGAGATGCTCGAGGGCGGCCTTGCCGTATTTGCCGGCCGGCACCGCATTCGCATGGCCCATGGCAAGACGATGACTGCCGAGGATCGCCGCGAGATCGAGCTCGGGCTTGAGTTCGACCTGTGCCGCAGAACCTTTCGGTGCGATGAGAACAAGGGAATTGCCGAGGAGATTGACGCGGCTTTCCGGCTGGATCAGCCCCTTGGAGGTCGCATAATCCATCCAATCGAGATCGGCAGAGAAGAAGATGTCCGCCGGGGCTCCAGCCTCGATCTGCCGGGCGAGCGCGTTGCTGGCGGCATACGACACTACGACTCGCCTGCCGCTGTCGCGTATCCAGGCAGCGGCGGCCTCGTCGAGCGCGTTCTTCAGGCTGGCCGCGGCAAAGACCAGCACGTCCCGGCTTTGGGCCAGGGCTTCACCGGGCACCGCGAGGCTCGCCCAGACCAGCCCGATCAGGAGCGCCCGCGCGAATGCGCCGACAACGAAGCCTGCTCGATGGATGATCCTGCCGTTCAAAGGAGAAGCCTTGCTTTTACCCGGCGCATCCTAGCCGAGTGGCCCTGGTCTTCAAGCGGGGCGTCGCCTGGGCGACGGCTTCTTCACCAGGGAACGGACCAGCCGGTAGCCGAGGAGCACGGCGACGATGGCCGCATAGACCAAAGGCTCGGGCGGCCATGACTTCACCACGAGAATGAAATGAAGCACCGCGCCGATGGCCGCCACAAAGACGAGCTTATGCAGCTTGGCCCAGGCCTGCCCGCCCATGCGCCGGATCGCTGCGTTGTTGGACGTGATCGCGAGCGGCACCAGGATGACGAAGGTCGCCATGCCGATGGTGATGTAAGGCCGCTTGATGATGTCGGCCACGATGGCCGCCATGTCGAGTCCCTGGTCGAGCACCAGATAGGTGATGAGGTGCAGGGCGGCGTAATAGAACGCCAAGAGCCCGATGGCCCGGCGGTAGCGCAGCAGGTTGATGCTGAGGAGTTGCCGCAGCGGCGTGACCGCTAGCGTCGCGATCAGGAAGCGCAAGGCCCAAAGGCCGAGCGCCTGCTCCAGATAGCGCATGGGATCGGCCCCGAGCTGATCGGTGATGCCGGCATAGAACAGCCACACGGCCGGGATGAAGCCGACGATGTAGACGAGGATTTTCGGCACCTGAGGCAGGGTGACGCCCTTGGGCGCGCCGGTCGCGGAGGCTCTTCCGGCCATCAATAGAGCTTCCGCAGGTCCATACCCGTGTAGAGGCTCGCCACCTGCTCGGCATAGCCGTTGAACATCAGGGTCGGGCGGCGCTTCACGAACAGGCCGCCCTCGCCGATGCGCCGCTCGGTCGCCTGGCTCCAGCGTGGATGGTCCACGCCCGGGTTCACGTTGGCGTAGAAGCCGTATTCGCCAGGTGCCTGCTTGTTCCAGGAGGTTGCCGGCTGCTTGTCGACGAAGCTGATGCGGGTGATCGACTTGATACCCTTGAATCCGTATTTCCACGGCACGACGAGGCGAATGGGTGCGCCGTTCTGGTTCGGCAGGGTCTCGCCGTAGAGCCCGACCGCCAGCAGGGTGAGCGGGTTCATGGCCTCATCGAGGCGCAGGCCCTCCACGTAAGGCCATTCGAGTACCGGGAACACCGTGTCCATCCCCGGCATCTCCTCGGGCCGGTATGCCGTCTCGAAGGCCACGTATTTTGCGCTGCCCAGGGGCTCCACGCGCTTGATGAGGTCGGCAAGCGGGAAGCCGACCCAAGGAATGACCATGGACCAGCCCTCGACGCAGCGCATGCGATAGATGCGCTCCTCCAGAGCCGATGACTTGATGATGTCCTCAAGGGCGAACTCGGCCGGCTTGCCGACCATGCCATCAACCTTCACCGTCCAGGGCGAGGTCTTGAGGGACTTGGCCTTGGCGGCGGGATCGTCCTTGCCGGTGCCGAACTCATAGAAGTTGTTGTAGCTCGTGACGTCCTCACGGCTCGTCAGCTTCTCGTCCGTCGAGAACGGGCTCTTGGCCGCCTGAAGCGGGGCCGCCTCCAGCCCTCTTGGCAGGGCCGCCGCGAGGGCCAACCCGGCGGCGCCCGCCATCCATTGGCGGCGGTTGAAATAGACCTCCCGGGGCGTGATCTCGGAGGGCAGAATATCGGAAGGGCGGCGGATCAGCACGGCATCACCTCGGTTGAAACCCATTGTGGATGGGTACACCCGAGAACGCCAGAGGTGCTCTCACGTTTCCGTTACAGACTTGCCTTCCGGGCCTTCAGGACAGCGCCCGCACAAACTTTCTCGTGATCTCGCGCGGATTGGTGATCGCGGTGCCCACCACGACCGCATGGGCTCCGCGCCTGAAAGCCTCTGCGACGAGTTCGGGCGTGTCGAAGCGCCCCTCCGCCACGATGGGAGCTCGAATCTCGGCGACAAGGGCCGACAGGAGGTGGAGGTCGGGCCCCTCGATCTTGTCGGAGGCCGTCTCGTCCGTATAGCCGGAGAGTGTCGTCGCGATGTAGGTGGCACCAGCAGCAAAGGCGGCTCGCCCCTCCTCGAGCGTGGCGATGTCGGCAAAGACCTCGCGGCCGAGCTCGGTGCGGATGCGGCCGATCAGGCGTTCCACCGGCTCACCGTCGCGCGGGCGTGGCGTCGCATCGAGGCCGATGATGTCGGCTCCCGCCGTGGCGATCTCGGCAGCTTGGGCGAAGTCCGGCGTGATGTAGACCGGGAAGCGGTCGTCCCACACCTTCGCAATGCCGATGATCGGGAGCGCGGTCACGGCACGGATCGCCGCGATGTCGTCCGCGCCGTTGGCGCGAATGCCCCTGGCGCCGCCCGCCTCTGCCGCCTGCGCCATGGCGGCCATGTGGACCGGCCCATGGAGCGGGTTGTCGGCGCGGGCCTGGCAGGAGACGACGAGGCTGCCCTTCGGAATCAGCATGCTACTTCACCGCGCCGGCCGTCATGCCCTGGATGAACTGGCGCGACAGGGCGATGTAGAGGAGCGTGATGGGCGCCGCCGCGATGGTGAGGCCGGCGAACAGCATGCCCCAGTCGGTGGTGTATTCGCCCATGAAGGCGGTGAGCCCCTGCGGCAGGGTTTTCCGCGCATCGGTCTGAATGAAGACGAGCGGGAAGAAGAAGTCGTTCCAGATCGGCACCGCGTTCTGGATCGCCGCGATGGCCATGGGCGGGCGCGCCAGCGGCAGCATCACCGACCACATGATGCGCGGCTCGGACGCGCCGTCGATGCGGGCCGCATCCTCGAGTTCCGATGGCAGCGTGCGCAGGAAGCCCGCCATGATGAACACGGCGGACGGCAGGCCGATGGCCGTGTAGGTGACGATGAGGCTCCAGCGGCTGTCGAGCAGGCCGAGATCCCGCAGCAGGATGAAGAGCGGAATGACCGCAAGCTTCAAGGGCAGCATCAGGCCTGCCAGGAAGAACAGCAGGATGAAGGTGTTAGTGCGCGACTCGTAGCGGGCCACCGCATAGCCCGCCATGGTGCCGAGCACGAGGATCAGCAGAACCGACGTGCCCGTCACCAAGATCGAGTTCATGAAGTAGGTCGGCATCGCGGTTTCGCCGAGCACCTTGGCGAAGTTCCCGATTTGCGTGAAATCGGGCAGCGCGAAGGGATGCTCGAAGATCTCGCCCGTGGTCTTGAAGGCGGACAGCACCATCACCACGACCGGATAGAGCATGATGAAGGAGTTGGCGATCAGGATGACCTGAGCCAGCAGCGCGAAGGAGATCGGCTGGCGCGATGCGGGCGCCTGAGATGTGAGGGCGGTCAAAACTGGATCTCCCGACGGCGCAGCCACAGGGTCAGCATGGACGCGAAGACGACGATGAAGAGGAAGAGCAGCGTGGCGAGCGCCGAGCCCATGCCGAAGTTCTGGATGCTGGCGCTCTGGTTGCCGAAGGCCGTGCGGTAGAAGACGAGGCCGAGCACATCGGTGGTGCCGAAGGGCGACCCGTCAAGACCCACCATCACGTACGGGATCTCGAACCAGTTGAACGCGCCGATGAAAAGCAGCGTGAACAGGATGGTGGTGCTCGGCGCCACCAGGGGCCACACGATGTTCTTCAACAGCTGCCATTCGTTGGTGCCGTCGAGCCGCGCCGCCTCGATGATTTCGGGCGGGATGCGCTGCATGCCGGCGAGATAGACCAGCGTCGGAAAACCGACGAAGTGCCAGGCATTGGCGAGGATGAGAGCGCCAAGCGCCGTCGAGGAATCCCCAAGCCAGGGCTTGGCCAAGGAATCGAGGCCGAGCGAGTAGAGCGCCTGATTGACGATGCCGAAATTCGGATTGAGGAAGAGCTTCCAGAGGAAACCCACGATGATGGTCGACAGCACCACCGGGACGAACACGGCGATCCGGTGGAAGCGGAAGCCGAAGGGCTCCTTGTAGAGCAGCCAGGCGAGCAGGAACCCGCCGCCGTTCTGGATGATCATCAGCGCGACAAGCGCATAGACGTTGTGCAGGAAGGCGTTCCACACCACAGGTGCCATGGTGGCGCCGAACAGCACTTCCTTGAAGTTCTTGAGACCCACGTACTCGCCACGCGCCAGCCCCTGCCAGTCATAGAAGGCATAGGCGAAGGCCGACAGGATCGGATAGACCACGAAGAGCGACATGAACACGATGGGCGGAACGACGAGAAACGCCACCCACATTTGCCGCTTCAGCGACGGAGCCTGTTTGCGCGAGACGATCATGGACATCGATAGCTTTCAGAAAAGGCGGCGAGCCCGAGAGCCCGCCGCCCTTGTATTAAAGGCTTACTTCTGGAAGGGCTTGTAGTAGGTCGCGATGCCCTTGTTGATCTCGGCCGCGGCCTGCTCCGGGGTCTGCTGGCCGGCGAGCATCTTCTGCACGTTCGACTGCAGCAGCACCGAGCCGCTCGGCTCCTGATAGCGGAAGCGCACGAGCATCAGGTACGACATGGCGTTCTCGGCGAGCTTCGCCACTTCCTGGGTGATCGCGTCCTCGATCTTGATTCCCTTGATCGGCGACAGGTTCTTCAGGGCGTTGGTGAAGGCCGTGCCGTATTCGGGCGTGGCGAGGTAGCGCACGAACTTGAGCGCCGCATCCTTCTTCTCACTCTTGGCGTTCACCGCATAGCCGCCATCGTAATAGGTGGCGACCAGCGCCTGGTCGCCTGCCTTCAGGACGGGAGCCGGGAACACGCCGAGGTCGAGGGTCGGGTTCTGGTTCTTGAAATTCGCCACCTCATAGGAGCCGCCCGCGAACATGGCCGCGCGGCCTGCCACGAAGAGCTGCTGCGAGGACGGATAGTCGACGCCGGTGAAGTTCGGCGAGAAATACTGGCTGACGTCCTTGAGCTTCGTCAGCGCGCCGACAAAGCGCGGATCGGTGAAGTTCGCCTTGCCGGAGACGATATCGGCCTCGAACTGCTTGCCGAGCATGGACGACAGCAGGCCGCCCACGATGGTCTCGTTCTGCCAGGCCGTCGCCGTGCCGTTGGCGAACGGCGTGATGTTCTTGGCCTTGAGCGCCTGAGCGAGCGTCATCAGCTCATCCCAGGTCTTGGGCGGGTTCACGCCGTTATCCTTGAAGATCTTCTTGTTGTAGACCACGAGCTGCGTCTGCATGGCGAAGGGCACGGCATAGACCTTGCCGTCGGAGCGCAGGGTCTCGGCAGCAAGCGACGCCTCCGGGAAGTTCGCCAGCTCGGGCATGTTCTGCTGGTCGAGGGCGAGCAGGTAGCCTGGGGTCGCAATGGTCTCCAGGTTGCCGTAGGCGCGCACCTGGATCACGTCCGGGCCGCGGCCGGCGGCGAGCGCCGTGGAGAGAATCGTCTGGTAGTTCTCAGGCGCATAGGTCTCGAACTTGACCGTGATGCCGGGGTTCTTCTCCTGGAACTTCTTGATGGTGTCCTGGTAGAAGGCCTTGTCCTCCTGGCGCCAGCTCCAGAACGTCAGCTCGGTCTGCTGCGCCATGGCGGCGCCGGACGAGAGCAGGAGGCTGCCGGCGGCAGCGCCCATCAGAATGCGTCGGGTCAGTTTCATCGTCGTTTCCCTCATTGTTGAAGTCCTTGTCCTCCCACCGCATGGCCTGTTTGAGCAGTCCCTGCGGAACTCGTTCAGCCGGATTGCTCGGCTGCAATGACGAGAAAGGTCGCGTCGTCGTGGGTTTTAACACGAGGATAGGCGCCTGCCATGAGGTCGCCCCGCTCCCTTTCGCGCAATTCCTGCATCAGGTCCGGCCCTTTTCCGGCAGCGAGCCGGTCGTAGAGCTCGCCGTCCGAATAGGCTGCAAACACATCCACGAGCCGCATGAAACCGTCCGTGGCGAGCACGATAGGCGCGCCTGGCGTCACTTGAGCCTCGAACCGCAGCTCCTGGCCGGCCCAGGGCCGACGCGGGTTCACGACCCAGTAGCCGTCCTGCTGGTTGAGCCGGGTGCGGTTCTCGAGGATCTGGCGCCGCACGGCCTCGGGGATCTGCCCCGGCTCGTGCCCCTGGGCTCCGAGAGCCGCCAGGGTCTTCCGTTCGAAGGGCTTCGCTCGCTCGTCGCTCCAGCGGGCGATTCCCTGCTCCGACGGCACGAGAACGACCACATCACCCAAAAGGCGCCCCTGGAGCCTGAGGGGACCACCCTCACCTGGCATCAACTCGATCAGGCCGAGGCACGCGGAGGGAGTATGGTGGTCGCTGACATCCGGCACATGCCCGGTCTCGTCCCCGAAGGCCGCCCGAACATCGTCCTCAAGCTGCCGCAGCAGCCGATCGGCGCCTTCCGCTCCGGACAGGGCCGTCAGGCGCTCGTCAACGAAGGCGGCGAGCCAGGCGGCATCGCTGCCCCCAGAGGTCAGCTGTTCGTTGGAGAGACCAGTGGCTCCATCGATGATCCAGGCGAAACGGCCGCGCAGACCGGCTCCGTCCTCGTTGACGCGGGAGCCGGTCAGGGAAAGCCGGTCCAAAGACCGGAAGCAGGAGGTGGGGCCAGTCACGTTCACAGCTTAACTGGTCTCATATTGGTTGCCTCATGTCCATACTGGTCTCAAGGGCTGTTCACACCCTTCCTGAAGCCCCGGAAAAGCTTACGCAGGGGTGGTTTGATCGAATTCCGGGCTTGAGCGTTAGTGACATGGATCCCATTGCAGCGGCAAAGGATGCGCCATGGTCACCCTGGAAATAGCCGGCAAAGCGGTTGCCGTGACGAATGCCGATGAGGAACAGGCTCGCGAACTCTTTCTCAGCGAGAGCTTTAAAGATGACCTGAAGTCGTTTAAGAGCGAGAGCCGCTCCCTCTGGGACGGCTCAGCTGCCTTGACGACACGGCCCGCATCGGAAGACGAGATCGATGCCTTCTATGAGGCCTTGGATGAAGAGGACGAGGGCGACGAAGACGGCGAAGACGATGATGACGGCCTCGATATCGATGTCGTGTTCCTGGTGTCCATCGACGAAATAGACGACGCCGCTGCCTCCGGCTGATCATCCTTACCGGAGCCCTTAAGGGCTCCTCTTGAAACGGTTCAGCCCATTCTCATGCCTTTTCCCAAGTCCAATCCCAGCCTCGACCGCGCCCTGGCCGACAAAGGCTACAACGACCCGACCCCCGTCCAAGCCGCCGTGCTGCAGCCGGACGCTGTCGATCGGGATCTCCTCGTTTCCGCCCAGACGGGCTCCGGCAAGACGGTCGCCTACGGGCTCGCCATGGCGTCCACCCTGCTGGGCAACGCCGAGCGCTTCGAGGTGCCCCGCGAGCCGCTGGCCCTGATCATCGCCCCCACCCGTGAGCTCGCCCTCCAAGTCAACCGGGAGCTGATCTGGCTCTACGGCCCGGCCGGTGCGCGGGTCGTCTCCTGCGTCGGCGGCATGGATGTGCGTCGGGAGGCGCGGGCGCTCGCCGATGGCTGCCATATCGTGGTCGGGACGCCTGGCCGCCTGCGCGACCACCTGGAGCGCGGCCGCCTCGATACCTCCAAGATGAGGGTCGTAGTGCTCGACGAGGCCGACGAGATGCTCGATCTCGGCTTCCGCGAGGATCTGGAATTCATCCTCGATGCCACCCCGGAGGAGCGCCGCACGCTCCTGTTCTCAGCCACCCTGCCGAAGAACATCGTAGCCCTGGCGCGGCGCTACCAGCGCGACGCCCACCGCATCGATACCCTGGTTCAGAACCAGCCGCACGGTGACATCGACTATCGTGCCCTGCGATGCGCGCCGAACGAGGTCGAGCATGCGGTCGTCAACGTGCTGCGCTTCTACGAGAGCCGCGGCGCCATGGTGTTCTGCCATACCCGCGAGGCCGTGCGGCACCTCCATGCGAGCCTGATCGAGCGCGGCTTCTCAGCCGTCGCAATCTCGGGCGAGCTGACCCAGAGCGAGCGCAGCAATGCCCTTCAGTCGCTGCGCGACGGGCGCGCCCGAGTCTGCGTGGCCACCGACGTGGCGGCTCGCGGCATCGACCTGCCGGATCTGGGCCTCGTCATCCATTTCGACCTGCCGAACGACCACGAGACCCTCCTGCACCGCAGCGGCCGCACGGGCCGTGCCGGCCGCAAGGGCACCTGCGTCCTCCTCGTTCCCTATACCCGCCGTCGCAAGGCCGAACGCCTAATCGACATGGCCGGGATCGACGTGTCCTGGGCCGGCCCGCCCTCGGCGGACGAAATCCGCGTGCGCGACCGGGAACGGCTGATGCAGGATCCGATCTTCGCCGAAGAGGCGACGGAAGAGGATCTGGCCATGGCACGGGCGCTGCTCGCCGAGCGCTCGGCCGAGGAAATCGCCAATGCCCTGGTGCGGTTCAACCGCTCGCGGTTGCCTGCTCCCGAAGAGATCGTCGATGCAGGCTCCGATCGGGAGCCGCGCCAGCGCAAGGACAAGCGCGAGCGGAGCGAGGAGCGCAGCCGCGGCTTCAATGACCGGGACCGTGGCTCATCTGAGGGCGGCTTTGAGCGCTCATCCGAGGACATGGTGTGGTTCCGCATGAGCGTCGGCCGCCGCAACAACGCGGACCCCCGCTGGCTGCTGCCGATCATCTGCCGCCTCGGCCATGTGACCAAGAAGGAGATCGGCTCGATCAAGATCTTCGACCGGGAGACGAAGTTCGAGATCGTGAAGTCGCAGGCCTCGAAATTCGCCTCTGCCGTGCGCAAGACCAATGACGAGGACATTCAGATTGAGCTTGCCGACGCAGGGCCCGGCAAGCCAGCCTTCGGCAAGGCAGGGCCTGGCAAACCGCGCGACGCGAAGCCCTGGAGCGGCCCGAAGGGCAACGGGCCCAAGAGCCACGGGCCTAAGAGCTATGGCTCCAAGGAGCGGGGCGATCACCCTGCACGCAAGGGACCACCAGACGGCAAGGGTCCGAAAGAGTTCAAGGGTCCAAAGGATTTCAAGAAATCGAAGGACAAGAAGCGCCCATCCGACAAGCGCCCCTGATTAAAGCAATAGGCCGGGACATGAGGATGTCCCGGCCTGAATTGTTTCATACCTCAGAGAGTTCCACGAACGCCTGACCCAATTGGTTTTTCGCATCGCACCATATCTATTGTGCATTGCAACATACGCACCATATCAGCGTTAGCTTCAGATCTTATCTTACCCGGAAGGGCCAAACGATAATGCAACGCTTAGGTCAAATGCTTCAGCAGCTCGCGCGCCATCGGCGTCAGTGGGAAACCAATATGAAAGCCTCCGCTGCAGCCGAGGCTTTCTTCGAAAACTCGACCACGCCGAGTCGTCTGACAGAGATTGTCGGCTTCGGGTCCAATCCGGGCAATCTGCGCATGCTGACTCATGTGCCGGAATCCGTCTCTTCCTCCCCGGCCCTCGTGGTCGTTCTGCATGGCTGCACGCAAACGGCAGCGGGCTATGATCATGGCTCCGGATGGTCCGCCCTGGCAGACCGCTACGGCTTCATCGTTCTTTATGCAGAGCAGCAGGAGGCGAACAACCCGAAGCGCTGCTTCAACTGGTTCCAGGCTGGCGATACCGAGCGCGGCAAGGGCGAAGCCCACTCGATCCGGCAGATGGTGGAACACACGATCAACCAGCACAACGTGGATCGCAGCCGCGTCTTCGTCACCGGGCTTTCGGCCGGCGGAGCGATGACGACCACCATGCTTGCCACTTACCCGGATGTGTTCGCGGCCGGCGCCGTCATTGCCGGCCTTCCGTATCGCTGCGCCACCAGCGTCCCCGAGGCCTTTGAATGCATGTTCCAGGGCCAGACCCGTTCGGCGCAGGAATGGGGCGGCCTCGTCCGCAACGCCTCATCCCATCGGGGACCATGGCCCAAGGTCTCCGTCTGGCACGGCAGCGCCGACACTACGGTGAAGCCAATGAACGCCGGCGAGATCATCAAGCAATGGACGGATGTCCATGGTCTCAAGCCAAGTCCCAGCTTCAGCGAAACCGTCGACGGCTACCCGCGCCGTGTCTGGACCAACGCGTCCGGCGACGACGTGATCGAGGAATATGTCATCACCGGCATGGCGCACGGCACGCCGCTGGCCGTTGGCGACGATGAGAACAGCTATGGTGCGGCCGGCCCCTTCCTTCTCGACGTGGGTATTTCATCGAGCTACCGGATCGCTGAGTTCTGGGGACTGACGGAGCAGGCGGATGATGTCTCGCGGATCCGCACCACACCTGAACCTGTTCGGCACGACCCGCCAACCTTGTTCACTGGCAACCGGCCTGCAGCAGATGAGTGGGCAGCACGAGGCGCCACGCGCAAGCCACAACAGGATGCACCGAATCCGGGCGCGCTGCACATGGATGTGGGCTCTGTGATCACAAAGGCTCTTAGAGCGGCGGGCCTGATGAAGTAAGCCTGCTTGCAAAAGCTATGAGCGAGAGCCGGGCATCTGCGGGTGCCCGGCTTTTTTTATGCGTTACGGCTTTCTTTCCTGGCTCAGCAGGTCTTCCTGCTTGCGCTTCTCGCCCGTCACGCAGTTCATACTCGGCATTGTACCCTGCGCCGGAATCATGCGAGGGGCATCATCGATCCCGGCGATCTCCCGCATGATCTTCGTGCGGATGACCATGGCGAACTGCTCGGGATCGTGCAGGGGCAGAACGAATGAACCGGTGCCGCCGATCACGCATTCCTTGAAGTAGAGATCCAGATCCTGCAGTTCATTGCTGCCGGAAGCCCGCCTGAACATGATCGGCAGTCCGTTGATGACGATGCCGTTCGCAACAGCCTCATCGCGCGCATAGGTGACGTGACGGCCATCGTTGTTGGGACCGTCCCCGGATATATCGACAACACGGCGGATGGGAGCCCCGCCCAGTTGCTCGAACAGCTTGCGGCTATGATCGATGATACCGGAAATCGATGTCATTCCAGCCTGGCGAATGGGTTGGAAGGAGAGATGATTGGAAAATGAAATCGCCCTCTCAGGACTGTCGATGATGGTCCACGGCACGAGAACGCGCTGGTCCTTCATGCCCGACCATTCCACATAAGTGACCGCGATGCGGCCATGCAGGCCGTTTGCGATAGCCTCATACACCAGGGACGACCGGAAGGCCTCGACGAAGCCTTCGCGCTGCAGGCCCTGCTCATCACCTTCCATGGACGAGGAGACATCAACGGCGATAACGAGCGCAATATCGAGTTCTGCTTCGGGAGCAATGGGGCCGGCGGCAAGAACTTCACCGACCAGAAGAAAGAACGCGAGAGTACTCAGGAGCCTGTTCGCCATGACCACCTCCGCTGCCGGCGCGTGGTCCATGGACCGATGCCAAGGCTGCGCTTGGTCAACGCGCCAATCGGGTGTTTGATGCGCGGAAACAATCATAAATCCTGTGACCGATTGATCAGGCCAGACAGAGAATTTTGATCTTTTTGCGGCCAATCGAAATATAAAAACCAATCCTATCAATAGGATAGCTTGAATTTTCTTAACGTAACAAAATCCACTCTCTATACGCAGAGCAGACAGGGCTCGGGGAGCTCACTAAGGTTCAGTTACGCTACGCAAGGGGGCAAACAATGAAACCGGATATGGACCTGATCGGCGCTCTCACCAGCTTCTCCGTCGGCACGCTCGACGGTCGGGACGCGATGATGGTGATCGAGCTTGCAACAACACCTGAAGAATACGAGCAGGGCATCCGGCGTCAGATGCCGGTGGCCATGACCCCGGAGCATGCCCGCGAACTCGGCGAAGCCCTCCTTCTGGCGGCCAAGGCGGCTCAGATGGGTGAGGCTCCCAGCTACGCGATGAACTGATCCAGCTACTGTTTGGCAAAGGTGGGTTTTACCGGCACGTTCGGTAAGACCCCATGTCGAAGTGGAAATGATCGTGGTGAGCCTCGTTGTAGTCGGGGCTGAGCACCACATCGAAAAAGCGGCATGCTCCATCTCTCAAGGCCCGCAGGAAAGCCTTCTGACGCTCGTCGCCGCCCGCCCAGTCACTCTTCACCGTAATCTGCTGCCCGCTGGCAAGAACGAAGCCTGCAAGGTCGATGGCATTAGCGGTGGCATGCTGGCTGCGCCGCCCGTCGACCCGGTGATTGATGTTGCGGCAGGCATAAGTGCCGAAATGCGTGACCCTCACGACTTCCTGCCCGAAATGCTCCCGCGCGGCCGGGAGCAGCACATGCTGCTCGAACAGAGCCCAGGCCACCGTCAGCGGACAGGTGGCCGTGAAACTCGCGCTCAACCCGATGGAAGACCGCGACACCTCGACGGCGTTCGATAGTCCGCAGCCGTCCTGCGAGGCACGATCCGGCACGGGTTTATGCGAAACCGGTGATCCGTCCAGGACAGCGAGACATTGCTCTCCATCGCGCTCAAGGCGGGAGAGCTTCCAGCGGGTCAGCCAATCGACATTGTCCGCAATTCTCAACGGCGCGAACGGATTGAGCCTGTTCGGAACCTCAAGAACACCGCCCCGGATCAACCCCGACACAACAGCGAGCCCGAGCACGAGGGTAAGGGCCAGCCGAACAAGGATGACCCGCACGATGGTGGAGCGGCGCTGCTGTTGAGGACGATCGTCATGCACCCTCCTGTTCTAGGGCCGTTTCATTCAGGATCCACCTGAACGCTGCCTGTGAAGCGTGCGTCAGCGAAGTATCAAGATGGCCAGATTCATGCGCGCAGGCATGGGGCAACAAAAAAGCAAGGCAGTTTCCTGCCTTGCTTATGGAGAGACCTGGCGTCTGCTGCGGTCGAAGAGCTTCCCCTTTGACGCAGCAGATTTCGCTCAGATGGAGTCCTTGAGATCCTTGGCCGCGCGGAAGGCGATCTTCTTCGAAGCCTTGATCTTCACGGGCTCGCCGGTCTGCGGGTTGCGGCCCATGCGGGCGGCGCGCTTGCGTACCTGCAGGATGCCGAGGCCGGACAGGCGGATCTTGTCGCCCTTCTTCAGGCTCTTGGCGATCATCTCGACCACCTGGTTCAACATCTCGTTGGCCTGGCGCTTGGGAACTTCGTGCATCTCGGAGAGACGGTCGGCGATGTTGCGCAGCGTCAGGATCGGCGAAGCAGACGAGGCCGAAGCCTTCGCGGTCTTCTTCACCGCCACCTTCTTCGAAGTCTTGCTTGCAGCCTTCGTCGCAGCCGCTTTGCCGGCAGCCTTGGCGGGCGCCTTTGCGGTCTTCGACGTTGCCTTTGCTGCAGCCTTCGGCGCCGCAGCCTTCTTGGCCGGGGCCTTCTTGGAAACCTTGGTTGCAGTCTTGGCCATCAGGAACTCCTTGTTTTCGACGGTGAATGCATAAGACAGCAATTCCTCATTAGCGCGTTCAGCCAGGAATTAAAGTGGCAAAGTTGGTTTTACGCACAATAGTGGAGGGATACTTGCCCATAACTCGTCAAGACCTGCCGGATTGCTGCCCTGCATTCAAAGGTCCCGCGTGGTTTCGCGGCCAGTCGCGCTCGACTTCGGACGAATGCGACAGAGATCAAACCCGATGGGAGAATCAGTCTCAATCTGCTTGGAGCATCGGGCAACGATGAGCGGCTTGATCTTCATTGTTGGCCGGTCAAGCGAATGACTGCAATATTCGGATCGACAAAGACCCTTGCCCCATCATATTCCCTAGCGGGACAGAACAACGCCACGGTGAAAGCATGACACGGGTCGCCTGCATTGGGGAATGCATGATCGAGCTTCGCGAGGAGGCCGACGGCAGGCTGTCCCGAAGCTTCGGCGGGGACACCCTCAACACGGCCGTCTATCTCGCCCGCCTCGGCTCACAGGCGGATTACGTCACGGCCCTCGGAGACGACAGCTGGAGCGACGAGCTGGTGGCCGCGTGGAAAGCGGAGGGCGTCGGCACAAGCCGTGTGCTGCGCCTGGCGGGCCGCCTGCCCGGCCTCTACATCATTCAGACCGATGCCAAAGGCGAACGCCGGTTCTCCTACTGGCGCGAGACCGCGGCTGCCCGCCTGCTCTTCCAAGCCCCTGAAGCCCGTACGATCATTGCCTCTCTCGCCAACGACGACCTCGTTTATTTCTCAGGAATCTCATTGTCCCTCTACGGTGACGAGGGACGCGAGCGCCTGTTTGAAGCCCTTCGCGAGGTGCGCTTGGCCGGAAAGCGTGTGGCGTTCGATACCAATTTCCGCCCGCGGGGCTGGCCGGATCGGGAGATTGCCCGAGAAGCCTTCCGACTAGCCTTCGCATGCGCCGATATCATTCTTGCCTCGACGGAAGACCTCGAGCTGTTGTTTGAAAATGCTGGAACGGATGAAGTGCTGGCGTTCGCGGATCGGGCGGAGATTGTCCTCAAATACCCGGATCTGACGTGCCGGGTCATGTTGCAAGGCAAGGAGATTGTCGTTCCAGGCACACCTGCGGACGATGTTGTCGACACGACCGCTGCGGGCGACAGCTTCGCGGCTGCCTATCTGCATATGCGCCTTCTGGGCAAGGATCCTGAGGCAGCAGCCCAGGCAGGCCACCGCCTTGCCGGACAGGTGGTTCGCTATCGCGGCGCGATCATTCCCCGCGAGGCCATGCCCCGGCTATAACACACCGCTCAAGGAGATCCTCGGATGACACAAGATCTGTCAGCTCTCGCTGAATCCCGCGACCGGCAGCTTGCCGATCTGCTCCGCTCCGGCCCGGTCGTTCCGGTCATCACCCTGGAGCGTGTGGAGGATGCGGTTCCTCTCGCTCGCGCCCTCGTGGCCGGTGGGCTGCGCCTTCTCGAGATCACCCTGCGCACGCCGGCGGCGGCCGATGCGGCAGCGGCGATTATCCGGGATGTGCCGGACGCCATCGTCGGCATCGGAACCGTTCTGACGCCGAAGGACTTGGAACGCGCCCAAGCGCTCGGTGCCCGCTATGCCCTGAGCCCCGGCGCCACGCCGGAACTGCTCGACGCAGCATCCCGGAGCGAAATGCCGTTCATCCCCGGCATTGCCACCGCATCCGAACTCATGGCAGCGCTGGCCCATGGCTTCCAGACCGTCAAGTTCTTCCCCGCCGTTGCAGCAGGTGGCATTCCCGCCCTGAAGGCTCTCGCAGGCCCGTTTCCGCAGGCGCGCTTCTGCCCCACGGGCGGCATCGACGAGAAGAACGCCAAGGACTGGCTTGCCCTGCCGAATGTGGTGGCGGTCGGCGGCTCATGGATCTGCTCATCTGCCGACATTCGCGCCCAGGCCTGGGATGAGATTACAGCGAAGGCCGAGAAGGCTGTTGCCTCAGCACGAGCGTGAGCCCCTTCCCTGACATTTGGTAGGATTGTCAGGCCCCTCCCCCATGGCGATACTTGCCCTCAAGGGGAGGACCAGACATGGCTCCGAGCATCTACGACACCGATCTCGACAAGAACCCGGCAAACTACCAGCCGCTGACACCCCTCAGCTTCCTGGAGCGGGCGGCGGGCGTGCATCCGGACAGGATCGCCGTCATCCATGGCCCGTTGAAGCGCAACTACCGTGATCTCTATGCGCGCTCACGGCGCTTGGCCTCGGCCTTGGCCCAGCGCGGCATCGGGCGGGGCGACACGGTGTCGGTGATGCTGCCGAACACGCCCGCTATGGTCGAATGCCACTACGGCGTGCCGATGGCCGGCGCGGTGCTCAACACTCTCAATACCCGTCTCGACGCGAAAATTATCGCTTTCTGCCTTGAGCATAGCGAAGCCAAGGTTCTGATCACGGATCGGGAATTCTCCGCCACCATCAAGGCAGCCCTTGAGCTGAGCACGAACAAGCCTCTGGTGATCGACTATGACGATCCGGAGTTCACCGGACCGGGCGAGCGCCTCGGCGGCATGGACTATGAAGAACTCCTGAGCCAGGGCGATCCGGATTTCGCCTGGATCCCACCGCAGGACGAGTGGGACGCGATCACTCTGAATTATACTTCAGGCACCACCGGCGATCCGAAAGGCGTCGTCTATCACCATCGCGGCGCCTATCTGCTCGCCATGGGCAACATCATAACGGGCGGCATGGGCCAGCATCCGGTCTATCTCTGGACCCTGCCCATGTTCCACTGCAACGGCTGGTGCTTCCCATGGTCGCTCTCCATCGTGGCGGGCACCCATGTGTGCCTGCGTGCCGTGCGGGCAAAGCCCGTGTACGATGCGCTCGCAGACCACAAGGTCACGCATCTGTGCGGTGCACCCATCGTCATGTCGACCCTGCTCAATGCGCCCGAGGCCGAGAAGCGGCCGGTGCCGCATACGGTGAAGTTCATGACGGCGGCCGCTCCACCGCCGGAAGCGGTGCTCGCCGCCATGAAGAGTTCAGGCTTCGACGTCACCCATGTCTACGGCCTGACGGAAGTCTATGGCCCTGCCGTCGTCAACGAGTGGCACCAGGAATGGGATGAGCTCGACTCGGGCGAATACGCGGCGAAGAAGGCGCGCCAAGGCGTGCGCTATCCGGTGCTCGAATCCCTCGACGTGCTCGATCCCGAGACCCTGCACCCCGTGCCGGCCGATGGCCAGACCCTTGGCGAGGTGATGTTTCGCGGCAACGTGGTGATGAAGGGCTATCTCAAGAACCCGGCCGGCACCGCCAAGGCATTCGAGGGCGGATGGTTCCATTCCGGCGATCTCGGCGTGAAGTACCCGGACGGTTATGTGCAGCTGAAGGATCGCTCGAAGGACATCATCATCTCAGGCGGCGAGAACATCTCGTCCATCGAGGTGGAGGATGCGCTCTACAAGCACCCGGCCATTCAAGCGGCCGCCGTCGTGGCGATGCCGGACGAGAAATGGGGCGAGACTCCCTGCGCCTTCGTGGAGCTGAAGCCCGATCAATCGGTTCCGGCAGAGGACATCATCGCTTGGTGCCGCCAGAACCTCGCGTCCTACAAGTGCCCACGCACGGTGATCTTCACGGAGCTGCCCAAGACCTCTACGGGCAAGATCCAGAAGTTCCAGCTGCGCGAGATGGCGCGGGCCTACAAGGCCGCGAGTTAGCCGAGGGGCGTGTCAGCGCCCCTTCCACATGGGCTTGCGCTTTTCGATAAAGGCATCGATGCCCTCGGCGGCATCCTCGGCCATCATGTTGCAGGCCATCACATTGCCTGCGAACGAATAAGCCTCCTCCAGGCTCATGGAGCGCTGGCGGCCGAACATGGCCTTGCCGGTGCGAATGGCAACCGGGCTCTTGGCGCAGATGCTCGCCGTCAGGGCATCTACGGCTTCGTCCAGTTCCGCATCCGGCGCGACGCGGCTGACAAGCCCGAAGGACAGGGCCTCGGCAGATGAGATGAAGCGGCCTGTCACCAGCATGTCGAAGGCGTGCTTCGGCGAGACGTTGCGCGAGAGAGCCACGGCCGGCGTGGAACAGAACAAGCCTACATTGATGCCTGAGACCGCAAAGGTGGCGCTCTCGGCGGTAACGGCCAGGTCGCAAGAGGCCACCAGCTGGCACCCTGCGGCGGTGGCCATGCCATGCACGCGTGCGATCACCGGGACAGGCAGGTTCACGATGGCCTGCATGACCCGGCTGCATTGGGCGAACAGGGCATCGTAGTAGTCCTGGCGCGGGTTGGCGCGCATCTGCTTGAGGTCATGGCCGGCGCAGAAGGCCTTGCCCATTGCTGCGATGACCACGCAACGAACCGCCTCGTCCTGCTTCAGATCGTCGAGCGCCTCTTGCAGCGCCGACAGCATCTCCTCCGACAGGGCATTGAACTGGGCCGGGCGATTGAGGGTGAGCGTGACCACCCCTGCCTGCTCCTCGCGCAACAGGATGCTCTCACCGGACAAGGCCTGCTGGGCGCTCATGATGCTCTCCTTGAAAGTCAGGACACGTTGTTTACCGAATCCAACCCGAATAAGCTCGATCTGGCAAGCAGCCTCTGGAAAGCGCTTTCCAGAGAAGCCCATCGAGAAGAGGTGTCCCGTGAGCCAGCCGCCGATCAGTCGTTTTCCCGTTCCAGAGATTGCCGATCTGCCGGAGGACATCCGCTCGCGCATCCTGGCCGTTCAGGAGAAGTCCGGCTTCGTGCCGAATGTCTTTCTGGTGCTCACCCGCCGCCCCGACGAGTTCCGCGCCTTCTTCGCCTATCACGATGCGCTCATGGACAAGCCCGGCAATCTCACCAAGGCCGAGCGCGAGATGATCGTGGTGGCCACCAGCAACGCCAACCAGTGCCAGTATTGCGTCGTCGCCCATGGGGCGATCCTGCGCATCCGGGCCAAGAACCCGCAGATCGCCGATCAGGTCGCGGTCAACTACCGCAAGGCCGACATCACGCCCCGGCAGAGGGCGATGCTGGATTTCGCCATGAAGGTGGCGCTTGAGGCTCACACGGTCGGCGACGCGGACATTGCGGCCCTGAGCACCCACGGCTTCAGTGAGGAAGACGTCTGGGACATCGCGGCGATTGCAGCCTTCTTCGCCATGTCCAACCGCCTTGCCAATGTCAGCAACATGCGGCCGAACGATGAGTTCTACATGCTCGGCCGTGTCGAGAAACAGGCTTAAGGCAGAAGCACCTTGCCCGGATTGAGTCGGTTGTCGGGATCGAGCGCTCGCTTGATGGTGCGGGCAAGATCCATCTCGGTGGTGGCGCGGTAGCGGGCGAGTTCGCCGACGCGATACTGCCCGATGCCGTGCTCAGCCGAAATGCTGCCGCCGAAGGCCGCCACCACGTCATGCACGATGCGGTTCACTGTTCCTGCATCGTGATCCGCTCCAACGAGCACGTTGTAGTGGATATTGCCGTCGCCCAGGTGCCCGAAGGCATTCACCCGCGTTCCAGGAGCCCCGGCCACCAGCGCCTCGCCAGCCTCGGACAGGAAGCGAGGCACCTCTGTGAGCGGCACCGAGACGTCGTGCTTCACGCTCTTGCCCTCACGCGCCTCCGATTCCGTCACATGCTCGCGCAGGGCCCAGAGCTGGGCCGCCTGTGCGCCGGACTCGGCGATCACCCCATCCAGCGCAATCTCCTGCTCGAAGGCTGAGCCCAGCATGGCCTCGGCGGCTTCGCGCAGGCCTGCGAGGCTGGAAGCCGCCTCGATCAGCACGAACCATTCGCCCTCGGCGATAGGTGCCTTCAGGCCGGCATGCTTGGCGACAAGCTGCATGGAGATGGCGGAGATCAGCTCGAAGGCGGAGATCTGGTCACCCAGTTCGTCCTGAGTCAGCGCCAGGAGCCGCAGGGCGGCTGCGGGATCGGCCACTGACAGCAGCGCCGTCACGGTATGCTTCGGCCGCGGCAGGAGCCTCAAGACCGCCGCCGTGACGATCCCGAGCGTGCCTTCGCTGCCGATGAAAAGCTGCTTCCAGTCGTAGCCTGCATTGTCCTTGCGCAGGCGACGCAGGCCGTTGGCTACGGTGCCGTCCGGCAGCACCACCTCAAGGCCGAGCACGAGGCTGCGGGTCATGCCGTAGCGCAGCACGTTCACGCCGCCCGCATTGGCCGCCACGACTCCACCGATGGTGGCCGAGCCTTCCGCCGCCAGGCTGATCGGCAGGAGCCGGCCGGCGGATGCAGCGGCATCCTGCGCGACTTTAAGAATGCACCCGGCCTCAGCCCCGATGGTCAAGCCGACAGGATCGACATGGCGGATGGCCGCCATGCGGTTGAGGGAGAGAACCACCTGTGTGCCCGACGAATCCGGAACCGCGCCGCCGGCCAAGCCCGTATTGCCGCCCTGGGGCACGATGGCCGCCCCGGCCTCGCGGCAGATCTGCACGATCCCGGCGATCTGTGCGGTCGAGGTCGGACGCACGACGCAGGCAGGCTTGCCCGGGAAGAGCTTGCGCCAGTCAACAGCATAGGGCTCAAGATCGGAGCCCCCCGTGATGACGCCTGCCGGTCCGACAAGGCTCGTCAGGCGCTGCAGCAGATCCGTCGTCATTGCAAAACCTCTCGTGGCCGTCTCCGATCACGGCGCTCGACACCGCTCCTGACGGATCACGGCGGGAACGTCAACGCGACAACCACGAGAAGCAAGGCGAACGCAGCAGGGTTGCGCTCACTTCTTCCCGGATCCGGGCTCGGCCATCTTGCGGTGCTGCTCGGCCAGCATGCCGGCCGGGGTGACGGAGGCCAGAACTGTGGTGAACTTGTTCTTCCATCCGCTCACCACGTCGCCATCGCCGCGCATCATGGCATCGAAGCCAACCTTGGCCACATCCGCCGGATCATCCTTCTTGTCCTGCCCGACCTTGGTGTCTTCCATGTCGGCGCGCTCGAAGAACTCGGTATCGGTGGCGCCGGGCATCAGGCAGGTCACCGTCACGTCCGTATCCTTCAGTTCGTTGCGGAGCGCGAACGAGAAGGAGTCGATGAAGGCCTTGGTGCCGTTGTAGACTGCCTGGAACGAGCCGGGCATGAAGCCGGCAATGGACCCGGTGATCAGGATGCGCCCCTCGCCACGCGCCCGCATGTCACGCCCGACCTTCTGGATGAGATAGATCGTGCCAGTGATGTTGGTGTCGATCACATGGCGCACCTGGGCAAAGTCCTGATCCAGGAACGCATGCCCGAGGCCATGCCCCGCATTGGCGAGCAGCGCTCCGACGGGGCGCCCCTTTATCTCCCCATAGAGCTTGTCGACACCCTCAATGGTGGCAAGATCGACCTCAATCGCATCGACGGCAGCGCCGAGAGCCTGGAACTCCTTTGCGGCCTCATGAATGGCGGCCTGATCGGCCGCGATCAGCAGATCGTATCCGTTCTGGGCGCAGAGCTTGGCAAGCTCATAGCCGATGCCCGTTGAGGCTCCGGTGACGACGGCGAGTGGTCTGGTATCCGGCATAGCACTCTCTCTGCAGGTGTGAGGTCTTCAACAGGCCACTACTGGAGATGAGTGAGCCCGGCACATGGGCTTGAACTCCTGAAGAGCGCGAGAGTTCAATGACATCCCGCTCTCCGCCGCGAACATGTACCTGCACAGCAACCTCAGTCCAGTCAAAGACCAGTTTCGAACCGAATACACCCGGTTGCTTTCGCCTGGAGGGCAAGATACCTTCACCATCAACAATAACGACAGATCAGACCCGGAGGGTCGGCAGTCGGGAGAGGCGCTCTTGGTTCCGCAAGAAACGGCGACGTTATGCGTCGCGGTGAGGGATGGCGCATACGGGCACGGCACAGCCCTGGACGCGGCTGAGCGTGTCGCTGCGACGAACTTTGCCGAACGTGGAATATCTACACCTCCAGCGTCCTGCCGGATCAGGCCGGCATCATCTCCATCGTTCTCGATCATTCCTTTGCTGCTCGACTTCCAGGGAAGTGCCGATGACACTCGTTCTTGATGGCGTCTCGAAGAAGGTCGGAGCCTCAACGCATATCGAGAATGTCAATCTCACCCTGGAGCGTGGTACCCTCAACGTGCTGCTCGGTGCAACATTGGCCGGTAAGACCTCACTCATGCGACTGATGGCCGGACTCGATGCACCGACGAGCGGTCGTGTTCTGGTCGAGGGTCAGGATGTGACCGGATGGCCCGTGCAGCGCCGCAGCGTCGCGATGGTCTACCAGCAGTTCATCAATTACCCGTCGCTGACCGTCTACGAGAACATCGCCTCTCCCTTGCGCGTGTCTGGCGCAAGTCAAAGCGAGGTGGATGCGCGGGTGCGCGATGCCGCCAAGCTTCTGAAGCTTGAGCCCTATCTCGACCGCAAGCCGCTCAATCTCTCTGGCGGGCAGCAACAGCGGACCGCCATCGCGCGGGCGCTGGTGAAGGGTGCCGACCTCGTGCTCCTCGACGAACCGCTGGCGAACCTCGATTACAAGCTGCGCGAGGAACTGCGCGAGGAGCTGCCGCGGGTCTTTGCGGCCTCGGGCGCCATCTTCGTTTATGCCACGACCGAACCGTCGGAGGCCCTGCTGCTGGGCGGCAACACGGCGACACTGTTCCAGGGCCAAGTCACGCAGTTCGGGCCGACCCCGCAGGTTTACCGACAACCGCATGATCTGGTCACCGCCCGGGTCTTTTCTGATCCGCCGCTCAACATTCTGAAAGCCCGCAAGGCGGATGGCATCGCCACCTTGAGCACCGGCGGGCAAGCTCCTGCAATCGGGCCTCTCGCCAGCGTTCCAGACGGCGAATACACGGTTGGATTTCGAGCCCATCATCTCAATCTTGAGCCCACGGACACCCATGAGATCACGATCCCCGCGACCGTGTCCGTGGCCGAGATCACAGGATCGGAGAGCTACGTGCATCTCGATGCGAGCGACCATCGCTTCGTGGCTCTGGTGCCCGGCGTGCGGCGCCTGGAGCCGAAATCCCCGGTGACCGCCTATCTCGACCCCCGCCGCCTCTTCCTCTTCGATCCGGATGGCCGCCTCGCAGCAGTCGACCCGACTCAGAAAGCCGCGTGAGACAGACCAATGGCCCGCATCACGCTCGATCATCTCGCCCATGCCTACAAGGCCAATCCTCGCACGGCCGAGGATTACGCCCTCAAGGAAATCAACCACGTCTGGAGCCAGGGCGGTGCCTATGCTCTTCTGGGGCCCTCGGGTTGTGGCAAGACAACCCTGCTCAATATCATCTCCGGCCTCGTGCGCCCGACGCGCGGGCGTGTGCTCTTCGACGATCTCGACGTGACTGACCTGTCGACGGAAGCCCGCAACATTGCGCAGGTATTCCAGTTTCCAGTGGTCTACGACACCATGACCGTGCGCGAGAACCTCGCCTTCCCGCTCAAGAACAGGAACGTGCCCCGCGACAGGACCGCCCGGCGGGTCGAGGAGATCGCAGGCCTCCTCGACCTCACCCGCGTGCTCGACCGCAAGGCGAGCAATCTCACGGCCGATATGAAGCAGAAAATTTCGCTTGGCCGCGGCCTCGTGCGCCCGGACGTAGCGGCGATCCTGTTCGATGAGCCTTTGACGGTGATCGACCCGCATCTGAAATGGCAGTTGCGCTCCACCCTGAAGGAGATCCACCGGGCGCTGGACATCACCATGATCTACGTGACGCACGACCAGACCGAGGCGCTCACCTTCGCCGACAAGGTCGTGGTCATGCATGACGGGGCCGTAGTGCAGACCGGCATTCCCGAAGAACTGTTCGAGCGCCCGACCCACACTTTCGTGGGCCACTTCATCGGTTCTCCCGGCATGAACATTCTGCCCTGCCGGGTCGAGGGCACCACCGCCTTCATCGGCAGCACCATGATCTCCCTTAAGCGTGCCTATCGTACCCTCTCCGACGGCGAGCACATCGAGCTCGGCATCCGGCCTGAATTCGTGCGGCTGCAGCCGAAGGGAGCGGGCCTCCCCGTTCAGGTACGGCGCATCGACGATATCGGGCGCACCCGCATCGCCCGCGTGGAGATGAACGGCCGCCCTCTTGCCGCAAGCATACCGGACGACATCTCTATCGAAGGGAGTGAGGCTTCGCTCGTGCTCGATCCGAATCATGTGCACATCTACGCCAACGGTCACCTGGTCGCAGGCGAAGCCACGGGAGGTCATGCAGCATGACGAAGACCCTCAACAACAGGGCCTGGTTCTTCGTCCTGCCCGTCTTCGCGATCGTGGCGTTCTCGGCCATCCTGCCGCTGATGACTGTGGTGAACTATTCGGTTCAGGACACCTTCGGCAACAATCAGTTCTTCTGGAACGGCATCGGCTGGTTCCAGGAACTGCTCGATCCGTCGAGCCAGCTCGGCGAGCAGTTCCTGTCCTCGCTCATGCGCACGCTGCTGTTCTCCGCCATCATCCTGCTGATCCAGGTGCCGCTCGGCATCGCGGTGGCGCTGTCGATGCCGCGCGAAGGCTGGCCGGTGGCGCTCTGCCTCGTGCTCATGGCGCTGCCGCTGCTCATTCCGTGGAACGTGGTCGGCACCATCTGGCAGGTGTTCGCCCGCGGCGACATCGGCCTTCTCGGCTGGACAGTCAACAGTCTCGGCATCGACTACAACTATACGGGCGACCCCATCGACGCCTGGGTGACGATCATCGTCATGGATGTGTGGCATTGGACGAGCCTCGTGGCGCTCCTCTGCTATGCCGGGCTGAAGTCCATCCCGGATGCGTATTATCAGGCCGCCCGCATCGATGGCGCCTCGCGCTGGGCGGTGTTCCGCACGATCCAGCTGCCGAAGATGCGGCGCGTGCTGCTGATCGCCGTGCTGCTGCGCTTCATGGATTCCTTCATGATCTATACCGAGCCCTTCGTGCTCACCGGTGGCGGACCGGGCAACGCCACCACCTTCCTGTCCATCGATCTGGTGAAGCTGGCGCTCGGCCAGTTCGATCTCGGCAAGGCGGCCGCGATGTCGCTGGTCTACAACCTGATCATCCTCGCCATCTGCTGGGTCTTCTACACCGTCATGACCAACGTGGATGCCGAACGCGAGAGGGTCGAAGCATGAGCGGAACCATCGCCGTTGGCTCTTCGGATGTGGAGCCTGTCGCGGCACCGCTGGCGGCAAACCGCGCCTTGTCGGGTCCGCGCGTGACCGGCCGGGTGGTGGTGATGACCCTCTATCTTCTGTTCCTCATGCTGCCGATCTACTGGCTCGTGAACATGAGCCTGAAGACCAATATGGAGATCACCTCCGGCCTCACGCTCTGGCCGCGCGACCTCACCTTCGACAACTACATCAAGATCTTCACGGACGAGAGCTGGTATTCGGGCTACATCAACTCGCTCACCTACGTGCTCATCAACACGGTGCTGTCGATCTCCTTCGCGCTGCCGGCCGCCTACGCTTTCTCCCGCTACAGGTTCCTCGGCGATAAGCACCTGTTCTTCTGGCTGCTCACCAACCGCATGGCGCCGCCGGCGGTCTTCGCCCTGCCCTTCTTCAATCTCTATTCCGCCATCGGTCTCTTCGACACGCCATGGGCTGTGGCTCTGGCCCATTGCCTGTTCAATGTGCCGCTCGCCGTGTGGATTCTGGAAGGCTTCATGTCCGGCGTACCGCGGGAGATCGATGAGACGGCTGCCATCGACGGCTATTCCTTCCCGCGCTTCTTCGTGAAGATCTTCATGCCGCTGATCGCCTCGGGCGTCGGCGTCGCGGCATTCTTCTGTTTCATGTTCTCATGGGTCGAGTTGCTGCTGGCGCGTACGCTCACCTCCGTGACCGCCAAGCCCATTGCCGCCACCATGACCCGCACCGTTTCGGCCTCGGGCATGGATTGGGGCCTTTTGGCCGCCGCGGGCGTGCTTACCATCCTGCCTGGCGCGCTGGTGATCTGGTTCGTCCGCAACTACATCGCCAAGGGCTTTGCCCTGGGGCGGGTTTAAGGAGGCACCCATGCCCGATTTTGCCTGGATGGCCTGGACATGGCAGACCGGTCTCTTCTTTGCCATCATCGCAAGTCTGCTGCTGATCATGACTCTGCTGGCGGCCTATCGACCCGAGACGGAGCGCGTCGGCCTCTTGCGCATCCCGACGACGCGCGGCGACCGGCTCTTCATCTCGCTTCTCGGCTCCGCTTTCATCCACCTCGCCTGGCTTGGGCTCGTCGGCCCTGACCTGTGGTGGGCCTCTGCTCTTTCGCTTCTCTATGCGGCAGCGGTGTTCCGCTACGTGTGAGGAGAGACATATCAAGACCTTACGGTTCGCCCGGACCGTGGGGATCAAGACCGGTGCATCAATCGGCAGGGCATCACTTGGGAGGAACACAATGAAGCTCACCCAATCTCACCGCCGCCTGAAATTCATCGTCTCGACAAGCGTGCTGGCTATGGCGCTCGGCAGCCCCGCAGCCCTGGCAGGCATGGATGAAGCCCGTCGCTGGATCGACAGCGAATTCCAGCCTTCGACGCTCTCGAAGGACGAGCAGTTGAAGGAGATGGAATGGTTCGTGAATGCGGCGAAACCCTTCGCCGGCATGGAGATCAACGTGGTCTCCGAAACGATCACGACCCATGAATACGAGGCCAAGACGCTCGCCAAGGCGTTCTCGGAAATCACCGGCATCAAGCTCAACCACGACCTGATCCAGGAAGGCGACGTGGTCGAGAAGATCCAGACCCAGATGCAGTCAGGCCGCAACATCTACGACGCCTGGGTCAATGATTCAGATCTCATCGGCACCCACTTTCGCTACAAGCAGGCGATTGCGCTGACCGACTTCATGGCCGGCGAAGGCAAGGACGTGACGAGCCCGACGCTCGACCTCAATGACTTCATCGGCCTGTCCTTCACCACCGCCCCGGACAAGAAGCTCTATCAGCTACCCGACCAGCAATTCGCGAACCTGTACTGGTTCCGCTACGACTGGTTCCAGCGCCCGGACCTGAAAGAGAAGTTCAAGGCCAAGTACGGATACGATCTCGGCGTGCCGGTGAACTGGTCGGCCTATGAGGACATCGCCGAATTCTTCACCAACGACGTGAAGGAGATCGACGGAGTCAAGGTCTACGGCCACATGGATTACGGCAAAAAGGATCCGTCGCTCGGCTGGCGCTTCACGGATGCCTGGCTGTCCATGGCTGGCAACGGCGACAAAGGCCTTCCGAACGGCCTGCCGGTCGATGAATGGGGCGTGCGTATGGAGGGCTGCCGCCCTGTCGGCTCCTCGGTCGAGCGCGGCGGCGACACGAACGGCCCGGCCGCAGTCTATTCCATCGCCAAATATCTCGACTGGATGAAGAAATATGCCCCGCCGCAGGCGAACGGCATGAACTTCTCCGAGTCCGGACCAGTGCCGGCGCAGGGCAACATCGCCCAGCAGATGTTCTGGTACACCGCCTTCACGGCCGACATGGTGAAGCCGGGCCTGCCAGTGATGAATCAGGACGGGAAGCCGAAATGGCGCATGGCTCCCTCCCCGCACGGCGCCTACTGGAAGGATGGCATGAAGCTCGGCTACCAAGACGTGGGATCTTGGACCCTGCTGAAGTCAACGCCGCTCGAGCGCCGCAAGGCGGCCTGGCTCTATGCGCAGTTCGTCACCTCGAAGAGTGTGTCGCTGAAGAAGAGCCATGTGGGCCTCACCTTCATCCGTGAGAGTGACATTTGGGACAAGAGCTTCACCGAGCGCGCGCCGCAGCTCGGCGGCCTCGTCGAGTTCTATCGCTCGCCCGCCCGCGTGCAGTGGTCGCCCACCGGCAACAACATCCCGGATTATCCGAAGCTCGCGCAGCTCTGGTGGCAGAACATCGGTGATGCGGCTTCCGGCGCCAAGACACCGCAGCAGGCGATGGACTCGCTCGCCGCCGCGCAGGACGACGTGCTCACCCGTCTCGAGCGCGCCAATGTGCAGGGCGAGTGCGGTCCGAAGATGAACCCCAAGACCTCGGCCGAGGAATGGTTCAAGAAAGCCGAAGCCGCCGGCACCATCGCGCCTCAGCGCAAGCTGGCGAACGAGAAGCCGAAGGGCGAAACGGTCGACTATGACACGCTCATCAAGAGCTGGCCGGCCAATCCGCCGAAGCGCAGCTGATCAACGAAGGACCCCGCCTTCGCGGGCGGGGTCCTTTCATACAGCAGGTCAAGAATAGGCGCTGCGCAGGTCGAGAGTACTTCTCTCTCCGACATTCTGGTAGTTCTCTGCAAGCCAGGTTCTGGCGGCCTCCCGGCCCAGATCCCTGAGCGTTTCGAAGAACTCCCATTTGGCGCTCAGGCGCGAAGCGGCCGAAAATTCGTCGAGCTTTTCGCCGCCATGGATCCGGTGCATCAGCACCCGCTTGTAGTCCTGTGTCGAAAGCTTGCCCTCGTCGATCAGGCGCGTGACGAAATCGACTGAGCGCAATTGCTGCAGCAGATTGGCGTTGAACGTGATCTCCGTGAGACGGTTCTGGATTTCCCGAGCACTCTGCGGGGTCGACCGACGTTCGATCGGGTTAATCTGGACGAGCACGATGTCGTCGGCCTGCGTCTCGTAGTAGAGCGGGAACAACGCAGGATTGCCGGTGTACCCTCCATCCCAGTAGGGCTCGCCATCGATCTCGACCGATTTGAAGATCATGGGCAGGCAGGCCGAGGCGAGAACGTGGTCGACAGTCAGCTCGGAGCCGGTGAAAATCCGGATCTTTCCGGACCAGACATTGGTCGCCGCAATGAAGAGCTTTGCATCCTGGCAGGCGCGCACCCGCTCGAAGTCGATCAATTCGTTGAGCGCATCCCGCAGGGGATTGATGTCGAGCGGGTTCAGATCGTAAGGGCTCGCCACCCGCGACCAGGCGTCGAGCCAAAGATGCGTCGTTGCGTCACCGATGCTCCAGAAGTTCAGCATGCGGTCGAAGAGCGAGCGCTGCACCGGCGACAGAATGCCGTCCAGGCTGACGCGCTGCCAGAACGTGCGAAGCTGCTCGCGCGCGCCATCCCGCCCGCCTTCAAGCCAGCCCTCGAAGAGAACCACCGCGTTCATGGACCCGGCGCTGGCACCTGTGATCGCCTCGATGGCAAGGCGGCCATCTTCGAGCAGATAATCGAGAACGCCCCAGGTAAAGGCGCCGTGAGCCCCGCCGCCCTGCAAGGCAAGCGAAACCGGCTTCTCGGCGTTCGGGCTTCTCAGCCCACGGACAAGGCGGCTGGTCTTCTTGGCTCGTCCGGTCATCAAAGGCTCCCAATCGCCGTCAACTTAACACAAGGAGCGTTCCGCAGAGCAATCCTGGGCCGCTGCCGATCCGAGTGCCGGCACAGGCCATGCGACAGCCGGGTCAGGACAGTCATGGCAGAACCGGCTTGACGGGGGACACGATGTATTACAGGAACATGAGAGGGCGCCGAACATGATCCGGCACCAGCCGGGCAGGAAGCATTTCCTCCTTGGCAGAGGGTAACCCTCCTTCTTCGGAAGGGCCTGTAGCTCAATGGTTAGAGCCGGCCGCTCATAACGGTCTGGTTGCAGGTTCGAGTCCTGCCGGGCCCACCAATATCTTCCATGATTCGAGACGCTTGTGCCTGCTCCGACGGCAGCTCCGTGGCTATCGCATGCCGGGCCGGCTCTTGATCCGTATGGAATTCGACCATCTGTCTGGGTTCATCGCCGGTGGAGGAAAAGATGGGGCTACTTGTCGACGGGGTGTGGCAGGATCGGTGGTACGACACCACGAGCACGGGCGGCCGCTTTGTGCGGACGAATGCGGTCTTCCGCCATTGGATCACGGCGGATGGCTCCCCCGGCCCGTCCGGCGAGGGCGGGTTCAAGGCTGAGAGCGGGCGCTATCACCTCTACGTGTCGCTGGCCTGCCCGTGGGCGCACCGCACCCTGATCATGCGACGGCTGAAAGGCCTGGAGGCGATGATCGGCGTCTCCGTCGTGCATTGGCGCATGCTGGACCATGGCTGGACCTTCGAGGACGGACCCGGCGTCGTCCAGGACCCCATCCATGGCGCCCGCTACATGGATCAGGTCTACACGGCCGCCAAGCCCGACTATTCGGGGCGCGTGACGGTACCGGTGCTTTGGGACAAGGCGAAGGGCACCATCGTCAGCAACGAATCCGCCGAGATCATCCGCATGATGAACTCAGGCTTCGACGGCATCGGGGCAAAGACCGGCGACTACTACCCTGAGGATCTCCGGCCCGAGATCGACGCGTTGAACGCGCGCATTTACGATCATATCAACAACGGCGTCTACAAGGCGGGTTTCGCCACGACGCAGCAGGCTTATGAGGAGGCCGTGCGCCCACTCTTCGAGACACTCGATGTGCTCGACGAGCGCCTGTCCTCACGCCGCTATCTCTGCGGCAGCAGGCTCACTGAAGCCGACATCCGGTTGTTCACCACGCTGGTGCGTTTCGATCCGGTCTATGTCGGACACTTCAAGTGCAACCTGCGGCGGATTGCGGATTACCCGTATCTGTCCGGCTATCTGCGCGATCTCTACCAGACGGACGGCATCGCCGAGACCGTGAACATGGTGCATATCAAAGGGCATTATCACGAGAGCCACAAGACCATCAATCCGACCGGCATCGTGCCCGTCGGGCCTATGATGGATCTCGATGAGCCTCATGGCCGCGAGGGGCTTCAGGGCCGGTAGACCTCGATCTCCTCGGCGAAGCCCTCCACCGCATGGGCTCCAAGCGGCGACGGATTGCCCCACAAGTGCTCCACGAAGGGCTTCGACATGAGCAGCGGCTCACCCAGCCGCTTGTTCAGTTCGGCAATGCGGCTGGCGAGATTCACGTCGCGTCCGATCACGGTGAAGTCGAGGCGCTGGCCGGAGCCCACATTGCCATAGGCTGCATCGCCGTGATGCAGGGCAAAGCCCACGCTGATCGGCACAGGAAAGCGCCCTTCGATGTTCGCCACCTCGATGCGGCGAAGCGCATTGGTGGCGGCTGTGAGGGCCGCTTGAGCCGCGCCGCCCGTGTCGTCGCCCTTGTCGCGCACGATCGCCAGCACACCGTCGCCCAGATATTTCAGCACCTCGCCTCCCTCGTCTTCGATGGGCGGCACGAGGCAGTCGAAATAGGTGTTCAGCAGCTCGACCGCGCTCTCGGGACTGAGGGTCGACGAGATATGCGTGTAGTCGCGCATGTCGGCGAACAGGATGGCCGAGCGGATGCGTGTGACCTGCCCACGTTGGATCGCCCCGGACAGGATCGCCTTATGGGGGTCGTCGCCTACATAGATGCGCAGCACCTGGTCGAGGCGGTTGCTCGTCGCGCGCAACTCGGTGACGACAGCAAAGGACGGCATGACCATGCGCAGGATCGTGATCTCGCGCTGGCCGAAGCCGCCTGGTGTCCTGGTCGCAAACGAGATCGCGTTCTCGGCCCCGTTGGTGAACAGGATCGGAACCGTGACGTATTGCCGGTAGCTGGCTTCCTTCAACTCCGGGATGACCGGAAAGAGGTCTTCGGGAGTCTTGTCCAGGTCGAGGATGAGCCACTCGCCTGTGCGATTCACATGGGCGAAGGGGCTTGCCTGGTAGATGCTTTCGCGGCGGTCGCCATGCGGCAGGTAGCGCACGACCGTGCCCTCTTCCCGGGTCCAGAATCGGCCGATGCCGGCATATTCCGTATGCAGCGCCTCGATGGCCGAAACCGCCCGGTCGATAGGCAGTCCCAGGTCGATCAGCCGGTTGAGGAAGCCGGTCAGGACCTCGTTCGCATCCTCCATCCGGGCCGCAATGGTGACGAGCCAGTCCCGCAGGGCGACGACGCGCGACAAGCTCTCCTTGTCGAGGCTCTTGGCCAAGGTCAGGAGATCGTCCGAAAAGGCTGTAGCGGCAGGAAGCGTCATAAGGCCAAGGTGTGGTGTCCCCGTGAAACCTTCAAGTCGGGGGAGGCATTCGCCCGGGAAAGCTGCTATGCGCCTCAATTGGGCAATCATTTTGACAAGGGGTTCAGCCCCTACAGAGCCGAACCATGGCAAGCATCGATACGCTTTTCGTCACCAAAGTCTACCGCGCCGAGCTGACCGGCTCCAAGGCCGAGCAGCGCAATGCCGAGCTTGAGGCGGCCTCCCTATCCATCGCCGAGGACGATGAGGCCGGCCAGCGCTGGTGCGCCAAGCACGGCTATCCGGGCTACACGTCCTACGCCTCCCTGAACGACCTGCCCTGGCGGATACCGGTTTTTGGGGATCTCCTGAAGGAGATCGACAAGCACGTGGCGGCCTTCGCCAAGGAACTGGAATACGACCTCCAGGGCCGCAAGCTCGTCATGGACAGCCTCTGGATCAACATCCTGCCTCCCGGCGGCATCCACACGTCGCACATCCACCCGCATTCTGTGATCAGCGGCACCTATTACGTGACGATTCCCGCGGGGGCGAGCGCCCTCAAGCTCGAGGACCCGCGCCTCGGCTTCATGATGGCGGCCCCTCCCCGCAAGGCCAAGGCCAAGCCTGAAAACCGGCAGTTCGCCTATATGAAGCCGGTTCCCGGCACGGTGCTGCTGTGGGAAAGCTGGCTGCGCCACGAGGTGCCCCTGAACGAGGCAGAATCCGAGCGCATCAGCATCAGCTTCAACTATTCCTGGCAGTAGAACCTAAACGTCCGCCCACATCCGGAAGAGATTGGCGCTGCTCTTCGCCAGCAGGTCGAATTCCGGCGACTTGCCGGATTGGGTGAAGAGATTCCGCTTGGCGCTCTCCAAGTCAAAGAGAAGCTCACGCTTGGCGCTGTCGCGCACATAGCTCTGCGCCCAGCCTACGGCGACGAGGCGCTCGCCGCGAGTGACGGGTGCCACCCGGTGCAGGCTCGTCGAGTCATAGGCCACCAGATGGCCAGCCGGGAGCTTCACCTCCTCCTCGCCGGAAACAGACTCGATCACGAGCTCGCCGCCGTCGTAAGTGGCCGGATCGGCAATGAACAGGGTGAAGGATACGTCCGTGCGGATCCCGCTCATCAGCGGATTGTCCACGTGGGAACCGTATTCCTTGCCTTGGCCGTAACGCGCGAAAATCAGCGGTGTCAGGGCCTTCGGGCGAATGGCGAGGCTGAAAACCTCGTTTGCCATGATGGCCTTCGCCACCTTTTCCCGAACCAGGGTCAGGGCGGCCCCCTCCCGCGCCTGCTCGTTATCCTTGACGAGCTTGGCGCTCCATCCCGCTGTCGCGCGGCCATCCTCGAAACGCATGGATCCGAGCATGGCCCGCACCTCTTCAAGATCAGCCGGAGCTAGGATATCTGCAATCGTCATCAGCATGGGTGAGGCACCTTCGCGCTTGCCAGGTCACCCCATATTCAGTAGCTAAGTCATTGTAAAGGCAAGTAGTTTTTAGAAATTCTAAACTGAACGCGGATGGATTGGCCCATCGTAGGGGAACAGTATGAAAAGACGGAAGATTTGGGCAGGCCTGAGCACCGCAGTCCTGGTCGCGGCACCGGCAGTATCGCAGGCATCGTTTACGCCAACGCAGGCTCTCCCGCAGATCGAAGCCAAGGCGGACCAGCCCTTGCTTCATCTTGCCCAGCATCAGGGTCATGGCGCCGCAGCTCCGGCCGCAACCTCGGGCGGAGAAGGTGACGAGGGCGGGGCCGGCGCCGCACAGCTTCCACCGGCGCTGCACCTCTATCGCGGCATCGAGATGATCCGCGGCCATCTCCTCGTCGGCGGTGAGCTGATCGAGGCCGGCCGCTGGGCGGATGCCCTGCCGCACTTCCTGCATCCGGAGGAAGAGATCTACGCCAGCATTCGCGATGATCTGAAGACCTTTAGCATCGCGCCCTTTCAGGTGGCCCTGAAGTCGCTCTCCCAGACGGTGAAGGCCAAGAACAAGGAGGCCTATGCCCGTGCCCGTGCGGCGATCGAGGAGCGCCTCGCCGCCGCCGAGATGGCCGTGAAGGCCAAGGAAGAGAACGGCACGTATTTCGTGCTTGAGACTGCACTCGAGGTTCTGCAGCAGGCCGCCGATGAATACGCGGAGGCCGTCGAGAAGGGCCGCATCGCCAATGTGATCGAGTATCAGGATGCGCGCGGCTTCGTCATGGAGGTGGATCGTCTCGTGGGAACGGTCATGCCCGCTGCGACCGCAAAGAATGCGGATGCCGCCAAGGCCGTTCAGGCGAGCCTCGCCGATCTAAAAGCCGTCTTCCCGTCCGTGACGCCGCCGAAGCAGGCCGTCAAGGATTCCAGTGAGTTCCTGAGCACCATCGCGAAGTTCGAACTGCAGCTCGGGAATCTGCGCTAGGATCGATGATGCGCGAAGGTCTTGCCAGGACCGGTCGTGTGCTTGCGAGCCTCGTGCTCGCAGGTCTTGTGAGCGGAGCAGCCGACAGGCCTGCTCCGCTCGATGCCGCGCACTGGCGCGAGGTTTTTGCGCGTCCCGATCACACGCCGACACCGCCGGACAATCCGACCACGACGGAGAAAGTGGCGCTCGGAGCGAGATTGTTCGATGACACCCGCCTGTCGGGCGATGGCATGACCGCCTGTTCGACCTGTCATCAGTCCGATCTATCCTTCTCCGACGGCGTTGACCGGCATGTCGGTCATGATGGGCAGCCTCTCGACCGCCGGACGCCAGCGTTGTGGAATCTCGCCTGGGGCCTGTCGTTCTTCTGGGACGGACGAGCCTCGAGCCTCGAGACCCAGGCAATGGTTCCGATCGAGAATGAGCGCGAGATGGCGGGCAACCTGCAGACAGCCCTGCAGTCCCTTGCTTCCGATGCCCGAATGCGGAAGGATTTTTCCGCAGCCTTCCCGGAGGATCCTACCGTCACGCAGGGCAATCTGGCAAAGGCCCTCGCGGCCTTTCAACGAACCCTCGTCTCGCCGGAAACACGCTTCGACCGCTGGGTGAAGGGCGAGGACAAGGCGCTGGAGCCAGAGGAGCTGGCAGGCTTCTCCCTCTTCGTCGGCAAGGCGGGCTGCGTCGCCTGTCATCAGGGCTGGCGCTTCACCGACGAGGCTTTCCACGACATCGGCCTTCCGAGCACCGACAAGGGACGTGGGCCGGTGCTGGGCGTGCCAGCGGCCGATCACGCCTTCAAGACACCGAGTCTGCGCGAGCGCGTGTGGAGCGCGCCCTACATGCATGACGGCTCGCTCACCACCTTCGAGGATGTGGTCGATCATTATGCGGATCGCATCGTGAAGCGTCCCACCCTCTCGGCCGATCTGCCGAAGGAGATCGAACTCAGCGCGACGGAGCGGGCGCAGCTGGTGGCGTTTCTGAACACCCTGTCCAGCGACGATCCCCCACGGCCTGCGAACCTTCCTGCGAAGACGATAGCCTGGGGCACGAACGCAGACGCCGTCGCAGCTTCCACGGTCAGCCAGAAGGATCGCCGGTTTTCGCCCGGTGCAATCCTCATGAAGGTGGGCGAGGCCCTGCGTATCCTCAACGACGATACCCGCGTGCACAATGTCCGAGTGGACGGGCCGGCCAAGAGCTTCAATTCGGATGCCCAGAATCCTGGCGATACGGTGACCATCGGGTTCGATCAGCCGGGGCAATACGACGTGATCTGCGGCATTCACCCGGACATGCGGTTGAGCGTGACCGTCTCAACGGCACAGGCCCACTGAGGCAGCAACGACGGAGAGAAAAATACACGCCTCGTTTCCGGCGACACGGATCCGGAATCTGCGCTAAAACATCGTCATGCCAATGCCTCGTGACGACGACACCCTCTTTGCGGCGCTGATAGCCCGAGACCCCTCCTACGAAGGGTTCGCCTATGTGGGCGTAAAGACGACCGGAATCTTCTGCCGGCTCACCTGCCCGGCCCGCAAGCCGAAGCGCACGAATGTCGTGTTCTTCGCCTGCCGGGACACCGCCCAGGAAGCGGGCTTTCGCGCATGCCTGCGCTGCAAGCCCCTCGACATCAAGCCGCCTGCGAGCGGGGCCCTCCATACGCTGAAAGACCGGATCAAGGCTGAGCCCGACAGGCGATGGAGCGCGGAAGACCTGAAGGCGCTGGGCTATGATCCCTCGACCGTGCGCCGCGCCTTCCAGCGCGAATACGGCGTCACCTTCGTGCAATATGCCCGGTCGCAGCGGCTGGGGCTTGCGGTCGGCACCCTGCAGCAGGGGGGCTCGGTGATGGATGCGCAGCTCGATGCCGGCTACGAATCCGGAAGCGGTTTTCGCGAGGCCATCAGCAGGCTCATCGGCGATGCGCCGACCCGCATGACAGCACACCAGATCCTCACGGCACAATGGCTCGACACCCCCATAGGCGCCATGCTGGCCGTCGTGGACGATGCGGGCGTCCACCTCCTCGAATTCGCCGAACGGAAGGCGCTTCCCAACGAGATCAAGCGGTTGCGCGAGCGTGTCGGGCCGATCCGCTTCGGGCATCACCCGATGCTCGACATTCTTGCCGGTGAGCTGGAGCGATATTTCTCAGGGCAGCTGACGGCATTCACCGTACCTATCGTCCAGAAGGGCACGGCTTTTGAGGCGAGCGTCTGGGATGCTTTGCAACAGATCCCAGTCGGCCAGACACGCAGCTATGGTGCGCTCGCCCATGGAATGGACCGCCCCAGCGCAGTGCGGGCGGTGGCCAGGGCGAACGGTGCCAATCAGGTGGCGATCATCATCCCCTGTCATCGGGTGATCGGCGCCGATGGCTCGATGACTGGTTACGGCGGCAAGATCTGGCGCAAGCAATGGCTGCTGAATCACGAGCAGCGCATGACGACATCAGAATCGCAGACCTGAGGTGAGAGATGTCCGATCAAGTCACAAAAGCCCAGACGTTCAAGGCACTCCACGTTCCGGGCAATCCGATCATCCTGTTCAACGTCTGGGACGCGGGCACCGCGAAAGCCGTAGCGGCAAGCGGCGCGAAAGCGCTCGCGACCGGCAGCTGGTCGGTTGCTGCCGCGCATGGCTTCGAGGACGGCGAGCATATGCCCTTCGATCTCGCGCTGACCAATCTGGAACGCATCACGGCCGCCACCGATCTCCCGGTGACCATCGATCTGGAGAGCGGCTACGGCGCGAATCCTGATGAGGTTGGCTCAACCGTTGCCCGCGCGCTGCAGGCGGGTGCCATCGGCTGCAATCTCGAGGACAGCGCGCGTGAGACCGGGCCTTTGCGTGCGATCTCCGAACAAGCGGCGCGGCTCAAGGGTGCGCGGCAGGCAGCCGAACGCTTGAGCATTCCCGCCTTCCTCAATGCGCGCACCGACGTGTTTCTCATCGCTCCGGCCGATGCCCATGAGGGACTCGTTGCGGAGGCGCTCGAACGCGGCCGAGCCTATGCCGATGCCGGCGCCGACGGCTTCTTCGTGCCGGGCCTCGTCGACGAGACCTTGATCGCCCGTATCGTCGAAGGCTCGCCTCTGCCGGTCAACATCATGGCGAGCTCATCGGCGCCCTCGGCTGCGCGCCTCGCAGAGCTCGGCGTCGCCCGCGTCAGCCATGGACCGGGTCCTTATCGGATGATGATGAAGGCGCTTGAGAACGCCGCGAGGGCAGCCCTGCTGTGACAGGGCTGACTTCAAATCAAGCGCGCGCTTTCTCGATCTTCGGCAGGAAGTAGGCAAGCAGCCCGATGGCCGGCAGGAACGAGCAGACCTTGTAGACGGTTTCGATGCTCGTCATGTCCGCGAGGTATCCCAGGGCCGCAGCGCCCAGGCCCCCCATGCCGAAGGACAGGCCGAAGAACAGGCCGGCCATCATGCCGACGCGGCCAGGCACGAGCTCGGTCGCATAGACGAGGATGGCCGAGAACGCGGAGGCGAGCACGATGCCGATGATGACGCTCAGCACTGCGGTCCAGAACAGGCTGGCATAGGGCAGCAGGAGCGTGAACGGCAGCACGCCGAGGATCGAGATCCAGATCACGTAGCGCCGTCCGATCCTATCACCGACCGGGCCGCCGAGCAGCGTGCCGGCCGCCACCGCGCCGAGGAAGATGAACAGGTAGATCTGCGCATCCTGCACCGACACCTGAAACTTCGCGATCAGGTAGAAGGTGTAATAGCTGGTGAGCCCGGCCATGTAGAAGTTCTTCGAGAAGACCAGCAGCATCAGGATCGTGATCGATACGGCAATGCGCCGGCGCGAAACAGGCGAGGTCTTGGGTGCCGCTTTCGGCTTTGTCCTCATCTCCACCAGCTTGTCCCGATACCAGCGCCCGACCGCGGACAGGATCAGCATGGCCAGCAGGGCGACAGCGGAGAACCAGGCAATGCTGCCCTGCCCGAATGGCACGACGATGAAGGCGGCCAAGAGCGGCCCCAGCGCCGTGCCCGCATTGCCGCCGACCTGGAACACCGATTGGGCCAACCCGTGATGTCCGCCCGATGCCATGCGGGCGACGCGGGAGGATTCCGGATGGAACACCGAGGAACCCATGCCGACGAGCGCAGCCCCCAGAAGCAGCATCGGATAGGAATGGGCCTGCGAGAGCGTCAGCAGGCCGATGAGGGTGAAGCCCATGCCGACCACGAGGGAGAAGGGCTGCGGCTTGCGGTCCGTGAACGTGCCGACCAGCGGCTGCAGCAGAGACGCGCTCATCTGGAAGGTGAGCGTCAACAGGCCGATCTGGCCGAAGTCGAGACGGTAATTGTCCTTCAGGATGGGGTAGATTGCCGGAAGCAGCGACTGGATCAGGTCGTTCAGCAGGTGCGACACGCTGATGGCGGCCAGGATGGGCACCGCAACCCTCTCGGCCGAGGTCTGGAGGGATGCTGTAGGCATGGCGGGTGTTTTGGTGTCCATCAGATGTTCTTTGTTATCGGACCAAGCCTGAGTCTCGGGCCTTCTGCGGCGTTTCCGATCCTCCTATAGCCCAGAACCGGATGCCGATCTCCTGCCGATCCTGCATTCCAGGGCTACAGTGCAGGCGGGACAAGGCTCCTATTCCGGTCAGATACTGCCATTAATGCAACAAAGTATCGCATCGGTCACAACTTTTTCCCATTTGAACTCTAATGACCAAAACCAAGCAATAAGCCCGGCAACCGGGACAATGATTTTTGAGCAAGGGGTGTTTCATGTCTCAGGCCACGTCCTACGAGCAATTGATGCTCGAACTGGTGAATCGGGAGCGCGCCAAGACCGGCGCCCAGCCGCTTGCCTTCAATGGGGATCTCAACGAGTCGGCGGACCAGCACAGCAACTGGATGATCTCGAACGATATCTTCAACCACACGGGATTAGGCGGCTCGCTGCCGCACCAGCGGATGGTCAAGGCCGGCTACAGCTTCACCGGCGCCTATGCCTCAGGCGAGAACATTGCCTGGGCGAGCCTCCGGGGACCGACAGGACTGCAGGACGAGGTGGAACTCCTGCACACCAACCTGATGAACAGCGCAGGCCATAAGGCCAACATCCTCAACGGCAATTTCCAGGAAGCCGGCATCGGATTTCAGACCGGCGGCTATATGACTTGGGACGCGGCCTTCGTCACGCAGAACTTCGCCCGCTCGGGCACCAAGGTCTTCCTGACCGGCGTCACCTTGGACGACAAGGACGGCGACCGATTCTACGATATCGGTGAAGGCCTCGGCGGTGTCACCGTTTCGGCCGTCAGCGCGAGCGGCGCCAGATACACGACCACGACGGGGAGCGCAGGCGGCTACAACCTGGCCCTCGCAGCCGGCACCTATACGGTCACGTTCTCAGGAGGCGGCTATGCCCCTGTCACCAAGCAGGTGACCATCGGGAGTGCGAACGTGAAGCTCGACCTCATCGATCCGACAACAGGCGGCACGACCACCACGAGCAGCAGCGGGGTCAGCGGCACGGCAGTGGGCGAGACGCTCTCCGGCACCTCGGCTGCCAACACCATCAAGGGTCTGGCGGGCAACGATAAGCTTTATGGCCGTTCGGGCAACGACAAGCTTTATGGCGGCACCGGGGCCGACAGGCTCTTCGGTGAAGCTGGAAAGGACAAGCTCTATGGCGGCGACGGCAAGGATATCCTGACGGGCGGGGCGGGCAGCGACATCCTGAGCGGCGGCACCAATGCTGACACCTTCCGCTTCACGGGCAAGTGGGGTGCGGACAAGGTCTCCGACTTCAGGAACGGCGTCGACCGCATCGACCTGCGCGGCAGTGGCTTGAGCTTCGGCGAACTCAGCATCGCACAAGGCAACGGCGACAGCGATGGCAAGATGGACGACGTGATCATCAAGGCCGACGGCCAGTCGATCGCGCTGCTCAATGTGAAGCTATCGCTGATCGGCGTCTCCGACTTCCTGTTCTGAACTCACCTCTCTGGACAAAGAAAAAGGCAGGCTTTCGGCCCGCCTTTTTGCTGCTCGGTTGCCGTATCTCTTATTCGGCTGCGACGAGAACCGTCTCTCTCGCAGGCGTGCGCGTTTCGATGGCGCCGTCATAGACCGCCTGATCGAGAACGCCCTCCTCCTTCGCCACGAGCACGGGCACGAGAACCTGGCCAGTGACGTTGGTCATGGTGCGCATCATGTCGACCACGCGGTCGATGGCGACGATGTAGCCGATGCCTTCCAGCGGCAGGCCAGCCGTGCTCAAGGTGAGCGTGAGCATCACGATGGATGTGCCGGGCACGCCGGCGGTGCCGAGCGAACCGAGAACCGCCGTGAGGCCGATGAGCACATATTGCGTGACAGTCAGATCAAGGCCGAAATACTGCGCGATGAAGATCGATGCGATAGCCGGATAGATCGCCCCACAACCGTCCATCTTCACGTTGGCGCCGAGCGGCACCGCGAAGCTCGCATAGCTCTGCGGCACGCCGAGCTTCTCCACCGCGACGCGCAGGGACATCGGCAGGGTGGCGAGGCTCGACGAGGTCGCGAAGGCCATCTGCATCGCGGGCGCTGCGCCGCGGAAGAAGCGGCCGACCTTCAGGCCGTGCAGCTTCAGGAGACCGCCATAGACCACGATGATGTGGAACAGGCAGGCGAGATACATGGCCGCGATGAACTTGCCCAGCGGCAGCAGCGACGATAGGCCGTAGCGTCCGACCACCCAGGCGATGAGGCCGAAGGTGCCGATGGGCGTGAGCTGCAGCACCCAGCGGGTGATGCGGAACACGAGCGTGGCGCCCTGGTCGACGAGGCCCCGGATGCCAGCCGTCTTCTCGCCGAGCGACACGAGGGCAGCGCCGACGATGCCGGAGAAGAAAAGCACCTGCAGCACATTGGTATCGGCCATCGCCTTGATCGGGTTCGTCGGCACGATGCCGATCAGCACCTCGAGCGGGGTCGGAATCGTGCGCGGCTTCACCTCGCCGAGCGGCAGGTTCGACAGGCCAAGGCCTGGATCGATCAGATGGCCGAACGCGATGCCGACGAGAACGGCGATAGCCGAGGTGGCGACGAACCAGAACAAGGTGCGCAAGCCTAAGCGAGCCACGTTGCCGGCTTCCGCGAGCTTCGCCACGCTGGACGTGATGGTGAAGAACACGAGCGGGATGACGATCATCCGCACCAGGTTCAGGTAGATGTCGCCGAGCGGCTTGAACCAGACGGCTGCCTGCTCGCCGGCGAGGACGCCCGCGATGATGCCGAGGGCAAAGCCCACCGCGACCCTCTGCCAGAGCGGCCGGGTAAACCACGATTGCAACATGTGAATTGCCTTATATTTACGAGAGTATTTGCAAAATAGCGAATGGATGGCCGGAGCGCAAATGTCGCAGGCGCAGGGCTGAGGCTGCCCAAGTGCATGGATAGCCACGACTCACAATGGTGTGTGGCGGCGTTGAGCATGAGGAACGGGGTCCCATCTCGGGTTTTGTCCGACGGTAACGAGATATCCGAATTGACCATGCCCTCTTGTCTTCATCTCGGCTTCCGAAAAGCTGGATTGTCGCTCCTGCTCCTAATCGCCGGCAGCGTCAGTGCGATGGCACAACCCGCCTCCCCGACCCCGGTCACCCCCGACGCCCGGCTAATTGAAGAGACGGTCGAACGCGCCAAGAGCCTGCCCAATCTCCGCTCGCTCATCGTCACCCATAACGGAGCCGTTTTGACGGAGCAGGCGCCCGGCGGCGCGAGGCTGGATCGCCCGACCAATATCAAGTCCGCCTCCAAGACCATCATGTCGGCTCTTGTGGGCATCGCCATCGAGCGTGGGGTTCTGCAGGGCGTGGATCAGCCTGTGGCGTCGATCCTCGATCGGAGCATCCCGTCTGATGCCGACCCACGCGTCAGGCAGATCACCATCGGGCATCTGCTCTCCATGCAGGCCGGGCTGGAGCGCACCTCAGGCCGCAACTACGGCGCCTGGATCAGCAGCGGCAACTGGGTGCGTGACGCTCTCTCGCGGCCGTTCGTGGATGAGCCCGGCGGGCGCATGCTCTATTCGACGGGCAGCACGCATCTGCTCTCGGCGGCGCTGACGCGCGCCTCGAAGCGCAGCATGCTGGGGCTTGCCCGCGAGTGGCTCGGTGAGCCGCTCGACATCACCATCGCGCCATGGACGCGTGATCCGCAGGGCATCTATCTCGGCGGCAACGAGATGGCGCTCTCGCCGCGTGCGCTGCACCGCTTCGGCGAAATGTATCGTCAGGGCGGTATGATCGACGGCAAGCGCGTGGTGTCGGAGAACTGGATCAGGGAATCGTGGACGCCGCGCACGTCCTCGCCCTTCACCGGCGACCGTTATGGCTATGGCTGGTTCATGCGCGACATGCGCGGACACACGGCCCATTACGCGTGGGGCTTCGGCGGGCAGATGCTCTATGTGATCCCGAGTCTCGGATTGACGATCACCATGACCTCCGACCCGACGGAGCCCTCACGGGAGGACAACTATATCGGCCAGCTCCACACGCTCGTCGCCGACGGTATCGTTCCGGCGCTTCTGTCGAAACAGGAGGACACGGCCGGGAGCATCGAACCTGGCGAGCAGCCATCGTCCCGGGCACCGCTATAAGGCTTGCTTACCCGGAGCGGCAGGCTCCTTGCATTCTCTCGCCGGGCAATTGGCTCGCCTGCTTCACCCAGGCGGCGAACTGCTCCTCATCGAGCCGGTCGCCCTCTCGGATATGAAAATAGCGCACATCCTTCTGCTTGGATGTTTCGGGAGGAACAGGGCTCAGCGAGGCACCACGGAAGAACGCCACCTTGATGTACTTCGCGAAGCAGTGGATTCCGAGGAACCACCCCTGACATTCGACGCCGTAGAACGGCGAGTTCCATTTGACGGCCTTGTGCACGCCGGGGACGGTGCGCGTGATGAGCGCGTCGAGGCGGCATCCGACATCGGCCTTCCAGCCCGGCATGGCGGCGATATAGGCCTGTACGGGAGCATCGCCATATCCCTTCGCAATCTGAGGGTTGCCGCCCGACAGCAGAGGCGGCGGCGCGGCTTGCACAGCAGCCGGCTTGGCATTCGCCGTCTTCATGATCTTTTCCGGCTTCCCTGAAGTCCTCTTAAGCACAGTGTCGGTCATTGGCCTCGTCCCGTGGGCGACGTGCTGACGCGCTTCATATGAGTGTTATTGTGTAAACAAACCCTCATTCGGCAGCAGCCTGAGCACGATATGAAAAAGGCGGGCTCTGAGGCCCGCCTTTTCAAGTCGCTTAATTGTCCAGGAAGCTCCGGAGCTTCCGGCTGCGCGAGGGGTGCTTCAGCTTGCGCAGGGCCTTCGCCTCGATTTGGCGGATACGCTCGCGGGTCACCGAGAACTGCTGGCCGACCTCCTCGAGGGTGTGATCGGTGTTCATGCCGATGCCGAAGCGCATGCGCAGCACTCTTTCCTCGCGCGGGGTCAACGATGCGAGAACTCGCGTCGTTGTCTCACGAAGATTGCTCTGGATCGCCGCGTCGATGGGCAGGATCGCGTTCTTGTCCTCGATGAAGTCGCCGAGATGCGAATCCTCCTCATCGCCGATGGGCGTCTCGAGGGAGATCGGTTCCTTGGCGATCTTGAGGACCTTGCGCACCTTCTCCAGCGGCATGGCGAGCTTCTCGGCCAGCTCCTCCGGGGTCGGCTCGCGGCCGATCTCGTGCAGCATCTGGCGCGAGGTGCGGACGATCTTGTTGATCGTCTCGATCATGTGCACCGGAATGCGGATCGTGCGGGCCTGGTCGGCGATCGAACGGGTGATCGCCTGCCGGATCCACCAGGTGGCATAGGTCGAGAACTTGTAGCCGCGCCGGTACTCGAACTTGTCGACCGCCTTCATGAGGCCGATATTGCCCTCCTGGATCAGGTCCAGGAACTGCAGGCCGCGGTTCGTGTACTTCTTGGCAATGGAGATCACGAGGCGCAGGTTCGCCTCGATCATTTCCTTCTTCGCCTGACGGGCCTCGCGCTCGCCCTTCTGCACCATCATGACGATGCGGCGGAACTCCTGGATCTCCAGGCCGGTCTCGCTCGCCAGATTATGGATGTTCTCGCGCAGGTCGTGGATGCCGTCCTTCGCCTTGGCGACGAAGTCCTTCCAGCCCTTGCCGCCGAGCTTGGAGACGCGCAGCACCCATTTCGGGTCGAGTTCCCAGCCCTGGTAGTGCTTGAGGAACTCCTCGCGGGCGACGCCGTGGCTCTCGGCCAGGCGCATCAGGCGGCCTTCATGGGAGATGAGGCGCTTGTTGATGTCGTAGAGCTGCTCGACCAGAGCCTCGATGCGGTTGTTGTTCAGCGACAGCGACTTCACTGAAGCAACGATATCCGACTTGAGCTCCTTGTACTTGCGCTCCTGGGCCGGGGTCAGCTGCTTGTTCTGCATGCGCTGTTCCACATGCTCGACCTGCAGGCGGCGCAGCTTCTTGTAATTGTCGGCAATCGAGTCGAAGGTCTCGAGAACGCGCGGCTTCAGCTCGGCCTCCATGGCCGAGAGCGACACGTTGTTCTCCATGTCGTCGTCGTCGAGATCGCCCTCGGGCGGGGTCATCCCCTCCTCGGTCTCGGGCGTCTCTTCCTCCGCCTCGCCACCCTCGCCCAGGGCGTCCACCTTGGGCGCACCCTTGCCGTCGGGGCCCGCATAGGTGGCCTCGAGGTCGATAATGTCGCGCAGGAGCACCCGGCCTTCGACCAGCTCGTCGCGCCAGATGATGATGGCCTGGAAGGTCAGCGGGCTCTCGCAGAGGCCCGCGATCATCGCTTCGCGGCCGGCCTCGATGCGCTTGGCGATCGCGATCTCGCCCTCACGCGACAGAAGCTCCACCGAGCCCATCTCGCGCAGGTACATGCGCACCGGATCGTCCGTGCGGTCAGTCGGCTCCTTGGCCGTGGTCTCGCGCACCGCGACGGCGCGCGTCTGCGAGGCCTCGACGAGGTCGCCGCCGCTCTCGGGCTCCTCTTCCTCAGCCTCGGGCTTCTCGCCCTCGTCGGCTTCCTCCGATTCGACGACGTTGATGCCCATCTCGGAGAGCTGGCCGAGCACGTCCTCGATCTGCTCCGAGTTGAATTCCTCGGGAGGCAGGACCTCGTTCAGCTCGTCATAAGTCACATACCCGCGCTTCTTCGCGAGCTTGATCATCCGCTTGACGGCGGCATCGCTCAGGTCGAGCAGAGGCCCATCGGTCTGCTGCTCGGTGGTCGTGGTATCGCCTTCGTCGCCGCCGGTTGTCTTCGTCGCCATGCTTTGCTCAACTCCAGCGCCCCGCCCGTCCCCCCTACAGGACCTGCGCCGCGCGAAAGGGCGGCAAGCCTTAAAAGGCTCCGCCACCCGAAATTCATTGCCAAGTATAAACAGTCAATCGTTTGACTAACCGTTAACCATCCCCTGTTCACCTTGCGACAGCCGCCCTGCCTGCCGCATTTTCTTGAAATCGAAACCGTCAGTGACCCCCGGGGACCCCTGCATCGTCCATGTCCGCCTCGGCACCTTCGACGGAGGACAGCTGGTTCTGGACCTCCCGCAGCCAGGCGAGATTGGCCTCATTGTCCTCTTCGGCGAGTGCGCGCTCCGCGGCTCGAAGTTCGCTATGTAACGTGCGTGCGCGGCGATGCAAGGTGATGGCTTGCCTCAATGCGTCCTCAAGACGCAAGGGATCCGCGTGTGGATCCAGCATCCACCGGTCGCCGGGACGGACCAGGGCCGTCAGCCTGTCGGCCTCGATCGTCAGACCGGCCCGCTCAAGACGGGCCCTCATAACAGACTGGTCGGCAGGTTCGCCGCTCGCCGCTCCATCGAGCAGGAGACTGCGCACCATTTGGGTAGAGCGGCGCTCAAGTTCAAGATCTGCAAGGGTTTCTGCATGATTTTGCAGGAGTTCCGGGTGGACCAGGAAGGTGCAGAGGATCATCGCCTCCCGGGGGCTTTCGGCCGTTCCGCCGGCAAAGAGCGCAGAGCGGGCAAGCATCGGCGAGACGCTCAAGGGGGAGCTCGGCGTCATCGGCTGAGGCTTCTGGAAATCACGCCGCGCTCCCCCGCCCTGACGGTTAAAGCGGTTCGGCCGGGTGTCGGGACTTAAGGCCGCCAGACGGCTCTGTACCTCCTCCCGGTAATATTTCTTCAGGGTTTCATCGCGAATCAGGGCAAGTGATTCGCGCAGGCGCCGTTCCAGAGCGGCCCGCCGCTCGGGGGTGTCGAGCGGCCCCGCCTCGAACTCCCGGGTCCAGAGCACGTCCACCAGGGGCCGAGCCGAGCTAAGCACCCGCTCTACGGCGGCAGGGCCACTGGCGCGGGCGAGATCGTCCGGGTCCTGACCCTCGGGCAGCATGGCAAAGCGCAGGGATTTCCCCGGCATCAGGTTCGGCAGGGCCACGTCGAGGGCCCGGTAGGCCGCCCGCTGGCCGGCCTTGTCGCCGTCGAAGCAGAGGATCGGCTCCTCGGCGAGGCGCCAGAGCAGCGTGAGCTGGTCCTCCGTGAGCGCCGTGCCCAGCGGCGCCACCGCATGGGGGAAGCCCGCGACGTTGAGCGAGATCACGTCCACATAGCCCTCGACCGCGATCACGGTGCCCCGGTCATGGGCCGGCTGGCGGGCGAGATGGTAGTTGTAGAGGAGCCGCCCCTTGTTGAAGAGCGGCGTGTCCGGGGAGTTGAGGTACTTGGCCGGAATGTCCGCGCTCATGGCGCGCCCGCCGAAGGCGATCACCCGGCCGCGCAGGTCGCAGATCGGGAACATCACCCGGTCGCGGAAGCGGTCGTAGGGAACCTTCACCTCCTCGCCGGCGATCAGAAGCCCCGCCTCCACCATCATGTCGATGGGCACGCCCTTGCCGGCGAGATGATCCCGCAGGGCAAAGCGCTCGGGCGGCGCATAGCCGATGCGGAACCGCGTCTGCGTGTCCCGGCTTAAAGTTCGACCGGCCAGATAGTCTCGCGCCTTGGTCCCGACCCTGTCCTGCAGCGAAGCCTCGAAGAATACGGCCGCCAGTTCCATGACGTCGTAGAGGCTCTTGCGCTTGACCTCCTCCTGCCTGTCCTCCTGGGACAGCTTGGGGAGCGGAACCCCCGCTTCGCCTGCCAGCCGTTCGACGGCCTCGGGGAAGGACAGCCCCTCGGTCTCCATCAGGAAGGTGAAGATGTCTCCGTGCTTGCCGGAGGAGAAGCAGTGGTAGAACTGCTTCTGGTCGTTCACGTAGAAGCTCGGCGTCTTCTCCGCGTTGAAGGGCGACAGCCCCTTCCATTCCCGCCCGGCCTTCTTGAGGCGCACGCGCTTGCCGACCACAGCCGAAACCGGCAGCCGGGCGCGGATCTCTTCCAAAATCTGGGGCGGGTATCGCACGAGGCGTCGGTCTCCAAACCTGTTGCATAACCTAGGGCGGCGGGGCGGGAGCGCAAAACAGAACGGTCAAGCTTTTCTGTGCCCATAATCCACAGGAGGCAGGCTCTGATCCCGCGCCAGCCCCCGTTGCAGCGCATCCGAAGGCGTCTTCTCAAGGCCCGCTTAACCGCTTACGCTGGGTGATTCGCCTGCCATGCAGGAGCCAAATTCGTAGACGTCGCGTAGTTTGTTTCAAGATTATTAACGGCCAAGCGCCAGCCTATAAGCATTGCAAAAACGACAACCAATGATTTTTGGAGCATGGATATATGCCCGCTGTTACGACAATTGGTTCAGCTAACGACGTTTACATTGATGGCCTTCTTGAAAACCTGAAATGGGCCGTCAGCAATTTCACCTACAGCTTCCCGAGAAGCGCATCCCTTTACGGCACATCCTATGGTGAGGGAGAGACCGCGACCTTCGGCATCCTGAGCTCCATCCAGCAGGCGACCGCCCGCACCGCCCTGTCGATGTTTGCCTCGGTGGCGAATGTCACCTTCACGGAGATCGCCGAAAGTACGACCGCCCATGCGGACCTGCGGTTCGGTCTGTCCAACGTGCCAGGCACTGCCTGGGCCTACTTTCCGACAACGGAGGACGAGGGGGGCGACGTCTGGCTCAACAAGTCGAGCGGCGCCTACAGCACACCCTTGAAGGGCAATTATGCCTTTCTGACCTTCATTCACGAGATCGGGCATGCCCTCGGGCTGGCGCACCCTCATGAGGCTGGCCTGCCGGTCAACCGTGACTCCATGGAGTACACGGTCATGAGCTACCGCTCCTATATCAACGCCTCGACGACAGACGGCTATCCCAACGAGACCTGGGGTTATGCCCAGTCGCTGATGATGCTCGACATTGCAGCCCTGCAGCATCTCTACGGTGCCGACTACACCACCAACAGCACCGATACCGTCTATCGCTGGAGCGCCACGACCGGCGAGATGTTCATCGATGGCGTCGGCCAGGGAGCCCCCGGCGGCAACCGGATCCTGCTGACGACATGGGACGGCGGCGGCAGCGACACCAATGACTTCTCGAATTACGGCAGCAACCTGAAGGTCGACCTGCAGCCTGGAAACTGGACCACTACGGCGGCGAACCAGCTCGCCAAGCTGCACCGCGACGGCTCGCGGCTTGCCGCCGGCAATATCGCCAATGCCCTGCTCCATCAAGGTGACACGCGCTCCCTCATCGAGAACGCCATAGGCGGAACGGGCGCGGACGTGATCGTCGGCAACCAGATTGCGAACACGCTCAAGGGCAATGCCGGTAACGACAGGCTGACCGGCGCGGCAGGCAACGACATGCTGGACGGAGGAACCGGGAGCGACACAGCCGTCTTCGCGAGCCGGCGCTCGGATTATGGCGTCACCCTGCTGGCCGACGGATCGCTGCAGGTCTCAGACCTGCGCACAGGCACACCGGACGGCAGTGACACCATTCGGTCCATCGAGATCGTCCGGTTCAGCGACAGAACCTACTCGCTTGCGGAACTGACCGCCGCCAAGCAGACGGTGACGAGTGAACCTCCCATCGTGGATGTCATCGTGGAAGAGCCGCCCGCGACGGACGAGACGCTTGTTACGGCGGCTCCCCTCGTCAGTCAGGATCTCGTGCTCACCGGCACAGTTGGTGCCGACAGCCTCATGGGCGAGGCTGGAAACGATTCTATTTACGGTCAGGCAGGATATGACATCCTGATCGGCGGATCGGGCGGCGACATCCTCGATGGCGGCGCCGGCATGGACACCGCCAGCTACGCGACGGCTGAGGCCGGCGTCATGGCGGATCTCATGGCCACGTTGCGGAACACGCAGGATGCTGCCGGGGATCGATATGTCAGCATCGAGAACCTGACGGGCAGCGCCTATGCCGATGTGCTGAAAGGCAACAATGCCGCGAACAAGCTCGCCGGCGGCTCCGGATCGGATTCTCTCTACGGCCGCGGCGGCTCCGACCGGCTCGACGGCGCCAGCGGCAACGACAACCTCGAGGGTGGTGCCGGCGCCGATATTCTGTACGGCTGCAGCGGCCGCGACACCCTATATGGTGGTTCAGGGGTCGATGTTCTGTCCGGCGGAACAGGTGCCGATGTCTTCGTCTTCAAATCGCGGGGCGAGAGCGCACCAGGCGCGCGGGATATCATCCAGGATTTCGTGTCCGGCACAGACAAAATCCATCTGCGCAGCATCGATGCCGACACGAAGGTCTCCGGAAACCAAGCCTTCTCGTTCATCGGCAGCAATGCCTTCACGCACAAGGCCGGGCAGTTGAAGTTCCACGGCGGCGTGTTGTCCGGCGACGTCAATGGCGACGCCGTGGCGGATTTCCAGATCCGGCTTTCGAAGGTCTTGTCCCTGAAGTCGGCGGACTTCTATCTGTGACGGGAGAGAGCCTTGAGCGAGTGGGTTGACTTCGAGCGGTGGAAGGACTGTTCGCAGCTCCAGCGGCCCGGCTATATTTTTGAGGTCAGGAATGCGGAGGGACAGAGCCTCTTCACGGCGTGCGATGTCCCTCTGAAGCTGCCCTCCGGCTGGACATCCGCTCCCGTACGGTTCCGGCTCGTGGAGGCTCCGAAGCCCCGGCATTCGGCACCGATCCCCAAGTCGCAATCGTGATGAAGCGAAAGCCGTAAGAACTAGACCATGCTGTCCGGCAGCGGAGCCTTGACCGTGCAGACGACGCCTGTGGGAACATAGGCGAGGCTCACCTCGCCGGCGAGTTCCTGCGCTAGGCTGCGCTCGATCAGCCTTGTGCCGAATCCCCTGCGCTCCGGCAACGCGACGGAAGGCCCTCCCCGCTCCTGCCAGCACAGGGTCAGCTGCCGCGGGCTGCCGGGCAGAACGGACCACGAGATCGACACCTGCCCTGCCGGTGCGGACAAGGCTCCATATTTCGCCGCGTTAGTCGCAAGCTCATGCACGGCCATGGACAGGGCCAGCGCCATACTCGGCGTCAACCGGACACGAGGCCCGTCGATGTGGCAGCGTCCATGCGATGGGCGGCAATAGGGCTCAATCACCTCGCCGACAATGTCGCGAAGCTCCGCCCCCTCCCAATTGTCGCGGGTGAGGATGTCATGGGCGCGGGCCAGGGCGAACAGGCGTTCCTGGAAGGCCGTGAAGTTCGGCCCGCTGGTGGAGTCTCTATCGCGGAAGCTCTGAGCAGCAATCGACTGCACGGTCGCCAGGGTATTCTTCACCCGGTGGTTCAGCTCGTTGATCAGCAGGCGCTGGCGTTCTTCCCACAGCTTGCGTTCGGTGATCTCGAAGGCAACGCCCGTTGCTTTGACCTGAGCGGTCCCGTCGGCTCCCGGCGTGACCTCCAGGTCCGCCCGGAGGAGCAGCCAATGATGGGAATTGTCCGGCCAGATGATCTCGATCTCTTCCTCGACGTAGCGTTCTCCCCGTCCGAGCGCGGCGGCGGCGGCGGCGCGGATCCGGTCTTGGGCTCCCGGCGCATAACGGGCCCTGATCTCCTCGATGGTCGGGTTCGCCCCCTCCGGGAAGCCAAGAAGACGGTTAAGTTCAGGAGAGGTCGTCACGGAGTTGGTGCGGGTGTCGGTTTCCCACACGGCCATCCGGCCAGCATCGAGAGCCAGACGCAGACTGGCCTCGCTCTGACGCAACGCCGCTTCGGCTTCCCGACGGGCCGTGAGGTCAATGCTCACCGAGGCAACCGTTTGCGGCCGTCCCGTCGCATCGTGGATCAAGGTCACGGTATTGCTGACCCAGACTTCCGAACCGTCCGGTCGAACGTAGCGCTTCTCGATCTCGAACGGTTCGCCGGACTCGACTGCATGCCGGAACAGGCGGACATTCTCGGGCAGGTCGTCGGGATGGGTGATGTCCTGCATGCGCCGGCCGCTCAGAAGCTCCTCTCGCGTGTAGCCGGATATTTCGCAGAAGCGGTCGTTCACGCGGAGAAAGTGCCCGGTCAGATCGACCTCGCCGAAGCCAGCGGCGGATTGGTCGAAGATCGCGGCGAAATGCGCTTCGCTCTCACGCAGAGCAGCCTCGCGTCGCTTGCGCTCGGTCAGATCGCGCGCCAGACCGATCCGCACCTTCTGGCCCTGCCAGATGCTGGGCCGGCCGACGAACTCGGCCGGAAAGACGGAGCCGTCCTTGCGGATCGCCTCGATCTCGTAAGGCTCCTCGCTATCATGTGCACCCTTCTCCTGAAGAAGGGCCGCGCTCTTGGGGCTCACGAAGGCCGTGCTGGGAAGCCCGATCACCTCGGCGACGCTGCCGTAACCGAAGATGCGGGCATAGGCCGGGTTGCAGTCGAGGATGATCTTGCCGTTGTGAACGACCACGCCTTCCCGGGTCTCCTCCGAGAAGAGCCGATACCGGGCTTCGCTTTCATGGAAGGCTGCTTCGGTCTCGACCTGCCGGGTGACATCGAAGCCCTGGGCAAAGATGCCCGTCACCCGGCCCTGATCGTTCACCACCGGCTGGTAGACGAAGTCCATGTATCGGGTTTCCGCCGGAGCGTTCGCCCGTCGCCGGAAAGCGACAGGCATCCGCCGCCCGATGAACGGCTCCCCAGTCGCATACACGTTATCGAGAAGCGCCACGGTGCCTTGCTCGTCCAGTTCGGGCAGCACATCGCGCACCCGCTGGCCGACAACCTCGTGCCGGCCGACGAGCTCGAGATAAGCCGTGTTGGCGAATTCGAAGACGTGTTCGGGCCCACTGACGATGGCGATCATCCCCGGCGCCTGCTGAAAGAAAAGCTGCAGGCGATCTCTCGGAGCATCCCCTGGAGCGCGCACGGAAGCGTCCGGCTTACCGTGCATTGCTCTCACCGGTGGCATGATCCTCCTGAGCCAGACGGACATCCCACGCATAACCCGCGTGGCAATTCCTCCCTCGCACCATCCCGGTGCTGGCAGACAGGACCCGCCTATGGGTCAGGAGAGCGTCGATCATGGTCTGCAAGGACATTAGGGAGAGGATCACGGAATCTTGAACCTGCCTAGCAGTAAAGCCGAAGCTTGAACATCAGACCATGGGGCCGATCGCTGCGGCGCTTCGCCCTGATCCGGGATCGCTAGAGGTTGAGGATCGGCAGAACTTTCGCGCTCCCATGCGCCTGGAGGTCGAGATCATAGGCCAGAACCTCCTCGTCCGTGAGTTCGCGCAGAGTCTCAGCCGAGGCCTGCGGCCCTGCTGCCTGTGCGGCCACCAGCTCGGCATCACGCTCGTCCCGGGCGACCACCACCAGGGGAGCGGTCTTGGGCTCCTGGCCGTCCGGCTGCGGTACCGTCACGGTTACACCGAATCCCTTGTTCATTCATGCTCTCCTGCAGGTGGGCCTTAACGACCCATCATCCAAATTCTGACATCAACCTCCCCGATAGACGGCCGATCCCCAAGGCGGGTTCCAGCCGAGCGCCACTCGGCTCCTGGGAGAGCCGGCCGATCACAGTTCAGTTCAACGAGAGGAAAACTCCCGAAATGCCCATCGCATCCCGCCTTCCTGGGGCCGTGATCGCCACCGCTCTGGCTCTCAGCCCCGTGCCGGGTCTGGCACAGACTTCAGGGCAGGCTCCGAAGCCGAAGCAGCCGGCGCAGAAAGAGCAGCCCGCACCGAAAAACCAGCAGGCCCGGCCCCCTGCCGCCGCTCCCGTATTGGTTCAACTCAAGGCGTCGCCGTCACAGCCGGAATGGACGAAGGTCTGCGCCAAGGATGAGGGCGCGAATGCGGAGATCTGCTACACGACGCGCGATTTCGTGACCGACAAGGGGCAGCGCATCGTTGCCGTGGCCCTCTATGATGTAAAGGCCAAGAACGCGCCGAAGACCCTGCGAATCCTGATGCCGCTGGGCCTGCTCGTGCCGCCCGGCATCCGGATCTCCGCGGAGAAGAGCCAGCCCCTGGCCGGCCGATACTCCACCTGCTTCCCGCATGGCTGCTTCGCGGAAGCGGCCGTGAAGGACGACCTCGTCGCTGCCCTCAAGAAGGGAACGGCCCTGAATGTCAGCGCCCGGAACCAAGCCGGCAAGGAGGTGACCTTTGCCATACCGACGGACGGTTTCGGCAAGGCCTTCGATGGGCCGCCCGTCGATCCGCAGGTCCTGGCCGAGCAGCAGAAGAAGATCCAGGAGGAGCTTCAGAAGCGGGCGGAAGAGCAACGCGGCCGGATGGGCAATGTCGGCAATCCCGACCAGGCGCCCGAGGCGAATGCGGGAGCGCCTGCGGCCAAGCCATAAGAGCCCAGGCAGACTTCCCCTCCCGTCATGGCCGGCACAAGGCCGGCCATGACGAATGCAGTACGGGAATGACTTAGCCCTTCGGCAGCATGTCCTTCACCAGGCCGCTCGCCTTGGCGAAGTCCATGCGGCCGGCATACTTGCCGCGCAGAACACCGACGACCTTGCCCATGTCCTTCATGGAGGCGGCGCCGGTCTCGGCGATGGCGGCCTCGATGGCGGCCTTGGTCTCGGCCTCGTCCATCTGCTGCGGCAGGTAGGAGGTGATGACCGTCACCTCGTCCTTTTCCTGCTGGGCGAGCTCGGTGCGACCGCCCTGCTCGTACATGGTGATCGATTCCTGGCGCTGCTTCACCATTTTCTGCAGCATGGCCAGGATCTCCTCGTCGGAGAGCGGCTCCTTGCCGTTGCCGCGGGCCTCGATGTCCTTGTCCTTGAGGGCGGCCTGGATCAGGCGAATGGCACCCAGGCGCCCCTTTTCCCCAGCCTTCATGGCCTCCTTCATGTCGGCGGTGAAACGTTCGCGCAGCATGGATATCTCCTTGGTTTTCGGTCGCTTGAGCGTTGACTGACGGCGACCGGCCCCTTAAGTCACGCAGGACAGTTCAAGGGCGGCCCGGATGCGGCCTGCTCAAGCACGGCCCATTGGCCCCGGACTTAAAGAGATCATGACGATGCTGCAAGACAAAGACACGGCGGGTGGCTGGGCAGAGCCGCGCGCGACGGCCGTTCTCGTGCTCCAGGACGGCACGGTTCTCGAGGGCTTCGGCATCGGCGCCTTGGGCGAGGCGACCGGCGAGGTCTGCTTCAACACCGCCATGACCGGCTACCAGGAGATCCTGACGGACCCCTCCTACGCCGGCCAGATCATCACCTTCACCTTCCCGCATATCGGCAACGTGGGCACCAACGAGGAAGACACCGAGAGCGTCAACGCCGCCTCCTCCTCGGGCGTGCGCGGTGTCGTGCTGGCGGCCTCGATTACCGAGCCGTCCAACTGGCGCGCCTCCCGCGACCTCGACGCCTGGCTGAAAGCGCGCCAGATCGTGGGCCTCACCGGAATCGACACCCGGGCGCTGACGGCCCTGATCCGCGACAGGGGCATGCCCAATGCGGTCATCGCCCATGATCCCGAAGGCAATTTCGACATCGAGGCCCTGAAGGCCAAGGCCGCGGCCCTCCCGTCCATGGACGGACAGGACCTCGTGCCGCTGGTCACCAGCGGCCAGCGCTTCGACTGGGACGAGACCACCTGGAACCGGGGCGAAGGCTATGGCCACCAGGACGGCTCCCATAAGCACCATGTGGTTGCCATCGATTACGGGGTGAAGCGCAACATCCTGCGGCTGCTGGCCGAGGCCGGCTGCAAGGTCACGGTCGTGCCTGCCACCGCCACGGCCGAGGACGTGCTGGCATTGAAGCCCGATGGCGTGTTCCTCTCCAACGGCCCCGGCGATCCGGCCGCCACCGGCGAATATGCCGTGCCGGTCATCCGCAAGGTGCTGGACGAGAAGATTCCGACCTTCGGCATCTGCCTCGGCCACCAGATGCTGAGCCTAGCCGTGGGCGCCAAGACGAAGAAGATGCACCAGGGCCATCACGGGGCGAACCACCCGGTGAAGGACAGGACCACCGGCAAGGTGGAGATCACCTCCATGAACCACGGCTTCGCAGTAGATCCGGAGACCCTGCCGAAGAACGCGGTGGAGACCCACGTGTCCCTGTTCGACGGCTCCAATTGTGGCATCTCGCTGACTGACCGCCCGGCCTTCTCGGTGCAGTACCACCCGGAGGCCTCGCCCGGCCCGCAGGACAGCCACTATCTGTTCGACCGCTTTGTGCAGTTGATGGATCAGAAGAAAACCCAAGCCTGACAATCATAGAGGCTGGCGCCGCGACAAACGGGTCGGTTGCGCCAGCCGCCCAAATCACGCTAACCGATCATTAACCATAAAACGAAAATGATCTCGGGCCTTGATTTGGGGGTATTTCAACCATGAATTTCGATGACGATTCCGGCGAGTTCAGCCGGCTGCACAACCTGTTCACGTTCCACCTCGGCATCGCCGTCACGCTCTCCTGGCTGACCTCGCTCTATGCCGCCTTCTATGCTCCGTGGGTGCGCAACATCCGCCCGCTGATCGACCCTGCGAATGTGGGCCCGGTCGAGAGCACCTGGTCGTACCTCTTCATTTTCCCGGTGGTGCTCACCACGGCCTGGCTGATCTCGATCTTCGGCCAGAACCTGTTTGCGCAGTTCCGCATCTTCAAGAACCAGATCATCGAGTTCGCCTTCGCGGCGATGGTGGCCTTCGGCATGTTCTACCTGTCCATCGACCGCGCCGTCGCGGCGATGCTCATCGGCATGTAAAGTCTGACAGGTTTTCAAACAGCTCCGCTCGATCTTTCGCCTGTACTAGGCGTTCACTCCCGACCGGAAAAGGGAGAGACGCATGGCGCAGGCGAAAGGATATGGCGATCCGCGGGGCTACAACGCACCGCTCGGAACGGACACTTACGTCTTCCGCAGCAACGGCATCGTGCCGAATTCATCGCTGCCGCTGATCGTCCGCCGCGGGGCGATCCCGCCCTCTCAGGATGACCCGACCAAGGCCTTCAAGGCGACCTTCGCCAAGAACGGCTGGACGAACGCCTGGCTCGACAGCATCCACGATTATCACCACTACCACCCCAACACCCATGAGGTGCTCGGCATCGTGTCGGGTTCGGGCCAGATCCGCTTCGGCGGGGAGGATGGCGATCTCGTCTCCGTCACGAAGGGCGATGTGGTTGTCGTTCCGGCCGGCGTCGCGCATGCGCTCGTCAACGCCAGCGACGACTTTGCCGTCGTCGGCGCCTATCCGAACGGAGCCGATTACGACACCGTGCGCGACGATCCCAAGGCGCTGGCCTCCTCACAGCAGCGCATTGCCCAGGTTCCCTTGCCGGATTCGGATCCGGTTGACGGTGCCGACGGGCCGCTTACGAAGCTGTGGACCTGAGCAAGAAAAAGGCCCCCTGCCCGATGAGCAGGAGGCCTTCGCCCCTACGGCGTCGATAGATTTTTTTATTAGGCCGACAGCGTAACCTGAACGTTGCCGCGGATGGCGTGCGAATACGGGCACACCACGTCGGCCTTGTGCAGCAGGTCTGTCGCCTGCTCCTGAGGCAGCCCCGGCAGGCTGGCCTTCAGCTCGACCACCAGCCCGAAGCCCGCTCCGTCGTCACGCTTGCCGATGCCCACCTTGGCCTCGACATGGGTCTCCGCCGGGAGCGCCACCTTGTTCTGGGCGGCCACGAACTTCAGGGCGCCCAGGAAGCAGGCGGAATAGCCGGCTGCGAAGAGCTGCTCCGGGTTGGTCCCCTCGCCGCCCGCGCCGCCGAGCTCCTTCGGCGTGGAGAGGCGAACCTCCAGCTTTCCGTCGTTGGAAGCGGCAACGCCTTCGCGCCCACCCTGGGCTGAGGCATGGGCTGTGTAGAGAGGGGTCATCGGAAAGCTCCTTGGATTGTCACACCTGACCGGCAGGCTGCCAAACTGCACGATTACAATTCAATTGCGTACAATCTATATCGACCTATAAACCGCAATTAGATTGTGCGCAACCTATTTCTTTCGTAAGTTGGGTGCAGTGGAGATGATGATGACAAAATCCAGCCCCTTGGCGCTGAGCAACCAGTTATGCTTCGCCTTCTATTCCGTCTCCCATGCGTTCAGCCGGGCCTATCGCCCGTTCCTGGACCCGCTCGGCCTCACCTATCCCCAATACGTTGTTCTGCTGGTGCTCTGGGAGCAGGACGGGCTCACCGTGAGGGAGATCGGGGATCGGCTGTTTCTCGATTCCGGCACCCTGACCCCGCTGCTGAAACGCCTTGAGGCCGCCGGCCACATCCGCCGGGCGCGGGACAAGAAGGACGAGCGGCAGGTCCGCATTTCCCTCACTGAGATGGGCCGCACCCTGCGAGAGAACGCCGAAGAGATCCCCCGGCAGGTCGGCTGCATGCTGGGCCTGCCCGTCGATGAACTTCGCGCACTGACCGAGCAGGTTGCGAAACTGCGCGGCAGGCTTCATGACTCGGCCTCGCTTTTGGCGAAATCCTGAACCGAGCAGGGAAAGCTTTATCGATGGACTGGCGCGACTACTGGAATCAGGACACGCCGATCTACACGGGCGAGCGGCACAAGCTGCTGCATTACCGCTTGATCGCCAACGACATCATCGGTCTCATTCCCTCCCCCGATGCGATGGTGCTCGATTATGGCTGCGGCGAGGCGCTGTTTGCCGACAAGATCGCGGCGAAATGCGCCCGCCTCACTTTAAGCGATGCAGCGCCGCTGGTGCGTGAGCGCCTGAACGAGCGGTTCAAGGGCAACGGACGGATCACGGTGCTGTCGACGGACGATGTCGCCGATCTGCCGGACGCCTCCTTCGATCTCATCATCGTGAACTCCCTCGTCCAGTACCTTTCCCTGGATGAATTCCGCGCTCTTCTGAGGCTCGCGCATGACAAGCTGAAGGAGGATGGGAGGCTGATCCTCGGCGACATCATCCCGCCCGACATCAGCCCCGTGACCGATGCCAGGGCGCTGCTCTCCTTCGCCTGGCAGGGCGGCTTCCTGCGCTCGGCGCTGACCGGCCTCGCCCGCACGGTTTTCTCCGAGTACCGCAAGATCCGCGAGGAAGTCGGGCTGGCGCAGTACAGAGAGGAGGAGATCGTGGATCTCCTAGAGGATGCCGGGTTCACGCCGGAGCGCTCGCTACGCAATCTCGGGCACAATCAGGCCCGCATGACCTTCGTGGGCCGCCCCGCTCAGGCTCGCGAGATCGACGAGGATCTGACGGAGCGCTGATCGCTTGCCAGCGACAGGCCGAACACGACGAGGCCTGCGGCTGCCAGAACCGCGCCAACCCATCCGGTCGATTCGAAGCCGTAACCGGCCGCAATCGCGAGACCGCCGAGCCAGGCGCCGAGCGCATTGGCGATGTTGAAGGCGGAGTGGTTGAGGGCCGCCGCAAGCGTCTGCGCGTCCGCCGCCACATCCATGAGCCGGGTCTGGAGCGCGGGACCGATGGCGACGCTGCAACCGACGAGGAACACGCAGGCCGAGAGCATGGTGGGGTTTTCGGCGGTGAGCCAGAGCACCGTCATCACCACCACGCTGCCGGCGAGCGTTCCGCCGATGGTGGCCATCAGGTTCTTGTCGGCAAGCCACCCGCCCACGAGATTGCCCGCGATCATGCCGGAGCCGAACAGGGCCATCATGATGGGAACGGCGCTCTCGGGCATTCCGGCCACCTGGGTGGCTGTCGATGCGATATAGGAGAATACGGAAAACAGGCCGCCGAAACCCACGGCTCCGATGCCGAGGGTGAACCAGACCTGCTTGCGCCTGAAGGCGCCGAGTTCCCGCATGGGGCTTGCGCCCTCCTGCACCTTGTCCTTCGGCAGGAACAGCCAGATCAGCAGCACGGTCAGCGCGCCCATGACGCCGACAGCCGCGAAGGCGATGCGCCAGCTGACGGCCTGCCCGAAGAAGGTCGCCACCGGCGTGCCGAGCAGGGTCGCCACGGTGAGGCCCAGCATGACGCGGGCGACGGCCTGAGTGCGCTTGTTGGGCCGCACCAGGGATGCGGCCACCAATGCCGCAACGCCGAAATAAGCTCCGTGCGGCAGGCCCGTGAGGAAGCGCAGAAGCACGAAGGATTCGAAGCTCGGCGCAACGGCGCTCACAACGTTGCCGACAGCGAAGACCGCCATGAGAATCAGCAGCAGCGTCTGGCGCGCCAGCTTTGCCGCCAGCACGGCAATGATGGGCGCGCCCACCACGACGCCGAGCGCATAGGCGCTGATCGCGTATCCGGCCTCAGGCGTGGTGACGTTGAACTCCTGGGCCACGTTGGGCAGCAGCCCCATGATGGCGAACTCGCCGGTCCCGATGCCGAAGCTGCCGACGGCGAGCGCCAGCTCGATCAGGGCCACCGCAAGGCGGGAGCGGGGAACGGCCGCGGCCTTGTCGTCCGCGGCGAGGCGAACTTCCTCGGCAATGGCCATGTCGGACATGAGGCTTCAGACTTTCGGCGATGGGATGATTGAACGCGAGGCGGGACGGATGCCGCATTCTCGTGACCGTTATATTGCACCGCAAGGAGATTTGCGGGACCCGCCCTAATGCAGCCCTGGGCTGCGCTAGAAGCTTGGACCCTCGACATTGCTCACCAAAAGCAAGTGGGCCTAGGCAAATGTCCAAATCCTATGCGCCATAAAGCTCCAGATCATCACCACCCCGGTGGTGATGATCTGCGACGGCAGATAAGGCCCTTCGAGCCACACCGTGAAAGCATGCATCAAAAACCAGGTCACCAGGAAGCCGACGAAGGCCACCACGGCGAAGCGCCAGGTCGCCTCCCGGTGCGGCCGCTCGCTGCCATAGGTGTGCCGGCGGTTGAGCACATAGGACACCAACCCTCCCGCCACATAACCGGCCAGCGTCGCCGACACCGGGTGAAGGCTGGCGCCCTCCACGAGACCGATCAGGAGCCCATAATGGACGACAGCCGCCACAAGGCCCACGCCGAAGAAGGCGGTGAACTGGCGAGCCAAGTGATGGAGGGGTTTGGAGGCGGTCACGGTGCTTCGATAGCGGCTTCCGCCCCGCCCGTCACCCCTCGCCTGAACGGGGCCGTATGATCCCGGCTCCCCGATGACCCACCCTCGGCGGATCGTACCGCATGGGCATAGCCTGTCTAAATCATGGCTCAGGCCTTTGAATTTGCCCAAGGTCCGTGTAAGAGCCTCTCTCAACCTATAATCCGATCACATCCCGGCTGCGCTTGAAGCGCCGTAGCTCTACGGCCGCGCGGCTGGACACGCCTGGGTGGCCCAATGCCGAAGCGGACAGACATCTCCTCCATTCTCATCGTCGGCGCCGGTCCGATCATCATCGGCCAGGCCGTGGAGTTCGATTATTCGGGCACCCAGGCCGTCAAGGCCCTGAAGGAGGAAGGCTACCGCATCATCCTGGTGAACTCGAACCCCGCCACGATCATGACGGATCCGGATCTCGCGCACGCCACCTACGTGGAGCCGATCACGCCCGAGATCGTCGCCAAGATCATCGAGAAGGAGCGCCCCGACGCGATCCTGCCCACCATGGGCGGCCAGACCGCGCTGAACTGCGCCCTTTCGCTGAAGAAGATGGGCGTGCTCGACAAGTTCAACGTGGAGATGATCGGCGCCACGGCCGAGGCCATCGACAAGGCCGAGGACCGCCAGCTCTTCCGCGAGGCCATGACCAAGATCGGCCTCGACACGCCCAAATCCCGCCTTGCCAATGCTTCTGCCCTGAAGAAGGCCGACCGCGACGCCTATCTCGCCGAGCTCGCCCGCATGGAAGCGCTCGACATCCATCCGGGCGACAAGAAGCGGATGATCGCCGCCTACAAGCTCAAGTGGGACGCAGGCGAGAACGAGCGGCGCAAGCGTTATCAGGAGCACGCCCTGGGCGAAGCCCTGCTGGCCCTGGCCGAAGTGGGCCTGCCGGCCATCATCCGCCCGTCCTTCACCATGGGCGGCACCGGCGGCGGCATTGCCTATAACCGCGAGGAGTTCCTCAGCATCGTGGAAGGCGGCCTGGACGCTTCGCCCACCAACGAGGTGCTGATCGAGGAGAGCGTGCTCGGCTGGAAGGAGTACGAGATGGAGGTCGTCCGCGACAAGGCGGACAACTGCATCATCATCTGCTCCATCGAGAATTTCGACCCGATGGGCGTGCACACCGGCGACTCGATCACTGTCGCGCCGGCGCTGACGCTCACCGACAAGGAATACCAGATCATGCGCGACGCCTCGCTGGCGGTTTTGCGCGAGATCGGCGTCGAAACCGGCGGCTCGAACGTGCAGTTCGCGATCAACCCGGAGAACGGGCGCATGATCGTGATCGAGATGAACCCGCGCGTGTCGCGCTCCTCGGCGCTCGCCTCCAAGGCCACGGGCTTCCCCATCGCCAAGGTCGCGGCGAAGCTCGCCGTCGGCTACACGCTGGACGAGATCGCCAACGATATTACCGGCGGCGCCACGCCTGCCTCTTTCGAGCCGACCATCGACTACGTGGTCACCAAGATCCCGCGCTTCGCCTTTGAGAAGTTCCCCGGCGCCTCGACGACCCTGACCACAGCCATGAAGTCTGTGGGCGAGGCCATGGCGATCGGCCGCTCCTTCCCGGAATCGCTGCAGAAGGCGCTGCGCTCGCTGGAGACCGGCCTTACGGGCCTCGACGAGATCGAGATCGAGGGCATGGGCAAGGGCGACGACCGCAATGCCATCAAGGCCGCCATCGGCACCCCGACCCCGGACCGGATCCTGAAGGTCGCCCAGGCCCTGCGCCTCGGCATCAGCCATGAGGAGGTCCATGCCTCCTGCAGGATCGATCCCTGGTTCCTGGAGCAGCTCCAGGACATCATCGACATGGAAGCCAAGGTGAAGGCCCATGGCCTGCCGCAGACGCCCGGCGCCTTCCGCCAGATCAAGGCGCTCGGCTTCTCGGATGCGCGCCTCGCCGTGCTCACCCACAAGTCCGAAACCGAAGTCCGCGAGCTGCGCCGGTCGCTCTCCGTGCGACCGGTCTTCAAGCGCATCGACACCTGCGCGGCCGAATTCGCTTCGCCCACCGCCTACATGTACTCGACCTATACCGCCCCGTTCGCGGGGACTCCTGCGGACGAGTCCAATCCGTCCGACGCCAAGAAGGTCATCATCCTCGGCGGCGGCCCGAACCGGATCGGCCAGGGCATCGAGTTCGATTACTGCTGCTGTCATGCCTGCTTCGCGCTGAAGGACGCGGGCTATGAGACCATCATGATCAACTGCAACCCGGAGACGGTCTCGACCGACTACGACACCTCCGACCGGCTCTATTTCGAGCCGCTGACGCAGGAAGACGTGCTGGAGATCATCGAGACCGAGCGCTCCAAGGGCACGCTCCACGGCGTGATCGTGCAGTTCGGCGGCCAGACCCCGCTCAAGCTCGCCCGCGCCCTGGAAGAGGCTGACGTGCCGATCCTCGGCACCTCGCCGGATGCCATCGACCTCGCAGAGGACCGCGATCGGTTCAAGCGCCTTCTCGACAAGCTGCACCTGAAGCAGCCCAAGAACGGCATCGCCTATTCGGTGGAGCAGGCCCGCCTGATTGCCGCCGAACTCGGCCTACCCTTCGTGGTGCGTCCTTCGTATGTGCTCGGCGGCCGGGCCATGGCGATCATCCGCGACGAGGCACAGTTCGAGGATTACCTCCTCGGCACCCTGCCCAGCCTGATTCCGTCCGACGTCAAGGCCCGCTACCCCAACGACAAGACCGGCCAGATCAACACGGTGCTGGGCAAGAACCCGCTGCTCTTCGACCGCTACCTCTCGGACGCCATCGAGGTGGACGTGGACTGCCTCTGCGACGGGAAGGAAACTTTCATCGCCGGCATCATGGAGCACATCGAGGAGGCAGGCATCCATTCGGGCGATTCCGCCTGCTCGCTTCCGCCCCGCTCCTTGTCGCCGGAGATCATCGCCGAGCTGGAGCGCCAGACCAAGGCCCTGGCGCTTGCTCTCGAGGTCGGTGGCCTGATGAACGTGCAATATGCCATCAAGGACGGCACGATCTACGTGCTGGAAGTGAACCCCCGCGCCTCGCGCACGGTGCCTTTCGTGGCCAAGGTGATCGGCGAGCCCGTTGCCAAGATCGCGGCTCGCATCATGGCCGGCGAGAGCTTGGCGACGTTCGGCCTCACGCCGAAGGAGCTGTCGCACATCGCCGTGAAGGAGGCCGTGTTCCCCTTCAACCGCTTCCCGGGCGTAGACGTGCTGCTCGGGCCCGAGATGCGCTCCACCGGCGAGGTCATCGGTCTCGACCGGGGCTTCGGGGTAGCCTTCGCCAAGAGTCAGCTCGGCGCCGGAAGCCAGCTGCCGAAGACCGGCACCCTGTTCGTGTCGATCCGCGACTCGGACAAGCCGCGCATCCTCCCGGCGGTGAAGATGCTCGAGGAGGCCGGATTCCAGATCGTGGCCACCGCCGGCACCCAGCGGTACCTCGAGGAGCAGGGCGTCAAGGCGAAGCGCATCAATAAGGTGCTCGAAGGCCGTCCCCATGTGGTCGATGCCATGAAGAACGGCGACATCCAGCTCGTCTTCAACACCACCGAAGGCGCCGGCGCCCTGTCGGATTCCCGGTCGTTAAGACAAGCTGCCCTCTTGCATAAGATACCTTACTACACCACTCTTGCAGGAGCGGTCGCCGCAGCTGAGGGCATCAAGGCATACCTCAGCGGCGATCTCGAAGTTCGGGCGCTTCAGGAATACTTTGCCTGAGGCATCCGGCCTCACATTGGAACTGCGAAGCTTCTGGTAAGTTTTCGTTGACATGCGAGGGCGCTGGCGACAGCGGCCTCGTACCTCTTTTTGGACGAGACAAACGATGGACAAGGTCCCTCTGACGATCAAGGGTTTTGCGGCGCTCGAGGAAGAGCTCAAGCACCGGCAGCAGGTGGAACGCCCCCGGATCATCCAGGCAATCGCGGAAGCCCGCGCGCTTGGCGACCTGTCGGAAAACGCCGAATATCACGCCGCCAAGGAAGCCCAGTCCCTCAACGAAGGACGCGTCCTTGAGCTGGAGAGCCTGATCTCCCGTGCCGAAATCATCGACATCACGAAGCTCTCGGGCGACCGGATCATGTTCGGCGCGACTGTGAAGCTCGTCGATGAGGACACCGAGGAGGAGAAAACCTACCAGATCGTGGGTGAGCCCGAAGCCGACGTGCGCTCGGGCCGCGTCTCGGTCGCCTCCCCCATCGCCCGCGCCCTGATGGGCAAGACCATCGGCGACACGGTGGAGGTTTCGACCCCCGGCGGTGGCAAGTCCTATGAGGTTGTCGGCGTCCAGTTCGGCGCCTGATGCGAAGAAGGGGGCTTCAACCGTGAGAAATCCGATGACGTCCCCTCTCTCCCGCCGCTCTCTTCTGAAAGCCCTTGCCTGTGCCGGTCTCGCCGGTGCAGGCTTTGCCGTGCCCGTTCAGGCGCAGACCTTTCCGCAAGCCTTCTCGTCCTTCTCCGTGGATGTAAGCGCCCTGAAGGCCAAGGGCCTCGGGCCCTATGCCGATTTCGTAGGAGCTGTCGCGCTCGACGAGTTGCAGCGTTCCTTTGCCGACAGACTGGACCCGCGAGGCCCGCGGCTCGTCGTCCGGCTGACCAGCGTTTATTTGACCCCCTTCCCTGGAGGGGGTGGAGGTTCCCGCTGGCGCGGCGGTGACGGCGGGGGAGACGACACGGTGGAAGGCGAAGCCTTGGCTGTCGGCCGCCGTGGCGAGATCTTCGCGCGGCACCCGATGCTGGCCGCGCTCAGCGCCCATGCTCCCAGCGTCGCCCCCAACGAGCAGGGTCGCACCGTGGCCGTGACACAGCACTGGGTGCGCTGGCTGAGACGGCAGATCTAAGTCTCGGCTAATTCAGCCTTCGACGGCCGCCACGTCCTCGATTGGAACCAGCGGCTCATCCTTGATCAGGTCGAGGGTCAACGCCGTGCGGACGTTGCGCACGTTCGGCAGGGAGGTGAGCTCGGAGACCAGCCCCTGGAACGACGCGAGGTTGGGGGCCACGCATTTCATGATGAAGTCGATGTCGCCGGACAGGGTCCAGCACTCGCGGACCATGGCCCAGTCCTTCACCCGCTGCTCGAACTCCCTAAGCTCTTTCTTGCCCTGAACGTCGAGCTGCACCATGGCGAAGCAGACGATCTCGAAGCCGAGGTTCTTCGGGTCGAGGATGGCCCGGTAGGCCTTGATGATGCCGGCGCTCTCCAGCGCCCGCACCCGGCGCAGGCACGGGGGCGCGGACAGGCCGACCCGGCGGGCCAGCTCCACATTGGTGATGCTGCCGTCGGCCTGCAGTTCTTTCAGAATGGCCCAGTCGATGGAATCGAGGCGTCCGCGCACGGTAACTCCGTAGGCATGATCGAGCGGGCGAAACCGGCCAAACGCTTGGATCATGCAAGATCAGGTCAAAAAATCTCGTCTTGGCTGACTAGACCGTATAAAGGATCGGCACAAGGAGGACGGGCGCTTAAGTCGCAACGAACTTCATGAACTCCACAGGCTCATTGATCGAATGTTGCGTGACGGAACTGGCCCTCTCACCTGGGTGCTGACGGACGGCAAGGCCGGGGACGAGCTGCAGGCCCTGAGCGTGGCCGAGGCGCTGGGCCTGTCTCCTGAGGTTCGCAGGGTCAAGCCAAAGCCGCCCTTCACATGGCTGATGCCCTGGGGACCTGTCGACACGCGCGAGCGGCCCGGCGCTCCTGAGAGCCCCCTTGCACCGCCCTTCCCCGACCTGCTCATCGCCTCCGGCCGCCGGGCCGTGGCCTATCTGCGGCATGTGAAGCGGGCCTCGGCTGGGCGAACCTATACGGTTTTCCTCAAGGATCCCCGCACTGGGCCGAAGACCGCCGATTTCATATGGTCGCCGAGCTACGATCGCTTAAGGGGGCCGAACGTCCTGACCACTCTCACCCCACCGCACCGGGTCTCCACGCAGCGGATCGAGGCCGCCCGTGCGCAACCCGATCCGCGCCTCGCTCATCTGGCTCATCCTCGGGTGGCCATCCTGGCCGGAGGGAACAGCCGGCATCATCGCTTCACCGACGAGAACATCGCCCGAGTGGTTGAGCATCTGACGTCCATTGCCGAAGCCGGAGCCGGGCTGATGGTGACAGTTTCGCGCCGCACCCCTGTGACCCTGCGGGAGGCGCTCATCGCCCTCACCTCCAGGCATGGCGGCTTCTTCTGGGACGGGACCGGCGAGAACCCTTATGTGGATCTGCTCGCCCTGGCCGACTTCGTGGTCGCGACGGCGGATTCCTTCAACATGATCGGCGAGGCCGCCGCAACGGGGCGGCCGATCCTGGTTTTCGAGCCCTCCGGTGGTCACCCGAAACTGGATGTTTACATGAGCGGGCTTAAAAGCCATGGAGTTGTGCATCCCCTCAAAGGCCGTCTTGAAGGACAGCCCTACGAACCCTTAAATTCAACACCCAAGGTCGCGAAGGCGATCGCTGAAGGCTTCAGCCGCCACCGCCGCGCTCTCGGCCTGCCGGATATCGCCTTTTCACTGGAGACCCCCTGATGGCCCATTCTCACGCCAAGCTCATCATCATCGGCTCGGGGCCGGCAGGCTATACGGCGGCGATCTATGCGGCGCGCGCGCTTCTCGAACCCGTGACGATCTCCGGCTTCCAGCCCGGCGGGCAGCTCATGATCACCACCGATGTGGAGAATTATCCGGGCTTCGCCGACGTGATCCAGGGTCCCTGGCTCATGGAGCAGATGCGCCTGCAGGCCGAGCATGTGGGCACCAAGATGATCGCCGACCACATCACCAAGGTGGACCTGAAGCAGCGCCCCTTCCGTCTCGAGGGCGATTCCGGCGACACCTACACCTGCGACGCGCTCATCGTCGCGACGGGCGCCCAGGCCAAATGGCTGGGCCTGCCCTCCGAGGGCCAGTTCCAGGGCTTCGGCGTCTCGGCCTGCGCCACCTGCGACGGCTTCTTCTACCGGGGCAAGGAAGTGGTGGTCGTGGGCGGCGGCAACACCGCCGTCGAGGAGGCGCTGTATCTGTCGAACCTTGCCTCCAAGGTCACCCTGGTCCACCGCCGGGACTCTTTACGCGCCGAGCGCATCCTGCAGGACCGGCTGTTCAAGCACCCCAAGATCGAGGTGATCTGGAACTCCGCCGTCGAGGAGATCTGCGGCTCGGAGAACCCCTCCTCCGTCACCCATGTACGGCTCAAGAACCTCATCTCGGGCGAGACGTCGGACTTCAAGACCGACGGCGTGTTCATCGCCATCGGGCACAAGCCCTCGACGGAGCTGTTCGTGGGCCAGCTCGACATGAAGTCGGGCGGCTATCTGGTGACGAAACCTGGCACCACCGACACCAACATCCCGGGCGTCTTCGCCGCCGGCGACGTAACGGACGACATCTACCGGCAGGCTGTCACGTCGGCAGGAATGGGCTGCATGGCTGCTCTCGATGCGGAGCGCTACCTCGCGGCCCTCGAGGCCACGCAGGAAGCCGCCGAATAGGATTTGTTAACAACCCTTTAGCCCTCCGGCCGATTTCCTGTTGCATCGGGCCCACGGCTCATAAGAGATAAGAAGTGCCTTGCGTTAGAAGCATGCAAGGCATCAGGGGAATGCCGTGGACTGGGACAAGATCCGGATTTTCTACACCGTCGCGGAAGCGGGCAGCTTCACGCGGGCCGGTGACGATCTGGGCCTGAGTCAGTCTGCCGTCAGCCGCCAGATCAGCGCGCTTGAGCGGGAGCTGAAGGCCCCGCTGTTCCACCGCCATGCCCGAGGCCTGATCCTCACCGAGCAGGGCGACCTGCTGTTCCGGGCCGCCCGCGACATGCGCATGCGGCTTGAGACCACCAAGGCCCGCCTTGTCGAGACCAGCGAGCGCCCCTCGGGCGAGCTGAAGGTGACGACGACCGTCGGCCTCGGATCGATCTGGCTGGCGCAACGCATTGCGGAGTTTCTCGACCTCTACCCGGACGTCCGGGTCGAGCTGATCCTGTCCAACGAGGAGCTGGATCTCGCCATGCGGGAGGCGGATGTCGCCATCCGCCTACGTCGCCCGGCCCAGCCCGACCTGATTCAGCGCCGCCTCTTCACCATCCACTTCCACGTCTACGCCTCGGCCGACTACATCAAGCGGTTCGGCGAGCCCAAGACCTTGGAGGACCTGGACGAGCACCGGATCGTGTCCTTCGGCGGCCAACAGCCGTCGTATCTCATGGCCGTTCACTGGCTCTCGACGGCCGGACGCGAGGGACGCGAGCCGCGCCAGTACCATTACGTGGTCAACAACATCACGGCCCTGAAGCTGGCCGTCGAGACAGGCGCCGGCATCGCCGTGCTGCCGGATTATGCGGTGGTGGGAAACCCGGACCTCATACAGGTCCTGCGCGATGTGGAGATGCCCTCCCTCGACAGCTATCTGGTCTATGCCGAGGAGATGCGCTCCGTGGCGCGCGTTCAGGCCTTCCGTGACTTTCTCATCTCCAAAGCCCAGCGCTGGACGTTCTAATTGAGCTTCCTCTAGCCAAGCTCGATAGCTGGCGGGATTTTGTCAGCGACGTGACCTAAGCCATGCGTTCTGTGCAGCCCTTTCATGAGGCATGCTGCATTGCAAAGAGGCATGATGCGGTCGATATGAGCGGTGGCTGATTTCAACGCGGCGTCGCTTTCTTCCTCCCGGCGATGCCGTGTCGGCCGTTCCCTCTGGAAGGTTTTGACTTCTTTGTCGGACCTCTACTTTTGCCGGGCCTTTGGCCCGGCTTTTTTCTTTTCAGAGCACCTCAGGCCTCAGCTCCAGCGGACGTGGGACTGCTCCGCCTCCTCCTTCAGCGCACGGCGCAGAACCTTGCCCACATTGGTCTTCGGCAGGGCCTCGCGGAACTCGATCCGGCGGGGCACCTTGTAGCCGGTCATGTGCTCCCGGCAGAACTGACGCAGCTCGTCGGCCGTGATGTTCGCGTCCTTGCGGACCACGTAGGCCACCACCGCCTCGCCCGAATGCTCGTCCGGCAACCCGATGACCGCCGATTCCATTACGCCCGGATGCTTGGCGAGCACATCCTCGACCTCGTTCGGATAGACGTTGAAGCCGGACACGAGGACCATGTCCTTCATGCGGTCCACGATCTTGACCTGACCGTCGGGCAGGATGACCGCCACGTCTCCGGTGCGGAACCAGCCGTCTGAGGTCATGACCTTGGCGGTCTCGTCGGGGCGGTTCCAGTACCCTGCCATCACCTGCGGGCCCTTCACGCACAATTCACCGCGCTCGCCCAGAGGCAGGCTGGTCCCGTCGCTGGAGCGCACGCTCACGTCGGTCGACGGCAGCGGATAGCCGATGGTGCCGGTGAACTCCTCGATGTCGAGACGGTTGGCGCAGACCACAGGCGAGGTCTCTGAGAGGCCGTAACCCTCCACGATCGGCTGCCCGGTCACCTGCTTCCACTTCCTGGCCACGGCTTCCTGGGTGGCCATGCCGCCGGATACGGCCAGCACCATCTGGGAAAAGTCCACCTTCTCGATGCCCGGCGCATGAGCCAGGGCATTGTAGAGCGTGTTGAGGCCCGACATCAGCGTGATGCGGCTCTTCTGCAATGTCTTGACGAAGCCCGGAATGTCGCGCGGATTGGCGATCAGCAATTGGCAGCCGCCCATCTTGGTCATCAGCAACCCGCAGACCGTGAGGGCGAAGATGTGATAGAGCGGCAGGGCCGTCACCATCACATGATCCTCCCGCTCGCCGAAGAACGGCGCCATCCAGGCTTCCAGCTGCAGCACATTGGCCACCACGTTGCGATGGAGCAGCGTGGCGCCCTTGGCAACGCCGGTCGTGCCGCCCGTATATTGCAGGAAGGCGATGTCATCGGGCGCAACGGCAACCGGCTGCGGCTTCTTCCGCGCGCTCTCCGCCATGACGGCCTTGAAGGGTACGGCGTGCGGCAGGGTGAACGGCTTCACGGCCTTCTTCACGCGGCGCGAGACGAGATTGATGATCGCGCCCTTGAGGCCCAGCAGATCGCCCGGCGCGACGACGATGACCCGATCCAGCTTGATCTCCGGCAGCGCCTCCTGGACCGTCGTGCCGAAATTTTCGAGCACGAACAAGAAGCGGGCGCCGGAATCGTTGAGCTGGTAGGTCAGCTCCCGCGGGGTATAGAGCGGGTTGACGTTCACCACCGTGCCGCCGGCCATAAGAATCCCGAACAGGACCGCCGGATAGGCCATGACGTTCGGCATCATGATGGCGACCCGGTCGCCCTTCTTCAGCCCCTGCCCCTGGAGCCAGGAGGCAACCGCATCCGCATCGCGCCCGAGCTGACCATAAGTCACGCGCTTGCCGAAGCTCTCGGCGGCCGGACGGTTCGGATATTTGGAAAGGGCGTCGCGGAAGATGTCGTTGAGCGTGCCGATCCTGGCCTCATCGATTGTAGGCGGAACGCTTGCGGGATAGGATTTGAGCCAGGGGCGGGCGGCTGAAGGATCCGGAGCACCAGCCGGGGCAGGCGCAGGGGTTGTGGCGTTCATCGTCGTCCTCCGCTTCGGGGCGAGGTTGGCTTCATGGGAGATGGCGTCTCCGTCAAAGCTTAACTTGGCGCGGAAGAGTCCTTTTGTCGATGGAATAGTTTAGACCTGAACGATCTGATCGATCGTTCAGGTCAGGGCATTCAGTGTGCCTTCTGCAGCACCATGTCGGCCGGGCGGCCGCTGAGTTCGGCCATGTGATCGAACCGGGTCGAGAACGTTCCCACACCGGCCGTCGCTGAACGCAGCTCCACGATGAGATCGCCGATCTCGGATTCCGGGATCGTGGCGCTCAGGACCTGCCAGCCTGACCAGCCGGGCCGCTCGTCATAGCCGAGGATCTGCCCGCGCCGGCCGGTCACCAGGGCCGTGGCCTTGGACAGGGCCTCGGACGGGATCGTGATCTCCACGGAGAGCACCGGCTCCAGCAACACGGGCTTGGCCTTCGGCAGGGCCTCCGCCAGCGCGAGCTTCGCCGCCGCCTGGAAGGCCGCATCCGAGGAATCGACCGTGTGGTAGGAGCCATCCGTCAGCGATACGGCGAGATCCACCACGGGAAAGCCGAGTGGCCCGCATCTGAGGGCGTCCCGCACCCCCGTCTCCACGGACGGGATGTACTGGCGCGGCACCACGCCGCCGGTGATCCGGTCCTGGAAGGCGAAGCCCTCGCCGCGCGGCAACGGCTTGATCTCGATCATCACATCGCCGAACTGGCCATGGCCGCCGGTCTGCTTGCGGTGGCGTCCTCTCGCCGCGGCCGGCAGCTTGATCGTCTCGCAATAGGCCACCCTGGGTTTGGCGGTCTCCACGCCGACCTGGAAGCGCGAGGCTAGCTTCTCGACTGCTACCCGCAGGTGCATCTCGCCTTGCCCATGAAGCCGGATCTCACCCATCTCGGGCCGGGTTTCGATCACCAGCGAAGGATCCTCCTCGGTGATCTTGGCCAGCGCGCTCGAGAGGCGCACGTCGTCCTTGCGGTCCTTGACCTTGAGGGCCATCGCATAGACCGGCTCGGGCGGCGCAACCGACAGAATAGCCTCGGGCCGCGTTTTTCCGGCCACGAAGCTGTCGCCCGTGGCAATCCCCTCCAGGCGGCCGAAGCCAACCGTATCCCCGGCAACAGCCTCCGCCGTCCGGGTCGTGGTGGTGCCGATCATCGTCAGGAGGCTGCCGATGCGTCCTTCGCCGCCGCGGGAGCCCACCACGGTGTCGCCCTCTCGGAAGGTCCCGCGCATGACGCGGGCCACGGAGAGCTTGCCGCCCTGCCCCTGGTGCAGGGTCTTCATGGTCTGGGCCAGGGGCGCCCCTTCTTCGGCAATGCCGAGGCGTGCCCTTGTCTGCGCAAGATCCGGCGCCTCGTGGCGCAGCGCCTTGAGAAGCCGCGTGACACCATTGCCGCGCTCGGCCGAACCGATGAGCGCCGGCACCACGTGACGTTCCCTCAGCTCCTTCGACAGATCATCGAAAATCTGGTCGCGCGGGGGCTCGATCTCCGAGATCAGCTCCTCCATGAGCTCGTCGTCATAATCGGCCAGTCGCTCCAGCATGGCAAAGCGCGCTTCCTTCTCCCGCGGCAGCTCGCCCTCGGGCAGATCCACGATCTCGCTCGGCGCATGCTCGCGATAGATGAAGGCGCGCTCGAGCGCGAGATCGATAAAGCCGATCGCGATGCCGTCCTTCCAGAGCGGGATCTGGCGCAGGAGCAGCGGCGTGCGCGAGGCTTCCTGCAGGATCGCGAGCGTGTCGCGAATGCGCTGGTTGGCCGTGTCGATTTTATTGATGAAGAGGAAGCGCGGAATGTCGGCTTCTTCCAACTCGCGCAGGATGATTTCGAGCGCCGGGATCTTGCGCTCATCCGCCTCGCATACGACGATCGCCGCGTCGCAGACCGGCGTGATGTTGCGCATTTCGTGCAGGAATTCAGTGGAGCCGGGGCAATCGACGAAGGTCAGGTTCTCGCCGAGAAAATTCACCGTGGCCACATTGGGCTCGATGCTCATGGCATGGGCGCGGGCCTCGGCGCTCGCATCCCCCACGCTGTCCTTCGTTGCCACGCGGCCGGCCCGCGAGATGGCTCCGGTCCGCTCCAGGATGGCCTCAAGAAGCGTGGTCTTGCCGCTCTGAAACGGGCCGACGATCGCGATGCATCGCGGGCCCGCACCTAGTCTGCCGTTGGGTGCCATAGGACATCATCCTTCCCTGCCCCCGCTGTTGGCGCGCTCTTGTCCAGGACGCGTTGAGGATGATGCTCTGCCTGTCGTTGCGGAATGGCAAGGGGTTTTGTGGGGATGCTCCGGACCCTTAAAGCCAAGCTCAGGCCAGTCGAGCCGCAACCGCCGTTCAACGCAATCGGACAGCCAGCCTCGTCGAACGTTCGAAGCAAAGAGACGGCCTCAACTCAGGCTGAAGGCCACGAATAGGCGAAGATCGGCGCGCAGCATCCCCTCTGTTTGGAGAGTTGCGCAGGGGAAGCTTTTCTCAATTGATAGGGTCAAACCGCGTCTTTGTAGAAGCTAGCTTTTCTGTTGGAGCCCTTCCATGTTTCTCTCCGTCCAGTCCGTCCGCAAGCCTCAAGCGAGCGAAATCATCCAGCGTGTCAGCGCTGCTGTTAATGGAGGGCAGGAGACCGACCCCTCGTGGGGCGGGCAACTGAGCATGGGAGGCCGGTATATTGTCTTCGACAGTGACAGCAATATCGTCCCTAATGTCCCATTCACAGGGACGAAAATATTTTTGAAGGACACGCTGACAGGAAGCCTCAGCCTGGTCTCCGTCACGCAAGGAGGCGTGCAGGCGGATGGCGACTCTTTTTCTTCAGCGATCAGCGCGAATGGACGCTTTGTGGTGTTCGCTTCAAGCGCCAATAATCTCGTTGCTGATGACACGAATACCGACGATGACATTTTCCTCAAGGATCTGAGTACCGGCCTCTTGACCCGCGTGTCGACGAGCACGCTGGGAGACGAAGCCAATGAGGCATCTCAAAAAACCCAGGTCAGCGCGGACGGGCGCTACGTGGTCTTCGAGAGCGGCGCCAACACTCTCGTTGCCGGCACAGCTCTGGGTCGTGCCCACATCTACAGGAAGGACACCTGGAGCGGAACGACCGAACTGGTCTCGGTCTCGCAAGGGGGCACCGAGGGACGCAACGACTCCAAGAACGCGCAGCTCAGCGCGGACGGGCGCTACGTGGTCTTCGAGACCAACGCCAACAATCTTGGAGGAACGGACCTCAACGGGCGCTCAGATATCTACCGCAAGGACATGGTGACCGGCGCCGTCAACCTGGTGTCAGGCGCCGGCAACGCTCTCGGCGACGACCACTCCTACAACCCGCATCTTACACCCGACGGGCGCTACGTGGTGTTCGAGAGCCATGCCAAAGACCTCGGCGGCGGCCTGGACGGCACGCGGGACATCTTCCGCAAGGATCTGCAGACCGGCGAGGTCATCCTGGTGTCGGCTGCCGCCAATGGCGGGGCGGCGAATGCGAGTTCCGAGGGAGCCCGCATCAGCGCCGACGGGCGTTACGTGATCTTCAAGAGCGATGCCAGCAACCTCGTCGCCGGGAGCCCGGCGGGCGCGAAGAACGTCTTCGTCAAGGATCTCGTCACCGGAGCCATAACAGTCCTATCCGCGGATAGTGGATCACAACGCGATGACTACGTGCCTCACATTAGCCCGGACGGCCGCTATGCGCTCTTCACGAGCCCTTCAGGCAATCTTGCTCCCGGCGATATGAACGAGAATGACGACGTGTTCCGGGTCGACCTGCTGTACAAGGCCAATGCTTCTGCCATCGCGGAGGGCCGCTTCATCGAGACCACGTTGGCAGTGGGCAATGCCTCCAGCGCCACCATTGCCTGGGGAGACGGCACCAGCAGCACCGCGACGCCTGCCGGCGGCAGCGCCGCTTTCCACCACGTTTATGCCAGCACCGGCGCCAAGGCCGCCACTGTGATCCTGACCGAAGGGGCGCTGACCTGGAGCGTGGCGCACACCATCGACACGAGCAGCAGCACCATGGTGCGCAACACCGCCGTGGCCGACACGCTCTCCGGCGGCGCGGACAGCGACATCCTCACGGGAGATGCCTTTGCCAACATCCTCAATGGTGCAGGCGGCAACGACAGGCTGGACGGCGCCGCGGGCGCGGACGTTCTGGACGGCGGCGCCGGCGACGACATCTATGTGACCGACGGGACGGACATGATTATCGAAGCCGCCGGCAATGGCACCGACACCGTCATCACGGGCCTCAGCTTCTCGCTTGCCGCGCATGCTCAGGTGGAAAACCTGAGGGCAGTGGACGGCACTGCCAGCCTGGTGCTCAGCGGCAACGGCCTTGCTAACAGCCTCACCGGCAATGCCGGCGCCAACAAACTCTCGGGCGGCGCCGGCAACGACCGCCTGTCCGGCGGCACGGGCAAGGACACTCTGACCGGCAACACAGGGCGCGACACCTTCGTGTTCGACGACCGGGAGACGAGTTCGTCGAAGAGCCGGGCCGATTACCTCACCGACTTCTCCGGACGGCGCGGCGACAAGATCGACCTGAAGGCGGTGGACGCCAACACGAAGAAGCGGGGCGACCAGAAGTTCTCGTTCATCGGCGATGACAAGAACTTCAGCAAGGCCGGCGAGGTGCGCTTCGAGAAGACGAAGAGCGCGACTTATGTGTACCTCAACACCGACAATGACCGGTCAGCGGAAGGCGTGATCAAGATCAAGGGCTCACTCGAGCTGCAGAAGAGCTGGTTCGTGCTGTAGCAGGCCCTCTCCCTGCCTGCTTTGCAGGCCACCCTCTCCCGCTTCGGGGAGAGGGCAAAACGGTCACCCGTCCTGATGCTCGCCGCGTCTCACCACGCGCATGGCCGAGATCGTCACGGGACCGGCGCGCAAAAGGTTCATGGCCGAGACGATCATCTCGGCAAGACGTTCAGGCGCAATGCCGTCACCCTCGATGTCGAGCAGGAAATCCTTTGCCTCCACGTAGCCGCCGTTGGTGAAGTCGACGCGGGCGTCGAACTTCACGCGGTGCGTGGAGGCGGGATTGGCCCGGTAGGGCTCTGCCGCGGGATCGGGATGGAAGGTCCGCGGCAGGGTCATCAGCGCAACGATCCGCAGAAGCGCTGGATGCGGTTGCAGGCATCCTCAAGCGCCGCGTTGGACGTGGCGTAGGAGATGCGGAAGTTGGGGCCCAGCCCGAAGGACGAGCCGTGCACGGCGGCGACGCCTTCTGCTTCCAGCAGCTCGGACACGAAGTCCTCGTCCGTCTCCAGCACCTTGCCCGACGGCGCAGTCTTGCCGATGGCCTCGGCGCAGGAGGGATAGACGTAGAACGCGCCTTCCGGCATCGGGCACTTCAGGCCCTTCGCCTGATTGAGCATGGAGACCACGAGATCGCGGCGCTCCTCGAAGGCCTTCCTGAACACCTTGAGGTGATCCTGCGGACCGTCGAGGGCCTCGACGGCGGCCCATTGCGAGATCGCGCTCGTGCCGGAGGTCTGCTGGCCCTGCACGAAATCCATGGCGTTGATGAGGTGCTGCGGACCGCCGGCATAGCCGATGCGCCAGCCGGTCATGGCATAGGCCTTCGACACGCCGTTCATGGTGAGCGTGCGCTCGTAGAGGTTCGGCTCCACCTGGGCCGGCGTGACGAACTCGAAATCGCCGTAGGTCAGGTGCTCGTACATGTCATCGGTGAGCACCCACACATGCGGGTGGCGCATCAGCACGTCGGTGATGGCCTTCATCTCGGCGCGCGAATAGGCGGCGCCCGTCGGGTTCGACGGCGAGTTGAGGATGATCCACTTGGTCTTCGGCGTGATCGCACGCTCGAGCGGCTCCGGCTGAAGCTTGAAGCTGTGCTCCATGGTGCAATCCACGAACACGGGCTTGCCGCCGCACAGCACCACCATCTCAGGGTACGACACCCAGTAGGGCGCCGGGATGATGACCTCGTCGCCCGGGTTCAGGGTGGCGAGCAGCGCGTTGTAGATCACGTGCTTGCCGCCGGTGGACACGATGGTCTGCGAGGGCTTGTAGTCGAGGCCGTTCTCGCGCTTGAATTTGCGGGCAATCGCCTCGCGCAGCGGCACGATGCCGGAAACGGGCGTGTACTTGGTCTCGCCCCGGCGGATCGCCGCGATGGCCGCTTCCTTGATGTTGTCGGGCGTGTCGAAATCCGGCTCGCCGACGGAGAGGCTGATCACGTCCCGCCCCTGGGCTTTCAGGTCCCGCGCCTTCTGCGTGATGACGATGGTGGCAGACGGCTTGATACGGGAAAGGGCGTCAGACAAAAAGCCCATGGGAATCCTCCGATCGGGACGTTAGAAAGGGACCGTGACGGCGGCGGACCCTAAAGCGGCGAAGCTGTCCAAGCAAGCAAAACAGCCCGTTCGAGACGGGTTTTTGAGGAGACGCCTTTTCTGATGACCCATTCCCTCACCCGCCGCCTCGCGCTCGGCCTTTTCGCCGGCGCCGCTCTCTTCGCTTCTGCTGCCTCCGCGCAGGACTTCCCCACCCGCGTCATCAAGATGGTGGTGCCCTACCCGGCCGGCGGCCCCACCGACGTGATCGCCCGCATCGTCGCCGAGGAGATGGGCAAGTCGCTCGGCCAGAACGTGCTGGTCGAGAATCTGGCCGGCGCCTCCGGAGCGGTCGGCACCCGCACGGTCGCCAAGGCGGATCCCGACGGCTACACCATCGTGTTCGGCAACAACCAGACCCACGGGAACAACATGTTCCTGCTCAAAGAGCCGGGCTACGACGCCGTGAAGGACTTCGCGCCGCTCGCCGGGGCCGGCGCCTTCGAGCACGTGTTCGTGGTCAAGAACGACCTGCCCGTGAAGACGATCCCCGAGCTGGTGGAACTCGCCAAGAAGGATCCGGGCAAGCTGAATTACGGCTCCACCGGCGTGGGCTCGGGCTCGCATCTCGCCACCGAGCTGTTCATGACCCGTACGGGCACCAAGATGACCCATGTGCCCTTCCGGGGCGCCGCTCCCCTGGTGACCGAGATCATGGGCGGGCGCATCGACGTGTCGAACTCGACCCTGCCGAGCGTGCTCTCCCAGTTCCAGGCCGGACAGATGCGCGCCATCGGCATCGCCAGCCCGCAGCGCAACCCGCAGGCGCCGGACGTGCCGACCCTGCGCGAGCAGGGCATCACCAACGCGGACGCGGAATCCTGGGCTGCCTTCCTCGCTCCGGTGAACACGCCCAAGCCCATTCTCGACAAGCTGTCGGGCACGATCATCGCGATCCTCAACCGGCCCGACGTGAAGGAGCGGATCACCAAGCTCGGGTTCACCCTGAATGTCCGCAACCCGGACGCCTTCAGGCCGTATCTCGACAAGGAAATCCAGACCTGGGCAGAGATCATCAAGGCGGCCGGCATCAAGGCTGAGTAAACCTTCCAATGGCGTCATCCCGGACGGCGAAAGCCGATCCGGGATCGCCGCTAGGATGAGGCGCGATTCTCGTCACACGATCCCGGGTTCTGCTGCGCAGCCCCGGGATGACAGCCGAAGGAAACCGGCATGCAGCGCCACCAAGGCCGCCTGATCGATCACATTCACCTGCGCGTCTCCGATCTCGAAGCAAGCCGGCGCTTCTATCGCGCGGTCCTGCATGCCTTGGGCCATGACTTCACCTCCGAGAGCCCGGAGCATTTCGCCTGCGACGAGCTTTGGGTCGACAAGGCGAACGGCCCGGTCTCGCGGGTCCATCTCGCGTTTCAGGCCAAGGACCGGGAGAGCGTTCATGCCTTTCACGCAGCCGCTCTCGGCGCTGGCGGACGGGATAATGGCGGGCCTGGGGAGCGCTCCTACCATCCTGGTTACTACGCGGCTTTTGCCCTCGATCCGGACGGTCACAACATCGAAGCGGTGCATCACGGCGCGAGGGAACGAGCCGCCCCATCGGCCGTTGTGTGACATCGGCTATCGGCAAATGGCTTGCCACAATAGTTAACAATTGGTTAACAAAGACTTAGCCAAGAGTCCGCAAGCAGCACTTTCGCCGCACCCTGGAACTTTCTTGAATCAAACAAGTTTTCCTCCTGTGATCGTCGTTCGGTTGCTAGGGGAAGAACCGATGAAAACCTTCCAGACCAGAAACACCTGCCATGTTTCATCCCGTGTCCAGCGTCTTGACCGGCGCCAGGAAAGCCGCTGCTCCCTGGCTCTGATCATGCTGATGGGCCTGGCAACGCTCTCCGTCATGGCCACCACCCAGACGCTCTCCGCCCAGGACACGAAAACCATCCACGTCTATTCTCCGCGATAACGCGTGAGTGAACGACGGCACGGTTGACGCCCTGCTGCAAGAGTCTAGCTCTCCGGCATCCGACCGACGGAGAGATGTATGTTCAAGCTTCGTGTTGCCCTGGCCTGCGCCCTGACCTTCGGCGCCCTTTCCCCCGCTCTGGCCCAGGACACCCAGCGTTTCCGCACCGACAAGGTGGAGGTGATCGTCGAGACGGTCGCCCGCGATCTCCAGAACCCATGGGGCCTCGCCTTCCTGCCCGACGACCGCATGCTGGTCACCGAACGCGCCGGGCGCCTGCGCATCGTCGATGCGAATGGAACCCTCTCCGCGCCGATCGAAGGCTTGCCCCGAATTGCCGTGCGTGGGCAGGCAGGACTGCTGGACGTGGCTCTCGATCCCAGCTTCGCCCAGAACCGACTCGTTTACCTCAGCTATGCCGAGGATCGCGGCGAGGGCCGCGCCGGCACCAGCGTGGCGAGGGCGCGGCTTGCCGAGAACGGAACGGCGCTTGAATCCTTGGCCGTCATCTTCCGCCAGGAGCCGTCCTATACGGGACCGAACCATTGGGGCTCTCGCCTGGTGTTCGACCGCGAGGGCAACCTGTTCGTGACCCTGGGCGACCGCTTCGATCTGCGCAATCAGGCGCAGAACCCCGAGAACCACATCGGCAAGATCGTCCACATCAAGCCTGAAGGGGGTGCTGCCCCGGGCAATCCGTTTCTGAACCGCGAGGACGCTCGGGCGGAGATCTGGTCCATCGGCCACCGCAACCTGCAATCGGCGGCGCTTCATCCGACCACGGGCGAGCTCTGGACCGTGGAGCACGGCGCGCGCGGCGGCGACGAGGTCAACATCCCGCAGAAGGGCAAGAACTACGGCTGGCCGGTCATCTCCTACGGGGTCGATTACTCGGGAGCGAAACTCGGCGAAGGCACGAAGAAGGAAGGCTTGGAGCAGCCGGTCTATTACTGGGATCCCTCCATCGCCCCGTCCGGCATGGCGTTCTATACGGGCGACAAGTTCCCGGCCTGGCGCGGCAGCATTCTGGTCGGCGCGCTCGCCGGCAAGCTCGTCTCGCGGCTTGACACCAACGGCAACCGGGTGACGGGCGAGGAGCGCATGCTGCAGCAGCTCGGCGAGCGCATCCGCGACGTGCGCCAGGGTCCGGACGGCTTCGTCTATCTGCTGACAGATTCCCGCAACGGCCGCATCCTGCGCATGAAGCCTGCGACGTGAGGCGCCAACCTCGATAATTTCTCGACGTCATGGCCGGGCATGTCCCGGCCATCCCGATTGCTTGAGGTGAGGCGTTTCCCGGATCGGGATCACCGGCACAAGGCCGGTGATGACGTCGGAGTCTTGGCTACTCCAGGAACAGCGTTAGAGCTCATCCTCTCGGCCCGAACAGGATGAGGGCCGCGCCCGCAAGGCAAATCGCACCGCCGGCGATATCCCATCGGTCAGGGCGCGAGCCTTCCGCAATCCAGAGCCAAAGGATCGAGGCAAGAATGTAGATGCCGCCATAGGCCGCGTAAGCGCGCCCAGCGGCATCGCTCGGAGCGAGGGTCAAGAGATAGGCGAACAGCGCCAGCGACCCCATGCCGGGCAGGAGCCACCAGCTTGTCTTTCCAAGACGCAGCCACGCCCAGAAGGCGAAGCAGCCTGCAATCTCGGCGAGCGCCGCGCCTGCATAGATGAGAAGCGCCATGGCCTTTTCGTCATCGACCCTGAAAGATGAACGCGGCCCCTCCGGCGATGAGGCAGAAGCCGATCAAGTGGTTCCAGCCGAGCGGCTCCTTCAGGTAGAGCACCGAGAACCCTGCGAAGACCAACAGGGTGATGACCTCCTGCATGGTCTTCAGCTCGGCGGCCGAATAGACCGCGGAACCGATCCGGTTGGCCGGCACCGCGAGCCAGTATTCGAAGAAGGCGATGCCCCAGCTGACGATCACCGCCATCCAGAGAGCCGATGTCTTGTACTTGAGATGCCCATACCACGCGAAGGTCATGAAGACATTCGAGGCGACCAGCATCAGGATGGGGGCAACGTGAGGGCTCATTGGACTTCCGGAGAATGGCTAGGAGGGAGGCGCGCCCTGCCCTATTCTTCTCAGCCGGGCTGTCAAGCCGTGGGGAATGGGCAGAACATGCGAAAGAAGGCTGTGGCAATCGGACTTGTGAGCGTCGGTCTCGGCTATGGCCTGTGGCGCGGCTGGGAAACGGGGCTTGAGCGAACATGGCAGGGCCTGTTCGGCTCGCCCGATCTCGGGCCTGTGGAGTTCGCGACCCTCAGGCGCCGCACCACGCCGAACGACGCCCTGATCTGCCCTCAAGACATCTGCCCTCAAGCAAAGCCCGATGCCGAGCCTTCGGTCTTTCCCGTTCCCGGCGCCCGCCTGCGCAGCCTCGTCTCAGAGGCAGCCTTGGCGGAGCCCGGCACGAGCCTCATCGACAGGGGCCCGCAGCAGGATCGCTATCTCGTGCGCACCCGGTTCATGCGCTTTCCCGATACCGTGGTCGTGCAGGTGTTCGACCGAGGCCATGATGCATCGACCCTCGCCGTGTATTCCCGCAGCCAGGTCGGCAGCTCGGATTTCGGCGTCAACAGGCGGCGGATCGAGCGCTGGGTTGCCCGCATCGGCGCGCTGGCCGCACGGCAGCTGTCTTAACGGGCGTACAGGCGCTCCAGAACCCGAGAGCCGCCGGCGATCTGCGGATTGGAGGGATCGAAGCCCTCCCGCTTCTCCCGCTGGGTGACAAGGCCGCGGGCCCTCTCAAACGCCGTATCCAGGCGCGCGTTGCCCCTCAGGGCCTTGTTGAAGAAGGCATCGCCGAAATAGGTCCAGGTCGCCCCGTCCCGGCAGCCGAAGGACGGTTTGTCGGCCGCGGCCGCGGTGATCACCAGGGTTCTCGCGTCGGCAAGCGCGTTGGCGAAAACACCCGAATAGCAGGCTGAGACGATCACCACCCGGTGCTGCGCCCTGGTTCTCTCGAGCAGGGCCCTCACGTCACCGGGCGTCACGAGGCGGGTATCGCGTCCGGCCACGAGACCGATGCCCTCCGGCGCTCCATGGGAGGTCAGGACGAGCACCACGATGTCCTCGGCGGGATCGAGCGTGCGGCCGACGGCCTCGGCAGCGGCCAGGAGGGTCGGCGGGGTCGCGCCAGCCCGGCGCTTGGTGTTGAAGCGGACGATGGAGCGGCCTTTTGCGCCGAGCTGTGCTTCAAGAACGCGGGCTGCGCCTTTCGCTTCGCTCTCGAACACGCTCTGCGGTCCCCAGAGACCGAAGGACAGGAGATAAACGTCGGTTTGTCCCGGACGCTGCGGCGCCATCTGGAACGGATCGGCCCGGCGGGCAGCCTGCCCGAAGGAGTCCTGAACGGGAACGGCGGCGAGGGACAGCCCCACCAGCCAGACAACGATCGATCGGCGCATGTTATATCCCCAACCTCGTCCACCTTACGCGCAGAGCGCCCTCAACGCCAACCTCAGCTGAACCGAATCCCCTCTTCCGGGTTTCCCTGTCAGCCAAGTGACGAAACGACTGTTCCCAAGGGCTTCCCCAAGCGGACTTCGAAGAGGGTTTCTATGGATATCGCGCTCGATAAGGTTTGCGAACTCATTCTCCGGGCCAGGGCCATCGATGTGAAGGAAGGCATGACCGACCCGGCTTCGGGCTCGAACCCCACCGACGACGGCAGCATCGACGCGCTGACGGCTTCCCCGGACGACGCGACCGAGGAGGAAGTGCGCGATGTGATCGCCGGCCTCAACGACGACGAGCGCGCCGACCTGATCGCCCTGGTCTATATCGGCCGTGGCGACATGGAGCCTGAGGAATGGGGCGCCGCCGTGCGCCTGGCCCGCGAGCGCGACGAGGCGAGCTCCGCTTCGACCGCCGACTGGCTCATCGGCATCCCGAACCTCGCCGACCTTCTGGACGAGGGCCTCAACGCCATGGGCCGCAGCTGCGCCTGAGCGGAATGGCGCGCCGAAGATCACCGGCGCGCCGCTATCGGACTACATGGCTTTCGGCATCGCGGCGATGTCGCGCACGGTCCCGTCCACGCCCGCGATCATCCCCACTTCCGAGGCCTTGCCGGTTGCCAGATCGACCTTGTAGAGCGACTTGCCGCTCATGAGCCAACCTTCGTTTGTGGCATCGCTGGACACGATGTCGAAGGCAGCAGCGGCGGCTTCCATACCCATCATGCCGACCGAGTTCAGCACGCCGTCGTTGGGAGGCACCTGCCGGACGAGCACGCCGCTCGCTTCGATGTCGTAGAGCACCGTCTCCTTCGCGCCCTTCATGGAATTCGTGTAGGCGCCGGCCACCACCTTGGGCATCTTGCCCTTGTGCATGTCGGCATCGGCAAACTTCAGCTGGCCGTCCTTCGTGACCTTGCCGTCATCCACGTTGGCGCGAAGGTTCATGCCGTCCGAGCCGATGATCCGCAGTCGGTCCGCCACCGGGTTGAAATCGACGGTCGCCAGGGTGCCGGGCGCCAGCATGGTGTCGAGCTTGGATTTCATGGTGGCCTTGCCCGTCACCGGATCGATCGTCACCACCGTTCCGTCGGCGACAACGCCATAGAGCATGCCGTCGGCCGGGCGCACATCGATGCCGACCAGCGCGCCGGAGAGGCCCGAGACCTTCATCGAGCGCTCGACCTTCTTGCCCGCCACATCGACGATGGCGATCATGTCGTCTCCCACAAGCGCCGCCACGCTCTGCGCGTGAGCCGCACCTGCAACAAGTGACGACCCGATGAGAGCCGCGGCCAAGGGTGTAAACTTCATGATGGTATCCTCCGGCTGAAACCGCCGGCCGTGAGCGACCGACATTGCGCATACCCGCCGGAATCCTCTATGGATGCAGGGGCGGTGAATTTTTCGGACCTTTTGCATCCAACGGCAGGGTTCGGGTGTATCTTAGCCAAGTGGAAACGGAGTTCGCGCGTGAAGGCAGCGCTGGGGGAGATGGCCTCCCCGGCCTTGGACCTGAACCACGCCCTCGGCCAATGCGCCCGGGGCGATCGCGCGGCCTTGCGCACCATCTATGACAGCGAGGCACCACGGATGCTGGGCGTCGCCATGCGGCTCCTGCGGCGGCGGGCTTTGGCTGAGGAAGCCGTGCACGACACCTTCCTCCAAGTCTGGCGCAAGGCCGACAGCTTCGACCCCGCCCGCGGCGATGCCCGCTCCTGGCTCTACGCGATCCTGCGCAACCGGGCGCTCAACATCCTGCGCGGCGAGACCCGGACCGATCTGGTCGAGGATTTCGAGCCCATGGGGCTCACGAGCGAAGAGGAGAGCGCCGAGACCGTGATGATGCGCCTGTCCGATACGGGAAACCTCAAGCGCTGCCTGGAGGGTCTGGAGCCCGCGCGCCGCCAGGCCATCACGCTCGCCTACATCCACGGCCTCAGCCACGGAGAACTCGCCGGCCGCCTCGGCGTGCCGCTCGGCACGATCAAGTCATGGATCCGACGGTCCCTGCTGGCCCTGCGGGAGTGCATGGCATGACGCGCGACGATCAGGATCGTCTGGCCGCCGAGCACGTTCTCGGCCTCCTCGAGGGCGAGGAGCGCGGAGTGGCGGAGCGTCTCATGACATCCGATGCATCCTTCCAGACCCTCGTCCAGCAATGGCGCACCCGCTTCGCGGAATGGGACAACACGGCCGTCGACCTCCCGCCCGGTGAATCCCTGTGGCAGCGGATCGAGACCGGCCTTGAACCTCAACCAGTGGCGGCAGCCGCGAAGCCTGCGGCACCCGCGCGGCGGGGCACCTCGCAGACCCTGCTGCAGGGGCTCTGGAACAGCCTCAGTTTCTGGCGCAGCTTCGGCATGGCCGGTGCGCTGGCAGCCCTCCTGCTCGCCTTGGGCGTGGGATACTTCGCAGACAAAGCCACCCGCCAGCCGACCCTTGTGGCGGTTCTCATGAGCGAGACCAACCAGCCCGGCGCCGTGCTGCGCACCTTCGCCGACGGTCGCCTCGAGCTGACCCCGCTCGGCGACATGGAGATCCCTCACAACCACTCCATCCAAGTGTGGACCTTCCCGGAGCCGAACGGAGCGCCGGTCTCCGTGGGCGTGGTGCAAACCGCCAGGACGGTCCTGCTCGATCCGAGCAACCTGCCCCGGCCGCACTCGAATCAACTGTTCGCGATCTCGGTCGAGCCGCTCACCGGCTCCCCCACGGGCCTGCCTACGGGACCTGTTGTGATGAAGGGAACGGCGTCCACAGCACTGTGACGGCGCCCTATTTGTGACACGGATCGCGCCAATACTTTCGGCTAACCCCGAAGGAGCATGTCATGACCTCGCGCCACCCGCCTGAGAGCTCGGACGATGAGCAGATCAAACATCTGCAGGACCTCCACAAGGCCCTCCAAGAGAGCACGGCCATCGATAAGCTGCCCATTGCTGACATCAAGCAGGATGCACCGCACCTCGTGACGGCAGAAGAGGTCGAGCTCGACCGCATGGAAGCTTACCTGAGGGGTCCGACGGCATTCACCGCCTGACCCGAAAAAATTCTCTCTTCACGAAAACGCGACCCCGCATCCAATCGCATTCACGCGGGGTATCCGCCCTGAAGGTTGAGCCTTCGGTCTCCGGCAACAAGCCGGGATCCTCATCCAATCCATTCAGGGACCAGATCCATGAACATTCGCATTGCCTGCATGACCGCCGCCATCGCCCTGGCCGTTCCGGCTCTCACGCTGTCCGTGACGGCGCAGGAGCAGACCAAGACGGTAGGCGGCGCCCCGATGTACGCGTCCAAGACCATCGTCGACAATGCCGTCAATTCGAAGGACCACACGACCCTCGTGGCTGCCGTGAAGGCCGCGGGCCTCGTGGAGACCCTGCAGGGCAAGGGTCCGTTCACCGTGTTTGCTCCGACCAACGCGGCCTTCACCAAGCTGCCCGCCGGCACGGTCGACACGCTCCTGAAGCCCGAGAACAAGGCGCAGCTCACCGGCGTGCTCACCTATCACGTGGTGGCCGGCAAGATGACCGCGCAGGATCTCGCCGCGAAGGTGAAGGAAGGCGGCGGCAAGGCCATGCTGAAGACCGTGCAGGGTGAGATGCTCACCGTCACGCCGTCAGGCAACACACTCACCATCACGGACAAGAAGGGCGGCAAGTCTACCGTCAGCATCGCCGACGTGATGCAATCGAACGGCGTCATCCACGTGGTCGACACCGTTCTGCTCCCGGGCTGACCCTCCACAGCCTGGCACGGGCGGAGCGAAAGCTCCGCCCGGTTTTCCCAGTGGTGATAAACTTCAGCAGCCCTTCGGGGCTGCTTTTTTTCTAGGACGGCAAAGCCCGCTGTCTGGTAGCATGGGGTGGTGGGGGTCTTCTGTACCTGTGAGGAGGTGCGGGATGAC
>NZ_JAERQE010000039.1 GCF_016734765.1 Microvirga soli | reverse complement strand
GTTTCCACACACATCACTCTGAGGGACAGCCACCCTGCTTCGCTACTCCGTGAGCGGCAGGCCCATTACGGCATCTAGGGCGACTATGGTTCGACCCGGATGTCGAGATGGAGCACCTCCTCGCGGATCCCAAGCTTCTCATAGAGCGCGAACCACTGACTGCCCTCGTCCGCATCGCGCGCGGCGGTGCACGCCGAAACCGCGGGGCGCTTCGCATCCCAGGATTGGCTGTGGCTCGTCAGGACCAGTCAGCACAACCGGTACGATTTTCAGCGTTTGCCCCCGCCGCCATTACCACCTCCACCATGGCCGCCTCCGTTCCCGCTGCCGTTGCCGCCACCGCCCGCACCGGAGCCGCCACCAGGTCCACCGCCGTGATCGCCGCCTCGGCCGCCCTGGTTGCCGCCACCGCTGCTATTGCCCTGGCCGTTGTTGCCGCTCCCGCCGGATTGATTGCCGGATAATCCGCCCTCGCCATCGCGCCCGCGGGCGCCGTCGGACGAAGAGTTCTGGCGGGACGAGCCGGATCCCGGATGCATATCGCGCGATCCAGGTCCACGTCCCCGTGCATCCGCCGGCGTGTTGCGCGAATCTTCATGTTCTGTCGCTTGGGGTGATCCGCGCAATGACGTTGGCTTTCCTTCGAAGGACACATTCTCGATGCCGAGACGTCCTCTCTGATCGGTTACAACGGTCACCACCGCAGGCGCATAGGACCCGACCGGCAGGGTCGAGGAGGGGCGGCCTGCCACCTCGAGCCCCGAACCGAGACGCAGCCCGTTTCGCGTCCGCTCGACATAGGCCTCGATGGAGAACCGCTGGACATTCGCTCCCAGGAGATCCCGCTCCCGGGCTGTGCCTGTCACCTGAAGCGTGCCGTTGGCATAGGCTCCCTCGAATACGGCCCGCGCACCGACGAGCGCAGGATCCACGCCAGTGAGTTTCAACGTGCCGATTCCGAGGCCGCCGCTGCGCGATCGGGTCACTTGGCCGGCGATCCTCTCCGGCCCGCTATCCCGTCGCTCGATCAAGCTTGCGACGATCGTGCCATCGGGCCGCCGTAGGCCGAACACCGCCACGCGGTCTCCAAGCTGCCACCGGCCTGCGGTGGCCAGCGCCTGCGTGGAGACGGTCTGGCCGAGCACCGTTAGGGTCGTCCTGCCCGTTGTCTCGATCGGGCCGACGACCTCGCTGGTGACATCGATCTGCCGTGTGACCAGCACGCCGTTGCGGTTTTCGGCAACCACCCGCACCACCTGGCCGATCTTCAGGTCGGACACCGCACGAGCCTGCCCGTCGATCCGCACCGGCACGTCGGGCGCGTAGTTCACATGCTGGCCGTTGACGATGATGCTTCCGAACCCGCGGATGCGGCCCATCATGCCGGTGCCGCCAATGCCCCGGTCGCCGTCCTGATCATCGGCCACGACTCCGGTGCCGCCGATGCCGCGGTCCTGCCCGCTCTGGCCCCACGCCAGGGTCAGCGAGGCTACAAGCAGAACCAGCGCCACGAGCAAGACAGCACGGGTTCGTGCGAGCGAAGCGGCGTGGTACTTCACGGCTTGGCTCCCTTGTCGTTGGTGTCGGTGGATGTCGCGGCAGCGGATGGTGGCGCGACCTCTTCGGAATAGACGTATACGCCGAAATTCCAGCGCCACTGCCCCGCGGGAGCCTGGTCGCTGGCAGCGTGGGCTTCACGGTTGAGCGTGTGGAGAGCTTCCATGGCCACGTCGCGGGAGCGCCGCTGCAATTGCTCGGCCATCTCCCTCGTCAGCCCATCATAGTGGACGGCCCTTTCCAGGAAGGGCGGTGATCCGGCTTCCACATTCGCCACTGCGGCGGCGATGTGGTCGTGCAGGTTGCGTCCGAGATAATAGAGCTGCTGGTCGTCTCCGCCGCTCGGCACATAAGCCGACTCGGCCAGAAGGGCGCGATCCTCGTCGTCTAGTACGACCAGCTTGCGGTCGAGCCATTCGTCCAGCACCGCGCGGGGCCGTACGTCGCGCGTGACTGAGGCGACAAGGCGCTCGAAGGACGGTTGCGGCATCTCGGCCGTGCGGGGGAGAGGCAGGGGGCGCCCGTCGGGGCCGGTGAAGCGCGGGTCCGCAAGCCAGCGAGCCAGGATACGGCTCGTTTGCGAGACCGTCGCCGGCACCGTGTTGACCGGGGCGCCCGCGCCCCGCAGCCGGCGCACTTCCTTGCGGTGGATGCCGGTCAGAAGGCTGACGCGGCTGTCCGTCTGCTCCTTGCCCTGAAGGGCGAAGTCGTACTCGGCGACGTTCACATAAAGCTCGCGCAGCAGCTCCGCCAGCATGGGGAACGTGATGCCGCTGCGGATCAGGAGCCGCACGAGGGGGCGCAGCAGGCGCGCGAGGGGCGCGTGCAGCTTGGCTGGTTTGAGAGAGCGGGGAGCATCGCCGGACATAAAATCTAGGTAGGCCGATCGAGCGTGGGAAGCAATCCCACATCAACGTTGACGTGGGAAAATTTCTCACATACTTATAAAGCCAAGGGGGCCTCACAGGCTCACATGTTTTGGAAGGAAACCTCATGATACGACGTCTTGCCCTGACTGTTTCGGCGCTCGCTCTTGGCCTCGCCGTCAGCCTGCAACCCCTGTCGCTCGACCTGACCTCGCTCAAGCTCGAAAAATCCCAGGCCCAGGCCAAAGGCGGCGATGGCAGTGGAAACGGTGGCGACAACGGCGGTGGCCATGGTGGCGGAAACGGCGGCGGCAACTCCGGTGGTGGCGGCAGTGGCGGCAACTCTGGCGGCCATGGCGGCTCCGGCGGAAAGTCTGGTGGCGAGTCACGCGGCGGCGGCGGCGAGAATTCCCGTGGCGGCGAGCGTAGCGGCCGCAGCTCCAGTCCCAGCGACGCCGCAGCGAAGGGGCAAGCGAGGGCCGAGGAGGCGCGCAGCACCCGCGACGCCAGGCGCGAGGCCAGAGAGGCCGAGACGAAAGTCTCCTCCGACGCGAAGAAGGCCGCCTCCAGCGCCAAGATCATCGGCCTCGACACCGCTAGGCTCAGTCGCATGAACGCGGTGAATGCCTCGGCCACCGCTCGGCTGAACGCCGCGCCGAACTCGACGGTTGGGCTGATCGCAACCTACGAGAAGGCGCTGACCCTCGGCACGGACGTCGAGGACGAGATCACCGACGCGGAGATCACAGCGGCCGCCACGGCCTTGGCTCAGCTGTCGAAGCAGGGTGTGCCGGAAGAGCCCGTCAAGGTACTCAACGAAAAGCTCGGGCTCGACATCGATCCTGAATCCGTGGTGTTCGATCAGATCGTCGCGGAAGCCCGCGAGATCCAGGCGGCACAGCCTTAACACGCACAGCGTCCTGCCGCCGACCGGCGGCAGGACGCATCATCCATCACGATCCATCCAACGCAGTCGGGCTCACATGCAGGGATCCATCCATCACATCCAGACCATTGGGGGAGCACCCATGCAGACCTTCCGCAGCCCCCGCGTTCTCATCGTCGAAGACGAGACCCTGGTGTCGATGCTGATCGAGGACATGGTATGCGATTGCGGCGGGCAGGTCGTCGGCCCTGCCGCCACCTTCGAACAGGCCATCGCTCTGGCGCTCGAAGATGATCTCGACCTCGCCATCCTCGACGTCAACATGGCGGGCCTCGCGGTCTATCCCGTGGCCGATATCCTGCACCACCGCAGCATCCCGTTCATCTTCGTGACGGGTTACGATCCCAGCATCGTTCCTGCGCCCTATCAGCACGCGCCCGTGCTCCTGAAGCCGTTCTCTTACGAGACGTTCAGCGACGCGTTCGACACCATCGCCGCCGAGCGGCGTGAGGCGTTGGCGATCTCATAGACGTATGCATCATACCCACGTCGAAACCATCCGCCTATGAGGCGCTGAACGCCTGACGATTTAAGCCGCAGCTGGTCATGGTTGTCGTAGTGATAGCGCTTGACCGTTGCGTCCTTGATGGTGCGGTTCATCCGCTCGACCTGCCCATTCGTCCAGGGATGATTGATTTTGGTGAAGCGGTGCTCGATGCCGTTCTCGCGGCAGCGCATGTCGAACATGTGCGTGATGTAGCGGGCGGTCGGGCCATCAGCATAGCGCGGCGGCAGCCGGAACTGGATGCCGTTGTCGGTGAGCACTGTGTGGATCTTGTAGGGCACGGCCGCGATCAGGGCGACCAGGAAGGTCGAGGCAGTGACCCGGTTGGCCTTCTCGACCAGCTGCGCAAAGGCGAACTTGCTGGTGCGATCAATAGCGACAAACAGGTAGAGCTTGCCTTGTGCGGTCTGCACTTCGGCAATGTTGATGTGGAAGAAGCCAATGGGGTAACTCTTGAACTTCTTCTTGGCAGGCTTTTCGCCCTCCACATCCGGCAAGCGCCCAATCCCGTGACGTTGCAGGCAGCGATGCAGCGACGAGCGCGTCAGGTGCGGGATCGTGGGCTGGAGGGCATAGAGGCAGTCATCCAGCGGCAGGAGCGTGTGCCGGCGGAAGGCGATGATCACGGCCTCCTCATCGGCTGACAGGATGGTTGACTTTGGGCTCTTGGGCCCGGTGGGCAGGTCAACGACCGAGGTGCGCTTCTTCCATTTAGCGACTGTTTTCTGGTTGATGCCGTGGCGCGTGGCCAGGGCTCTCAGGCTTTCTTGACTATTCTGGATTGCGCGACGGACCGCCTCAGTCGTGGTGGCGCTGCCGTGGAGAACCTGGCCCATAGAGCATCCCTCCATTCAGGCGATAAGAATGCACCATCAAACCCCGGGATCAAACACCTAGCGTTCTCACCATCAGCATCAGTCGCTTCGGATTATACCTTTTTAGGATTTTATTGCCATATAGTCTGTTCTCTCCCGTCGAAACGATTGCATAAGCAGCTTTGGCTCCATCGTAGAAGGCAAATCGCTCAAAAGCAGCGAGGCGAAAACTAAAGCCCTCGTGACGGGGAATGATGGCACGGAATTCATCGAAGATTGGCTCTTCCGCCTGACGGTCGCCCACGACCTCCATGCGCCATGCCGCCTCTGGCGCGAAATGATCGAGAGGCATCACCGACAGAACGGCACTGGTCACGTCTGTTGCTGACAATCCATCGAGCCTCACGAGACGCTGGGCTATGGCCGCTGCGGGAGAATTGCCGTCGACAACAGCGATTTCGTCGCCATGTCCCATAGAGTGAAGAAGCATTTGTACAAGATGATCCGGCACTTTCTGGCGCCGGGCAATCATCTGGGTAATGACCTTGCTGAGAAGACTGAATTGAGCCTAGGCGATCTATCCTGGATTGTACTGACGGCTCGCCTCAGGATCGTCGACCGAGTAGGAAAGAGATGCAAGTTCGTCCCAGACAGCCTGAGGAATCAGCCATTGCGCCCATTCGAGTGTCTGCGCAACCCGCTCCGGCTTGCTGACACCGCAGATTGTCGAGGTTACCCGCTCGTCTCGCATCGAGAACTGCAGGGCCACTGCGCCCGGTGGAACACCGTGCTTGGAGCAGATGGCCTCGATCCGGCGGATCGGGTCCAGTACGTCTTCAGAAGCCTCCTGGTAGACGTAGCGTGGGTATGAATAAGAACCCTTGGCCAGAACGCCGCCTGCGTAAGGTGCAGCGTTAAGAACGGCGATCCCCTTCGAATGCGCGTAGCTGATCATAGCCTCCGCATTTCGGTTGGCCAGGGTGAAGCGGTTGTGGGTGATCACCGCATCGAAGTCCCAGTCACGCAGGAGCGGCATCATGACCTCCACCGACCCTGCGGCAAGGCCAACGGCGTTTACAAGTCCCTCCTCCTTCATCTTGAACAACTCGGGAAGGGCTCCCTGCGCGCCCGTGGTCACATCCAGCGAAGCGGCATGCTCCGGATCATGAAGATGAAGGAGCTGGATGCGGTCGAGCCCAAGAGCCTTGAGACTTTCCTCTAAGGACCGCCGTGCCTGTGAAGCATCGAAGAGGTTGGTTTGCGGGTCACGATCCAGCTTGGTCGAGAGTACAAACCCCTCAGGCAATCCACCGCGCTCGCGGATGACGTCGCCAATTCGTTCCTCGCTCCGGCCGAAACCATAGATGCGCGATGTGTCGAGAAAATTAACCGGACCGGAGAAGATAGCCCGCACGGTCGCTCGGGCTCTGTCCTCACTGACGTCATAGCCGTAGGTCCCAGGCATATCTCCTAGCGAGGAGGTCCCGAAGCAGATCCTCGATACCGCGAGACTCGCGCGCTCGAGCAAGGTCTTCTGAATCGGGGTGGTAGACATCTGAGCACTCCATTCACATCGCTCGACAGCTTCAATCCGGCTTTACCGAGGACAGGTTCAAGCCTATGGCGCCGGACTTCGGCCAGCAAGGGCAAAGCCACGAGGAGAGAGGTTCGAGCCATAGAAACTATGTCACAACGCCTCCGTCAATCACCTCTCCAGAGCTACATTTCCAGTTGCTTGCCTCAGACGTTCATGAATATCATCCTTTCAAGAAACGCCATTGCGCTTTCAATCCGATCTGACATCCAAAGGAGCTACACAGAATAGCTCCATGGATGTCGGACCGTCACAGGGGCGGTCGGGAGGAGCAGATGCGGGTACAGGATAGTATCCTGTCAGCGTCCGCAGTACTTTGGGATATAGAACGTCCGAGTGCCTTCGCAGGGAGGCGAGCGGGCGCTCCCAGTCTCACGAACATTGCCGCCTTGAGTGCTGCCTCGACCTCATGTTCGCATCCCATGCAGCGGCTCCAAGCGATGGCATGTCGTCAATCGAGGTGCTGCTCATGACGCCGCTCGTCACGATCATGGATCTCGACAAGTCATTCCCGGGGGTAAGAGCCCTCAAGAAAGCTCGCTTCGAACTATTCTCGGGAGAAGTCCATGCCTTGATGGGAGAGAATGGCGCCGGCAAATCGACCTTGATGAAGATCCTTGCCGGTATTTATCGGAAAGATGCCGGTGAGATCCTTATCGAAGGCGAGCCCGTCGACATTGCATCACCGCGAGCTGCCCAAGACTTGGGCATCAGCATCATTCACCAGGAGCTGAACCTGATGAATGAACTCAGTGCCGCACAGAACATCTTCATCGGTCGTGAGCCGAAGCGCGCCATGGGACTTCTGCTCGACGAGGAGGCCCTCAACCGGGCTGCTGCCGATATTTTCGCGCGTATGCATCTGGTGCTTGATCCTCGCGCCGAAGTGGGTGTGCTCACGGTGGCTAAGCAGCAGATGGTCGAAATTGCTAAGGCTCTGTCATTCAGGTCCAAGGTCTTGATCATGGATGAGCCAACAGCTGCCTTGAACAGCACGGAGATCGCAGAGCTGTTCGGCATCATCCGGCAACTCAAAGCCGAGGGCGTGGGCATCGTCTACATCTCCCACAAGATGGACGAGCTGAAGGAAATCTCAGATCGCGTCACAGTCATGCGCGACGGTGAGTATGTCGGCACAGTCCCAACCGCTTCCACGAGCATCGACACGATCATCTCCATGATGGTCGGTCGCAGCCTGACCGAGAAGAAAACTGATGTTCCCGACCTGTCGAGCCATGACGTGGTGCTTGAGGTCCACAATCTTCGCCGAAGCAACGCCATTCAGGATGTCAGCTTCAAGCTGCGCAAGGGAGAGATCCTTGGTTTTGCGGGCTTGATGGGAGCGGGCCGCACGGAGGTTGCACGAGCAATCTTCGGGGCCGATCCGCTGGATGGCGGAGAAATCATTGTCAGAGGCAAGACTGCAACGATCCGCTCGCCCCAAGACGCTGTTCGGCTTGGTATCGGCTATCTCTCGGAGGACCGAAAACGCTTCGGATTGGCGACCGGCATGGATGTCGCGGCGAACATTGTTATGCCGTGCCTGAGCAAGTTTCTTTCCCTGAAAATCTTTCTCAAAGCGCAGGCCATCCGTGACACGGCGCGCTCCTATATCAGCCAGCTTCGGATCAAGACGCCCTCGGACGCACAGGAGGTGCGGTTCCTATCAGGTGGAAACCAGCAGAAGATCGTAATCGCCAAGTGGCTGGCTCGAGACTGCGAGATCCTGTTCTTCGACGAGCCGACCCGCGGTATCGACATCGGCGCGAAGAACGAGATCTACAAACTTCTGAACACCCTTGCGGCTCAAGGTCGAGCTATCGTGATGATCTCATCCGAACTGCCCGAGATCCTGCGCATGAGCCATCGGATTGCCGTGATGTGCGAGGGGCGGCTCACAGGCGAGCTTGCCGCCAAGGGTGCGACTCAGGAGGCCATCATGCGCCTCGCGACGCAACGCCATAGCTTGACAGCAGACACCTTGAAGTCGGCGACTGGGGGATCAACCACGTGACGACCATCGTAGAAAAGGACATCCAGACCATCGTCAGACCCGCTGTGCTGAGCCAGGGGACCTGGCAGAAGATCTTGGCCTTCGCCAGCCTGATCGCCCTATTGGCTGTTTTCAGCATCGCGTCAGAGAACTTTCTGCAGAGCGACAATCTGATCGGAATCCTGCAGGCAACCGCCGTGAACGGCGTTCTCGCTGTTGCCGCAACATTCGTTATCATCACGGGCGGGATCGATCTGTCTGTCGGCACCTTGATGACTTTCTGCGCCGTTATTGCTGGCGTGGTTCTAACCTATTGGGGCCTGCCCATGCCCGTAGGCATCCTTGCGGCCATCGCCGCAGGGGCTCTATGCGGTTCGGTTTCCGGCACCATCATCGCCAAGATGAGAGTACCTCCCTTCATCGCAACGCTCGGCATGATGATGCTGCTGAAGGGCCTTGCTCTGGTGATCTCGGGGACCAGGCCCATCTACTTCAACGATACGCCGAACTTCTCGATGATCTCGCAGGAGTCCTTGATCGGAGCGGTCCTGCCCTTCCTGCCAATACCCAATGGCGTGCTGATCCTGTTCATCGTTGCGATCGTCTCAAGTCTCATACTCACAAGCACGGCTCTCGGGCGCTATACCTTTGCCCTTGGCTCGAACGAGGAGGCCGTGCGTCTCTCGGGCGTGAATACGGATTCCTGGAAGATTATCGTTTACACCGTCTCAGGCGGAATCTGCGGCATCGCTGGCCTTATCATCGCCTCGCGGCTCAACTCGGCTCAGCCCGCACTTGGGCAAGGGTATGAGCTCGATGCCATCGCGGCCGTGGTCATCGGTGGCACCTCCCTGAGCGGAGGCCGCGGCACCATTCTCGGAACGATCATAGGCGCATTGATTATCAGCGTGCTCACGAACGGACTGCGCATCCTCTCGGTTGCCCAGGAATGGCAGACGGTCGTGACGGGGATCATCATCATTCTGGCTGTCTATGCAGATATCCTGCGCCGCAAGAGCTAATAGTTTGTCCACCTCTCGCAATCATGAAGGAGCAGACAGGACCGCAACATTACCCAACTATGGCATCCCTGCCCCGGTTGGCAGGCTCAACAACGAAGGACAACCAGGAGGAACAGATGTGGAATAGACGCCATCTCATTGGTGCCATTGGCATCGGAACGCTCATCGGTCTTTCGGGCTCCGCAACCGCCCAAGAAATCTATATACCGCTCGTGTCGAAAGGTTTTCAGCATCAGTTCTGGCAGGCCGTCAAGGCCGGTGCTGAACAGGCTGCCAAGGACAATAACGTGCGCATCACGTTCGAGGGGCCGGATAGCGAAACCATGGTCGACAAACAGATCGACATGCTATCGGCCGCTCTCGCCAAGAACCCGAAGGCAATCGGCTTTGCAGCCCTTGACAGCCAAGCGGCGATTCCCCTTCTGCGCAAGGCTCACTCCGCCAAGATCCCAGTCGTGGCTTTCGATTCCGGTGTCGACAGCGATATTCCGGTGACCACGGCGACCACGAACAATCTTGCGGCCGCGGCACTGGCGGCTGACAAGATGGCGGAGCTGATCGGCGGCGAGGGCGACATCGCTCTCGTGGTGCATGACCAGACCAGCCGTACGGGCATCGACCGACGTGATGGTTTCGTGAATCGGATCAAGGAAAAGCACCCCAAAATCAAGATCGTGAGCGTTCAATACGGTTCCGGCGACCACTTAAAGTCGACCGAGATCACGAAATCGATACTTCAGGCAAACCCTGGCCTCAAAGGCATCTTCGGGGCGAACGAGGGCTCAGCCATCGGCGTGGTCAATGGCGCCAAGGAGATGAACCGTAAGCTTGTTATCATCGGCTACGATTCTGGAAAGCAGCAGAAGCAGGCGATCCAGGACGGTCTCATGGCAGGAGCCATCACCCAAAATCCCGTCGGGATCGGCTATAAGACAGTTGAAGCTGCTGTGAAGGCCCTCAAGGGTGAGAAACTCGAGAAGGTCATCGATACCGGCTTCTTCTACTACGACAAGTCGAACATGAGCGACCCGAAGATTGCTGCCGTTCTCTATGATTAGGAATTGCCGCCGGGAGAGGGCGCAGCCCCTCTCCTCTGCTCTGTCGTGAAGCAGGGGTAAGCCTCAGTCCCCAAAATTCCACGATCTTGTCTATGAACCTGCGCTCCGGAGGTCACACGGTTGATGATCCCGTACATCGATTCCCACATACATGTTTGGCGATTGTCGCGTGGCGACTATGGCTGGCTCACCCCCGACCTTGCCTACATCTATCGCGACTTCACGATAGACGACGTCCGTTCGTCCTGGGAACAGGCAGGTATTGACTACGCAATACTCGTTCAGGCTGCACCAACCCTGGAGGAGACCCGGTATCTGCTTTCGATTGCCGAAAGCGAACCGAAGGTTAAAGGGGTTGTCGGCTGGATCGATATGCTTGTCCCTGATGCCATAGACGAGTTGGAGCGCCTCGCGTCCAACAAGCTGCTGCGCGGTATTCGCCCGATGCTGCAAGACATCCCTGATGACGACTGGATGCTGAAGGCGGAACTGACTCCCGTCTATCGAGCACTTGTCGATCTTGACCTTCGCTTCGATGGCCTTGTTCTTCCACAACACCTTCCCAATCTCCTGCGGCTGATCGAGCGGCACCCGGATCTGAAAGTTGTCATTGACCATGGTGCTAAGCCGCCGATCGGAGCTGACTTGGGTTCCTGGCACAGGGATCTGGCGCAGTTGGCCAAGATCCCCCATGTGCACTGCAAGTTTTCAGGCCTTGTGACTGAGTGCAAAGATCAGGCTTCAGAGGCTGCCCTCGAACCCGTCACTCAGACCCTTCTCACTCTTTTTGGGCCAGAGCGCCTGATGTTCGGCAGCGACTGGCCAGTTTGCACCTTGCGCAGTACCTATCTTCAATGGTGGCAGTGGGCGCAGGACCTCACAGTTCATCTATCATTGGATCAGAAGAGCGACTTATTCGGCGGAACGGCGCAGCGCTTCTACGGTTTGCGCTGAAGCCTAGAAGACGTTTCAGTTTGCCGGCTGTCCCCATATCTAGCCCCTATAACCGAAATGCCGCGGCAGCCAGAGAACAACCTCCGGGACAAAGATCATCAGCAGGAGAGCGGCAACCAGGATCCCAATGAAGACCCAGATCTCGCGGATGATGTCACGCAACGGAATTCCTGTCAGTCCGCTCATGACGAACAGAAGCACCCCGTAGGGGGGCGTGATGAGCCCGATCATGATGTTGACTACGATGACGACACCGAAATGAACGAGATCAATACCGAGCTCTCTCGCTGCTGGCAGGAACAGCGGAACGATGACGAGCAGCAGTGTCGTGGCATCAAATAGACAACCGAGCGCGAGGAAGAGCAGGTTGACGAGCAACAGGAAGACAAGTGGAGAGACATCAAGGCCATCAAGGAGGCGACCAACCTGCTCAGGGAGCCGCTCCGAAGCCACGATATAGTTGAAGATTAGGGCGCCGGCGATGAGAAGCGCCACCACGCTGGTCGCCTTGCTGGACTCCACCAGGACTTTGAAGCCCTCCTTCCATGAGAGCTCCCGGTAGAAGAAAACAGCGAGCACAAGGGCATAGGCTGCCGCAATCGCCGCCGCTTCTGTCGGCGTCGTCGCTCCACCATAAATACAGTAGAGCAGGATCACTGGCATGAGGAGCGCCGGAACTGCCCGGTACGTCGTTCGTGGAAGTTCGCTCAGCGGGATACCCTCACCCCGCGGAAAGTTCCGTTTGCGGGCGACAAATCCTACCAGCCCCATCTGGGCCAAGCCCATGATCAACCCTGGAATGACTCCGCCAAGAAACAGATAACCGACTGACGTGTCGGAGACGACCGCGTAGATCACCATCGGGATCGATGGCGGAATAATCGGGCCGATGGTTGCAGAGGACGCGGCAACGGAAGCCGCAAACCCTGGTGGGATGCGTCCCTGCTTGATCATCATCTGAGTAACGAGCTTGCCGGGACCGGCTGCGTCGGCAATTGCCGATCCGGACATCCCTGAGAAGATGATGCTGACCAGAATATCAACTTGCGCTAAGCCACCTCTGAAACGGCCCACAAGCGCCTGACAGAACATAAAGAGGCGATCGGATACACCGCTGGCGTTCATGATGTTGGCTGCCAAGATGAAAAGCGGCACTGCCAACAGCACAAACGAATCGTAGAGGCCGTTGAGAATCTGCTCGCCGAACAGTCCGACGTCACGACCCGAGGCGATCAGGTAACCGATGGACGCCACGAACATCGCGAAGGCGACTGGCATCCCCAGCAGGGCGAGGCCAAAGAACGCAATGAGCGTGAGAATGAAGACGGCGCTCATGGTTCGAAGTCTCCGTTGGTCCTAAGTTCGTCCTGCCATGAGCGGCTGAGAAGGCGCCAGACACGCACCACAGCGCTAATTGCCACTGCAATCACGAACACGACAAAGATGGCATACAAAAAGTCAAACCGAAGCCCAATGACGGGGCTCTTCTCGATCTTCATGAAGGTCACGAAGTCGACCGTCGCCGGGAGGGCCACAATGAATGCAATTCCGGTCAGCGCTGTCAGAACGATGGCGAGGACACGCCGCCCAGCGAGGGGAAGAGCCAAATAGAACATGTCAAAGGTGATATGCTCCCGCTCCCGCAGCAAGAACGCCGCACACCAGAACACAATCCAGATATAGGCAATCAGTACGAATTCTTGCGTCCAAGCCACTGGATCGTTCAGGATGTAACGGGTAAAGACTTGGAGAAGGAAAGCAGCGAACATGGTCACGAACATGATCGCTGCAACCAGTTCGGCGAAGTAGCAGAGGCGGGCGCGGAGGGATTGCATAGCAGCTCACGAATGGGTGACCCGGTAGAGCGCGACTTGCCTTCGGCTGCCGCGTTCACGGGAGCGGTCGAGTGACTTTGAGAATGCTTCGGAAGCTGCGCTGCTTCCGAAGCATTGTAAGCAGAGTGAACCTATCCGCTTACTTGATCGCGTTGACCCGATCGACCATTCCCTTCGGCCAAGCCTTGGACAGGTCGGATTCCAGATACGTCTTTTGCACCTGGGTGCGGAAGGTCTCGACGTTGGGCTTGTATACCTTCAGGCCCTGAGCCTTGAAGAAATCAGCCAGTTCCGACTCTTCCTTGATCCGGTTTTCGTTGTTGAACCGAACTGCCGCCTTGGCTGCATTCGTCACAGCAGTCTTCTGGGTGTCATCAAGCTTCTTCCACGTGGAACCCGCCATGGACAGAAAGATCGCGTCTACCAGATGATCCGTGAGTACGATCTGCTTTGTGACTTCATAGAATTTCGCCGCGCGAACTGTGGGAAGCGGATTATCCTGGCCATCAATCGCGCCGGTCTGCAGCGCCGTATAGATCTCCCCGAACGCAACCGGCAGCGGGTTGGCCCCGAGCGCCTTGCCGAGGAATAGCCAGGTATCAGATCCGGGCATGCGCAACTTCACTCCTGCGAGATCGGCTGGGGTCTTGACCTCCTTTTCCGTCCTCAGGTTGAGCTGACGGGTTCCTAAGTAACCGACATCAAGAATCTTGATGCCCATCTTGTCTTCAACCAGGCCGTACATCTCCTTGCCCACATCGCTCCCGAACACTTTGGTCTGATGCTCGGGATCCCGCAGCAGGTAGCCGGCCGTGAAGATGGACCATTCCGGAACCTGCTTGGAGATGTCGAATGCCGAGATCATTGCCATCTCAAGGTTGCCGCGTTGCATGGCGGCAGGTTCGGTGCCCTGCTTAAACAGGGTGCCATTCAGGTGGATTTCTACATCGAACTGGCCGGGTGCGGACTTCTCCAGTTCCTGTTTGAACACCGGAAGCATCTTGGCATGCCAATCGGCTTCTACAGCGGGTGTCGAGATGCGGAGCTTGATTGGATCAGCGGCTTGGGCTGCGGGTAGACCTGCCATTGCAGCGGTCGCGACTGCCCCAATGAACAGGCGTCGTGAGAATGAAGCGAACATCGTTGTCCTCCCGAATTTATAAATGCTCCAGGGCGTTATCGAACTCACCCTTAAAACCTATCCTGCACTGGCAATCCCCTGCTTGTAAATATCTGACACCATACTAACATGTCAGACATTAGATCAGTGTTCCAGGTACTATTTTGTGCCTGGATTGGGACTAAGGAAGCTTGATGTGACTGTGTCTGCCGATCGCTTTGGCCTTTCCGTAGCAATGACGACACCTTTCGGTTCAGACGAGGTCCTTGATCTCTCCCGGATAGCGGAGCATGCGAAGTGGTGTCTTTCCAATGGGTGCAACAGCATAACATTGTTTGGCACAACAGGTGAAGGTGCCTCGGTTGAAATGGCAGGTAGAGAGCAGGTGTTGGGAGCACTCGCCAGTGCCGGTATCGATGGGCATGACCTTGTGTATTGCGTCGCTGCTACGTCGGTGCACGAAGCCCTCATGCAGGGGCGTATGGCGTCGGATTTCGGCTGCCGTGGCCTCTTGCTAACCCCACCTTTCTATTTCAAAGGTGTCACCGATGAGGGGCTCTTCACCTGGTTTGCCTCTGTTCTGGAGAAGCTGGGTGCAGCTGCGCGCGGGGTCATCCTCTATAACATACCCTCTGTCACGCAGATCTCGCTTTCGATTGAACTGATCGGCCGGCTCAAGAAGCACTTCCCTGGCATCGTCATGGGCGTGAAGGATTCGTCAGGCGACTGGGAATACACCCAGCGCCTCCTCGACAGCCACCAGGACCTCGCAATCCTGATCGGCGATGAGCGCTACCTTGCAGAAGGCGTGCGACGAGGTGGCCAGGGAGCCATCTCCGGCCTCGCTAATGTATGTCCCGGGGCTCTCCGACCGTTGGCGATGGATGGACAAGGGGATGAGCGAGTCAATAGACTTGTCGATGAAGTGCTGAAGTACCCGGTCACGCCTGCGGTGAAAGCCCTCGTCGCTCACCGAACCGAGGATGCAGCCTGGCTGAACGTCAGGTCACCGTTCCTCCGGGTATCAGCTGCGGATGCCGACCGGCTCGGCTCGTTCTATGATCATCTCTTCCCGAAAATGGAGGCTTAACGAGGCGAGCATGGAGGAGGTTGATTCAGGCGGGGCTGGGCACAAGCTTCGGGAGAAAGCCTACGACAGGTTTACGCACCATCTCCTGGCGAGAGACATCCGCCCTGGGCAATTCATCTCTCAACGCCAGCTTGTTGAGCTGACTGGTCTATCACTTGGAGCGATCCGGGAACTCGTGCCTCGGCTCGAGTCCGAAGGTCTCATCAAGACAGTCCCGCAGCGGGGCATGCAGGTTGCTCATGTAGACTTAAGCTTGATCCGGGACGCGTTCCAGTTCCGGCTCTTCATGGAAAGTGCCGCAGTGGCAATCTTTACTGCTGCGGTGGGTGATGCGGTGCTCGCTCAGCTTCGGCATGACCACGAGAGCATTCTGGTCGAGTATCGAGGAGGCGTTACGGCAGACCTTGTCGCGCGAGCCCAGGCGGTCGACTGGAACTTGCACTGGACCATCATCACATCCCTCGGCAACGCCATCATAGCCGATGCTTATCGGGTCAACTCGATCAAAGTGCGCCTCATCCGACAGGAGCAGACGCTCCTCTCTGAGGCTTTGGTCCCATCCGTGATGCAGGAGCATATGGCCATAATCGATGCGATGGAAACCCGCGATCCCTCGCAAGCTGTCATAGCAATGGAAGCTCATATCAACAGCGCGAGGAACCGAGCTCTCGGGCTTCGGTGACCGGTCATCTTTAGCCGTTCCCGAACCTCAATGAGATGCGATGCATACCAATCGGCAATCGTAACCAGACTTGTGAAGCCCTCAGGCGAGCAAGTGTTGAACGTCAACTCTGCGGGTCAATCAGTGAATTGGACCGGCCCCTCGGGAGGTATCGCCTGGCATTGGTCATCTGCTGTTAGGCATGTCAATTCATCTGTGCGGATGCTACCGCCTCGTTTGTGAAGAGAGGCTGGTATATTGCCATCACTTGGCTTGGTTATGGACCTGTACAAGCCGAGACCCAGGACTAGCATTCGCTGTTGTGAGCATGCCGCGATCAATGGCTTGCTCCAACACGGCACCCACGGCACTTTGCTCACCAGCACGCAACGTGTCCTCGTAGGCGGGTACAGCGGGGACAGTCAGAGTACGAACATTGAAGCGGAAAGGGTCTAAAGCGTACGTCCCCTCTCGGGGACGTCGGAAAGATGTAGGACGAGGGTGAATAGCTGAAAGAATCAGCGAACTGGTACGCGCGATAGATTGTGACACCCTCGTATGTCAGAAATGCCTTAGGAACGGCGATGTCAGTGGCATGAGCGACCATGGTTAACCCCAGCTTATTGTCGAGCTTAGACAGAGCCGTTTAGCCATGAAGTGGACTTAGTTGCGGCTACGTCCGCAGAAGGTACGTGACAGCAGCTTGAGAACTCCACTCCTATCGGCACTTCGAGAACAGGTGCTGGGCTGGAAGACGAGTGCTTAAGCAGCCGACACGGAATGTCGCCTGTGGGTCAGGAACTGAGCTTCCCTGCGTTTTTGGAATGTCCGATTCGATGAGGATCGCTGCCATCGAGCTTGGGGATCAAGCGGGACATTCGCGGCTCGCATGTAAAATCGTGCGGAACGGTGTTTATGGATCCGGGCGGGAGAGTATCCCGCCCGTCATCCGATCATATCGCCGCTTTGCTACTGTGATGGAGCCGGATGAGACTCGGGAACCTCTGGAGGACTAACCTGAAAGATCACTAGCTTCACCGGCGTTTCCCCCTTGTTGGTGCCGCGAATGATGGTGTTGACCGGCTCGATCACGGCCTGTCCAGCCTCGGTGTGAACCGTTTCCCCATCCTTTCTATCCACGGATAGCGTGCCCTCCACCACGTAGACGATCGGTGGCGTGGGATGGGTATGCCACTGACCTACTGCGCCCGGTTGAATAGTGGCGGTTCGCACCCGGACCTCAAGCTGCTCATTGGTGGGAAGCGTCGGCACGATCTGCTTCAGAATGAAGTTGGGACCAGGAGTTTGAGGGCTTGGCTGTTGCGCCTGGGCAGCCGAGGCAACACACGCAAAGGCGCATACGAGAACGATGCTCTTCATTGCGCTCTCCTCCGTTAGGGAGAAACGCAAGTTTACCACAAAGCGTGCGTCTTCGCACGCGCAGGAAAACAGGCCGCACTACTCTCAAAAACGCGATGCTATGGGCTGCATCGCCACTGGCATTGCGCACCATCCTGCCACAGGCCCACTCACCGATGGTCCGGAGGGGGCATCCAAGGAAACTCCCTGACCTTTAGGAACGTCCGGTTTTCCCGCCCTAAGGGGACATGAGGAATACTTCAGCTCCGTGCCACATCCGACCTTCGAGCCGGGATGGACAACTCCAAACCCAATGTTAAACGGGCGGGAGATGTAGCATGAGACAAGCTGGCCTCGGGGACCTTCACATTGGTCGAAACTGTGCTGGCGAAGGTTCGTTGCCGCAGGATGAAGCCGCCCCGTCGAGTCCTCAACCAGCCCGTGGTTCTCCTCGTTGAGGATGAGTTCCTTGTTCGTCAGACCCTGGTCGACATCTTGCGTGAGGCCGAGTTCTGGGTGGTCGAGGCACAGGATGCGGACGAGGCGTTCGAGTTGTTCCGGTCCAGGACTGATGTTGCTGTTGTCGTCACGGACGTCAACATGCCTGGATCTATGAATGGTTTTGAGTTCGCACGCCTGGTCCGGCAGGCCTGGGCCGAGGTCGGAGTGCTGGCGATCTCAGGCCAGGTCGATCCGGGTTCGAACGATCTAGCGCCGAATACTACTTTCCTTCGCAAGCCCTTTCGCTCGGCCGCCCCTGATCAAGGCTCTTCAGGAAGTCATAGAGCCCGGCTGATAGGCAAGACAACCGATCTCAACACTCTATTGGCCAATTCTGGGAGTTCACTGCGTCAGGGACAAGTGGCCTCAGCGGGAACTGAGGCCATTCGTGAAGCATGCTCGTGCTTAGATCACGACGAAGTGGCTTGCAGCGAGCTTCGCCAGATTGTCGATGGCGCCAAACTGTACCGCGGCGCCTGCGCCTTTCCCATCGGCATCGTAGGACAGAGCACCTGTCTTGTCGTTATAGATGACGTAGTCGTCGAAGTCCTTGGCCACATCGCCAATCACGAAGTTGCCGGCCGACAGCGTGCCCTGTTCCAGCACCATGAACACAGAGTCGTTGAGTCGGATGGTATCATCCTCAGGAGTGAAGTCCAGGATCGTATCGATGTTGGTGCTGGCGGGCCTGGTGTCGAAAACAAAGACATCCTCGCCTGAGCCGCCGCTCAGTATGTCGCTGCCGTTCTTGGCCCAGATCGTGTCGCCGCCGCCCTTGCCGTCGATCAGGTCACTCCCGGACGTGCCCCTCAGGTTGTTGCCATTGCTGTCGCCGTTGATGGTCTTCGCAGTAGTTGGCAGGTCGGACTGGGCTGGATCAGGCTTCGGTGTTGGGGCCGGGGTGGGTTCATCCGTCTGGTCGGGCGCCGGTTCGCTTGGCATCGGCTCTGGCGCCGGATCAGAGGAGGTGGAGGGTGTCATTACCTTGCCATCGTGGTTGACATCCAGGGCATAGAACGAGGCCTGACCCGCACCAGAACCGTTGCTTTCATTCGCGCCAAGGTAGGCACCCGCCTTAAAGTAGAACGTGTCGCTCTGCCAGACTGAGTTGATCGTGGTGCTGGACTCGTAGACCTTACCGTCAGCATAGACATCGACCTCGAGGGTCGAGCCCTTAGCATTAATCGTGTAGGAGAACTTCTCATTCAGCGAGACGTCCGGCGTGGCCCCACCGCTGTCCTTGAGCGTGAACTTGGTCTCGGAGTTGCTGGCGCCCGCCTGATCGTTGACGAAGTAGACGGTGCCGTTCTCCCAGTAGAGACGCACCAGCTCATCGTCCTGACCATGGATCTGGCCCACGACCAGTCTGCCGCCGACGCCATCGCGGTTGGGCGCAGCGTCGACCTCAAGGGTAGCCCCCATGAACCCGCCTTTGGACAGATCCCAAGCCGCCTTCTCAGAGGCGTTCATCTCGCGCAGCTCAGACCGGGCGTAGGAGGAGCCCTTAGTGGTGGCTCCATCGACGGGAGCATAGAAGACCATCGCACCGTCGGAACCTGTGTAGAAGTACTTTGAGTTCTTGTAGCCGCTGAGGTTCTGCACCTCGACGGCAGTGCCACTGAGGGTGCCGCTCTGATCGACTGGGAGGGTGATCTTCCAATTGGACAAGTTGAAGTTGCCGCTGGGCGCGGTGGAAGCATTCAAAGACATAGGATGAGCCCCATAGGTGAGCGAGCCTCTTGAGCCGAGGCCTGAAGATCAGGATGGGTGATGTGGTGAGATACGCAGAGATAAGATCGGTTGGAGTAATAAGAAGGAGACGCTGAAATGCACACAAATACGATCGACACACTTCAGCAATTCAGGAGATGAAGCTGGTACTTCGAAACTCTACGGTCAGGGTTGTGGTAGCTGAATAGGGCGAGAACGTGGCCACGCTTCATTTTTCTCAGCCCGCGGCGCACGGCTTATCGCAGAGGGTATGTCAGGTGGGTTTCAGCACTAGGTTCTGACGAGCCCGACGCTACGAGCAAGCAACCGCTGATGTACGATGGGCTTGGTATGTAGAGGAACTGTCGGCTGGAGCTGATCTGGTTCTGCAAGTAACCCTGAACGTTGCCTCAGGGTCAAAGTGTAACGTAGAGCGGATTGAATGAAGATCCGCTCACACCGCGAAAGCCGAAATCCAGATAAAGTTCGCCCGGTGCCAGCAGCGGCCCTTTGGATGTGTTGGGGTTGGCGCCGACCCATTACCGACAGGCTGTCAATCAGCTTCGTCGCGGCTGACCGAGGGCGTCAGAGAAGTTCGCTGGTCATGACCGCCCTTCGAGCCAAAACCCCGGTCTAACCCTCTTTAGCCATGGTCATCACCTGACACCGGCAGTAGTCAGCTCCGGTCACCTGCCCTGGAGGAGTTCGATGCGCCTGCTGTCCATAATGTTGATCTCCATTGCGCTGTCAGCATGTGTCTCGTCAGGCGAGCAGCAGGCGCCGCCCGCGCCGCCCGCGAACCTGGGGTCAACGCAAGCGATGCCGTCTGCCTCCAGGGCACCAACATCCGCTCCCACGTACACGAGACGCGTGACCTACCGCGACGGCAGATACACCTTGCCCGACCGCACGACTGTGGCTGCGGAGCCGGGTGGCGGTTTCACGTTAGCAAACGGGGAGGTCGTGAGACCTGACGGGACGGGCGGGATCATCCTCCCGAACGGGGCACGGTGCGTCTCGGACGGCGACCGCGGCTATCTCTGTCCCTAACCGTCCTTAAGCCCGCTCGTCCGGCCAACTCGTTTCGAACGCGAACGGACGTGACGGCGACGGGAATGTCACATTAATCGGGAATTCTGCCCTGTGTTCGTCAAGGAAGAATTTTCCTTCCTAAGAAAGCCAGTGACTTAGGTTGTGCAAAAACTGGCCTTTAGTGTCAGTTCACCAGCCATACTCGATTAATGTGACATCCCATTCTTGAATGCTTCAATCGCGGATTGCTGATCCGTGTCATAAATGACATTATCGCCCTATCACGACCTATAATCATTGAACGCGAGCATATCGACACCATGATGTTCATTCTGTCGGAAGCTTTTGAGCGGATCGACTAACTCAACATCTGTCGTTTTGCTCCCGTACACAAGCAGGCAGGCAAGAATTCTCGTAAACCAGCAACAGTGAGACGGCTCATGCGCGTCGGCGTGCCCAAGGAGATCAAGAACCACGAATACCGGGTCGGCCTCGTCCCCTCCTCCGTGGCAGAACTGGTTCATCACGGCCACAAGGTTCTGGTCGAGTGCGGGGCAGGCCTGGGTGCGGGCCTCCCGGACCGCGAGTACGAGGCGGCGGGGGCGACCATCCTCGGTGGACCGGACGAGATCTTCGAGCGGGCCGAAATGATCGTGAAGGTGAAGGAGCCCTTGGCCGAGGAGCGCCGCCGCCTGCGCCCGGGACAGGTGCTCTTCACTTATCTTCATCTCGCGCCCGACTTGGCACAGTCCGAGGACCTGATGAAGAGCGGCGCAACCTGCATCGCCTATGAGACGGCAACCTCGCCTTCCGGTGCACTTCCGCTTCTTACACCCATGTCCGAGGTAGCCGGGCGGCTGGCGCCCCAGGTCGGCGCGTATTGCCTTGAGAAGGCTCAGGGCGGACGTGGCGTCCTGCTTGGCGGTGTACCGGGCGTGCCAGGAGCCGAGGTGGTGATCTTGGGAGGGGGCGTGTCTGGAACGCATGCAGCCACAATCGCCCTCGGGATGGGCGCGAATGTCACCGTTATCGACCGCTCGGCTGAGGTGCTGCGCCGCCTTGCCGTGCAGTTCGGCGCTTCGATTCGCACCGTCTTCTCTACGCGCGATGCTATCGCCCACTTGGCGAAGGAGGCGGATCTCCTCATCGGCGCCGTGCTCGTACCAGGTGCCGCCGCGCCGAAGCTGATCAGCGCTGAGATGGTGCGGTCGATGAAGTCTGGCTCCGTCATCGTCGACATCGCCATTGACCAGGGCGGCTGCTCTGAAACATCGCGCCCTACGACCCATTCCGAGCCGACCTATGTTGTCGACGACGTCGTCCATTATTGTGTGACCAATATGCCGGGCGCGGTGGCGCGCACCTCTACGTTTGCGCTCAACAACGTCACCCTGCCCTTCACCCTGGCGCTCGCCGACAAAGGATGGCGGCAGGCCCTGAGGGACGATCCCCATCTGCGAGACGGGCTCAACGTTCATGATGGCAAGATTGTCTGCAAGCCCGTAGCGGACGCCCACCAGCTTCCCTATACGCCGGTCGACGAGACGCTAGCTTAGGTGAGATATGGGAGGCAGGCCCCTGCTACAGTTATTGGTTTGCGATTGCATGCATGGGTACTCCTGAACCGCTCCAGGGGCAGAGCTTCGGGGCTTCTCTCACCCGGTGAAGGCAGCTTTAGGTCAAAGTGGAATGTAGAGCGGACCACATGAAGGTCGGCTTCACTCTGCTCCTGCGGACGCTTGGATTGATCCCCGTCGTGCCCAGCGGCAGGAATCCCTATGCTGTGAGCGGCCAACGGCAGCTGGGGCTGGCAAGACGGTATAGCCCCTTGCCGGCTCTTTTGGCCTCATAGCTTGCCGCATCCGCGGCGCGCAGGAGAGCCTCTCCGTCACCGCACTCGGGAGCGAGGGCAATGCCGACAGAAACGTTGATGCCGATCGATCGCCCTTCAATACAGTAGGGAACGCCGACGTCCGCGATGAGACGCTCGGCCAACCGAATAGCAGCCTCCCGCTCCGTAGCAGGCATTTGCAGCACCGCGAACTCATCCCCTCCTAGCCTGGCGACCACATCGCCCTCGCGGAGAGCGTGACGCATCCGATGGGCGATCTGGCGAAGGAGCTCGTCACCCGTGGCATGGCCATAGGCATCGTTCACGTCTTTGAACCCGTCGAGATCCAAGGCAAAGACCGCGTACTTCTGCCTGTGGCGCGTCAGGTGCTCGGATGCCTCGGACAGGCATTCATAAAAGGCGGCTCGGTTTGGAAGCCCAGTGAGATCATCGTGGGCGGCGCGATAGGCGAGGCTGCGTTGTGCGCGATGCAGGGCCACGATGGTCTGAGCGCCGTGGCGACATGCCTCGATGTGGCTGTACCCATAAAGCAGGAGCAAACCACCGACGATCTGGTAGCTGAAATCAGCATGCATCAGACAGCCTCCGGCAAAGGCGGCCAGGACGATGCTGCCGGTGCTGATCGGGATCCATGCCCGACAGGCAACCCGCGTTGACGATTGCTCAGCGCAGGTTGCCATTGTGAGCCCAAGACAGAGCAACTGGACCCCAGCATCGGCCCCCGAGAGGGCCAGGAGCGACATTCCCGCGATGACGGCTGCCATCAGGAGCGAGCCTACGCCGTAGGCGCACTCCTATCGCCTCGCGGCTGCGGGCGAGAGATCCTTATCTGCCCTGGACTGACGAAAAGCTGCGAGGAGCCCCAGCCGGATCACCGCCATGACGATCGACAGCCAAGCCAGCAGCCACTCCCAATCGAACCCGGTGCGCCAAGCCATCAGCCAAGCCCCGACGACGACACCGGTTGTTACCGATGCGACCTGAGGCAGAGCTGTATAGAGCAGCCGGACGAGATCGGTGTGGATGCGATCAGAGCGGAGCGGGCTGGGGATGGAGTTTAGGCCAGGCATACATTGCCCGTACACGAGATGAGCAAATTTTGCCTTAAGATCAAGTCGCTAAGACAAGGAGTCCGGAGGCGATCTGCCCACCTTCCGGCCGTTTGAGTCCTTCTTGGGAACGTCGCCTGTGGGTCAATTTCTGAAGATCCCCTGCCCCGCACGGACGTCTGCTTGTGCCGCGTGATCAGACATTCGACTTACTTCAGCTCCGTGCCAAGACCAGACCTTCAGCAGCCTCCTGAGTGCGGTGCCTTCACACTTGCATTTTGTTGCTGAGGGTCACGCCTAGCAGAAGTGACTGCTCGGACGGGAGAGGACGCTTAAAGCTCCTCCCTGCAGCGAGCCCATCAGACCTAAGTCGCCTCGGACGTGGGACCTCAGTCCAAATTGCACGCCTCACCGTCTCCGTCACAATCGTTTCGTACTTGGCTTCGTGTTGACGAGGCACACAGGCCCTAAGCGCTCAAGGGGGAGGTTGCGAATGGTCACAGAGAGGCACTGCCACAGCAATACGCAGTTTCCACGCTGCTGGGCCAAGCTCACGGAAACCTATGGGATGGATGGTCGGTGTGAGACAGCCGCGTCCTTGCTGGCCCGCCGTCCCATGCCGTTCAGGGTCGTTAAGCCAGCGCTTGATCCGATTTGGAAGGCTCCTGCTCTTAAGGTCTACACCGGCTATTTCGATGCCGCCATTGCGCGGCTGAAAGCTGAGCGACGCTATCGCGTCTTTGCCGACATCGAGCGCCTGGCCGGGCGTTATCCACAGGCGCTCTGGCACTCCCCGGAGGGACCGCGTCCCATCACGGTCTGGTGCTCCAACGATTACCTCGGCATGGGCCAGAACCGGGACGTGACCCGCGCCATGGTCGAGACGGCCTGGCGCCTCGGCACCGGAGCTGGCGGCACGCGCAACATCTCGGGCAACAGCCACCCCATCGTCGAGCTGGAGGCGGAGCTCGCCGATCTGCACGGCAAGGAAGCCGCTCTGGTCTTCACCTCGGGCTATGTGTCGAACCAGACCGGGATCTCCACTCTGGCCCGGCTGATCCCGAACTGCCTGATCCTGTCGGATGCCCTCAACCACAACTCCATGATCGAGGGCGTGCGCCAGTCCGGCTGCGACAAGGCGGTCTTCCGCCACAATGACCTTGAACACCTGGAAGAACTGCTCCAGGCCGCCGGCGACCGGCCCAAGCTGATCGTGTTCGAAAGCGTCTATTCCATGGATGGGGACGTGGCGCCGATCCGTCAGATCTGCGATCTCGCCGAGCGCTATGGCGCCATGACCTATATCGACGAGGTCCATGCGGTCGGCATGTACGGCCCCCGCGGCGCAGGTCTTGCGGAGCGTCTCGGCGTGATGCACCGGCTCGATGTGATCGAGGGCACTTTGGCCAAGGCCTTCGGCGTCATGGGCGGCTACATCGCGGGTGCCGCGTCCGTTATTGATGCGGTGCGCAGCTTTGCCCCAGGCTTCATCTTCAGCACCGCCCTGCCCCCGGCCGTGGCTGCCGCCGCCACAGCGTCGGTGCGGCACCTCAAGGCCTCGCGGGCCGAGCGACAGGGACAGCAATGCCAGGTAGCTCAAGTCAAGGATGCACTCCTCCGCGCCGACCTGCCTGTGCTGGCAACCCCGACGCATATCGTTCCGGTAATGGTGGGGGACGCGGAAGCCTGCAAGGCAGCCTCGGATCGCCTGCTGGAGAAGCACGGCATCTACATCCAGCCCATCAACTACCCCACCGTGCCCCGAGGCACCGAGCGACTGCGCATCACCCCGGGGCCGCTACATACTGGAGCGCATATCGAGACCCTGACGCAGGCTCTCGTCGAGACATGGAAGGCTCTCGGTCTGTCCTTCAGCGGGTTGGTGCTCGAACCGCAGGAGCGCAAGCAGGCGGCATGGAAGATGGAGCGTAGCCAATGATCCGCGGCGCTCTTCTCCTGCTCTTGGTCATGTCCGCAGGAGGCATCTGGTACGTGATGGCAGGAGCGGAAGAACAAGCCGCAGTTCAGGCCTCGGTTAACAAACCGCTGGCGACCTCTAGTCTGGCTCCCGAGCCTCCAGCACCGGTTCGGACATCCCTACCGCAGAAGAGTTCGCCCCCAGTTCCCGTGATCACCGCTCCTGTTTATGCACTAGCAATGCCGATCACCTGGACCGGCATCGGCTGGATTGAGCCGACCGCGCGCGTCACTGTGCGGACCCGCATCGACGGCACCATTGTCGAGCGTCATGTCCATGACGGTGAGGAGGTCGCAGCCGGGGATCTTCTGTTCCGCCTCGATGATCGCGAGCTCCAGGCGCAGATCGCCCGCGGCGAGGCAGTCCTGGCCCGCGACCGAGCCGTGTTGGCCAAAGCGCAGGCTGCGCTCAAGCGAACTCAGGAGTTGCTGGCCCGCTCCGTGGCCAGTCAGGCCCAGGCCGAAGAGGCCGATGCCGAGGTCAGGATCGCCGCCGCCAATGTTGCGGCAAGCGAGGCGGCTCTTGCTACCGAGCGTACCAGGCTGGGGCACACCAGGATCACGGCGCCGATCAGCGGACGTGCCGGCGTCGTGCAGGGTGGCGAAGGCCATGTCGTGCGAGGCTCCGATCTGTCCGGGGATGGACTGGTCACCATCACACGGATGTCGCCCTTGCAGGTCTCGTTCTCCCTGCCAGAGCGCGATCTTCCGTTGCTCCGCGCGGCTCTTGCAGATCCTAAAGACAAAGGCCGTGCTCGCGTTCTCGCTGGACAGGATGGTCAAACATCAGCAGAGGCGAACCTGACATTCTTCGACTCGTCGGTGGACGTCAGTTCAGGCACCATTCTAGCGAAGGCTGTCCTGAAGGCCAACAACGGCTTATGGCCAGGTCAATATGTTCACGTTGAACTGACGCTCGGCTCACATCCACTGGCGGCGGCCGTTCCGCTCGTCGCGTTGCATGCGGGGGAAAGCGGCCCTTATGTCTTCGTCGTCGGACCGGGGGACATTGTCGAGATGCGCGTGGTGGAGACCATCGCCACGAAGAGTGACGAGGCTGTGATCGCCAAAGGGCTCACTCCCGGCGAGCGCGTAGTGGTCGAAGGTCACGCGCGGCTACGAGACGGCAGTTCAATAACCGAGGCGGCTTTGGCTCCCAAATCGATGGCGCAGAGCTCCCGCACGGCGGACGCCGGACCCGTGCGCCGATGAATGCTTCGGCTCCCTTCATCAGACGACCCGTTGCAACACTCCTGCTGACCGCAGCCCTGATGCTTGCCGGTCTCGTGGCTTACCAGCGCCTTCCTGTCGCCGCCCTGCCCCGGATCGATATTCCCACGATTTCCGTTTCGACTGCGCTGCCCGGTGCGAGCCCTGAGATCGTGGCGGCCACCGTCTCGACGCCACTGATCAAGGAGTTCTCGACCATCCCGTCCGTTCGGGACATCAGCACAACCAACGTTCCTGGCGCATCTTCGATCACTCTGGAGTTTGCCCTGGAGCGTGACATCGATATGGCGGCGACTGATGTCCAAGCCGCCATCGCGCGTGCGCAGCCGCAGCTGCCCGTTGAGATGGCGAGCCCGCCTGTCTACCGTAAGCTCAACCCGGCTGACGCCCCGGTTGTGCTGATCGTCCTGAGAAGCGACACGTATCCTCTTTGGCGGCTTGATGCATTCGGCCGCTCCGTAATCTCACCGCGGTTATCTGCAATCACTGGCGTCGCCCAGGTCACAATCTCAGGCAGCCAAAAATTTGCGGTGCGCATCCAGCTTGACCCGCTGACCCTGGCGGCGCGCGGCATCGGCGTAGACGAGGTGGAGCGTGCCATCCGTGCTGCGAACGCTCAAACGCCCGTAGGCTCCCATACGAGATCGGACCAGCGGTTCACGATCGAGGTCTCGACCCAGCTCGGTAATGCGCAGGCCTGGCGCGATCTCATCATCGCGAACCGCAATGGGCGACCGCTTCGCCTTGGCGATGTCGCCAAGGTGATCGACTCCGTTGAGGACGATCAGCGCGCCAGCAGACATAATGGCTCGCCCGCGCTGGTTGTATCGGTGCAGCGCCAGCCCGATGCCAGCACGATCGATGTGGTGGACCAGGTTCGAGCAGCCCTGCCTCGTATCCAGGAGGAACTGGGACCTGGCGTATCCCTCACCACGATGAACGATCGTTCGGTCTCGATCCGCACGGCCATCGAGGATGTCACCTTCACCTTGGTGCTCACCATCGGCCTTGTCTGTGCGGTCCTTTACCTCGGCATCGGCCGTCTCGCCACGACTCTGATCCCGAGTGTCACCATTCCGGTCTCGATCGTGGCCACCTTCGCGGCAATGTACGCCCTCGGGTTGTCCCTGGACAACATCACGCTGCTGGCTCTGACCCTGTCGGTCGGTCTCGTGGTCGATGATGCCATCGTGGTGACCGACAACATTATGCGTCATATCGAGGCCGGAGCCTCGCCCTACAGAGCAGCCCTGAAAGGAGCGAAGGAGGTTTTCTTCACAGTCGTATCGATTACCGCGTCGCTCATCGCGGCATTCATTCCGCTACTGCTGATGGACGGTGTGGTCGGACGCATCCTCAGCCCGTTCGCCATCACGGTCTCGGTCTCGCTGGCGATCTCCGCTACGGTCTCCTTGAGTCTCACGCCCATGCTCGCGGCCCGCCTGCCAAGTGCCAGGCGGCAGGAAGCCGGCCGCCACAACTGGGCGGATCGCGCGATGTCAGGGCTGACACGCTGCTATGGCGTATGCCTCGACTTAAGCCTGCGGCTCCGCCCTCTGATGCTGATCCTGTTCCTCGTCAGCCTTGCCGCCTCCGGCTGGCTGTTCCGAACCATTCCAAAGGGTTTCCTGCCGCAGGAAGATATCGGGCAGATCACAGTCTCGACCCGCGCGCGCCAGGATGTATCCTTCACGGCCATGGTCGAGTTGCAACGTCAGGTCGAGCAGGTGCTGCGCGCCTCCCCGCATGTGGCCGAGGTGGTCTCGGACATCGGCGCGACAGGTACAACGGGCCTCAACGAGGGGCGGCTGTTCGTGGAGCTGAAAGCCAAGGCCGAGCGGGCGCCGCTTGCGCAGGTGATGACGGATCTGCGCCGGGACCTGGATGAACTGCCCGGCATCGAGAGCCTTGTCGCAACGGCCCAGAATGCCCGGATGGGAAGCCAATCCGGCCGGGGCACGTACCAGCTTACGATGCAGGCCCAGACCCTTGACGAACTGCAGCACTGGTCCGCGCGGCTGGTTCGCAGGATGAGCCAGGACACCATGTTCATCGGCGTCAGGACCGATGCGCAAGAGACAGCCTTGCAGGCCACAATCCGCATCGACCAAGACAAGGCGCGCCAACTCGGGATGACGTCCGAGCAGATCCGTTCGACCCTGCACACGGGGTTCGCTAACCGGCAGGCGGCGGCAATCCATGGCAGCGCAGACAGCTATCAGGTTCTGATCGAGTTCGATCCTCGCTTCGCGCAAACCATGGATCCGCTCGACCTCGTGACCGTTCGATCGGCAAGCGGCACGCTGGTCCCGCTCTCGTCTTTCGCTTCGATGGAGCGAACGTCAGGCCCACGCTCCGTCACCCAGCTGGGACAGCGACCAGTCGTGACGATCACCTTCGATACTCCTGTGGGAATTGCGCTTAGTGAAGCCGTCAATCGGATCAATGCTTTGAAGTTTGAGGAAGGCATCCCTGCGACTGTGACGACCGGCTTTGCCGGAACTGCTCGCGTCTTCCAGGATATGGTGCGCAATCAGCCGCTTCTGCTCGCAGCAGCGATCCTAACGATCTACATTGTCCTCGGCACGCTGTACGAGAGCCTTGTCCATCCTGTCACGATCCTGGCAGGACTGCCTGCCGCTGCCATTGGAGCGGTGTCCGCCCTCCACCTCTACCAGATGGAGTTGAGCATCATGGGGCTGATCGGTATCCTGTTGCTGTTCGGGATCGTGAAGAAGAACGCCATCATGATGGTCGACCTGGCGATCGTCCGTCAGCGCGAAGGCCTCTCGCCGTCCGCAGCGATCCGGGAGGCCTGCCTGATCCGCTTTCGTCCGATCATGATGACCACGGCCGTGGCTCTGGCCGGCGCCGTTCCGATTGCCCTTGGCCAAGGCGCAGGCTTCGAGCTGCGCCAGCCGCTTGGAATTGCGGTGATCGGAGGCCTGATCGTGTCGCAGCTGCTCACCCTCTTCATCACGCCTGTCCTGTATCTCTATATGGAGAGGCTCTCCGGGGTTGGACGGCGGCTATTCCGAATCAGCAAACGACAGCCTGCATAGCTCAGTTTGAGGCCTTTATCGTCTCAACCGAGGAATCACCCTGCTCTTGCTATGGAAGGCCGAGCCTTTAGGATGACTCCAAGCGCCGCTCACAGGCGCAGGGAACGCTCAATTCTCATGCCCTTATCACCGAATGCTCCAGCCGTTTCGCTCCGCAGCGTGGCCATCACCTTCGGGTCGAAGGTGGGCGGCTACACGGCCGTCCAGCACATTGATCTCACAGCATCCCCAGGGGAATTCATCGCTATCGTGGGGCCGACCGGTTGCGGTAAATCCACGCTGCTCAACGCGTCCGCGGGGCTGCTGAAGCCATCCGATGGTGAGGTCGAGATCTTTGGTGCGCCTTTGCATGGCCTCAACAGCCGTGCGGGCTATCTCTTTCAGCAGGACGCACTGATGCCCTGGAAGACAGCTCTTCAGAACGTGGCCGTCGCCTTGGAGCCCAAGGGCGTTTCCCACAAAGAGGCCGAGGCGAAAGCCCGGGATTGGCTGCGGCGGGTCGGGCTCGCCGCCTTTGTCGACCGCTATCCACATATGCTTTCGGGCGGCCAACGAAAGCGGGTCGCCCTGGCACAGATGCTGATCCGCGATCCTGAGATCCTTCTGATGGACGAGCCTTTCGGCCCACTGGATGCGCAGACCCGGCAAATCATGGGCAACCTGCTGCTGGACCTCTGGGCAGCCAATCGCAAGGCCGTTCTCTTCGTCACGCACGACCTTGAGGAGGCGATTGCCCTGGCCGATAGGGTGGTGGTTATGTCGGCCGGTCCCGCGGCCGGTATTATCGGGCAGTTTCCCGTGCCGCTGTCACGCCCACGCGACATTGCGGAGGTGCGGCTCGAGCCCGCCTTCCATCACATTCACAAGGAGATTTGGGCGAGCCTTCGCACCGAGGTGCAAAAGGCCTATGCCCAGGGAGAAGGAGCCTCCTCATGAACCGCTTGAAGCTCATCCTGCTCCAGGTTGCCGTGGGCCTTAGCTTCCTGTTGCTCTGGCATGCCTTAACCGCCTACCCAATTCTCGCTCCGACAAGGCAGACCCAGTTCTTCTTCTCGACTCCGCTCGACGTTCTGGCGAGGGTCTGGAAGGAGTTCGCTTCAGGAGAGATATGGCGACATCTCTGGATCACCCTTGTGGAGACCCTCCTGGCTTTCGCCTTCGGCGCCGGCGGAGGGATCCTGTTCGGCTTTCTGTTCGCCCGCCGCGAACTCCTGGCTGCCGTGTTTGACCCCTATATCAAGGCGGCGAATGCGCTGCCGCGGGTGGTGCTCGCGCCGATTTTCGCCCTCTGGTTCGGCCTGGGGATCTGGTCCAAAGTAGCCCTCGGGTTTACGCTGGTCTTCTTCATCGTCTTCTTCAACGTGTATCAGGGCGTGCGCGAGGTGAGCCCGGTTGTGTTGGCCAACGCCAGGATGCTCGGTATGAACGAACGTCAGCTTCTGCGGCACGTCTATTGGCCGGCAGCGCTCACGTGGATGTTCTCGTCCCTGCACACCTCTGTAGGGTTCGCTCTTGTCGGTGCAGTGGTTGGTGAGTATCTCGGCTCCTCTGCAGGGCTCGGCTATAAAATCCACGAGGCGGAGAGCGTGTTTGACGTCACTGGTGTCTTTGCAGGCATGGTGATCCTGTCGATCTTCGTTATTCTCATCGATTTCGTGGTGACCCTTATCGAGAGGCGCCTCCTAGTCTGGCGCCCTGCCCCATCGACAAACGGGCAGGGTTAGGTAATCCTGCATTCACAATCTGCATCCAAGCAGGGAGAACGAGGATGGAACGCCGTACATTTCTCATCGGAGTCGGAGCAATCGCTCTGTCCAGCGGTCTCAGCCGCAGCGCTCTCGCACAGGCAAAGCCGGAGAAGAGCAAGGTAACCTTGGGTGTAGGCGGCAAGCCGCTACTATATTATCTTCCTCTGACCATCGCTGAACGGAAGGGATTCTTCAAAGAAGAGGGGCTAGAGGTGGAAATTAACGACTTTGGCGGCGGCGCCAAGTCACTCCAAGCCCTCATTGGCGGCTCCGTCGACATCGTCACGGGAGCGTATGAACATACTATTCGCATGCAGGCCAAGGGTCAAGATGTCCGCGCCATAGCCGAGCTCGGGCGCTTTCCCGCTATCGTCATCGCGGCGAAGAAGGAAAAGGCCGGGCAGATCAAATCCGCAGCCGATTTCAAGGGCCTCAAAATCGGTGTGACGGCACCGGGCTCCTCCACCGCGCTCACGGCGCAATACGCCATGGTGAAGGCTGGATTGAAGCCGACGGACGCAGCCTTCATCGGCGTCGGATCAGGTGCGAGCGCTGTTGCCGCCATGCAGAAGGGTGAAATTGACGTGATCTCCCATCTCGATCCAGTCATTTCTAAGCTCGAATCGGATGGAGATATCTCAATCCTGATCGATACGCGCACTGAAGCCGGAACGCGGGCGCTCTTCGGCGGTTCGAACCCGGCAGCAACCCTGTACACGAAGAAGGACTTCATCGACGCTAATCCAATAACGACCCAACGCCTCGTGAACGCCTTTGTGAAGTCGCTCAAGTGGCTCCAGACAGCGACGCCAGAAGATGTCGCGGCAACAGTGCCACCAGAATACCATCTCGGCGACCGCCCGTTATACCTCAAGGCTGTCCAGAATTCTCTCGAAAGCTATTCCCGTGACGGCATTGTCCCACCCGTTGGCATGACGAGTGTCATGGATATGCTGAAGCAGCTCGACCCCGAGTTGAAAGATGCGAAGGTCGACCTCTCCGCAACCTTTGACGACCGGTTTGTGAAGCAGGCTGGTAGTTAACCATCGAGCTAGGCAGGTCGAACATATTTGTATGATCGCTTCTGAGAAGTCCCACTCTCACGGGATCCATCAAAATTTGGCTCTTGAGTGCCGAAGCGAACCAAACGGTTGTGTATGAAAGTGCCAAATCGTGACATGCGTTCATGCTGAAAGCATCCTCCCCCCGAGCACTTTCGAAACAATTCTAGCCAAACACAGTTGCGCCAGGAATAAGGCTACGTAGAATACTCTTAGGCAAAGCACCGAGAATAGGCGCAGCCATGGCTGGGGATTAGCCAGGAGGAAACGCATGTCATCGTTCACGAGACGCGGCTTTGTCGTGTCGGCGTCCACCGTACTTGCAAGTTCTATCATCGGATTGAAACCAACTTTCTCACAGTCCAACTATCCTAATCGACCTATAACGCTCATCTGCCCATGGGGAGCAGGCGGTGGCACCGATGCGACAGCGCGCATCATCGCGCAGGTAATGGAACAGAAACTCGGTCAGCCTGTGAATGTTGTGAACCGAACCGGCGGAAACGGGGTGGTCGGACATACGGCTATTTCAACCGCAGCACCGGATGGCTACACCATAGGCATGCTCACGGTCGAGATAGCGATGATGCATTGGCAGGGGCTGACGGATCTGACGCCGAAAAACTATACGGCCCTGTCGCTGATGAACGTCGACGCGCCGGCCATCCAGGTCAAGGCGGATAGTCCTTACAAGAGCATTAAGGAACTTGCCGACGCCATCAAGGCGGCGCCTCCCGGCAAACTGAAAGCTTCTGGGACCGGCCAGGGCGGTATCTGGCACTTGGCCCTTGTAGGATGGCTGCAGTCTCTTGGCCTCCAACCCAATCACGTGGCCTGGGTGCCTTCGAATGGTGCCGCGCCAGGGATGCAGGACTTGGCAGCCGGTGGCATCGACATCGTGCCTTGCTCGCTTCCCGAAGCCCGACCGATGATCGACGCGGGCCGAGCCAAGAGCCTTGCCATCCTGGCACCAGAACGGAATCCGCAATTTCCAAATGTGCCTACGTTAAACGAGCAGATGGGCGCACACAAATCGGTTGGTGTATGGCGCGGAATCGCCGGACCCAAGGGCCTCCCGGCAGATATTCAGGATAAACTGGTCACCGTGCTCAAGGAAGTTTACGACTCGAAAGAGTACAAAGACTTCATGAGCAGCCGAGGCTTCGGAACCCAATGGGCCGAAAGAGCAGAATACGGTCAGTTCATGGATGAATCCGACCGGCAGATGGGTGAGGCCATGAAAGCCGCAGGCCTGGCGAAGGCTTAGACAGGGTCAGGCCAGAGGCGCTTTCAACTGTTTGGGCGCCTTTGCTTCGGCAGAGGCGCCTGGCTTCATCCTGCCCATTTGCCAAGAGACGCTCGTCCATGCGTTTGTCCGATCGAGTCACTGGCTCATTCGTTGCCACTCTAGGCGTGCTTGCTGCCTATGGTGGCTCACAATTTCCCCCGGTGCCGGGCCAGGATGTCGGACCGAGCGTGTTCCCGATGGTGATAGGCGCAGGCCTCATCCTATGCGGGCTCATGATTGCACTTGGGGTCGGGCACAGCTTTGAAGATGAGGCAGAGGCAGAGGCAGACCTTGCGGAGATTCAGGGGCTGTCGCAACAAGCGATGCCAGTAAACCCTCTGAGGCATAGACTTCGTGCATTATTACCGCCCGGCCTACTTCTGTTTTACGTCTATGCCGCAGATCGCATCGGGTTCGTCCCAACTGCGGCTATCATGATTTTCGCGTCAGCCCTCGCCTTCGGCGCCAAGATCCGCGTGGCCCTTCCGCTCGCGGCACTGGCCCCAATCGCAATACATCTGATCTTCTACAAGCTCCTGCGCGTCCCATTACCTCCCGGCCTTCTACCGATGCCCTGGTGATCATGAACGAACTCCTTGAAGCCTTCCGCCTCGTGCTTGCCCCTGATGTGCTGATTGCGATCCTGCTATCATCGATCTACGGCCTCGTCATCGGATCGCTGCCGGGCCTTTCGGCCACGATGGCGACGGCACTGCTGGTACCGGTGACGTTCTATCTATCGCCCATCGCCGCGGTAGCGTCGATCATCGCGGCTTCCGCAATGGCAATCTTTTCAGGCGATATTCCAGGTTGTCTGCTCCGTATCCCCGGAACGCCCGCCTCAGCCGCCTACACCGACGAGGCCTATGCAATGACCCGTAACGGTCAGGCAGAAGTTGCTCTTGGAGCAGGCCTTTGGTTCAGTGCGCTAGGCGGTATCGCCGGGACGATCTCGCTCGTCGTGATGGCTCCTGTGCTCGCGGAACTGGCGCTTAACTTTTCAACATACGAGTATTTCTGGCTCGCTTTCCTGGGCTTGATGTGCGCCACACTGGTGGCGCGGTCATCCCCGGTAAAAGCAATCGCAAGTATGCTCATCGGGCTTCTCGTCGCCTGCATCGGAATGGAAAACCCAGGTGGCGTGCCCCGCTTCACATTCGGGATTACCGAACTCCTTGGCGGCATCGAGCCTATCCCTGCCCTAGTCGGAGTCTTCGCGGTATCGGAGGTCATCCGCGCCATAGTCTCACCTGAACCGCCTCCTCTGCCGTCTCGCAAATTTGGAAGTATTCTGGCAGGTCAACTCGCCCTTACCATCAAATACTGGCGACAGATGACCCGGGGTAATATTGTCGGCATCATCATCGGCGTTCTGCCGGGAGCAGGCGCCGATATGGCGGCCTGGGTAAGCTATGCGATGTCGAAGCGGTTCTCCAAGGAACGGAAGAAGTTCGGCACTGGGCATCCTGAAGGGCTCGTCGAAGCTGGCGCGAGCAACAATGCGAGCTTGGCGAGCGGTTGGGTGCCGGCCCTGTTGTTCGGAATTCCTGGAGACACAATCACCGCGATCGCCATCGGCGTCCTGTACATGAAGGGCCTTAATCCCGGCCCGACTCTCTTTACGGAGAGAGCCTCGAGCATGTACGCGCTCTACATCATCTTCATTCTCGCCAATATCATCATGATCCCTCTTGGGATCATGATGATCCGGGCGGCGAGTTACATCTTGCGGGCTCCTCGAGCAACGATCATGCCGGTCATTCTGGTTTGTTGCGCGGTGGGAGCCTTTGCAACTGGCAACAACTTGTTTGCAGTCATCTTGGTCGCGGCTTTCGGCGTCATTGGTTATGCGATGGAAAACAACGGATTTCCTGTCGCTGCTATGGTGCTCGGCATTGTGATGGGCACCATGGTCGAGCAGAGCTTCGTCACATCGCTGATCAAATCCGATGGGAGTTTGCTGCCCTTCTTCGAACGCCCGGTTTCCGCAGTTTTGGCAACGATGACGATTTCTGCGCTACTATGGCCGGCGTTCATCTGGTTATGGAGGCGCTTCCGACCGGGGCAGCAGGAGCAAATGTCTTAGGGAGTCACTCCAGGGTGGGAAGCTGAACAACTGCAGGCTTCTATGAACTGGTCTCATCGCGCCGCAAATGTCACAGTAATGATCGGCTAAGAACGTCTGTGCAAAGCTGTGGTATAAGCAAGTCTGTCAGCTATGAGCACCACTGTCTCGCAAACAGACAATCGCTCCCCTACTCTGGTTACATTTCCGTTTCTTACTGAGTTACCATTCGGTTGAGAATATGCTGCTTGAGAGCAACACCATCGTGTCCTACGAAACGATCCGCGTTCCGGTGAGAAGTTAACCACTCTGCCCATGCCGCTCTAATGGATTATCCTAAGCCGTTAGCGAGCGGAGAACGGTGGCCATCAATTTGAGAAGTTCGTCATATTTGCCGAGATAGCCTGTTCGGGCGTTTCTCTGGATCCGGCCAGAACTTATGTCAGAACTGGAGACATTGGTTCGAAGCCGGTGGTGGGTGAGTTATTGTAGGGGCTGTGCTCTTTACGTTCGCTCTAGAGCAACGAGCTTGCCATTGGAGTACGATTCGCCATGGAATGTGGTGCTGAAACAAAGCATTAGCGGCGACGCACTGGCTCCATCAGGACCACCATTGCTCTAGCGCTGCATCCTTTAAAGTGGGTAGCTACTCAGTACACTAGAGCACCGGACGGTTACACGGACGCATACCCGGCTGCCTTGAGGAAGTTCCAACATTCTTGCGGCTCAAACAAGTCGCAGATGCCGCCGAGGGCGCGCCAGAGCGCGTCGAAGGTGCGGGCCTCGGTCTTGCGCAGGTGCGCTTTGATCTTGGCGAAGGCCTGTTCAATCGGGCTTATGTCTGGACTGTACGGCGGCAGAAACAGGAACCAGGCGCCCCTTTGCTTCAGGCACTGCGCGGCCTTTTCGCTCTTGTGAACGGCCAGGTTGTCGAGGATCACCACGTCGCCTTTCTGCAGGGTCGGCGCGAGCTGTGTCTCGATGTAAGCCTCAAACGCCAGACGGGTGATCGGACCATCGATGACCCACGGGGCGCTCAACTCGCTGCACCGCAGCCCTGCGAGGAACGTGTGGGTTTTCCAGTGTCCAAAGGGCGTGCTCATGCGCAGCCGCTGGCCTTTGTGCGAGCGCCCGCGCAGGCGGGTCATCTTGGTGTTGACATAGGTCTCGTCCAGGAACACCAGCCGGTGCGGCTCCTGACGCATGCGCGGCTGACGCTGGGCATGCCAGACCCGGCGCTCATCCCGCACGTCGGCGCGTGCGCACTCCGCCGCCATGAGGCATTTTTTTATATGAGAAGCCACGTCGGCACAGAAAGCGCGAGAGCATTGCGGGAGCCGCCACGATCCCATGCTCGTCCAGCAGCCTTGCGGCGAGCTCGGGCATGGTGATGGCCGGCTCGGCTTCCACGGTCTGGATCAGGAAGCTCTCATAGGGCACCAGCTTGCCACCTCCTGGTGGGCGGCCCTGGCGAGCCGGCGCGAGTGAGCCGGACTGCCGCTGGCGTTGCATGAGCTTGATGGCGCAGCTGTCGCTGACCCCGAAGTGGCGGGCCGCTGCCCGGCAGGAATGGCCCGCCTCGACAAAGGCCGCAACCCGCACGCGCAGATCCAAGGAGAAGCTCTGGGTCATGATCCACCTCCTGCTCTCAGAAGGGAATCACACTTCAGCCCAAGCCGAAACCTCTCGAATCTGCCTTTCAATCCGGTGCTCTAGTATGTTGCACGCCCGCCAGAGACATCAAAAACACCACCGGTCGTGAATGAGCACTCCTCGCTCGCTAGCCAGCAAATCAACGCGGCCACCTCCTCCACTGTCCCGAACCGCCCTATGGGGATCTTCGAGAGCATGAAGTCGATATGGGTTTGACTCATCTGGTCGAAAATTGGTGTTCGGACTGCAGCAGGTGTCACGCAGTTCACTGTGATGTTCGTCTTGGCGAGTTCTTTGCCAAGCGACTTCGTGAGACCAATGACGGCAGCCTTCGAGGCGCTATAGGCGGAGGCGTTGGGGTTGCCCTCTTTGCCGGCAACTGAAGCCACATTGACGATGCGGCCATAGCCTCCTTCCAGCATCGCTGGAACAACACTGCGATTACAGTAGAAAAGGCCATTGAGATTGACTTCAATTACCCTCTGCCAGGCATCGACAGGATACTCCCAGGTCGTCGTATTCGGTCCCGTGATGCCGGCACTTGCCACAAGAATATCGACGCCGCCGAGTACCGAGAGAGTTTGCTCCATGGCAGCATGCACACCCACAGGGTCTGTGATGTCAACATGAATGCCAGTCAGGCCTTCGCCGATTTCGCTGCCGGAGGCTTTAAGTATGGTGGGGCCCACATCCCAAACGACCACTTGCGCTCCCTCGGACGCGAGCCTCATTGCTACACCGAAGCCAATGCCCGATGCGCCTCCGGTCACGACGGCTCTGCGCCCTTGAAATCGCCTAGCGCTGCTCATTGCTCGTCCTTCCTTTAACTAGTTAAGAATGTGCGCCATTCTCTCCATGGTGACAATTGTGCCTACGGATGCTGGAAGCGCGTTCGAAGAGCGCTATTAGAAGCGCTTGAGACTGGCGAGGATTGCGTCGGCAATCTTTGCTAACACGAGCAGCTTGGTGCCCCGGCAGGTTTAGTCAATACTCTGACTTGCGGTTCTGAGGCCATCAGGTCTGACGAGAGAGCTGTGACGCGGCTAGTGTCGGGTCAGGATTGGGCATTAGCACTCCACCAATTTCGAGCAATGAGGCAACTGCTGAGGCTCATCCTTTCAGTAACTCATTAAACTTTGAATACCCGCGGCAACTCAATAGAATGTCTGCATTGGTCAGGTCGTGAAATTGGTTCATTGGCAGAAACGTCCAATGTTCCTGTTCATAACAGAAGTTCACCGGCCGTCCGGAACGTGCCAGAAGCTGACTTTATTGGGTAGCAACGAGGCTACTATGCATGTTGTCCTGAAAACTATCGCGCACCAGTCGCTTGTGGAGCGGCTGGTTCATGAAAGCAATCCTCCTCAGGTCGCGACGGTCAGCATCGGGGTCGCCAAGACGCATCCTTTTCCCGGCAGCACGAGACGACACGCACCCTTGCGCCTTCTGCCCCTTCTCGTACACCGACGCAGGGACCCGTCGTGCGGCTTGCCAACCGTTGATCCAACAGCTTCCGAAACCCGTGACCCAGTTCAGGACGTGGGAGCGCGCCGCGAGCAGCCCATTGACGTCGACTGCTGCATCCGCGCCAAGTTGTCCATCGATCCAGCATTTACGCCTACAAGCCCGCCCGTTGCAGCGCCGTGCGATCTTCGGAGCATCGGAAGGTCGATTTAATCAGCAGATGGGTCGAGATCCGCAAATCTGGGCCGATCTCGCGCATGAGTGCAATAGCAGCCTGCGCCTCCGGAACTCGGCCGGACAACCCATAGGCGATCGCCGCTATACGCCAAGGGGCGGCCTAGGTGGATTGTTCATGCGTGGCTCCGGTCGCCCAAGATGCAGCCTCCCTGAGGCTTCGCGCGCGGATAGGCGCAAAGGCTATGCCGGTGCAACCGAAGCAAAAGAACGAATCCAGTGGGCTCAACCGCATGGCACGGACGAAGCACTTGATGGTGTCGTTCGGATGCCTCAAATAGATCGGCAGCCATCTGCTCACGTCCCATACCGCCGCTGCGCTTCGGTATAGAACCAGCGCTCGCTCCACATGGACCGTACCGGTCTCGACCTCGTCCGTCTGAGTGGGGCAACACCACAATAGACTATCGTTGTTTCCAAAATTTGCGGTTGCGTCCGCGAATGATGGCAAAAGAAAAGAACGTCAGGATGCCAAGTTGGAACAGTCTAAGAGGGCGCCTCCGGGATGACCTTGGTCAGGCTACCGGTGGCAGGGAACAGCGGGATGAGGCAGGCCTGGAGGGCGTGGTAGAGATCCGGCCTGCCGGTGAACACCGTCGCACTGGGCGTCAGATCTTCGCTCAGTTCAGGCCGCCAGCCGCCGTGTCGATGATCGATCAGGTGGCGGTCTGTGAAGCCCCAAAGCGTGCGGTACCATTGCTCGTGGTAGTCGCTTGGGGTGTGCTCGCCCAGGAACGCCGCTGCCCCGATGGCTTCCGCGCAGGGCCACCAGAGCTTTAAAGGCAGCCTCGGCTTGTCGTCCCAGT
>NZ_JAERQE010000038.1 GCF_016734765.1 Microvirga soli | reverse complement strand
GCTGGCATTCTACAATGCTTCGCAAAGGTGAAGAATCCTTCAACCTCAATCAGTTGTGGGTTATTCAGGGTCGACTAGGTATGGTGTCAACAGGCAACATATATTGAGATTAATGCTATATGGCAACATAGTGTTCCTCGTGCCTGCCCGGATATGAAACGGGAGTGTCCTCCTAGGATCGCAACGCTGAAAGCCAATCAACCCTGCTGTAAAGCGCCATCAGTACTAATCGAGCGCATGGTGATCGGGTCTTAGCTTTAGGCGATCTCCCTGCGCTCGTTAGCTGGGCTCAAGAGGATGTAGGGCAGGGTTCATTCAGCCTTAGGTGCAAGTCAATTGACTGCAGTAGAGATTGCCGTTGAGCATCGCGTATTTCGATACTTTATTAAGGTTCGAATGATCCTATTTTGCCAGGAGACGGGCTGTCAGTATTAAGGATGACTGCACAGAATTGTCCCTTATGAAGTAGGAACACGGCATCAGCCTGGGATAAACTCTAATCCGACATCGCTCTCCTGGGCTATCGATGGCTCGGATCCGACGGCGGGTTAACGTAAAGGTAGTCGAAATCTCGATGTGAGCCGGCTTGGCGCCTTATTCACCGAGGAGTTGATCCAGCTCCGTCTCGGCGAGCTTGCGGGCCCTTCGATCGGTGTGACCTCACAGATGTTCCCGTCGTCCGTGAAGTACACAGATTCCCTGCGCTGAGGTGGCTTGTTTGGCCGCGTCCATGAACTCGGCGGTCTACTCAGGGTTACCGGCCACAACTTTCTGAACCAGCTTTTTCTCTGAGCTCACACGTATACTCCATGTTCGATCTGAATAAGGTGCCGGAGGACTGGATCGATCTTGCCTTGGGAGATCAGGTCCACAGGGGTAGCCTGCAGCGCCATATTAGGCTCGAGGAGCCACAACACTCCCAGATTACGGAAGACCTCGTGTGTCCTCCCAATCACGGGGGCGATCTCCGGCCCGGCTCTTTTTAGTAACTGAGTTGCTTAATCTTGCCCTCGAGATGGGCGATAACTTGGTCGACCAAGGGGTTGACCTTCGCCGCCGTGTCGGAAGTGAACGCTTGGGCTCCATCGTCAGTTATCTGCGTCACGAAGCGCGCGCCTCTGTGCGTCAGCTAGAAAGCAGAAAAATCCAATTTGACCGGCGTGGTCAGCAACGTTCGTTATCTTCTTATTAACCATCCCGGGCGGAAGATGGCCGGAGCTGCAAGGCAGGCGGGGAGTGCGGGGTTGTACCGCCTCCTCGCCTTTTGGCTTTTAGCAGCGTCGTCACCTCAAGGAGCCAAGCGTGAACGCGATCCTGAAAGAGCGCATCGGAGAACGGGTAAGCGCTCTCAAGATCTCGTGGCGCAGGGCCTCCCTGGAAGCAGGCTTTGAGGCGGGTTTCATCCAGGACATCATCACGGGTCGTTCCCAGCATCCCGGAGAGGATGCTTTGGCGAGCCTTGCTTCCGTGCTCGAGTGCAGCTCGGCCTATCTTGCGGGCCAAAGCGATGACCTCGCTGGAGTATCAACTGCGCGCGGTACCATGGTGTCGGCTTCAGACCCTGTACAGCGGGCCGATGCGGTAATGGCACTCAGGATTGTCGACGAACTCTTGGCCGCAGGTCACGTTGAGGCGGCCCGCGTTGCTGTCAGGCGCGCCCTCAAAGCCATTGCTGTTGAATAGGAAACCCAGACTGAGTTGCCCTAGGCCACATTGTGGAAATGAGCCCGGTCGTCTTACCGGCTGCTCATCGGCTGGCTACACTCTCGTGATGTGGAGCAGGAGCGAACCATGCAGCTCAGCGTTGGCGATGTCGTGCATCTGATTGCCTATCCCTCTCATCGGATGACCGTTGTTGAGGTCGATGGCTGTGAGATCACCTGCAGATGGTTCGAAGGAGCTGCAGTCAAAGAAGGCATATTTTCGTTGCACGTCATCGCGAAGGAGTTTCAGCCTCCGACACCTACCGTTCCTGCCTAGGGGCAATTCATGACCCTCATCTCAGGTAGTGTCAGGAGCCAACGAGCTTGGCCTGAGAGCGTGCTTACTTGCCAGCCGCTTTTTTCGAAGGTGTACGGCGCTTCGGCTTTGAGGCCTCCATAGGTGCCGTGACTTTCTCGTCCGACCTTGCAGCTGCTTTCGCGGCACTCTTCCTCCGCATCTGACCGAGGCCGCTGCTCCTGGCGAGTTCGGAGCGTTTGGCAGCATAGCTGGGTGCAACCATCGGGTAATCGGCCGGGAGACCCCACTTCGCCCGGTACTCCTCGGCCGTCAGCCCGAGCTTGCCGAGGTGGCGCTTCAGCGTCTTGTACTGCTTGCCGTCCTCGAGACTGATCAGGAAGTCGGGCGTGATGGACTTCTTGATCGCAATGCGCGGCTCTGGCTTCTCAGGTTCTGCCTGCTTTGGAGCAGCGAGATCTTGCAGGGCAGCGTGCACGGATGCAATCACGTTAGGCAAATCGCCTCGATGAACCGAGTTGTTCGCAACGTAAGACGAAACGATGTCGGCGGTGATGCTGGCAAAATCTAGCTGCTGTTCAGGCTGATCCATAACTTATCCAATGCTGGAAATATAATGCGCGATCAGTTAGCCGATTATATTGCGGCGTCAAGCCGCCTGGGCAGGTGCGGGAGCAAACCAATCGAAGGATTTTGCTGAGAGGACGCTCTAGGCCAAGCTATGATTGCCTGGCGCAGGGGTCCATCTGCTCCACCCTTCAACGTTTGGATCTGGGTTGCTGCCTTGCTGTTGGGAAATCGGCAGAGGAAGTGCTTGGATATGAAGCTTCGGTCCGGATGAAGTAGGTATTGATCAGAGCCACAACCTTCCGGCCCAGCGCCTGGTCCTCTTCAAGGTGGCCCGTATCGAGGATCTCGAGCCGAGTCTCAAAATCAGGGTCACAAATGAGAATAGCCGGATCCTGCGCTTCACCGTCTCCTGGGCTGTCCAGGAACCAGCCTTCATCCGGATTCGGGTCTTCGATCTCAGGATCCGCATTGAGGCTCTCGACAAGATACCTCGCCAGACGATCGTTGATCCTTTTGCCATCGTCTTCGCCAAAGATGAGCCGGGGCTCGCCGCTGGGATCCCGAATGACGTGCTGCCGATCTCGTCCGGGACGGGCGATGAAGAGGGTCCATTGTGACGATGGGCTCATAGCTGTTTTTCTCGCGAACTTCGTTGGCGACCTGAGCAAAGCTGTGTTTCTGCGTCAAGCCATGCCCCACTGCGTTTGGGACCCTTTTGGGGCGTCAGCTTACGTGGTTACAGTGTGAGCCACCTCATCGTCGAATAACAGCAGACGTGCATACGCCAGCATGTCACTGAGGTGTTTCAGGTGCCAAGGGAGCTGCATCGGCTGGAGCACCTGCTCCGGATGTGGTCCCGGTAGTGGGTGGCGTAGCGAGTTGCTGACGTGCTTCGGCAAGTTGGCTCTGAGCATCAGCGAGTACCTGACGGGTCGCCTGAAGCCGCCCCTCCAGCTCTGCAACCTCCCGATTGCGGGCGGCCAAGTCTTCTGTTGCCTTCGCCAGCTGAGCCTGAAGCTCAGACCGCTGCTGGGTTGCTTGGCTCTGGAGTTCAGCCTGCTCCCTTGCCAGGCGGTCCCGCTCCGGACGAAGGTTGGCAAGATCCGTCTGAGCGGATGCTTGCGCGTCACGCAGCTGCTGGAGACGTTGCTCAACCTCCGTGAGCTCTGCTGTCCGAGAGGACAGCGCCTGAGTAGCTTGGGCTACCGACTCGCGGGCCGCCGTCGCGTCACGACTGGCCTCGTCCATCTGACGGCTCAGATCTGCTAACTCCTGCCGGCGTGCCACAACGGTCTGTTCGCTTGTCGCAATCTCCTCCTTCATGGAGGCCAGCCGCCGTTCCGCCTGCTGTAGTTGGTTCTGGATCTCCGGAAGCTGCTGCGACAGTGCCGTGACGCTGCGGTCCAGCTCAGCGGCTCTTTGCTCATTGGCCTGCAGGGCTTGTCGAGCAGTGGAGGTCTGGGTCTGAACCTCGGTTCGGGACAGGGTGAGTTGCGTCAGTTGCTGTTGTTGCGCCTGCAGGTCCTGCAGAGTGGCGCTGAGCTGCGTTTGGGCCTGCTCGCGCGCTTGCGTGACCTGGACCAGCTGTTGCTGAGTTGTCTGAAGCGATTGCTGCAGGGTCCCGAGCTGAGACTGAAGCTGGTCACGGGTCTGAGCTGCCTGGGTCAGCTGCTGCTGGGACGTCTGGGTCGTTTGCTGCAGGGTTGTAAGCTCAGTCTGCGCCTGCTCTCGTGCCTGTGTGATCTGGGCCAGCTGCTGCTCGGCACCAGCTACCCTGGTTTGCAAGTCTGCCAGGGTTCCGCCGGTGCGCTGCTGCTCCTCGAGCTGCCGTCGCAGGGAGGCTTCAGCCTGCTGCAGGCGGGTTATTTCCGTTTGGGCTTCCTGCTGCTGGTCGGACGAGGAGAGCCCTACGCCAAGGGCCAGAAGCCAGCCCAGGATGGCAGCTCCAGCCAGCCCAAGGGACACGGGCCGCTTCAGCTCGGAGCGGTAATCAATGGGCATCATAGTCCTCCTGCGCGTGGGCTGCTCGATCTAACGCAGGACCGTCATGAGCGTTGCCCGCTCCGGTGGACCAAAAGCAATCCTTCTGTTCAGGCTGGCTGTTGGCTCCGGAACGCTCAGCCACCTCTGGGGTTACTTGGTTCACTGCCCTACCTAGCAGGAGACCACGAATGGCCGAGAAAGATCTGAAGGCGTTGTTTTTGCATCAGCTCAAGGACACGTATTTCGCCGAGAATGCTATCCTTAAAGCCCTGCCGCAGATGGCGGAAGCCGCGCAGGCCGAGGAGCTCAAAGGTGCCCTCGCCGTTCACCTGAAGGAGACAGAAGGGCAGGTGAAACGTCTGGAGAAGGTATTTCAGCTGTTAGGCGAGAAGCCTGCGGGTGTTGAGTGCAAGGCCATTCAGGGCATCATCGAGGAAGGCCAAGAAATCCTGCAGGAGTTCAGCGGCGGCGAGGCCCTAGATGCTGGTCTGATCGCGGCCGCTCAGGCGGTGGAGCATTACGAGATCACCCGCTACGGCACCTTGCTCGCATGGGCCAAGCAGCTTGGCCTCTCCGAGGCTGAGGGGCTCATCCAGGAGACCCTGATCGAGGAGGAGAATACCGACCAGATCCTGTCTGAGTTGGCTGAGGACGCCATCAATCCTGCCGCCACCTAGTGAGCCTTTGGGAGTTGGCTTTCTCAACCTTCAAGGCTGACGGGCGAATGGAAACAACGCTGCCCCGATCCTTCTTCTCTCGTGACGCGGTGACGGTCGCCCGCGATCTGATTGGAGCCACCCTGCTTGTGGACGGGATCGGCGGCCGGATTGCTGAGACTGAAGCCTACACCGGCGATGATCCTGCGTCCCATAGCTTTCGTGGTCCGACGCCTCGGAACGCAGCCATGTTTGGGCCTGCAGGCCACGCCTATGTGTACCGGTCGTACGGCATGCACTGGTGCCTGAACTTTGTCTGTTTGTCAGGCAGCGCGGTTCTCGTCAGGGCTGTTGAGCCAACCAGGGGCATTGAGGTCATGAAGGTGCGACGAGGTGTCGAGGACTTACGCCTTCTCTGCTCAGGTCCTGGTCGTCTGTGCCAGGCTCTGGGCGTGACAATTACCCACAATGAGTTGCCGCTGGACCAAACACCCTTCCAACTCTTTGGCCAGAGGAGCCCAGTTGAGGTTGCAGCAGGGATGCGGATCGGGATCACCCGCGCCACTGACTTGCCTTGGCGGTTTGCTCTCGCAGGTTCGCGCCTTCTGAGCAGAAAGATCTGATGCCACCCAAGGACAGGATGATCTTACCATCCGCGCCGCTGTTCGCCCTGGCGTGAGTCATCGCCGAAGTCCGGCGGAGCGCCATAGAGCTCACCACGGCGGGAGCGGTGCGGCCCGTCCGGCTCGCGGCTTGGTTCAGGTTCGAGCATGCCATTCAAGAGGGCAAGGCCAGCCTGAAGCACGGAGCCAACTGCATCAGCAGCCATATCGGCGATGTCGCGCAGGCGCAGATCGCCGATATCGCCGGGGCGATGCTGAGCCTGTCCATAGGGGGCGTACTGGTCCGCAGGGGAACGCTTTGGCATCAGGCCCGAGAACGCGCCAGCTCCACCTAGGATCACGAGCAGAACCAGAGGAATAACAAGGCGGAACGCCAGGCTCATGATCCTGGACACGATGACGTAGCCGATGATCAGGACAATTGCAGTCGCGATGACGCCGGAACTCAAGGTGCTTGTATCCTCGTGATGTTCGATGCGGAGGGATGGCCATCCAAGACATAGACGGCTTTTTTGTGGGCCTGCTGGATGGAATCGTGAGAACAATGACCGAGCCCCGCACCTCAAAGCGGGTTAAACGGCTTGGACAGCAAGAGCTTGGAGGTCGGAAGCAGGTTTCGCACGTACATCCGCGATGATCACTGGAATGCTTCAATCATGCAGAGCTCCATTGCTGTAGCCAGAAGCTGTACCTGCTTTCCCAGCACCCTTATGGAAAAGGGGTATCAAAAAGCCGCCCCATCAGGAGCGGCTTGAATAGCCAGCACTAAGTTCCCCAGACTATTTTTTCATTACACTTTCTGCAGGTTGGTGGCAGACTCTTTGCCCGTGCGGCGGTCAGCTTCTACCTCGTATGAGATCTTTTGGCCTTCAGCCAAACCCCGCATGCCAGCCCGCTCAAGGGCTGTGGCATGAACGAAGACGTCCTTGCCACCATTATCCGGCTGAATGAAGCCATAGCCCTTCGTATCGTTGTACCACTTCACAGTGCCAGTCGCCATTGCATGTTCCTTAAGTCTCATCAGGTGCGGTTTCGCAGGATCATCCTGCCGTGTCTGGCCGGGAGGTCAAGCACCCACCGACTGAGCGGCGAACGTCTGGCTCCATTCACCTGCCAGAGCGGTGCCCTAGCTTCAGAGCACAGTGGTTACGGAACCGAGCAGACTACCTGCAGTAGACCACAACACGCCTGCTTAGCCGAGAATGATAGATCCTTAGGACATGGAGACAGGCGATGGAAAAGCACCTAGAGCAGAGAATTCGCGAGCGGGCCTGTGAAATATGGGAGAGCGAGGGCCGCTCTGGCAATCCGGAGGACCACTAATCCAGAGCGGAGGAGGAGTGAAAAAATGCAGGCGCCCCGCAGAGGCAAAATGCTGCCGGAGCGCAAACGGCTGATGACACAATCATCAATAAACTTGGCGACTTCGCCTAAGTGCTGGTGAAGTTTCCGTCCGGCGCTGAAACTCGTCTCTTCGGAGCACACCCGCCAACGGAGGCTGTGAACGTTAGGGCAGGGTCATTCGGCCTCCGAGTGCAAATCCTTTATTTGCAACGGAATTCGCACTTCAGAATAGAACCTAGACTTCCATTATATGAAATTCGCATAACAAGCATTTTGACAAGAAGTTCGTAACCAGCGCCGTGGCAGGGTCCTCTCGCAGGAGAGTCACATGCAAACCAATCACCGGCTAGCCCAGCTCTGGCTCGATGCTCTGACAACAGAACTCGGGGCGTCGGCTGGTACTATCGAGACCTATACCGACGACCTGAACTGCTACCTTGTCTGGCTGGATGAGAACGGCCTCCAGTTGAACGAGGTCGGCTTGGAGCAGATCCGTGACTACATCGCCGCTCTCAATCAGCGCGGGTACGCTGGATCCACCATTGCCCGACGCATCACAGTCGCACGTGGCTTGCATAGGTTTCTGATTGCGGAGGACCTCGGCTCCCGTGATCCCACAAGCAACTTGTCGACCATGCGCCAGCCCCGCAAGCTGCCCTTCGTTCTGTCAATTGCCGAGACTGAGGCGCTCCTGGAGACTGCGCACCGGCTGGCGACCGATCCTTCAGTCGGCCTTTACCGTCAGGCCGGCTATGCCCGGCGGGCTGCCCTGTTCGAGACCCTCTACGCCTCAGGCATGCGCATCAGCGAGGCCTTGTCGTTACCCTCCGATGCCGCTCCTTCCGGCACCCGCATGCTGCTGGTGCGCGGCAAGGGCGATAAGCAGCGGCTCGTGCCGCTGCATGAGAGGGCGATTGCGGCCATTGCTCAGTGGCAAAGGCTGGCCCGCGCCTATTCTAGTGGAGCGCCCTCCCCGTGGTTATTCCACTCTGTACGCAACGGTACCAAGGCGCTGACGCGCCAAGCGGCTCTCCTCGAGATCAAGGAAGCCGCGGCCGCGGCAGGCCTGCCCAGCCCGGAGCGAGTCTCGCCGCACGTGCTACGGCATGCCTTTGCCACTCACATGCACTCAGGGGGTACCGACCTGCGTGTCTTACAGGAACTGCTCGGCCATGCCGGCATCGAGACCACCCAGATCTATACGCATCTTGACATCTCCCGTCTCCACCACATGGTCCGCGACCTCCACCCGCTGAATGAGGAGGAACGCATCGTCGCTGACTAAGCAATTGGCCCGCGACGGATGTCGATGCCTTAAAATAATATGGTAAACATTTGTAAACAGGTTCGAGCAGACCATGTGCCCTGCATTTTGATAGTCATACTTTTTGCAGGTGCTCCCATGAAGAATGCTCGACGCTTCCTCGTTTCTCCATGCATTGCTCGCCTCATTTCGCGAGAGCGAGGCATCGACCACCAGGTCGTCGAGGGCTACCTCTCATCCCAGCCAGGTAAAGACCAACTTGTTCGGCTGGAAGCAGATCAAGCTCACTTTGTGCTGTCAGGACAGGATACAGAAGGAAACCTGTTAGAAAAGCTAGCACCGCTTCCACGGGAGCATGCCGAGGCACTGTTCAGTCTATGCATCGGGCAGATCTCCTATGACCGCCTCCATCTGCCACCGCAAAGCGGCCTGAGCCACAGAATACAGCTTGATCGTGTTGTATATCCCAGCAGCTTTGATCTCATTACTGTCGAATTTGATGAGGTTCAACAGGCAGAGGCCTTCGAGATCCCGACTTGGTTCGGGCCCGAGGTGACTACCGAGTTTACTTATGAGTGGCGCTATATCGCACTCAATGGCTTCCAGTCGAACCTTGAGGTGCCGCTCGCAAGTCATCAGATCGAGACAGTGCTCGATATGCTGGATCAATCCCGGGCAGCCACGAAGGAAGGTAGTATCTCGGCTGCTGACGACGTCATTGTCGCTCTCAGCCGCTCGCTTGAGACGTCAGGCCTCTTGAAGGCCGCAAAGGAAACCAACCCTCCTCCAGAGTCAGAGCCTCTTCTTGAAGAGCTTCGTGAGCCGGTGAAGAGGACAGCTCAATAACCTGAAGCCGGGCCGGACAACATTAGAAAGCGCTGCCATCGTCAGGCAGCGCTCCTTTTGTTGATTCAATAGCAAACGCTGATTCTAAACAGACCCTGTATGAGTGACCCGCAACTGTCGATGCAGGGAGCCATACAGAATCGGTCGCACTGCAGAGTGTCTGTGTCAAAACAAACCGTAATGGAGCGGGTTATCCATCAACATTGCCGCTGCGCCAACAAGATGCAATCCGGCTCTTCGGGATTCCACTTGCAGATGGATCACTTTCCAAGCTCTGGTGTCCCTTTCAGACTGCTGCAGCCAGCTGGATCGGATCCGTTCGCTCCCGTACAGACGCGAGACCCTGGATGCCGCGATCGTGAGCTTTGTTGAGCGCCTGCGCTCAGTGTCCTTACCCCGGCGGCGCATGCGGATCACCCGCTTCGGGAGCGGTCCAACTGGAGTTCCTAATTCGGTCCCCACGGCCGCGAGGTGCTAGCGAGCTCTTCGGCAGTACTCGACGCTTAGAGCGCTCATCCTGTCTGAGCCGTACCCGGCGCAGTATTTCATCAGTGCGCGACACAGGTTGCCATCGGCCAGTCGGCAGGACCACCGCGTCAACAAGGGCCGGCGGCACCCCGTTGGCTGCGGCCATTTCAGCAATGTCAGGCGGGTACGTGGATCGGCCTTTGAGAGCACGGGGAAGAGAAGCAATCTCAAGAATAGTGGATGTGGTGATCGGCTCAAGATCAGGTGGCAGGAGGAACGAGGCAAGCTGCCAATCCACGTCGATCTTGGTGACGTTAAAATCAGGTTCGGTGGATCCAGAACTTGTAGAAAGAAACAGGAATACTATTCCGCAGGCGACAAGACGCAGGCGGATCATAGGCCAGGATCCCTCGAGGGTGGCGCTCTAATTAGATTTTCGCAAATGTGTTGAGAGATCGTTTATGGCAACATCCTGTGTTTCGAACGGGATAGGCAGGCGGGTTAAGACCATCCAGGATCCGGCACAAGGCGGGCTCCTGATAACACCGTCACGCCGTTGAAGGGTGACATGTGATCCACGGCTCAAATCGGCTCCGGCGCCCGATGGCCTAGTCTTCATCCCACCTGGCTCAGAAGCTTCAAGCACGGCTTTGCCAATCTACGGCATAGACCAACCTTTAACGATCGATTGGCTGTGGCGCTTTACTTGAGACGACCACACGAGGTCCTTGCCTGTATCTCCCGGGTATCGAGCTTTGCGCGGTGTGCACGCGACACAAGCACTTCACGTTTTGAAGAAGGCATCCCTAAAATGGAAGCCCTCGGGAGCACCAAAGGCTTCCCGAGGGCACGGTGTGGAAACGAGATGAGATCCGGCAGGCTACACCGACTGCTAGAGGCTGAGCCAATGCTCATTTGCGTGTGCCAGTCCGGTCCGCTGCCAGCCTCAGTCCTCGTCCGCTCCACCCGTTCCTATGAGGATTTCGCGCTTGCCCGCATGGTTGGCAGGTCCGACGATCCCTTCCTTCTCCATCCGCTCCATGATTGAGGCCGCCCGGTTGTAGCCGATCTGCAGTCGCCGCTGAATGTAGGAGGTCGACGCCTTCTTGTGCCGTAGTACGATCGAGACCGCTTGGTCGAACAGCTCTCCCGACCCTAGCCCCACTTCGCTCTCGTCGAAGACCGGGGTCTGCTCCTGCTCCATTTCCTCGTCCTCCTCGGCTGTCACCGCCTCCACATAGACGGGCTTGGCCTGTCGCTTGAGGTGAGCAACGACCCGTTCAACCTCGACGTCCGAAACAAAGGGCCCGTGAACCCGAGCAATGCGGCCTCCTCCTTGCATATGAAGCATGTCGCCTTGCCCTAACAGCTGCTCGGCGCCCATCTCACCAAGAATCGTGCGGCTGTCGATCTTCGACGTGACCTGGAATGAGATCCGGGTCGGGAAGTTCGCCTTGATCGTGCCGGTGATCACGTCCACGCTTGGGCGCTGGGTGGCCAGGATCACGTGAATGCCGGCAGCCCTGGCCATCTGGGCCAGGCGCTGGATCGCGCCCTCGATTTCCTTGCCGGCCACCATCATCAGGTCGGCCATCTCGTCGACGATCACCACGATGTACGGCAGCGATGTAAGGTCCATCACCTCTTCAGTATACGTCAGCTCCCCCGTGGCCTTGTCGAAACCCGTCTGGATAGTCCGCGTGATGACCTCCCCGTTAGCCTTAGCCTCTGCGATGCGGGTGTTGAAGCCGTCGATGTTGCGCACGCCCAGCTTCGCCATCTTCTTGTAGCGGTCCTCCATCTCCCGCACTGCCCAGCGCAAGGCGATGATCGCCTTCTTGGGGTCGGTGACCACGGGCGTGAGCAGGTGCGGGATGCCGTCATAGACGGAGAGCTCCAGCATCTTGGGGTCGACCATGATCAGCCGGCATTCTTCCGGCGTGAAGCGGTAGACCAGGGACAGGATCATGGTGTTGATCGCCACCGACTTGCCCGACCCGGTGGTGCCGGCGACCAGCAGGTGCGGCATGCGGGCGAGATCGGCGATCACCGGCTCGCCGCCGATGGTCTTGCCGAGGCAGAGGGGAAGTTTGTGTTTCGAGACCTCAAAATCGTCTGAGGCAAGTAGTTCGCGTAGGTACACCGTCTCGCGCGTCACGTTGGGCAGCTCGATGCCGATGGCATTGCGGCCCGGGATCACCGCTACGCGCGCGGAGACGGCACTCATTGAGCGTGCGATATCCTCTGAAAGCGCAATAACGCGCGATGACTTGATGCCGGGTGCAGGCTCAAATTCGTAGAGCGTGACCACTGGGCCCGGACGAACATGGATGACTTCGCCCTTCACGCCGAAGTCACGGATGACCTTCTCCAATCGCCCTGCCGTCTCTTCCAGAATGTCCTCGGTCAGCTCCGGTCCTTCGCGTTCCGGCGGCTCGGCCAGGAATGCGATGTCCGGCTTCTGATATGACCAATCGTCAGGTGCACGTGGGCGGGAGATCGGATGCCCCCACGTCGCCGGAGCGATTTTGGGGAGATCCACAACCAAGCCAGCCTGCTGAAGCGGTTGCAGGGTAACCTCTGCCTGGCTCAGGTCTGTCACAGCGTCGGGTACGGGCACCTCCTCAGCCCCCTCTTGAACCGGGTCGACTTCCGCATCCGGCACCAGGGCAGGAACAGAGCCGAACACCGGTTCTGGTTGAGGCTCAAGGGCAACCTTCTCCATCCGGGATGGTTTCTTGCTCGCCGCCGGCAGGAGATCCTCGTAGAGAGCGAGGTATCCGAGATCGACCTCCTCGATAGGATCCGACACGGTGGCACCTGGAACCGTTGAAGCCGCCTCTCCATCCACAACGCCGGTCCCAGCCGCGGCGGCCGTTTCCTGGATTTGCTCGGATGGAAGCGCCGCTTCAATAGTGGCGCAATACTCCAGTTCGGAGGTTCGATCCGGATCCGCTTGGCTGTCGTTGGTGGTCTCGATGACGACGTCGGCGGCCTCCAGGATCTGCCAATCGGTAGGGGCCGTGGACACGGCGTCCAAATCCCCCGCTGAACCGACGCCAGTCATTCCGTATGACAGTCCCTGCCACGAGAACGAGACGGCTCCTGACGTCAAGCTGAAGGGAGTGGCGGCTAGTTCCGGTTGGGTCTCCAGGCATCGTTTCGGGTGCGGAGTCTCATCGGCAGCAGTAGCTTGTTGTGACAGCGGAAGCCGTGTCGCCGTTTCGATCATCCGGCGCGCCGAACCGGCTTTCTCTCCGCAGCCCGCTTTAGACAGGGCAGCTTCCCTGTCGGCGAGTGACGCCAGTCGTTCGGAAACTGGATCCTCGGAGGCCAGCGCCGACCACAATTGATCGATCTGACTTCTGACAGCCGGCTCCGATGCCCCACCGGTCCCTTCGTCGGTTACGGGGCGGATGTGCTCACTCATCGAGTTGACAGCGGGAGCCGGGTGCTCCGGCTGCGTGGGTTCTACATGGCCGTTGCGGGCTCGAATGACCTTATCCGGGGTGCGCGTGGCCTTCACCCCCTCCGCCAGAACAAAGGCTTGTCTCCACGGCGGCTCGTCACCGTCCTGAACTGGGACACCTTCGTTATCCCTTCGACCCTGCCGCAACCGAACAACGTTGGTATTCTCACGGGGATCTTCCTCTCCAGGAAGAGGTGGCGGGGCGAAGGGTGGCTTACGGGTTGAATGCATGATCTCTGACGCAATTGAAAGGTGATCGGCCAAGCTGATTCTGGCGGTGTCGTGACTCTGAGAGCAAACCGTAAACAGAGGGTTAGGCTGGGGACCTGTCCAATTGCGACGGCACCTGCTCGGCTCGCACGGGTGACGACGAAGGCTGTGGAACCCACACTGCAAACGTTGATGTCAACTAGGAGCTGATGCCACGGTGGAGGAACGATCAGTCCAACTATGGATGCAGCAGTTTTTTGGATCGGCCACGGGAAAACTGCACGGAACAAAAATTCTGGAACTTTAATCCGTGCATCAATCAATAGATTCTCGCCGAGCGGCCGGTACTTGAGTTCGAACCGAGCGAGGAAAAGCGTTAGGCATACGGCGTGTCTCTTGCCAACTGACGGTTGCAACACGGCGCGCCATCGCTCCATTGTACTGGACTACGTTCACCGAAAGCCCTCTTTCGCAGCGTCGACCTGACCGCGTACTCTAGCTCAAGCCCTTAAGTTGTTATGAGCGCTACGGATTTCCCGGCAAGCGATCATCAGCTCCCGTACGAGATGCTCACGCTCCTGAGGCTCAAGCAACCTTGGTGCTGTCCTGAGCGGCTCTGGCCTTGGCGGCAGCTTCCGCCTGCTGCTGCAGGCGCAGATCAGCTAGCTGCCGCCGCAGGTCCTGATACAGCGGGCGGAAAGCTGGACCGTTTGTTTCCACGATGTCGGCGAGGATGTGAACCGCCTGGACGAGCTTTTCCTCAGTAACCGGGCCGTGGTCGCGCTGATGCCATTCGCTCATGTGCCGTCTCCTTGTGTGGAGCCGACACAGTGCGCCGAGGATCTTGATAGCAGGTTAAGCTTGCGTGAGGCTTGCAACCGTGATCACAAGCCGGCGCCCCAGCCGCTGCATCCGAGGTCCGTTTAGCCTTTCTGACGCTGAGCTGTGGCCCACCTCTCCAAAGCCCGGGCTGCTTCGGTCCCATTGGGGAGGATCTCGGCCTTCGGCTGACCTTCCAATCCCGCAAAACCGCAGTTGCGCACCAGCCGGATCGTGCCGAACAGGTCCCATTCGATCATCAGGCTGAAGGAGCGCCCCCTGCCCTGCTCCGGGTCACGCTGATAGAGCACCAGATGGTGCTGTATGGGCGAGCAGGCGTCGGACGTTATGGGAGAGTTCCTACTCAGGTTTGTCCTTCGGCAGCGTCTTCTCCATCTCCCGCATCATCGCCGCTTCGAGCTCGTCGGGGTTGACCTTGACGGTATCGTCGGTGGTCTGAGCCTTGGACCTGGTTCCCAGCGCCTGGTTGGCCTTGGGCCGGTGGTGGCCATCCGACCTTGAGTGGAGAACCGACCTTCTGAGGCATCGATCAGGCTGTTGAGCGCCACATCTGACCGGGATCTCCGTAACCTCGTCGAGCCCTCTCAGGGCAATGGACTGATCGATGTAGCGCGGATCCGTCGTCACCTCTGACGCAACCCATTCGAGCGGATGAAAGGCCCTCGCCTCCCCGTCAGACGCGAGCTCCATGGTGACGCGATGCAGGATACGGGGGCGGAGGATCTCCTCGACTAGCCCATGGCCCTCGCCGATCGGCAGCAATGTGCGGGTGTAGTCAACCTCGCCGTCGCAGACATCGAGCAGCGCATGAGCATGGCTTAGTGGAATGTCGGCACGGTCCTCGGCCTCGCCATGAGGGCTGATCGTCTTAAGGACCAGCACGCCTCTGTTCTCTTCGAGGCGAACCCATGATGAGCGATCCCGCTGCTCAGGAAAGAAGCCCTCGACGTGGCGCAGTCAGCCCCTTTCGCGCTGGATGAGACGGGTCAACGACGAGGCGAGGAGAAATCGGCGGCGAACGGTCATGAAATCCAAGCATTGTCAAAGATTGTGGAGGCCTGCCTTTGGTAGATCCCGGAGGATGGGAGAGACAACCCTGAACCCCGTAGTATGGTTTCCGCCGGGCTTTCTCACGACATGAGCAAGGTATTCCCAAACGACAACGCCCCGACAGAGTTAGCCGTGCGGAGCTCACTGTCAGGGCGCTTCTGTGATGCCGGTTGCAACACCACACCACCAGAATGCGCCATGAGCCACAAAAATGCAACTGACTGCTGTGCACAAGCACGAAGCGCCCCAGTGAGAGGCTGAGCACCAGATCTCCTACCAGGGCGCGTGCGATGTATTCCAGCATCGCACGATCTATGTAGATGCACGCATCATGCGCCGATGTGCGGCGCCGCACACGATCCGTTCCCAACGGGACCCTTCGCCCAATTTGCAGCCAGAGTGTCAGTCGGGTCAGCTGCGATCGGCACCGATGTCGCGCAGATTGTGAGGGCTCACCTCTCTTCGATGGTAGCGAGCAGTGGGAGGATCAACTGCGACTGACTGAATTTCTTCATAGGGTTCAACCTTGCATGACAAAACCATCCGACTTTCAAGATCGAGCGATCCCTGTAGTTTTCACTTTGCGCTGCAAGGAACTCTGGAAGAACTTATATCGACATCGCTTTCAGCGAATTAAGGCATCGTATGCTCAACAGGTAGAGCATGGTGCGCTCTGACAGAGCGCTCTATGACTTTGCCCAGGCAGTGTGCCAGGTTAGACGTCGGTGGGTGTAGCAACCTTGTCCGCCTTCGGCCGCTGTGGTGGCACTGAGAGGATGAGCTTGGTGAGCACCTCGTAGACGGACTGTGGGCCACACTCGTTGTTCCGAGTGGCGCATTGTTCAAAGAAGCTCACATACTCGTCGCACTGAGTTGACCTCTTCTGCTTCGGAGCCTCTGCGCACTGGGTATAGGCCTGCCGTAAGACTGGTGGCGGATCAAACGATTCAAACACTTCTTGAGCAGCTGTTCGAGTGAGTTTCTCATGAGCAAAGATGAGACTGGCAGGGCCCATGAGGATGCCGATTGCTATAAAGCCATGATGGATCTTTCGCATCGGCGTACCTCGGACCTTTATGGTTAAGACGAAGTTAACCTACATCCCCTGAAATGAAGCACGTAACGCCATAGCATAAACAGCAGCGTCGAGCCTGAGGAAGCGAACAGATGGGAAAACACCCTGAGCAAGAGGACGAACAATCAGAGACAAACGGGAAGGCGAGCACACCCCAGCTAGATCGACTGGAGAGGCTGGCCAATGCGGCGGCGACCGCTGCCCAGGCAAAGCAGTGGCGCGCCCGGAAGAATGGCATTGATCAGCAAGACGAGCCGTCCGAAGTCCGCAACCTCAGTAACAATGTTGAAGCCAGGGCTCGTGCTGAAGAAGCGATGCGGCACATGATGGCAAAGCCACAAAGCAAACGGCGTGGACGGTAGCGACCTGACGCTTCCGCTCCTCATCATCGTCCCCACATATGCAAGGTCGGAGCGGGATTAAGGAACTGTTCAACCTTTGTTGGCGATGGTCCCGGTCCCTTTCCCCTGCAGAGAGCAGTGGGCGCAGCTTAGGAGTTTCACGATGACCGAGGTAAAAGCAGTCAAGAAGCCCAATCCGGCTCTGGCGAAGCCGTTGCAGCCGTCGAATGAACTGGCGGCAGTGGTCGGGTCAGCCCCGCTCCCGCGCACTGAGGTGGTGAGCAAGGTGTGGGAGTACATCAAGGCGAACAATCTGCAGAATCCTGCCAACAAGCGCGAGATCTTGGCGGACGACAAGCTCAGGGCGGTCTTTGATGGCAAGGACAAGGTCAGCATGTTCGAGATGAACAAGCACTTCGCGCAGCATCTCTCCTGAGATGCCAAGGCACGGGCCAGGTGTCCGGCCCATGCACGAATTGTTAAACTTGACTGTTCAGTCTTGTTGGTATCGGGCGCGTTGCGTATCTGCCCGAACACTCCATAGCATTTCAATGCTCGGAGCTAGCCCCGGCCGAGAGACCTTGCCTCTCGGCCGGGGCTTTTGTTTGCCGCACCTAATTGCTCAGGGAGCGATCTCTGACATAGGCCACTCTTCGCCATTTGTTGTTATCGCCCTCAGCTGAGTTCCCGGGCGAGTCCGATGAAAAGCCCTTCAGGATCATGGATGTAGCAAAGCCGACACGCGTCTTTGTACTGGACGACTTCGCCGACGAGCTGCGCGCCGCGCGTGCGGAGCCTTTGAAGCGTCTCGTCGATGTCATCCACGGCGAACATGATGCAGAGGTAGCCGACGGCGTTGACCGGGGCATTCTGGTGATCTGCGACGACAGACGGTGTGAGGAAGCGGGAGACCTCCAGTAGGCTATGGCCGTCCTTGTCCCTCAGGCCACATCGCTTACCTAAAGTGGCTCTATGACAACCTCGTGACGCAGCTGCAAAGTGCTAGCGACGGATACATTTCTAATGCTGCCTCCCTGCCTTTTGCCCTCGAACCGCCCTTCAGCAACTCGGATAGAGCCAGTTCGTCCAACGCCACATCTGTCGAGTTAGCGGCCAATCTTCCCAACCTTCGTGACTGCCCAAACGTCGGAAGATCCCTGATTAGATGTGCTTAATGAAAGCGGTCAGGTGTCTGCGCGCGGTTCTTCCTTCTCACGCTCACATCGGTGAGTGGGCGCAAGTCGACGTCCACGGATTGTTTACACTGGTCGAGACAGGATGGCTGGAGCGGGCGCATGGCGTATCAGCCCGCACCGGTGCTCCAGTGTCTTCGGTGAGTGACATTGGGGTTGTTGGAGGGCTTCCTCTCCGCTGATGCCCTGGCTGAGGGGTTCAGACAGCACTTTCAGCCAGGGCGCATTCTGTCCGAAAGTACCCTATGTTGACGTATTGGTGCTGGCCTAAGGGAGGTCGCTGTTGCCCGCTACTACTTCGACATTCGCGATGGCGCACAGAGTGCGCACGATGATGAAGGCACCGAGTTCGACAGTATGGACGCTGCCGTGCAGACTTCCGGTCAATCGGCGGCAGAGATCGGAGCAAACCGGCCTGCCAAGGGCGATATCAGTGATGTTGTCATCGAGGTGCGGGACGAGCGTGGCCGACGGATCTGCACCGTCAGAGCTTCGATGGAGATCAAGCGGCATTCTCCTCCGGCTCATGATCCGCATCCCTGGAGCGCGTAGTTCCACATGCCAGTACAGACCAAAACGGGGCCTCGTCCAATGAACAGTTATGAGCACCAGATAGGCTGCTGATCGAGGCCCGATGTCACGGGTCCGGTCGTGCAAAGTCACGGTTTGTGCGCAGGCAGACGAAGCGGCCGGAAAAAGAAAGCTCATTAATGCTGCGAGCTTGCTCATGGTGATGTCTCCACTAAGGAGACCCGACGCACAAGGCTGGCGAACTGTGAAGCTGAGATCATCGTGAACGCCACTCGTGAGGGCATGTTCCTATGCAAGTCGGATCCCTGCACGTAAGCTTCACCTGCGAGGACAGACACAGGAGCCGTCGGGATGGTGTTGAAGCGGCAGATGCTCTCAATTCAGGATGTTTATGTGCCGGTGAAACGGCGTCAGACGCTGGATCCGCAGAAGGTTGAAACCCTGGCCGAGAGCATGCTGGCGAAAGGTCAGGAAACGCCCATTCTGGTGCGGCCGGACGGCAGCCGCTTTGTTCTGGTGGAGGGGCTGCATCGTCTGGAGGCCTGCAGGGCTCTTGGCGAGACGACGGTCCCCGCCTACTTGGTTCAAGCTCGTAAGCATTGATTTGCGTTTAGTGCACTGCTGGAGCCAATCAGAACAAGCAGGAAAAGGCAGAGGCAATCAAGAGGCCATTGGTGGCTGGTTCTCAGGCCAAGCGTCGGCGGGGCTGTCAGACGATATGTGGCTGCTCTTCCTGAGTATCTACCCTAAGGCTTGGCCTCTTATTGCGCCTGAGTGACCACAACAATCACGACGATCCCGGCTCGTCTGCGCTCCGCAGCCCGTGCGAAAGTGACCGAAAGCGCCTCCTCTTCGGTAGGGTAGCTTGCGAACGTCTCCCCGTCATGTGATACCGACCACAGGTCTTCACTGGTGCGTGTGACCACAAAGTGTTCCATGCCCGTGGCTCCCTGCTGTGACCCATCGTCAAGCTTAGGTGCCGGATCTTGCCGTCGCATCAGGCTCAAGGGAGTAGCATAACACCAACAGGTATAAGTCGTCTGATCCAAACTCCGGCAGCCTGGATTCGACGGCATGAGCAGATCGCTTACCTGAGCCCTTCCCATATCCCGGCATAGGGCGCGTTGAGGTTATCAGCCTGATCCCCTGCGGGGTTGTTTCGTTCTCTGCATGAGGCTTTGGTCGAGGGTCTATAAACCCCCAGCCGGGCCCCTCGGCGGGGCGTTCGCCTCTACCACGGAAGTGCTGCGCATAACCTTTGCTTCATATGGTAGATTCCATGCTACCACAGGATTGTTCAGGCGCTGAGGTCCGCGATGCCGCTAACCCAGAACCCTATTGTGGAATGGCCGACGGCGTTCCGCCACCTCCTCCAGGGCCTTCAGATCGCGATTGGCCCGGACGGCAAACGCCACGGCCGGCTTGACATCGATGTGGATTCGGAAACCCTGTTCGGGCTCAACGACTTCGAGGCCCGGGTTCGGCACCGCCAAGTCCGCCTCAGATTGGCTGATGAAACGGAATGTCTCGTGGGCGAGATGAACGTTCTGGTGGGCCTTGGAGCCGCGGCTGATCCAACTCGGCATATCAGCAAAATCCGTATCAGCTTCCACGACATCCAAGATGACAGTTGTGTTGATCCAGTCTCTTAGGTGTGAGGGGCACGCAGGTTAAGTGTCTGCTGACATGCAGAGGAGGGTCAGGACATTCCAACTTTGCGGCTACAACGAATTGCGCTCCAAGTATTTCGACAAGAAGTCTACGGCACCAGGAAGTCTAACTGATGCGAGCGTGACCCGTCGGCGGACCTGTCGCCCCATCGGACCTTAACGGTTCAGCTACCATGATGGACCTATCCTGAGGGACGCCGGCGCCAGTCTCGTGAGCGCCACCAGCCGTCTATTTTGATCCAGATGGTTGTCCTCAGCCGTGGTCTTACTTCTCCAGGAGCTTCGATGTTTCAGGCCTTCATGCGAACTCTCCCTCGCCGGTACCAAGCCGCCGCCGTCGTGGTTTTGGGATTAGGCGCTGTCGCAGGATGGAGCCTGCTGTCTGGATCACGTGAGTTGACGGCGGAGCCAGAACGTCAATTATCGGCACCGGCTGCCGAACTTCCAACAAGTCAGAGGGCGATACTGCCCGAACGGAACAAAGCCCAGAGCCCAGCAACTGAGATCCCAGATCCCAGCATGTCGTCCGGTTTTGCTCAGAAAGAGATCGCTCGCTTAGCCCAGGAGAAAGTCCTGGTTCAGTCCAAGCCAGTCATAGCTCGCCCAGCGCTCCAAGCCAGCTCATCTGCAGGTCGTCAGCCGCAGACCGGAGCTCCCCAAACCGGCTTGGTAGCGCGCAAACCACCAACTCCGCCGCAGGCACCAGCCCGCCGCGTCAGCACAGCGCAGGCGGAGGCTGCACCCGGTAGCAGCAAGCGCTGAGTAAAGGCGAATGCGCAGTGGGAACCCGAAGTGAATGCCTTGCTCGCTTGGCTTTTGGGTTGCATTGGTCGAAGCACAGTAGGGCATGCGTTGATTCCGGCTTACCTTGCGCAGACATTCAACGCTGGTGCTCCCAGCCATTGGCAAGGCCTCAGGGCTTGCATCTCCTTCAGCTGGTGGGATCAGGACATTCTAACTTTGCGGCTACAGCAAAAAGGCCAGTAACATATCCTATGGAACATAAACCAATCCAACACTGTGCCGTCGAGGGGTGGCAACAGCAAAGCATCGCGTCGAGCAGGTGGTGCTGTAGCTCGGTTTCCTGACCGGATCTTCTGATGACGGCTAGCTGCGTCTCAAGAACTCCAATCCAGGCGGCAGGTCATGCCCCTGCCGAGCGGGTCGTATCGCCTTGATGGAGGGTCTTGCTTTCTGCGGAGCCTCGTCAGTGATCCAAGCGGATTGCCTATCCAATGTCGCTAAAGGACAACCCGCTTCGATATGAAGCATCGCCTCCTGCAGCCACAGGGCCTGTTGCACAGCGGAGAACTGCGACAGGTAGCGCTGATCTCTCTCATGGAAGGCGATCTCCAGGTTTCCACCGCCCTTATCGCTGACCTGAATCATAATCTGATCCAGCAGTCTTTCCTCGATGAGATACCCGTCCATCTGAGCGGCGGCGACAGGACCCGCGACCGTGACCAACCTCTTCATGCCGTACCCTCTCTGAAAGGCTCAGGCGAGTGTAGACAGCACGTATGGTGGCGCGGTACGAAATCCTGCAAACATCCTTAATTGCTCAACCATTCAGTCGGCGCTGCGGCTGGTCGCTGGTCAACGCGATGATCCATTCAGAACCCCAGGGCTTCGGTATGCATCAACCTGACGCCCTCCCTCATCGCTGAAAAGCCAAGCTTCAGCGCTTGCACGGGAGGGGAACTCTGTCGCGTGTACTCTGGGGGTGAGCTTCCCACGAACAGGAACGACAACCCGCCATTGGCTCTTGATCTGGAGAACGTAGGCCGGTGAGTGCTCTTGCCTCTTCATAAAGGCCGTCCGTTTTTTGATCACCGGGTCAAGGTAAGAGACGCACGGTTGTTAGAGAGTTAAACAAGCCGAGCCACCCCAAGGCAAAGACTTAATGTCCGAGTCGGATGGCCTGAGAGGCCTTTGTACAAAAAGATAAGTGTCATGAGGCCAGTGGCAATCAGGGCCTTCAGACATTATGCGGGAACTCTCGACGGGCAACGAGAGCCCTCATGCGTCCGTTAGGTTCCTACGGCAAGGAAAGGCTAACGCAGGGTAAACGCTCCCTATCTGTTCCATGCTAATTCCGCATGGCAGGAGCGACCCCTTTCGGGTTTGTTTTAAGCCAGGCGCGCTGTAGATGACCCCTCCTCCGCCGCGGCCTCCCTGTGGCGGGTTTCCTCCCTAGACTCGGCCACCCCAAAAGGTGGCCTTTTTTCTCGCTGCCCGTGCGCAGTGCCTGTGCACGTGGGCTGGCTCATCATTGAGGTTGCATCATGTTTTTATCAGTTGTTCTGTCAGGCCTGCGTCGCTGGCTGCTCGCTCGTGAGACCGCTCGACAGTTAAGTGCTCTGTCCGATCGTGAGTTGTCTGACATCGGCATTGCGAGGTACGACATCACGCGGGTGGCGCGGCAGGCGCAATAGGTCGGCCGCCGTGTGGGTTGGGTGAGGCGACAAGGGGGGCAGTGCATCCGTGCCCGTCCTTGTCCCTCAGGCCATGCGGCCACGACGCTGATTTAGCCGCCTTATACGACAGCGCCATGACATGTCAGGCTCCCTCCGAGGAAGAGGTCAGCGGCTTCAGCGCAACCGACAGGCGCTTCTTAATATGACCCGGGAGGAAGCGGCGCTCCGTATCGCTCAATCTAACTGCGAAGCCATGTCGTTCAGGAGCGTCTTCATAACTATCAAGAGCAGTACTTGTTATAGGACCCAGTTCAACATCGTGGGTGGATCTTGAGAGCATGCTCAGCGCAATGACCAGGATCAGGTTGGCGTTCTCAAGAGCAATGATGTGAGCGGTTAGGGAGATGGGGTCCTTGCGCCCACGCTTTTTCTACACCTGCCCCAGAATGCCGCGACCAATTGTTCCTTGATTACCCCTCCTCCGCTCGTCCGCTCCGTGATACCAACCAGTGGTACTGACCCTACCAGGAACAAAATCCATGGCAAACAACCCGAAGACGGATGAAGAGCAGGCCGAAGCCAAGGGGCAAGCCAGCACTCCCATGTTGGATCGCCTTGAGAGGCTTGCGAGTGCCGCATCGGCAGGCTCCCAGGCAAAGCAATGGCGGGCACGTCAGAATGGTTTGCAAGATCAGGGGGAAGCCTCGCAGGTGCGCAACCTCAACCATGATACAGAGGCCAAGGATCAAGCCGAAGAAGCGATGCGGCAGATGATGGCTAAGGCGGCAGGAAAGCGGCGTTAACCGGACGGTCTGGGCCTATGAAGCTGGAAGACAGATACGTCGTTATCGATGTCGAAACTGCGCAGTCCTACGATCACATCATCGAAATCGCCGCTGTCGAGGTCATCGGCAGGACAATCTCCCCTCGCTCGTTTGTCCGGAGGGTTAAGCCACGCTCAGCCATGAGTCCATTCTGCTATGCGGTTCATCGCATCTCATTGGCGGAACTGGAGCAGGAGCCGTACTTCAACCACGTCATCCATGACCTGATCGACTTCGTCGGTGACGACAGGATCGTTGCTCACAATTATACCTACGAGTACAACACGCTCAAACGGGAGTTCGAGCGTGCAGAACGGCCGACGTATCCACGGGGGCGTTTCTTTTGCACCATGGCTTTGGCCAAGCAGTCGGGCCTGCCGGGCAAGCTCCGCCATGCCTGCGCGCAAGCAGGCATCGGTATTAATCACCTCCGGCATGAGCATGATGCCTTGAACGATGCCTTGTTGGCAGCCCATTTGTTTCTGAAGCTCAGTGCGACTGAAAGATAGAACGGGTCGGCCGTTGCACAAGCCTTGGTTTTACGCTGACAAGAGCCTCACCTGGCCGTGCCACGCCTGTGCATGACGGTTATGCTACCTGTGGATTTTGCCATATCGTCGAAAGAAAGCCGACGATGGCGCGATCAAAGGTCCGTATAACCCTTTTGCTGCTGGGCTGCGGCCCACGCTTCCAGCGCCTGAGCGGCCTTAGTCTCATCGGGGAAGATCCCGACCTGCTCCTGGCCTTTGGACCCGACCAGACCCCAGTTGCGGACCACTCGGATTGCGCCGAACAGGTCGCGTTCGATCATCAGGCTGAAGAAGCCGGCCCTGCTCTGCTCCGGGTCATACTGATAGAGCACCAGGTGATGCTGGATGGGCGAACGCGCATCGGGCGTCAGCCAGCAGCCTTACTCGGAGTTGCCCTTCTGGAACGTTCTTTCCATCTCCCGCACCATGGCTTTCTCAATTTCGTCGAGGTTGACTTGGACAGCTTCAGCACTGGCTTGTGTCTTGGCCCTGGTCACCTGTTCCTGTTTGGCCTTAGGCTTAGGTTTGTTGATAGCCATCCGCGTCTGAACAGTGAACCGGTCTTCCAAGGTATCAATCAGACTGTTAAGCGCCGCATCGGACAGCGGGATGTCAGGAGCTTCAACGAGCCCTTGAAGCGCGATGGACTGATGGGTGTAGCGCCGATCTTCCGTTACCTCGGGCCCGAACCACTCGAGCGGGCAAAAGGCGCCCGCCTCCCCTTTAGAGACGAACTCCACGGTGATGAGGTGCAGGGCACGAGGACGGATAATCTCGTCGACCAAGGCATGCGCCTCGTCGATCTGCAGCACTGTGCGGATGTACTCAATCTCGCCGGCGCAGACATCGAGGAGCGCATGGGCATGGGCCACCGGGATATCAGTCTGGTCCTCGGCCTCACCGTCAAGGCCAACTCTCCTGAGGATCAGCAGTCCTCTGTTCTCTTCGAGGCGTACCCAGACGGAGTGATCCCGCTGCTCACGAAAGAAGCCCTCGACGTGAAGCAGCCCTCCTCTCTCGCGCAGGATCAGGCGGGCGAAGGATGGGGCGAGCAGAAAGCGGCGGCGAACTGTCATGAAACTCAAGCATTGTCAGGAATTAGGGGCGCCTGCCTTTGGTACAATCCGGAGGGAGGGAGAGGCAATACTGAACCCCGTAGTATGGTTTCCGCCGGGCTTTCTCACGACACGAGCGAGGTATTCACAAACGACAACGCCCCGATAGAGTTAGCCGTGCTGAGCTCGCTTTCAGGGCGCTTTTGTGATGCCGGTTGCAACACTATGCCGCTACAATACGCCACGAGCTTTACAGATGCAACGAAATAATGTGTGTAAATACGAAGCGCTCCGGCGAGAGGCTGAGCACAAGACTTCTCACCATGGTGTGTGCGATGTGTTCCGTCATCGCACGATCCACGTAGATGCCTACACGAGAAGCTGATGTGTGGTGCCACACCATTAGATCGAAACATGATTATTCAACCAGATTGCAGCCGGCCCCATAGAGGTGCATCTGGCCAGATCGTCGGGGACGATCACTTGGGAGAACGTGTCACTATGCCGTAACCGCCTTCAAGGCGCGCTCAATCGTCTCCACCAGTTCCATAAGGCGGTAAGGCTTGGCGAGAAAAGGCACTCCTACTAACTCGCATCGGCCATGGCAGATCCGCGAGCGGCCTGAAGTAACGACAACGGATAGAAGCGGTTGCAGAGACAGGGCCGTTCCCGCCAGCCTGAACCCGTCTTGACATCCAAGATCAATGTCAGTGAACAAGACATCTGATTGGTTAAGGGCCAATTGTGGCAAGCCTTCAAAACATGATTTGACAAGTCCTCGTTATGGTTAGCAAATAGTTCATTGATCATCTGGCGTTCTTGCGCAGTACCCGTTGCCAACGGTTAATCTGCTAACTCGCTAATCTCAGAATACTTTCTTTATATGCGGGATCTACGTATCCCTCTTCTCATCCCAATCTGATAACCTTTATCTAGTGCGAAGAACGACACAATCTGAACTGGGGCTCTCGATCGATTATGTCAGGCCTGCCATCCTTTTCCTTCAGCGGATCTGCGGCCTCATCCGCCGAGGAGGCATTCTGTTCGTGGCGCAGCATAACGTCTCCTCTGTTTGATGTAGCCCCGCTTGGTTCAGGAGCAGCCTGTGATTTCAATGTTGACGTCGACAGCTTCCATCTCGGACCTCTTGTCCTTGGAAGTGTGACAGCAAGCGCTCAGCAGTTTCGCCGCTCACAGCTCACCATCGCCCGCAGCGGTGTTGATCATTATCTCGTTCAACTTTACTCCCGAGGCGGTTATGCTGGAGAGGTAGAAGGGCGGCCAATTCAGGTCGGGCCAGGCGATGTCAGCATACTCGACCTCTCCCGGACATTGCAGACGCAGGCAGACAGCTTCAAGAACCTGAACTTCATAGTGCCCAGGGCCGTACTGGAGCCGCTTCTGAAGCATCCCGACGGACTACATGGGATCGTGCTGTCAGGCCGGACAGGACTCGGCCATGTGCTCGCCACGTACATGCAGACGATCCAAAAAACGGCTGGCTCGTTGAGTGCAGAGGATGGCGCAGCGATCTCCGAGGCAACGGCAAGCCTGATTGCCGGTTGCTTCGGCCCTTCGGCGTATACACAAGAAAAAGCCGCAGCCGCCAAGAGGGGTGCCTTTCTCCTGACCATTAAGCGCTACATTGAGGCTAGCCTAGCCGATCAAAGCCTGAGCGTCGATCGTATCACCCGTGAGTTCCACGTGTCACGAGCGACCCTCGTTCGCATGTTCGGGCCGCTCGGCGGGTTGAGTGGATATATCCGCGAGCGCCGGATGTTCCGCTGCTTTGCCGAACTCACGTCCCCAGCTCACACGCATCGCTCCATCTCGGATATTGCCTACTCGTGGGGGTTCGGAAATGAGGCGGCCTTCAGTCGTGCATTCCGGCGGCTGTTTGACATGTCGCCCCGAGAGGCCCGCTCGGAGGGGAACCTAGCTCAGATCGCAGTCCAGCGGAGCCGGCCGGGTGCAGGGGGACCAATCTTGGCGCAGTGGATTCGCGATCTCCGGGGGTGATTCACCCTACAACCGTATATCCCCCCGTTTGATGCAAACGGCACAGGTTTTGCGCTGGCGGGCAAAGTAGGCCGTTTTCTCTGACGCTATGATACGTTAGCGCTAGGACTGCGGGGGCAGCTATCATGACTGATAACCTGATTTGCCTGTGTGGCATCCGAAGACGCCGACCTGAGGCGCACTTCGACATGGATGTATGCGCCCCTGTTCTGTCTCAACAGGAAGCCAGTGTCCTTTGCCTTCTCGCGAGAGGCCGAGAGAACAGCGACATAGCAAGGGAACTGGCTGTGAGCGAACACGCCATTAAAGAGCGCATCAAGACGCTGTTCTACAAGGCACGAGCCAGAAGCAACCCGCATCTGGTAGTAACGCCCCGAGAGCAAGTCCGAAGCCTTTAGAATAAAAGGGACAGAGGTCGCTCTGATGTTGGTCGGCGCTACTGAGCAGCGGGATGAACGCGCCGTTTCCGTCGCTCGTCGCGCGGCAGGTGAGCAGCCGCGATCCGACGCCTAGTGAGGCTAAGATGATCCATCCGGTGCGGTCGGCTCACCAGTGAACCTTTAACCAATGATGTCTCCGATACCGGCAACAGCTGCGACACAGGCCCAAGCACTGTGATGGGCTCTGCTGATTTCGAAGCTTGTTTTCGTGGCATTTACTGCTCGGGATGAGGGGCAACATGTGGAGCCCTGCGCTCCTCGTCGGCCCACTGCTTATAGGCCTCCCCACCGCACACAGGGAGTGCTGACACTGGCAAGATGTAGTTCTGTGTGGGCGCTGATCTTCTTGAGTATTACGCGGCGCTCGACACTCTCCGCATTCTGAGGCTAAGATTTTCTCTCACCTGGGCGGCTTCAACTGAGGGAAGAGTGTGGTGGCGACAGGAACGGTGAAGTGGTTCAACGAGCAGAAGGGCAATGGCTTCATACAGCCGGACAACGGCGGCAAGGACGTGTTCGTTCATATCAGCGCCGCGGAGCGTGCTGGCCTGCGTGGATTGGCTGAGGGCCAGAAGATCTCCTATGAGGTTGAGGCTGACCGCCGCTCCGGCAAAGAATCCGCTGTGGACCTGAAGACAGCTTAGTCTGATCCGTAGGAGCTCAATCGGGCGGCTTCGCAGGGGCGGCAGCCTCCCACGCAACGGGATTGAGCGTTCGTCGGGCGTATCAACTCTTGCGAGGGCTCAAGGACCGGGCGAGTTCGCGAATGACGCTGTCCTCGATCTCAAGATTATCCTGATCGTCCTCGTCTTCTGCTTCGGCCGGTTTCGAAGGAGCAGCAGGCTGAGGAGCCGCAGCTTGCGGCTGATGGGCTCCAAAACGGCCCTCCAGGGTATCGAGCAAGCTATTGAGTGCCGCGTCTGTGATCTCCACCTCAGGGGCTGGCGGCAATCCGGACAGAGCCAGGGAGTGGCTTTGGTAAGCAGGGTCTTCTGTAACCTCCGGGCCGAACCAAGGCAAAGGATAGAAAGCCTGTTCGTTCTCTGATGGAACGGCCACTGCCACAAGGTCGAGGGGAGCGGGCCTGAGGAGGTGAAGAACCTGGATCTCGTGTGAGCCGATCGACAGACTGGTGCGCAAGTACTCCACCTGACCCTGGCTGACGGCGAGCAGGGCCTGGGCATGAGCCGGCGGGATGTCTGCCCGCTCCTCGGACCACCCATCCGCACCAGCCTCAAGGTTCAGGCTGCTGCGGCTCTCCTCGATCTGCACATACGCGCTGCGCTGAGGCTGATCAGGGAAGTAGCCCTCGAGCACGCGCTCGCCTCCCCTCTCCTTCCGGATCAGGCGCGCCACAGACGGAGCGATGACGAACAGGCGCGGTATTGGCACGCGGCGGGCCTCTCTCATGAACGGGCGTCTGCCCTGCCCTTAACCTAGGGCACAACCTTGAGAGAGAAAGCAGACGTTGCCTCAGGCGGCCCTCAAGACCCTGGACAAAGAGAAGCGCCCCGCATGGCAGAGGCGCTTGAGTTCCAGGGAGGACCAGCCCCCCAGCCGCTCCATCATGGACCCCATCAGCATGGCTGAAGGATGAGAGTCTGGCTGTACCGAAAAGAGCACAGGCGCCAGAACATCGCCCTCAGAGGCTAGCCAGCAGCAGGCTCAAGCCGATCAGCATGCCCAGGGAGGTTACAAATCTGATCATGGCAGATGTGAACGTTGGCGCCGGCACAGGAGCAAAATCCGGCACTGCGACATCGGTCTGGCGCATGGTGAACACCTTCAGGAAATCAGCTGGTTCTGGAAAAGCGCCAAAGGGAGGAGCAATCGCGCCGCTTGGTGGGTATTTCTCTGTCCGATTTGTCCGCCAATGTCTGTAGCCGGTGGGACACACGACCGATCGTGATACGGCTGATCGTCGGCAATCCTGCCTCATCGGAAGCAGAAACAACCTCACCTCGGCCATGAGCGTGGTTCGGCATTCCTATCGGTGGTCGATAGCGACAAACGTCGGGAGCCGGACAATGCGTACCGAATCCTCTCTCGGACCGGTCCGTTTGGCTGACGCTGATCGGTTGCGTGGCTTACGCACCTAGGATGTAGGCCTAGTCATAGGCATGGGTGGATCTACGGGGTTCCAGTTTTTGATTTCCCGACTGCTGAAGACCACAATGCTGCAGGTCAGGACGAACAGGAACAGCGTCACCAGAACGGTGAAGATCTGAGGATAAGCCATTCCAATAAAATGCGTGGTGGGATGCGGACGGCTGCCACCCTCAGAACGCTCATGTCATTGAGCTAAGCCCGCAGCCGTATAATTGGAGTGCGGGATTGTCGACCACCTTAAGCGGCCTACATCCAGGATGTGCGTCATTCCCTTGGCACACCAGCGCCTTGGTTGAGGTTTTTTAGACAGCGCCTCGGCCAGGGCGCTTCCCAAAGGGCTTGACCTGCCGGGCAGTGCGCCACGCTGCCGCGCCCCTTTTAGGCCGCTTGCGCCAGCGACCTAAGGTGCAGAGGAGCTTCCTCTGAAAGGAGCGCCGCACTGTAGAGGTGCGGCGCGTCGCAACGGCATTATCAAATCCGCTGAAATATTGAAATGAAATTTCCTTAGTCGCCCTATGCACGCAACGCATGATCAGCATCCGCTCTGAACAAAGCTGCGGTCCAACCCCTCTAAATAGCGCTCTTAGCAGTGCCAGCTCCACCTGCCAGCGGCTTTGTGTAGACCAAGCGCCGATGCCACGGGCACCAGCTTGATCCGTCTAGGGTCTCGCCCCCGCAGAAGACGGCTTCTGACCGATCGTCTGAGACAATGAAACGGCACTGCCGCGCCCGCAGCTTGAAAAGGGTTGTTCGGTTGCGCGGGGACGGCTCAATCATCTCAGGCATCGCTCTCCAACCTGATCCTCGAATGGGAGGGCAACACGATGACGCCCCTTGGGAGTTCCATGCCTGCCTGAGCTATCAACAACTTGATGGCTGCATCCTATTCTCAGCAGCCCTCTGGCGCTCTGCTAGGAGGGCGAGACGTCCATTCCGTCACATCGTAGCTTTGAAACGACCAAAGGGCTGAAGTGACAAGCCTATCCTCGCGAAGCAGATATAGGAGGATCAAGCCCGCTCATAACACGTTCTTAGCTCCCACAATGTAAGCAGGGTGTGTGCTGAGAAAGGTGAGAAATGCCCCTGCGGTGGAAGCCAACGATTCCTGATGACAACAACCCAAACGATGTGGTGGGTAGCCTGCATCTGCACGTCTTTGCGCGGGTGTACCGGGTTTCGAATGGAAGTGACCAGGGCCGCTTTCGTTGGTATCTCAACGACGTGCCCGGATCAGCCGGGGTGGTGCTGCAAGGCATCGAGGAGACCCAGAGGAAGGCGCAACGGGCCGCCAATCTCCATTTTCAGCGGTGGCTCAAGCGGGCTGGGCTTGTGGAAGCCCCTGTGAGAGCCAGGAAGAAACTCACCCTCCTCTTACCCCTTGCCCCAGAGTCGAAAGATCTCAAAGGGACACAGGCAGTAAGGTCGGCGTAAACATCAAGTCTCTTGAGCAGGTGATTGAGGTTCCGGCCGAGTACGTGAAGAGCATCTACGAAGGATACATCGGCCGATCAACGAAGACCCATGGTCTCTATGCCAAGCTGGTCCAGGATAGCCTTGCACCGTTCATTCGGCCACACAGTCGACCTTCGCCCCTGCAAGATCCACGACCCACGCTACCACGCTAAGTAACGTAGGCCTTGGAAACTGGCTTGGCACACCCAGCCCCGGGGCTGGAGGGGTCGCCTTGTGGCGAGGCTCCGCCCTCGCTCAAGCAGCCTGACCCTCTGGGGTCGGCGCGAGCATCACGCCATGTACTGGCCGCCGTTCACCGACAGGGTCGAGCCGGTGACGAAGCCGGCGTCGTCGGCAGCCAGGAAGAGCACGGTGCGGGCGATCTCTTCCGCCTCGCCGAGACGGCCCACCGGAATGAGCGGCAGGATCTTGGCTTTCAGCACCTCTTCCGGCACCGCCTTCACCATCTCGGTGGCGATGTAGCCCGGGGCGATCACGTTGACGGTGACGCCCTTGTTGGCGTTCTCCTGCGCCAGGGCCTTGGCGAAGCCGATCACGCCGGCTTTTGCCGCGGAGTAGTTCGCCTGTCCCATCTGGCCCTTCTGGCCGTTGATGGACGAGATGATGACGATGCGGCCGAAATTGCGCGAGCGCATGCCGTCGATGACGGGACGCGTGCAGGTGAACATGGAATCGAGATTGGTGCGGATGACGGCCGACCACTGGTCGAAGGTCATCTTGTGGAACATGCCGTCGCGGGTGATGCCCGCATTGTTCACCAGGATGTCGACGGGGCCGAGTTCGGCTTCGACCGCTCTGATCCCCGCCTCGCAGGCGGCGGCATCGGACACGTCGAACTTGAAGACCGGAATGCCGGTCTCGCCCTTGAACTGGTTTGCGGCCTCATCGTTGCCGCCGTAGTTCGCCGCAACCTTGTAGCCTGCTGCTTTCAGGGCTGTTGAAATTGCGGCACCGATGCCGCGAGTTCCGCCGGTGACCAATGCAACGCGCGCCATGCTGTTTCCTTCCCAGGACAGTTCTGCGGATCTCTCAAGGATCCAGGTTGTTATACGGCGAAACTAGGCCTCAGTTCCCGACCGCAACAGGTGTAGCTCAGGCAGCCTACTGGGGCCTGGAGGATGCAGGCCCCGTATCAAGGCGAATGCCGCGCTTTGAGCTTGGTGTAGCTGGAGCAACTCCCATAGCAGAAAGCGCCCTCTTCCAGGCCGCTGTCTGTCCGGCTCGACCGGTACGACGAAGGAACCGGCGGCGCCATAAACAACAACATAGCCTTGGCTGTCGCGATCGCGCTCAACCTCTTCGAGAGAAGCGAACCACTGGCGGATGACGTTCACCATAGGATTGCCCGCTGCTGGAGTAAGAGCATGCACGCAAATCGTACTCCAATCCGCTGTCGTCGTACACAAACCCGGTCCATCGTCGTGCCATGTCCCTACCAGCAAGCTTGTCAGTAATCCCAACTGGCCGCTGAAAGCTGTGTATCTCGGCAGGCTATAGAACAACTATGCCCGGAGGCTATGGCTGTGATTACTGGCGCATTTCCTGTCTGACCGGTCCGGTAGCGGTAAACGAGGGTAAACGCCTCCGGCTCGTTCCATGCTCATGGCGCCTAGCAGGGGCTCGAAGTCACATCCCCAATAGAGCGACCTCCGGCTGCCTTAACCTAAAGCTTAAACGAGCTACACCAACGCCCACTAAGCTTTAACAAGCTTTGATCCTCCTTCCTGTCACCAGACGGGCACAAAGAACTTCCCATACTTCCTGGCGATGTAGTCCTTCACCTCGGGTGAGCGATAGATAGCAATAAACTTTGCGATCTTGGGATCGTCCTTCCGGTCAGCGCGCACGACGAACTGCAGGGCGTAGTGCCCATCGCCGAACCCATCGGCGATCAGAGCCTTCTCAGGGTTACCACCTGACAGCAACAGATAGCTGATGCTGACTTGACCCAGAGTCACGTCATCGAGGGCACGAGGCAGTTGCGCGGCTTCCAGTTCCCGGAAGCGGAGGTTCTTGGTGTTGGAGACAATGTCGAGGACAGTCGCAGCATCACCCACCCCTGGCTTGAGGGTGATGAGGCCGGCCTTCTGCAGCAGTTGCAGGCCGCGCGCGCCATTCACCGGATCATTGGCAATGGCCACGACCGCATTATCGGGAACTTGGTCAAAGCGCGTGACCTTGTTCGAGAACAGACCCACCGGCATCACATAAGTCGGGGCAATCGGCGCAAGCTTGTATCCACGCCCTTTGATGGCGGCGTTCAGAAAGGGAATATGCTGGAACAGGTTGGTGTCGATATCGCCATTGGCCAGCGCTTCATTCGGTGTCACCCAGTCGGAAAATTCCACCACCTGAACATCGAGACCCTGCTGCCGAGCCCGCTCTGCGGCGAAGTTCATGATTTCGGCCACTGGCCCACCGCTCGTCCCAACCTTCAAGGGCTTGGCGAAGGCCGCACCGGGGTTCGACAACTGGAGCATGAGTCCGACGACGCCTGCAACAAGGGCGCTGACGCTACGACGGGAGATCGTGTGATACCGTGCGACTAACGAAGTCATTTTTGTACGTCCTCTAATCAAAAGCTGAAGGGGAAACAGACTGCCTTATTCGGCTGCGGGAGCGATGGTTTGGGACGAAAGAGCTGAAGACCCGATTGTGCGGAACGATGCGCCCGGATGACTCTTGACGAGGCGCGCCTGCCCGGAGCCAAACAGCTTCTCGCGCAAGGTGCCCTCTTCGTAGTCGCGCTTGTAGATGCCCCTCTCCTGCAGAAGCGGCACCACCAGATCGACGAAGTCTTCCAATCCTTCGGGCGTGACCACCCGGCTTAAATTGAACCCGTCGATGTCGGTATCCTCGACCCAGCTCTGCAACTCATCGGCGATCTCTTCGGCCGATCCCACGAGTGGCTCGTTGCGACTGCCGAGACCCTTCTGGCCAAAGATCTTGCGCAGCGTCCACGTCTCGCTGCTGTCGACGGTAAAGGCTCGCAGGATGGAGTTCGTGGCATCGTTCTCCTCGTGGCGGAGCGGCTCGTCAGGGTCATAGCGGGAGAAGTCCACGCCCGTGATGCTGGAGAAGTGCGACAGAGCCCCCTCGATGCTCGCGTAGCGATGGTACTCCTCGTATTTCTCCTCAGCCTCCTTGCGGGTCCGCCCGACAACCACAGCGCGGCCAAGAAACACCAGAATGTCAGCAGGATCCCGCCCCTGCGCCTCTGCCCGCCGCCTGAGGTCCGCGACGGTTACACGGGTGTTCTCCTTCGTTGGGCCCGCGAGGAACACGCATTCGGCGTGCTTCGCGGCAAAGTCCTTGCCCCGGGACGATGCGCCGGCTTGGTAGAGAACTGGGGTGCGCTGCGGTGATGGCTCCGAGAGATGAATGGCATCGACCCGATAGTGCTGTCCTGAATGCTGCACCCGGTGGACCTTGCGTGGATCGGCGTAGACCCCGCGCTCGCGGTCGCGCAGAACCGCGTCGTCCTCCCAGCTGCCTTCCCACAGCTTGTAGACGACCTCCATGTACTCCTCGGCCGTCTCATACCGATCGTCGTGCTTCGCCTGCTTGGCGAGACCCATGCCGCGTGCAGCGCTGTCGAGATAGCCCGTGACGATGTTCCAGCCGATCCGCCCACGCGTGAGATGATCGAGCGTCGACATGCGACGGGCGAAGAGATACGGCGGCTCGTACGTGAGGTTGCACGTCACACCAAAGCCGATGTGCTTGGTGACCGCCGCCATGGCCGGCACAACCAGGAGGGGGTCATTGACCGGCACCTGAACCGCGTGAGCAATTGACGGATCAGGACTGCCCTTGAAGACGTCATAGACCCCAACGATGTCAGCGAGAAAGATCCCGTCGAACTTGCCGCGCTCGGCTGTGCGGGCGAGATCCTGCCAGTATTCGAGTGTGTTGTAGGCTGTCGACCGATCCCGCGGGTGAGCCCATAGGCCTTGCTGGATATGGCCGACGCAGTTCATGTCGAAGGCATTGAGCCGAAGCTGCTTTGTCATTGGGAGGGTTTCCTATCAAGTCTCGTGCAAGGGCGGTATCATCGGCTCGTCGAAGCGAGCCGCACTGAGGGAGGATGTGACAACCGCCTGCACTCAAACGAAGAACAGAGCTGCGCCGGCCAGAGCAACGCCACCTCCAATGACCCGGCTCATCGCTGGCACTCTCCCGACAGCGCTTTGCAGTCCGAGCCCGCAGCCGAGGAGAAGCGCGCTGGCAACAAGGAAGCCAGCCCCATAGTCGACGGCGCTCACGGCGGGCGCGATCTCAGCACCGTGCGCATAGCCATGAAAGATCCCGAAGAGCCCGCAGGTGCCGGCAGCGAAAACAAGGGATGGTTGCAGATTGAGCATCACGGCAAGCCCCAGCCCCAGAACCGATGCGGTGATCCCAAGCTCGATCATAGGGAAACCAGATCCGATCAGGGCTGCCCAGAAGCCCAGCGCCATAGCGCCCAGAAAGCTGGCTGGCAGTCCAATGATCGCCCGTCGCCCCAGACTCCCAGCCCACAGCCCGACCGCGGTCATGGCCAGCACATGATCAATCCCGCTGAAGGGATGGGTAAAGCCGGACATAAAGCTGGTGGCTACATCATGACCGGTATGAGCCAACGCTTCGGAGGAAGACATGGCCGCGAGGGCGAGCGCAGGGAGGACGTAGCGTTTCATACAGGATCCAACTGACGAGAATGCACAAGGCGGCTGGCGTGTCCTTGGTAGGCATTGGGGCAGACCAGCGGATTGAATTCAGATGTTTGCCTGATCGGTGGTCGATCACTGCGGATGCTTGTGGATTGGGTCGACCCAGTACACTTCTTCCGGCTGCTCGACTGGATCGACATCCGTGATGTTGACCACCACGGCCTCGTTGCCCGAGCGCACAAGGACGCATTCCAGCGGCTCGTCCGGACTGGCATTGATCTCCTGATGGGGCACGAAAGGCGGCACATAGATGAAGTCTCCCGGCCCGGCCTCGGCCACATACTCGAGGTGATCGCCCCAGCGCATGCGGGCTTTGCCGCACACAACGTAAATCACACTCTCCAACTCGCCGTGATGGTGGACGCCCGTCTTGGCATTCGGCTGGATCGACACCGTGCCGGCCCAGATCTTCTGGGCGCCTACACGCGCGTGGTTGATCGCCGCCTGACGGAACATCCCGGGCGTTTGGGCGGTGTTGGCATCGAGCTGGTCGCCCTTGATGACCCGCACGCCATCGTGCTTCCAGGGGTGGTCCTCATGTGAATGGTCGTCGTGCTCGTGATGATGTCCGCTCATTGTCCTGTCTGACCAAGAGGTTTTGCCAAGTCGAAATGGAGCATGGGCCTCAAGTCCATGCCTGGGATGCTGTGCGCTGTTAGCGGCGAGTCCAACAAAAGCGCACAGCGTACTGGTTGTTGGTGGCTAGCGCGCGGCCGCCTCCTGCACGCCGCTGAGCACCGCCGCATTGAACGACGAATCAAGCACATCGGCAGCCTTGAGAGGCTTCGGGATCAGGCCATTGCGGACATAGAGGTCGATGGTCCGCTGCTCGGCCGCCGCGACCTCGGCATCGATCGGCACCGGACGGGCATTTGCGCCGGAGAACCACCGCAGCGGGATCTCCTTCGGCAGGCCGATGAGCTTCGCCCAGGTTGCCGCGTAGGACTCGCGATTTGCCGATTCCCACACCCGTGCCTTGGCAAGGCGGCGGACAAAGTCCTCAAGCTCACCCCGCTTGGTCTGGATCGCCTCCACGTGCGCCGCCTGGAACCCAAGACCCGGTGTGATGCCCTGCCCATCGCGCACGATGCGGGCTTCGCCTGAGAGCACCAGCTGTGAGGTATACGGCTCCCAGGTCGACCAGGCATCGAGGCTGCCGCTGGTCAGCGCCGCCTTGGCCTCAGCCGGCAGAAGGAAGCTCAAGCTCACGTCCGTTTTAGCCAGACCGGCGTCCTCAAGGGCTGCCAGCACGAGTTGATGGCCAATGGAGCCACGGCCGGTGCCAATGCGCTTACCCTTGAGATCGGCAAAGGTCTTCACGGGAGAGTCGGGGCGCACCAGAACGGCCAGGCCGCCCTGGTAAGACCGGGTTGCCAAGATCGCCTTGATCGGGGCGCCAGAGGCCGCTGCAAAGGTAAAGGGCGCATCGCCAACGATGCCGGTGTCGATGGCTTCGGCGTTCAGAGCCTCCAGCAGGGGGGCGGCGGCCGGGAACTCGCTCCATTCGAGCTTGTAAGGCAGGTCCTTGAGCACGCCGGCGGCTTCCATCAGGGCGCGGGATCCTCCGCGCTGGTCGCCCACCTTCAAAACAGTCTCGGCCCAGGCGGGCGCCCACGACAGGGTAAGAGCGGCTGCGGCAGCCAGAAGAGATATGCGCTTCATGAGAGGTCTCCTTTATTCGGCTGCCACAGCGCGCTGGCTGGAGCGCTCGTCGAGCAAGCGGCGGAAGGCGGGGATCAGGTCGCGACCGTACTGGATCGCGTCCTCGAGGGGCTCGAAGCCCCGGATGAGGAAGGTGGTGACGCCAAAATCGTAGTAGTCGAGCAGCGCATCCGCGACCTGATCGGCGGTGCCGACCAAGGCCGTCGAGTTGCCCTGGGCGCCCGTCACCGCCGCAATCGCGGTGTACAGGCGCTTGTCGAGCCGATCGCCCTGGGCGGCTGCGGCCAGCAGCCGGCGTGCGCCTTCGTTCGGCGGCGGGGCCGCGGTGCCCAACCCCTTGGCCGCCCGGACCGCTTTGATGCGCTCGAGAAGCCCTTCCGCTCGGGCCCAGGCACGATCCTCCGTCTCGGCCAGGATCGGGCGGAACGAGAGACTGAAGCGCACATGGTGCTCGCGACCATGCCGGGCTGCTGCAGCGCGGACCCGGGCGATGGTTTCCCGCACCTGAGCGTGCGTCTCACCCCAGAGGGCATAGACGTCGGCGTGCTTGCCAGCCACTTCGATGGCCACCTCGGATGAGCCACCGAAGTACACCGGCAGGTGCGGCGTCTGGACCGGCTTCACGGTCGAGAAGGCGCGCTCAAAGCGGTAGTACTGCCCGGCATAGTCGAACGGTGTCTCGCTGGTCCAGGACGCTTTCACCACATCGAGATATTCGCTCGTGCGGGCGTAGCGCTCGTCCTTAGTCAGGAAATCGCCATCCTGCCGGAGTTCCTGGTCATTGCCGCCGGTGATGATGTGAACCCCGGCGCGGCCGTTGGTGAGATGATCGAGGGTGGCCAGCTGGCGGGCGGCCACTGTCGGGGTGGTGAACCCGGGCCGGTGCGCGATCATCAGGTTGATGCGCTCGGTCACGGAGGCGGCATAGGCCGCAATGTGCTGGCTTTCCGGTGAAGTGGAATGGAAAGCCACGAGGAAACGGTCGAAGCCGCCGTATTCCTGCGCCTGGGCTAGGGCCCGGATGTAGTCGCGGTCGATAACGGGTTTTTGGGCGGGATGGGCTTCCGACTCGTAATGCGTGCCGACAAAGCCAATGAACTCGACGTCCTTGCTCATGATGGTCTCCTGTTTCTACGATCGGGCGAGGGCGTCAGCTGACGCGGCCCAGACGGCATCTTCCAACCGATGAGTGGGCGCTGCGGGCGCTGTGTTGCGCACGGGGGTGCGCAGTTCCTCAACCGGCTCCACAGGGTTCTCGTCTTCAACCCCGAGTTCACGAAGGAGACGCGAGCGCAGGCTCGCAAAGGCTGGCTGCGCATGACGGCGTGGGCGCTCCAGATTGACGTGGAGATCAAAGCCGATGCGGCCCTGGTCCAGAACCAGCACCCGGTCGGCGAGCAGCAGCGCCTCGTCCACGTCATGGGTCACGAGAAGAACGGCCGGCCGGTGGGCGCGCCAGAGCGAGGCGACCAACCCTTGTGTCTTGAGCCGGGTGAGAGCATCCAGGGCCGCAAAGGGCTCGTCGAGCAGCAGCAGCTTCGGCTCCCGCACCAATGCTCGGGCGAGTGCGGCACGCTGAGCCTCGCCGCCGGACAACGTCAGTGGCCAAGCCTCGAGCCGGTGGCTCAGGCCCACTTCAGACAGGGCGGCCACCGCACGCTCGCGGGCGTCAGGTGTGCGAAGCCCCAGCGCCACGTTGGCCCATACCCTCTTCCACGGCACGAGGCGCGGCTCCTGGAATACCACGGCCCGCTCTGCCGGTACCGTCACGGTCCCGGCCGGAGCCTCGTCTAGACCGGCCAGTGTCCGCAGGAGCGTCGACTTGCCCGAGCCGGAGCGTCCGAGAAGGGCTACGAACTCGCCAGCCCGGATGGCCAGGTCGAGACCATCAAGGATGTTGGGGCCGCGGCCGAAGGAGCGCACAAGGTTTGCGACGTGCACCACCGGGTGCTGTCGTGCTGTCAGGGCAGGATGAGCGTTCATGGGATCAGTCCTTCAGAAAGCTGGGTCGCCAGGCCAGCACCCGACGCTCGAGAATACGGACGATCTGATCGGCGCTCAGCCCCAGGATGGCGTAGACGATCAGGCCTACGAGAATGATGTCGGTGCGCAGGAAGTCGCGCGCGGTCATGACCAGGAAGCCGATGCCGGTATCGGCATTGATCTGTTCGGCCACAACGAGACTGAGCCAGGCAACGCCGAGGGCATAGCGAAGCCCAACCAGGGCCGACGGCAGGGCGCCGGGCAGCACGATGTGGAACACCTGTTCGCGCCGGGTTAGGCCCAGGGTGCCTCCCGCCTCGATCAGCTTGGCGTCCACGCCGCGAATACCGGCAAACAGCGTTAGATAGATCGGGAACATCGTGCCCAGGGCGACAAGGGCAATCTTCGGTGTCTCGCCGATGCCGAACCACAGAATGAAGAGGGGGACGAGCGCCAGAAACGGCAGTGTTCTGAGCATCTGCAGGGTGGCATCGAGCAGGTCTTCGCCGCGTCGTGAGAGACCCGCGATGAGGGCAAACGTCGTGCCCACAACGATGCCGATGCCAAGCCCTATCGCCACGCGCCCTAATGACACCAGGAGGTGCCGGGGCAATTCGCCGGAGGTGATCAGTTCGGCGAATGTGCCGGCGATCATCGCCGGTGAGGCGAGCGTGCGGGTCGGAATGAGGCCGGCACTGGCCGCCACCTGCCACAGGACGACGATGAGAAGCGGAGGGAGATACCGGCGATTGCGCAGCCACTGGTCTGAGCCGGTGCCCGGCGCGGGGGTAGAGGCGACAGCCGCACTCATCGGGCTGCTCCACGACGAACAACCTGAAGGTTGACCGAAGGCAGCGACGAGACCGTCTCGGCTTTGGAAGCCTCAGTCCCAATTAGGACTGCGAGTTGTTGCGCGGCGGTGCTCACCCGAGCCCGGACGCCAGCCTCGGCCAGTCGTCCCTCCACAAAGTCAGTATCGCTGGCGTAGACGGCCGTCGGGACGGCCAAGGCCTCGAAGAAGCCGAAGAGCGGCCGCAGGGCATGTTCGACCACAAGCGCATGGCGTGGGCCTCCTCCGGTGGCGGTGAGCAGTACGGGCTTGCCGACCAGCGCTCGGGGATCGACCAGATCGAAGGCATGCTTGAACAGGCCCGCGTAGGCGCCCTTGTACACCGGTGTGCCGACAATCAGCGCATCGGCCTGCTCGATGGCATCGATGATGCGAGCTGCCGGCAGGGTCAGATCCTGGCGATGCAGGGCCGCGCCCAAGCCCGGACCGGCATCAGACAAGTCGAAGATGTCGAGGCGCACCTGTCGGTGGCTTGCCACCTCGGCGGCGACGGCCTCAATGAGGCTGCGGGTCTTGGAGGGACGGCGTGGGCTGCCGGAGAAGCCGACAATGCGGGGCAGATTCATGGCACAAGTTCTCCTTCCGCCGGCGGAAAGCCGCGGCGTTGATCTCTCAGGGTTGGGAGGAGCGCAGCCTTGAAGGAGACCTGTGGTTCTCGCCCCAATTCAACGCACGTGATGAGTATCAGGTGAGATTAAGTGGCTTCTGCAGGCATAACAGCCTCGGAGTTGTTAGTAGTCATGCGCTCACTCTTCTCAAAAGAAACTTGGAATGCGATCGCCCCACCGTTCGGAAGCTTATGAGAGGCTGAATCACCCGTCCGATGGCCTGAACATCACTCGTTTTGTTAGCCATAAGGATCGTCGTGATCCACCCGCCTGTCAACGAGAATGTTCGTTCTTTAGAACGCCTCAGCCAGGGACAATCTTCTCCTACATATGTCCAAAAGAGGGGAATCCATCTCCATCGACGCATTCGCCCCGTCTTTTGGGTGCCTAAGCCAGATGCGATGACACTTGAACATCCCAGTTTGTTCGTTATAAAGAACAAACCAAACAGAGACAGTGGATGAGGCTTAGCCATAAAGCCTTAGGACGTTTTTTGCTCTACGCTCGCTGAGGTCTCACATGGACGCGACAGATACCAAGATCCTGATGCTGTTGCAGGAGAATGCCAGCATCTCGATTGCTGAACTCGCTCAGAGAGTGAACCTATCCCAGACGCCATGCTGGAAGCGCATTCAGCGTCTGGAGACTACTGGAGTTATCGAGAAGCGTGTCGCGCTCGTTAATCCCGAGAAAGTTGGGTTAGGACTGACAGTGTTTGTCTCCATCGAAATCTCCGACCATTCAGGACAATGGCTTCAGCGCTTTGCGGAGTTCGTTTCGGCCATGCCCGAAGTGATGGAGTTCTACCGCATGGCTGGAGACGTCGATTATATGCTGCGGGTGGCGGTGCCTGATATGGCCGCGTACGATCGCTTCTATCAACGTCTCGTCGAAGCGGTCCCACTCAAGAATGTTACGTCGCGTTTTGCCATGCAGCGGGTGAAGTCCACCACAGCTTATGATCTAGTGTCGAGCAGCGGGCGCTGATTTAGACCAACAGCGACGCGTATGGGCGTGTGCGCCTTGCACAACAGCCGTTGTACGAGATCGTTACTGCCCTATGGAACCGGATCATCATTCTGTCTCAAACAGCCATCGTGCGGACTTGGACCACCTTCGATAGAATGCTGACCTGTTTCTGCAGATCGAAGGATGGCTGGAATGGCGGCAAAGGTGAGGGTAGAGTTTGATTTTATGAACCTGTTCGTGTTTGGCCCCGGTTATACGGCTCAGCGTTTCATCGATACCTACAAAGAGCGGTTCACCCGCATCTGCGCTACGTATCGCTCTCCCGAGAAGGCCGAGGCGCTGAAGGCTTCCGGGTTTGTCACGTTAACCCGAGCACGGTGACAAGGCGTGTAGACGGGTTGGCATGACCAAACCCGTTATCTACAAG
>NZ_JAERQE010000037.1 GCF_016734765.1 Microvirga soli | reverse complement strand
GCGCTTCAGCCCTGACGTACTTCGAAGCCGCTGCTGAACTGGAGCCACATAACTTACCCGTGAAGCTGGAGGTCGCAACCGAACTCAGAGATCGCGGACAGTACGATGAGGCCAAGGCCATCATCGACGCAGCGCTTCGAATTGAGCCTGGAAACGTTCACGGTAGGATGCAACGAGGCTACCTCCAACGTCATGTCGGTGACCGGGTATCCGCCCGCTCCGAATTTCAAAAAGTTCGTGAGACTAATCCTGATTTTTTACAAGCATCCGTTGAACTCGCGGTTGAAGAGCGAGCGCTTGGCAAGCCTGGTTTAGCTGAGCAGATTTTGAAGAAGGTGCTTGAGATACAGCCCGATCATCTCTCCGCACTAACGCAACTTGCTGAGTCGGCGCGCGTAGCCGGGGATATGGAGAGGTGTCTTGATGTCTATCAGCGTGCGGAAGAACTCCACCCGAGCAATCTCGGACTCCACATTCAGATAAGTCAGATTTTGAGCGAGTGCGGAGAGCGCGCGGCAGCGTTCGAGCTACTTGACACAGCTAACTTGCGTTTCCCAAAGCGATGGGAGATTGGTCGCAAACGAGCCGAGCTGCTAAAGCAAGCTGGGTACTTGCCCGATGCCCGGGAGTTGGCGGAGACAATACTGAGCGAAAACCCGCAGAATTTTGCTCTTTGGTCACAATGCGTGCAATTCGACCTGCTGTTCGGCGACTTAGCCGCAGCAGCAGTCAAACTTCAGTCCATTTCATCCGATATCACGTTCGAGCGAGCCCGGATCCACGTGTTCCGTGGGCAGCTCGCCGAAGCTCAATATAATTTTGAGGAGGCAAGAGAGCACTATCAAATGGCTCTCATGCTGAACCCGCAGGATGGTTGGGCTCACGCGGAGATGTTCCGAGCCTGCATGTTGCTCCTCCGGATTGATGAGGCCCGCAATCACCTTGAGGCGTGGACCCTACTGAATGCACCTGGGCTCGTCGCCCGCGGTCAGTCCACAAATGTTACCCAGAGCCATATGGGTCAAGCCTATGATGAGTTCGCCCTCAACAGGGTCCTTATCACTAAACTTGCGGACATTCGAATGCTACCAGCGGATGAGCGGATTGCACCATTGCAGGATCTGCTGCGATCAAATGGCGACCATTCTGCACCCGCAATCCAGTTAATTCTCGCGATTCGATTGGCGCAGCTGTCAAGTGTGCCTCCCCCGAAAGACAACCGGGAGGGTCTTAGTCACATCCCCAGGCAGATCATCCAGTACTGGAATGATCCACACCCACCTGAGGATGTAACGCACCTAATGGACACCTGGCGATCTTTCAACACAGATTACAGTCATCAGGTTTTTGATGATGTTTCAGCCCGCGAGTTCCTTACGAAAAACTACGCACCGCATGTTCTGAGTGCCTACCGACGAGCTGGCAGCGCAGCTGAAAAGGCAGATTTGTTTCGCCTCGCCTATCTTTATGCACATGGCGGCGTCTATGTGGATGCTGATGACCGTTGCCTCGCTCCAATTAGCTCGGTCCTTCCGTCTCACGTTGGGTTAGCGGTGTACCAGGAGGATTACGCCCTCGGAGGGCTTGCCGTTGGCACTCTCGGCAACAACTTTTTAGCGGCAGCGCCTAACAATGCCGTTATTGGACGCGCCCTCGAATCGGCAGCGGAGGCCCTAAACCGCGGCGATACTGATGTTGTTTGGCTCAAAACCGGTCCAGCTCTTATCACCCGCGCATTCGCCGAGATTGCAGCTAAGACGCCTCTCAGGTTAGCTGCTTGGCTAGAGAATGTGGCTATCCTGGAGAGGAACCAGCTTTCCCGATTCATCGCAATGCACTGCTTTACGGCTTACAAGAAGACGCCAAGGCACTGGTCCAACACTGTCGGCGCCACGCAGACACTGGCGACGCGCCGCTGAGGTGGAGTTCGACTCTGGTACCCGCCTCCGTGCACATCATCGTAAAGACTCGAATCAACCTCACTTATGAAGCTGCTGAGGAACGTTCAGAAGCTCCATACACCTGGATAGACGGTTAAGCCTGATGGATCTCTCGAAATTGCGAAATGCCCTTGTTGGCCGTAACTTCAACGAGACCGGATCCCATTCGTCGGCGGTATTGGATTGGTCAGTGCTCTGCGCGAGAGAGGATATCGGCGGTGAAATCTGACTTCGTTGTTGTTTCCTTCGCCGGAGAGTTCGCAGCACTCCTGTTGCAAGCCCGATCCATTGCCCGCTCTAACGCCCGAGACTTCATCAAGTGCTATTACATCATCTGGAATGATCGCCACGATCATCAGGCGTTTTCCGAGCTTTTTCTGCCGCGTCTGCAGGCAGAGTTGGGCCAGACCGCAGTCGAGTGGCGGGTCGTTCTCCGATCCGAGCTGATCGATCCGGCTGTCCTTAAGCAGCACAAGGGTCCGCGGATCCAGCAAGCTTTGAAGCTACTGGCCGCGCGCATTTGCACGACAGACGCTGTGTGTGTTTTGGACACCAAGAACCACGTCATCCGCCCACTGGATCCTGAGGACTTCGTTTCAGATCAGGGTCTTCTCCGAAGCCATAACCAATCCTATCCGCCCAACTCTCCATTTAACGCGTGGTACAAGACAGCTTTGGCGTACTTTGGTATCGAAGACATCAACTCGGAAGTCAGCGGAGCCCCTGCCCTTCCAAGCACCACCCCCTATGTCATGTCGCGTCCAGTCGTCTTGGACATGCTCAAGGCGGTTGAACAGAAGGAAGCTGTGCCCTTCGCGCTTGCGTTCTTGGAGCAATCCCCTCTCGCCGAGACCACAGAATTTCTGCTCTATTGTGCCTTCGTCCTAAAGTCGTTTGGCACCTTTGGCCGCCTCTATCATTTGCACCGGCGACGAAACTACGTCACGTTCTTCACCATTTCGCCCGTTGGACCTGAGGCGATCCAATGGTCCATTCGAGAAATGGGGCGGAACGACATCAAGTTCATTGGTCTTCACCGGCGGCGACGAGAGCGCCTGACCGACGTGGAGCGAGATGCCTTCACCAGGGCTTGGGTCCAAGCTGGCCTTTTCTCATCACAACCGGCCGCGCAGGCTTTCCTCGATAAGGAAATCATCTGAGGAGAGGCGTTTGATCCACGTCGCTGCAGCGAACTGGTCCGGCCGGCCTGCCAGTTGAAGCGGCGACGCTAAGGTACACCAGACTGGGAGAAAACCGAAGCGTGTCGGTCTTTTTCAGCGTTGCGGTCCGACGGCGCTGCGAATCAGGGCTGTTGCAGGCGTCAGAATGGCAATGCGCTCGCCTCCCAAGATCACCTGACAGCTTTTCGCCCGCCTCACTGACCGCTGTGCATCTCTCGCCGGCTGAGATGTCACGCCAGCAGCTTGAGGATCAGCTGACTGTTTTCGTTTGCGATCGAGAGCGCCTGAAGGCCCAGTTGCTGCCGCGCCCCCAGCGCGTTGAGGCGGGTCGACGCCTCGTTCATGTCAGCATCGACAAAGGCACCCACTCCTGTCATCAGAGCGTCTGACAGAACGTTGATAAACTCGCCTTGGCTCTCCAAAAGGGCCTTTGTCGCACCGAGGTGAGCTTCACCCTGCACCACTCGGTTGATGGCGTCGTCGACGGTCTTCAGGGCCGCCGCATATATCTCACTTCTATCGGTATCGACGACGAGAGTGTGCAGACCCTGAATATCGATCTTGAAATCGGCCTGACCGTCCCCGGTGACATCACCGACCACATAGGTGTTGCCGTTATCATGGAAATACTTCACCCGACCGGATTGGACGGAGTTGCTCACGGCTCCTTGGCCCACAAACACGAGGCTCTGGTGCCCGGCCAGGCTGGTGCTGGCGTCGATGGCGTCGAGGTCGATGCGGTCGCCGATCTCCCAATCCATGATTACATCTCGTGCGCTTGGGGCAATCGGAGACTGAGTGGCCGCGGCTAGCACGAAGGTATCAGCACCTGCCCCACCATAGAGTACGTCCTTGCCAAGCCCTCCAGTGAGCATGTCGTTTCCGGCGCCACCGACCAATGTATCAGGACCTGCTGTGCCGGTGCGAACCACGGACGGGGTTAAACTGCCTTGGCTCCGGGTCTGCCCACCCGGGCCCGGGGACGTCAGACGCAACGGGAGGGCAACCGTGATGTCAATGACGGCAACCCGACTGAGAATGCCGCCGGCTCCAGTATCGGGATCGGCAAACAGGACCGTCTGGCTCGTATCAACCGGCAGGGTGTTCACTTTGCTTCCGGAGCCATCGTACGACACAACGAGGTTAACCGTCCCCGCCGCACCTGACAGCCAGTTTTGGCCGTTGATGGTCGCGGATGCGGCGATGTTCTTCACGCCTTTGATGTGAGCGCTGATTTCTGTCTGAATAGCCGAAATGTCCGCGCCGGGCTGGCTGGCGGCGACGATCCCCTTCTTGATGCGGTTGAGATGATCGAGGGTCTTGTCGAGCGCTGACGAGAACGTATTGATTGTCGCGATGCTCTGCCTGAGGGTATCCTGGACCGCCCCAAGGGCTCCAATGTCGGACTTCATTTTTGTCGATATCGACCAGTACGAGGCATTGTTCGACGCCTCACTGACCCGCAAACCAGTCGAGATCTGTCTTTGGGTTTTGGTGATCGCACTCTGCGCCGATCTGAGAGATTCCAGAACTGCTACCGCGGACAAGTTCGACCGAATGGACGACATGTTGTGAGTTCTCGGCCGCTAGGTTTACTCTCGCCGATCCCGGAGTCACAGAGGCATAATGAACGATCGGGACTTGTCAGAACGGTAACCCTCCTAGTGTTAAAGAAGGCTTAAGCTTCATAAACAGGAGACCGGGCGATCTGCCTGAGACGATGTTTGAGATCCACATCGGAGGACGTGAGGTCAGGCTTACCTTGCGGGATTGTGCGGCCTAACCTTACGATATGGTTGAGCCCTCTCAACCGACCTTCCGCGGTCATCAGACGTGAAAGATCAACATCTCTTTCAGGAGAGGCCCTGTCGGACGGCACATCCTTAAACAGGCGGACCACGTCGCAAGTTAGATCACCTGTTTTGGACGCCCGCGCTGGCGGACGGTTTGTTCTCTGCACCATAAGGGTGACCCGCGGATCCCGTCCGGGTCTGGAGATTGTCCCCAACCGGTTCAAGATGGGTTCGGCCCCCATGGCCAGCACGATCCCCAAAAGGGGCTCCCGCGGCCTTGATCATGCCCATCTCATCGTCCGCGCACGGTTGTGTTGAACCACCGTCAAGGACCCGCTCGTCTCACCATCTGCCAGAGGCCGTCTTCCGCCGCACCGCCGGCAACGAACTTGATTTGCGGAGGAGCAAGACCAAGCTCAATTGGTTAACTTCAAGGGAGGCGCGATGCAGATCGTTAACATCCACGAAGCCAAGACACACTTGTCTCGGCTCATCGAAAAGGCCGCAGACGGGGAAGCGTTTGTGATCGCCGAGGTGGGCAAACCCCTCGTCAAGGTCACAGCGCTCGATGCCCCGGCGGCCGGACAATGCCACCGGCTTGGCTTCTTGGCAGGGCAAATCTCCGTACCGGACGATTTCGACTAGATGGGCAGTGCGGACATAGAACACCTGTTCAGGGGTGAAGCCTGATGGAGCTGTTGCTGACACCCACCTCCTGCTATGGCGGTTGGAAACTCCAGTCGGCTTTGACCTGCGGCACGGCTGTTCCTTGAAGACATGTTCATGGCCTTCGGGAGTGGTTTGTCGAACAGGGGTCATGACGTTTCTCCTCGGTATGTGATCAACAATGCACCCGTACCGCCCCATGGACTGCCAGCCCGCCTCTTGTGGTGTCTGGCCGTTGCTGGCCTCCCAAAGTTTGGTACAGCCGACACCCAGCGCCGGACGGCTCGTTCGATCAAAGACCCGGGCGGGTTAGAGTGAGAATTGGCGTTTGTCGCCGACGAACCGGAACCTTGGCAAGGACGGATGATGTCTGAACTTGGCCCCGGCGCTCAGCCGGATCACTCCGCATCGGCGACGGACGGCTTGGGGCCTCGGCGCCCCTCACGTGAAGAGCCCCGTGCTTATTGCGATCGCCCGAACCGGTTGTTAACTTACCTCTGTCTTACTTTGGAGAGCTCAGATGACCGAGACTGAACGGCTGACCACGAGGGTCTCGACGAAGGGTCAGGTCATTCTCCCCAAGTCGATCCGGCAACAGCGGCGCTGGGAGCCTGGAACGCGCCTGGTGGTCGAAGACACGCCCGATGGCGTGCTCCTGAAGGCTGCACCGCTGTTTGCTCCCACTCGGCCGGAGGATGTGTACGGATCTTTGCCGCCGACGGGCTCCCCGAAGACCCTTGAGGAGATGGAAGCCGGCCTCATTGCTGAGGCCAAGCGGCGCCATGCTCGCGATTGATACCAATGTCATCGTCCGGTACCTGACCGGAGACCAGCCGAAGCAATCGCCGCAGGCAAGAGCGCTCATCGACGCCCATGAGGTCTTCATCAGCATGACAGTCCTGTTGGAGACCGAATGGGTCTTGCGCAGTGCCTATGGCTATCCGCCGCCCCAGGTCAGCGAAGCCCTTCGGGCCCTGGCAGGGCTCCCGCGGGTGACGCTGGCGGATCCCGCTCTGGCCGCAACGGCCCTGGACTGGATGGCCGCAGGGATGGACTTCGCGGATGCGCTTCATCTGGCAAGAGCCGATGGCTGCGCCGCCTTTTTCAGCTTTGATCGGCGGTTCGCGAAGGTCGCTAAGCGACTGAGCCGAATCGAGGTTCGCCAGCCTTAGGTCGAAACCCAAAAACGGGCCTTTCGGCTGAAGACGCGGCATCTGCCAAGCTACAGTGCATGGGTTAGTTTTCTTGCTCCTGGCAGCTCTCCCGGATGCCATGGGTGCTGTGCCCCTCAGGCCCACCCTACCTATCAGCTGTTTCGGACCCGAACCCTGGCAAGCGGCTCGCTCTGTGGTCCAAGAGAGGTGGTATGCGGATCCGATCTGGGTCTGGAGTTCGCCCTTAACCGCCCGAAGATTCGTTCCGCCGCCACAGCAAGCCCGACGCCCAAGAGAGCGCCTGCGGCCTTGACGAGGCCGTCCGGAAGCCTGCCATGCCGGTTCGGGCTCATATGCTGGAGCACCTCGAGCAACCCGGCCAATCCAATCGCCAGCCCGACCATGCGCCACTGATGGTGGGGATAGCCCAGGCAGAACAGCACCCCGATCACCACAAAAGCGGCAAACCGCTCCCAGACGGCAGGAGCTGCCGTAACGGGTCTGAGTTCAATCGGGGCAAGTGTGAAGACAGCAACGGCAAGAACGAGCAGCCAGGCCAGCCGCCGGGAGAGCAATCTAAGGGACATCACGAACGCTCTTAACGACTCAGCTGCACCAGCGCACGTAAATTCGATCTCAGATTGCCGCGACATTGCTCAGGGTGTGCTGAAAAGGGCTGCATTCTACAACCATAGACCCCGACGACACCAGCCTTGGCTGCTCCCCAGAAAGCAACTCCCGCGCTTCGATTTTGCCCGTTCTGATTGTCGGCACTCGGTTTATTTGTTGGCACCATGGAAGGGTTCGCGCCGACGGCCTTGTGCGGCCGGTGCCGGCGATGCGACGCCCGGATCGGGACATTTGCTTCGACCGGTGTTTCATCCTGTTCAAGATGGCGAAAGACCCTCAAAAATCGTCGAAGCCTCAAAACAGGCCGCACAGGCGCCCTCATCCTCAGCCCCGGCTCGGATCGAATCGGGTCTGGAGCGGCGAACGAGCGATTTCATCGACCAACGAATGCCGCGGGATCAGAAACGCCATCGCGCAAGAACCTTGGCCATGACCCTTCACCCTCCGCACTAATCCCCTTCCCTTGTGCAATCCTCCCTTGCGCCTCTTGATACCCCGTCTGCTGCCGCACTCAGGGCCAGTGGTGGCTTGCCTGCATCAGCGGCCCAATGAGAACAAAAAGGGACCTGATCGCCCCGATCCGCTGAGGCGATCTCTCTCAGCCGGACCTTCGCCCATGGGGGTTCAGGCCTTTGAAAGGGTCTTCACGATGGCCAAGCGCCCCCAACCTCCCGCGCCCGCCCCGAAACAGGGCGCCCCCGCAGCAGATCCCACCGACCTCCACGTCCTCCTGCGCGACCTCGGCCCTCTGTTTGCGGAACGCCCTCTCATCCCGGGTGAGGCCGAGGCCGATTATGACCTGCTGCTGTCGAAGGTCGCCGCCGCGGTGGCCCCGACCGACGCCATCGAGGAGCTTCGGGTCAAAGAGGTTACCGACCACACCTGGGACATCGAGCGCTGGAAGCGCCTGAAGGCCAGCCGTCTCATGGCCGCCCGCAAGAAAGGACTCGATCGGCTGATCACGGAAACCAACGGGCCCTATCTGCAGTCAGCCGAGCCGCTGAAGGCCGCCTACACCAGTGCCCTGCTCCAGGGCGACCCGGCAGCGGTCGAGACGTTCAACCGTCTCCTGGCCGAGCGCGGACTCGATCTAAACGCCGTCATGGCGATGGCCTTGTCGGAATGCCTGAGTGACATTGAGCGCTGCGATCGCCTCATCGCCAGTGCCGAAGCACGGCGCAACCGGGTTCTCCTCGAGATCGAGCGTCGGCGGGAGACCTTGGCCCGGTGGCAGCGCACCGTTGCCGAGCAGGTCACAGCCGTCTCCTACCGCAATGCCGGGCTGAACCAGAGGTAGGTGAGTGATGCCGTCATCCCGAAAGATCGCCGCGAACCGGGCCAACGCCCGGCGCAGCACCGGCCCCCGCACGGCGGGAGGCCGACTGCGGGCGAGCCTCAATGCGCTCAAGCACGGGCTGGCCGTGCCTACCTCGGCGCATCCGGCGCTGCAGCAGGACATCGATCACCTCGCCCGCGAGCTGGCAGATGAGGCCCAGGATGACCCGGTTGTGATGGTGCGGGCGCGCAAGGTGGCGGAAGCGGAGATCGATGTGCAGCGGGCGCGACGCGCCCGCTTGGAGCTGTTGCGTGTCTGGGACCTGAGCACCGGCAGGCCCGAACGGATCGTGCCGGTCGAAACCATGCCGGACTTCAAGCCTGTCCGCCAGGATCTCCAGAACCTGGCGCGAGTGGTGACCGACGAGGAGACAATGCGGGAGGTGAAGATGTTTCAGACCGTCGCCGAACAGCTCGAGCGCGTCGCGACCGTGTTCAAGGCGCTGCAGAAGATGGTTCCAGCGCCCATTTACACGACCTGGGATGACCTCTTTCGTCAACTGGAGCGCCTTGACCGGTATGAGCGCCGGGCGCGCTCCCGCCGCGACCGGGCCATCAAAGAGTTCGATTACATGAAAACTAAGGCCATGAGCATCTGAGGGCCGGATCCGCTCCGATCCCGGTCACCTGCTTCCCAACAATCCCTGGTAGCCCGGTCGAATGTCAATGCCGTTTCCGAACAGGACCGGGCCGGGTCCTTGCTTGAGGCTCAGGATCCTTAAATGCGCTCTTGAGAATTTTGTGGGGACTAGGTGGTCTGCTGCGACACTCAAAAGCCAAAGAACAGGATCCCGAGTGCTCGCTTGATTCCATCCTGATCAGCGGACAAGGAGCCGACGGGGCGTTGCAACTCACGGACCGGGATAGATGCCAGCTGGTAGCTCAACAGAAGGTAGTCAGTTCCCTTAACCCGGATCAGCGGTGTCAGCCCGGAGATGGTCATGGCCTTATCACCGGGAACCATGGGCGCGGCAACACGAACTGCCAGCCGCTCCAAGATGTCCGATTGCAGTTCGACCACATAGCCCTTGGTGCGGCCGACTCCGGCATAAACATCGAATTGCGCCATCAGAACTGCCTGAACTCATCCAGGATCAGGCCATCGCGCTCGATCATCGCATTGTGAGCATCCATGGCTTCCTTGTTCTCCTCCAGCCAACGGGCCGGCCGGGCTTCCGCCACCGACTGAGCCAACACGATCTCACAGGCTTGGGAAACATTGACCTGCAGGGCTTTTGCCTCAGCGACAAGCTCGACAGGGAGAGTGACATTCGTCGGACGCCGAACCCTCGCGTCTCCAGTGGGTCTAGGCATTGGGTACCTCCAGAGTGCATATGCGCCTTTTTTTTCTACGCATAAAACACGTAGGTAAAGCACCCCCCGAAACAGATGCCTTCACGTCATGACCCGAACGAATCTTCTATTGAGGAGCATGAATTAGCCTCCGTTTGCCCCCAGCAGATGCCCTGTGAGAATGCCTCTGTCGAAGCGCCAGTCCCTCTGCCCTGACGCGCATGACCTGGCTACACAGGGTCAGAAGACTGAGTTCCAGTTCGCAGGAGAGGACTTCGCCCCAAACCGACATCGCCTGAGCTAGCTGATGGCGGACAGCATGGGGCGACCGTGCTGCTTACGCGCACGGCGCCGCCGCAGGGTCGAGGATGAGGATCCGCATGGGCAGGCTTGCTCATGGCTCACCAAATGTGTACACATAAGAGTACACAAGGGAATCGTCATGGTTCAACCGCAAAAGGACAAGCAAATTCGGGTCGGAGTGCGTGAGTTGCGCGCGAACCTCAGCGGACTGCTCCGGCAAGCCCGCCAAGGCACCTCGTTCCTTGTCATGTCGCGTAACGAGATTATTGCCGAGATCCGCCCCCCCTCTGGTATGGAGCGCCCCCATCGGAGCCCAGGCATGTTGAAGGGCAAGATCCGCATGGCGGAGGACTTCAACCTGCTTCCCGACGACATCCTGTCCGCGATGGAAGGGAACGGAGGGTGAGGATCCTTCTCGATACTCACGCACTTCTCTGGTGGCTTGCGGGTGATCCGCGGATTGAGCACACGGCCCGGGACCTCATTGCCGATCCTGCGCACGACATCCTGGTCAGCATCGCCTCGTTGTGGGAGATTGTGGTGAAGATGCGGGTTGGAAAGCTCGAGGCCGACATCCGCGACATCACTGCCGCCATCAACGCTCAAGGCTTCGAAACCCTCGCGGTCCGCCCCGAGCATCTTGAGGAGCTCGTCCGTCTTCCGATGCACCATCGTGACCCGTTTGATCACCTGCTGATCGCCCAAGCCATCTGTGAAGGTCTCACTCTCCTTTCGGAAGACCAGCATGTGTCGGCATACCCGGTCGCCCATGTCACCTGCTCCAACAAGGATCCTTGACGGCTCCCGCCCTTTAAGGAGCGGAACTTCCGTGGCTCACGGCGCTACCGCGGTCAAGGAGCCGGCGACATGAGGGCCAAGGCGATGAAGTTTTGATGGCAACGGACGGAGCAGCACGAGCAACGTCCTGTGTCCGACCTTAACAACGACCGGCAGGACGGACATCATCCTAATCTCTTTCCCTCTCAAGCATTTCGGCGTTGTCGCTGCTTGGTTCTCCCGGCCCTGCCATCAGGCTGCCTCCCGGTGGAGCATGGAGCCCCTCGTCGTCTTACTTGCGCGGTACGATCCTGCCGGACAGGGTCCGCTTCCACGGGCTCGTCTTGCCGAACGGCAATGGCCGCTTCGACCCCCCTGCCCCAATGTGTCGGATCTTCTGCCGTTTGGCCTGCGCCGCACGACGATGATCGTCCCGGGTCTTGGCCCGCGCGCACACTTCATGGGCGGGCGCCATGTTGGCGAGTTCATCGGTGCCACCCAACTCCAGCGCGCGTAGGTGCTCGACAATCCAGCGCTCACGCACCCCATCGATTTTCCTCTCGCACAGCGCGCACACCCCTGCAGCTTGTTCCCAGACCCTGAGACGCCGATGCGCCGTCAACTTCCGTCGTGCCGTGGTGGCCAATTCCACGATCTCAACAAACGGCATCAGGCCCTCACTCCTCATGCTTAAAGACGGAGGGTCCGCTGCTGGATCGATCAGATGGAATGTCAGGCCCAAGCAGGTCGACCGCCTGCTGGACCAACCGGTCCCACTCACGACACACGTTCTGATATCGGACGAGCAGAGCGGCAAATGCCTGCTCGCGGTCCTCAGCAACGGGAACCAACCGGGCCTGCACGGCAAGCGAGGCGACGGTCAACGGTTCGGCACGAGTGACTTGGCTGCCGGGCTCAGCTTCAGCCTTGCCCGTCTGTGTTCGACGTGCTCTCGTCATCACAATCTCTCCAATTAGCCTGTTTAACGATATAACGTTAATTTGCGCTTGTCAATGAAACTTGCTCACTTGCCTCAGAACGAAGTCACGGCGCCCGTCACGGATGGCTCTCGCACTGGCTCCGGAAAATCACAGTTTTCATGGAAGGGTCATAGGCGCCGCAGGCGTCACCACCATCCATGCGGTGCATCTCCCCTTGGGGTTCCGATGCTCAGCGGTACTTGTGGCTCTCGGCATTGAGCAACGTTAGGGGTAGGCAGCCCGTCCTCTCCCCAAAACACCCGATCCATTTCGAACGGTGAACCATGCCCAACCAGAACAATCCCTGGGAAACACTGTCCTCCCGACGCTTCTACGAGAGCCGCTATGTCGACGTCGACCAGGACGAGGTCCGGCATCGGTCTGGCAAGGTTCATGCCTATACAGCGCTTCGTTTCCGCATTTACGGCATCGCCGTGCTCCCCATCTTCGAGGACGGCAGCACCTGTCTGATCGGGCAGTACCGCTATGTGCCCCAGCGCTACACCTGGGAACTGCCCCGAGGTTCAGGACCGAAGGTAACAGATCCACTCGAGACAGCCCGACGGGAGCTTCAGGAGGAAACCGGCGCTCGTGGAGGCCAATGGCTTGAGGTAGCCCGTCTCATGGTCTCTCCGGGCATCACAGATGAACTGGCTCCCTGCTTTGTGGCTTGGGATCTGGAGCAAGGGCCAGCCCACCCGGATCCCCAGGAGGACTTGTCGGTCCGCCGGGTGTCATTCCAGGAGGCTGTCGCCGAGTGCCTGAACGGCACGATCTGCGACGCCCCGAGCGTGGCCACGATCCTGGCGGTGCAGACCCGACTGCTTCAAGGCGGACTGCCTGAGGACCTGCTGCGGCGCTTGCGCTAAGAGGACGGACAAGCGACAGCGCATCCATCTTCGACCATGCCGACGACCACCAGAACGGCACGAAACCCATCTGCCGAGATCAAAAGGCAAGCCTTTTGAACACGTTGATACCTCACCACGCTGCGTCCGTTAACCACAACCGCAGATCGACCGGAACACCACCGCCTGTCCCCAAGTCAGTAGGAAGGCTGTCTTGCAATTTTGAGCGGGGCAGTTAAGAGTTTGCTAGTTTCGTTTCGTCCGTTGGGACCAATAATGTACTTAGTCGACCAGAACGACGCACAGGGCGGGGGCGCCTCCAACAGCAAGACCTGTGTTGCGACAGTGATTGCCTGCAGGAGTTCCGTGTTTCGCGCGGGCCTACGGCAGATGCTCTCGGGATCGCCATTTATGGTGCTGGATGAGGCATTCGATGGCAGCTCAGGCCTACCCTCCCCTCCGGAAACCATCCCCGTGCTGGCCGTGATCGACGGTGACTACTACGGCGCTCTCCTTCCTGAGGTCATCACTCAGCTGAAGGCCCAGTGCCCCCGCGCGCGCATCGCCGTGCTGGCCGAGCGTTTTGAGCCGGCATCTGTGCTCCACGCTCACAGTGCCGGTGCCACCGGCTTCCTGTCCACAGCCACAAGCACTGACGGGCTTGCCATGTCACTTCAGTTGCTCATGCATGGCCAGACGCTGTTCCCGGCCGACATGGTGTTGGGAATGATGAGCGCACTAGCGCACACCGCGAAACATCAAGCCGCTGGCCAAGTTGTGCCGCTCAAGCAGGGCTCGGCTCCCACTGGCGAGTTCTCGCATCGCGAACTGGAGATCCTGCGGGGCCTGCGCGATGGCGCCCCCAACAAAGCAATCGCACGCAAGCTCGATGTCGCAGAAGTGACAGTCAAACTGCACGTGAAGTCGCTTCTGAAGAAGATTGGCGCAGAGAACCGCACCCGTGCTGCGATCTGGGCGGCAGAGTACCTCAGCCAGCAGAGCGAAATCGCATCAGCGCAGGCCGAATGTCACTAGCGCGGAGCCTTGCCCATCGCAAGATGCGGTGGGCCTCAGAGAAGACCCGACCACATCAGCAACTGCTCGAGTTTCCCGCTCGAAACGCGCTTACCGATGCCGTCCATTCAATCGGCCAGCCCCTCGCCCTCGCGACGAGCTCTCGTCAGCACGCGCCGCAGGTGCTCATCGAGTTGCGTTAGATCGGCTGCGACCCTGTCGATGACACGCATTGAGGTGAAGCGTTGTGCGAGAGCGGTGATAAAACGCCTCGTTCGAGGATCGCCGGAGCTGCCGTACAAAAGCAAACGCACTCCGGGTGAGCAACACCGAGTGTGCGCACCTCATTTTGACACACTGTGTTCGCAACGCCTTTACCCGACCAACTCAAGCGGTTGCACCTCTCACGGCCCATCCTTCTGGTGTCGTTAGCGTGTGATGCAATGCGGCTCTACCTCCTAAGGGTAATTGTTCAGGTCCGCGCGCTTTGGTTAATCACCACGCTCAAGAGCACCGAGATGCTCTTCGTGAAAACAATTCTTCGACACCGGGGAGTAGCCGTGTTCGCTCTTGATGATGAGGATAAGGAGATCCGCGCTCATAACCTGATCAGAACATCGGCAGCCCGCTTCCTCGACTGGATTGGCCTGCTCTGCGCCTTTCTGCTTCTCGGGTGCGCGCTCCTGATCGCTAATCAATGAAGGATCCCGTCTTCCTACTTAATGGGATGAACTCCACTGCGCTTGGTCCACTTAGCTGTTGGAGTGGCCCTACTCCCTCCAGCAGTTGCACCTCTTCGATCTTGATCTTTAGCGGCGTTGGCCGGCCGAGGAAGCCAATGAGCGCTCGGATCTGCCCGGTGGCCTGGACTCACGCCACGTTGCTCATAGGGACGTGAACCTGCCCGGGCGTCAGTTGCCCAGCTGTGCAAGGAGTGAGGTTCAAAACTGATGCCATCGGCCGCCGAATGGTTTCAGTGTCCTCCCGTCCTCACCCGATCAACATTGCTATAGATGCTGTCGAACTCAGCCATGGCGCGTCCGATACGGCAGCACGCGGCCTTCAGCAGTGGGTTGGCCTATCCAGATTTTCCAAGACGCCAGCAGTGCGTGGCGCAGCAATTCCCGCACACGTGAGCAAGTGGACGGATGCGAACCGGCGCAGCGCTCCGGCCTTACATTACGGATCTGCCCTTCCCTGCCTCCACGGGCACAGCGCTGTCGATCGCCACCCATCCCACATCATGGCGCGGGCATGGCACCAGGTAGACGCAGCCGCCTTCGATCTGCGTGACCTGACACTCGATTGCCCTTTGATCCCCCGGCGGGCGATGAACAACAATGCTGCCGACCTCGAGCTTGTTGTTGGGAGCTTCGTCAGAACCCTCACTGGCCACACTCTCACGCGACTGCTCAATCACTGGGACATCAGCCGCTTGCGGATCAGTTCTCACCCGATCCAGAGCCGCTATCGCCACCCGCGCCCGGTCGCGATAGCGCTCGCACACATTCCTCAATAATCCACCCGACGTGCGTCCGGGATACCAAGACACGCCCCCGACCTTTGCCATCTCCTGGGCGACGTATTCGATTTCATCCTCAGTCATTCCTTGCCCCATCCGTTTGAGCGTTTCTATTGCTCAACTGCCGCTCGACCACAAGGCCATTGTTCAGCGGGTCGAGACATCAATCGCAACCATCTTACCTGCCAATTTATCCTAAGGGATATGACTAGCAATATCCTGAAGGTTAGTCGCTCCATCCCAGTAGACTGGGTAAATATCCCTGTGCAGCAGTCACCCCGAACCGCTGAAATGCTATCCATTAATCACGGGCCGTAACAGAACGGCGCTTGAAAGTATTCCAGCAAGTATGCAAGGGGGCGACTGTGGCGGACATCAGCGACTATAAGTATGTATACATGGTGAAGAAGAATGGCCCGAGTTATCAAGTCGTGCCTGCATCGTCGACTTCAGTCCCTCAGCCCAGTTACCGAGATGTCGACGTGGTAGACAGTGGAACTGCTGTAGGCGACGATAAAACCACACTAACTTCAAACGACGTGCTTACATTCAATAAGTCCGACGGGACGCCCGTGGGGCCATCATATACCTACGTTGGCACAGCGGACGGCGGCTTTATCGCGCAAGTTAAGGGTCAGGACTATCTGCTCTTCACAAATACACCGATCGAAACTACGGGCACGAAGACTCTTAATGTGAGTTCGGGCGTCCCGACTCCCGTTTGCTTCCTGCCAGGCACGCAAATCGCAACCCCGGAGGGCGAGACTTCTGTAGAAGCACTGCAACACGGGGATTTGGTCAAGACAGCCGACGGTCGCACTGTCGCTGTACGCTGGGTTGGCCGCCAGACGATTTCCACCCGTTTTGCGGACCCGCTTCGTGTCAATCCGATCTGCATCAAGGCGGGCGCTCTGGCCGAGAACGTGCCCTCACGCGATCTCTACGTCTCTCCCGATCACGCTATCTTGGTCGATGATATCCTGGTCCATGCCAGCGCGCTCGTGAACGGCACCTCGATTGTGCGCGCTCCCGCTCCGGCGAAAACCTTCACCTACTACCACGTCGAACTCGCCGATCACTCGCTGCTGCTCGCCGACAACGTCCCGGCTGAAAGCTTCATCGACAACGTCGACCGGCTTGCCTTCGACAACTGGGATGAGCACGAGGCTCTGGGCGAGGAATCGGCCCCGCTGGTCGAGATGGCCTATCCGCGCGCCAAGGCAGCCCGGCAGGTTCCGGTCGCCATCCGCGAGCGCCTCGCAGCCCGCGCCCAGGCTCTGTTTGGTTCTCTGGCGACGCAAGCCGCGTAATTGCTTCGCAGCTTAATGCAACCAGTGGAGTGGAGCCCGCTCAGAGCTCCACTCCCTGCGACCCAGCAGATGTGTCTGTTCTATCAACGCTGAATGCGTTCGGTAGCTCAAGGCGAGTGCTGCATATCACATTCGTGATCTCCAAACGCTTACCTGCCCTCCCGGGCGCGTATTCTCTTAGCGCCTGACCGGACTGCAGCCTCACCTTTGTAGAGCTCCATGATTGCCAAGGTCATGTCGTGACAACAACGGCCTCAGGGCTAGTGCCGCAAGCGCCCCCACAAAGTCCCTCGAAGGTAAAGTTGTTGAGAGCGAGCGCGACCATGAGCGTTTTTCGCCGACTGAACGTGTGGCAATGGTCGTGGCTCGCAGTCACCATTGTAAGCTTTATCTCTCTCGGGTTGATCTATCCTCTGACCATCGTACACCAAACCAACCCCGGTCGGGACGCCTTCCGGGAAGTGCTTCTGCGGGAGCTCCAATCAGAGAAGTGCATACCTTACATCAGCCGCCCTCTCGCTGAGCTGCCAGAGCCCGCGAGTACCTCGTCCGGTGTGGATTGCAGTGCTATCTACTTCAGCCGGCGGGCAGATGGCCAGGATATCCACCCCTATTCCATCACCGTCTATGACTCCAAAGAGTCGGCCCGCAAGTTGAGACGCCTGTGTGGATTAATAGCGCTGTATGGCTGCCTGACCTTGGCCGCATCAGCCTTGCTCTATTTCGTCAGCCTTTCCCTCGTTCGATTCATGCGGAGATCCAACTCAATCTGAGGCGGAGTCGGACCGAGCACATCCGTGCTGTGACCAGGCGACCAGCACCACAGCCATGTCGAACGGCTTGCGAGGGCGGCCTCTTCGCGAGGTAGAGACGTCCAGGGCTCATCCACTCCGAACCTACCGTGGTCGGCTCCTTAATCGGGACAATCCGAGACGGGTTCATAGGATGTCGATCTGCCTCCGCAGCCGAACGGCTCGATCGTTGTCGAACGCCAGGTAATCCTCATGGTTCGGGTTTAGGTACGATACTCCCAGGGGACGCACCGGTTGCGGTGATGCCGCCGACATCACCGCTCAAACGAGGCTCCCTGCACGACGAATGCATGCTGGACCTCTGCGGAAGTAGTAGAATATAAAGGAAAAACTCCGATTGTGAGGCGCTCCACGGGTTCTTAGCCCAAATCAGGGGCGGCAGCGGGATGATGAGATGAGTGGTACAGCCAACGCCTCCCATGGGCCTGCCCGTGAGCCCAACGCCCGACAGCCGGTGGCCTTGAGTCCCCAGGCGCTCACGACACTCCTCAACAACGTGCCGGGCGTGATCTACACAGCCGATCCCACATCACCCTGGTCCCCGATCCTGATCAGTGACGGCGCCAAAGACCTGACGGGTTACGCCGCCGATGATTTCACCAGCGGGCGGATCGCCTGGGCGGGGATCACCCACCCGGAGGACCTGGACAAATTGCAGCGTGCCGTCCAGCGCGCTTACGAAAGCCGTCACTTGTTCGCAGTCGATTACCGGATCAGGACTCGCGACGGCGGAGTGCGATGGGTTCTGAACCGCGGCCGGTTCGTGTGCGACCCGACGGGAGAGCCGGTCAGCCTGGAAGGCTTTGTCACTGATCTGACCGAGCAGCGGCAGGCGGAGGCGCGCGCCAAATGGGTGATGTTCCACGACACTCTCACACAACTGCCCAACCGGGAGCTGTTCCAGACGGCCCTCCGTACAGCCGTGGCGCAGGGCGACCAAGATGCGGGTATCGGATTGCTGCTGCTGGATCTGGATCATCTCAAACAGGTCAACGACACCGTCGGCTATGATGCCGGTGACCTTGTCCTGCGAACGACGGCGCATCGGTTACGCACCCTCTTCGAGAATACCGATGCCGTGGCGCGCATTGGCGGAGATGAGTTTGCGATCATCCTGCCGCGGGTCACCTCCGAGCAGGATCTGAAAGCCGTCGCTCAAACCCTCCTTGAACGCCTAGCGGAGCCCTTCTCCTGCAAAGGCCAGATGCTGGATTGCTGCGCCAGCATTGGCGCAAGCCTTCTGCCGGCGCATGCGCACGACACGACAGACCTCCTCCGGCAAGCCGGCATTGCGCTTGATGTGGCGAAAGCCAAGGGGCGCAGCGCCACCGTCATGTATGCACCCGCCATGCGAGCGGACGTCGAGCATCGCGCGACAATGCTCAGCAATGCGCGCGGTGCCATCACGGAGCGGCGCATCACGCCGTATTACCAGCCGAAGGTTTGTCTCAGGTCCGGTCGCCTGACCGGGTTTGAGGCTCTGCTGCGCTGGCGCAATCCGCAGGGACACGTGGAAGCCCCTGTCAGCCTTCAGGCCGCGTTCGAGGATGCTCGTCTGGCTTCGGGCATCGGACGTCAGGTGCTGGCCGCCGTGATCGAGGACATGCAGGCCTGGCTGGAGGCCGGCGTCGATTTCAGTCACGTGGCCATCAACGCAGCACCGGCCGAATTCCGGAGCGGCCGCTTCGCCGAGCAGGTGCTTGAGGGCCTCAGAACAGCGGGCGTTCCAACCCGTTGCCTGGAGATCGAGGTCACAGAAAGCGTCTTCCTCGGGCACAGTGCTGACGATATCGTCCGGGCGCTGGAAACCCTGAGCTCAGCAGGTGTCAGGATCGCCTTGGATGATTTCGGAACCGGCCATGCGTCCTTTCTGCATCTGCGGCAAAACCCAGTGGATGTAATCAAGATCGACCGATCCTTCATCCGCAATCTGCCGAGCAGTTCTGAGGATGTGGCGATCCTGGCGGCGTTATTGGATCTGGGAAAAAAGCTCGGCCTGACAACCGTGGCCGAAGGAATCGAAACTCCCGTGCAGGCCGAATACCTGCGGATGGCGGGTTGCGGCCAAGGCCAGGGATACCTGTTTGGCAAGCCTGCGCCCCGGAGCTCCGTTGTTAACCTGATTGCATCCTGGGCACCACCGGTCGCGCTCTCTCGGCCGAGGCGATCCGGCTTCCTGTAGAGCCGAAAAGGAGACCCGTCCTTTGGTCCCTTCGCGTTGACGGGCGCTTCTACTGTACGAGCAGACCGGCAAAGCCAAAACGCGCTCGGATCAACCAGCACCACCATCTGTGATGCTCTTGCTACACCAGGCGCCCTGACGTGCTTCTTAAGGTAATTTTGTTACATTAATTGAGAGGCGGCAAGCTGTTTTGGCAGAACGAAGCCACTCGGACACCTCCGGCGAGAACAGAACCAAGGATTGTTGCATCAGTTCAAATGCTTTCTGCTTGCTTGCGACTACGAACTGGTAACGCCCTTCTGAACGTTCCTGATGAGCTGCGTGGATCCCTTTGTTCGACTCACAATCCGGCTGTGGCAACTGTCCCGGCGACGTCTCACGCGTCGTGAACTGGTGCTTTACGTGATCGTCATCACGCTGACTCTCGCGATCGGTCTGATCGAGTGGGCGGGCTACTGGCCGGAGAGCTGGAGGGTTCAACGAACCGGCATGCCGAAGATCACCGCACCATGATGATTGCTTTACCGGTCAATGTCCTAGACCGTCCGGGAAACGCGGACGGTCACTGGTCAGGCTAAAGGGTCGCGCCCGAAGGCGCGACCCCATCTGTTTGATCACAGCTCCTTACTTAGCCAAGTGGATCCGGTCCCGTCCCCACGACCTCATCGAGAACCAAGATGTTGTCGGCCGTGAGGGTGTGCAGGCCACGGATCTCGATCTTGAAGTCCGCAACTCCATCCCCTGTGACATCGCCGATGACGTAGGTGGCGTTGTTGTCGTGGAAGTGCCTGACGTGGCCGAAGTCGACGCGGTTGCTCACTGCCCCCAAGCCCTCAACAAACACGAGGCTCTGGTGTCCGTTTTGATCGGGGCGGGCATCGATCGCGCTCAGATCGAGCGTGTCGCTGCTCTCCCAGCCGGTGATCACATCGCGCTGCGTTGCGGCTATTCCGCTGTCCGCCGCGCTGGTGAGCACGAAGGTGTCAGCTCCCGTTCCGCCCGAGAGCGTGTCCTTACCACCCAGACCCACCAGGATGTCGGCTCCGGCCGTGCCGGTCAGGGCATTGCCCGTCCCAGTTCCCATCACCACCGCTTGGCTCGAGATCACTGTCTCCAGAGTACCACCACCATCGGTATAGCTGGCTACGGCCCGTACCGGCCGCAGATCCGTCGGCTGGTAGCTCTCACCGGTGGCACTGGCGAGGTTGGTCCAGCCGGAGCCGGTCCATGCCTGCCACTGGTAGGTGACCGCGCCCAAACCGTCGCCGTCCTGCAGCGTATGCGAGGCTGTCAGCGTGCCTGGAGCCGACTGGGACACTCCCACCGCAACCCCGCCCGTAGGAGCGAAGTCGTTGACCGGCAGCAGGTCGAGGGTGGCACTGGCCGGCTTAGTCAGACCCCCGTCCGAGACCGTGTAGGTGAAGGTCACACCTGTGGTGTCGTTGGCGGCCGGCGTGAACGTCCAGGTGCCGTTGCCGTTGTTGACCAGATTGCCCGAGGAGGCCTGCAGGTTCTGGATCGACAGCGGGTGGAGATCGGGATCACTCCAGCCCTGCAGCAACTGGGCTGCCGTGAGGGTAATGGCGGTGTCCTCGTTGCTTGCGTTCAGAACGATGGAGCTTGGGCCGGTCGGTGCCCGGTTGGCCAGAACCCCGAGGATGTTGGCTGCTGTCAGGGTGTGCAGGCCACGGATGTCGATCTTGAAGTCGCCGATCCCGTCACCTGTGACATCGCCCACCACATAGGTGTTACCGTTGTCGTGGAAGTACTTCACCTGACCAGCCGCCACGGAGTTGCTCACCGCCCCCTGGCCCGCAAAGACGAAGCTCTGGTGCCCGGCCTGAGTGCTGGCGTCAATGGCGCTCAGATCGATCCTGTCGCTGCTCTCCCAATCGCTGATCACATCACGCTCAGTCGACCCCATGCCACTGTCGGCTGCACTGGTGAACACGAAGGTGTCAGCGCCGATCCCACCGGTGAGCGTGTCCTTGCCCAAGCCGCCGGTAAGCGTGTCATCGCCCCCGTTGCCGCGCAGCACGTCATTGCCACCCAGCCCCAGAACGATGTCCCGGCCAGCCAAGCCCGTCAGCGTGTTGGTTGCATCAGAGCCATAGACTGCCATCTGGTCGGAGGGGATGAGGTGTGTGAATCCGCCACCGTCCACGTAGGTCGCCGCAACACGTAGATTACGTCCGACCTCGTCCGGCCCAGGCGTAAACGTTGTCCCAGTCGCGCCCCCAATGTTCGTCCAGGTTCCACCGATCAACGCCTGCCATTGGTACGTGACTGAGCCAGCTCCGTCGGGATCGTTTCCGATGCTGTTGGCAACGAAGAGCGCTCCCGTATCAGCCTGATACCCCAGAGTGACTGTACCAGTATGTGCTTCGTTGACATTCTGTACATCAACCGTGATCTGCTGCGTGTCGACCCGGACGCCATCGGTCACTGCCACAGTTAACGCAAAGGTTGTTCCCAAGGCTTTCAGGGCCTCGTAGTTCGGCGTGCTGGCAAGAGTGATGCGTCCGGTGCCCTGGTCAATCACAAACAGACCGCGCTCATTGCCACCTGTGATGGACCATTTCAGTCCCACCGGCGGCGGATTTGTGTCCACATCGACCAAAAGAGTGCCGGCCGGGGTGTTCTCGTCCACCGTAAGCGCTATCGGTTCTCCTCCATTGGTGATGATGTTGAGCGGGGTGTTCAGGAGTTCCCGGACGCTGACATTGCCATCCGCAAACTTCAGGACTTCAACGTTCCGCAGCTTGTCCACGCCATCCGAGACCCGGGTGTCGACACCGGCCGGGAGATTGGCCGGGTCAAAGCCCGTGTGGCTGACGATGATCGAGCCATTGTCGCCCAGGGTGATGCTGTAGTTGCCCTTCACATCCCAGAAGACGGCCGTATCGATGTCCCCCATCCCATCATCCTTGACGACCTCGCGGACAATCGAGAGCTGGCCTGGGTTGAGGGTCCGGCTGAGCATCAGGGCGTCGAGGGTCTTGCCGCCGAACTGCGCCACGGCGCCGGCAACAGGAGCCCCGTCCTTGTAGTCCACCTCCCGGTAGACCTTCTGGGCCATGCCGTCAGCTGTGTAGACCTCATTACCGACCGTGATGCGGATCCGCACGTTCAGCCAGCTGTCGCCATCGATGAGATCGTTGCCACCGCGACCTTCGATGAGGTCGCTGCCGCCGCCGCCGAGCAGGATGTTGCCGTCGTCGAAGGCGATTTGCGCCTCAAGATCGCCCGCTACTGGCGCGGCCGCCCAGTTGCCCAGCAGGTCACGGAGTCCCGAGATCCGGTTGACGCCCGCCTGGGTCAGTTCATGCCTGACCATCGTGTTCTCAGCGGCGGCAAGGTTGGGGTTCTCGCCCGGCTCCGGCTCCTCGTTCGGATCGGGATCCCCCCGGTTGTCGCCCTTCAGGACGTCGTTCTTGTCCCAGCCGGAGAGCGCCTCGACCGCATCGAAGCGGTCGCGCAGGATATCCTGCTCGTCCGTGGTGAAGATCGGCCGGGTCAGGTCGGAATCCGCCGCCTCCTGGTTGCCCTTGTGGATCGCCCAGTCGAAGCCCCACATGCCCTCGTTGCGCATGACGCTTTCGCCCTGGACCATGATGTCGTCGCCGGATTCGGCGTCGAAATCATGCTCGTTGTTGCCGGCGAACATCACGTCGTGGCCGATGATGGTGGAGTTGAAGTTCAGCTCCGAGTTGTCGCCGGCCGTGGTGTCGAAGCCGTTGCCCGCCTCGATCCAGTCGTCGCCCTCGTTGCCGAGGAGGAAGTCGCCGCCCTCGCCGCCCAGGATGAAGTCGTTGCCGAGACCACCAAAGGCCTCCTTGCCATCAGGGCCGGTGATGAGGAAATCCTGCCCCTCGTTGCCGAACACCAGCGCCAGGCCGCTGCCGGCATGGATCACGTCGTTGCCCTCCTCGCCGTGGAACATATCGACTTCGCCGATATCTGTGCCGGAGTTGGTGATGATGTCGTCACCCTTGCCGCCGTGGATCTTGTCGACCCCGTAGCCAGCCTCGATCTTGTCGTCACCGTCGCGGCCCCACACCGAGTCGTCACCGCCGCCGGCCACGATGGTATCATTGCCATTGGTGCCCTGGATCAGCACGTGGTCGTTGGTGTTGACGCGGATGTACTCGGCCACACCGTCGTTGTTCGCGTCTCTGCGCTCAACCAGCGGCGACAGTGCCTCAAGCCACGGATCTTCCTGCACGGGATCAGAGTAGCCGAACTTCGTCTGCATGGCTTTATCCATGTAGAGGACATGGTCCGGCACCGAGAAGATGTCGCCCGGCAGCGCATAACCCGTCTCGCCGAGGTCGGTGTTGTTCAGCACCATCTTGGCGAACGAGTTGTTTTCCAGCTCGTTCAGGAAGTTCAGGCCTTGGACGCGCGACAGGTAGTAGAAGCGATCAGCATTTTGAAGGTTCTCGAGCTGGAGCTCGAAGATGAACGAGAAGGTCGACCCGAGCATGCCGCCGAAAGCCATCTTCTTCTCGGCCAAGCCGCCAACCCAGAGATCGACATACTCCAACCCGCCCAGGGATGAGCGTCCCGCGAGCGGACCGGTCGTCTCCACGGCAGCATAGGAACCGGTGGCATTCAGGAAGTGGTGGCGGTCGGTATAGGTCACGCCGTGAATCGTGACGCCGTCACCATCATTACCGTCCCCGAACACCAAAGCCATGGCGGCTTCACGCTTCGCAGCCACTGTGGTCGCGGCCGTGATTGCTGGATGCGTTCCGTAAGCTGCAATGAAGTTAACGATCGAAGCCGGGTTCTTGAGGTTAAGCGCGAAGTCTGTCCAGCTGGCATAAGCATCTAGCTGGCTGTCACCGTTGGCAGCCTGTTGGAACTGACGACGGGCTTCGTTCAGAGGTGGCATGCCGGTTTCGCGACCACGGGCGATGTTGAGCGCTGCGAGATCGAGCGGGATGCCGACGAGCTGGTTGCGCAGCACATCGGTCACAAATTCGTCGATTTCATTGCCAACCTGGCTGGTCATGCCGCGAACGATGGCGCCCGCAGCTTGGTCGTGGGTGAGGGTAACAGTGCCTTGCGCATTCGAAGCGCCGAACTTCAGCGGGTTCAGGAAGGCATCGAACAGATCCATGCTGGCATCGCTGCCGTTGGCGTTAGTTGCAGCCACCTCCTGATTCAGCATGGAGTGGCCGAAGCGGTACACCACATGAGCGAACTCGGCGAAGATATTCGGGTTGATGTCCACCGACGGGTTGAACACGAAGGCGTCCACGTCCGGCTGGACCTTGCGGGCGAATTCCTCGAACACGAGGTGCTGGTACTGCATCTCAGTGGTGAAACGGGCCGCCTGGAAAAGGCGCTCGCCATCCCAGGTGAGGGTCTTGGCAAAGGTCTCAATCGCTGCCGCATCATCGGCTGGCGGCAGGACGGTGCCCGCCGGCAGGTCGACCAGCAGCCACTCGTTGAGGAAGGAAAGATCGCCGGACTCAATGGCCCGGAACTGCACTTGCTCAACGGTGTGATTGTGCTCGGAATGAAACACGTGGTGAACCGCGGACAGGCCGATGTTCTCGTTGCCGCGCCCGTCGCCCGTGATGTAGTGCGAGTCGAGCTTCTCGTCGTCGTAGAAACGCGAGAGCGGGATGTACTGGGGGTTGGCCGCGCTGACCGGAAGAGCCGGGTTGAAGTCCGGGTTGAGGGCGCCTAGGTAGCGTTGGTTGGTGGAGCTTTCGGGCAGATCAGCGTTGAAGTTCGGATTGGCGACCAGGGTCTGGCCGACGCCGAGGGCGTTATCGTCATCCGCGTACATCTTCTGACCGCGGTCGTTGATCGTCTTGGCGTCATGTGCGATGTCGTCAAGGAAGGCGTGGTTGGTGCGCACGGACGGGAAGGTGCTGATCGGGGAGGACGGGTTGCCCTCCTCGAGCACATCATCGCCGCCGCCAAACTTCTGGTCGGCGCCGAGGCTTCGGATGATCTGCGGGAAGCCGTTCTCGCCACGCACGAACTCACCGTATTCGTCCATGACGAACATCGGGATGTTGGTGACGTCGGCATCGGTGAGCTCAATGCCCAGCATTGTGCGGGCCTGCTCCTTGACGTCGGCCCAGGTGGCAAGGCCGCGATCACCCTCGAGAAGCCTGCCGGTTGAGACGGGCTTGCCGTCGACCATGGCGTACTCGCGCAGGAAGAGTTGGTGCGAGGCGTTCGAGGTGTAGGTCTGGTTCTGGTCGACCCACGGGGTGGTCAGGTTCTCACCACCGTTGGCGGTGCGTGTGAGCACCATGAAATTCGTGCGCGGGCTGGCCGGGTTGTAGAGCGGGTCATCCGGCGAGAGCGGGATATAAACGGTTCCGCCGGCCTTCGACACGAGATCAAGGCCATGGTCGAAGAACTGACCAAACAGCGTAAACCAGCCATTGTACGAGGCCGACAGGCCCTCGTCCGGGGCGACGTTCGGAATTACGACGGATTTTCCGTCCATCTCGACGCCGTGCTTCGCCAGAGCGGCGTCCAGATTCGACTGGGTGCCCGTTCCGTTCTTGACGGCCAGGTAGGCACTCCTGATCTCATTGATTGCGGTGGTCTGCTTCGCGCCGGTGATCCCCGCATAGGTGAGCGCAGCGCTGATCGCGGCAGGGTTCTCCAACGTCTGATCGACAATCAGGTTCGAGATGAGGCGTGGGTCGGCATCGACGACATCCCCCTGCTGACCATAATTGTTGTTGTTGCCGGCCACATAGCCGGCCGGCATCGCATCGTCACCCTCGTTGCGGTAGAACGGGTCGGTGATCTGCGGGAACGGATTATCGGCGGCACCCCACTGGTCGCGGCCTTCCATCATGTTGTTGTAGCTGCCGTCGACCGTGCGAAGGCCGTAGGGCGATAGAGGAGCCGGAATGGCGAGCGGATCGTTCGGGTTCGTCGAAATGTTGCCGTTCGCATCAATACGGATCTGGTTCAGCGGTGTGCCTGCCGAGTGGGCCTCCGCGATTTTGATCTGCTTCAGGATGAATTCCAGATCGTGCTTGACGATATGCACCATGGCGGTTCCCCGTTCCCTGCTGAGCCCATTGCGGGCGTTAAACACCGTTGCAGATTGGCAGGAAGGGAAAGGTGCCCGCCACTGCCGAAGGGCGGAGAGCAGCCGTGCTGAAGTCTGAGGGATCCGGGACCAGAGGTTGGTTTTGACTGCGACAATGGTCTGAGGCTTTGGTCGGACCTGTGCAGCAGGCTTGAATACGTTTGAACGCTGCCCGACCTGATCAGCGTCCTACTCTGCCGCTGACACACCAGCTCACCGGTGACACTCTTGCGGCAGCGCCGCAATGTGGAGGCGCCTTCGCTGCCACCCGTCGCTGTCACCCAGTCAGATCCAGCCTATGTCCATAAGCTCTCACGTCGTCTGCCGGAGCGGTCCCGAAGTAAAGTGTATCGAGAGGCCTGGTAAGCCTTCGGCTTACACGTAGTCTACAAACCGGTCAGAAGAGCGTCGCTGCAATGCAGTCTCTCGACACGTGACTACGTTCAGCGTTATCTCGATCTCGTTAGGTTCAGGTGAGCCGCGGTCGATGCCTTCGCCCACTACGGCGAAGTGTGGCATGCTTGATCCTGTGGAACGACCTTACAGGACGAAGTCCGCTTCCACGGGTTGTCCTTCTTAAGGTCAGAGGCCGTTGCCATGGCGGGTAGACAGGTGACGCAAGCCGCGGCAGGGTTGCCGCCTCAGGGATTGCAACCCGGTACGTCCCCTTGCTTGAGAAGTCGTCGACCAACTGCTCAAATCACGAAGAGGTCGTCGTACTTCAGGGAGAGGCCCTTCTTAAGCTGCGCGAACTCGACGGCCTTGCCCTTGCCGGAGCCGTCCGCATCGTAGGAGAGAACACCGGTCTTCTTGTTGTAGATGACGTAGTCGTCTCGGTCCTTGGCCTTGCTGCCGATGGTGAAGAAGCCCTTCTTCAGTTGGACCGGTGCGGCATCCATGCCGGGACCAAGCTTCTTGAAGACAGCATTGTCGAGCCAGATGCTGTCATCCTTGCTGTTGAAGTCAGTGATCTTGTCCCTGTTCGTCTTGCTCGGCTTGGTGTTGAACACGAAGGCGTCCTTGCCCGGGCCACCAATCAGCGTGTCGATCCCAAGGCCGCCATTCAGCTTGTCATGGCCGGATCCACCCTGAACCATGTTCCTGCCCTTATCCCCGGTGGTCACGAGATCGAAGGTGCTGATCGTGAAGCTCGTGCGGATCCCGACGGCCTTCAAATCTGCGGGAAGGTAGGTGCGTTCGTTGCCGGCAGCATCGACCACATAGACGCTGAGGATGCCGTATGGTCCGGGCTCAGACGACCGTGACAGGTTCCACTGAAGCGTAGAGCGGCCATCGCTGAATGGATCAAGCATTCCGTCAAAATTCAGGGTATCGCTCACCCATGTCTGGCTATCGGCCTCGAAGTGAGTCACGGGGCGGCTCAGCCAGACCTGGACAGCCGTGACGCCCGTTCCGTTTGTGTCGCCTGCGCCGACGCTGAGCGGGACGGCGCGATCCACGCCGTCGAGGTAAATGGTTGCAGGGAGGTTCAACGACGTGAGAACGGGTGCGATTGTGTCGGCCATCTCTTAGCATTCCTGTTCGCTGCCGAGTGAATTATCAGGGAACAGTCGCGGCTCCGCCACGGACGAAGGTCGGACACAGCGGCGTTGCACACTCCGTCAAGGCTGGACTTTGATTGGTCCTTGATTGGGCTTGGTGGCGTCAGGAGTAGCGCCTTAGTGGTCGTCTCAGCGGCAGGAAGACGATCGGGAGTTCGCCCCCTCCTCTCGGTCATCTTTCTTGATTACCTCAGCAGCTTCATTGTGCCGATACACGGCGCAGAGCTGCAGCATGAGCGGCTATTCCCCGTCAGATGGGAAACGACCGGGATCGCGGCATGGTTGCTTTGATCTGCCGCCAAGCCAAGTTTGTTTAACGTAATTTTATTGCAACAAATGCAGCTTCTGGCATATCGCTCCAGGAGGCGCGTCCATCATTAGGTGAGAGTGCCGCAGGAGTTGCCGGACTTTCACCCTGCCCTTCCATTGACCCGCAATGTCCCTGCGGGTAGTGTTCTCTATCCGTTCTTAGCGCCAGACCTCGCGGGCGAACTCCGGGCTGCGCACCGTAATCGGATTGATGATTGTAGGTTATGGCTACTCAATCTGCCACGCGCACGCTGTTCTTCTTTGAGAAGCCCTCGGCCATGCGCCAGTTGCAGCGGTTCTTCAAATCGCCGACGACAATCTGTGTTTCAGCCGAGGGCCACCTCCTGGCAGCCGAGGAACCTGGCAATGTTCGGGATGAATGGAAGTCTTGGCGCCTTGATACGCTGCCGATCGTGCTCGAGCGCATCCCTGTGACCTATGGCACCAACCGCTCCGGCCAGTCGCACAAGCCGAAGATCGAAGCAATCAAGCAAGCTCTTCAGGGCGTAGAGCGCGTCATCATCGCCACCGACCCAGGCCGGGAGGGCTCGATGATTGCCTGGGAGGTGCTCGAGCACCTTGGTTATCGCGGTCGGGTGGATCGCCTCAAGCTGGGTGCTCTCGATGAAGTCTCGATCCGACGCGCCTTTACGGCCATGGCCAAGGAACCCGACTCCGGCGAGCGGGACTATGCCGCCTATCTGGAGGCCCTGTGCCGCCAATATGAGGACTACCACCTGGGGCTCAACGGCACGCGCGCCATCTCTTTAAGGCTCCGGCCGCCAGCTTTCAGACAGCCCTGGCGCTTCGGTGGTGTGCAGACTCCGACGCTCGCCATCCTGGCTGACCTCGAGAAGCGCATCCGCGACTTCGTTCCTCAGGACTATTTCAAGATTGCTCTGGTCGTCACAACAGAGACTGGCACCGGGATCACTCTCTGGCATGCCCCGAAAGATAAGATTCTCGATAAGCAGGTGGCCGGGACAATCCAGCAGGCGGCCGCCTGCTGGTCAGGTTCGCTCGGTGTCGAGCAGAAGGATGTGCGCCGGGCACCCCCTCGCCTGTTCTCGAAAGACACTCTCGCCCGTCGCTGCGCCAAACGGTTTGGCTGGGATCCGCAACACACCGCCAAACTTGCCCAGGACCTCTATGATCAGGGCCACCTCACCTATCCTCGCACCGAGTCCGAGCACCTGCCTGAGAGCCAGACAGGTGACGCGAGCGCGGTCATTGAAAGCGTCGTCCGAGTCTTATCCGAACTCGCTAACCTTGTGCCAGCAGCGGGCGATCTCGTGTTCCGCAAAGGGGGCAAGGGCCATTACGTCAAGGATCCCGGCGAGCACCACGCCATTGTGCCACTACGCAAGGTGCCGCAGCCCGGCAGCATTATTGGAGATCACCTCCGCCTTTGGGAGCTGGTCGCCAAGAGCTTTCTAGCAGCGCACCTGCCCGACGGTATCGACGCTCGCACCACGGTCGCTGTGCAGGTCCCAACACCACATGGTCCGAAGCGCTTCTCGGTCAGCGGCAGCGTGATCAAGTCCCCGGGCTGGCGAGCGGTGTATGGAGCCGAGGCTGACGAGGAGAACGAGGCTGTCCCAGGCAAGGCCAAGCCGGACGAAGAGCCCACCACTGGGCGCTTGCCGCCTGTCCGGGACAACGAACCGGGAAGAGCGACCGACGCTCGGATCGAGACCGCCAAGACCGAGCCACCCCGCCGCATCACCCGTGGCGAGCTGCCGGTGGTCATGGGACGGCTCGTCGATCAGGTGGAAGACCCGGCCCTCAAGGCGGCCCTAGAGAACCCGGCAAACCCGAACGAGCCCAAGGGTCTCGGAACCGCGGCGACCCGCGACACGATCCTGCCCAAGCTCCAGAAGAGCCAGTATGTTGAACTGCTGAAGGGCAAAGATCCGCCACTTCAGGTGACGGAGGTTGGCCTCGCATTTATCGCTTCTGTTCGCCGTGTCTTTCCTGCCTATGGCGACCCAGTTGGTCGGGCGATGTTCGAGGCTGATCTTGCCGAGATTGGGCGCGCAGCCACACGCGCAGAGGCGGCCTGCCGAGCGGCGGCCTATCAGGAGCGAACCCGCAGCCGTGTCAGAGAGCTGATCACGACAATTGGACAGTCCGGCGCTGTTGCTCTCGATCCGGCATATCTCCCCACGCCCCCCGCAGCGGATGGGAAGCCCCCAACAAAGGCGATGATTGCTTTCGCAACATCGCTTGCTGCCCAGCGGGGCTTGAAACTGCCCCGCGGGCTCAAGACCAACAGTGCCATCTGCCGGACGTTCCTGGACCACCATGCACCACAACGATCCTCTGGACCTACTACGGCAACACCGCAGACGGGCCTGCGTTCTCCAAGTGAGGCAATGGTGCGCTATGCTCGGTCCCTGGCTGAACAGAAAGGAATCGAATGTCCACCCACAGTGTTAGTTGACTTTGCTACTTGCCGAGCATTTCTCGAGGAGCACTCACCGAAGGTACAGAATCCTGGCGAAAAGAACCGGCCCATCGCTCCAAGAGGCCGCCGCCCAGCCCGCGCGGGCAACAGCGATGGTGCACCAAAGCGAGTGTCTGCGGCCGTGAGGCCGCCAGAGCCAAGAGGCAAGGCGCTACGTCAGCGCTCAAAATCGCGCACTGTGGCTTTCGGCGAAGACGGATAGTGAAAGCGCCGGCTCCGATGAGGAGCCGACGCCGAAGCGAGTTCGAGCCTATCTACTGCGGCGTCGGCCAGGGCATAGCCGCATTCACCGTTGAGACAGGGCCGACACCTTTGTTGACGAACTTCTGCAGGCGCTTACCCGTGTAAGTCTCAGTTGTGTAGATGTTCCCCTTGGAGTCTACAGCAATAGAGTGCACACCGAGGAACATGCCCGGCTGACGACCGCCGTAGCCGAAGTTGTAGAGCTCTTCCATGGTTTGACGATTGAAGACGCGCACATGCTCGTTCACGCCATCAGCGACGTAGAGGAACCGCTGCTCGGGATCATGGGAGAAATCAATGTCCCACACCGAGCCGTCGGCCAGGGTTTGCGTGGCGACGAACACCTCTTTGACAAAGGTCCCGTCGGTGCGAAAGATCTGGATACGATCATTCGCCCGGTCGCAGACATAGACGAAACCGTCATTCGAGACATTGGAGCAGTGCACGGGATTGGCGAACTGCTGGGCCACAGGGGCTGCTGGATTGTAGGGCGGCAGGACCTCGTCAGTCGGCGGCTTGCCGTAGGCGCCCCAGTAGCGCTTGATCTTACCCGTATCCATGTCGACCACTGCCACACGGTGGTTGAGATAGCCATCCGAGAGGTAGGCCTCGTTGGCGCCCTCAACGAGGTCGATCTTCGCGACCCGGCCGAAACTCTCCTGATCATGGCTATTGGCCTGGAAGGTCGGCGCGGCTGCCGCGGCAGGTGTGGCGGCGGAAGGAGCCGCAGCGCTCGCGACAGGAGCCGTCCCCGCAGAAGGAGCAGCAGGGCCCGCGGCGGGCACACCGCCCCCTGGCGCCACGCCGGCATACCTGGCTATTGGATCTGAGGCTGCAGCCGCGGCCTTAGCCTGGCGCGCACCCGCCCGGCCCCACTGGGCGACGAACTTGCCGTCGCGGGTGAACTTCAGGACATGCGCATCGCCCGCGCCATTTCCGCCAATATAGACGAAGCCTTCCGCATCGACCGCGATGCCGTGATTGGACGATGGCCACTCATATTCTCTCGTCGGAGATGGGCCGCCCCAGGAATTTACGAGATTGCCCGCCTGATCGAACTCCATGACCGGTGGCGAGGGATTGCAGCATTCCCCAACACGCTGACCGGCGCGGTTGCCGGTAAGCGGAACGGCTAGTTCTGTATTGTCCAGAGCGGCCGGGTCCGAGCCACGGTGGACGATCCAGATATGGTCGCGCGAATCGACCGCCACACCGATTGTCTGGCCGAGCACCCAGTTGTTGGGCATCGGTTTTGGCCAGAATGGATCGACCTCAAAGCGCGGGGCCTCCTTGCCCTGCGCAATAGCCTTCTGCAGCAGGAGTTGGCCCGTGCCGAGCGCCGCCATCACTGCCAGGAAACTTACACCGACAAACGCCCTGCGACTCCAGAAGAGCTGTCTCATTCTGTTTCCTCCCGGCCCCCTTGCCGGGCAGCTTGACGCCGCTCTTGTCAATAAATCGAAATGTAGCCAAGCTGGGCTCTGCTGTCGAGAACCATCGAGAATCATGGCGCCCCTTCGGATCGTCTTTGCATTCATCATCGCAGCCGCCCTGCTGATCGGCTGGCCCATGCGCACCTCAGCCCACGAAGTGCCCAACGAGGTCACGGTCCTGGCTTTCCTGAAGCCGGAGGGGAAGACACTGACCTTCCTGGTGCGGGCACCGATGGAGTCGCTGCGCGACGTCGACGTGCCGCTCAAGCCCAACGGATTCCTCGACCTGTCGCGGGTCGACGGGTCGCTGCAGCACGCCGCCCAGATCTGGATCCGTGATTTTGTCGAGGTCTACGAGAATGGCAGATTGCTGGGAAAGCCTCAGCTTGTGGGCGCGCGGGTATCGCTGGCATCGGACCGCTCCTTTGCGAGCTACGAGCAGGCGCTGGCCAGTATCGGGAGCAGTCCGCTGCCGCCGGACACGGAGATCTATTGGAAGCAGGGTCTGCTGGACGTCGCCTATGAATATACGATTCAGTCGGACCAATCCGACTTCGCCATCCGGCCGGGACTGACCCGTCTCGGGCTCCAGGTCAACATCATGATGCGCTTCCTGTCGCCTGACAGCCCGGAGCGCGTGTTCGACGTTCACGCCGGTGTCGGCATCGTGCATCTCGATCCGAGTTGGCTGCAGGCGTTCCTGCTCTTCGCCGAGGACGGCTTCCTCCACATCCTCGAGGGCGTCGACCATCTCCTCTTCCTGCTCGCCCTAGTGATTCCGTTCCGACGCTTCCGCCCACTCGCCATTGTGGTGACCGCCTTTACGATCGCTCATTCGATCACGCTGATCGCTGCGGCCTATGGTCTGGCGCCGAACGCGCTGTGGTTCACGCCGCTGATCGAGACGCTGGTTGCGATCTCGATCCTCTATATGGCCCTGGAGAACATCGTCGGCCCCAACCCCGAGCGGCGCTGGTTTGTCGCCTTCGCATTTGGGCTTGTGCATGGTTTCGCCTTCTCGTTCCTTCTGAGCGAACGCCTGCAATTTGCCGGCTCGCACCTGATCACCTCGCTATTGGCGTTCAATGTCGGTGTGGAGGTCGGCCAGCTGGTTGTGCTGGCGGTGGCGGTTCCGGCGCTTGGCCTTTTGTTCAAGTATGTGGTGCCCGAGAGGATCGGCACGATTATCCTGTCGGCGCTGGTGGCGCACACGGCCTGGCACTGGATGACGGAACGCGGCGCCGACCTTGCGCAACATCCCTGGCCGGTGGTCGACGCCGCGGCGCTGTCAACCGCCCTCTGGTGGGTGATGGCCGCCGTCGCACTGGGGGCAACGCTCTGGCTGTTCTCCGGCCTAGTGCGGGGCTGGCAGTCGCCGCAAGGCGGGGAAGATGATCGGGCTGCCCAACGCCGCGCTTCCTAGTCCTGCATGGTGCTGCCCCTGCCCAGCCGGCCTGCTCGCCCAGAGGCTCGACCTTGGAGAATGCTCCGAAGACATTTCTTGCGCTGCGCTTCTTCCGGACCTCTGCCATGGGCCCTCTCCCTTGATCCGTGCATCACGGTCCTTCCGCACAACGACACTTGGAAGCTGCATCAGGCGCTTGACAGGCCTTAGCGCTGGCCAGACATTCGCCCGATGGTGCTAGCCCGGCTCTCATCCATGGTAATCCGATGATAATCGACATTGACCAGCTGACCGAGGCCGAGCTGATCGATCTCAACCACCGCATCGTGGAGCGCCTGCGCTTTCTCGACCAGATGCGCGCTCATGTGGAGATGCTGGAGTTCAAGATTGGTGACCGGGTTGCCTTCCAGCCTCCCGGCCAGAGTCAACTTGAGGGCATGCTGACCCGCTACAACAAGAAGACAGTGACGGTGATTACCGACACTGGGCAGAGGTGGAATGTTTCGCCCACCCTCCTCAGGAGGATCAAGCCGGCGAGGGAAGCCAACACGGCTGGATCCAATGCGGTCGTGCTGAACAAGCACTGACGCGCCGATTGCCTGAAGCCTGGCTGCGGGATGAAACTTTCGCCAGCTGTCTAGGAGCGCCTGTTCCGCGTCAGGATTGGCGCGGCCGTTCCAAATGACAGAGAACGGCCGACGACCCGGTCTTGCAGCAGGCGCAGTGCGATGGGTCTATCCGTCTAATCAACACCTGTGCGATCGTCTCCTTCCAAACGCACGGTACATACGGAAAGGCCCCGAAATGAGCCAGAGCCTTTCCAGTAAGATGACAAGAGCAGGACTTAGAAGTCCATGCCACCCATACCGCCCATTCCGCCACCTGGCATGGCTGGAGCAGCGTCGTTCTTCGGTGTCTCGGCCACCATAGCTTCGGTGGTGACCAGCAGACCAGCGACCGACGCTGCATTCTGCAGAGCGGTGCGCACGACCTTCGCCGGATCGACGATGCCGGCCTGGAGCATGTCCACGAACTCTTCGGTCTGAGCGTTGAAGCCGAAGGTGTCGGACTTCGTGTTGTCGTTGATCTTGCCAACGACTGTCGATCCTTCGACGCCAGCATTCTCGGCGATCTGACGGATCGGAGCCTCAAGGGAACGCAGCACGATGTTGATGCCGGACTTCACGTCAGGGTTGTCGCTGGTGAGCTTCGCAACAGCGCCCTTGGCGCGCAGCAGAGCCGTGCCGCCGCCCGGAACGATGCCCTCTTCCACCGCCGCGCGGGTGGCATGCATCGCGTCGTCAACGCGGTCCTTCTTCTCCTTGACCTCAATCTCGGTCGAGCCGCCGACGCGGATCACCGCGACGCCGCCTGCGAGCTTGGCGAGACGCTCCTGCAGCTTCTCACGGTCGTAGTCCGAGGTGGTCTCCTCGATCTGCGCCTTGATCTGACCCACGCGCGCCTCGATGTCCTGCGTAGAACCAGCACCATCGATGATCGTGGTGCTCTCCTTGTCGATGCGGATGCGCTTGGCGCGGCCGAGCATGTCAAGGGTGACGTTCTCGAGCTTGATGCCAAGGTCTTCGGAAATGGTCTGACCGGCGGTCAGGATCGCGATGTCTTCCAGCATGGCCTTGCGGCGGTCGCCGAAGCCCGGCGCCTTGACGGCGGCGATCTTCAGGCCGCCGCGCAGCTTGTTGACCACGAGGGTAGCCAGAGCCTCGCCCTCAATGTTTTCCGCCACAATCAGCAGCGGCTTGCTGGTCTGAACGACAGCCTCGAGGATCGGGAGGAGCGACTGCAAGGAGGAGAGCTTCTTCTCGTGGATGAGGATGTAAGGATCCTCGAGCTCGGCCACCATCTTCTCGGCGTTGGTAATGAAGTAGGGAGACAGATACCCACGGTCGAACTGCATGCCCTCGACCACGTCGAGCTCGGTCTCGGCGGTCTTGGCTTCCTCGACCGTGATCACGCCCTCGTTGCCCACCTTCTGCATCGCCTGGGCAATCATCTCGCCGATCGAGGCATCACCATTGGCCGAGATGGTGCCGACCTGGGCGATTTCCTCGGACGAGGCGACCTTCTTGGCGCGGGACTGGATGTCCTTCACTGCCTCTGCCACAGCCAGATCAATACCGCGCTTGAGGTCCATGGGGTTCATGCCGGCGGCAACCGCCTTGGCGCCCTCGCGGACGATGGCCTGAGCCAGAACGGTCGCCGTGGTGGTGCCGTCACCCGCCACATCGCTCGCCTTCGAGGCCACCTCGCGCACCATCTGGGCGCCCATGTTCTCGAACTAATCGGCGAGCTCGATCTCCTTGGCGACGGTGACGCCGTCCTTGGTGATGCGCGGAGCGCCGAAGCTCTTTTCCAGCACCACGTTGCGGCCCTTGGGACCCAGCGTGACCTTCACCGCATTCGCGAGGATGTCTACGCCGCGCAGCATGCGATCACGAGCGTCGGAGGAGAATTTTACGTCTTTGGCAGCCATGAGCTGAACTCCTGTTGCGTTGTATCTGGCCGGGGCTGGGCTGGTTAGGCCGCCTTCTGCGCCGCGGCGGACTGTTCGATCACGCCCATGATGTCGGATTCCTTCATGATCAGGAGATCCTGACCGTCGATACGCACCTCGGTGCCGGACCACTTGCCGAACAGGACGCGGTCGCCGGCCTTCACGTCGAGGGCAACAACCTTGTCGCTCTCATCGCGGGCGCCGGGGCCGACGGCGACGATCTCGCCCTCTTGCGGCTTCTCCTTGGCGGTGTCCGGAATGATGAAGCCGCCAGCCGTCTTCTCTTCGGCTTCGATGCGGCGGACGACAACACGGTCGTGCAGCGGACGGAATGTCATAGGCAAGCCTCCTCAATATGGAATGGGAGGCACTCGTCTGCGCCGAGCAGCACGTTTAGCACTCGCCGCATGGGAGTGCTAACGTGAGATAATCACGCTGGTGGGAGGGCTGCAAGCCCATCCTTATGAATGGGAGAACCCAGAGAGAACCGGATCCTCAGGAGCAACGTTGAACCATCAGAAGCTGCTTGGCCGTTCGGAGGTTCAGCTGTGTTGAGTTTCGAAACCGTTGAAGAGGTCTGTGAGAGCAAAAGCATCACCCTCGTTCTTCATCCCGCCGTTCGGCGAGCCATCAAAGGATACGAGGAGAGCGTCTACATCGGCTTGCGCTGCTTCTTAAAGGGCGAGTCCGACGGCCTATATTTCTTGCCCCTGAAGAGTGGGGGCTACGAACACCTGCGATTTACGCGGCGTCGCTCCCTGGGAGGATATGCGATCATTAGAGCGGATCCAATCGCCGCCGGGGGCTCGACCGGATCAAAAGAAACTGAATGCCAATCAACTTGCCGGCTTAGGTGAGTACAGGCGGGGGGTTCCGGGCCTGTCTCCGCATAGCCGAAATGCCGTTCCTCCGGATCTTCTGTGTCCTGAGATCACCAAGCTGCCTTGATTTCGTGTAGCGCCTGCGGCAACCGCCGACCGGCAGCATGGCGGACGGGATCAAGGAGCCCGTCTGGGACATCGCACCTGTCAGACCCATGATCTTTGGGCTCAAGGCTCTTCCCTGAGCGCCTGCCCAAAGATCCTGTTGCAACAAGGCGAATCTTAACCATGTGAGAAAGGATCGCTTGCCTAACATCCGGAGCAGCTGCAGGATGATGGTCCTCATCGGGTGATCCGACGGGCGACCGCCAAAGGTGCTACCAACACCCTCAGCGGTCTGACCACAACCGAACTTGCTAAGGAGTTCTGCTATGGCTGACGCCACCTCTACCCTGATCCGGCCCGTGCCGGAAGTCCCCTCGATCGATGTCCTGACCCAGGCGCCTGCCGCCCCGGCAGCCCTGCGCGCCTGATCGCCCGCACCATATCGACATCCTTCACACCCGACGATCTTCCCGCCTGAGGCCTGACCCGAGCGTCCGTGCATGCACCCGCATGCCGCTCTCAGTCTGTCCCCTGATCCGGCATGCCAGCCCGAGCGGCGCATGCACGGGCGAGCTCGTCCCCACAGGAGACTTTCCATGAGCCCCACCATCATCCTGCCCCGCGTCAACATCTCCCGCCCCGCCCCGGACAGCTCGATCCGCATCCTGTCAAGCCGCGTCAGCCCCGTGGCCCTGATCGCGTGCGAATGGAGCGAGCTGCGCTTGGTCCGCGACCTCCAGCTCCTCGACAGCCCCTCCTGCTACCTCCTCGCCGGGGAGGACGGCGAGCAGCGCCTGCGCGTCCGGGTCGGCGAGGCTGCGAAACCCTGGCCGCGCATCGGCGACCACATGTACGACCGCTCCCTCGCCTGGGTGGAGCGGCTGTTCGTGATCGTCGGCACCAGCCGGTTCGAGAACGAGAAATGGGGCAAGGACGACATCGTTGCGCTCCAGGCGGAGCTGAGCGACGAGGTCAAGCGCGTGGGGCGTGCCCACCTGCACGCCGGCGTCGGCCCCTTGCGGTTCCCGGCCTCGCCGGCCGCGCGCCTTGAGGCCAAAATCATCCTGGAGGCGGTGCGCTCGCTGCTGGCGGATGCCGGCTGCCCGGTGCTGACACCGCGGCGCCCCTCGCTCCAGCGCACGCTCGCCACGCCGGCCAACCTCACGCTGGCCCACTGAGCCCACCCACCTTTCCTGCCCTCACCCGCGGCGCACCGGCTTCGTCCTGAGGCCGGCTGCCCCGGGCTGCCCGGAGCACACCCATGTCGAAAAGCCGCTCACCCAAATCCCGTCAGGCATCTGTTTATCGGGGCATGCGGCCCCGTATCGCCACCGCGAAGACCCGTTCTTCTTCCGATGAGATCAGCATGGACGAGCTCATGGCCACTCAAGGGGAGGCGCCGCCCTCCCCTTACCCGCGGCTCGTCGACTTGGCCATTGACCCAATTTTGCGCCCCTATGAGGCCCGCCGCACCGTGGCCGGTGAGATCGCCCGCGGCGTGCCGGCTCTGGCACCAGCGGCCGAGGACTGGGCGCGTGGCCAGGAGGACGGCGAGACGCTCGCGCAGCTGCTCGATGAGCGTTCCGTCGAGAGGAATGCGCCGGGGCTTGCCCGCCTGGCGGAGGACGTCAGCTACCTGACGCTTGCAACGTCGACGGAGCGCACGCCCTATGCCGGCATGGTCGTCGGGCGGCTCGCCCGCCTCGTGGATGCCCTCGACGGGGATGCCGTCACGCCCGAGCTGTTTCAGCGGGCCCGCCTCCTCGTGCTGTGCTGGCGCGCCTGGCTTGGGGGCGAGGGACAGAGCTCGAGTTTCTTTCCGGCCCATCAGATCGTCCATGACCTGCTCGTCCGCTTCGACTCGAGGAGCCAGACCGACGATGACGAGGTTATTGGAGCACAAGAGGCAGACTCGTGTGTCAGCTCACAGGAGGCCGCGGGAGAGGCGCTCATCGAGCATGGTGGAGCGGGAGTGGTGGTCCTGCCCCGCTTGCCTCTTGCGACCAGCCGCGAGGCGAGGAATGCACTCACGCCATTCGAGGCCGTCGCCGGACAACCGCTTGCCCTGGTGCCCACGCCCGATCTTGCGGCCGTACGGCAGCGCCTCATGCCACGGTTTCCGCATCTTACGGACGTCATCGACCAACTTCTGACCAATATCGTGCCGGGAGACGCATTGCGCTTTGTGTCTCCGGTGCTTCTCCTGGGCTCTCCCGGAACTGCCAAGACCACCTTGGCGCTGGTGCTCTGCCGGGAGCTCGGGCTGCCGCATCGGGTGATTGATGGCGCATCTACGTTCGATGGCATGCTGCTCGGAGCTTCACGAAAGTGGGCGGCGGCTTCACCTGGATGTCACTGGGACATGATTCTTGAGCACCGAGTTGCCAATGGCGCGCTCATTGTCGACGAGGTCGAAAAGATCGGCGGAAGCCGGCGCAACGGGGACCTGAAGTCCACGCTCCTGGCCCTTCTGGAGCCGCAACGGGCCGCGAGCTTTCTTGATCCTTACCTGGAGGCGCCCATCGACTTGTCCGCCTTGAATGTGATCCTGACCGCGAACGATCTTTCGCCCCTCGGCCGGCCATTGCTTGATCGCCTCACCATCATCCGGATCCCGTCTCCGGGCCCCGCCCATCTTGATGCCTTGGTATCCACCATAGCACGGGATCTGTACCAGGCCCGTGGGCTGGATGAGCGATGGTATGGGCCGCTGACAGGCGCGGAGACGGACCTGTTGCGGGCTCATTGGACGGGTGGCTCGATCCGCGTGCTGCGTCGCCTGGTGCAGGCCGTCCTTGCTGCACGCGACATGCACGCCACACGGCAGTGATCCCGATTCCATTTAACGTGAAATCTAGGCCGCATCGCTGGTGTGTGATGCTGCCTTGTTCTCTCGACGGCAACCGTGTTCTACCGGGCCGCTGGGATGGTACGGACGCGGTGCTTCGCCCGTTCAGCGCTGATATCATCCTGCTGCGGCCGCGCACAGGATAATTCTTTACGGACTTCCACCTGCGAGATCCTGGACACGATGGAAAGCGTGCATGAGGCTCAACGCCGCCTGTCGGTGGCGCAGCTCATCGGGTGAAGTCAAATCCGCAGCGGGGCAATCGTGAAGCTCTCAGAGCCCGTCCCGAAATGGGTTGAGTGGCCGAGATACCTATGATTTCAGGAGGGTGCTGAAGCCTGACCTGGACCCGCAATGTGGACCCCGACCACCCGGCGGCAGTATAGCCGCGACGGCTTGCGTTACGAAACCGATCTGATCGCGCCGCTCGTGCCCGAGCCCCACGCCCGAGGACGTCCGCGCCGCTGGTCCACCCGGGAGATCCTGAACGCGATCTTTTATGTGCTGCGCAGCGGCATTGCCTGACGGCTCTTACCCTCTGATCTGCCGCCCAAAAGTACAGTCTTTCGCTGGTTCAGCCTGTGGCGCGACACCGGCCTGTTTGAGACCATCACCCACCTCCTGGTCATGGCCGACCGGGAGCGGGTCGGGCGGGAGGCCTCGCCCACCGCCGCCGTGCTCGACAGCCAAAGCGTGAAGACCACTGAGAGTGGCGGCCCAAGAGGCTATGATGCGGGCAAGAAGGTGAAGGGCCGCAAGCGCCAGGTGATGGTCGACACCGATGGGCGCGGTCTGATCCTGGAGCCGCAGCCGGCGGACGTTCAGAACTGCGATGGGGCCTGTGTGGTCCTGCGCCTGTCGCGGCGCGCATTCCCGTTCATCGTTCAGGCCTTTGCCGACAGCGGCTATACCGGCGAAGCGCCGGCTCAGGCCACCTCGATCCGCATCGAGATCGTCAAGAAGCGGCCTGATCAGGTCGGCTTTGCGGTGCACCCACGCCGCTGGGTTGTTGAAAGATTCTTCGCGTGGATCAGTTGAAACCGACGGCTCTGGAAGGATTCGGAGGCGACGCTCGCCTCAGCCCGCGCGTTCCTCTACGCCGCTCCCGTCATGCTCCTGGTCCGCCGCTTGGGCCGGAACTCATGATTACGGGACGGCCTCTCAGCTCCGCCGAGGTGTCCGGAAACCCCTAGTTATCGGACAGTTCCGCAAGGTAACTATACCAATCACATTGTTGAATGATAAAAAACTGCCAAATTGTAAAGATGATTGGGCGTTTTAAACTTAAACTATAAGATTTATTTCAAGTATATCCCTCATTTTCCAATATATTACTTACACAGTAACGGATCAAGTTGGGTATCTCTATTCAAATCCAAAGACAAGTATACCCACCAATAATCATGATGACACTGAATTTATAACCCTATTCGAGTGCTTACTCGGCTCGCGTTTGACCGGTTGTGGAACCTGTAACCCACCTGCGGGTCGTTCCGAATCGGCAAATGCCACCAAGAGCATAAGCGCGTCTGTTGCGGCTATGTGGTCGATGGCGGTGGCAAACCGTTGATCATCGGGAATCGTATCGGCATCGCCGTGCAATTGCTCCAGCATGGTGTCGAACACCGCCTCCAACAACTCCGCATCCATAGGCACAACAATCCCGCACGTCATCGAACAGGCTTCCAGTGTGCTCAGCCGCATTGCCAACGATGTGCCGGGAATCGCTGCCTGCTCGAGATACTCGTCGACCCGCCATTCTATGTGCTGCCCTTCTTGTGAAAACGACTCCCGTGTTAGCTCAAGCGATCATCGGCAGTGCGAGCGTGATCGACGGCGAACCATCGAGATCGGCATTCGCATCAGGTTCCATGCTGTTGTCCCCAGAGAACACTCAGACCTGTCACCACGTCGGCGGGAAGACTTGTCGCTGCGGCCAGCAGGCAGCCCTTAGCCGTTCTGACAAGATCGGCTGGCCAACGCTCACCTGCCAAGCGAAAGATGTCCGTCACAATCGGTGATGGTTGCGCACGTGCTCGACCGACGGTGTCAACTTCAATGGCTGGCTAGTTCAACGAGGCCATGTAGTTACCTGCCCTGCCATCAGTACGGGCCGGCTACGTCGCTCAAAAACCGATACACGGAAGCCAAAGCGTGGTCTGTGGGCCGGCTTAATCACCCCGCCCTGAGAGTAGCGTAGAAGCCGACCGATCGCTAACAAACATCCGAACCAACTAAACAGCCGTCTGAGCCCATTACGATTAGGCGCATTCTTATCGCTCCTCTTGCACTTCTTGCCAGCTCCTCTTCTGCCTTAGCCCTCTCGGAGGCAGATCACGTGGCCGCAATCAGAGCCGCTGATCTGGACAGCTATATCGAGTGCGGCGAGGAGTTGAACAAACCCGTCACTTTCGACACCGAGACCATCGATGTGGATGATGATGGTCCCGAGGAGCTCATGATCACGGTCCATCATGCGGACGGAGGAGCGGGCTGCTTCAGCCACATCGGCCTGAAGAAGGTCCTGATGATGAATAATCGTCAAGGGGAATGGATACCCAACTTAGGGTTCGATGCTCAAGGGCCGAAGTTCTTGCCGGACCGCTCGGAAGGCTATTGTGATATCGAAGTCGATGCGCTCCAGGCATGTCGGCCGGTCTGGCGGTTCAATGGCACCCGATAACATATTCATAAGCAGTGCTTCTGTAATGGGCCGTTGGGTGTCAATCCCCTGAGTGACTGTCCTGTCGCCGAAGTCTTGCTTCTGTTCGGGGT
>NZ_JAERQE010000036.1 GCF_016734765.1 Microvirga soli | reverse complement strand
AGATCGCCGGAGCTCAGCATCGTCGGCTTGGGTCCCATGGCAAAACACCGGTTTTGATCGGGGCACTTCCCAGATGCTGGCATTCTACAATGCTTCGCAAAGGTGAAGAATCCTTCAACCTCAATCAGTTGTGGGTTATTCAGGGTCGACTACAGTACATCGTGGTCCGGGCCCCTCTGGCAATCGCTGCCGAGGGTGCTATGTCGGACTCTCTCACCTGACGAGCTCGAGTGACGTGTTCTGAACTTGAGAGATATCTATGCAGCATTCTTGCGATTGAGCTCTGGGGCTGAGGAGCGTCTCTTCAGGTGCGCCTCATGCAGGCAGTTGTGCCGAGCGCGTGAGGGCTGCACCTGGCTCTGCTTTCTCTGGCCGATGCGGCCCCGGGCGCAAGCGCCCCAACCGAACTGTCTATGACAGCCACTACGAATGGGATCTCGAATGATCAAGACTATTGCCAAACTCATCTTCGCTATCTGGCAAAGTCGACAGCACGGCTATCACGATAGCCATGGCAAGCCATGGAAGTCCGAAAAGCGGCAAGGGTACAAGCATGGCCGGAACTGGGGTCACCGCGGATATCCACCTTATGGAAATGAGTACGGATACCCAGGGTATCATCGCCCGCAGGGTGTGAAGGGACTCATCCTTGAGGCCGTTCTGCGCCAACTGCTGCATCGCCGCTGATCAACAGATACCAGTCAACGGACTACGCCAAGGCTGCGACGGTGCCACAGCGGGTCCGCGATCTTCGAAACCCGGCCACGTGGCGTGTGCCGGGTGTTTTTGTCCGTAGCCGTTCCATGCGCATGCTCTCAGCCAAGGGATTGCCGATGATTTTGCTGCCAGCGGGTGGAGCGCGACGGCGAAGGACAACAGGAGCGCGGAAATCTAATCCGGTTCTCCGATCCGGACATGGCGATGGAGCGCAGCATGGCCGGGCCACTCGTGCCCGGCCATGCTGGTTTCAGCTAACCTTCGAACACTCAGAACCACTTGCGCTCTGCGAGGTCGTTGAACTCGTTCTGGGCCAGGGCTCCATCCGAGTCAGCGTCCCATATGTCGTACATCCCGGTGCTGAACTCGCTCTCAGCCAACAAGCCGTCGCGGTTGACATCCCAGCGGCCGTAGTAGCCGATGCGGTCGAACCCGGAGCGGAATTCGTTCTGATCGAGAACGCCGTCGCCATTCGCGTCGAACGTGCCGTAGGAGACCTGCTGGTTGGTCAGGCCCCAGTTGCGCCAGCCTCGGTTGAACTCGTTTTGCGCAACGCGCCCGTCGCGATTCATGTCGAATACATTGTAGACGCCGTTGTAGAACTCGTTCTCCTCCAGCCGCGAATTCTGGTTGGCGTCCCAACGGCCGTAGATGCTGCCAACGACGCGTGAGAATTCCCGGTCGGTCAGTTCGAGGTTCTGGTCCCTGTCGACGTTTCGGAACGTCCACTGGGTCGGAACGGCCCCGGTGACGTCTGTCCGGGTGCCCGTCGGCGCGGTGTTGCTGGCCACCGCCTTGTTCTGCATCTCAAGCCGGTTCGGCAGCCGGTCGTAGTCGAAGCGCGCCAGATTGACGATGTCGGCGTCGGCATAAGGCAGATTGTAGTTGGCCAACCCCGGGCTCCAGGCATAGCCATCGTAGTACGGGAAGGCGCGGAAGCCGGCACCGTAGGCGGGCGTGGCGTTCACAACCAACGCCTGGAGCATGCCGTCGGCCGAGAAGATCAGGTCGTTGACGTAGCCATAGCCGCGGCGGTTGGCGAGATAGGCATAGTCATCGATGAGGTCCGTCGCCTTCCAAAGCCGGGAGCTGGTGTCAAGATCGTCATTCACCACCTGGGTGCGCTGAGTGTCGGAGCGGGTCAGGAAGAAGTCAGCGGCATAGGTATAGTCCTCGACATTCTCCTGGGTGACCGGAATGGTTACCCGGTCGAGAGTTGGGCTGACCTGTACCTGATCCCAGGGGACGAACACATGCGTGTCACCGATGTCCCAGAAGCCGCCGACCTCGGCAACGATGCCTTGGATACGCCCTCCCTGCCCGATGATGATGTTCTCGACATCGCCGATCTCCTCGCCCGTCACGCCGTACACCTCGGCGTTGTCCATGAGCCGCTCGGCGCTCCAGCCGTTCTGGTAGAGACCGTTGTAGGTCCAGTTGTTCAAGGCAGCGCCTGGACTGGTTCCAACTTGGGCCCCCACGGGAGATATGGATCCTAATCCGAGTGCCAGTGCGAGCACGGCGGGAGGGATCAAACGCCTGAATTCCATGGTGTTGCTCCTGTCCGGTTCTCAATGGGAACGTGGAATGCGGCCAAGTGCGGAGGCGGTCCGCCTCCATGGATCGGGCCACGCGCACGGTCGAGGGAACAACCGGGATCTCGGACCGGGGGTTCGGCGCGAATCCCTGAAATGGGTACGGTAACAGACGCAGCAGGCGTCATGTGCCGTCGGGAGCCCTGGGGCCGCTGCCTCTCCGAGCTTCTCGCGTACAAGGGGTAGACCGCCACGGCTCACACAGGCGTTGCCGCTGACAGTGCAATGGTCTGCTTCCGTACCGGAATTGCCCGGGCTAGCCGCCGTCGGCCAGAACCGCCACAGGTGCAGGGCATTATCTCTCCAGCTCGTGCGTGCGTATCTTACAGAAGTTCCACTGGTCTTGAGCCGCGCTGGCTGTCTGGAGGGCATGAGCCAACATGTCGAGCCGGCCTCGTTCCCGCGACGGGAATCGGGACCAATAAGCACCTGGGAGTACCCGCGCCGCAGGACTGGGTGACGGCCGGGCATAAGGGAGATGGCGATGGTGTTTCAGCGTGATCCATACGATCCCGCCGCTCCTGCTGGCCAGCCTCGCTATCGGAGCGAATCCCCGTGGAGCTGGGCCATCGGCGCATTGGCAATGATCCTTGTCGTTGCCGCCATATTCGTCTGGGGCCTGCCTGCCGACGAGCCCCTCACGACAGGTGCTGTATCTCCCGTCTGTTGATGCAGCCGCGCCAGCCGCTAGGCCATAGCGGTGCCGCCTTACGATCATCCTCTGGAAAGGAGAGTTCGATGGAACACAGGGATATCGATCAGATCCGCGGTCTCGCAGACGTGCAATCGAGCCCGCCACAAGTGCTGACCCGGCGCGAGCGCCTGGGGCGCTGGGCCGAACTGCTCGAGCGCGATCCCAACCGCCGGCTCAGCACCCTGGGGGAGATCGAGTTCGCGCCGAGGGCCGAGCGCCCCTCCATGCGGGCCGACAATTCCCCCTTGGCGGTTGCCTTCGAGGATCCGGTCCTGCGCACTGCCGGACTCAGGAGCGACAGGCTTGGCGACGCAATGGCCTTCTTTCAGATCTCGGAGGACGGCGCTCATTACATCATGTGCTCCTGCCTTTTCGGCCAATCCATGTCTGCCGGCACGGCTGCCGCCCGGGTGAGAAGCCTGGATCAAGTGCATTGGCTCGTTCCAGCCAGTGTCATGGCCGGGCTGGCCAGTATTCCTGTTCTTCTCCACCTGCTCGGATGAAGAGCGTCCCGATGGCTCCATGCGCTTCGGATAAAAACGGCACGCGGGTTTACACCGCTACGGCTCCTGTGCTCGCTCCTGCCGCACATTCCTGAGAGCAAAATGGAGGCGGCCTGGATGATCATCCAGGCCGCCTCGCAGATGGTAAAGGCGTTGCTACAGGGAGCGTCTGCCTGCAGAATCCGGGCACTTGATCGGTATGTGGAGTCAATCAGATTCGGCGCCCTCATTAAACCTCGCTCTTCAGGCTGGGGGTGCCCTGACCAACCCCCTCCACCGTCCTGCGTCGGCCATCCCTCTCCCTTGGCTGCGCCGTGATCGGACCTTGAGAGTGTCCGCAGCCAGCTGGGTTCCGCCGGCAACCTTTGGGTACAGCCCCATCATGGCCGAGGAGCGGGGTTACCCGCCTCTTAGGGTATTCAAATCTTCACGCATGCCCTGCATCTGGTTGGGCGTGAGTGGGCGTGGTTCATAGATGAAGCCCGTGCGCCCATCCACCCGAATGTTCACCTCCCGGCCGCGCCAATCCGCCGTCGCGGTATAGCTGTAGCCTTCCCTGCTCAGGTTCGAGATGTTGGAGAACCCGCGCGACTGCAGATCTCGCCGCACCTGGTCAGGATTCAACAGGGGAGCGGAGAACTGGTCCTGATTGGACGCTGTTTCAGGGGTGCCGTTTGAGCCGAACTGCTGGCCAGGAGCGGATGCGCCACCTTGGCGCTGATTTGAGTCGGAAGGCTGGACCCGCTGGCCTATGGAGGCGGTCGCTCCCGACGCGGCCGTTGGCGGAGGATCGACCAACATCAGCACAGACCTTCCATCTGGGATGCGGGCTTGAACCAGATAGGTGGCATTCAGGATCCGGATGTTCTGGAAACCGGCTTGGCGCAGCTGGTGGCGCAGCGCAGCGCGCTGGTTGAGGCGGCTATGCCCGTCGAGACGACTTTGGCTTTGTGGGCTCTCGCCCGCAGCCGAAAGATCGCCCGCAGGCCAGGTCCTGTTGTACTGCACCGAATCCCCGTGGCGCTTCGCGGCGGGAGAGAGCGGACCGGGGATCCAGTCCCGTTTGATGCCCGGCGCATTGGAGCCGAAGATCTGGTTCCGCACGCCTTGGTTCTCGTGAGAGTCGCCGGACCTCGATTGGGCGAGCGCGACAGTCGAGCCGCCCGCCAGCAAGGTGGCCGCGAGTGCGGCAACTGGCATCTTCCGCATGTTCACCTCCTGTGACGTCCTAATTCTGACTAATGGCTGCTGATGTCAGGAGATCCAGGCAGGGCTACGTATCAGTACGACACCGGACAGAGAACCGGTTGGCGCCACCCTCATGGCCAGCTTCGGGGCGGCGGCCATTCCGGACCGCAAGGGACATACCGCAAGGGACATGAAGTGTCTTGTTCATCTCCACAGGCACACTCTGTTGAAATCTCAGCCTGTGGAGATGGCCGGTGCGGTCTGACCTGGAGCGCCTTTTTGTCAGTTGGCCGCCTTGGTTTGGCGGTCGTCAAGGATCAGGTCCGCCACAACGGGGAGATGGTCCGAGCCCACACTCGGACCTGTCTCAACAGCCGTGAGCACGACGCCCTTTGGAACCAGCACATGGTCGAGCAGGACGATCGGGATCAGCCGATTGGCTGGCCAACTCGCTGCAAACGTCTGTCCCCATCGCAAGTCCGCCCACTCGGCCAGCTTGATGAGCTTCCATGAGAACGGTGTCAGGTTGAAGTCGCCACCAAGGATCAACGGCGCTCGTCTTGAGCGAGCAAACCTGATGAGCCGGTCGATGTCACCAGGTTGGTGCCGCCACTCGAACGGATTTGCAGTATGCACGCTTGCGATCTCGAACAAACGGCCATCCTGCTCAAAGCGGGCCCAGACGGCCAATGGCCGGCCCCGTCCGCTTGGAATGATCCCACTGTCGGACCAACGCCACTTCGACAGTAAAGCAGGCCCGGAGCGGGAGTGCTCGTCGAACAGAACATAAGGGTAAGCGGAGGCAAGCTGATCGAGGACAGCGGCCTGGTCACCTTGACCGACTTCTTGGAGCAGGATCACATCCGCATCGGTCTGTTTGATGAAATCCATGATCCTGTTTGCCTGTCCCCTCATGACCCAGGTGTTGAGGGTCGCCACCCTCAAATTGGGCTCAGCGGCCGGATCTTCCGGTGCGCCATAGCTGAGGGCAGGGACGATCAGCAGTGCGAGGTTGACGGCAAATAGGACAACTGCGGTGGCAGTGAGCCTCCGGGAGCGGAGCCCGAGCAGGAGAATCAGCAGCAAGCCCGCGCCCAGAGCCAGGAACGGACGGAAATGGTTGATCAACTCAAGGGCTGGCCACAATGGCGCCAGCAGCCCTGCGACAGTCAGGGCGGTGCCGAGGCTCAAGCCTGCGTCAATCAGGTATGAGGAGAGTTCCCGCACGGATTCCTACCGCAATTGGCAGGGGTGATTGCGCGTCACAACCGCCACCCCTGTACGACAGTGCTGCCACAGCGACACGACTGGCGCGGGTCGGTCATGCTAAGACAGGGTTAATTCCCGAGCCGGTCCCTGATCTTGGTCCTGTCAGAGATCTACAGGGCCCACTCCATCGCAAGGCCAAGGCTGAGCAGGGTGGCGGCGTCCCGTCCTCGCGTGATGATGTCTGGAGTGTCAGATGGGTTGCCGACATTGTGATAGCGCTTGCTGACGTTTCAGCTTTCCTTCTCGTACAGCCCCTCTCATCAGCGCCGTCGATCGCCTTGCGCGCTGGCCGATTGCCATCTCCATGGAGGCCGAGGCCCCTAGGCCTCCTGCCGAATGAACCCGAGTGCGGATCCGACCAAAGCTGCTCACTCTTTTGGCCCGGAAGGCTATCGAAGACGAGAGAGGACGGTTGAATTTGCTTCACCATGAGGGGGACCTCGACTGGCTCCAATAGGAACCAACTCTTTTCTGATCAGAGACATTGTCAAATATAAAGTACCTTAAGCTGCATATAGTGGCACACCAATCAGGTAAAACCTGAGTGAGTTCTTCTATAAAGCAAGCAGAGTACGCTATTGTACAATCCAAAGATCGAACAAGTAGGGAAATCGCTCGTTGCTTTTTTAGTGTCTGAGTGTTGTGACGCGATGATGTCTTGCGTACCTGAGCTCAGTCCCCACTAAGCAAAGGAGATTATCCCATGAAACTGTTCAGCAATGTTTCCCGTCTCGGAGTGTGCGCCTTTGGTCTGATGCTGTTCGCAGCTCCCGTGAGCGCTGCGGAATTCGGCGACTGGGACGCGAATGCAGATGCGCGGCTGACGAGCGAGGAGTTCCGGATGAACTTTGAAGAGGTTGGTGTCTTCAACGCCTGGGACGAAAACGACGACCTGGGTCTGACGGAAAGCGAGTTTGAAACCGGCCTTGGAGACGATGCTACAGCTTTTAACACCCGCTTCGGCGATAAGGCGTTTGACGAGTGGGATGTGAACGACGACGACAGGCTGTCGAACGATGAGTTCTACGACGGTGTCTATGCCTCCTACGACAGCGACGACGACAAGATCATTGAGGAGCCCGAATTCGGCGACATTGGCGACGACATCGGCGACGGCGGCTTCTGGGACGTCTAAGCCCATCACAAGCGGAGGCGGGCTGCGGATACCCTGGGCCGATAGGACAACGCAGCAAGGGCCACCACACCGCAACTGTGGTTTGCAGACCCGCCTCTTCCAGCATCGGGCAAGCCTTGGGCTCGCCCACCTCAACAGATGTGGAAGGTTCCTCATGCATACGATCCTGCTTTCGACCGTCGCCGCCTTTGCCGCCGCCGTGTCATCCTCCTCGTTTGCTCAAGAAGCGTCAGCCCCAAAGAAACAACCGATCCCGCAGTCGGCATCCGACGGCGCGAATGCCACGCCCAGTGGAGCCGCTTCGCAAGGGTCGGCCCCGACCAAGCTTCCGCAGACCAGCGGCCCTTCGACCGACAGGGTTCAACCTGATTCCGGGAAGGCGAACTCCTCGGCAAGTTCGCCCTCAAGCGGATCCGATCAGAAGAAGCCGATCACGGGGGCTGGGGGGGAGCGGAACGGGTCACCAACCGGACAGGCCCGCCACCAAGCTTCGGAGCAGCCGTCCGCGGCACAGGCTCAAGATGCCGGCAAGTCCAACAGCTCCGATGCTACGAAGAAGACAACCGCGTCCAATGGGGAGGGGCAGGACAAGTCCCGCAAGCGCGCGGTCGACAAGAACGGCAATGCCGACCAGAAGACATCGCCGAGCACAAGCGCCAGCGATGATAATGGCGACAGCGGCAAGACCGAGCAGAGGATGCCGACCTCGGGAACCCCGCGCGGGACCAGCACCGAAAGCAACAGGGCTGGTCAGGCCACGACCACGGAGACTGCACCCTCGGAGACTAGCCGCTCGTCCTCCAGCACGCAGCAGAAGTCCTCGAATTCCGCTCAAGAGCAGAACGCCGGTGCCGATACCGCAAGCTCGACCTCTACCAAGCTTTCAAGCGAGGAGAAGACGCGTGTTGTGCAATCGTTCACCACTCGGGAGGTTAAGCCCGTCGAAAATGTCAGCTTCTCGGTCTCGGTTGGCGTAAGCGTGCCTCAAGACCTGAACCTGCATCCAGTGCCAGCCGACGTCGTGGAGATCATTCCAGCGTACCGCGATTATCGCTATGTGGTGGTCCAGGATCAGATCGTGATTGTGAACCCGAAGACCCGCAAGGTCGTGGAAGTCATTGAGCAGGGCGCCACAATGGCACGCGTCGGGACCTCCCAAGGATCGGGCTCGCTGAGCCTCTCGCAGGAAGAGGAGACTACCGTCATCAAGACCCTTCGCAGCAATACCTCGGCCGTGTTCCACGAGGGGGCGACCGTGCCGCAATGCGTGGAGCTGAGGCCGATTCCAAGCGCCATCGACGTGCCGGAGCTCCGGTCGTATCGCTACGTGGTGGTCGAGGACAGTGTCATTCTCGTCGAGCCGGACTCCCGGCGCATCGTGAAAATTCTCGAGTAGAGGTCCGACAGGCCAGGGTCGACAATCTCGGCCCGGCTGGGCCGAGATCTTTACTGGCATTGCCGGAGCCATCGGCAGAGCGGCAGCCTACAGAGGCCACTCGACCGGAAGGATACGCATGCCTACCGTGAGCAACCGCGCCGGCAGCGTGGCGTCCGGCTCCCGGGTCTATGACCGCCGCTCGGTCGAGGAGGCCCGGCGCGATCTGGCGGCCTGGATTGCCAAGTGGGAGGCGCGCTACCCGCGCTTGGTCGCCTGGGCCGAGGAGACGATCGAGGAGACGCTGACCTTCTATCGCCTGCCGCGCCAGCACCACAAGCACCTCAAGAGCACCAACATGCTCGAGCGCCTAAACGAGGAGATCAGAAGACGCACCTATGTGGTGCGGATCTTCCCCAGTGCGGCCTCATGCTGCCGGTTGGTACGGGCTGGCGGTGGAGACGCACGAGAACTGGCTTGAAGCCCACCGCTACCTCAACATGGACGACTTGAAGGAGCATAAGAAAAGCACTCTGCGCGAAGCCGCTTGGCCAGCCTGACCGGTCGCCCCGCTTTGCAGAACTTGACGCACACAATCTAGCATCTGAGCCGGCTATTCCTCCGGAGTTTGGAAGTCCGCCTTGAAGCAATACCATGGCAGTTGATGCGGGCGCGGTCGATCGGGAAGATGTTGCCGTCGACTATTTACCCGCTTAGGCTTGGCTACAAAGTTGCGCAAGTCGTTGTCGCACGCCGACCTAGAACAGACCGATTCTAAGTAACTTGGCATAACGACAACTCAGGCCTACAGTGGGCCCGCCGCATGTGGCCAGTTGCAACAGGTGGTTCCCACCATGGTTGGATCAGACTCCCCAAACCGCGATGTTGCCCGGTTCCCTTTGGTAGGAACCGACAAGTCCGAGTTGACTGGCCTTGAAGCTGTCCTTCGGAGGCTCGCAATCTCCATCTCCTCTCAAGAGGTGATGGAGATCATCGCACAAGCAGCCCGTGCCCTCCTGCACGCGGATGGCGTCACCTTTGTGCTACGGGACGGCGACCGCTGCTACTACGCGGAGGAAGACGCAATCTCCCCCTTATGGAAGGGTAAGCGATTCCCTATGGAAGCATGCATTTCCGGATGGTGCATGATCAACGGGCAAGGTGTCATCATTCCTGATATCTATGCTGACGCCCGGATCCCGCACGACGCATATAGGCCAACGTTCGTGCGCAGCTTGGCAATGGTGCCGATTGGACAGGATAATCCAATAGCAGCAGTCGGGGCCTATTGGTCTCGGTTACGGGAGATTCCGCCTCCCGAGCTGGACCTATTACAGGCGCTTGGGAACGCCGCCGCCCTAGCCCTCTCCCATGTAGAGCTCCGGCGGGCGCGGGAGCACGAACGAGAGCTTCACAATGCTGAAGGTTCAGTCGGCCAGCCTTCAGAGAGGTGTCCTACTCCGCCAGCGTCAGGCCCGCCACATCAGGGGCTCACGACTTCGGCCGGTTGGCAACCCGCTGGCGGGCAAGTGTCTGCGTCTTCCGTGAGCACCGTCTCGGGGAGTCGCGTCGCACCTCCAGCGAATGCGGAGAGCTGGCTTTCATTCGATATACAGCCACATTCGCCAGCCGCCTACGCGGCAGCTATCACGTGCGTCTTGTTAGCGACTTTGACTCGCCTCTCATTCGGGTGGTGGTCGACGGCAGAGTTAGCCCCATTCACCACGTACTTTCCTGCCGTTCTCGCGACAACGCTCATTGCCGGAGTGCCGAGCGGTGTGCTTTGCTTAGTGTTAGGAGGAGCTGTCAGCTGGTGGGCCTTCATGCCTCCCGAGTTCAGTTTTGCTGTGGGATCGCCGGCTCACATTGTGAACTTCTCACTTTATGTCATCTCATCCATCATGATTCTTTGGGTCGCTGAAAGGTACAGGCGCGCCCATCGCAGCCTGAGGCAAGAGCAGGGATGGAGGACGCTCCTGCACGAAGAACTCCAGAATCGTTTGAAAAATGCGCTAGCTGTCGCGCAAGCAGTCGTCAGCCATACCCTTGAGACTTCTCCCCAGAAGGCTCGCAAGATCAACAGGCGACTTGCGGCGCTGATGGCGACTACCAGTTCCGCCGGGGTGCCGCGCCAGCAGGAAGTTGACCTTAAGAGCCTGGTAGCAGCTGAACTGGAGCCCTATGGAACGGCTCGTATCGAGATCAAAGGTCCACACGTCGGCTTAGAACCTAAGCTCGGTCAGGCCCTTGCTCTCGCCCTTCACGAACTCGCGACGAACGCAGCGAAATTCGGTGCCCTCTCCGTTCCGGAGGGAAATCTAGCAGTCATTTGGTCGATTTCCGCTGGTCAAGTCCACCTCACATGGGCCGAACATGGCGGCCCGCATGTAGTCATTCCAAAGACACGGGGATTCGGCACGTCTTTCCTTGAACGGATCCTATCTGATGTTGATGCCACGATCGTAATGAGTTTCGAGCCCGAAGGCTTGGTTTGCGGGGTCAGGTTTGTCGCTGGCCCAGCAGGCAGGTAACTAGCAGAATCAGACCGAGTTCGTGCCCGCAATCCTGCCATCGAATGTCTTCTGACTCATGCATTGGATTGCCATTCCCGAGATCGAAGATCATCTACAACATACTCGGGCCGCGCTGACGTGATGACCTGATCGTCTTTCATTTCCCAATCTGTCTGCCATGCCAATCACATCCGACCCACCGGAAGGCACACGTTGAGCGGCGGCACCGCAACCACCTCGAAGGTGGCTGATGCAATCCCGATGCACGCTTGCTCCTAGGCGGTCAGAATGTCCCGGGTCATCACGTCCTTAAGTTCACGCACCCCATGGTCTCGAGCGATGAAGCGCACCGTCAGCTCCAACCAGTTGTCCGTCATGCGCCAGTATACGCGCGGCTCGAACTCGGACTCCTGCATGAAGTAGCGGCGTTGCAGTCCCTTCTTCTCAGCCGCCTTCATCTTTATCAACGATATGGTGTACCGCCGTGCCACCTCCAGCATAATCAACTTGTTGAAGACGCTTCGGGTCCCACTTGCAGCAGGCCCCACCCTTAAGGCCCTCGAAGTTAGTAGATCCTGGAATGTGATCCAGCTTGGGAAGGCAATCGATGCTCATCTCCTGACAAGCATTCTCTTCCGACGGAAGAGTTGGGTAGTGGACTAGGAAGCCCACCTCCTCTTTACAATGCACTCGCGCTCGGAGCGAGTACGTCAACGATCCACAGGCACGATAGTATGTCCGCCATTGCTCGAGGTTCCCAAAGCCCCGTCGATCGCCCCGAGCAAGTCCTCGACCTCGGCGAGTTCGAGTTCCATCGTCACATGTGCATCATCACCGAACTCGATGCTCAACGTCACAGCTCCGTTGCTCGACCACGCGTGGGAACGTCTCGTGCTGTTGGTCATTAATACCCTTGCTTTCGACGGGCCAAAGTATGACCGTTCTACTCTGAGAGATGCTCCTCAATGGTTCAGGCGTCATCTGGCAGCCGCACGATCTCGGTCCGCGTCCGTACTGAGACGGGCGGTCAGCCGCGATATGGTGGACAGCCACCCCTCAATGGACGCATTTCCCTTTGAACGGCATCATCGAAGGAGCATCCAATGAGATGGCAAGCGAGAGCCATGCGCTGAGTGCTGCGCGAACTTAAGCGTATCGAAGAAGCCAATTGTAGCAACAAACCAGATGGTTGCGACCGTGGCAACCATCTATCCCGCATGATCGGTGTGCGCCGGCTGCAGGCGGTTCAGAGATTTGAGGTGCTATTTCTTGACGGGAGCTCCTGCTGCAGGCGGAACTTGGTGCGGGAATACGGGCGCTCAACGAGGCGAGTTAACCTGTCCTAGTTAGACGATAGGCAAGGGTGTGACCCGCAATCTGGAGCCGTCCTGTACCTGCATATTTTGAGTGTAGCTTTTTGGCAGCTCCGCCTCCCACGATCTGAAAGTTCCCAGCCCCAGCGTGAGCCGAGGGTCCGAACCTTCCTCGCGAAAGCCCGGCCGATATTGCTGCGGCGCCGAAAGGTCAACAGAAGTCGAGCGAAATACCTACTCTTCAATCATGATTGAGATCTACGAGCCAACCTTGCGATGCACCGTAGCGCACGATATCAGCGCGCGTTCGCAATCCCAGTTTCTCGGCCGCTCGGGCCTTGTACGTCTCAATTGTCTTGACGCTGATGTTGAGGCGCGCGGCAACTTCCTTGTTGCTGTAGCCCTGAGCAGTCAGCTTCAACACTTCAGTCTCTCGTTGGCTAAGCGCCTCTACGTCATCGGATGGTATCATCCCGCCCCTGCTTCCACGGACTGCATTAGATAGCGCTCGGTCCGCAACAGCAGGATCCAAGTAGACGCCTCCGGCTGCCACGGCTCGGATTGCACGTACGAGGTCTTCAGCGGCAGAGCGCTTCAAGAGATACCCCCTGGCTCCTGCCTGCAGCAGAGGCTGGACGTACGCTCGATCCTCGTGAACAGTCAGGGCCAGCAGTTTCACTTGAGGACAGGTTGATGCGACCCGCTTTGCCAGATCGATGCCGTTCAAGTCTGGCATCGAGATGTCAATTACTGCCACGTCGGGCAGTTGTTCGCATATCATCTGGAGAGCAGCGGCCCCATTCTTAGCCTCTCCGACGAGCTCAATTTCAGGAGCCTCCTGAAGGAGAGCCCTCACGCCAGCTAGTACGACGGGATGATCGTCCGCAAGAGCGACTCGGATCTGGGTCATGGCCTCAGCTCGTAATGAGAAAGCGGGATTTGGATGAAGAGGGCTGTTCCCTCGCCAGGAGTCGACTCGATCTCCAGGGTGCCGTTGACCAACGTCAAGCGTTCTCTGGCGCCCGAGAGGCCTAAAGGCGGCCCGTTGACCCGGCTGCCTTCCGCGGACATTCCAGCCGTCTCATCAGGGTCAAATCCCACCCCGTCATCCTCAATAATTATCCGGAGCCTTTGCCCACGGCGCTCGACGACCACGCTTACATTGTTGGCCCTCGCGTGCTTCAGAATGTTAGTAAATGCTTCTTGAACTACTCGGTACACAACGGTCCCGATTTCGGGAGGCAACTGCTCGTCCACACCCACAAAGTGAGTGTCCACCTTAATGCCAAAGCGTTCACCCCAATCGGAAGTGAACGCGATAAGAGACTCTCGAAGGCCAAGATCGTCAAGAGCCGTCGGCCGAAGGTCCGCTGCCGCGCGATGAATATCACGCCCGATATCGGCCGTCAGCGATTGGAGCCAGCGTACATGCTCCTGGATGCTCGCCGCCTCAACCTTCTGCTCAAGGGCCTTCAAACCCAGCGACAGACCAGTGACTGTTTGCCCGACTTGATCGTGGAGTTCACGTGCGATGCGACGTTGCTCGTTCTCCTGCGCCTCAGCGAGACGTCGCAGAAGATCAAGACGTTCTGCCTGAGCTCTCTTTTCGGGCTCGATGTCGGCGATCACCCCATGGATGACTGACTGGTGCTCACCCGATGCATTGAGTGCCCGTCCGGTAATCCTCACCCAATGAAGGCTGCCATCCCGCCGTTCAACGCGGATCTCGCTGTTGAGCGTGGAGCCATCTCCGAGACAGCGTTTCGCAGCAGTTTGAATTGTGGCGCGATCATCTAAATGTATCGTTTCAAGGAAGCGCACTGTCGGCACGCTTTCTTCAGGGCCGGGAACCGGTCCTCTTGGCAAATCCAGCAGAACCCAGCACCTCTCCGAGCCAAAATACTCGGCGCGATCAAGCTCCCACCGCCAAGTGCCTAGCTCTGCGGCCTCAATGGCGACAGCGCCCCGTTCCTCGCTGAGGGCGAGTGCAAGATTGGTACGTTCCGCCTCGGTTTGCCTGCGTTGGGCGATATCCCGCGCCATGAGGGATGCAAGGACCAGCGCGAGCATAAAGCTCGCGATCCCTCCACCAGCCAAAAAGTACACCGATCTGGATACCGGAGCGTTCAGAACGTCGCTTGGCACACCTAGATGAACGGACCATTCACCGGTTCTCGGAAGGGTCCGGTAGAACGTCTCCACCTCGACTCCCTCCAGCGTGGGCGCGACATAAAACCCTGCCGGAGCTCGCTGGATCGCCTCCCGCAGACCGGGCGATGCCGGACGTCCAAGCTCTGTATCCTGAGCAAGCGTCCGGGCGATGAAGTTGCCGCGCGCGTCCACGACAGCGCCTACCCAATCGTTAGGAACGCCGGTGCTTTTAAGAATTTCGCTTATGGCGTTCGGAATGAACGATATAGTAATAACATAGATGAGCTGCCCCCCGCGAATGACGGGAGCGCGAATGGCAACAAGGCGCTTGCCCGAGATTACCCCGACCGGACCGACGCCGCCCACGGCGGACTGGCGGGTTTGGAGGACTTCGTCGAAGCTTTCCCGGTCAGCCGTTGGGCCAAGCCTCACCCCGAGAGGCCGCAGGAGATTGACTAACTGGGTCCCGGAAGGATCCGCAAGCTCGACTGTCTCCCACAAAGGATGGGTCGCTTTCACGCGCTGGGCTTCCGTGTAAAAGCTTTGCAGTGATGGTGTGTCGAGAGACGCGGAGGAAGCAAGGGTCTCGACAACTTGGAGCTGCGCGTCCATTTCGGAGGCGATCCGCTCCGCCACCTTGTTAACCGTCTCCACCGCCCGCTGACGCGCCTGCTCACGCTGCTGGGTCGCAGTGATGTAGGCGACCCAGCTGCCGAACAGGAGGAGCGGAATGACGGCAGCAATGATAAGAGACAGGAGGGGCCGCCGGTTAAACCCGAGCGACAACCAGAGCCGGCGCCCCAGAGGATCTGATTCGTCCCCGTCCATTAAGCGCGATCCCGCACGGAGCTGATCGTTGCTGTGCATCATGCTGGCCTTGATCGGATATTGCATCCAGGGTGGGCAGCGCTGGCCTGGGTACACCAAAGCGCTTTCCTTTCTAAATGGTCTCTCATCTAGCCTACAATGTCACCTTTCTGCCCTACACGCCTGAAAGGGATTAGCGACGTCGCGGTCAGGGAAAACCTGACAGCCGTGCGGTATCACCCGACTGCCAATCCGGCCCGCCTTCCACGACATTATGGTCATGCACGGTTGCTTCGGAAGTGACCTGAGCTGAAGCCGACTTCAACCTGACCGTTAGGACGGGAGCCCGGAAATGTTCGTTCAACCGCAAGACCTTAGCCTTAGCAGCCAAAGGCCACTCAGGCCCGCTGCCCAGCTCAAGTCCGTTCATGCACCTCCTTCTCGGCTCGACAAGGGGCCGGTGAGGAATGGATTGTTGAATACTCTGTCGGCTGAAGTCCTCGAGGAGTTGCAGCCTTATCTCGAACGAGTGGTTCTTAAGCGCCGCCAGGTGCTGTACGAGCGTAATCTACCAATCGCGCATGTTTATTTCATCGAACGAGGACTGGCCTCATTGTTGGCGCGATCCGGCGATCAGAGCACGTTGGAGGTCGGAACGCTCGGCCATATGGACTTTGTTGGAATACCCCTTGTTCTTGGAACCGCACGGACGCCATACAGATGCGTTGTACAGGTCCCAGGCGAGGCCCTGCGCATTACGGCAGAAGATCTTCGTCGAGTGCTGAGCGGCATTCCATCGTTGCACCAGCTCCTGTTGCGATACATTCAAGTAAGAACGGTGCAGAGCACCCAGCTCGTGGTCTGCAATACCCGGCACACCCTGAAGCAAAGGCTCGCTCGATGGCTGCTCTTCGCTCAGGATCGGACCCATGGCAACGAGCTGCCCTTAACCCATCAATTCCTCGGGCGTGCCCTCGGCGTCCGCCGGGCCGGCGTGACGACCGCAATGGGACGGATGGAGGAAACTGGCCTGCTTCATCGGGGACGCGGCCGGATCGTCATCTTGGACCGCGCTGGTCTCGAGTCCGAGGCTTGCGACTGCTACCGCACTCTTCGGGCAGAGCATGGGCGAATTGTATGTGACGAAATTGCTGCGCCGCCACTTGTCGCCTTTCGGCAGTAGCAGGTGCCCGTCAAGTCAAAAGCTTGCGCCAATCGCCTTCCCGATCCTATGTCGACGTGGCGAGGAGACGGGCGCAGGCCGGGCATAGCTTCCTGCAACACGCAAGGAAGCCCTGAGTACGTTGTCGTACGTAGAATATCGTTGGATGGCTGACACGTGAAAACTGCCCGCCGCCAGACCCGTTCTTTCACTTCAAGGAGAATGGGATGCCGGCCACCTGATACGTCATGGAGGTAACGATGCTTAGATTTGCCTGGGAAGGTTCCAAGACGAGCGCGGACGCCCTGCCGATATTCCTCACCGCGATAGCTTTGTCGATGGCCACAATGACGTTAAATGAGGCGCGGGCGCAGACGACCGCACCAGCTCCCTCGCCGCAACCGAACCAAGCTGCCCCTAACCAGCCAGCCGCTCCCAATCAGCAACAACCGAACTCCCCGCCAGCGCAGCCCGGAATCCGTGCAGTCGACCCGACCACCGTCCGACTTACATTCTACACTGTCCAGCCCGCCGACATGCTCGTCTCGAACCTCCTCGACGCAGACGTTTACAACCTGCAGAACGAGGAAATCGGAGAAGTTGAGGATATCATTGTCGATCAAGGACGCGTCATTCGAGCCGTTATCATCTCGGTTGGAGGTTTCCTAGGCCTGGGCGAACGCAATGTCGCGGCTGATCCCGGTTCTCTCGTCCTCATGCGTGAGGCCGGGGGTGACATCCGCGTCGTCGCCAACACGACACGCGAGGATCTTCAGAATGCACCCGAGTTTAAGTTCGAGGGCAATATGAGTCGATAAGGTGTGTAGGGCTCAATCTGCACAGCTGGTTGTGCCTGCGCGTCACGGCCAAGTTACCTTCCGAACCAAGGGTCGGCCAATCACAACAGTACCGCCGCGGTCCTTGACGAGTGCCCCGATGGAAAAGCCGATCGTGGAACCGGGCGAAACGTGCTGGCGAATGGCCAAGGCGGGCCGGCTCGCCTTAATCATTGATGCAGCCTCCTATTTCGCGAGCTTGCGGAGAGCGATGATCCACGCCAAACGCTCGATTTACCTGATCGGATGGGACTTCGACACGCGTATACGCCTCGACCCGAGCGTCGAGGATGAATGGCCACTCAAGCTTGGCCACTTGCTAAATGTCCTTGTAAAGGCGCGGCCGGAGCTGGAGGTTCGCGTGCTCAAATGGGACGTCGGCGTTCTCCAAACTCTCGGACGTGGTGCGACACCTCTGTTTATCCTCAATTGGATGGCAAGCAGGCGGGTCCACTTTCGACTCGATCACGTTCACCCAGCCGATGCATGTCACCACCAGAAGCTCGCTGTGATCGACGATGTGCTGGCATTCTGCGGCGGCATCGATATCACGGTCGGCCGGTGGGACACTCGCGAGCATTGCGAACAGGATCCGCGCCGGACCAGCCCCTGGGGCTTCACTCAGCCCCCCTGGCACGACGCGACAGCTGCTGTTGACGGAGAGGCTGCATCGGCTCTCGGCGACTTGGCCCGCGAGCGCTGGAAGCATGCAACCGGAGAGGATCTCGCCCCGCCTGGATTCGCCGACGAGATTTGGCCGGAGACCCTCCCTCCCACTCTCATGGATGTTGAGGTCGGCATTGCCCGTACTCAGCCCGCCTATGATGGGCAGCCCGAAGCACGGGAGATCGAGGCTCTCAATCTCCGCGCAATCGGCAGTGCGCAGGATGTCATCTATATCGAGAGCCAGTATCTCGCGTCTCACACGATCGGCGAGGCTTTGGCCGCACGTTTGGAACAGAATGGGGGGCCGGAGGTCATCATTGTCGCGCCTCTAACAGCTGAGGGATGGCTTGAGGAGGAGGCGATGGGGACGGCTCGTGCACTCATCGTCCGACGCCTACGCGGAGCAGACCGGGAAAGCCGGCTCCGCCTGCTCTACCCAGCGAATGCGAGTGGAACACCGATTTACGTGCATGCCAAAATCATGATCGTTGATGACCGCTTCCTGCGTGTCGGATCCTCTAACTTGAACAATCGCTCCATGGGTCTCGACACTGAGTGTGACATTGCCGTGGAGGTCCGGCCTGGAGCGCGAAATGAGGAAGCCTCGCGAGCAGCGATCCGTACGGCCCGCAACGATCTCCTCGCGGAGCACTCTGGTGTTGCGATTGAGCTCGTAAATGCTTTGCAAGACGAGGGGAGAAGCCCGATTCAAATCATCGACCTTCTGTCGAGGCCATACGGCAGATCGCTTCATCGGCTTCCACTCCTGCACCTCAACGCAGTGGAGGAGAAAATTGCGGCAAGCCATCTCCTGGATCCGGAGAAGCCGGATACGTTCCAGCGCAAGCTGCGGCGATTTTTGGCGTGGGCCATACCCAGAGCCCATGTGAGAGGCGACTAGAAACGGCTGTGGCGCTCGCGCAACGCTTCCATGTCCTTGAAACCGGATCACACCGTCCGGCCTCGCCCGCAGCGCAGTTCCTTACAGCGCTGCGCCTGTGAACTTGGTTGAATCGACGCGAAGCCCTGCCATCTGAGCCTGAGAGGCCGTCACGAACGGCAGGCCGTAGTAGCCGGCGCCCGGATCCCACCGGCCAGTCGTGCCGGGGTAAGGGAATGCATAAGTGCCGCCACCGGAGGCGACATCGCGAGCTATAAGCATGGCAATAAGTCGCCCAGACTTGTCGAACACGGCATCTGACACATAGCCGTAGCCATAGCCGGTCTGCAGCCGAGCATAGTCCCCAAGAACCTCCGTCAGCCGAAACTCCCGCGGGACAGTTGGAACTCCCTCCGTTCCAGGGAACAGACCATATTGCGGCTTCTCGCTGTTGTCTGCCAGCCCGGTCCTGATGCCATCATGGCCAGGTGTGAGATCCACTTCGTCCCACTGAATGCGATACACTGCGTCCGGGATGCCGAGGGAGCCGCCTCCTTCCATCACCATTGCCGCGAGACGGCCCTCCGCGTCGATAATAAGGTCGCGCACGGTTCCGACGCGATCTCCACCCTTGCGCATAACAGACTGCCCGAGCAGCTGCTGCGCCCGCCAGCCCCTGTACAGAAGGTCCGGCGAGAGTTGGCTGACCTGGCCTTCAAGTCTGGGTTGGACAGCCGGGTTCTGCTGCTGCGCGAGCACGGGCGATGCAACAATCGCCGCCATGAGCAGTGGAAGTTGAATCCGCGAGAGCCTCATATCTCGTCCTCTTCGCAAGCGCGATCAGCCAGCATAGAACAGACAAAAAATGCCGAGGGCACATCCCGAGTTCTCTGCTCTGTTCAGCAGCGTACCGAGACTCTGCATCGTGTGCGGTCCAAACGTCGGATGTCACGAAACGTCTCCGCGGCTCCTCCGTTCATAGAAGGCGAGAAGGGCATTACTTTGATTTGTGAAGCACACGCGGCTGCCCTCATTAGATCCTGAAGCTGCGAGCCAGGCGAGGATTACCAACCATTCATCTTGCCGTAATGACACCTTCACGCGCCTGCCCTCAAGTTCTTCTGCATCTGGGGCATGTCCCCGACGAGCTGATGGAGTACGCAGCAATGAGACACTCTCTTCTATTCTCTCCGAAGCCGCAGCACACACGGCGGGCACCCAAAGCAAGATCCGCTCTCCTTGGCGCGGTCGCACTGGCTACTCTTGCCATTTCCGCCGGAGGCGTCGCGGTTCCTGCGTTCGCTCAGGCGCCACAGACGATTGTCGCCCCCCAGTCCACCCTGCCTTCCTTCGCCGACGTGGTCGACCGGGTGAAGCCCGCAGTCGTGTCGGTGCGCGCCAAAGCAAAGGACGTTGAGGCGCAGGCCAGCACCGATCAAGGGAGCGGCCGCAACTTCAATCTTCCTGACTTCGGCCTGCCGGACGACCATCCCTTCCAGGAGTTCTTCAAACGCTTCCGCGGGGAGGGGGGGCAGAATGGAAACCCGCGCTTTGGTCAACCTGGTCCCCGCCAAGGCACCTCGCAAGGATCCGGGTTCTTCATTTCGGCCGATGGCTATCTCGTGACCAACAACCACGTAATCGACAAGAGCTCCGAGGTCGAGGTGCTCATGGATGACGGCCGCACCCTCTCGGCCAAGATCGTCGGCACTGATCCGAAAACCGATCTCGCCCTGCTCAAGGTGGAGCAAGGCGGGCCGTTCAAATACGTCGAACTCGCACCGGAAGTTCCACGCGTGGGCGACTGGGTCCTTGCTGTCGGCAATCCGTTCGGCCTTGGTGGTACCGTCACGGCCGGCATCGTCTCGGCCCGCGCCCGGGACATCGGGGCTGGTCCTTATGACGACTTCCTTCAGATCGACGCGCCGGTGAACCGGGGCAATTCCGGTGGACCCACCTTCAATCAGAAGGGCCAGGTCGTGGGCGTAAACACTGCCATCGCCTCTCCGTCCGGCGGCAATGTCGGCATCGCGTTCGCGATTCCATCCGAGACCGTTCGCAATGTCGTGACGCAAATCCGCGAGAAAGGTAGCGTTGAGCGGGGCTACGTGGGAGTTCAGATCCAGCCTGTTACGAAGGATATTGCGGCGAGCCTAGGGCTCGACAAAAGCGAGGGAGCCATCGTCGCCCGCGTTGAGGATGGCGGTCCCGCAGCCAAGGCTGGCATCAAGACCGGCGACGTGGTCATTTCGGTGAATGGCAAACCGGTTGAGGATGCACGGGACCTGTCACGGACGATCGCATCGCTGAATGCCGGCGCGACCGCCACTCTGCAGATCTGGCGTGACGGCAAGAGGCAGGAAATCTCTGTCACGATTGCCAAGATGTCAGGCACCTCTACGGCTGCGGCAGATGCGAAGCAAGGCACCGAAATGGGCAATCTTGGACTGAGCCTCGCCCCAGCGGGGAACAACAAGACGGGTGTTGCCGTCGTCGGCGTGGAGCCTGGAAGTCCGGCAGCTGAAAAGGGCTTCAGCACCGGCGACGTGATCAAAGAAGTCGCGGGCCAGGCGGTACAAACGCCAGCTGACGTGAAGGCTGCACTGGAGGCAAGCCGCAAGGATGGCAAGAAAAGCGTGCTGTTCCTCGTCGAGGCAAGCGGAGGTACCCGCTTCGTCGCGCTGCAAGTCCCTGCTGCCTAGCATCCACGAAGTGGCTCACTGCGGGCTCGACCGCGGTGAGCCAAATCCGTATTCCGCTGACCCTCTGTAGCCTCAATGTTGCCTCTCTGCGTGGGAAGGTTGAGGATACAGAGGATAAGGACATTCGGTTTCGGTCGAGCACCGTGCAACGTGCAAGAGAGGTTATCAGGCCTGTGCGATACTAGGCGCCAACTTCCCAATGGCAACGACGCCTCCTACATACTCCTAGCGGTCGCGTTGGATCACGCCGCACGTAATCCGATCCCCGGCCGCTCCTGACGGCTGGCTGCGGTAATCTTCGGCGATGGTATGATTACGAGCGCGGATCCATCTTGATCGAACAAAGGTCCCTTGCCATTGAAGCTTACGTTCCGGTTGAAAACCTCAGCTAGGAGCTTGCCACTATCATCCACGGTCGGGTTCGGCATGTCGCCGGCATGCGGCCCTCCCGGTTGCCAGTAGCCGTGCTGTGATTCCATCGGATTGTAGTGGCCTCAGGCGGACTCGAAGCCGCCTTGCACTTCGCAGCGCCGCACCTCGTAAATGTGGAATCCGTGAAGGCCACGTGAAAGCTTTGCGGCCTCTGCCCTGTCCAGTACGTCGTTAGGCGTTTCGATCAACGTCGCCGTTCCAATAGTTTGACCTTTCTGGCCCGTGGAGACGGTTCTTGCACCTTTTTGCATCCTGGAAGACGGAGCACAAAGTCGTCGATCCAAGCGCTACATGGTGGGTGTAGTCTACGGATCTGTCGCTCCATGAGGCGCCTCGACGCAGAACTAGCGGCACTCGGCGGCTGCTACAGGCAGCAACCTGCCTCAGTCATCTAGTCAGTACGCTGACGAGCCTACGACAGGCGACCTCGAAACTTACCGAAGGTTCCGTCAGGAGGATTGGCGCGCTGGCTTGCGGTACGACCCCGGCATTACGAGAAGCCGGGCGGCTAGAACTAGACAGGCGAAGAGATAGATAAAGCTAGCCGGCACCCACATGATCAAACCAGCGAGTTGCTGGTCAGCGAGGGGATCAAGCCTCCAAGAATCCGGTCCCCGCCGATACCAAGGATAGAGCAGTGTAGGTGAGAAGGTGATGAGGGCACCAAGGAACCCGCTATGAACAAGCGTCAGGAAACCTGCTGCAATACCCGAAGGCACAGTAGCGGGGCCCCGCGAGCTTACAGCGAGGCTCTGCCAGAACAGCATTGCGGTTACGAAAAAGGCGATATGCTCGAACGCATGAATGGCTTCATTCCCCAGTGCAGCCTCGAAGGGCGCTGGAGCATGCCACAGCCACAGTGCAGCACCATGGAGGGCACAGGTCGGGAGAGGACGGATAAGGAATGCGGCCCGCCGGCCCATCGTACGAGCGCCAGAACTTCGTCCCACGGCGCGCCGCGTTAACCTGGGTAGGATCCATGGCAGGGCCACTCCGGGCAAGCCGGCCAGCAGGAGAGGGGGCGCTACCCCGATGAGAAGGACGTGCTGGACCATGTGCGCCGTTAGTAAGGTGCCGCTCAGGGAATCTAGAGGGGAGGCCAAGGCTACAATGAGGATCGCTCCTCCACCTGCATAGCACGTCACTCGGATAACGGAGATGCCGCGACCTAGACCGGCATTGCTCCAGAGATTCCTGACTCCAAACCCATAGAGCACAAAGGCCAGCGGCAACGAGACCAACACCCACGGCTCCGCCGACCAGTGGTGCCATACGTTGCTAGGGTCTATAGGCTGAGCGCTTTCATGCGCGAAGGCAGGAATGGAGAGAAAGATCATCAGGACAGCTGATACGAGCGGCCTCGTCATGCTGGGGTCATCCGCAAGGTGGGACTATGAAAACGGGCAGGCCGTTCCAGGTGATGGCAACGAAGGAGAGAGCAGCGATTGTCATTGTGGTGTACCGCATGAAGTCGTCGACGGGTCTCCGGTCCCACGACGCACGGGCTGGCCCCCGCCTCCAGAGCGCGAGAAGAAGAACGACAAGCACGCCAGCCAGCGCGACAACCGTGGTCCCGACAATCACCAGTGGAACGATGCCAAATCCCAAGTAGCTCTCGCCGGCAAAGTGCCGGGCACAAGCCAGTGCATTGAAGGCGTAGACGAGACCGAAATGGACGCCCCAGATAAGGAGCCCCCCGATCATGAATAGCGATTTTCGGATGAAGTCGGTGCCGCCCATCGGTCTTACCCCAGGAATCGTGGGAAGGCGTGGATGATGAGGAGGGCAACGAGGCCCTGTGCGACGCCGTAGTGCCAGAACAGCTGCGTGTTGTCGAAGGTCGACCGCCGCACCCGATTCAGCCGGCCGGTCAGTGAACGGACGACGGTGTAAAGCCCCATGATCGCCAAGACCGCAACGACGAAACCTTGGTAGGAAGCCAGACTGAAGACCACTGCACCATAACCCGACTCGGAGGGGCGCAGGCCCATCTCAAGCTGTCCGAAAACCTCAAGCGCAACGCTCCCGATGAGCATGGGTACAGCTACGAAGAGGGCAGTTCGGGTCGGCCACGCGCTCCGCTCGGGCACCTGCGAGAGCCTCCTTCCTGCAAGCCAGACGAGAAGGCTGCTTGCTATAAGAAGTGCCGCCGCACCGATGGGCCACCCTATGGGAGGCAGCGCGGCTGCTGAGGTCGGCCAGATGCTCGGGTTGACGGTCCAGAGAAAGAGATAGGAAAATACAATACAGCTGAATACCATCCCCGTCACGATCATCAGGATGATCATCGCCCACCAGGAATGATTCATCGACCCCGTGACATAGGTTGGCAGTCTCAGCCCGCCCCCAATATCGATGTCACCGACTTCAGCAGGACCTGGATCGGTGTCCCACAACCACCAGATGACGCAGACGACGGCAAGAACCCCGCAGATGAAGGCAGGAATGTAGAGCTTGATCGTCAGGCCGATGAAGAACGAGGCGGTAAAAAAGGCCGCGAAGACCGTGCGCCAGCTCGGACCCGGGATCTGCAGCACATATTGCGCTGTCGCATCAATGGGGCTGGTAACGATGGTTTCGCGCCCGCGCGTCGGTGCGCCCGGCAAGTAATACCGGCCGGCTTCAACATCGTCAGCCAAGCTTGGCTGATCCCACATTGGTTCGCGACTGGTGATGATGGGAATAGAGCGTGTCTGATAGTTTCCACTCGGAAGCCATTCCAACGTACCGGCGTTCCAGACGTTACCCAGGTCGCCCTTGTAGGGTCGGAAGTTCTTTGCCAGATCGATGAGGAAGACCAACACGCCTGCGCCGATCATGTAGGCGCCAAGGGTCGAGATCAGGTTGAGCGTGCCCCACCCCATTTCCGCGATATAGGTATAGGTGCGCCGAGGCATGCCCATCAGACCTGTGATGTGCATGGTGAAGAAGGTCACGTTCACGCCAATGAAGATGAGCCAGAACGCCCACTTGCCGAGAGTCTCCGACAGGGAACGTTGGGAGGCGACTGGAGCCCAATAGTAGAAGGCCGCGAACATGGGAAACACCATGCCGCCGATCAGGACATAGTGGAGATGGGCGACGATGAAGTAAGTATCATGAGCCTGCCAGTCGAACGGCACCATCGCGACCATCACGCCCGTCAGCCCGCCGAGGACGAAGATGAACAGGAACCCGAGGATGAAATAGGCCGGCGTCTTGTTCTGCAGCTTGCCGGACGCAATCGTCGCGATCCAGGCGAAGACCTGGATGCCGGTCGGGATCGAAACCGCCATGCTGGCGGCCGAGAAGAAACTTAAGGAGAGCTGCGGCAGCCCCGTCGTGAACATGTGGTGGACCCACAGGCCGAAGCTGAGAAAGCCTGTGCCGATCACTGCAAGCACGACCAAGCGGTAGCCGACGAGCGGCGTTCGCGCCATGGTGGGCACGATCATCGAAACCATGCCGGCAGCGGGAAGGAAGATGACATAGACCTCCGGATGGCCGAAGAACCAGAACAGATGCTGCCATAGCAGAGGATCGCCGCCTTTCTCGGCGATGAAGATCGGCCAGTGGAAGGCGCGCTCGAGCTCCAGAAGCAACGTTGCCGCTATGATTGCCGGAAACGCGACGATCACCATTAAGGCGAAGACGAGCATCGCCCACGAATAGACCGGCAGCTTATCGAGGCTTTGGCCCGGGGCTCGGGTCTTCAGGACGCCGACGATGATCTCGATCGCACCTGCAATAGCCGATATCTCGATGAAGCCTATACCAAGGAGCCAGAAATCGGCGTTAATGCCTGGCGAGTAGATGTAGCTCGTGAGCGGCGGGTACATGAACCAGCCGCCATTCGGCGCAAGGCCGAAGAACAGGCTCGTGAAGAACGCGAGCCCGCCGAAGAAATAGGCCCAGAAGGCATAGGCCGAAAGCCGCGGGAACGGCAGGTCGCGGGCAGCCTGCATGTTGGGTAGCAGAAAGACACTTAAAGCCTCCACCATCGGCACGGCGAAAAGAAACATCATGATCGTGCCGTGCATGGTGAAAAGCTGGTTGTACAGCTCATGTCCAACGAGCCGGAGCTCCGGCTGCGCCAGCTGTGTCCGCATGATCAGGGCAAGGATGCCCGCCAAAACAAAGAACAGGAACGCCGTGCCCACATACCAGACACCGACATAGTTATTGTTCACTGCGGAGATGAAGTGGATGCCCTTGGGCTGCTCCCAAACTCGCTTGAGCTCCTCAAGTTCGCCTTCCGGGCGAGGAGCCGGATTGGGAAGCCGGACCGGCTGGCCTTCCTGCCCGACGCGGGTGTCCGCAATTCCGCCTTGGAAAGTTGCATCGCTCACTTAAGGCTCTCCAGATAGGCCGCGATGGCACGCAGCTCCTCGCCTTGCAGATTGCCGAAAGAAGGCATGAGGTTGTCCGGCTTCAGGTGCTGGGACGATGAGACCCAACCGGCGAGTGTCCCGACATTGGTGGGATATGTCCCGGCAGCGATTGAGCGGCGCCCGCCCACATACGTCAAATCAGGCCCGATCAGTCCGGCGGCCGACGTGCCCCGAATGGTATGGCAGGCACCGCAGCCATTCTCCATGAAGAGCGCTTTTCCCCGTGCTAGGAGCGGAATCACAGGCGCAACGGGAGGGGTCGCCTCCCGAGCGTACCAGGCCTCGAACTGGTCCGGCGGTAGCGCGATCACGTAGAAGGCCATCAAAGCGTGTTGCGCACCGCAATACTCGGCGCACTGTCCCCGATAGATCCCGGGGCGATCAGCGGAAAAGCGGGTGACGTTCACGCGCCCAGGGATCATGTCGAGCTTGCCGGCAAGGCTGGGCACCCAGAAGGAGTGGATTACATCCTGAGTCTTGAGGACGAACTCGATGGACCGGCCCGTTGGTACCTTGATCTCGTTTGCGCTGACGAGACGAACCGCTCCATCGGCGTCCACATAATGTACGCGCCACCACCAGCGCTCACCGATCACCTCCACGCGCAGAACCGGCGGCTCGCCCGTCACGAGTGCTCTGGAAATGGATAGCCCCCAGGTGAGCAAAGCAGTCAATGTGACGACTGGAAAGATGATGCCGAGGCCGATGATAAACTTTCGCCCTGTCATCCAGCCTCGCATCCTGCCCTGGGCAAGGATGGCAAGTGCGGCCAGCGCCATGACCAACAGGAAAATCAAGACCGCGCCGATGATCATCACCCAGCTTAAGGTTTCGGTAACCGCGGCGTGGGGTCCGTATGTCACCATCGTGGATTGGATCCACATCAGTGCTCTGTCCAAAATATCGACAGGCTGGGCCGAGGCTCCGGTCGTGCTAAAAACACCAGTGATCAGGTATGAGACGAAAGCAGCTAGGAGTCGATCGCGTCTCATGTGCGTCACCGTAACGTATAGAGGTAGGCTGCCACGTGGCGGGCTTCGTCATCGGACAGGCCGAGATCCGGCATTCCCGTGTGCGGGGCAATGGACGGCGCGTCTTGCACCCAGCGCACGAGCAATGTCGGCTCGTTGGGGACGACGCCGCCGATGAATTGACGCCTGCCGAAATCTGTCAGCGGCGGCCCTACGATCCCATGTGCGCCCTGGACGCCGGGAATGACGTGACAGACACCACATTCATAGGCTGCGATGATGCGGCGTCCCTTCTCGGGCTCGCCGCCAGCTACACGCGCAATCCTCAACTCATCGAGTGGCTGGCTGGCCTTCTGAGGAGAACCGTCGTCATTGCAGCCGGCGAGCATCATGAGAAGCGCTGCCGTCACTATCCTGCGCATTTGACCCGGGCCGTTCCGCTGCGATTGGAGCATCTGTCCACTCCTACGGCTGGGTGCGGGTGGGGGCCCCGGTGGTGGTCGTGGTGCCACGTGGCCTTTCATCAACAGGGGGCGGGAGATAGGGTGGCAAGGCGTTGGGAGGGAGCGGACGCCGCGGGAGGCCCAGAGGCAGTTCCATTGCCGGAGCCGGAGGCCTAGCGGGCTCCGTGCCTGGGACCACGACGGAGCCACGGCCCCGCCCGGGCCTTTGCACAGCACCAACATCAGTAGGATTCCGCTCGGGCGATGGCGCAGGCTGTGCTGCCGGAGATCGTCCCCGTTCGGGAGCATAGCGGGCATCCTGAGGGATCACGTCCCTCGGTCGTACGGAGGCATAGTAGAGCGAAACCGCTCGAATCTGCTCCTCCGTCATGGCCTTGGCGATCAGTTCCATGATGTTCATGGGATCGCCGTCCCGCTGCCCTTGCTTCCAGAGCATCAGTTGATGCTGCAGATAGGGAGCGAACTGGCCGCCCAAAAACGGATAGATGGGGGCCTGGCCGACGCCGTTCGGACCATGGCATCCATCGCAGGCGGGCACACCCTGGGAGGGTATGCCAATGGCCGCAATGGCGCCGCCGATCTGCCGAACCTGGACATCCGCACGCGGCTCGGCTGGGTATGGCGCGTCCTTGATGCTGGCGTAATAAGCTGCGACATCCTGCATCTGCTGCGGCGTGAGCGTCTGGGCGATCGGCGCCATGATGTCGCTTGGGCGAAGGCCCGATGCATAATCCCGCAAGGACTTATAGAGGTACCAGCCATCTTGGTCGGTCAGACGCGGGAAGGCTCCGCTCGAGTTGCCTGCTCCGTCGACTCCGTGGCATTGGACACACCCGATTCTCTGCTCCGCAAACATGCCTCCGATTGTAATGAACCTGCCACGATTTGGATCGGCTTCGTGGCTGGGCTCGCGCTGATCACTCAGGCCGAGCAGGGATTGTGAGAGCGCGGCGGAGGTGATGACGATGGCCGCGATCGCGGCCGCACCGATTTGGACGGCGCGGATCATGGCTGCACCAGAGGGCCAGGGTTTTTCAGGTACTGCTTGATCATGGCATCCGCCGCCCAGTAGGCGAGGGCGCCGACAGTGTCCGTGGGGTTGTAGCCCGCGTTCTGTGGAAAGACGGACGAACCCATGACCCACAGGTTATGCAAATCCCAAGACTGCAAGTAGCGGTTCACGACGCTCGTCTTCGGATCGGTGCCCATGATGGCGCCGCCTGTGTTGTGCGTCGTCTGGTAGGGGACGATACTATAATGATCGTCAAGCCAGCCTACACTCATCCGTCTACCGCCCATCGCCTGAGCGATACCGGCCATTTTCTCGGTAACGTAACGGGCCATGAGACGGTCATTATAAGGGAAGTCATAGGTGAGCATCCCGAGCGGCTGACCGAACGCATCCGTATAAGTCGGATCAACGCCTAGGTAGTTGTTCGGATGAGGGCTCGAGGATCCATGGAACCCGAGGCCCACCGTGCTGTTGTAGTGCCGCCGAACTGCCTGCTTCCACCCAAGCCCCCAGCGGGGCGTTCCTTCGGGCACCGGATGGTGGTATATGGGTCGGCCTGTCGTCTGATAGGCCGCAATGTAACCCCCGCCGATGAAGCCCAAGCCGGAATGATCGAAGCTTCCATTGTTGAAGTCGTCAATGGCGGTTCCGAGGGCTCCAGCGGCCATGAAGGGGTTGATGCGCTTTTCACCGTCATAGAAAACCTCGGCGCCGGTCATGGTTTGGTAAGTGTAGTTGCGTCCGACGGTTCCGGTCCGGGTCGCCGGGTCGTATGGCTGACCAATTCGTGACTGCAGCATCAGGATGGGATTGTGGTGCGCAAAGGCGCAAAGCACGACCATGCTTGCCGGCTGGAAGACCTCCTGACCCTGTGCGTCCACATAGGTCACCCCGGTGGCAACCTTCGCTTGCCTGTCCCATTCCACTCGAAGGACATAGGAGTGCGTGCGCATCTCAAAATTCTTGTTGGCCATAGCAAAAGGCAGGATGCACACCTGAGGGCTTGCCTTCGCGAAGTGTTCACAGCCGAAAGGGTCGCAAAAGCCACAGTACATGCACGGCTTGATTTCCGCCCCGAAAGGGTTTGTGTAATGCCGCGTCACGTTCGCCGATGGTACGGGGAATGGACGGTATCCAAGTTGTGCTGCGGCTTGCCCGAAGAGAAAGCCGGAATGGGACTGTTTCATCGGCGGATTAGGATACGGCTCGCTGCGCGGCCCCTCGAAGGGGTTGCCGCCGACCTGAATCTGCCCCTTGATGTTGCCTGGCGCTCCGCTGATCCCCATCACCTTCTCGAAGAACGTATAGTAAGGTTCAAGCTCTTCGTACGTGATGCCCCAATCCTGGATGGTGACATCCTCATCTAGGAAACCTCGCCCGTAGCGCTGTTCCACCCAGCTTTTCAGGACGAACCACTCTGGCTGAAACCGCCAAGTCTGGCCGTTCCAGTGCGTCGCTCCGCCCCCGACACCTTCTCCCGGCAGGAATGATCCAAGCTGGCGCATCGGCAGAGCCTGCTGGCCGACGAAGTTGCGGAAGGTGATGGTCTGGACGCTGACGTCCTGGGCATAGGCGTGACGTATATCGTACTTCAGTTCGTCATGCATTGTAGGCGATTGAAAATCCGGCACTGTCTGGCGCATTCCACCGCGTTCGAGCGCAACGACTGTCTGGCCGGCCTCAGCAAGCTCCTTACCCAGGATAGCGGCTGTCAGGCCACCTCCGACGAGCGCTACGTCCACAGGTTTCATACGTACCGCCATGGTGTGCTCCTATCACCTCTGAGCGCCATGCGTGTGGCCGTCGAGGTAAGCCTCTCGGGCTCCAGCCTCACCGATGCTGATTGGCGGGCGCGTGTATGGAAGATTGTAGAGCTCGACTAAGTCGATGAACTGCGCGTAGGCGCCAGGAAATCCAACCATCCGCCAGCCCACCATATCGCGGTTTCCACCATAAACGGGATCACCGAAGAAGCCCTCGATGGCGTTGGCGAGCAGAGTCTCGAAGAACACGGGTGCTGCGAGAGAAGGAAGCTCAATGGCGCCGCTTTCAAGCGCGGAAAGCACCTCGTCCATCACGGGCGCACCGAGATCCCAGAACTCGCGTCCGCCATAATTGGCAGTGACATGGGCGCGAGTTTCCGCGATCCCTATCCTGTAGAGTTGGGCTGGAGTGTAGCGCAGCTGGTAGCCTTGCTGGGGAGGTGCGTCAGGGACCCACGGACCTTTCAGGTACATCCGCGCTCCGGCACCATACGCGGCAGCGAGCTGGCGATCGATGAAGTTGAGAACGCCCGCCCAAGCGGCTCCCGGCCATTCGGGATCCGCGGGGATGAGGCGTTCGACAGCAGCCTCGACGAACCTAGCTTCTTCGTCGTTGAAGAAGAAGAGCATACCGCGTTCGGCCGGCAAGTCTGCCCGCGGCGATGAAGAGGACGGAGCATTCTGTCTGCCAACCTGCGCGACCTGAACAGGATGCTCCTCGGCGGACGCATGATCCGGGACGGTAACGGCCACTCCGGCAGCCCCGGCGACTTTAAGGAGATCACGGCGTGAGAATTTCTCAGTCACTGTCTTTTTCCCTTCGTTCAGTCTTCGAGTGAGACCCAAAGACATGTCTGGTAAACGGCGGGTGTGCTTCGGTATGGCTCACACAGCTCGGGTCGCGGCAGAGGGGGCACCCTGATCTGTCCCGGCGCACTCTCCGTGACATCCTTTGGACCGCTGTAGCCTGTCGTTGATCCGCTGGTCGTTCCTGCGCCCACCTGAGCCGTCTGAGCCTTGCTGACACTTCCCTGAACAGGCGACGAACTGCCTTGTTCGGAGCGGTCACTGCTCCTATTCGAGTTGCCTTGCGCAAGAACCGGCATGTGACTGAGGCACATAATAGCAAATCCTGCGGCAATGATTGGACGAAAGGTTAAGCGCATCGTTACCTCACCGAGTTTGGGCTGGGTGTCGGGGGCAGGGGAGCCGTCAAAGCTTGATGTTCAGACTTCTCAGGGGTGACAACTCGCGGGCGGATTGCTGCGTAGTATTGAGAGACAGCGTGGATATCGTCGTCCGTCAGACGCTTGGCGATGTGCTCCATGACGCCGAAGCCGTCTCCCTTGCGCTGGCCGCTTTTCCAAGCCTGCATCTGGGTCTCCAGATACCTTGCGTACTGGCCCGCTAAATAGGGGTACGTCGGCGGCAGGCCGACACCATCCGGGCCATGGCAGTTGATGCACCCTTGAACGCCGCGTGTCGCATTTCCGACTGCTGCAAGTGCGGCACCGTGCTGCAAGATTTGAGGATCCACAGGATCCGCAGGCGGATAATCGGCTGCCTTCTGCGCAGCGTAATAAGCAGAGACGTCGCGCATCTGCTGGTCATTCAAGGCCTTGGCGATGGGCGCCATTACCGCACTTTGGCGCACACCTGACGCGTAGTCCCGCAAGGAGTCATAGAGATACTTGTATGTTTGATCCGTCAGCCGCGGGAACATAGCTGCCTTGTCACCTTTGCCATCCATTCCATGGCACTGGAAGCACGCTCCCGCCTGCGGACTTATCGCAGGCGACCCGAGACCCGCATCTGGGCCGGGTGGGACGGCGTAGGCTCCAACGACGACGGCGCGCCCTCTCTCGACATCGGCTCTGCCAATGTCGTACGCAGCTTCCTCCGCCCGGCCACTCTGCGCCTTGAGCTCTGAGAGGGCTGACACACCGGCCATCACGACCAGTGCTACCGTTGGCAGATTTTGGACGGACACTCTCTTCCCCTCGGGACGTCAGTTGGGGTGCAACGGGAGGGTGCTCCGCCCGTTCCTGATCCGCAATGCTGAGGTTGATCTTCTTAGTACGGTGGCGGACAGATGTTTGTTTAACGGCTCAAAACCAGGAGGGGCCCGTGCGGTTCAAGGAGACACTACGCTCAGCGCCGAGTGCTACGCCGAGCTGAAGTCAGCCCTGCTGGGAGATGTCATGTTCGAGTGGATTACAACCTTCATCGAAAGGACAGGCTATCTTGGCATCGCGCTGCTGATGTTGGCGGAGAACCTTTTCCCGCCCATACCGTCTGAGGTGATTATGCCGCTCGCTGGTTTCACGGCAGCCCGCGGGGAGCTCCAGATCATGCTCGCCGTGCTGGCCGGCGTCATCGGCTCGGTCATCGGCACGTCTCTCTGGTATCTCCTCGGACGGTGGATCGGTATGCATCGTATGAAATCCTTCGCGGCCCGCCATGGACGATGGCTCACACTGATGCCGCAGGATCTGGACAGTGCTGAAGCGTTCTTCTCCCGCCACTGCGGGAAGGCAGTCTTCTTGGGACGTTTGGTCCCCGCGATACGGACCTTGATCTCAGTTCCTGCTGGCATGGTAAAGATGAGTTTCGGCCGCTTCCTGTTGTACTCGACGCTGGGCACCATTCTCTGGACAACCCTCCTGGCCGGAGCAGGTTACGTGCTGGAGTCCCAATATCATGTGGTGGCCGAATGGCTTGATCCTGTCACGAACGCGATTCTAACCATTGCTGTGTTTTGGTATATCTATCGGGTAGTCACCTTCGGCTCAAAGGCCGGCTAACGCGCCGTTCCGAGCTTGCAAGGCCGAGCCAGTGGAAGCCCCTGCTGGAGGGGCCGGCATCGCCAGGAGCCTTGCACCGTTGCCTGTCCTGTGGAGATGAATTGTCCGGGTGTGGAAATCCTCCAGGCCCGGCCTGTGCCCGATGGAGACGACCGACACATCCGCAAGCTCATCCCACAACAAAGAAAGCATCGAATCCTGGCATTTATCGTCGAGAGCGGAGGTTGCTTCGTCCATAAACACCCAGGACGGCCTATGGAGGAGAACCCGGGCAAAAGCCACCCGTTGCTGCTGGCCAAGTGAAAGGGATTGATCCCACCTCTTATGCTCTTCCAGGGCCTGATAGAAATCCGTGAGGCCGCACCGTTCAAGAGCATTCCGAACCGTCGCATCATCGAATGCATCGGGCGCGGCCGGGTAGCACAGTGCCGCGCGCAGAGTTCCGAGCGGGAGGTAAGGACGCTGCGGGAGAAACATCATCTGATCGGGATGAGGCGTCTGGATCAGGCCCTTCCCCCAGGGCCAAAGCCCTGCAATCGCGCGGAAGAGCGTGCTCTTTCCTGTTCCTGAGGCTCCTACGATCAGGACGCGTTCGCCCGTACGGATCTCAACAGTGGCTTCCTCGATGAGCGGAGGCCCATTGTGGAGCGAAACCGAAAGCTTCTGGAAGCTCAGCCAGCCCTTTGGGTGGAGCTGCCTCCCGATACGCCCCCGCTCGCCGAGGGAGCGTTCCAGATCGACGGCAGCATGGCGAAATGTCACCACGCGAAGCAGGGCCGACCGCCAGTCAGCAATTTTTGGGAAGTTATCGACAAAGTACCGCAAGGCGCCTTGAACGTGGTTGAACGCTCCCACGACCATCATCAGCTCGCCGAATGTGAGCCGGCCGCTGAAGTATCCGGGCGCGGCGGCAAGGATCGGCACGATGATCCCAAGCCAGCCATATCCGGATGTAATCCAGGTCAATCGTGCGAGGGCGCCAGAAAGCCTGCGCGTTGCTGTCAATACGGCGTCGACCGCATGATCGAGACTCCGCCGCTCGTCTCTCTCGCCAGAATAGAGAGCAACGCTTTCGGCACATTCATTCACCCGTACTAAGGCAAACCGGAGGTCTGCCTCGCGGGCGTAGCGGATCGTGTTCAGGCGGATCAGCGGGCGCCCCACCAGCCAAGTAAGGCCTGAACCGATCCCGGCATACCCGATCGCTACCCAGACCATGTAGCCAGGTATCACGACCTCTTCTCCGCGGAAGTCAAAACTCGCGTACGACGAGAGCGTCCACAGAACCCCGATGAAACTTGCGAGCATCATGAAAGCCTGCAACATTCCAACGCCGAGTTCCGTAGAAAACTCCGAGAGCAGACGACAGTCCTCTTGCATGCGTTGGTCGGGCTGCGTGGCGGATGCTTCGGCCAACCCGAGCTGGTATGCTCTCTTCGGCATCATCCAAGTGTCCAGCAAAACGTGGGTCAAGCGCTCCCTCAGACGGATCTTGAGCCGCTCCTGCAGCCAGGTCTGTGCGACCACCATAACGAGCAGGAACGCGATGACACCTAGGAACACTGACAGTTGGTGGAGGAAGGCATTGGAGTTTCGCCGCTCCACCGCATCGAAGAATGCGCCATTCCACTCATTGAGGCGGACCTGGCCAAACATGTTCCCAATCAACACGGCAACGATCACCAGGGACAAACCGATGATGGGCCAACCTTTGCCTCCCTCCATTACTTCTCGGAAGAGCATGTAAAACTCGCGAGAGATATCCTCTCCCCCACTGCCCGGTGCAGGCTCCGGCATCATCCGTTGGCCAAGTGTCTCAGCGCTGGGCCCGCATGAGGGGTCAAGTTCCTTGTGAACCGCCCACGATGCCGTTGCCCGTCGCAACCAGTCCGGCACAGATCTGACCAAATCTCTCATGGTACGCATCCGCTCAAAACTAAGTGCTCAAGTTGCACCCTTAGTCCCAAGCGTAATCTAGCCATTTCTGTTCCTGTACTTTGGATCTGATCACAGGGGAGTGTTTTGCTTCTGTTCTGCTCTTGCCGATCTGGCCGCGTTGCATGACAGACAGGGAAATCCACAACGCGACCTGGCTCCTCATCGCCGCGCAACCGACGGCAGTGCCTGGCTAGCCCAAGACTAGCATGCCGACTAGCACCACAAGGATCAGGCCAAACGCACCACTGGGCCAAAGACCCCATGTACGGCTATATGGCCAGACCGGCACAGTCGCGACGATAAACAAGACCACTACCAGGATTAGAATTGCGCTAAACGGCATCACGACTGACGCTCCGCTTTGGTTGAACAGAGATTAGCCTATTTCCCGAGATCCTGGAATCTGATCCGTGAGTGAGTGCCGGAAGCGTCGAGGATTTGACCCGCAGGCACATCTCGGACAGCCTAAGTCGCTCGACGCAGAGGGCCCCTTGCCCGGTTGCTGGTTTCGCGGGTCGCTTAGAGGAGTGCCTGCACACAATGCCGCGCAGGTCGACACCTCGCCGGTGCTGCATACGGCCACCCAGCAACGCTATGATGGTGGCGGAGTTGTAACGCAACCAGCGTAAGCCGATCCTTGCATGTCCCCCAAGTCACGCGAATGCGATGCCCGCTCGCCACCTCAGATGTCGGTGCCTCAATATTGCGATCAACTTGACGGTGACCACGTTAATACGGCTGTGCGACCTCTGGATGCCCATTGCACATCTACTCGCACGCGAGGGGCGGTGACATCCCGCCCCTCGCGCTTGATCTGTAGACGGTGTGGTCGAACAACGCCATTACTGTTTGGGTGCAGTAGAGGTGCTCCCGCCCGAAGACCCGGCGGATCCACCCGACGGCCCGCTAGTAGCCCCGATTGTCGCGGGTGTTCCAGTACGATCCAGTGCCGGTGGATTGAGGACGACCAGGATTTGGTCGCCGTCCTTTGTCGAAGCCTGGACCAAGTATGTGGCATCAAGGATCCGGACGTTGGTGAAGCCTGCGTCCTTCATGACTTGGCGAACTTTATCCTGAGACATGGCTTTCGGCATCGTGCTTGATGCGGGCTGCGCTGATTGGGAGGACGAGGATGGGGCGGGTGTCCCGGATTGGGACTGCGCAAGCGCTGCGGTGGACCCGAAGGCCAGTGCTGTTAGCACGGAAGTCATCAGTATCATATCACGCATTGTAAGCTTTCCTCTTCGTCTTTCGATTTCGTACGGCGCGCAGACGGTAGGGCATCCCACCTCCTGACCCCGCACGGTTCATTGGACTGTGCAGTCCAGAACCAGCGCCAACCATTCTCAAGCGGCCGCTGGTCACCTTTCAGCGGGAAACTGTCGGCTTGCCCCTCTAAGGGACCGTTAGCGACAGTCGGCACCGTCAATGGCGCCTGATCAGTGAACCGGACCGCAGGGGGGACGTTCCTGCCCGATGGAGCGAAGACAGTACGCTGACGAACCAGTGATGCCCGAAACAAACGGGGTTGGACAGCCCGTGATCACGACATCAATTTCATGAAGTCATCCGGAATGGAGCTGGTGACCCGTGCAAGTCAGGCAGTGTTGGTGCGAGTAACCTTTGAGCCAAAGATGCAGCGTAGACCCGCACACACGTTCAACTGGGATACCCGGTTCGGTTTACGAGGTTCGACTCTGTATGAAAGCTCCCTGTAAGTTTAGTCGCGTTCTCCTCTCAGAACAGACGATACCGCTGGTCCGATCGTCCCGCGTCTGTTGCAGCCTTTTGATATGGTCGAGGGACGCACCGTGCCAGGTCAGCCGCTACCGTGGGAGCAGGATCAAGCCGAGACGCTTACGTCGGCAACTCATTCCACTCCTCCCAAGGGTAGGACCAATAGCGGCAATCAGCCCGGATCGGCAGCCGGGGGCACGTAAATCGCCTTCCAGTCCACCGAGCACCTGTCCGCTCCAGTCATAGAAGCCGTAGCCAACGAGGTTTGAGGTGCAGTGCAGATCGGCTATGGTCCAGCCAATGGATCGCCCACGTCACTTGTGCGATCCCACTTCCGAGCTCGCATCTTCATCCAAGCCGCCTGTTGGATTCCTTATTGCCGAGGGTATGGTACGCTCTGGTGCAGCCGCTCGTCGCCCGCTGACACGCCTTCTGCGGAGCAAATCCAGCCACTTTCATTGTCATCGCAGCGATAGATCTGCTGCCCCGTGTTGGCCAAACCTTCATTGACCAGGGTTGAACCAGTTTGGCGGGGAGTATCGTCGCGGGAGGGTCGGGCGGACCGTTGCTCCTCAAGAGCAGCCAGCTCACTCCGTCGTGACGCCAGCTGGTCCGCAATTCCTGCGAGTTGCTGCTGCAGGGCCGCGGACCGCTCTCGCGCCTCGTTTAGTTCCGCCATGACGCGATCCCGGCTCACCGTGATCTCGCCGACCACTCTTACCATTTCCGCTTGGCGGCGCTCCAACGCAGCTAGCTGCTCGCGCGCGGCGGTGAGATCCTGTTGAACTTTTGCCTGAGCCTGCCGGGACTCCTGAAGCCGCCTATCTGCTGCCTCCGTCTCACTGCGGATAGTGGCTAATGCCTGGACCGTTTTCTCCTGCTGCTGTTTAAGACTCGCCAAGTCCGCGCGCGCCGTGCTGATCTGGCTCTGGAGGCTTTCGGCGGTTCCTGCCGTGCGCTTCAGTTCTTCCAGCTGGCTCACGGCGACCTGGTGAGTGGCTTCCAGCTGCTGGATGCGTTCGTTGAGATAGTCCTCTTGACGCGAGCTGGACCCGATCGACCAGATTGCTACGATCCAGCCGAGCGCCGCCACAGCGGCTAGGGCAATGAAGCTTGGTCGTCTAGAAATCTGCGAAATTTCATTGGACATGGTGCACCTGAGAGCAATCTCCTGGCAAACAAGGTAAGTGGTATTCAGCCGGTTCCTGGCTGAAGACACCCTCTGTACGCCAGTGATCCGACTTCCGAGCGTATCTCCTTCCTCGCGCCAGCAGACGCAGCTGCTAGGCCCACGCGGATCAGGTTGCGGCAGGCACGACGATCAGGAATCCGCTTGATGCAGGATTCGGTATGCTATTCGGGTGGAAGCAGGAGAAGTAGTACTCGCCGGGCGCCGGAGTCCGCAGAAGGACCCTGACCGTGCTCTTGGGTGCAACGAGAAATCCTCCCTTCACAAGATCCATAACAAAGCCGGCGGACTCGATGTGCTGCGATGCCTTGAAGAACTCAGGCGCAACAAACATGATCGGGAACTCGGAACGGTTCATAACCCTCAAGTCAAGAGGATCGCGCGCCGGCAATCGGGCCCGTGGCGGACCGCACTGGACGTCACTGTTGACCGTGTTCATCGTGATTTCGACGGGCGTCGCAATGTCGCCGCCGACTGCAGATGAGCCCGGTGCCTGACCGAAAGCTCCTTCCTCAGCCGCGGTTAGAACTGCCACGGCTGCGACAAACAGAGTGGCGAGCTTTAGCGCATCATTCATTCTATCCATGGGAGTAAACCTCAGTGACGCCAGCGATGACCTAAGAACCCGCCGAAGATGATCGCCGGTGCTGCGGGTAATATCTTCAAGACGGCCCTTGGTTCGGCTGATGGAGGGTTTTGGTCCGGTGATGTACACACAACCGAAGCTCCTACCGACCTCCACCAGCTTGCTTTGACGGAACCTGGAAGGATCAAAAGAATTCCCCGGTGACACTGGACCTTACATTGAGAGGACTTCAACATGGCCGATCAAAAACGGAGCTCCAGCAGCGGTTTTCGAACAGCCGACGAGGATCTCAGCGAGTACCTACGGAACGAGTACCGCGCCGAGGAGGGGGCTTACCTTGAGCGGCGCCCTGCACATGCACGTTACGGACACGGCGAAGAGGACCCTCGGCTCTTGGACCCACGGCTGCCAGGCAGGTACTATGGAGAGGGAAGCTTCCCCGGTCACGAATGGGTAACTACTCGCCCAGAGCCGCTTCGCCGAGAAGAGGACGGATTTGAGCGCCGGGACCCCAGTACCTCACCGCGCGGCGCAAGGGATTACTCCGGCAAGGTCCGATATGGCACCTCCGTTCCGAGTCGCACTGCGGGCCAGTCCAGCCAGCGGGATCGCGAGGCGGCGCACAAGCTCCTCCGCGCCGCCGAAGCGTTCTACGAGGACCTGACCAGGGCTGTTGGCCTGGAGAGCCACGACGATCTCCAGCAGGATTACCGTGGACGCGGACCCCGCAACTACCGGCGCCCGGACGATCGGATCCTTGACGATGTAGGCCACCGGCTCACTGAAGACGGGCATGTCGACGCGTCTGACATCGAGGTCTCGGTTAAGAGCCAGGAGGTGATACTCTCCGGAACTGTTTCGACTCCCTTCGAGAAGCGCCGGGCGGAGGATATCGCCGACACCGTGTCAGGAGTGACACATGTCCAGAACAACCTGCGTATTCGACCGCTTTGATGAATCCCGCAGCGAGCATGCAAACATTAAGCAAGACATCGCTCAACAGACTTCAGCAAACACCAATCAACAGGATCGCGAAGTGCATCGTCCGCTGGCGTACCACGTCTATCCATATTCCTAGGAACGGTTCGTGTATCCTCGGACTTCGTCACAGGGCGACTGATTAACTGGCTAGAGCTCAGCACATGCTTCTCAGAACATCAAGTCTCACGAACTTGTCGATCGCGGCTCGGGACGGTGAGATCGGTAACATCAGTGACCTCTTGTTCGAGGACGACACCTGGCGAGCACGCTGGCTTGTCGTAAGCACCGGATCATGGCTCTTTGGCCGTAAGGTGTTGCTTCCCGCCTCTCACGTGGCCCCCGCCAAACCCGATGCGCCCTCGATTGCCGTCGATTTGACAAGAGAGCAGGTAGAGAACAGCCCAGGAAGTGGGATCGACCTGCCGGTTTCGCGTCAGATGGAGACGTCGATCTATGACGCCTACCGGTGGACGCCCTACTGGTCAGCCCCCGGCATTGCCTATGCATCGACAACTGCTTATCCCGTGTTCCCTGTGGCCCCCATCCTAGCACCCACATCGGCTGCCGCCGCGGGTGCTGTGACCGTTGACGGCACCCGCGGAGGCGGCCGGGGTCACGAGCAGCCGAGCGGCGATCCTCGTCTGCGCAGCGCCAAAGAGGTGACCGGCTACTATGTTCGCGCCTCGGACGGCGATATTGGGCACGTCGAGGACCTTCTGGTCGATGGGAGCAACTGGTTGATACGTTACTTGATCGTGGACACGAAAAACTGGTGGCAAGGCAAGATGGTTCTTGTCACGACGGAATGGATCGATGACGTCTCCTGGACCGATCACACCGTGCAAACCTCCCAAGCGCGTGACGAAATCAAGCGTGCTCCGGAATACAATCCGGCTCTGCCCATAGACGGTACCTCAGGAAGTCCCACCTAAGTGAGGCTCAGCCTCGGGGGCGCCCTGCCACCGAATAATGCCCCGCACACCTTGCCCTCCCTGCGGGAGCAGGCATGCAGGAAGCCACGCGCTCGCGCCGACGCTCCCGGCGCGAGTTCGCGGCTGAAACGATCTCGCCGGCTCTCCGTTCCTCGAATTGCACTGCTCCTTTAGCCAATCCCGAAGTGGGGCTATGATAGCGGGGTTTCACCTGTAGACAGGGCGAAACTAACATTCGCTGCCTTGTCATCGAACGATGTACAAAACGCTGCGCTTTGGCCTCATATAAGCGCAGGAATCACGATGCCGAACGGGAATGCTCGGTCCGAATGGCGGCGTAGATCTGATCAGGAGCGTACAAACACCGCACGAGCGTCGACGGCTCATGATGCATCGAATGACTCACCCACCGCAGATTAGCGCTGGTTAAGGTTAGGCTTGGGCCGAAGCCGCGTGGGTCCTGATCACTGGAAGCATGGTACATGCATCCAGCGACGAACATTCACCTCCGGCTTACATTGATGATCTCCGAATCTGCTAACTCGCGATACTTGTGGTCATTCACATCCCAGTCGGCCACCGCTTCGAGCTCTGCCTCCGTAAGGCCCGGAACGACAAGGCGTCCACCCTGGACGTACACGCGATCCACTGGAAGCGGGAACTCTTTATCACCCAAGCCGACAAGGCCGCCACGTTCAAGCACGAGGAATGTCCGTCCATCAGTCACATTCAGAACGATCCGCCTCACGCTCCCAAGCCTCTCACCACGAGGAGTATAGATGTCGCGCCGCTCGACTTCTCCCACGCGCATAGCTTGGTTGGGCAGGACCGCATTATCCTGAGCCTGCAGAATGCGTGCCTGGGCCTGGAGCACTGATGGCGCTGCCTTGCCCTCACCCCCGCCCAGGGCGGTCTGAGCCGAGGCAACGTCTGGACTTAGCAAAGCGGTGCCGAGCAATGCCGCGACAAGAGACCCTTTCATCATACTCAACTCCTTAAGTAGTTTGCCCAGACGCGCGTCTAATTGCCAGACACGAAGCGTCGTCTCGGCTAGAGCCGCGCGGCAGCAATGCTTCAGCGCACCAAACTGTCTGACAGACAACATAACCTAGCGGCAAGCGTTCCTAGACTGGACCTGCGTCTCTGTCGGGTTCGTACGCTGGAGAGCAGATTTTGTGGGCGAGGCGTCAGGTTGCTGGTCGTCGGATGTCGTTAAGGCTGGGTGCGCACTGCTCGTCTGCCCGTTGTGCTCACCACTTATACAGTGTCCGTTGGAGTACACGGTGGCCGGCTAGGACGAGAACCGCCCAGGGGGTTTTACGTTGCCTTTACAACGACGAGCGGCGATGGTCCGCTCTGGCACTTCGGATTGCGCGACCGGATCTTGCCGCGAACAAAGCCTCAGGGCCATTAGCGAGATTTATTGGCGTTATGAGGTGGCTCGGTTTGTCTGAACAGCGTTTTTGGTTCGCTAAGTGGAGCGTCTGCCGGGGTTAGGCTGCCACAAGCTGCGGCAGCGGATTGAAGTAGGCCTGATTGGGGGTCCTTCGGTCAAGGCTCGAATGAGGCCTCCGGCCGTTGTAAAAGGTCAGATACCGACCATTCGAAGCGCGGGCCTCGGCGACACTGTCGTAGGCCCTCAGATAGACCTCCTCGTATTTGATGCTGCGCCAGAGCCGCTCGACAAACACGTTGTCCCGCCACGCGCCCTTGCCGTCCATGCTGATCGCGATCTCGTTCTTGAGCAGCACGCTGGTGAAGTCGTGGCTGGTGAACTGACTGCCCTGATCGGTGTTGAAGATCTCAGGGCAGCCGTGGCGCGCGATGGCTTCTTCCACCGCCTCGATGCAGAAGGCTGCTTCCAGCGTGATGGATAGTCGCCAGGCCAGCACGCGCCGGCTGAACCAGTCGACCACCGCAGCCAGATAGACGAACCCGCGGGCCATGGGAATGTACGTGATGTCCATGGCCCACACCTGGTTCGGTCGGGTGATCGGCAGCTTGCGCAGCAGATAGGGATAGACCTGATGCCCCGATGCCGGCTTGGAGGTGTTCGGCTTGCGATAGAGCGCCTCAATGCCCATCCGCTTCATCAGCGTGGAAACATGCAGGCGTCCGACCGTGAAGCCCTCCGCCAGCAGCAGATCGCGCAGCATGCGAGAGCCCGCAAACGGGTACTCCAGATGCAGCTCATCCATCCGCCACATGACGGCCAGATCGGCTCCTGAGACAGGCTGCGGCTGATAATAGAGGCTGCCACGGCTGATCCCGAGTTCCTCGGCCTGCCGGGACAGCGACAGGGCATGCGAGCGGTCGATCATCGCTTTGCGCTCGGCCACAGTCCGGCTTTGCCGAGCGCGCTTTCCAAAAAATCGTTGGCCAGGGTCAGCTCGCCGATCTTGGCATGCAGCGTCTTCACGTCCACCGGCGGGGCGTCAGCTCCCGCCTTGGGCTCAGTCCCGAATACCCCGGCGGCTCCGTCGAGGAGTTGGGCCTTCCATTGGGTGATCTGGTTGGGATGCACATCGAACTGCTGCGCCAACTCGGCGAGGGTCTTCTCACCCTTCACGGCAGCCAGGGCCACTTTCGCCTTGAAGGCCGGAGAGTGGTTCCGGCGCGGTCTCTTGCTCATGGTTTCTCCTGTTCGGCAGCCATTCTGGCCGCAGTCAGGCAGAAACTCCACTTATCTCACTGTTCAAATTTCCCGAGCCGGCTCTTCAATCCTCACGGCTGTCGAACATCGTGGCTCGCAACCGCTAGCTCTGCTCTCTTCACCAGCTCGGGCGTGCCACTTAGAACAGTGGAGTTCCGGTATGAAAATCTTGAAGGGAATCCCTTTAGCGATCATCGCAGCTATCGCTTTCGCCCATAGCTCTCATCCGAGCTGGGCTCAAGTGCCATGTGCCCCACGTGATGAAATCGTCGAAGCACTTAGTGAACACTATAAGGAAGTTCCTGCGGGATTCGGCTTGGCGCATCCTAGCCGCGTGTTCGAGCTATACGTCTCTGACAGTGTTGGGGTGGACGGCCCCTTACGGCATCGCTGTGCCAGAATGAGGCCGTGAGAGGCTCAAACACAGGAGACCGTCCGTGGACCAGATTATC
>NZ_JAERQE010000035.1 GCF_016734765.1 Microvirga soli | reverse complement strand
AGCAACTCCACCATAGCCGGTCCTCCCAATGACCACCTCATCCCAACACCCGGCGCGTCAGCAAATTTCCACCACCACCGCGGACTCTACCTGCAGTGCTGATCACGACCTCATCAAGGTGCCATTTGTCTCCTGGTGCGGGCAGACGCCTGCGGATCTGAGTGGCGATTCTCTGGCCAAACTTCAGCGCCCACTGTCGCACTGTCTTATGGCTGACCAGGATACCTCGTGCCGCGAGCATCCCCTCGACCATGCGCAGACTCAAAGGAAACCGGAAGTACAACCAAACGGCATGGCTGATCACTTCAGCCGGGAAGCGGTGACGGGCATAGCGAGGATGACGGGAGTTCTTCATCATCCCTCACCTATGCCCCGATCCGGTCACCCCTTGGTTAATTTGACGGTGCCGTTCGGCTATCGAGGACTTCTAGATCACGGACTCGGCCGGTCACGCCTACCTGACGAACACCGGCATCGACTTCACATTCAGCCGTGATCCGGCCAAGCAACCGCAAGCCTCAGCCTTCTGGGCGCTGCTCGATGGACGGGACAAGATTGTCATTCAGGACACCCGGCAGCGCGAGCTTGATGACTGGGTATTCAAGTACGTCGGCGTCGCGGGCGTGGACAAGCCTCGGATCGTTCAGGTCGGTGTCAGTGAGAAGAACCTGCTCTGCAAGTGAGATGCACGCAATAACAGCGTGGACCAGAAGCAGGCATTTGCCTCGGGGAGCTTGAAACGCAAGCTCGAGCTTGAATGTCCGAACTCTGTCTGCATCGTTTAGAAGACGCTCTAAGCTCAGCTCGGCAGGGACACCTGTCGACCCATGAAACACAGTCTAGCTAGGCACTGATTGTCATCGGTTCCGGACTGCGCCGTGATGGAGAACCCGGCTCGTCTCGGACACAATCACGGGCCTGCCGCTCGATAAGCTCACAACAAGCTCGTGTTCTCCGATCCCAAGGGAGCGTTGACCTCGGCCAGAACTAGCCGCTGAAAAGTCGAAGACGGCCCATACTGTGCAGCGCGCCCCGTCACTCTCGCACGCTACCATCGTTGTCTCCGGTCGGTACTGATAAGTCCGTTGCGGCCAGCGCTCCGCGAATCGGCGCTTCTCGGCAAGTACAGAGCCGATCGTTCGCTCACGGCCATGAAACGTAACGGTAGAGCCATAAAACGATGAAGCCGCAGCGAGCGTCAGCCGGTTTGGTGCAGACCAGAGGTCAAGATAGTCGGCAGCTAGAGCTTGGGCAGCTTGCGCACTCAGGGCCTTCCGATCGCTCTCCCACGCAGCTTGAACGGGTGGCCGAGCAGCTTCAGGTGGTGCAGCAAGTTCGGGGGCGGCAATGTCACCCGGGCGGACAACCGGATCGACCCAGGCCGGGTTCGCTTGCGCGACCGCCGCAGGTCCCCATAGCAGCAGACAAGAGATGAGTGCAGTTCTCGACGCGCAAAGGGATACCGACAACATGCCGTTCTCCTACAAATTCATGCAATCTAAGACATGCTCATCCTAGAGCGTGGCTTCCTTGTGGCAAACCGATTTCTTGGGGTTGTCATCAAGGACGCTCAAAGCCCAGCTTCAGCATACATCGGAGGTCAGCAACAGCTTTCGAAGATGAATGACATCAAACGCGCCCGTCAGCCGCTGTTCATCTTACTCCAAGTATGTGTGATGTGCTCGCAGCACCTTATCAATATGCTTCTGGATTGAACGCACGCTGCCAAGGATAGTTGAGCGTGATCTCAATGTGATACCCGAACCTTCTTGGATCAGCAGATATACGGCCTTGGTGGAGCTTGCCAAGGATCTTGCTCGGTTATAGCCGATGAACGCGACCGAAGTGCGTAGGACGTCATCATTTTGAGCATCAAGGGGGCGAACACATGGACCAAGAGATCATCTACGAAACGCAGATCGGTCCACTTGTTCATGCTCCTTTCGATCATGTGACCACCTTTCTGGTCTGCCGCAACACCCTATTACGCACCGGCATCAGCTATATCTTGGCAGATACACCGTTTGCGGTGGCGGCTGAGACTTTCGACGGTTTGTCCGCGTTCCCGGCGATCGTCGATGAGACGCCGGTGCTCATCCTCCTGTGCGAGAGCCTCGCAGCGCCTGTCTATGAGGAAGCGATTGAGAAGCTGAAGGCGCAATACCCATTTGCCAAGGTGGTCGTTCTCGCTGATCACCTGGTGCCTCAGGCCGTGGTACGCCTTTGCGCCGCTGGCCTGAACGGGCTCTGCCCAGCCGCCATGCCCCAGCCCGCGTTGCTCAAGGCTTTGGAGCTGGTGATGCTTGGCGAGACATTCCTCCCGGCTTCAGTCAGCTTTGAGCTGCTCAAGCAGGGACTGCGCCCGCAGCTTTGCGACGGGCAAGCTGCGCCCGCCCCTAATATACCCGAGGGAATGGGCAATCTGTCGAAGCGGGAGGCCCAGATCCTCCACTGCCTGACCCGAGGAGCCTCGAACAAGCTGATTGCGCGGGACCTCGGGGTGGCTGAAGCAACCGTCAAGGTGCACATCAAAGCCATTTTGCGCAAGGTGAAGGTCGCCAACCGGACCCAGGCGGCGATGTGGGCGCAACAGCATTTGGAGCTCGCATCAAGCAATCAGAGTTGAGCCCGGAGGGCAGCAGCCTTCACGCTGGGAGTAGCGTTTGAGGAATCGCTCAAAGCGCTGGCACGCCACACCGAGTTGATCAGCAGGGCTGGTGCCGGCCCTGAGATATCAAGATCATACTCGCCCTTGCCGCAACATTGGGGTGGCGCCAAGGTCGCCTATTGGCATGAGGCAGAAGTGGAACGAAGGTCCGCTAACGACGCGGCAAGAGACATTGCGGTGCTGATAGGAAGGTCAGTAGGGCGTCCCATCCTTGTGGATGTCCCCGGCCGCCGTGCTGTAGCGCAGATCAACGTCCGGATACTCGGCGACATCCTCATCGGGGCGGCGTGACCCTACCTCCAGGATCAGGGCAGGCTGATCGGAGAGGTTTTGCAGGTGGTGACCGTTCGGATCCCCAGCCTTGAAGCCGGCGCAATCCCCGGCGCGCAGGATCTCCTCACCACCTTCTGTGATGAGAACGACCTCGCCTTCCAGGACCCACACGAACTCGTCCTCGGCCGAATGCCAGTGTCGCTGCGACGACCATGCGCTTGGCGGCAAGTGCAGCAGGTTGACCCCGAACTGGGTCAGCCCGGCAGCATCACCCAAGGCCCGCCGAACCCGATCGCGGCAGGGCAGATCGTACGGCGCCGGATAGTCGGACCCCTCACATCGGGCCGCAGTCATCACATCGATTTTTGCCATCGTCGAGCCTTCGGTCGTTGCCACCCTCTCAGGATCTACTCCGGAGATCAGGGTCTGTTGCGGAGACAGTATCAGGTGAAATTGATATCTGTGAACCAGGAAAGGGCGCGGGTGGCACCGGACTGAGGCACAAGAAACGTCCGCTCAACAAAAGAACACCGGACTTTCCTGAAAGGCAGGGCAACGACGCCACCTGATTCGTTGCAGACATCCGGAGTCTTCTCCGCTTGTTCAAAAGTCCTTTGGCAGCGCCACGGAGAACTCCCGATCGTTCTCGTCCACGAAGTAGATATCTGTGCTGAAACCCTGATCATCGATGAAGTGCAAGACGCGGGCCGGTTCGTTGAGAGCATAAGGCACGAGCAACGTCACTAGGTTGTGCTGCCGGGCAGGGGGCACCTCGGCGGCAAGATGACATTGCAGTGGGAGGCCTTCGATCTCCGCCGGATCGACGTCCGGAAACCCCTGGTGCTGCCGGAGAACTGGCTTTCCAGCACTGCTGAAGACGAAGTGGCCGTACAGGCCTGCCTGCTTGCCGGTCACCCGGAAGGTCTGGCCGCCGATCTCCATCTCGTTCTCGGTGTGGAACAGGAACGAGATCGGCTCCGGCTCGTCGAGCGAGACCCGATCAACGATCACGAAGTAGCGCTCGCGCACAAAATGCACGTCCCGTTGCACCAACCTCACCGCGGGATTGACGGACCGGTAGGCGAAGGTGGCGTCCCCGCTCATGAAGATGCTGGTATCATCCTGCTTGACTGCGAGAATCCTGCCTGAGGCTGCTTTGCCCAGTGCTTTGTCGCGCTCAGCGTATTGACCCTTGCCGCCGATCAGGATGGCGTTCTTCGAGCGCGTCTGGCGGCGCCACAAACGATGCATGGAGGAATTGAACGCTACGTAATAGCCGCCCTGAATAGCCAGATCCTCGCCGAAAGCGCGCAGCAGGAACGCGTTCTGATCACCGTGGCTGTGGCTCAGGGAGCCGTACGGACTGCTCTTGAAGACGAACTGAAGGTGGCGTGCCGGATCGCTCATGTCCTTCTGGAGGGCAACCCAGCCGATGTCGTGAAAGACTTGCAGCAGCGGGAGATCCGTCGGCTGCTTGGCATCGACCGCGGTGAGATCATGGGCGTATTGCAGATCCTCGAAGGCGAAGTCCCACCAGCCGTAATTATAGAACAGATCCTCGGTACCTGGATCGTCGCGCTTCACCTGCTCGAAATACCACTGATAATGGCCGTTGCCTGTCGCTCCGGCGAAGTGGCGCATGTTGTAGCCGGTCTTCAGGCTCGGCGGATCGCCCATGGTGGAATCATCGCCGAAGCAGGTGCGGCGCACGCCCGGCGCTTTGGTGTAGAGAGGGAAGTTGCCGGTTGCCTGGAAAAAGGCTCGCTGGAGAATGTCAACGCCGTAGTAATTGCGGATGAGGCCGGCCGCTTCGAGCAGATAGGCCATCCCGGTCGTCCAATAATGCGGGCCTTCCGCCCAGCCGCCGTCCTCGGCGCCCCACGGGGAGTAGATGCTAGACAGATACTCGACTGTGTAGTCGAGCCAGTCCTGGACCTCCTCCTCGTCGTTGAGCAGAGCAATGCAGCAGGGTGTCAGGACAGCCGACAGCGCCCGCACGGCATGACTGTCATAAGGGAAGATGTGGATGCGGGCATGGCCGATGACGTGATCAGCAATTTCACGGGTCCTTACTAGGAGTGCTGCGCGGACGAGTTCTCGCTCGCGGGCATCGAGACGGTCGTAAAGCCAGTCATACCCCCATGCGAGGGCGCTCGCCACGCGGAACGCGGCCTCGTCGTTGTAGGCGCGGGAGGTCGGTCCGAGCACGTCCCAGTCGGCAACCGTCAGAAGCCATGACTTCGCACGCTCCAGAAGGTGATCGTCCTCCAGTAGCCGGCCCGCGATGGCGAGGTGCCGGATGGCGTAGATAACTTCCTGGCAGTCGATGTACATCTGCCGCCACAGAGATGCGACCCGCTTGTTGTTGGGGTAGGGCGCAGGTTCCGCCATGATCGGGCGGTCGATCCACGGCTTGACCGAACGGGCATAGAAATTCTGAAATCCGGAATGATCCGGGTTTTCCTTCAAGGCCGCGGCGAAAGCCGAGACCTTGTCGGAGCTGAGCCAGAGCCGGGGATGCGCCGGGCTGGCGGCTTTTGCCCGGTCCATCCGGGATGGAAGTGGAACAGCCGTCAGATCAACCGGCACGGTGAAACAGCGGCCCTCGCTCCAAGCGCTTGCGGGAGCGCCCTGATCGGGATCCCAGATGGCGTAGGCCCACGAATACTCGCCCGGAGCATAGGCGTGATCCGGCGTGAAGAAATTTCTGTGTAGGTCGTCGTAGATGAAGAGGGGCTTGCCGTCCGCACGGCCGCCCTCCGTCACTTTCAGAACGTACCGGGATCCTTCGTCCAAGGTGGGAAGCCACACGAACCGCGGCGGGTTCTCATAGATCGTCTCGGCGTCCGGCCTGTATTTTACCGTCAGCGCGCTGGCCTTTGGCTGGTCGAGGATGCGCTGCTTGGCGGCTGAATGGGAATAGACGCTGGTCGACATGATGGCGGATCCGATGGTGAGGGGCCGCCAGCCCAGAGGCTGGCGGCAGGCGTTCAGCGATATTGACGGTCGTAGGCTTTCTGCATCACGGCGAGAACCTGATCCAAGCCGAGCTTCTTTAGTTGGGCGTTGTAGGTCTCCCAGTCCTTGTCCACATCCCGCGAGCCCAGAATCCAGGCCTGCATTTGCTCGATCATGAATGTTTGGATATTGGGCATGTGACGGTCGAAGACCTGACGCTCGTCCGTTGTCATGCTCACGCCGAGGAATTCGTCGATCAGGTAGTTGCCCTTGTCATAGAGCTCGATGCCCTTCAGCGCGTCCTCGTTGGTCCATTGGCGCTCATACTCGTAGTCCTGCCAAAATCCGATCGGAATCTGCGCGCCGATGTCCCACATCTGCGCATTCACCGGCGCCTTGGCTTTCAGGATCTCCGGCTTGTAGCGCGGCTTGCCATCGACCATGTCGTAGTGCTGTCCCTCGACGCCGAAGTTCGAAAGAAGGCGCCCCTGCGGCGTGAAGTAGAAGTCGAAGAGCTTGATGGTTTCGACAGGGTGCTTGTTGGCGACCGTGATCGCCCAGCCGTCTGGCCGCAGACGGGCGCGGCGGTTCTCGTTGATGCGCTTACCGGAGGCGCTAGCCGGCGGTGCGATCGCCAGGAACTTCAGGCTTGGCACTTTGTCCTTGAGGCTGGTGTTGTAGCTGGCGGTCGAGGCGAACCAATCGTAGGTCATGCCGCCTTGGTTGGCACCGAGGAGAGCTTCACGGGCGCGGGCGCGGCGGGTATAGACCTCCTTGTCGATGAGGCCTTCCGCATACCATTTGGCGATGTTGCGGATGCCAGTCTTGTAGTTGTCACCGGTATAGGGGTGCTTGACCTTGCCGTCGTCGATGTAGAAGTCGTGCTGAGCGTCCGACCCACTGGATCGTCCATCCCAGAGAACCACGAGACGCTGCAGCTCGGTGTCGGGCTCGCGGATGAAGATCGGCACCTCGTCCTTCTGTCCATTGCCATTCGGGTCTTTTTCGCGGAAGGCCTTGAGCACCGTGTAGAGCTCATCCACGGTTTGCGGCGGCTGAAGCCCGAGCTTCTCCAGCCAGTCGTAGCGGATGAACCAGCCGCGGGCATATTTGCCGTCAGGCACATAGGGGATCCAGTAGATGTTGCCATCCGGCGCCGTGATAGCCTTGCGCACCTGCTCGTTCTGAGCGAGGAAGCGCTTCAGGTTAGGGGCATGCTGGTCGATGAGCTCGTTGAGGGATTGGAAAGCTCCCTCCATCCCGTAGCGCACAAAATCGTGCCGGAGCTCGTTGCCCGCGACGATGTCCGGAAGGTTGCCCGACGCCATCAGGAGATTGAATGCCTCCCGGCTGAGGGTGGTAGCTTTCGAAGCCACGTTTTTCAACTTGATCCCCGTGAGGCGGGTCAGTTCCTTGGCCACGGGCCACTCGTCGTTCCACACGTACTTGTCGCGAAAGTGCATGTGGACTGTCAGTTCAAGCGGCTTATCGACGATCTTGGTGGTCTTGATGTTCTGAGCCGCAACGGGCATTCCTGCCAGCATGGCCGACATGAGCGCGGCCGTCATCATCCTTTTCATCATGTTCCTCCGAAAGCGTTTCCTTTGGGGCGCGTCGACCCGGCCCGGCGTTCCCTCGTCATTCTTTGACTCCGCCGAGTGTAATTCCTTTATTGAAGTATTTCTGGACGTACGGAAAAACGATCACGATGGGCAGGATCGACACGACCATGATGGCCGCTGTGATCGTTTCGAACGAATATTCCGTGGACATGAGCCCGCTGGCGAAGCTGTCGTCGCTGCGCATGTCCACGATCGTCCTCTTTAGGTAGACCTGAAGAGGAACCTTCTCCTCGCTGCGCAGAAGCACCATGGCCCAGAAATAGCCGTTCCAGCGGGAAACGAGGCACAGGAGCCCGACCGTCATGATCGCCGGCTTGGCAAGCGGGATGAAGATCTTCCACAGGAGTTGGAAGTCGCTCGCGCCGTCGATCCGGGCAGCCTCTTCGAACGAGGCCGGCACGGACTCGAAGTAGTTGCGCAGAAGGATCACACTGAAGGCATTGCAGGCGAATGCCAGCACGATCCCTATACGGGCGTCGAGCAGTCCGAGATCGCGGATGTTGAGGAAGAACGGGATAAGCCCCGCATGGAACCACATAGTGAAGGCCACCATGAAGCCGATGATGCGACGCCCTCTGAGCCTCGCCCGCGACAGCGCGAACGCGCCGGGCACCATAATGAGGAGACTCGTGATCGTTCCGAAAAAGGCATAAAAGAGCGTGTTGCCGTAGGCAATCCAGAACTTCTGATCCGCGAGGACGTATTCGTAGGCGGCGAGCGTGATCTCCACCGGCCAAAGCGTCACCTGGCCTGACGTGACCGCAAAGCCCGAACTCAGCGATGCCGACAGGATGTAGACGAATGGATAGAGTGTGCTCAGCACGAAGAGCAGGAGGAGAACCGTATTGGCAACGCCGAAGACCCTGTCTCCCCGAGTGTAGAGGTTGAAGGGTTCGTGTGAGGTATCGGGTGTGGGCGCGCGAGTAGCCATACAAGGACCTCACCATACCGAATGCTGGCTATAGCGCCGGCTCAGCCAGTTGGCGCTCACCACCAGCACGAGTGCCACAACCGCGTTGAAGAGGTCTGCCGCCGTGCCGAGCGCGTATTGATTGTTCTGGAGGCCTGCACGGTAGATGAAGGTCGAGATCACATCGGCCGTCTCGAAGGTCGCGGGCTGGTAGAGCAGGATAATATACTCAAAGTTGACCTCGATGAGCTGGCCGACTCGGATGATCAGCATAATCATGATCACCGGAAGGAGCGACGGCAGCGTGATGTAGCGGATCATCTGCAAGCGCGAGGCGCCGTCCATGCGGGCGGATTCATAAAGCGCCGGATTGATGCCGGCGATGGCCGCCAGATAGACAATAGAGTCGAATCCGGCTTCCTTCCAGATGTTGGAGCCGATGAAGATCGGCCGGAAGTATTCCGGGATCGTGAGGAAGTAGATCTTCTCGAAGCCGAGACGGTCCAGGAGAATGTTCACGATCCCGGTCGTGGGCGACAGGAAGTTCACCACGAGACCGGCGATGATCACTGCCGAGATGAAATGCGGCATGTAGGTGATAGTTTGGGCAATCCTGCGAAATCCTTGATGCTGAATCTCATTGAACATCAGGGCAAGGATGATCGGAACTGGAAACGCGAACACGAGCGAGTAGAAGCTGATGAGGAGCGTGTTCTTGACCGCTCGCAGGAAGTACTCGTTGCTGAAGAGTGCGACGAAATTGTCGAAGCCGATCCACGGGCTGCCCTCGATTCCACGGAAGAGGCTGTACTGCTTGAAAGCGATTTGAAGCCCGTACATCGGCGTGTAGAGGAAGACCACGAACCAGATGATCATGGGAGCGAGCAGCACATAGAGCTGCCAGTCCCGGCGCATGTCGCTGAGCAGAGTGCGGAAGGCTCTTCGGATGTCGGATCCTCGGTCGATCGAGGAAATTGCGGGCGGCACGGCAAGCTCGGGCGTCGCAATAACGCCATCCATCATCCTCACGGATCCGCCGCCGCTCTCCCTGTCGAGTGCCGCGTCTGCCATCCTGCATTCCTCCCTTCGCCTCCGCTCACATTCTTGGCTTATGCGGAGAGCCTGTACCGTGGCCGTTCCCGGTTGATCGCCTCGAAGAGCGCCCAGAACTCCGGGTTTTCTCCGAGTTCCCAAACCTTCGTCTCGATGCTGCCGAGATGGCCTCGCATGGCCGCTTCGGCTTCTGCCGGATCCTTGTTGGCGATAGCTGCCGTGATGGACCGATGCTGAGCCAGGACCCGATCCGTGGCGCGGATATTCAGGCGCTGCTTGAGGCTGCGGATTCGGTCTATCTCGACTTTCGCGGTGTCGATAAGTTGAATGATCCCTGGCAATTTTGCGGACTCGATAATGATAGAGTGAAACTCCTCGTCGAGGTGCCGGAACGCCGTGTAATCCTGGGACGCAACGGCCTCTTCTTGACAGGCGAGGCAGGCTTTCAGGTTGCAGACGTCGTCTAAGCTCCGTTCCGTAGCGGCACGCTTGGCAGCGCCGCTCTCGAGCTGCAGGCGAACGAAGCAGCCTTCCAGAAAGCGATCAAGGTTGATAGGCGCCACATAGGTTCGGCTTTTCGGAACCACCGTGACGAGGCCTTCCTCGGAAAGCCGGATTATCGCCTCGCGCACGGGCGTCTTGCTGACCTTCAGGGGCGCGGCTACGTCCTTTTCCGAGAGGGTCTGCCAGGGAAGCAGGACCATCTCGATGATGAGTTCCCGCAGCGCCTTGTGCACCTGCGCGACGAGCGGTTCGTCCCCGGCCAAGAGACCGGGATGAAGGATGTCCGTGAGTGGTCTTTCCAGGATTGTTACCATGATTGAGATATCAGCGGTCTACTCTAAGATATCAGTTGACGGGGCCCTTGCAAGGCCCAGTTAATGGTGAAAGACCTCAAGTCTAGGTCGTCCGCAGGGAGGTTGCCATGAGATCGGAGCCCCTGTTGGCCGGAAAGACCGTTCTCATCAGGGTGGGTCATCCCGGATCGGCGCGGCTGCCACCCGCGCGTTCGCCTCACAGGGGGCGAAAGTGGCTTTCTCCTACATGACCGTGCCGAGGAAGCCGACATCCTGGAGCGCGAACTCAACGGCTCGGGGCGGCAAGTCATGGGCATCAAGGCCGACATGACGGATCCGGCCGCCGTTGCCGATGCTCTCGGGAGGGCTGAGGAGGCGTTCGGACCAGTCGATATCCTCTTTGCCAGTGCCGGCGGTCTGCTCAAGCGCAGCCGCTGCGTCGAGACTTTCCTGGACCTCTGGCAGGAGGCGATTGCCGTCAATCTCACGAGCACGTTCCTCGCCTGCCAGTCGGCTCTGAGCAGCATGGAGCCACGGAGATCCGGAAGCATCGTGCCGGTGACCTCGCTTGCAGCGTTCGACGGTGGCGGCCCCGGCGCCTCCCATTATGCTGCCACCAAGGGCGCCGTCGCGGTTTATGTCGGGGCGCTGGCGAAGGAGGTCGGCGCATTGGGGATCCGCGTCAATGGCATGGCGCCCGGCCCCATCGGCACGCGCTTCCATGATACCTTCAATACACCCGAGGGACGCAAGGCGATCGTTGAGCGAACGCCTGTCCGTCGGGAGGGCACTCTAGAGGATGTGGCCGAAGCCGTAGTCTTCCCCGCATCGGACCACGCATCCTATTTGTCCGGAGAGATCATCCATATCAACGGCGGTCTCGGCATGATTTAAAGAGGAGCGGGGCCTGCAGGACGGTTTTCCGGCCGCCTGACGAGGGTCATCTCGCCCCGTCGCAAGCATGAGCTGCAGTGTCACTTGCTGCCGTGAAAAAGAAGTGTCAGATCGCCACCGATCCTGCTTGAGGCGAGGGGCCGTCTCGATGCCAGCAGCGCCTCGATCCGAGGCGAGGGGAAATGGCGCTGATGGATTTCGAGCCAAGCGATGCGGTTGGCGGGCACGATGCCGTCATTGGGGAAAGTCTCCTGCTTCGCGCCCGTTGCCTTCTCGAAGAAGAATGGGTCGTCAAGGGATGCGACCACCCGGTCCACCAGCCGCTTCAGAGCGCCATCCTTATCGGCATAGAGATCGAAATCCCGGCTGCGCGCCAATTCCGCCGTGGCGACGAGCGGTTCCGCGGCGTAGATGTGGTAGTCGCGGGCACGCTTGCCCCGGTCAAGCTCGAGCGGCAGCGTGCCTTCCGGGGTGATTTGCGAAAGGCCGATGCGGGCGCTCTCAATGCCCCAATCGGCCAAGCGCATGTCATCGGCAGCGATACCGGCTGCAGAGGCGGCAAGGCCTGCCCAGTAGCGGTGGTTGTTCCGCCCTGAGACCTCGTGGTTTTGATTCATGAAGTTGACCACCTGCTGGCCGAGTGCCTTGAGCCAGGCTTCAACCCGCTTTTTCTTGTCCCCCTGCAAGTCTGGAGCATTCCGGATCTGGAGATAGGCCAGCGCGAAACCCCCGAGCGTCTGGCCCAGGTTGAACAGGGCGTGCTTCGAGCGCATGTCGGTCATTGCGTTGGCCGAGGCCCAATGCTCCAGCCAATTAAGCGCACAAGCGGCTGCCGCTGGATTTGTCGGGCTTGAGCGCACATAATCGTTGGCTATCTGCACGAGCCCTTTGGCGTAAGCCCTAAGTGGCACCATAGCCTCCAGATAGTTCTCGTTGGCGGTTTCATCGATCGTTGCGCGGGAGCTATCGGCCTGCTTGTACTTGCTCTGCGTCTCAAGGGTGATCACAGGCATTCCAGGCAAATCGCATTTGTATTCCGGCTCCACCTGCCCCTTGTCTCCGCCGAGAGCCGGCACGAGGTACCCCACCCCTTGCGCATGACCGGGCGCTGCCTGCAGTAGGGCGAGAAGAACTGAGGTCAATCCAACGCTGCGCAAAAACCAATCGACAGAGCTGAGAGGCATATCCTACTCCTGTTGCAACTGCCTGCCTTGGAAAATGCGGCGCAGTTGCCGATCAGCTTCCAGACAGATCTGGGCCTGCAGTGAAGAGATCATAAGGAAGTAGAGCCTACAGGACCTATGAGAAGCAGCCGAAATGTCCTAGGTGACGCCCTCTAGTCCTGAAGCGCTTGTAGCGATTAAAGAGAGCAAAAGGGTTTGTTGGGCAGACTGGTAGCGAGTCAGCGGTACAACGTTTCCGGCCAGGCGCAACAAGGCTGCGAGACACTTTCATTCGCCAATGCGTACCCCATCCAATCCGGAGCCGCCGGGTCCTTCTCCAGTTCCGGAGTTTCTGCAGTTCAAGATCTGGCTGCTCGGGATCAGTCCCATGATCTCTGCTTGAGGGCAATGGCCCTCAACGCTGGGGGCTCGCTCCCTGTTCCACACACCGCTTTCCGACATTCTCGACGTAAGCCATTGAAGGATCTGGCACGCAACGGGCTACAAGCTCGGAAGGTCGCAAAATGGCACCTCCCGGAAGTAAGCCGAAGGTGGGCTTACTGCAGAAACAGTAGACGTTCCTGAAAGTCAGGGATCGTCGCTGGATAACCCGGAGAGGACGTTCACAAATTGCCGTCTCTGCTGAGAAGTGAATAGTGGCAAGACTTGATCCGTGTTCTCACATCAGACTGAGAGGCGACTCTCACGCGATCTCGCTTGAGGACCCAGGTCGAACCGCTTAAGACGTCGTTGGTACAAGATGCCGCGACTTCACGGACGCGGTCACTGAGTTTGCATCGCAATGCGCGACGTCACTCGCATAGCGTCAGCTGGAAATCGAAAAGCAGCGTCATTCGATGACCATATCGGCACCGCTAATCAGTGAAGGCGGGACTGCGATGCTGAGGGAGTTCGCGGTTTTCAGATTGATCACCAATTCGACTTTCGTAACGAGCTGCACCGGCAGACCGGACGGTTTTGCTCCGCTCAGAACCTGTCCGGCATAGCTGCCGGCGCGGCGATGGGATTGCGCGAAGTCGCCGCCATAGCTCATCAGGCCGCCTGCCGCGGGAAAGTCGCGGGACTGCGTGACGGCAGGCATAGAATAGCGAAAGCACAGATCGGCGAGCTGTGTGCTGCGGAAGGCAAAGTAAGGATCCGAGGTGAATACCAGCCCTCCTGCCTGTTCTCGGGTAGCGGCCAGGAACATCGCTTCAAACTCGCCTTCATTGCTGGCATTCATGACATGGAGCCGAACCCCGAGTGCCTCGGCGGCTGCCTGGAGGTTCCGCACCTGAGATCCCGAGGTTGGGCTAGTCGGGTTGACGGCAGCGGCGAAGGACGGCGCGGCCGGACGCAGGTCATGCATGAATTCCAGTCGCTTGCGTGAGACTTCCACGCTCAGACTTGACACCCCCGTGAGATTGCCTCCCGGCCTAGACAGGCTGTCGACCACGCCGAGCGCGACGGGGTCACCCCCCATCTCGAAGACAATGGTGATCGTCTTCGTCGCGGCTTTCGCGGCAAGCGCGGCAGGTGCGCCGCCGGACGCAACGAGGACGGCGACCTTTTGGCTGGCGAGATCAGCCGCCAATGCGGGCAACCGGTCGTACCGGCCCTCCGCCCATCGGTATTCGATCTCTACATTGCGGCCCTCAACATAGCCGGCGTCGGCAAGGCCTTGCCGGAACGCCTTAAGGCGACTGTCGAACGGTCTGGGCGATTCCGGCGCGAGGTAGCCTATAATGGGCATGGCGGGTGATTGTGCACGCACCGGGAGCGTCCATGCCGCCGCGCCGCCAAGCCATGCGAGGGCGTCCCGCCGTCTCATCGCACTGGAGGCCAGGCGTGAAGGCGAAGGACATATGGGCGATAGGATTTCGTTCCAACCGCTATCATCTGGTCATCCTACGTGTTCAGGGGCATCCGACGACTTGGCGTCAGCATAGCCGCAATAGCCGTCTCACGAAACCGGTTCGAGCCAACTAGGAAGACGGGCGATCATGAAGCTTGAGGCCGCTGGGTGAAGCCTACGCAGTACACTAGGAACTCTTCGTCGTATCCCTTGATCAGACGCATGCCGATTGGGTGAACATGGCGCTTGTCCTTAACCGCTTCCGCAGCCGTCGCATCCACGAGGATCTCGCTATCTGAGGCCGACGCGCACAATCGGGCGGCGAGGTTCACGACGCTGCCGATCGCCGTGTAGTCGAACCGGTTCTCGTAGCCGATACGCCCGACCGTGGCCGGTCCCATGGCAAGTCCCACCCCGAATCCGATCCGGTAGCCTCGTTCCCGCCAGCCGACGATCAGCTCCTGCACACTTACCTGCATCTCCACTGCCAGATCCACCGCCCGCACAGCTGGTTCGTCGACCGGCACAGGCGCGTTGACGAGCACCATCAGACCGTCGCCTGAGAAGCTGGTGAGCGTCGCCGCATACCTGGTGATGATCGCTCCGAGCGCGTCGTAGTATTCCGACAGCACGCTCATGACCTCCTCGGGAGCGGCTCTGGCCGAGAAGGCCGTGAAGCCCCGCAGATCGCAGAACACCACCACCACCTCGGTGCGGCGGCCCTCGAGCACGCCGTCGTCGCCCTTGCGGTCAACGAGTTCGGCCACCTGCGGGGCCAGGAACCGCTTGAGCTTGGCAATGCGCTCCTGGCGCTCCTGCGACACCGCCAACTCGGCCGCCATGGCGTTGAAGCTGTCGGCCAGGCGCTGGAGCTCGTCCCCTGTCCTGATCTCGATAAGATGGTCGAACTGCCCGGCGCCGATGCGTTCTGTGCCCTCCTCGAGCAGCCGGATCGGCTGTGTCATCCGACGGGCCAAGGCATAGGCAAGCAGGCCAGCGAAGAGGGCACCACCGAGAAGAAGGACGCCAGTCCGCCACAGAGCGGCATAGATCGGCCCGAACGCCTCCGTGAGCGGCTGCTCGACCACAATCGTCCAATCCGGCCCGGGGATCGGGGCGGCGGCCACCGCAATGGGGCTGCCCTCGGCGTCATGGCTCGTCGCAAAGCCCGCGCTAGTAGGCCCGACCGCCTGTCGAGCCGCCTGAAAGGGCGCTAGCGTGGCCTCATCCGCTCCGCGCAGGACGAGGCTGATGTCCGGGTGGGCAATAAGCCGTCCCGGGCTGTCGAGCACGAACGCGTAGCCTGTCTGCCCAACTCTGATGGAGGAGATGACGTCCCAGATCAGCTTAAGGTTGACCTCTGCCACGACGGCCCCCACGGACGGACGGTTGCCGGAGATCGCGACTGTCAGGTAGGGCTCGGACCCGCGGTAGTAGCTGACCTCCCCGTACCAGAGCCGCGCCGACCGGGCTCCGATGATGGCGGGCTCTCCCGAGCGATCCGTGTGGCTCTCGGTTCGGTTGAGGCCAATGCGCGACACGTACAGGCGCTCCCGTCCGGAGCCGTCGACCAGGGTCAAGCTGACGATGGCGGGCACTTGGCGCAACAGGCGCAGAGCATCGATGCGCCGGCGCTCGTCCAGCTCCCCGGTCCAGGGGAGTTGCACCAGCCAGCCGAGCTGACCGGTGATGTCGTCGAGAAAGCCTTGGATCCTGGCAGCGGCCGACCTTGCCTCAACCCCGAGCAGTTGGTCGAGCCGGGCCCGCTGATCGCGATAGCCGAACCAAGCTTCACTGATGCCATTGGCGGCGAGTGGAATGACCACTGCCAGAAACAGCACGAGAAAGTACTTGCGGAAGAGGCCATGGAACCGGAGGCGCTGCACGCTCATGGCCTATTTACCTCAGGCAGTTCCGTCAGCAGCGGGGCGGAGTAAGCCAGGCGGAAACCAGCCACCCCAAGCCACTGCCGCTGGCCTCAAGGTCTGGGCAGTCTGTACCATCGTCATTCGATTACCTCGTCGGCTTGTGACAGGAGCGATGGCGGAACAGTCAGCCCAAGCGCCTTCGCGGTCTTGAGGTTGATCACCAGTTCAAACTTAGTTGGCTGTTGTACGGGCAGTCCACTCGGCTTGGCACCCCTGAGGATCTGACCTGCATAGAGTCCGATGACGCGAAAGAAGTCGGCAAAGTTCGATCCAAAGGAAATCAGACCCCCAGCTTGGGCAAATTCACTGCGGAAATACAGTGTCGGGATCGCTTGTCGGGCCGCCAAGGCGACGAGCTGATCTGCACGTGCGAACAGAAACGGATCGGCCGCGATGAGAAGCGCGTCCACCTGCTTCTGCTTCAGGTCCTCGAAGGCACGGTCGGTGCTGACGCTCAGGATTTCGACGCGGTGCCCGCGGGCGGCGGATTGGACCACACTTGACTCAATCAGGGTCGCAGGATTGGTTGGGTTCACGAGGAGGCCGATGGTGGACGCTCTGGGAAGCAGTTCGTGCAGAAGCTCCAGCCGCTTCGATGCAGCCTCGATGAAGAGCGCTGTGATCCCGGTGAGATTACCGCCCGGCCGGCTAAGGCTGTCCACAAGGCCGACTTTGACCGGATCATCAGCGGTCGTAAAAACAACGGGAATGGTTCGGGTCACAGCCTTCGCGGCCTTTGCGGCAACGGTGCCGCCGGTTGAAACCAGGACCGCAACCGACTTCCGCACGAGTTCGGCTGCCATTGCAGGTAACTGATCATACCGACCTTTCGCCCAGCGGTACTCGATTGTCACATTGTGACCTTCAACGAACCCCGTTTCGGCAAGGCCCTTGTGAAACGCGGTTAAGAACGACGCATCGACATCGCTGGACCGGCTGTTCAGGAACCCGATCACCGGCAGTGCGGGCTGTTGCGCTCGCACGGCAAGCGGCCAACCCACCGCGACGCTCATGAGTGAGATAAACTCGCGCCGCTTCATTCGATGATCCCGAAGTCAGGTCAGCAGAGTCCATCCTACGCCAGCCGAGTAGGTTTGACGAGGGGCACTGTTGCAGTCACTTGAGATGTGCATAACGAACCCGGTTCAACGGGCCGCTCAGGGGCAAGACCGAAGAGCTGATTGACGAGACCTATTTCGCCTGTCACTCGACGGCCCTGCTGGAGGTAATGCCCGCGGCGGATTATGCGCATGATCTCAAAACCCGTCAGGGTCGCGGCGGCGGTGCTCATGGTCTGAAAGCCGCGTGTTGGATGGATCAATCGCTTGAGCGCACCATGATCCGCCTCGATGATGTTGTTGAGGTATTTCGACGTGCGGTGTACCACATCTTTCGACAACAGCCCTTCGTTCTGCAGGCGCTCGATCGCCTTGGGATATGACGCCAGCTTGTCCGTCGTGCTGGAGAATGGCGGATAGTGGCTCATTGCCTTTATGGCCTTGTGTAAGAAACGATAGGCAGCGTTGGTATTCCGGCGATCAGATAGCATGAAGGCAACCAACCGACCGTGCTTGTCGACCGCGCGAAACAAGTATTTCCACTTGCCGCCTACGCGGACGTAGGTCTCGTCCACCGTCCAGGAGCCTGAGCGAGGTCCCTGGTAGAGCCGGATTCGCTTCTCGATCTCTGGCGCATAGCGCTGAACCCAGCGGAAGATCGTGGATGGAGCAACGGCGACACCGCGTTCCTGCATCATCTCGGCGAGATCACGATAGCTGATGCCGTACTTGCAGTACCAGCGCACGCATAGAAGGATGATCTCAACCGGAAAGCGGCGGCGCTTGAACAGAGACAACAGGATCGCTCCTTGATTGGCCGATCCGGATTACACTCCCGAAGTTAATGCAACAGTGCCTGCTCTGGATTTGGCGCGGCCGCATGGCTAACGGGCAAGCCCTAGTCGATGAGCTTTGTTGCGACTATTTACGTCGTACGTTCAGCCCGGCACTCCCGACAACCCGGCATCGATCAGTTTTGCTCTTCTGCGCTACATGCGGGGCGAGGGTAGGCGCTTGTTCATCACTCTGGAGTGCACATCCTTCGAGGACGTGAAGGGACAGCTCAATTCCCTGCAAGATGAGTTGAACGAGATCCGCAAGAGGGTCCGGCGGGAATTCCAGATTGCATAGGTTCGGCATCATTCCATGGTGTTTGCTTCAGTTGAACGGCGGCATTAATCATAGGCTCGTGCGGACATGGCGAACTTGGTAGACGCAAGGGACCCAAAATCCCTTGTGCTTGTCCGTGCGGGGTCGAGTCCTTCCGTCCGCGCCATCAACAAATCCCTTCACCATACCCCGCTATTCGCTGACGAGGCGCGGATGAGGTGGCTATTGGATTATAGAAGACCAAGCAGCAAAAAGGCAGGGCCGCTTCCAGACGATAAAATGATCCCGTGTGGCAAGGCAAAGGTCTGGATCTCTTTCCAGTCGAGCGATCTGTGCGTCAATCGCACTAAGTTTCTGCTCAAACCGCGCTATCTCACGTCGCGCAGAGGAAAAACCTATCTGCTTTTTCGCTGGCATGCCGCACCCCAGTCCTTGTGGTAAGGGCTCATTAACCAGTTTCGTCGGAGGCTGCTGTGCCCTGACGCACGCAAGTGCACGTCCGATGGGGAGACCCGAGGGTAGAGGAACGCCCTCCGGGTTAGTTGGAAGAGATCCCCGAACGTGCCTTCCACCCATTCCAGGTAGCCTACCGCCTCTGACATTAGCCACGGGAAGTAATCATCCGAGCAAGAACCATAATCTCAAGGAATTTTTCCATATATCCCTTTGAGTTTATTGCGAAACAGAGATGAACATTTACGCTTGGAAGTGGTCTCCAAGGGAGCCGCAAGCGTGGAACGGGTGGTGGTAACGCGTACAGGGGATGATGTCTGGTCGGTCTCGCACGACCGGCGAAGCATCTCAGTTCACTCCACAGAGGAGCAGGCACTCTCCGCAGAGTTTGCCTTGGCCTCAAAGCGCAAGCGGCAGGGGTTTGAAGCAGTTGTCGTGATTGCACGAGTGAGATGAAGGTGATGACGCGCTTATGCCCACGGTCCTATCTGTCGCCTATTGTAGGATTTCTTCAACATGGCTGACGATGATGACAAGCTCCTGGTGGCTCGTCCGAAGTCGCCCGCCACTGACAGGCTGTCGCACGTCCTAGAATGGTTCGGGTTGCTGGTTGCCCTAGGTGTTATCGGCTGGGCGCTCGTCTACACACTCGGTTAGTCGCCAAGAGGCAGATGCGCCTTGGCCGGGCTCTAGGAGGAATTCGCAGCAGATGCCGCGCGATCCGACGCTCTGCGCCGAGATCCCTGCGAAATAAGTGAGGCACTGGCGCCCCTCGTAGCCGCCGTTGTACCGCACGATGCGACAGGTACCCTGGTCCGTCATCTTTTCGCTCCTCAATCCTCAAGGCGGGCCTCACGCTGGAGAGCGACTCCAGCCGACTGGCTCCGACCAAACATGCGATGGTGTTAACCTAAAGCTTCAATTTCTCGTCGTGCGGAGAGAAGTCGGCTGCAGGATCCTGTCGCGGATCACCCGATTCATAGTCCCAACTCTGCGGGGCCATGGCATAGACCCGATCCTGCAGGGCCGTTACATTTGCCATGACCTCAAACGGCGGTTCAGGTGGGAGCGGCCGAGCGAGGTGCATCTCCAGCTCAGCCTCAAGCATGTCAGATGTCATGTGCGCCTCCCCGGGGATTGCCGGCTTCTGGGTTGGGGTGCTCTGCTCCAGGTGGCTACTGGGGCATAACCACCGTCAGGTAAGGGGCTGAGGGCTTCTCGTTGGCCCCGACCGGACCGGGTACCGGATTTCTGACCGGCTTCAGGCTCTTGAGATAGCCAGCCAGAGCCCGGGCATCACCATCCGTGAGCTTGCCATAGGAATGGTACGGCATGATCGGCACGAGTTGCCGGCCGTCCGGCCTGACGCCGGATCGCACCGCCTTGATGATGTCGGCCTCGCTCCACTTGCCGAGCCCTGTGTCGGGATCAGGGGTCAGGTTGGGCGGATAGAAGATACCGAGGCCAGGGATCTGGAAGCCGACCTCCGATCCAGCCAGAGGACGCTGCAGATCGGGTTTGCCGAGGAAGGTGCCTGGTGTATGGCAGCCGGTGCAGTCCATGATGGTCACCAGGTACTCGCCACGCTGTATCTGGCTCTGTGCGAAGGCCGCTGGGACGGACAGGAGGAGGCCGCTGGCTGCCAAAGCAGCCGGGATGATGGATATCATGGAGCATCTCTGACTGAGGTTTAACCCAGCTAAGGTGCCAGAGGCTACACGGGAGTGAAGTGCGCAAAAGGCGTAGATCGGCGACGGTAACTGTCACGGACTTCCTTTCAAAGCCATTCCCAGGGATCGGCTGACGCAATGTCCAGGGTCGCGGGCTCGAGGCCACCTTGCCCATGCTCGGCAGCCGCATCAGGTTACATAATCTTTGTTAGCGCCATTGTTTGTGTAGCCGCAAAGTTAGAATGTCCTAATCCTGTTGTTCTGAAAGGCCATAACTCTTGCTTTGAGGCTTCCATCCCAGCTGCAGCGGGAGACTTTATGGCGAGTGGTTTCTAATTGGCAGCTCGGGCTGCTCTCGGTTCAAGGATCACAGCGATCCATGCTTGCTGACCGTCTTCATAGGAAACGCAATGGGGCAACCGATGCAATTGAATTTTGAACGATGTAAAAGCCTGTTCGACTTTATTCGACAGCAATCGCCTTGAGAGCCCGCCTAACAGCGACACGGGCTGCCTTGACGTGGCTGGCGGCTAGCAGTTCGTCGACAATTCTGAGCGCCATTACAGCGTCGGCCTGCTAGACCGCGTCCGGAGGGACTGCAGTCGCGCCGTGAGCCCCTTCAGCCCTGGCAAGATCGTCGCTCTAGCCCATCAGATATGCCGGACTTTATTTGAACGCGGTAGCTAGAGTTGAACACGGTAGCTAGGCTTGCCACCGCATCCTCATCTGGATGTTGGGGACGACCGGTAATGATGTCCTAGATGAATCCCACCTCCAGAGAGGCGCAATGCTATGAGATCTTCAGCGCATGAACTCGTTCTCCAATGTGCTCTTTGATCATCGTGTGCACACTAGGCTCCGTGGGGGCAGACGTGACCAAAGGCGGAAGGCGGTCCATCCGCGCTCTTCCCACCTTCCTTTTGGCTTTGGCTATCATTGACCGAGCATGGTTATTAGAACGCAACCCGCTCGCTGATGAGGTCTCCATAACATCGGCGGACCTTATCCATCAAAGACATTCCAGCTAGACCGACCGATGAGAGTGGCTCACATTGCTCCAGCCGCGACAAGGATCGCTTCGATTTCCCTGTAGCCACGGCTGCGCGCGTGATGCAGCGGCTTCACGCCATCCCGATCCGCCAAGTTGATGTCGGCGCCTGCCTTCACCAAAAGCTCGACGATCTGCAAATGACGTTCGCCCCCAGCACCCAGGATGATGGCCTCCAGCAAAGCGGTCCAACCGAGATTGTTGACGTGGTCCACACTGATGCCCGCCTCGATCAAAGTGCGGACAGTGTCAACATGGCCACGCTCCGCGGCTGGAATGAGAGCAGTGCCGCCATAGCGATTGGTGCTATTGAGATCCGCGCCGTGCGCGAGTGTCATCTTCAGGATCTCGAGATGACCACGCGCCCCGGCATAGAGATAGGGGCTGTCGTTGATCAGATCCTTTGCATTGACGTCGGCGCCGGCCTCAATCAACGCCCTCGCAACCTCGATCCTGTTGCCGTGGGTTGCGATGAGCAACGCCGTTCGCCCGGCTTCATCCCTCGCATCGACGTCAGCGCTGAGGGAGAGAAGAGCTTGAATCTGTGCCGCATCGACATCGTTGTCTGTGACGGCGTCCAATAAGTCTTTCCCTCTCGTTGATTGTCCAACAACCATCATCGATGGGCCCACTATGCCGAGTACAACAAGGATCGAGATGGCGAGACTTCTTCGCATGATCGGAACTCGTTGCAGGAGCAGTGAGCGGCTCGGCCGATGGTTGTTGCCTCAGGCACGCTCAACAGCACCGTAGACCAACCGCCCCTTGTGGAACGTTGCCCGCCGCGGGGAGCGCCGTGCGACGGCCTCGGCGGAACAGCTGGCATCAACCACAACGAACTCAGCCGTGTCACCTGATCGCGGCCAAGCCACTTTCCCATCGTCGCTCAGCGGAAGCACATCGCCGGTGGCGATCGCAAGGGCGCGCGACAGACGGAACTCGTCGCTACCACCGTAAAGCTGAGCCCACAGGTTGGCCTTCTCCAGCATGTCACCACTACCGAATGGTGACCAATGATCGATGACGCTGTCCGTGCCGGTCATAATCTTGACCCCTTTGGCACGCAGCTGCGGCAGCGGCATTGTCCTCTGTCCAATCGGCACCGTCGACACTACGGTCAAGCCCTGCGCGGCCATGCGCCCGGCCATCTCGTTCAGCTCCTCGGGACGCAGCGTGGACAGAGCGAAGGCGTGGCTGAGCGTCAGCCGGTTACGCAGAGCAGGGGTCTTCTCGACAGTTGCGATCATGTAGTTGAGAGCCGCCACGCCGGCAGGGTTGGCTTCATGGATATGGATATCGACACCCTTGTCGTGGTCGAGCGCGATCTGGAACATCGCATCCAGCGATGCTTCCATGGCGCCGTCAACATTGGTGGGGTCCAGACCGCCAACGTACTGCACGCCCATGCTCATGGCTTCACGCATCAGCCCATCCACCTTGGAATGTAACAGGCCGTGCTGCGGGAAGGCGACGATCTCGCACTCGAAGCTGTCGCGATAATTCGCCAGCGCAAGCTGCAGATGCTCCAGGCTTTTTAATCCGCTCACTGGATCGATGTTGCAGTGACTGCGGGCTACTGAGCTGCCTTGCGAGAGGAGGAGGTCAATCAGCGTCTCCGCACGTGCCTGCGAGGTTGGCAGCAGCTTTGGAAGAAGCACTTCCTCCCGCGCAATCATATCCATGATGGTCTTGCCTTGACGGGGAAGGGGAGCCTGCCACGGTCCTCCATAGAAGGTCTTGTCCAGGTGTATGTGCATGTCTCGGAATGCAGGCAGAAGCAGCTTGCCCTGCGCTTTGTAGCGCGGTAGGGCTGCCTCCAACGCGGCATCCGCGTCGTGCACCGCTTTGATGCGACCATCCTGGATTTCCAGCGTATGGATTCCGGTCCGGGTGCCGACCACCACTTCGCCCTCACGCTCGAAGCCTTCTTCGAGGCGCACATCGGTCAAGTAGTAATGACTGTCTTTAAGCGTTGTGACCTGCTGATGGGACTGGTTTGTCTTGGAAGTGGCCTCGGCGGCTGCGGTCTGCGCACCGCTCAAGCCCAGTATCGTGGACGCAACCGCCAGCCCACCGGAATGATGAAGGAAGGCTCTTCGGCTTTGGTGATTTGCACTTTGCACGTGTCGCTCCTGTCTGCTTATCGCTGAGGTGTAACGGTCGGCACTTGGGCGTGCGTCGGCTGCCGAGTTCGGCTTAGCCGTTATAAGGCTGTCAATCGTCGCATCTCCTACAACGAGATCCGCTCACGCCGCCAAGAATTCTGTACTGCAGTGTCGGAAGGATAGTGCCGGCGCACTTCATCTGGAAATTAAATGTTCAGATCAGGATTATTGATTTATTGAATAACAGTGGCAGTGCTTCAACGAGTCGCCGATGCTCGACCCACGCCTATTGCGGACCTTTATTGCAATCATCGAAGCCGGAGGCTTTACCCGGGCAGCTGAGCGCCTGCACATGACCCAGTCGACCTTGAGTCAGCAGCTCGCCCGGCTGGAGGAAGCCGTTGGGCAGACCTTGGTGGATCGGGACGCACGCCCCATACGCCCCTCCGCCGCAGGCGAACGCCTCCTTGGGTATGCCCATCGGATCATGGCGCTCCAGAGCGAGGCGACGGCGGCACTGGGCAACCCGGCCGGCACAATGCCCATTCATATCGGGCTTCCGGAAGATGTCTTCAGCCGTCCCATGGCCCAGCTTTTCGGCGAGTTCGCTAGGCGCCATCAGGAGATCCGTCTTGACGTCAGCGCCGGGCTGAGCCGCGACCTGACCCGGCGTTACCGTGGCGGCGAGTTCGACATCGTTGTCGTCAAGGAGCCGGCACCTAGCAACGATTGTCGGACCAGCTTCCCCGAATCCACAGGCTGGTTCGAGAGCAAGGATGCTCCTGATGCCTGGCCGGACCCTGTCCCCCTCGTGACCTTCCCTCCTGGGGGCCTTTACCGTGAGACCATGTTCGACCGCATCGAGCGTGAGCGTCGCCATTGGTACATCGCCTTTTCAGGCAGCAGCCTCAACAACGTGCTCGTCGCCGTCGAGGGGGGCCTTGGCATAACCCTCCTCCCGATTGCCGCAACGCTCGGGCGCTACGTGAGGCCTTATACCCAATTCGGCGACGAAGCCCCGATCATGATTTCCATCTATGCTTGGGAGAGCACGGGTCTCATCGCGGAATTGGTACAACAGATCGGCGCCGCCTTGTCCGAACGCAGCCGCCGTCCCGGGAAGTTGTGAGTGCTTCCTGTCAATCGAAACTGGAGGCGGGTCACGATCATCTTCAAGCTGAACCAGCTTGCGCATTCAGGGGATGGAGGTCACGGACCATCTGGTGCAGGCGGGAGGTGTCGAGATGAGTATAGATCTGGGTGGTTTCAACGCCGGCATGGCCGAGCAGCTCCTGCAGCACCCGCAGGGCGGTGCCGCCGGAATGCATGTGGGTGGCAAAAGCATGCCGCAGCACGTGCGGTGACACCCGCTCGGGGCTGGCCAGCCCTGCGGCCACCGCGGCCTCCTTGATTTCGAGCACGGCTGCCTGGCGCGTCAAAGGCTTGGTGCTATTGCGGACCGAGTGGAAGAGCCACTGGGTCGGCTTGCTCCCGGAATAGGCATGAGCGAGCTTCTGCCAGAGGGCGATGGCCGCGGTCGCCCGCTCATGCAGGGGCACGAGCCGCTGCTTATCGCCCTTGCCGCGCACCAGAAGCATGCGGGTCCCAGGAGGCGCTGCGTCAGACTGCAGCGACAGCGCCTCGCTGATCCGCATGCCGGAGGCATAGAGGGTCTCGAACAGGGCGGCTCTCCGGGCATAGCCTGCCTGACGGTAGAGGCCGACCGAGGGATCGGCTGCGAGCGCGTGGGCGGTTTCCAAGAGCGCTTCGGTTTCGGCAATGGATAGGACGATGGGCAGCTTCCTGGGCCGCTTCACGGCCGGCATGGTAGAGGTGGGATCGCGGGGGCCGAGTTCCTCGGCGATCAGGAGCTTGTGCAAGCCGCGCACCACCGTGATACGCCGGGCGATGGTCGAGCTGGCATAGTCGCGCCCATCGAGAGCGGCGATGTAGTCGCGCATCTGCTCCAAGCCGATTTCGTTCAGGCCAAGGCTGTTCTCATCGAGCCAGGCGAGGTAGCAGTTGAGATCGTCGGTGTAGGTGTCGATGGTACCGACCGAGGCCCCGAGCTCGGTCGCCAGAGCATCGAGTCACAGCTGGGCCAGCCGATGGTTGGTCCGCATCAGATCCTCCTGGGAGAGGATCCTGCCACAGCACCAGTTACAGACTTCTTGTCAAAATGACTGCCTGCCACAAACCGGGACGGTTGGCCCACTATTGTCAATTCCTCCGCAATTTTGAGTTATTATCCGAGCTCGAAGGTCGAGATCCCATAGGTTCGGGTAAGCGGCAGGTCCGGCCGCACGCCCCGGTACATCCGGGCTGTCTCAAACACAGGCGAAAGACTGTAGCGGGCGGCCAGCTGAACGGCAGCCTGGTTCGGCTCCGGTAGATCCAGGAAGACCAGAGCCCCCTTAGCCTTTACTGCAAGTGCCTGGAACAGCAGATCCGCCTCACGCTCACCGTCGGCAAAGAGTGGTCCGATCTTGTAGCCGTTTTGGCATTCCCGAATGACGCCATAGCCCCTGATTGTTCCATCCTCCACGAAGGCAATGGCAGTCCGGGCCTCTGGCCTGAGCCAGCAGCGCAGAAAGGCCTCGCGCGGCGCGGCAAAGAATGGGTGATCATAGGCCAGAACGGCCGCGACGAGGTCAGAGCCCACCAGCCTCAGGCGCTTGTCCCGAGGAGGCTCGACCTGCGGGCTGCCGCCGAAGCGCACGTTGCGGTGCGCCAGCACGAAGCCGGATCGGGCATAATTGTCCTGTTGAGCGACGACACCATCGAGACCGACTGTGCGGTCCTCCAAGTAGTCCATCCCGGCTTGCCAGAGGCGATAGCCGAACCCATGCCCTCGCCGATCCGGCCGGACCATGTAGAACCCGAGAAACCCGAATGTGCTGGAGTAGCGCACGACCGAGATGGAGCCGATGGGCTCGGCACCAAGACAACCCATCAGGAACCCTGCTGGATCGGCAGCCTGGAAGCACTCAGCATCCTTGAGGCCGGGGTTCCAGCGCTCGGCTGCCGCCCAGTCGATTACCTGATCGAGATCCGTGCGATCCATGACACGGATGGCCAAGGTATCGGTGCTCGCGTGTGCCATATTCCGCCTCTTCAAGCTTTGCTTCTGATCGAAGAACTTGCCTCGCTGCCCCAGGCAGGAGTTTGGCTACTCGTGGGACACTCCACTGGGCTCCAATGCCGCCAATCTTAACTGATGCAATCGCTTCAGGATCCACGTAGCGGGTGAACTCCGCCGCAGGGGTAGCATTGCCGCCCTCCGACAGAGACGCTAGCGGGCAGGGGGGATCGTATCAGCGTCGGCTTTGGCATATACTGTCCGCAGTGAACCCTGCTTGAATGGCTTGTGATGGATGATGCGACGCTCCAGATCCTCACAATGGCTGAAGAAATGGCCGGCAGCGAGCAGCAGGCCGCGATCTGGTTCAAGCATCAGCCCATTCCGGCCTGGGGCGGAAAGACAGCTTCTGACCTCGTTCGTGAGGGTAAGTCAGATCAGGTCATTGCCTATCTGGAGGCCCTACGATCCGGCGGCTATGCATGATTCAGAGAAGGCGAGCGAGCTTGGTACATGACCTTGTCACGAGCGATCCTGAAATCCTTGATGGCATGCCGGTTGTTAAGGGCACACGGGTCTTAGTTTATGACTTGGCGGCATCCGTTACGGCAGGGATCTCGCGGGATCGCATTCTGGCGGCTTATCCCACCATCGAGGAGCACCATCTGGATGTGCCCGTCGCCTACGCGAAGGCTAATCCATTGCAGCGACAGACCCGTAGATTTCCAACGGTGGCTGGGGCAACTCTGGTGAGGTCTGAGCAGATACCGAGGCGGAAGGGATGATGGTCGAACCACAGGATCTTGAGTATGGAGGACCCGAGTGGTCCGAGCAGCTCAAGAGCGCAATCCGTGAGGCCATCGCCGAGGCTGTCGCGGAGCATCAGAGAAGAGGGAATCCTGTGTACTTCACGGACGATGCGGGCTGCTTTTGTGTGACGATGCCCGACGGCCATGAGCGCCGGCTGACAGATGCGGAAATCGAGGCTCTCATGCGGTGACCAATCGTCAAGTTCTCCTGGTGTCGGTGAGTTCTCTTAAGCGCTAGGGTGATCACGCGGCCAGCTAACAGCAGACTTCTTGTCAAAATACTAATTGTGCAAAATGTTATGTCGTTTCAATTGAATCTGCATTGAAGATGCAAGTGTTGATAAAAGTAATGGGTTGCACCCGGAAGGGGAATGTCCCCGCCTCACACTTCATCTCGGTTGTGCCACTCGGCGCCTTTGCCACTAGCTTAGCAACGGAACTGTACTTGCAGATCTGCAGTTTATGACCTAAATTGTGCGATATCGCAGGAGGGCATTATGAGCGGAGCTGTTCAGGCTGTTGCTGAGAGGATGCCTGTCGACAGACAGCGCCTGGCGCTTGAGGGCTTCTTCAGCATCATGGATCATTGGGGGGTCGACAACACCATCGCCCGCAGACTTCTTGGCTCGCCTGCCGAACGAACTTTTTATGAGTGGAAAAGGGGTAAGGTTGGGCGTTTACCCGAAGATACGCTCCGCCGGATCGGCTACATCGCCGGCATCTGGAAAGCCCTTCAGATCGTATACTCACAGCCGGATCTTGCGGATAGCTGGGTCAAGCGGCCAAATGCTTTCTTCGGAGGCCAAACCCCACTCGAGCGCATGGCCGCCGGTGACGTAACCGATCTTGCCGCCGTCCGCACCTACATTGATGCTGCCCGTGCTCCCTGGTCTTGAGATCGCCGAGGCCGCCGTCGATTGGGCAAAGGCGTGGCGTATCATCGCCTCGCGCTTTCCACCAATCCATCTGTTCGAGCGCGTTTCGCCCAATACTGCAGTTTGGGAGGCACTGATCGAGCTCGAGGAACTCACGAACCCTCGTGTACGGGATCAAGTTGGCCAGATCAGCCTGGTACCACCGGAGCGGCGGATCAGTGGCATCAATGCCTCATGGGTGATGGCATCCTTCACCCATGTGAACCCAAAGGGATCACGCTTCTCCGATGGTACATATGGGGTGTACTACGCAGCAGGTAGCCTTCAGACGGCCATCGCCGAGACCGTGCATCACTTTGCGGCGTTTGCACGCGATGCGAATGATCCGCCGCGGCGCGAAGATATGAGGGTGTTGGTCGGCCCTATCTCAAACCGCTTTCATGACATTGAAACCTTACAGCCTGAAGAGCACCGTGCCGTAGTGATGGATCCAAGCTCCTACGGGACTAGCCAAACCCTTGCCCGCTCACTACGCGAGCAGCACAGCAATGGTCTGCTTTATCCAAGCGTGCGTTATCGGCAAGGCCACTGCGTGGTGGCTTTTTGGCCCGACGTCGTTGGGATCCCGCGCCAGGAGCGTCATCTGCAGTACGAATGGAATGGCCAATCCGTGACGCGCTACTTCGACTACAGCCGCAGTGAGTGGCTTCCGATGCCGGCAGACGCGTAAGGGATACAACATCCCCGCACGGTTAGGTTCTGCCAAAGCAGATCACCACAACCCATTCATCGTGCCGCTTCACTGGATTGGACATCCGCGCGTCCTGTTGTGACGGAACGAAGCACGGTTTGACAGCATCTTGGAATTTTGCGGATTTGGCGTTAATTGCCTGCAAATCCTTTGCCAGCTTCTTTCGAAACGGGTCGCTCAAGGCATTGAGCCCTTCCGATTTCAAAGAGCCCTTCACAATCCTCATAGGACCAGCAAGATGCCAGGCATCGCACGTCAGTTCGAGCCGCAGATCACCCGTACCGGTGGAGCCCCTTCCAAGTACCGTTTCACCGCCCGATGCTCCGGGTGTCCCAAGACAGACACCTACGAGGCCAGCAGGCCTGCCGGTGATGAGCTCGTCAAAGGCTACTTCAAGGACCGTGGCTGGCTTCTCGGACGCGAGCGGGCCTATGATCTGTGTCCAGCTTGCCTAGCCGAACCCCGAGAGGCTCAGCGCCATCGGTCGCCAGAGGCTGCGAACGCATCCAGCCGCCTGAGCGCCCCGGCGGACAAGCGGTCCCGGGATACGGCTGACATCCTGGCGCGCCACTTAGGCAAGCCGGAGGAGCTCGCTGCTGAGGTCTTCCGTTCCAAGCAGATACAGTCCTCTCACCCGTCTGCTCCGCATGTACCTCAGCAGACCGGATCAACCCCTGCGCTGCCCCCTGAGGTCGAGCAGGCCCTGACCGGGATGGCTGCGGATTTCAAAAGCCTCCGGTCCACCATGGAACTCATAGTCGAGCAGGTCAGCAAACTGGTGGCTCTTAGCGGTCAGCAGACCGAGGCGATTGCACGCCTGGCACCTCTGATGATCCAATCGGCTGAGGGAATTTCCGGCAGTGTCAGAGAGGTTGTGTCTGCCGTACAGACGTTCGCCCCGCCCACCGCCGTGCCGCTCGCCCAACAATCCATTTCAGCGGGTAAGGTTCGCAACGAGCGACAGCAGGACGTCAGCTCAGAACCGGAACCTATTGAGATGCCTGATGCGCTGGCGAAGCGGATTCAGCGTTCAGGGAAAACCGGAGGGCCAACGCGTAAAGCTGCCTCTGCTCAGGTCGTGGTCAAATCGATTCCTGATGCCAAGCGCTCGGACCGGTTCTACACCTCCATCCGCCTGCCTCGCGAGCTGTGGGATCAGGCAGGCTTTGGGCCGGACGAGAAGCTTCTGCTTGCCTGGAGCGGCAAGGCTCTCACGGTTGAGCGTGCGACCGAGGGTGGCGTGAAGCCGAAGGCGGTTGGTGACACCTCTGTGGTGCTGCAATCCTGGAAGCTCGGTAACCTCAACTTCGATCAGCCCAGGGTCGCCGGCGCCAACGGCTCTCTTCGGCTGACGGCGGAACGTCGCAGCCCTAGGGCTTGATCGTCACAACATGCACAGTGATCGCCTGTTCCGCTCTGGCTGCAGCGCACGGGGTGGGGCAGAGGCGTGCGGACGTCTGGTCCTGAGCTAGCCCTGTGACTTGGTCTGCACGGCGATCCAGTCCTGCGCCTTGATCAGGACCGCCTCGCGGTCTGCCGCCAAGACAATGCCGGGCCGCTGATTGGGCTGGGTGATCACTCCCATCCACTCCAACGGAGTCGGCTGCAGCCTGACGGTGTAGCCGAGTTACTCGAGCATGGATAACTCATCGGGCATCGTCAACTTAACGGGTTGAGGCAGGTCCGCCCGTCCTGGACCGTCAACTCAGAAGCCAGCCGCGACGCCAGTTACCTCGGCCCAGACCCCGAAGGCTCGGGCGCGGGACTTGCGGTGATCAGCAGCGTTGGTGTTGGCGGGCCGGCGGAAGAGGTTGGCAACCTGGTTGTGAACGGAGAGGAAGCGCTGGGCCTGTTCTGCCGACTTGATGCGTTTCATGATGCGCTCGGGTCGTCGGGTGGCCTGATGGCTGTTCTCTGCTCGGTTATTCAAGCCACGATGCTGCCGATGCTTGACACCCGGGATGATCCCTCGCTTAGCCGCGCCGTAGCTGGCGAGCTTACCGGTGATCATCACGCGCGGTGCGATGCCCTGCTTCTAGAGTAGCTTCCGCAGCAGGCGCTTGGCTGCTTTGGCATCGCGGCGTCTCTGGACCAGAATGTCGAGCACGATCCCATGCTGATCGACGGCTCGCCAGTGCCAATACTTTTTCCCAGAGATACTGATTACGACCTCATCCAAGTGCCACTTGTCTCCGGGTGCCGGAAGACGACGGCGGATTTTGTTCGCAAGGTTCTGGCCGAACTTCCTTGCCCACTTTCGCACGGTCTCATGGCTGACCTCGATGCCTCTGGCGGCGAGCATCTCTTCGACCATGTGCAGGCCGAGTGGAAACCGGAAGTACACCTAAACGGCATAGCTGATCACTTCAGTCGGGAAGCGGTGACGGGCATAGCGTGAATGATAGGTCGAGTTCATCCCTCACATATGCCTCTATCCAGTCACCCGCCAGTTAACCTGACGGTGCCGCCCGAACACCGTCCGGGAGAGGCGCGCTGGTTTCAGATAAGGTGAGGAACCATTCGTCGGGCGGATAAATCTGTTGTTACGTTGGAAGCCGATGGACAACATTCGTTCGGGACTGTGACATGGCTTCCCATGCGAGTTCAGCCAGGACGCCAATGCGCTCCCGGCGGTCGGGGCGGTTGCCCAGATCACCTCGAGTTGCCCACTGGTTTCCCGCAGAGCGATCAACGCACCATCCCAGCGGGTATGGGTCAACCCTGGCTCGGTGGAGCCGTAGCCTGTTTCCTCACGCCAAACCATGCGGGCAATGGCGCACATGACCCCAAACGCCTCATGCAGGCGCGAGATCCAATCCGGCTCGGTCTCTTCGTTGTGAGCCGATATCGCGGGGTACTGGTGCAGGCTGCTCATCGTTGTTTTGGCTCCCGTCATCAGGTCCAGAGGCCACTGCACCCTATTGTTTTACTGCAGCTTTGAGAGACTAAGGCCCAAGGCTCGCCAGCGGCAAGGTCCAGTGGCGAAAGCCTCCTCACCCGCCGTTGCCAAGGAGGTGAGGAGGCCTCCTGATCTTGAAGGCGATAGCTGCCCTCGCTCCGATACTCCTCATGAGGTAGTCGGGTTTCAGCTTAGCTGCATGTTTGCAGGGGAGGAGGCGAGTGCTCCCATTGGCTTAGCCCGGAGGGGCATCCTCCTTCGGGAACCGCCATGCTTTAGCCTCGTTATTGCCACGACTCGCCCACGCTTTGGCATCCATCCGAATTATCTGGCCTTACGTCAGACAGTCCCGCCTGCTTACCGCAGGCGGGTAAGGAAACGATTTGCTGTGGGTTGGCCTGAGAAGAACGAGGGGATTACGAGCATGGACCAAGACGTCGGCTACAAAGTCGAGACCCTGGTGCTGGCACCGAGTGCTCCCGAGAAGGTCGTCACCTTCTTGATATGTCAGAACACGCTGCTCCGGACGGGCGTCAGTCATATCCTGGAAGGCACCCGGTTCGTAGTAACAGAGGGTACTCTGGCCGGAGCAGAGGTGCCGGGGCTCATTCTTCTCTGCGACAGCCTCTTGCCAGAGAACGCGACTGACACAATCAAGCAGCTGAAGGAGCACTATTCAGGCGCCCGCCTAGCGGCCCTCAGTGATAATCTCGATCCTTTGACTGTTCGGGACCTCTTCAACGCCGGACTGGATGGGCTCTGCCAAACAGGCATGTCCCAGCCTGCTTTGGTCAAGGCTTTGGAGTTGGTGATGCTGGGTGAGATGTTCCTGCCGATCTCGGTGAGCCTGGCTATGCTCGACCAATCCATGTCTCCCCAACGGCAGAGTATGGCTGCCGCGAATGACCCTACGGCGCTTTCAATCAAATTTTCGGAGCGCGAGGCTCAGATCCTGCGGCACCTGATAACGGGGGCCTCTAATAAGCTGATCGCACGGGATCTCGGGCTGGCTGAGGCCACGGTGAAGGTACACATCAAGGCTATTCTCCGGAAAGCGAAGGCTGCCAACCGGACCCAGGCCGCTATGTGGGCAACCCAGCACCTTGGCTTTCAGACGCGTTACCAAAGCTCCGAATTGGCAAGCTGACCCATGAAAAGGGGCCCGCTCCGTGGGGGAGGGGCCCTTAGATTGACGCCGTAGTTATTGAGAGAGGAACGGCGATCCTTTTCAGACGGTCGAACAGGAGCGAACGATCCGTCAGACAGGCAAACGACAGGGACGCCGACCTATTCCACCTTAGCCGCAAAGAAAAACTTCGCCTGATGTCCAGCCTCCGCATTCTCCTCTGAGGGACCCAGCTGGACCAGCAGAGATGTACAGTCACGCTGAAACCTAATCCAAAAGGGTGAGTTCCCCCTCACATATGTAAACAGGGGCAATGCAGGGACATCAAAGAGAACGATGCCATGCAGCCGAGCAATAGAGTTTCGTGGGCAAAGCCGATCCCCAACAGCCTGAACTTCTCACAGGAGCAGGTAATCTTCTTCGTCGGCCACTCCTTACGCAGTCTCTACGACGACATTCTCACAGCGGACCTGCCGGACAGGTTGGAAGCTCTTGTGCAAGAGCTTGAGAACAAGCAGACACCTGCCTCCGACGCCCGGTAAGCTGGGCCTTCATCAGCAATGGAATGACTAGATGACCGGAAAAACGGCATCCCGGGCAGACCTGTGCGATGCAGTCTATGAGACCGCAGGCCTATCCCGGCATGAAGCCGCTGCGCTGGTGGAGCAGGTGCTGTCTGAGATCGGCGGTGGCTTTGTCCGAGGGGAGCCTGTGAAGCTTTCAGGTTTCGGCACATTCACCGTCCGGAATAAAGCTGAGCGCGTGGGCCCCAATCCAAAAACCGGTGTCGAGGTGCCGATTAAGCCACAGCGGGCGGTGACGTTCAGCGCCTCGAACGTACTCAAAGAGCATGTGAACGCCGCGAAATAGAACGCATCAGGGCCGCAAAAGAAAAGGGCCGCGCCCAGTCTTTTGACCGTGTTCGCGACCCGTCAGCCCCCGCATTTGCCCCTACGGTAAATACGTAAAACTATTGTTGGTTTTGGAATCGACGCTCGAAAATGTGTCGTGCTTCAATGCTCTGAAAGATGAACCAATCGGCCGCTTTGCACAATAAGGGAAAACCGAAAGCTTGGCCTTAGTCAGACTACGTAATGCTCTTAAGGTAAAGTCAGAACATTACATTGACGTCCCAGATCGAAGCTTAGATGACCTATGTAGAAGTTAGTCTTTAGCCTAACCCGCAGGGCGAAGATCGTCGTGCAACGGCTTTTACATTGTTTTCGCTGCACTCCTTTGCTACCGCACCGCACGCATTACCTTACGTTAAAGAATTCGGTCTTCCGTCGGGGCATATATTCAAAAATGGCGACCAGCACTTTCAACGGCAGCGTTCCCGCCTGGGACGAAGTAGTCCGGCTTGCTGCCCTGCAAGACCTTGAGGTTCTCGACACGCCGCCGGAAACAGCGTTCGACGACATTGTTCAAATCGCTGCTCAGGTGTGCCAAACCTCTTCCGCATCAGTAGGCTTTGTGACTGGCGACCGGCACTGGTTCAAAGCCAAGATCGGTTTTGAACAAGACGAAATTCCGTCCGATATTTCGATCGGCTCCCATGCCATGCGGCAGGAGGGCCTTGTAGTCATCGGCGATCTTCGAGAGCATCCGGAACTCCGCACCAACCCATTTGTGACGGGGAAGCCAGGCCTGCGCTTTTACGCTGGCATCGCCTTGCGGACTGAACGCGGGATAGCTTTGGGCGCTCTGTCCGTTCTCGATTGTTCGGCTCGCCCGGAAGGTCTGACCGCGGCACAGGAGCGGACGCTGGTGGCGTTGGCCCGCTCCATCACTCGTGAGATGAAGCTCAGGCATGCCGAGCGCGAGCTTGCCCAAAAGACCGAGATGCTGAACCGGCTGCATGCCAGTTCCGACGACTGCATCAAGGTGCTCGACCTCGAGGGGCGCCTGCGCTTCATGAATGAGGGCGGCTGCCGGGCCTTAGAGATCGGGGACTTCGCACAAATCGAGGGCTGCAACTGGCTCGACTTCTGGACTGGTACCACCGCTGAGGATGCGTGCAAGGCGGTGCTGCGGGCAAAGATCGGCGACACAGGCCGATTCCGCGGCTTTTGCCCGACGCTGGCCGGGACCCCGAAGTGGTGGGATGTGGTGGTCACGCCGATCATGGGCAGCGACGGCAAGCCGGATGCATTGCTCTCCATCTCCCGAGACATCTCCGGCGTTCAGCAAGCCGAGGAGTGCCTGCGTCAAAGCGAGGAGCGGCTGCGCCTGGCGATCGAGACCACAGGCCTGGGTATCTGGGACCTGAACATGGTGACGGGTGAGCGGCAGTGGAGCGCTGAGGCACGAGAGCTGTTCGGTTTTGCGCCGGACACCAAGATCACGCAGGACCTTGTTCTCGCATGCATCCATCCGGAAGACCGGGAGCGGGTGATCCGGGACGTCTACAGTAATGTACGTGCTGACAGCCTGACCTTCACCAATACATTCCGCATCATTCGGGCTGAAGATGGCGAGGAGCGTTGGATCACGTCTGTCGGGCACACGCTGGTCGACAAGGATGGGCGGCCAACCCGCAAGCTGGGTATCGCTCAGGATGTCACTCAGCATATCGCGGCCGAGGAAGCCCTGCGCGCCAGCCAGGACGATCTGCTGCGCCAGACGGCGCACCTGCAATCCATCCTGGCCACCGTACCGGATGCGATGGTCGTATCGGACGAACGGGGGATCATCACCTCATTCAGCGCCACTGCGGTGAAGATGTTCGGCTACCAGCCCGAGGAGATCATCGATACCAGCGTCAAGTTCCTGATGCCTTTGCCGTACCGTGACAACCACGAGGGCTTCATGCACCGCTACCGGCACACCGGCGAGCGCCGGATCACGGAAAGCGGCCGCGTGGCCGTGGCCCAGCGTAAGGATGGCTCGACCTTCCCGATGGAGGTGCATCTAGGCGAAATGGAGTCAGGGGGCGAGCGCTACTTTACCGCTTTCATCCGCGATCTCACGGACCGGCAGTATACAGAGAAGCGTATGCAAGAGTTGCAGACCGAACTTGCTTATATGTCCCGCCTCACAGCGATGGGGGAGATGGGCTCGACCCTGGCGCATGAGGTCAATCAGCCGCTCACGGCCATCACAGGCTATCTGAGAGGATGCGGCATGATCCTGGACCGAATGGACGGCGAGCACGTGCCGATGCTGCGTCACGGGATCGAGGGGGCAACAGAGGAAGCTCACCGGGCCGGAGAGGTGATCCGCCAGTTGCGGGCTTTCGTGGCGCGGGGCGAGACGGACCAGGAGATTGAGGACCTGCGTAAGCTGATCGAAGAGGCGAGCGCTCTTGCCCTCGTTGGGGCCAAGGATAAGGGCATCAAAGTAGACTTTGACCTTCCCCACGAGAGCCCCAAGGTTCTCGTGAGCCGAGTTCAGATCCAGCAGGTTCTGCTCAATCTGGTACGCAATGCCATGGAGGCCATGCAGGAGGTCGAACAGCGGGACCTGACAATTAGGGCCGAACTGGCGGACGCCGGGACGACGGTATGCATGAGCATCAGAGACACGGGCACCGGAATCGCGCCAGCCATCCTCGAGAAGCTGTTCACTCCATTCATGACAACGAAGAGGACCGGCATGGGCGTCGGCCTGTCGATCTGCCGGACCATTATCGAGGCCCATGGCGGAAAAATCTGGGCGGAGTCGGCTCCAGGAGAGGGGACAGCTTTCCACTTCACCCTGAAAGCAGTGAAGGACGAGGAACTTGCCGAGGCAGGCGAGGCGTGAACTGCGACGGAAAGCGTCCTGTTCAGCCCCTGAAAGAGTCACAAATCTGAGTAGGCTTCTTCGTACGGCCTTGCGCTGTGGCAGCTCGCACTTACACAGCATCCCGAGGCCGCGACGCTGACCGGCTGTGCGGTCGCTTGTGTTCGCCGCGAGCAACCGCTCAAGGTGACCCGGTGTCGGCGTCACCTCTTCCCGCAAAAAGAAGGCCGCTGGAAACCAGCGGCCCGAGTCGGGAGAAGTGTCCAGAGGACCATCCGAGGGGGCGATCCCCCGGACAGGAAGGACATTCTAAACATACGGGATTTGGCTTGTAGGAAGCTTGCTTCCGCCTTCCGGGGTGATGCTCAAGCGGCCACAGCGCAGTTGCGCCCCTGAGCTTTTGCCTTGTAGAGGGCCGCATCAGCCCGGTCGGGCATGTCCTGCACGGATTCACCTGGCCTCATCGCGTTGGTGATCCCGATGCTGCAGCCGATACGAACAGCCTTGCCTGACACCAGGACAGGTTCATTGACGGCCCTGATCAAACGCTCGGAGATCTCCTGAAGATTGGGAGCTTCCTTGCCATCGGCTGCATCGACAATGATGACAACCTCGTCTCCCCCGATGCGCGCGATCAGATCGTTGCTGCGCAAACACGAGAGCATCCGGGCGCTGACCTGGCGCAGAACGACGTCCCCGGCGTGATGACCCAGTGTGTCATTCACCGGCTTGAAGTTATCGAGGTCGAGGCTGAGAACGGCAAAATAAGGCACAGGAGAGCGCGAGAGCACTTCTTCCATATACTGGTCGAACAGGCGCCGGTTGGGCAGCCCGGTAAGCGTATCGTGACACGCTGCATCTTCCATCTTTGACAGAGCGTCCTGCGTTCGGGTCAGCGATGTGACCAGCGCCCGAAGGGACGTCGAGAGGTCCGCGACTTCCGCGGCTCCGCCAAGTTGGGGGATTTTCACTCCGGGCTCACCCTGGCGAAGGCGCACCGCTGCGTCGGCGATGGCATGCAGGGGTCGGGTGATTAAACTGGCGGCAAACCAGGCGAAGGCGCTAAAAAGGGCTGCGAAGCCGACACCCCAGAGGAAGATCTCGCGGCTGGCGACGTCGGCATTGTCGTAGGCCGCAGCAAGCGGCTGTCGGACGAGGGCCGTCCATCCGAGGTCGGTATAGTCGTCCTGGCCGACCCCTCGGGCATAGCCAGTGAGGTATCGTTGCCCGTCGGGCCACGTCTCGATGGCCCAGCCGGACCGGTTGGACTGGGCCAGTTTGAAGTTCTCAACCGGCAGCGGTCGTCCGATGGTACCCTGGGGCCCGAGAAGGACAGTTCCGTCGGCGCCAACGATAAAAGCTTCCTGTCCTAGCCTCTCTTTTGCGGCTGGAGAGGTCTGACTTGCACGTCCCTTGCCCAACCCCACGAGAAATGGGTTGCCAAAACGCCCAGGGTTTTGCCGGTGTCATTCCGAATGGGGGTTGCCACATCGACGAACTTCATCGGTTCGCCGGTCGGGTTCGGCAGAAGCTTTGCGAGCAGAACGGCCTCGTGGACGTCTCCGATGAAATGCCCTTTGATGCCCTGATGGAAGACAGGGCGAGATGACACGTTGGCGCCGAGCAAGACCCGACCACTGGAGGCGGTGACAACGCCGTCCGTATTAACGGTACCGATCCAGGCCAGAGTAGAGTCCTTCAAGTGCAACTCATCGACGACTTTTTGAGCCTCGGCCCAGTCCCCGATGGCGCTGATCTTGGACAGCACACTAATTTGGCGCGAGCGAGATGCCATGTCGGCATCAAGTTTATTGGCCATCTGAAAAGCTGTTTCAGACAAGGCTCGGCCTATCTCACGTTCGAAATGCCGTTCGGATCGTGCCCCCACAACCAGGCTCATGGTACTGGCCATGGCAATAACGAGGGTAGCGCCAGAGACAGCAACAATGGTTCGTAAATTCAATCGCTTCAACATGATATCGCCCCGCCCCAGGGCTTCTGTTGGCCCGATTGGCTTCTATTCTCAAATCACTGATCAACAGCTTGTTTTACCTAGACTCTAAGCTCGACTTTGGCCAATCAGGCGGCGTGACAGAGTGCGGAAACCAAGCACTGCTGAAGGGCCCGCGAGGGTTTCGGAGTTTTGTGCCGGTGCCGGGATGTAAACAAACCTGTCTCGCGCCAAATCTGCCGTCGCACGGTTGCGAGCGCATCTGCAAAAGTCGGATGAGACTTGCGGTACCAGCTGTCGATGAGCACAGCTGTTCGGTGCGCTGGTCGAGTTGGGCAGCCAGCAGGGTTACGATGGAGAACAGCCCGAACAAGCAGGGTGTGGTGCGGGCCACGGCACGATCCGACCATTGCCGTTGCGTCTCCACCCCCAGGTGGGCGCGGGCCTCCTGGAACGTGACCTCGACCTGCCAGCGCAGAATGAACCAGCGGATGATCTGCAACGGAGCCTGCCTGGGATCGGTGCATAGCAAGGCCTGCGGCGAGAAGCGTCCAAGGGGATCGCGCAGCAGCACCCAGCGGATTGGTACCACCGGCATGCCGCCGTGGCGCCACACAGCCGTTGCCGAGCAGAACTCGATCAGCCGCTCCCCTTCGCCATACCAGCCCGGCACCGTGACGCGTTGCCAGCGCGTACTTGTCCGCGTCAGCACGTCAGAAAGGGTTGGCAGGCGAGCTCCTTTGGTGCGAGGACGGCCGCATGTCCCTGGTTGACGCGGTGGAGCCGGCTCATAGAGGGCAGCATCCAGCCGAAGCCGGGTGATGCAGATCACACTCTGACGGGACAGGGCTGCAAGCAGCTCCAGGGCGGCAAAGCCCATGTCAGACACTAGGATCAGCTCGCGCTCGGGCAGCCAACGCCGCACCTGCAGCACCAGCTGGCGGGCCCAGTCTGTCAGCTTTTTATGCCGGTGTCCCCGCTCACGGCAGTAGCGCTCCGAGGGCGCCAGGAGCATGAGGCTGATCCAGCGCAGGCCTGATGCCTTAACGAAGTGAGCATCGGATGAGCGCACCGGATCGCGATAGATGCCCTTGGCTTTGATGCGCCGGCCGCGCCGACGCTCGATGGTGTCATCAAGGCCGAGGATGATCGGACCGGTTGGCGCGAAGGCGTGGATGAGCAAGCAAAGCAGCAGACGGGCGGCCTCGCGTCCGCTCCAACGAGCTCGGCTCAACACGCGATGGTAGTTGACGAAGTGAGCCTCGCGACTGAGGCCGGTGATGCGCAAGATGCTGGTCACAGTGCGCTTGCCGGGTGCCAGAATGGCCCCGACGAGCAGGACCTCGGCATGGCGCCAGGTTCGGTGGCGAGAGAGCGGGGCAAAGGCTACAATGATCGCGGCGAAGCGGGCAGGCAGGTCTGGCATGGCCGTGTCTCTTGGCGGGGACACACCAACCTACCGCATCGTTCGCTTCGCCGCTGGGCTCTCCCCACACTCAGCCGTCAGAAATGGCCAAAGTCGAGCTAAGCATTGGCAACCTCAAGAATTAGGCTCCCGAACGCTTAAGCGGCAATCACTGCAACGAAACAAAACAACAATTAAGTGTGCTGCCCTGCTTGAAAAACACGAATCATGGACTCTATTCTGTTTCGGGTCGCTTTAATTCGGCTGACCTCTCCCAGTTGCCGTGCGGGGCTTCTGGATCGTGTCATCACCTCTTCGTCGTTCAAAAGTCAGCCTGAACCGGTGCGAGTGCATCGGGGCAGGAGTTCAGGAGTCTCTCTTTTGGCCACGCTGAAGCAATTTGAAGAAGCCCTGCGCGCCCAAGGCATGAATATGGCCTTGGCGATCCTGGAAAAGATCCGCAAGGAGGAGAAGAAGACGCGGTCAATCATGCCAGCCCGTAGGGTAGCCGGGCGGAAGATGACGCCGGAGCTTGCACGCAAAATCCTCGAGCTACACACCACGACCGATATGACCCAGCAGGAAATCGCTTTTCAACTGGGGATCAACCAAGGCCGCGTGAATGAAGTGGTCAAGCGTGGGAAGTGGCTCACCGAAGATCCGCAATCTGAGGAAGCACAGGCCCGTGACAAGGCGAAGGCTCGGATGAAGCGCACTCAGTCGGAGGATACACCGATCCCGCGCAAACAGCCTATTGCCAAGGGTGTCGAGGAAGGCCCAAGGAAGCCTAAGCCGCGCAACACCGCACAGCTCTCGATTGAGGACTTTCTATAGGGTGTAAAAGGCTAAATGGAATCTTGTATCAGCGGGAGCCCGCCCCGCTGGCGACGATCAGATCGAGCCGCTCCAGATCGGAATGGTGCATCAGCAGCACGCCGTTCTTGTGCGCGAGCTGGTGAGCCGATTTGGTGTAAACCGAGTTTGTGACTACGACAGCGTAAGGCGCATCCTGGAAGGCAGCGGCGGCGTAAGCTTCCTGAACAGCCTTGTTGCCAACAGTACCATTGTAAAACTTGCACTGGATGACCACCCGCCGGCCATCCTTCTCCGCGATGATGTCGGCGCCTTGATCGCCTGAGCCGGGGGTAAGGGCAGCGTCCCATCCTGCTTCCTGCAGGACCTCCCGACAGTAGAGCTCAAACTCTCTGCCAGTCATCCCATCATCAAATTCGACGGTTTGCTCGGCCGGTTGGTGCCGATCGATGACCCGGTTGATCCGCGTCCTGAGCCGGGTAACGTACCGCTTTGGATCCCTGGCGAGGAGATGATCGATCTTCCTGCGCTGGAATTCCGGCAGGAGCGTCTTCTTGATGAATGTGTTGAGATGCTTGTCCCACGCGTCTTCGGACACATTCCCATACTCGTCAGGGGAGAGCATGTGGGCCCGTTTCGTCGCCAGAGTTCGGACGTGCTTCAGCGCCGCCCGGTCGGTGAGATCATAGATCAGAAGGGTCGAGTGAACCTTCGTCAGCCGCAGGAACAGGAGCAGCGCGAGCCCGGCCCAGGCAGCAAGTGAGTTTAAATAGAAACCCACGCCGAATAGGAGCAGCAGCACAGTACTGAACGCCTTATGCCTCCAGAGATAACGAAACATTCCCTTTACCGCACCAGATTTCGGCCATTGCCATGATCACCAGCGGTTTTGGATAGCTGAGCGCGGTTACCGGCGGCTTTGCACCAATCTCAATTGCAGGGAACTCACAGGAATATTTCAGTTGCTACTGTCTAGTGATGCGCGTGCGGTCGAGGATCTGGCCGGCGAACTCCCGCAACTCCTCCGCAGTGCTTGTTTCGTCTCTCTGGATGACGAAAAGCCCGGTATGGAGCAGGATTATCAACTCGCGAGCCTGCCGTGCTTCGCCGTCGGCTGCCGGCATGACTTCAGCCATCTTGGCTCGCATGATAGCGGCATCGCGATCGAGAATTTGCATAAGGCGGGTAGGCACTGCGTCTCCTTTCAGTGGCGGGTCTGAGAGCCTGACCGATACAAATAGTTCTCCTTGCCGGAATGATAATAGGCAGGCGCAGTTGAGCCCAATCACTCAGGCTTGATGCCGAGGGCAATGCAGTAGCCGTAATACGCATGTTCCCCTGCTTTATGGTAGATTTCTGCAATCTCCATCTTCTTGCGCCGGGCGACGGCAAACCGGGAGCCGGTGCGCTGCCGGTGAAGGTAGGCGGTCGGGCAAGCGTCGAGTTTGACGGTCTGCTGCAGGCGAGGGAACTCCTAGGTCGACATCTGTTCTGAGTAACCGTCACGGCCCATGAACATCACGAATACCTTTCGGTGCTCTTTGATGAACCGCTCGTCGTTGAGAAATGCAGGAGGCGAAGTTTCCGACAAAAGGAGTCTTCATTGCGGCAGGCACAATGAAAAAAGCCGCCCCGAAACGGAGCGGCTCATTGTGAAGGCGGAGCAAGCCGCAAATGTGAGAGGTCTTAAACCTGCTGCAGGTTGGTCGCGGACTCTTTCCCCGAGCGCCGGTCCTGCTCAACCTCGTAAGAGATCTTCTGCCCGTCCTGCAGGCTGCGAAGCCCTGCGCGCTCTAGGGCGCTGATGTGGACGAAAACGTCCTTGCCGCCATTGTCCGGCTGGATGAAGCCGTATCCCTTGGTCTCGTTGAACCACTTTACTGTGCCAGTCGCCATTCTTGTCCCTAGTCCTTAGTAGTTCCCCTCCGGCAGAGCGACTTGCTCCACCCTCCGGTGACAGATCGGTCACGCGAAGGAGGCTAGTTGGGCATTGGAACCATGGCAATAAAGTGGCGGAAAGATCGTTAACAGCCGGAGATCGCGATCAGAGTTGCTTCCAGGCGGTCTAGACCTATCTCCACGATTTGGGCGTGAGCCGGCTAAGGACCATGCCATCATCAGTATGTCACCGATTTTTGGAAGCCGAGCACCCCTGACAAGTAGACGAAACTACTGGAGGAAACATGAAAGCCCTGTTCCTGGCCACTGTCCTCGCACTCTCGCCGGCTATGGTCTGCGCTGCCGATGTGAAGCCCCTTCTTCAAGCCCACGCCCACAACGACTATGAGCATCAGCGACCGCTGCTCGATGCCCTCGACCATGGCTTTACCGGCGTCGAGGCCGACATCTGGCTCGTGAACGGCAAGCTGCTGGTGGCCCATGAAGAGGCTCATATTAAGCCCGAGAGAACCCTGGAGGCGCTCTACCTCGACCCGCTGAAGAAGCGCGTTTCCGAGAATAGCGGGAAGGTCTACCCCGCGGGTGAAGGGTTCACCCTTCTCATCGACATCAAAACCGAAGGCGAGCCGACCTACAAGGCTTTGGCTGAGGTGCTTTCCAAATATGCAGACATCCTAACAGTTATTCGGGACGGTAAGGTTCAGACAGGTACTGTTACCGCAGTGGTGTCTGGCAACCGACCGAAAGACTACATGGTTTCAGAGAAGGTTCGCTTTGCCGGGTATGATGGCCGCATGCCTGATCTGGCCTCCGATATGCCAGCATCCTTTATGCCGCTATTGAGCGACAACTGGACCAAGATCTTCACTTGGAAAGGCGACGGTGAGATACCCTTCGCCGAGAGAGCCAAATTGCAGGACATCGTCAAGACGGCCCATGAGAAGGGCTGGACCGTTCGGTTCTGGGCGACCCCAGATCAGCCAGGGCCACAGCGTGAGGCAGTCTGGAAGGAGTTGAAGGCGGCCGGAGTGGACAAGATCAATACAGACGATCTTGCGGAATTGCAGAGTTTTCTGAGCAAATGACCTGAAGAGCGACTGAGATGCGTGATGTGAGCTTGCATCCCAGTCGGTTCAGGCGGTGAGTTGAACAATAAGGGGTAAGGTTTCAAGAATGCCGGCAGCCATCGGTCTCGACGCCGATGAACATCCCGTGCCAGGTGCCAGCGAGGATGTTGTCAAATGAGAGGAGCCGGAACCTCTACGAAAGGTACGATAATTCGGGCTCCCATCTGAAGAGCGCTGAAATAGCTCATGCAACGACTTGATCTGGGCGCGCGTCAGGCGAGCTCGATTCATGGATTCCACCTTGGATAAAGGGCTGGATCAATCTTTGAGGCTGCCGGCGGCCGACAGAACGGCTACGGCTTTGGCTTCGTCGGTGAAGAGGAAGCCGATCCTGTGCTCGTGGGTCATCAGAGCCCAGGCAGCACGGAGCAGATCCTGTAGATCGCCGACTTCTGGTCGCCCTCGGACTCTTCCCCATGAACGAAGGCCGCATGGGTATAGGTATCCATGTCTCTGACATCCGAGAGAGTGAAGGGGCGATTTGTGTCATCTTTAGCAGTCATGACCTGCTCAAAGAACGCCTTGCCCGGTAGACCGTCGCCCTCATCAAACACGTTGACGATTTCCCCGTCGATGGTGAGGATGAAGGCGATCCCTTGGCGGGTATCCAACAGACAAGTGGCTCACCTCTCCAGTATTTCCTGGCGCGTCTTCAGCAAACATCCTGGCCGCACGGGCTGGACCCGCCTGAGTTCTCATTTAGAGGCAGACGAGAGCCGCAGCATGGCTAAGGTATGCTGAAGCAGAATAGTTTAGGGATGAACCGTTTCTTGTGAATGGACACGTGCTGAGCTTAAGCACCTGAATAAGGGTGCGGCTCAGCACGGCCAGTCGAGGGCCGTAATGCAGAACCACCAGCATGTCTCGTCCGCGCTTAACCGCCTGATTGTTGGCGCAGAGCAACCTTTTGATCTCCATGCTCTGTTGCAAAGCACGTCACGGACCCTGTCCAATCTCGACTTCGAACACCAGCACGAGATGCAGCGGGTCGAGCGCGGCAGAACTGATCCTGTGCTGAAGAGGTAGATCATCGACAACCTGAAGCGGAGGCACCGCGAACGGCGTCAGCCTTACATGGCGCTCATTGCCGCACTCCAGAGCCACCTCTCGTCAGCCGTCGCGGACGACCTTCGGGCGACGGGCTGACAGTATTCCCACGTTCCAGGCTCATCTATTGTTGCGGACAGGAACCTTGAAGCGCCTCTTTGGACGCATCCTATTGCCTGCTGGCCGATTTTGTTCAGTGGCGTTGAGGCAATTTCAAAAAGCCAAGTCACATACGGTCAAGCTTAATCAGGTCTCTGTGTTCGGAACTACAGCATAGTACTTTTGGCTGAGCACGTTCTGTCGGGATTCAGACAGACAGAAACTCTGCTTCTCGTTTACTTTTGATTAACTCGGAAGGCTGAACAGGGGGCACGAATGACTGCACAAACGCTGACGCTTGTACATGATCGCTCGTTGGACGCTGACACCCCATCGACGCGTTTCACTCCCGCGATTGCTACGGCCCTGATCTGCGACAACCCCCTTCTGCGCTCTGGGCTTCAGCACATCCTGCGGGACACGCCGTTTGCTGTTGTCGAAGCAGCATCTGTCACTGGTCCAAAGCGCCTCCAGCATTGTGCGGTCGACACGGCTTTGATGATCATCGAAGCCAGCCAGAACACTGGGCGAGTGCTTGAGGTAATCCAGGAAGTAAGAGCGCAGTCGCCAGAGACCCGAATTGTGGCTCTATCCGATCAATTCGATCTCAGCTTTGTGC
>NZ_JAERQE010000034.1 GCF_016734765.1 Microvirga soli | reverse complement strand
GCTTGCCTCCCGGGCCATATCCTAGTCAACGCGCAGCCCACCCGAATGGATTCAAGCCCAGATCAAAAGCGCTTTAGTGGAGCTTGGCAATACATTTATAATGGTATATAGTATCATAAATTAGTTTGGAGAGCCCTATGTGTGTGAGCTGCGCAATGACAGGAGCGTCAACCTCTTGGGGTCTTTTTAGCCACGATCTACCTAGTCCAAGTCCATATGCATTCAGTTATAGCGGTTCGACTTCCGTTACGGACTACTGGGCTGATGTCGCTGAGGCTGTCTCAACAGACGTCCAATATACCAATATGCTCTCTCTCTTATCGGGAGATCGATGGGATCAATCCAACGTTACCTTTAGCTTCCCAGATACCGAGTCGGATTATGGGTGGATCTATCCAGATGCGTCTGGGTTCCGGCCTGTCAGCTTCGAGCAGCAGCAGGTTGTCCGCTTTGTTCTTGAAGGTTCAAGCCCTTATGCTGGTGGTCCTCGCATGTCTCTGAACTCCGTGGAGGCTTTAACCAATCTTTCGATTTCCTTCGCTGGTTCCAACGATGCGAATATTCGGATTGGCAACTCGGATGTTAGTGCAAGCCGGACTTATTATCCGAATGTTCCAGTCTATGGCGGCGATGTCTGGATTCATAAGAATGTCACTAACGTCACTTTAGGTACGTACGGCTACAAGGTTATCCTTCATGAACTTGGCCATGCACTAGGGCTCAAGCACGCCCATGAGGGTAGTTCTTGGTATGCAGGAGTAATCAATAAACCCATCAGTGCAGATCGTGACTCACTTGAGTTTACAGTTATGACATACAGGTCTTATGTGGGAGGGCCTGCTGGCAGTTATTCATTTGAGGAATACGGCGCACCGCAAACTTTCATGATGTACGACATTGCTGCTTTGCAGCATCTGTATGGTGCAGATTTCACAATGAATAGCGGCAATACGGTTTATCGTTGGACTCCGACGACTGGAGAAACATTCGTTAACGGCGTGGGTCAAGGCATCCCCGGTGGGATCGGTGCTTGGAATTCCAATCGCATATTCTTGACGATTTGGGACGGCGGAGGCTCCGATACTTACGATTTCTCGAGCTACGGATCGGGCTTAGTCATCGACCTCACGCCTGGGGGATGGTCAAAGCTGTCGTTCGCTCAAACTGTAGATCTGGGTGGTGGATTTAAAGCCCGCGGAAATGTCTTCAATGCTTTCCAGTACAAGGGAGATTCTCGATCTTTGATCGAGAATGCGAACGGAGGTGCAGGTGATGACCGTATCCAAGGCAACAGCGCTCATAACAACCTCACAGGAAATGATGGTAGCGACTCCCTAAACGGAGGGACTGGATCGGATACACTCGACGGTGGCTCGGGTAACGATGACCTTCAGGGTGGGGCCGGCGGCGATCACCTCTCCGGCGGCGCGGGCTACGACTTTGCGAGCTACTACCATGCGTCGGGCGCGGTGGTGGCCAACCTGACGAATGCCGGTGCCAACACGGGCGAGGCGGCGGGTGACACCTACAGCGGCATCGAGGCTCTCGGCGGTTCGCGGTTCAACGACACCCTCACCGGCGACGGGGACGGCAACAACCTCTACGGCCATGACGGCAACGATCGTCTGGTGGGTCTCGCCGGGCGCGACTACATGGTCGGCGGTGCTGGCGACGACGTGCTCGAGGGCGGGGCTGAGGGCGACTGGCTGATCGGCGGCGATGGCTACGATGCCGTGGCCTACACGACGGCCGTGACAGTCAACCTGTCCGATGCTTCCCAGAACACCGGCGAGGCTGCCGGTGACACGTACGAGAGCATCGAGGGCCTCTACGGCTCGAACTTCGCCGACCGGCTCACCGGCAATGCCGTCGACAACACCATCTATGGCGGCTGGGGCGAGGACATGCTCGCAGGGCTTGCTGGCAACGACCGGCTGTATGCCGGCGACAGCAACGACAACCTGGTCGGCGGCGCTGGCGCCGACGTGCTCGATGGCGGCAATGGCTTCGACTATGCCGAGTACCATACGGCCACAACCGGCGTGGTGGTCGACCTGCTGAGCGCCTGGCGCAACACCGGGGATGCGGCCGGCGACAGCTATGTCTCGATCGAGGGCATCGGCGGCTCGGCCTACAACGACGAGCTGGTGGGCAACCATCTTGGCAACGAGCTCTACGGCCATGGCGGCTGGGACTCGCTCGAGGGCCGTGGTGGCGCCGACTGGATGTATGGTGGTGCCGGCTATGACTTTGCCACCTACTACGCGGCCACAGCAGGCGTGAAGGCCAACCTGTCGAATTCGTCCGGCAACACCGGCGACGCCGCTGGCGATATGTACTTCGACATCGAGGGGCTGGGCGGCTCATCGTACAACGACGTGCTCACGGGCAATGGTGGCTACAATGAGCTGTTCGGGCACTGGGGTAACGACGAGCTCTTCGGCCTGGCGGACGGCGACTATCTGTCCGGTGGCGAGGGGCATGACCTATTAGTCGGCGGTGCCGGCTCGGACTGGCTCACCGGCGGCAACGGCTCGGATCTGTTCCGGTTCGACACCGCCTTGAGCTCGGCGAACGTGGACATCGTCAATGACTTCACGGTTGGAGCGGACAGATTGCAGCTAAGCCGGTATGTGTTCACGGCCTTCCAGAACGTGGGTGAGGTGAGCGCGTCTCAGTTCACCATCGGGGCTGCGGCCAGCACGAGCGCGCACCGCCTGATCTACAACAACGCCACAGGTGCGGTGTCGTACGATGCCGATGGCGTGGGCGGAGCGGGTGCGATGCAGTTTGCCACCATCGGCAAGTATCAGGCCCTGTCGGCCTCCAGCTTTGCCCTGATCTGGCCGTAAGCACAGCAACTAGGCCTAGCCCCAAACAACAAAGCCGGTGTCGTGAGACACCGGCTTTTTGCATTAGTGAATTCTGCTTGGGAGAAGGTTCAGGCAGCTTCCTCGGCCGTTCCCAGCCGCTTGTCGAGATACTCGTCCACAGACACCATCAGCTCATCGACGCGGCCGTCGAAGAAGTGGTTGGCGCCTTCGATCACGGCGTGTTCGAGCTTTACGCCCTTCTGGGTTTTCACCTTCTCGATCACGCTGACCACGTCCTTGACCGGGGCAACGCGGTCTTCCGAGCCGTGCACGAAGAGGCCGGAGGATGGGCAGGGGGCGAGGAAGGAGAAATCGTAGCGGTTTGCCATGGCGGCAATAGAGATGAAGCCTTCGATTTCCGGGCGGCGCATGAGGAGCTGCATGCCGATCCAGGCGCCGAAGGATACGCCGGCGATCCAGCAGGCGCGGGCGTCCGGGTTCATGGCCTGGGCCCAATCGAGGGCTGCTGCCGCGTCGGAGAGTTCGCCCTGACCATGGTCGAAGGCGCCCTGGCTGCGGCCGACGCCGCGGAAGTTGAACCGCAGCACCGAGAAGCCGCGCTTCGCGAAGTCATAATACAGGTTGTAGACGATCTGGTTGTTCATCGTCCCGCCGAACTGCGGGTGAGGGTGCAGGATGATGGCGATGGGAGCGCCCTTTTCCTTGGCGGGCTGATAACGCCCCTCGATGCGACCGGCAGGACCCGTAAAGATGACTTCAGGCATAGACGCGAACCTCTTGCTCACCCCTCCATTGGGAGAGGGAAAACCCGTGACAGCCTTGACTCCAGGCTGCGGATCCTCATAAAAGAACCCTTAGAATAGTTCTAAATTGTTCCAATGTTTCATTTGAACGGAGCGGCTTCCGCCTCCGACGAGACATCGGACAGATGTGGTTGCGGTGCTTTAGCACGGCAACCTAGGTCGATTGCAAGAATTTCGTGAGGCTCACGGCAGCTATGGCGGCAGGCCAGCGCACATATCTCGACCATAATGCGACCTCGCCCATGCGGCCTGCGGTTGCCGAGGTCGTCCTGCGCGCCCTTCAGCTTCCTGGAAATGCCTCCTCAGTCCATGCCGAGGGCCGCGCTGCACGAGCCGAAGTGGAAAGTGCCCGTGAGCGAGTGGCACGCCTCGTCGGGGCCCGGACCAAGAATGTCATCTTCACGAGCGGCGGCACCGAAGCTGCGAATCTGGTTCTGACTCAGGGCTTCCGCCGCCTCGGTCAGCCAGGGTGCTCCCGGCTGCTCCTGGGGGCTATCGAGCACACCTGTGTGCTCAACGGTCACCGGTTCCCTTCGGACGCGGTTGAGATCATCCCGGTCGATGCCAACGGAATCCTTGATCTGGCCTGGCTCGAAGCTCGTCTCCGGAAGGCTTGCGACGAGCGCGTCCTTGTCTCCATCCAACTGGCCAACAACGAGACCGGGGTGCTCCAGCCCGTGGCCGAGGCGGCCCGGATTGTTCATGAGCATGGCGGGTTGATCCACACCGATGCGGTTCAGGCCGCTGGGAAGATCCCGGTCGATATGGCCGGGCTCGAGGTCGATGTGCTCACCCTTTCGGCTCACAAGATTGGCGGACCGAAGGGAATCGGCGCTGTCGTTCTCGCCTCCGACCAGTACGAGATCGCCGATCGGCTGATCCGGGGCGGCGGGCAGGAGAAGGGCTTCAGGGCTGGCACCGAAAACGTGGCGGCCATCGCAGGCTTCGGTGCTGCGGCCGAGATCGCTCTATCCGGACTGGCGCAGGAAGCGGAAAGGCTCGGGGCGCTGCGGGACGACGCCGAGACGCATGTCCGACGGATTGCGCCGGATGCGGTTGTTGTGGGTGCGCAAGCTGAGCGGTTGCCTAATACCTTCGCCTTTGCCATACCCGGCCTCAAAGCCGAAACGGCATTGATCGCCTTCGATCTGGCGGGGGTAGCCCTGTCCTCCGGCTCGGCCTGCTCGTCCGGAAAGGTCAAGCGATCGCATGTGCTCGACGCCATGGGCGTGGAGCCCGCCCTCGCGGAGGGCGTTTTGCGCGTGAGTTTGGGGTGGTCGACCACGAAAGAGGACGTTATCCGCTTTGCGGAGGCGTGCGAAAGGGTGGTCGGCACCTTATATAAGCGGAAGGCGAGCGCAGCCTGAAAAGGCTCCGCTTCGCATTCCAGGTCATCAACCCGCGGTCCTTGAAGCCGTGAGCGGTGGGAGAGACACATGCCTGCAGTGCAGGAAACGATCGATCAGGTCCGCCTGATCGACGTCGATCAATACAAGTACGGCTTCGAGACCGAAGTCGAAATGGAGAAGTCCCCGAGGGGGCTCTCCGAGGACGTGATCCGCTTCATCTCGGCCAAGAAGGGCGAGCCCGAGTGGATGCTCCAGTGGCGCCTCGACGCCTACAAGCGCTGGCTCACTATGAAGGAGCCGAACTGGGCGCGGGTGTCGTACGACAAGATCGACTACAACGACATCTACTACTACGCCGCGCCGAAGAAGAACCCGGCGCCGAAGTCCCTGGACGAGGTCGACCCTGAGATTCTCAAGACCTACGAGAAGCTCGGCATTCCCTTGCGCGAGCAGGAGATCCTGGCGGGCGTCGAGCCGCAGCGCCGGGTCGCCGTGGACGCGGTGTTCGATTCTGTGTCGGTGGCCACGACCTTCAAGGAAGAGCTCGCCAAGGCCGGCGTGATCTTCATGCCGATTTCCGAGGCGATCCGTGAATACCCGGACCTCGTGAAGCAGTATCTCGGCTCGGTCGTGCCAGTGACGGACAACTTCTTTGCCACCCTGAACTCGGCCGTGTTCACGGACGGGTCGTTTGTCTACATTCCGCCGGGCGTGCGCTGCCCGATGGAGCTGTCCACCTACTTCCGCATCAACGAGAAGAACACTGGTCAGTTCGAGCGCACCCTGATCATCGCCGACAAGGGTTCCTACGTGTCGTATCTCGAGGGCTGCACGGCCCCGAAGCGCGACGAGAACCAGCTCCACGCTGCCGTGGTCGAACTCGTCGCTCTCGACGATGCCGAGATCAAGTATTCCACGGTCCAGAACTGGTATCCGGGCGACGCGGAAGGCCGGGGTGGCATCTACAATTTCGTGACCAAGCGCGGCGATTGCCGGGGTAAGAACTCGGTCATCACCTGGACTCAAGTCGAGACGGGCTCGGCCATCACCTGGAAGTACCCGTCCTGCATTCTGCGCGGCGACGGCTCCCGCGGCGAGTTCTACTCGATTGCGGTGTCGAACGGCATGCAGCAGGTCGATTCCGGCACCAAGATGATCCATCTGGGCAAGAACACCACGAGCCGGATCATCTCGAAGGGCATCGCGGCGGGCCGCTCCGAGAACACCTATCGCGGTCTCGTCTCGGCCCACCGCAAGGCGACCGGCGCGCGCAACTTCACGAACTGCGACTCGCTCCTCATCGGCAACCAGTGCGGCGCGCACACAGTGCCTTACATCGAGTCGAAGAACGCCACCGCCGTGTTCGAGCACGAGGCAACCACATCGAAGATCTCCGAAGATCAGATGTTCTACTGCCAGCAGCGCGGCCTCTCGGCAGAGGAGGCGACGGCGCTCATCGTGAACGGTTTCGTGAAGGACGTGCTTCAGCACCTCCCCATGGAGTTCGCAGTCGAAGCGCAGAAGCTGATCTCGATCTCGCTGGAAGGCTCGGTCGGTTAGTCGAAAACCAATGGTTTCATCCCGGCCGAAGCGCAGCGGAGAGCCGGGATCGTTCAAACCAGTTTAATTCGGATAGCGATCCCGGGTCTCGCTAAGCTCGCCCGGGATGACGCAGATGGAAGTGTAAAGATGCTCGAAATCAAGAACTTGGTTGTCCAGATCGAGGACAAGCGCATTCTCAACGGCCTCAACCTCACCGTGAACAAGGGCGAGGTCGCCGCCATCATGGGGCCGAACGGCTCCGGCAAGTCGACCCTGTCTTATGTGATCGCCGGCAAGGAGGATTATGAGGTCCTCGACGGTGAGATCCTGCTCAACGGTGAGAATGTGCTGGAGATGGAGCCTGACCAGCGCGCCGCCGCCGGCGTGTTCCTGGCCTTCCAGTATCCGCTGGAGATCCCCGGCGTTGCCTCGATGACGTTCCTGAAGGCCACCCTCAACGCGCAGCGCAAGGCCCGCGGCGAGGCGGAGCTGACCACGCCGGACTTCATCAAGCGCGTGAACGCTGCAGCCACCCAGCTCGAAATCCCCAAGGACATGCTCAAGCGCGCCCTCAACGTCGGCTTCTCCGGCGGCGAGAAGAAGCGCATGGAAATCCTGCAGATGGCGCTGCTCCAGCCGTCCTTCTGCATCCTGGATGAGACCGATTCTGGCCTCGACATCGATGCGCTGCGCATCGTGTCCGAGGGCGTGAATGCTCTGCGCTCGCAGGACCGCGCCTTCCTGGTCATCACCCACTACCAGCGCCTGCTGAACCACATCGTGCCCGACACCGTGCACGTGATGTCGTCCGGCCGCATCGTGAAGACGGGCGGTAAGGAGCTGGCGCTCGAGCTCGAAGCCAATGGCTATGCCGATTACCGGGAAACTGAGGCTGCTTGATATGGCTGACGTCACCCTCATGAAGACGCCGGCGGAAACCGCGCTGGCGCAGGCTTTCGAGAGTGCGAAGACCAGTCTGCCGGGTCAGACCGAGTCGCGCGCGCAGGCCTTCGAACAATTCACCCAGCGAGGCTTGCCGCATCGCCGGGTGGAGGAGTTCAAGTACACCGACCTTCGCGCCATGATGCGCGAGATCGCACCTTTCGCCGGTGTTCCCGCCGCGGACGAGGTGAAGGCGGCCCTAGCCGGCGCGAAAGCGCTTGCAGGCGTCGAGGCGCTGCAGGTGCCGTTCGTGAATGGCCACTTCGTTCGCGACGCGGTGGACTTCCACAATCTGCCCGAGAATGTCGAGATTGTACCTCTGGCGGAGGCTTTGGCGGATGGCCATGAGTGGCTCGCCCGTCTGAGCCCGGTTCCGTGGGCGAACGACAATCCGGTCTATCAGCTCAACACGTCCTTCATGGCTGACGGCGTGATGATCCGGATTGCTGGACCCGTCGAGGCCCCGGTGCACCTGCGCTTCGTCACGGCGGCCAGCTCCGCTGTCGCTACCGCGACCCGTATCCTCGTGGTCGTGGAGGAGGGCGCTTCGGTGACCCTGCTCGAAACGCACGAGAGCACGAACGGCGCCAACCACCAGCCGAACGACGTGATCGAGATGATCGCGGGCGATCGCACCAACGTGCAGCACGTCCGCGTCAACGCCGAGGGCGACAAGGCGCTGGCTCTCTCCACCCTTGCCGCCAAGATCGGCGGGGAAGCGTTGTTCAACAGCATCAACGTGGTGGCCGGTTCCGCCACCTCGCGGCATCAGGTCTTCGCCATTCTCGATGGTGAGAACACGAACCTTCGCGTCAACGGCGCGACCATGCTGAAAGGCACGCAGCACGCCGACTCGACCCTGGTGGTCGAGCATGCGGCTCCCCATTGTGAGAGCCGAGAGCTGTTCAAGACGGTCATCGACAACGAGGCGACCGGCGTCTTCCAGGGCAAGATCATTGTCCCACATCACGCCCAGAAGACCGACGGGCGCATGATGTCGGCGGCGCTCCTCCTGGAGGAGGGCGGCTCCATGAACAACAAGCCGGAACTCGAGATCTTCGCCGACGACGTGCAGTGCGCCCACGGCGCCACCTGCGGTCAGCTCGACGAGGACCTCCTGTTCTACCTCATGGCCCGCGGCCTGCCGAAGAAGGAGGCCGAAAGCCTCCTGGTTCAAGCCTTCCTGGGCGAGGCGCTGGAGTTCGTAGAGAACGAGGCCGCTCGCGAAGCGCTTGTGGGTACGGTCGAAGGCTGGCTGAAGGCTCGTTCGTAATACTCAATGCGTCATGGCCGGGCTTGGCCCGGCCATCTCGACTGGAAGGGTAAAACGCCTTCCCTAATCGAGATCACCGGCACAAGGCCGGTGATGACGAAAGAGGAAGACAGGTAAGGCAATGAACGCTCCTGTGAAGCCATACGACATCGAAGCCGTCCGGGCGGAGTTTCCGATCCTGGCGCAGCAGGTCTATGGCAAGCCGCTCGTCTATCTCGACTCTGCCGCCTCGGCCCAGAAGCCGCGCGCGGTGATCGACGCCATGGTGAACACCATGGAGACGGGCTACGCCAACGTTCATCGCGGCCTGCACCACATGGCGAATGTGGCGACCGAAGGCTTCGAGCGCGCCCGCGAAACCGTACGCGAGTTCCTCAACGCCGGGTCCATCGACGAGATCGTGTTCACCAAGTCGGCCACGGAAGCCTACAACTTGGTGGCGGATTCCTTCGGGCGCATGAATATCGGGGAGGGCGACGAGATCATCCTCTCCATCATGGAGCACCATTCCAATATCGTGCCCTGGCACTTCCTCCGTGAGCGCAAGGGCGCAGTGATCAAGTGGGCGCCGGTGGACGATGAGGGCAACTTCCTCGTCGAGGAGTTCGAGAAGCTCTTTTCCCCCCGCACCAAGATCGTCGCCATCACCCACATGTCGAACGTGCTCGGCACCGTGACGCCGATCAAGGAGATCATCCGGATCGCCCATTCCCATGGGGTTCCGGTTCTGGTGGACGGGGCTCAAGGGGCAGTCCATCTCCAGGTCGACGTACGCGATCTCGATGCGGACTTTTACGTCTTTACCGGTCACAAGGTCTATGGGCCGACTGGCATCGGCGTTCTCTACGGCAAGCGCGAGTGGCTGGAGAAGATGCCGCCCTATTCCGGCGGCGGCGAGATGATCCGCGAGGTGCTCTGCGAGGGCATCACCTATAATGACCCGCCGCACCGTTTTGAGGCGGGAACTCCGCCGATCATCGAGGCCATCGGTCTCGACGCAGCCCTCCGGTTCATGATGAGCCTCGGGCGCGAGAACATCCAGGCTCACGAGGCGGCGCTCTCCGCCTATGCCCATGAGCGTTTGCGGGCCATGAACTCGGTGCGCATCATCGGGCAGGCCAAGGGCAAGGGCGCCATCATCGCGTTCGAGATGAAGGGTGCGCATGCCCACGATATCGCCACTGTCATCGACCGGCAGGGCGTTGCGGTCCGGGCCGGCACCCATTGCGCCATGCCGCTGCTGAACCGCTTCGGCGCGACCTCGACCTGCCGGGCCTCGTTTGGCCTCTACAACACCATGCAAGAAGTCGATAAGCTGGCGGACGCCCTGCAGAAGGCGGAAGCCCTGTTTGCTTGAGGATGAACCTGTGAACGACCAATCCCCGTCCAACGCGCCGCAGGTGACCCCTGGCTCCGCGATCCCGCCGGAAGAGCTCGACCGCATGACGGACGACATCGTCTCGGCCCTGAAGACCGTTTATGACCCGGAGATACCGTCCGACATCTACGAGCTCGGCCTGATCTACCGTGTCGACATCGACGACGACCGCAATGTGGCCATCGACATGACCCTGACCGCCCCGGGCTGCCCCGTGGCGGGCGAGATGCCTGGCTGGGTGGAGAATGCCGTCGCGACGGTCCAGGGCGTCCAGAGCGTCAAGGTCAGCATGGTCTTCGATCCGCCGTGGGATCAAAGCCGCATGTCTGACGAGGCGCGGGTCGCGCTCGATATGTGGTGAGGCTTCACACCTTTTGAATTTTGCGACGTCATGGCCGGGCTTGTCCCGGCCGTTTTCGTTCAAGCACCACTGTCATTCCCGGGCCGCGCAGCGGAGCCTGGCATCTATATCTACTGGTCGTGCAGGAAGGGGCGTAACGGTGTTTACGCTGTCATGAAACGTCGTGTTTATGGATTCCGGGTTCGCACCAGAGGTGCGCCCCGGAATGACAGTGTGGCTCCTCAGGTTCGGTTGATGGACACGCCCCCGTCGACGAGCAGCGCCGTGCCCGTGGTGAAGCTCGATGCGTCGGAGGCAAGGTAAAGCGCCGACTTGGCGATCTCCTCGGGCCGGGCTCGGCGCTTCAGAGCGTGAAGACCCTCGACGAACGCCAGGGCTTCTGGCGTACTGACCCAGGCTTCGGCCAGAGGCGTATCCGTGCCGCCCGGGAGCAGCGCATTGACGCGAACACCTCTTGGACCGAACTCGCTGGCGAGAGACTGGGTCAGCCCGATCAAGCCCGACTTGCTGGCAGCGTAGGAGGCCACACCGGGCATCCCTGCCGTGTAGCCGACGAAGGTCGAGGTAAAGATCACAGAGCCGCCTCCACGGTCGAGCATGGCCGGGATCTGGTACTTGGCGCCTAGAAAAGCAGCCGTGAGATTCACCGCGAGGGTCTCGTTCCATCCCGCGAGCGATACGCCCGGCGTCGGCCCCATTTCGCCATTCATGCCGGCATTATTGAAGGCAATGTCCAGACCGCGGAAGTGGCGGATGGCGGTTTCGACCAGCGCATGCGCCAACGTCTCGTCCTTGATGTCGCCAGCCAAGGCGACGGCGCGTCCGCCCTCCGCCTCAATCTCTGAGACCAGCTTATCCAAGGCATCTGAACTCCGTGCGGTGACGATGACGTTGGCACCTTCACGCGCAAAGAGCCGAGCCGTCGCATAGCCGATGCCTGAGCTGGCGCCGGTCACAATGGCGGTCTTGTTTTTAAGTGTTGTCATAGCTGAGATCTTTCCTCATCGAGCTCATGGCTCGACATTGGGGATCTCAAATTCCTTCACGGCTTCCGACCCGCTTTCTGCGCCCGATTCCTGTGATGGGGCATGGTTTCACGTCATACGCCCGACGGACTTTGGCCTGGGAAGGAAAGACGGTAGACTCGGCTTGCATCCGAGCAGTTGCGGTTTTTCCCGAGGGAGCCGATGAACACGCCTCACGCAGCCGAAACCCTCCACGTCCGCTGCTGCATTGCCGGCGGTGGGCCAGCCGGGATGATGCTCGGGCTCCTGCTGGCCAGGCAGGGCGTCGAGGTGCTGGTTCTCGAAAAGCATGCAGATTTCCTGCGCGACTTCCGCGGCGACACCATCCACCCCTCGACCCTTGAGGTCATGGGTGAACTCGGCCTGCTCGACGAATTTCTCACCCGGCCCCACCAGCGGGCGCAGACGGTCAGCCTCGTGGTCGGCGGCGTGCCGCTGACGCTCGGCGACTTTTCGCATCTGCCGACCCGCTGCAAGTTCATTGTTTTCATGCCGCAATGGGAGTTCCTGGACTTCCTGGCCGATCACGCCCGCGAGTATCCTCACTTCAAGCTTCGGATGCAGGCGGAGGTAACTGATCTGCTCGAGGAGCAGGGCAGGGTGACGGGTGTGCTGGTCTCGACCCCCGAAGGTCTTCTCGAGGTAAAGGCTGATCTCCTAGTGGCGGCCGACGGTCGCCGCTCCGTGGTGCGAGAGAAGGCAGGCCTCGAGGTGATGGATCTAGGCGCGCCGATGGATGTGCTGTGGATGCGGGTATCGAAGCGCCCTGGTGATCCGAGCCAGCTGCTCGGGCGGATTGAAGCCGGGCAGATGCTCGTGATGATCGACAGAGGCGATTACTGGCAGTGCGCCTACCTCATCGCCAAGGGTTCGCTGGAACGGCTCAAACAGGAGGGGTTGCCGGCTTTGCGCGCAAAGCTCACGAAGCTTGCTCCGTTTCTGGGGGATCGCCCTGAAGAGCTGCAATCCTGGGATGACATCAAGCTTTTGACCGTCGCGGTCGATCGGCTCAAGCAATGGTACAGGCCCGGGCTGCTCTGCATTGGCGATGCGGCCCATGCCATGTCGCCCGCCGGCGGGGTTGGCATTAACCTGGCGATCCAGGACGCGATTGCGGCAGCCAACATTCTCGGGCCGGAGCTGAAGCGCGGTTCCGTGGAGCCTGAACAGCTCGCTCAGGTGCAGAAACGGCGCGAGTGGCCGACCAGGATGACCCAGAGGCTGCAGGTGATGCTTCAGAACCGGATGATCACGCCGGTCCTCAACAGCACGCAGCCGGTCTCACCGCCCTGGCTCATCCGGTGGCTCGCGCAGCAGCCCCTGTTCCGGCGCATCCCCGCCCGCCTTGTCGGCATAGGCTTTCGGCCCGAGCACGTGCGCTGACGCTTCTGCCCCATCGTGAGGCAGCCCAGCATCGTCCTGGTCCTCGTTCAGGACGTCATCCGCTTCTTCGACCGAGGACAGCACCGGCTCGCGCGGGGCATCAGGCACGGCGGCGAACATGGCGCGGGCGATCTCTTGCTCACCCATCACGATTCTGGTCGCACCAAATTTCATCACATGCTCCTCCTGGGCGAAGGAGTGGGCGCGCACGATGATTGGCAGGTCGGCATTGATCCTGCGGGCCTGCTCGACCACTTGGCCGCTCTCGAACGCGTCGGGAATGGCCACCAGGAGGCAGCGGGCCTGCCCGATATTGGCAGCTGCAGCGACTTCGGGATCGGCCGCATTGCCGATGATGACCTCACGACCCTCCTTCTGCAGGTCGGCAACCTGTTCCTTGTTGGTCTCGATCACGAGCAGGGGTGCACCGATCGAAGCCATCTTGCGGCTGATATACTTCCCAACACGCCCGTGCCCTACGAGCACCACGTGATCGGTCAGAGATGTGGTGGGGAGTGGCCCGCGCGCGGCGGCTGCCGCAGCTTCCTCTGCCGCGACGGCTTTCTTCTCCGCGGCCACAGCGTCGGCTTTCGCTTGTGCTCTGATGGTGTCTCCCTTGATGAACCAGCGGTCCAGCAAGGTGAACAGGAACGGGTTCATCAGGATCGACAGGATGGCACCGGCGAGGATCAGATCGTGTCCCTTCTCAGGCAGGATCTGAAGACTGAGGCCTAAACCTGCGAGAATGAACGAGAATTCGCCGATCTGGGCGAGGCTTGCCGCGATTGTGAGCGCAGTCGAGTTCGGGTGGCCGAAGAGCCGCACAATGGCGAAGGCCGCGAGCGACTTGCCGACGACGATGATCAGGAAGGTCGCAACGACAGGGCCGAAATCAGTGATCAGGATCATCGGGTCGAACAGCATGCCGACCGAGACGAAGAACAGAACTGCGAAGGCGTCCCGCAGGGGCAGGGTTTCAGAGGCGGCCTGATGGCTGAGTTCCGACTCGCTCAGCACCATGCCGGCAAAGAACGCTCCGAGGGCGAAGGAAACCCCGAACAGTTCGGCCGCACCGAAAGCGGCCCCCAGGGCGATGGCCAGAACGGCCAGGCGGAATAGTTCCCGCGAGCCGGTATGGGCCACATAGTGCAGGATCCACGGGATGACCCGTCGGCCGACGATCAGCATGATGGCCACGAAGGCAATGACTTTGCCGAGGGTGAGGCCGAGGGAAATCACGATGGATTCGAGATCGGCCGATCCACCGGACGTGGCGTTGGCAAACGCCGGCAGCAGCACCAGGGTGAGCACCATGGCCAGATCTTCAACGATCAGCCAGCCGACCGCGATATGCCCCCGTTCGGTCTCGACAAGGCGACGCTCCTGCAGAGCCCGCAACAGCACGACCGTACTGGCGACCGAGAGCGCCAGGCCGAACACGATGCCGCCCCCGATACTCCAGCCCATCAGCCAGGCGAGACCCATGCCCAGAACCGTGGCGCTGGTGATCTGCACGACGGCGCCGGGAATGGCGATGGCGCGAACCGACAGAAGATCCTTCAGGGAGAAATGAAGGCCGACGCCGAACATGAGCAGGATGACGCCGATTTCCGCCAGCTGGTTGGCGAGGCCCTGATCCGCCACGTAGCCCGGCGTGAAGGGGCCGGCGAGTACGCCGGCAAGCAGGTAACCGATGAGAGGAGAAAGGCGGAACCGATGCGCAACGGCGCCGAGAGCAAATGCCAGAACCAAGCCGACAACGATGGTTGAAATCAGCGGCGTGTGATGCGGCATCTGCTCTCCTCGGATCAGCGGCTTTCGGGATTGGTTCATCCCGATATGGTCGACCTCGGCCGTTGGGGCAATCCTTATTGGCCTCGACGTTTGGCCTTTGACCCCTTATCTATTCATTATGTGAACTCGTTCTGCCCGGGCCTTGAACCCGGCTGTCAGGAGAGAATGATGGCTCTACCCGGCTTCAAGGTCGTGACCTTGACCGACGCGGCAGCAGACCGCGTCAAGGATATCATCTCGAAGGCCGACCGTCCTATCGTTGGCGTGCGCGTCGGCGTGAAGAACGGCGGTTGCGCCGGCATGTCCTACACGATGGAATATGCCGAAAGCACCAATCCCCTGGACGAGGTGGTCGAGGATAAGGGTGTGACCGTGCTCATCGATCCCAAGGCTGTGCTGTTCCTGCTCGGCACCGAAATGGATTTCCAGACGAGCAAGATGTCATCCCAGTTCGTCTTCAACAATCCGAACCAGACCTCTGCCTGCGGCTGTGGCGAATCCGTCGCCATTACGCCCGCGACGCCCCCGGCTCTTCAATCGGCAGGCTAGCCATGGATGCCGAGGCCATTCGCGAAGTCTTTCGCGGCTTCGGCCCCGTTCAGATCCGCCGGATGTTCGGCGGGCAGGGCATCTATCGGGACGGGCTGATGTTCGCCCTAGTGGCCGGCGGCGAGGTGTACCTCAAGGCGAATGAGGACAGCGTCAGGGTTCTCCAGGAGCTGGGCTCCCGGCCCTTCACTTTTGAGACGCGGGATGGCCGCACAACCCTCACGAGCTACTGGCTCATGCCCGAATCGGCTTTGGACGATCCTGACGAAGCGCGAGACTTTGCGGCTACGGCCCTAAGTGTTACCCGACGCGCCAAAACCAGCAAAGCCGGCAAGGCAGGGCGGGCCAAGAAGGCTCCGAAGAAGCCTCGAAAGCCTGCTGCCGAGCCTGCTACTTAACCTTCTTGACTGACACCGGCCGCATGAGGAAGGCCGGAACGTGATCGCCGAGGCCGATGACGCGCTCATCGTCATCCTCGCGCCGGGAGCGACCCTGATACCCACGGTCTGGACTTCTGTTGCGCTCAGGACGATCCCGCTCGCGCCGGGGGCTGCGATTCGGCTGTTCCTCGCGTGGAACCGGGACCGGACGTGGAGCCGGAGCCTCTTCTCTTGCCGCTTCAGCAGGTTCCTGCGAGCGTCCCGAAGACCGGACCTTGACCTTGCGGCCCCGGGACCGTTCCTCGCCCCGTTCACTACGACCGCCACGGCGGCGGGAGGGGCCCTCGGACTGCGGACGCTCCGCCAGGGTCGGACCCTGCCATTCGACCGGCTGGCCGATCAGCTTCTCGATCGCTGCGAGAGATTTCTCGTCGCCCGGACCCACCAGGGTAAACGACTGGCCGGCACGTCCGGCGCGACCCGTGCGGCCGATGCGGTGCACGTAATCTTCGGCATGGTGCGGGATGTCGTAGTTGAACACATGGCTCACGGCGGGAATGTCGAGGCCTCGGGCCGCGACGTCGCTGGCGACCAGGATCGGCATTTCCCCGGTTCGGAAGCTGTCGAGAGCCGCCATGCGGGCATGCTGATCCATGTCGCCATGGAGCGCTGCTGCCAAGAATCCATGCTTCTGCAGAGACTTGTGAAGGACCGCCACGTCGCGCTTGCGGTTGCAGAAGACGATGGCGTTCTGCAGGTCCGTGGCGTTGCGGATCAGCTCACGCAGGGTCTCTCGCTTGTCGAAATCTTCCCTGCCCGTCGCCACGAGGCGCTGGGTGATCGTCGAAGCCGTCGAGGCGGCGCGGGCCACCTCCACCTTGACCGGATTGTGCAGGAAGGCGTCGGCCAGGCGCTGGATCTCCGGCGGCATGGTCGCGGAGAAGAACAGGGTCTGCCGGGTGAACGGCACGAGCTTCACGATACGCTCGATATCCGGGATGAAGCCCATGTCGAGCATGCGGTCGGCTTCGTCGATGACGAGGAGCTCGACGCCCGTGAGTAGAAGCTTACCGCGTTCGAAATGGTCGAGCAGGCGACCGGGGGTGGCGATCAGCACATCGACGCCGCGGGTGATCTTGGCGTCCTGGTCCCCGAAGGACACGCCGCCGATCAGAAGGGCCACAGAGAGCTTGTGGTTGATGCCGTACTTGTCGAAATTGTCCTCGACCTGGGCAGCGAGCTCACGCGTCGGCTCGAGAATGAGCGTGCGCGGCATGCGGGCCCGGGCGCGGCCCGTCTCCAGCAGGGTGAGCATCGGCAGGGTGAAGGCGGCCGTCTTGCCTGTGCCGGTCTGGGCAATGCCCAGCACGTCCTTGCGGGCGAGCACATGGGGAATGGCCTGAGCCTGGATCGGCGTCGGCTCCGTATAGCCTGCGCTGGATACGGCCTGTTGAACTTTCTCGCTAAGTCCGAGTTCGGCGAAGGACATGAATTCTCATTACCGTTGGGGCTGGGCGCGCTCTTCAGTGCCGGCCGCCCTCTACGGCAACAAACAGGCGCGAAACTGGTTTCACCTGAGGCTCTTGCTCAAGTTAAGGAGTGGCGGGACCATAAGATAAGCTATGCGCTTGTCAATCCAAGGAAAGTTACCAGAGGGCAGCGAAGGGATACTTGATGGCTGAAACACTCGTTCTGATTCCCGGTCTGGCCTGCACGGCCCGCCTCTTCGCCCCGCAGGTAGCCGCCTTGGGGTCCGAACGAACGATCCTGGTTGCAGATCACACCCGCGATGATTCGATTCCCGCCATTGCAGCGCGCCTCTTAAGGGAAGCGCCTGAGCGTTTTGCGGTCGCCGGGCTCTCGATGGGCGGATACATCGCCCTGGAAGTCATGCGTCAGGCCCCGGAGCGGGTGGCGCGGCTGGCCCTCCTCGATACGAGCGCGCGCCCGGACTCGGCAGAGGCGAGCCAGGATCGCGAGCGGCTCATTACCCTGGCTCAGGCGGGGCACTTCGAGGACATTCATTCCAAGCTCTGGCCGCGCCTCGTTCATCCCGACCGTCAAGCCGATCAGGACCTTCAGGAGGTCGTGCTCGGCATGATGCGGGAGACGGGCCCCGAGGCCTATATCCGCCAGCAGCGTGCGATCATGGCCCGCGCCGACTCGCGCCCGAACCTTCCAGGCATCGAGGTTCCGACCCTGGTGCTCGTCGGGGAGGGGGACGCCATTACTCCACCGGAGATCGCGCGGGAAATGGCCGAGATGATCGAATGGGCATCCCTCGTCGTCGTGCCTGAGTCGGGCCACCTGTCGACTCTGGAACAGCCCGAGCGCATTACCCAGGCTCTGAGTTTGTGGCTGAACAAGGATTAACCACAATCTCGCACATCGCTTGCGGGGCTCTTCGCAATCATGGTCAATGATTGGTTACTGCTCGTTCGGGCCGGCGAGAGACAAGTGTTGTCTCAATATAAAGCATTGATTTTTATGAATATTTTATGGCGCCGAATTGGCGATAAAGGGTGCCTGACACTGCCCTGATGAGCGAAAACGCACAGGCATGACAGCTGTGAGCTCGGCGAACTCGCCGTTGAGATATCGACTGTGGCAGGAAAGTGACAGACGGAGCGGCAGGCCTGGGTTACAAGCTCCCCACATCCTTCCTACAGATGGACCAAACCAATGAAAAAGATTCTCCTCTCTTCGGTTGCTCTGCTCGGCCTCGCCACCGGCGCTGTCGCTGCTGACCTTCCTTCCCGTCGCGCTCCGGCTCCGATCATTGCCGCTGCTCCGCTCTTCACCTGGACCGGCTTCTACGTCGGTGTGAACGCTGGCTACGGCTGGTCGAACGACGACTTCGACTCCGTTGACCTGGCTGACGAGGACGACGACGGCGGCTTCGTCGGCGGCGCCCAGGTTGGCTACAACTACCAGATCGGCTCGTTCGTGGTCGGTCTCGAAGGCGACATCCAGTACGCCGACTTCGGCTCTGAAGGCGCCTTCATCGGCACCGACGGCGCCACCTACGACCTCGACCGCAGCGACTGGTTCGGCACGGTGCGGGCTCGCGCCGGTGTGGCCTTCGACCGCGCTCTGATCTACGCCACCGGCGGCTTCGCGTTCGCGGACGACGCCAATGGCTGGACCGTGGGTGGTGGTGTGGAGTACGCCTTCACCAACAACCTATCGGCCAAGATCGAAGGCCTGTACGTCAACCTCGACAACGACGACGACTTCCCGGGCTTCGACGGCGAGACCGACTTCGGCGTCATCCGCGCCGGCCTGAACTTCCGCTTCGGCACCTACTAAGATCGTTCGCCTCGGCGATCGACGACAAGGCCCGGGTCACCCCGGGCCTTTTTCTTTGGGCTAACGTTGAGCGAAGCCAGATATAAAATTTGCGACGGACATAATTGAATTACTGAGCTTACCCGGAAGCTTGACCCTTAGGGCGTTTTTGGAGGGAGTGAATGTTGCGTGTTATAAACGCGACGGGATAGTTCTTCTCCGCATCATCCAAGTCGTTTGGAGAGATGAATATGCGCCTCTTCTTTTATATTGCGGCCGCATGCGGAACAGCTGCTTTCACCGGGGCAATGCTCACCATCGGTCTTGTTCTTGGGGCCTACTGGGAAAGCCTGCCACCTGCAGAGTTCATCGAGTGGTTTGCCGAGAATAGCTATCTGATAGGGCGAGTGATCCCTCTGTTCGTCATTCCCGCGCTTATTGGCCTGATCGGGGGATCGTTCTGTGACAGGCGCTCGCCTCAATTGAAGTTCTGGCTGGCTTCCCTCGGATGCATGATCGGAATTTTGATCATCACCATTGTCTTCCATCTCCCAACAAATGCAGCGTTCAACACCAGATCGATCCCGCTCGGGGATGTTGGTTCTATGCTGGATCAATGGCTTTGGTTGCACGCGGTTCGGATCGCCCTTGGCCTGGCCGCAAGCATCTTAAGCGTGGTGGCGATCAGCGGTGGGGCAAAGCAAATTGCTACCGATCCCAAAAGAGCCCTTGCGATCTGAGGTTTTAGTGACCGGGTACAAAAAAGCCGGAGCCCGTAGGCTCCGGCGAAGGAAGGCTGCGGATCCGCAGCCGGGAGGAAAAGTGATCCGTTAGACGGAGTAGTACATCTGGAACTCGACCGGATGCGGTGTCATTTCGAAGCGGGCGACCTCGGCCATCTTCAGCTCGATGTAACTGTCGATGAAGTCGTCGCTGAACACGCCGCCAGCCTTGAGGAACGCGCGGTCCTTGTCGACGCTGGCGAGAGCTTCGCGAAGCGAGCCGCAGACGGTCGGGATCTTCTTCAGCTCGCGCGGAGGCAGATCGTAGAGATCCTTGTCCATGGCCGGGCCCGGATCGATCTTGTTCAGGATGCCGTCGAGACCGGCCATCATGATCGCCGCGAAGGCGAGATATGGGTTGGCGGTCGGATCGGGGAAGCGGATCTCGACGCGCTTGGCCTTCGGCGAGGTCGTCCACGGAATACGGCAGGAGGCCGAGCGGTTGCGGGCCGAGTAGGCCAGCAGCACCGGAGCCTCGTAGCCCGGGACGAGACGCTTGTAGGAGTTCGTCGACGGGTTGGTGAAGGCATTCAGCGCCTTGGCATGCTTGATGATGCCGCCGATGTACCACAGGCATTCCTGGGACAGGTCGGCATACTTGTTGCCGGCAAAGAGCGGCTTGCCGCCCTTCCAGAGGGACTGGTGGACGTGCATGCCCGAGCCGTTGTCACCGTAAACCGGCTTCGGCATGAAGGTTGCCGTCTTGCCGTAGGACTGGGCGACGTTGTGGATGCAGTACTTGTAGATCTGCATCTCGTCGGCAGTCTTCACGAGGGTGTTGAACTTCGTGCCGAGCTCGTGCTGGGCGGAGGCCACCTCGTGGTGGTGCTTCTCGACCGTCACGCCCATGGCCTTCATGGCAGCAAGCATCTCGCCGCGCATGTCCTGGGCCGAATCCAGCGGAGGAACCGGGAAGTAGCCGCCCTTGGTGGGGATGCGGTGACCGAGGTTGCCGCCCTCGTAAGCGGTGTCGCCATTGATCGGAAGCTCGGCGGAGTCGAGCTTGAAGCCGGTGTTGTAGGGGTCGGCCATGAACTTCACGTCGTCGAAGATGAAGAACTCGGCCTCGGGGCCGACATAGACCGTATCGGCGATGCCCGTGGACTTCAGATAGGCCTCAGCCTTCTTGGCGATGCCGCGCGGATCGCGGTTGTAGGGCTCGCCGGTGGCGGGCTCGAGGATGTCGCAGTTGATCGACATGGTGGAGGCCGCGAAGAACGGGTCCATCTGAGCCGTCGTCGGGTCGGGCATGAGGGTCATGTCGGACTCGTTGATCGCCTTCCAGCCGGCGATGGACGAGCCATCGAACATGATGCCGTCGGCGAACATGTCCTCGTCGACCATCGACACATCGAAGGTCACGTGCTGCCACTTGCCGCGCGGGTCCGTGAAACGGAAATCGACGTACTGAACGTCGTTGTCCTTGATCGCCTTGAGCACATCCTTGGCGGTCTGCATGGTCGTTTGGTCCTCTTCTGCCCTTGAGAGTAGTCCTTAGCCTTCACTTCAGGCCTTGGCTTGGAAAGCAAGCTTAGATCGCGTCGGATCCGGTCTCGCCCGTGCGGATACGAACGGCCTCTTCGACCGTCGAAACGAAAATCTTGCCGTCGCCGATACGGCCCGTCTGGGCTGCCTTCCGGATGGCCTCAATAGCGGCGTCCGCCATATCGTCGTTGAGAACGATCTCGAGCTTCACCTTCGGGAGGAAGTCCACCACGTACTCCGCGCCGCGGTAGAGTTCCGTGTGGCCCTTCTGGCGCCCGAAACCCTTGGCTTCGATCACGGTGATGCCTTGCAGGCCAACCTCCTGGAGGGCTTCTTTGACTTCATCGAGCTTGAAGGGCTTGATGATGGCTTCGATCTTCTTCATCCCGTTCAACCGTTCTCGTTCGAGGTTTTGCTGCTTTTAGCACCAGCAGGGAGGAGCCTTCCATGCCCCCGTCGAGTCAAAGCTGGCCATTCTGCTGCCCTGCTGGGCATCTTCTGCTCAAAGTTTGTGCAGTTGCAGAAAACCACGCCAAATCCTCAAGAGCCGCTCCATTTTAATCCCATGACAGCCCCTGAACTCGTTCTGACGCCCCATGAGATGAAGCAAGCCGACCGGGAGACCATCGAAAGCGGGATTCCGGGGATCGAACTCATGCGGCGTGCCGGGCATGCGGTGGCCGATGCTGCCGAAAAATTAGCCTCCCCAGGTTCCAGGATCGTCGTGGCGGCAGGGCCGGGGCAGAATGGAGGCGACGGTTTTATCGCGGCTGCCCTTCTGGCAGAGAGAGGCTATCGGGTGAGCCTTGGCCTTCTGGGCACTCCCGACCGGCTCACAGGTGACGCCGCCGAGGCTGCCAAAGGCTGGACGGGTGCGGTCGAGCGCGCGGAGGAACAGCCTTTCGGGGAGGCGGACGTCATCATCGACGCTTTGTTCGGCACCGGCCTCACGCGCGATCTTGAAGGCGCCGCGCGGCTTACTGTTGAGCGCATGAATGCATCGGATCGGCCGATCCTCGCGGTCGACCTGCCTTCCGGCATCGATGGCGATACCGGTGAGGTGCGGGGCGTAGCGGTCAAAGCGACCTGGACCGTGACCTTCGCCGCCCGCAAGCCCTGCCATCTGCTGATGCCCGGGCGGAGCTATTGTGGCTTGGTCGAGGTGGCGGACATCGGGATCGTTCGAACGACGCTGGAGGCCAAGGGCGGCACGCTTTTCGCCAACAATCCTGACCTTTGGAATCATACCCTGCCGAGGCCCGGGCTCTCTTCCCACAAATATGAGCGGGGCCACACGCTGGTTGCCTCAGGCGGCGCGACCCGGACTGGCGCGGCGCGGCTGGCGGCGAGGGCGGCGCTGCGGATCGGCTCCGGGCTTGTGACAGTAGCCTCACCCCCGGAGGCGCTCGGGGTCAACGCGGCCCATCTCACGGCTGTCATGCTGCGCGGCTGCGACGGGCCGGAGGGGCTCAACACCATTCTGCAGGATCCACGCTTCAATGCCCTGGTGCTGGGCCCGGCGCTCGGCATCCATGCGGGCACCCGCGCCATGGTGGTCGTGGCGGTCCATGCAAGGCGCAGCCTCGTGCTGGACGCCGACGCGCTGACCTCCTTCGAAGGGCTCGCCTCCGAGCTGCATGGCGCCTTCCGTTATGCGCCGACAGTGCTCACGCCCCATGACGGCGAGTTCAGCCGTCTGTTCAAGGGACATGCGGATCTCCTTGATCCTACGTCGAAAATCGAGCGTGCCCGCAGAGCTGCTGCTTATACAGGAGCGGTGATGGTGCTCAAGGGAGCAGACACGGTCATCGCGGCGCCGGACGGTCGCGCTGCGATCAACGAGAACGGCACGCCATATCTGGCAACGGCCGGGTCCGGCGATACGCTCTGCGGTCTCATCGCCGGTCTCATGGCTCAGAGCGTGCCGGCCTTCGAGGCGGCTTGCGCCGGGGTCTGGATCCACGCTGAGGCAGGGGCGAGCTTTGGGCCGGGGCTGATCGCTGAGGATCTGGCGGAGTTGGTGCCGGGAGTGCTGCGGGACCTGCTCACGTAACCTCGATCCAGGTCCATAAGCCCGCATCGAACCGCTCGAGCACGGTCGAGGCCAGAAGCCACTTGCCGGGATTGTCGGCCACGAAGGCAATGCGGACAGTCTTGTTCTCCGGCACCTGGACCGTATCCAACCAGTAAGGTTCCCAGCCATCGTCGAGAGCGTGGAGCAGGCGGACGCTGTGGCCATGTAGATGGAGCGGCTGCAGGAATCGGGTCTGATTGGTGAGCGTCAGCACCACGGGACTGCCCCGCTTGACCTTCACAAGCGGAGCGCCGCTGGATTTTCCCGCCGTGCCGTTGATGGTCCAAGGGGCGTTAGGCGCCTCCGGATCTCCTTTCATCACCACGTCCTTGCGGCTGGCATTCTGCAGCTTGATCGTCTCCGGTTGCTTCGTGTTGGGCGCCAGTGGAGCGACCGCAGGCAGGGCCGGGCGCTTCTCGCCGACGGTCTGAACTTCAAGAAGCGCCAAGCCGTCGCCGATCAAGGCCATCACGGCGCCGGTCGCTCCGGCCTCTGGCGCAAGGTCCACGAGCAGGTCGTAACGGGTGCCAGGCGCGAAAGGCAGGGAGGCTCTCAGCGGCTCGAAGGTGCTGGTCGGTTGTCCATCGATGGCGATCACATAGGCTTTCAGCCCATCGAAGCGCAGGCGCATGGCGCGGGCATTGCAGGCATTGGCCAGCCGCAGCCGCAGGCGTCCGCCGGGAGGTGCCTCGACCCTTTGGGGCGTGGCTTTCCCATTGACACTGAGCCAACTGCCGAGGCGACCGGCGGGGGCAGCTTCCGCCACCTTTTCAAAGGGCGCGAGCGAGCCGTCATCGCTCAGGCGCCAGTCATCAACCAGCAAGGCGAGATCCTGGTCGACGGGCGGAGGGTTGGCTTCCTCCACGATCAATAGTCCCGACAGACCCCTTTCCTGAGGCTCGGCGCTGCCGCCGAGCACGCAGGATCGGATCAGGAAGGTGCCGGAATCGACCGGAGTGAAGCGATACTCATGGGACCCGCCTGGGGTCACCGGCTCCTGGGTCAGTCCTCCGACGCCGTCCATGGCGTTCGGTCCGCGAACCCCGTGGAAGTGCAGGGACAGGGGCAGGGCGGTGTCGTTCCGCAGCCTTAGGCGCAGCTCGGCGCCCTGTTTGATCCGTACAGTGGGCGCGAGCGATCCGTTGAAGGTCCAGGCCTCGACCTCGGCTCCCGCATCGGGGCGGAGCCGCAGCTTGTTGGGCGCTGCCGCGAACTCATGGACGGGGGAGCCTGCCTCCTGAGCCGAGCCTGCGCGGGGAAGTCCGATCAGGGAAGTGGCGAGGCCGGCGGTGACGGCGCGGCGGGTGATCATGCAGAGGCTCGCGAATGGCTCGAAGGTGCTGATACGGGTACAGCGTTGAACGTGAACGGCCAAGTTTGGTTGCCGATTGATTGCCCACGAACTTTTTTGATGCACACTTTCTCAACCATGCTATAGAGCCGCGTCCCGGAAGAGGGGCGCGTTCGCGCGCCGCTTACGCGCGGGCGTGGCGGAATTGGTAGACGCACTGGATTTAGGTTCCAGCGACGCAAGTTGTGGGGGTTCGAGTCCCTCCGCCCGCACCAATCCCGTCAGGGTTGGATCCGGAGGCTCCGAGCGGCTCAGGTGACGGCATGACGCCGCATCGACCGGAGCCTGGATTTGAGATTCATATTCGAGTGGATGAAGGCGAATAGTACCATGCAGGTGACGGAAACACTGTCCCAAGGCTTGAAGCGAGAGTTCAAGGTCGTGCTCCCGGCCACCGAGTTGGAAGAGCGCCTGAACAGCGAATTGTCGACCCTCAAGGACCGGGTTCGGCTCAACGGGTTCCGCCCGGGCAAAGTGCCGATGGGGCACCTGCGCAAGGTCTATGGCCGCTCCGTCATGGCCGACGTCATGCAGAACGCCGTCAACGAAGCCAACCGCAAGATCGTCGAGGACAACAGCCTGAAGCTCGCCAATGAGCCGCAGGTCCAGTTCCCCGAGAGCCAGGAAGAGGTCGAGAAGGCCATGGACGCCAAGGGCGACCTGGCCTTCACCGTCGCCCTCGAGGTTCTGCCGGACTTTGAGCTGGCCGATCTGTCGGACGTGGCGGTGACGAAGCCGGTGGCCGAGATCACCGATGCCGAGATCACCGAATCGCTTGAGCGCATGGCCAAGCAGAACCGCTCCTTCGAGACGAAGGACGGCGAGGCCGTGTCCGGCGACCGCGTGGTCGTGGACTTCGTGGGCCGCATCGACGGCACCGAGTTTGAAGGCGGCAACGGCCAGGACATCCGGGTCGAGCTCGGCTCCAACACCTTCATCCCGGGCTTCGAGGACCAACTCCTCGGCCTCAAGGCCAACGACACCAAGCTCGTGAAGGTCACCTTCCCGGTGAACTACATGGCCGCTCATCTGGCCGGCAAGGACGCCGAGTTCGACGTGACCGTGAAGGAAGTCGAGGCTCCTGGCGAGCTGAAGATCGACGACGAGATGGCTAAGGGCTTCGGCATGGAATCCCTGGACAAGCTCAAGGAAGCGGTCCGTGACGCCATCCGCAAGGATTTCGACACCCAGTCCCGCCGCAAGGTCAAGAAGGACCTCCTGGACGCCTTGGACGCCAAGTACAGCTTCGAGCTGCCGCCGACCCTGGTCGAGCAGGAGTTCGGCGCCGTGTGGTCGCAGGTCATGGGCGACATGAAGTCCAACAACCGCACCTTCGAGGATGAGGAAACCACCGAGGACGAGGCCAAGGCTGAGTACCGCAAGATCGCCGAGCGTCGCGTGCGCCTCGGTTTGGTCCTTGCACAGATCGGTGAGAAGTCCGATATCAAGATTTCCGACGACGAGGTGACTCAGGCCCTCATCGAGCGGGTCCGCCAATACCCCGGCCAGGAGCGCCAGGTTTGGGAGTTCTACCAAAAGAACCCGCAGGCCCTAGCTGAAATCCGGGCTCCTCTGTTCGAAGAGAAAGTCGTCGACCAGATCCTGTCCCAGGTGAAGGTGAACGAAGAGACCGTCTCCAAGGACGCGCTGTTCAGCGACGAGGACGAAGAGAAATCCGGCAAGGGCGAGTAACGCTCCCTTAAGCGTCTCGTTGCTTGCATGACATGCACGGCCGCGAATCTGCGCGGCCGAACTGGAGCAGTGAGACAATGAGAGATCCGGTAGCGCTCTTAAACAATACGCTTGTCCCGATGGTGGTCGAGCAGTCGAACCGCGGCGAGCGGGCATTCGACATCTATTCGCGCCTCTTGCGCGAACGGATTATCTTCCTCACGGGCCCTGTCGAAGACTACTCGGCCTCGCTGATCGTGGCACAGCTTCTGTTCCTCGAGGCCGAGAACCCGAAGAAGGAAATCTCCTTCTACATCAACTCGCCCGGCGGCGTAGTGACATCGGGCCTGTCGATCTACGACACCATGCAGTTCATCCGATGCCCGGTCTCGACCCTCTGCGTCGGCCAGGCGGCCTCCATGGGCTCCCTCCTGCTGACCGCAGGCGAGAAGGGAATGCGCTTCGCCCTCCCGAACGCTCGCATCATGGTCCACCAGCCCTCCGGCGGCTATCAGGGTCAGGTCACGGATATCATGATCCACGCCCGCGAGAGCGAGGCCCTCAAGCGCCGGCTGAACGAGATCTACGTCCAGCACACCGGCCAGCCCTACGAGGCCGTCGAGCGGGCCCTGGAGCGCGACAACTTCATGACCGCTGAGGCAGCCCGGGAGTTCGGCCTGATCGACCAGGTCGTCTCCAAGCGTCCCGAGCCGGCAGCCACTCCGGCCTAACCCTTAAATCCTGGGGACAAATTCCTCCAGGGTGCGTCTTTTTGGCGGGCAATTCCGTTTCTATTGATCACGCGGCTCCCGCGTGATTGCATGTGGATTCGGAACACGTGGCGATTTGATCGTTCAATTCTTAGCGACGGAACCTTTCGTTAGGCCCGTCGCTCATAAACTTAGAAGAAGTGCTGGGCCGGAAGGGCCGTCCCGGTGCGGATTGGAGATGTGATAATGACCAAGGCTGGCGGCAACGACTCTAAGAGCACGCTGTACTGCTCCTTTTGCGGCAAGAGCCAGCATGAGGTTCGCAAGCTGATCGCTGGCCCGACGGTTTTCATCTGCGATGAATGCGTCGAGCTCTGCATGGACATCATCCGCGAGGAATCGAAATCGTCGCTTGTGAAGTCCCGCGACGGGGTTCCGACCCCGAAGGAAATCAGCCGCGTTCTGGACGACTACGTGATCGGCCAGGAGCACGCCAAGAAGGTGCTCTCGGTAGCGGTCCACAACCATTACAAGCGTTTGGCCCATGCGACGAAGCACAACGACGTCGAACTGGCCAAGTCGAACATCCTGCTGATCGGTCCCACCGGCTCGGGTAAAACCCTGCTGGCCCAGACCCTCGCCCGGATCTTGGACGTCCCGTTCACTATGGCGGACGCCACGACCCTGACCGAGGCCGGGTACGTCGGCGAGGACGTGGAGAACATCATCCTCAAGCTGCTCCAGGCTTCCGACTACAATGTGGAGCGGGCGCAGCGAGGCATCGTCTATATCGACGAGATCGACAAGATCTCCCGCAAGTCGGACAATCCCTCGATCACCCGCGACGTGTCGGGCGAGGGCGTGCAGCAGGCACTTCTGAAGATCATGGAAGGCACTGTCGCATCCGTGCCTCCCCAGGGCGGCCGCAAGCACCCGCAACAGGAGTTCCTGCAGGTCGACACCACGAACATCCTGTTCATCTGCGGTGGCGCCTTTGCGGGTCTGGAGCGGATCATCGCCAGCCGCGGCAAGGGCACGTCCATCGGCTTTGGCGCCTCGGTGAGCTCGCCTGACGACCGCCGGACGGGCGAGATTTTCCGCGAGGTGGAGCCGGAGGATCTGCTGAAATTCGGCCTGATTCCCGAGTTCGTCGGCCGTCTGCCGGTCCTGGCAACCCTGGAAGACCTCGATATCGACGCCCTGAAGACCATTCTGCAGGAGCCGAAGAACGCCTTGGTGAAGCAGTACCAGCGGCTCTTCGAGATGGAGAACGTTCAGCTGACGTTCCAGGACGAGGCCCTGACCCTCATCGCCAAGAAGGCGATCGAGCGCAAGACAGGTGCCCGCGGCCTGCGGTCCATCATGGAAGGCATCCTGCTGGAGACCATGTACGACCTGCCGGGCCTCGATTCCGTCGAGCAGGTGGTGATCGGGCCCGAGGTGGTGGAGGGCAAGGCCAAGCCGCTCTTCATCCACGGCGAGCGCAACGATCAGGCTGCCAGCGCCAGCGCCTAAGGCAGGCTCAGGGGCTCCCTATGAACCAACCCGTTGCGGGCCATCTTCTTGAAAGGAATGGTCCGCAACGCCACATTATCTCTTGCGCCGGAGCTGTCCGCTCATCTCCCGAGGGAGGGCCCGGCGTACCGGATGCAGCCCATAACAAGAGCCTGAGCATTCCGGTTATCCGTCTGAGGTCCAGCTCATGCGAGGGGATCCCCGGACGCAGTCAAAAGGAAGTCACCTCATGACACAATCGAAGCCACGTCAGCCTGTTGTTCCAGGCTCGACCGGAACCTATGCGGTTCTGCCTCTGCGCGACATTGTTGTCTTTCCGCATATGATCGTGCCGCTCTTCGTCGGCCGCGAAAAGTCGATCCGCGCGCTTGAGGAGGTGGTCAAGGGGGATCGTCATATCCTTCTGGCAACCCAGATCGATGCGACGGATGACGATCCGGCAACGGATGCGATCTATAAGGTCGGTACCCTGGCCAACGTGCTCCAGCTCCTGAAGCTGCCCGATGGCACCGTGAAGGTGCTGGTCGAAGGCGCGAGCCGGGCCCAGGTGAAGACCTATACCCGCACGGACGAATATTACGAGGCCGAGGCCGAGGCTCTTCCTGATGCGCTTGGCGATCAGGTCGAGGCCGAGGCGCTTGCCCGCTCCGTCGTGTCCGAATTCGAAAACTATGTGAAGCTGAACAAGAAGGTCTCGCCGGAAGTCGTCACCGCCGTGACCCAGATCGACGAGCCGGCCAAGCTCGCCGACACCATCGCTTCGCACCTGGCCATCAAGATCGCCGACAAGCAGGCGATCCTTGAGACCCCGACCGTTGCCCAGCGCCTGGAGAAGGTACTCGGCATGATGGAGAGCGAGATTTCGGTTCTCCAGGTCGAGAAGCGGATCCGCACCCGCGTGAAGCGTCAGATGGAGAAGACGCAGCGCGAGTACTACCTCAACGAGCAGATGAAGGCGATCCAGAAGGAGCTCGGCGACGACGAAGGTCGCGACGAGCTGGCCGAGCTCGAGGACAAGATTGAGAAGACCAAGTTCACGAAGGAAGCCCGCGAGAAGGCGATGGGCGAGCTCAAGAAGCTCCGCCAGATGTCGCCTATGTCGGCGGAAGCGACCGTCGTGCGCAACTATCTCGATTGGCTGCTCGGGATCCCGTGGAACCGCCGCTCGAAGATGAAGAAGGACCTGAAGGCCGCGCAGGATCTGCTCGATTCGGATCACTACGGCCTCGAGAAGGTCAAGGAGCGCATCGTCGAGTACCTGGCCGTGCAGCAGCGCGCCAACAAGCTCACGGGCCCGATCCTCTGCCTCGTCGGTCCTCCCGGCGTGGGCAAGACCTCGCTCGGCAAGTCGATCGCCAAGGCCACGGGCCGCGAGTTCGTGCGCATGTCGCTCGGCGGCGTCCGTGACGAGTCGGAGATCCGCGGTCACCGTCGGACCTATATCGGCTCGATGCCCGGCAAGATCATCCAGTCGATGCGCAAGGCTAAGACGTCCAACCCGCTCATCCTGCTCGACGAGATCGACAAGATGGGGATGGACTTCCGCGGCGACCCGTCGGCGGCCCTGCTCGAGGTTCTCGACCCTGAGCAGAACTCGACCTTCAACGACCATTATCTGGAGGTCGATTACGACCTGTCCAACGTGATGTTCGTGACGACGGCCAACACGCTCAACATTCCCGGCCCGCTTCTCGACCGTATGGAAGTGATCCGCATCGCGGGTTACACCGAGGAAGAGAAGGCCGAGATTGCCCGCACGCACCTGATCCCATCTTCCACGAAGAAGCATGGTCTGGCGGAGAAGGAGTGGAAGATCGGCGACGAGGCTCTCCTCATGCTGATCCGCCGCTACACCCGCGAGGCGGGCGTGCGTAACCTCGAGCGCGAGCTGGCCAACCTCATCCGCAAGGCCGTCAAGGAGATCCTGATCTCCAAGGTCAAGTCGGTGGAGGTCACGACCGCCAACCTGCCGGAATTCCTTGGTCCCCCGCGCTATCGCTATGGCGAGGCCGAGACCGAGGACATGGTGGGCGCAGTCACGGGCTTGGCCTGGACCGAGGTGGGTGGCGAGCTGCTGACCATCGAAGGCATCATGATGCCGGGCAAGGGCAAAATGACCGTCACGGGCAACCTTCGTGATGTCATGAAGGAGTCGATCTCGGCTGCGGCGTCCTACGTCCGCTCCCGGGCCCTCGATTTCGGCGTCGAGCCGCCCATGTTCGACCGTCGCGACATCCACGTGCACGTGCCGGAAGGTGCGACGCCCAAGGATGGTCCGTCCGCCGGCATCGCCATGGCGACCGCCATCGTATCCGTCATTACGAGCATCCCGGTTCGCCGCGATATCGCCATGACGGGTGAGGTGACGCTGCGGGGCAGGGTGCTGCCTATCGGCGGTCTTAAAGAGAAGCTCCTGGCGGCCCTTCGCGGCGGCATCAAGAAGGTCTTGATTCCCGAGGAGAACGCCAAGGATCTGGTCGACATCCCGGCCAGCGTGAAGAACGGCCTGGAGATCGTGCCGGTCTCCATGATGGATCAGGTTCTCCAGCACGCCCTCGTGCGCATGCCGGAGCGGATCGAATGGGACGAGGCTTCGGTTCTCAAGGGTCCGAAGCCCGCCGTCGAGGACGACTCGACCGGGGTCGTGGCTCACTAAAGCCAGACGCTGACGTAACGACAGGAGCCTCCGGACGCGAGTTCGGGGGCTTCTTTTTGACGTGAAGTGCCAAAAAACACATGATTCCAGCGACTTCGGGGCTTGCCTACGGACAAGCTTTGCGCCAAACGGTTTGTCCCTGAAACGGTGGACCATTTCCTTTTGCGGCTGCCGTGATCACTGGAGGATAAGACTATGAATAAAGGCGAGCTCGTTGCGGCCGTCGCCGACAAGGTGGGCCTTTCGCGTGGCCAGGCTGGTGATGCGATCGACGCCGCCATCGAGGCGATCACCGGCGCTCTGAAGAAGGGCGACGAGGTCAAGATCGTCGGTTTCGGCACGTTCGTGGTGACCAACCGCGCCGCCGGCGAAGCGCGCAACCCGCGCACCGGCGAGAAGGTCAAGGTTCCCGCATCCAAGACCCCCAAGTTCCGCGCAGGCGCCGGCCTGAAGGACGCCGTCAACGCGAAGTAATCGCTTTTTGATAGCGTTTGGTTGCAAAGAAGGCCGACGGCGCTTGCGTTGTTGGCCTTCTGTTTTTATGTCAGGCCTGTCGGGCGGTTAGCTCAGCTGGTAGAGCATCGGTTTTACACACCGCAGGTCGGGGGTTCGATCCCCTCACCGCCCACCATTTCCCCACGAGATCCTGATCCTCTCAAGGCATCTGTCAGGACGAGCGGTTCTCGCCGTCCTCCGTCAGCCGGTCGAGCACCTTCTCTGGCGCAACATGCCGTTCCAGCTCCTCCAAGGTCGGGTCATTGGCTTCCTTGATGCCCAGATGCTCGGCGATGGCCCGGGTCAGCGTCAGGAGCCGCGTGATTTCATGTTCCGACAGAAGGTTCGTCTGAAGATCCAGCTCGGAACGACGGTCAGCTTCTGCGGCGGCGCGATTCTGGCTGATCAGGACGAAGGTGGAGAGAAAGATCGCCTCGACCGACGCAAAGGTCGCAAGGATCACAAAAGTCGGGTCGAAGATGGGCACACCTGGGATTATCCCAAGGTTGGTAGCAATCCACCCGCTGACCAGCGCAAGGTGCGCGTAGACAAACGCCATGCTGCCCGTGAAGCGGGTAATTGTCTGGGCAATACGATCCTGAAGACTGGCTCTTCTTTCCTCCTCCTGGCGCTTCTGGCGCAGGGCATCGATGTTCCTCTCCAGTACGGAGGTGAAGCCGGGTGGCTGAACCGGAGGCGTGCTTGGGCTTCCTCTAGGCACTGCTTCCCGCTGCTTCAGGCTGCTCTGCATGCTGGCACCATTCCATCTCTCGCTAAGGAGGCAGCATGAGAACGAATGGTACTCTGAAGAAGTTCACCAGTCAGGCGAAGGTGAGGGACCCGATCGGGATGATGAGGTCGAACGCCGCACCCCGCATATGAAACAATCCGTTTTCCAGACGGTTGGTCAAGATCCCTCCAAGGATTGCTCCTGAGACTCAAACCCGCTCCAGCCTTCACTGGAGCGGGCTTTTTATGCGCTCCGGCGCTTTACTTCATCGTCTTCTGCATGACTTCGAGCATTGCGATGTGCTCACGGATGTGCCCACGGGCCATCTTGGCGACATTCATATGCTCGCGGTTCTGCGGGTTCGACTGCAGATAGCGCTCCTGCACTTGCAGCAGGTCGCGGTGACCCTGAAGCTGCGCTTCCAGGTACATCTTGTCGAATTCGGCACCGGCCTGCTGGTTCTGCATTTTCTGCATCATGTCGCGAGCGCTGGGGTCCATCTGCATGGCCGGTTGGCCGGACTGGCTGCTCGCGGAGCCTGTGGCGGCAGTCGCTCCAGGGTCCATCATCGACCGCAGAACTTCTGAGAGAGTGGTCTGCTCCTGGACCTCGAAATTGGCAAACCGCTTGAGGTCGTCATTGCGGATTTTGCTCATGGCCATGCGGCTCGATTCCAGAGCCACCATGCCGAGCTGCATGGTCTGCTGCATGTGCTGCATGTCCGCCTGGCTCATCTGTCCGCCAGCACGGTTCATGGGCATGTTGCCCGATGCGCCTGATTGCATGGTGGACGAGGAGCCACTCGTCTGGGCAAGGGCAGGGGCGACGACAAGCACGGCGGCCAAGCCGCCGAGGAGGGCACGACGATCCATAGGTATCTCCTGCTGATAGTCCGGCTCGGCCGCGACACGCTGAGGGAGCGCTCGACTCTGGGCCGCCGTTGCCATGCGAACGCCACGGCCGCAGCTTTGTTTCAGCTCGGCTGCAGGGGAATCAACGGCTTGTGAACAACGGCAGGAAAAACAGGCGTACGTTGGGAAAACCAGTGCCAAGAACATGGGGGGCTCACCGGCGGTCGCCGTCTGGAGCTCTGTTCCAACAATCTTTGAAGTAAATGGTCGGAGCGAGAGGATTTGAACCTCCGACCCCTAGTCCCCCAGACTAGTGCGCTAACCGGGCTGCGCTACGCTCCGACGCCTTTAACGGCCCGTTTCAATTAGCTCCGGCGCTTGCGCTGTGCAACCCCTGAAATTCACTTTGGTGCCGGCCTCGGCGTATCGAAGAGAGAAATCCTATCGCGCCAGAGGCGAGCGGGCGACCCGGACCCTCGCGAGGGTGGGGCCGGCGACGCTGATGCGCGCAGCCTCGAATGAAGGCGGGGCGGTGCGGCCCGTGCCATTGCTGAAGCCATAGGGCTCCAGGGGTAGGCCTCTTTGATCCCGGTCGAGGTTGTTGTTGCCGTTCGTATCCTGAAAGACGGCGATGGCGTAGAACCCGTCCTGTACATCCGGGAACACAACCTGGAACTCTGCCGCCGGGGGCTGCACATTCTGGCTGTACCGGCAGGATCCGAGATCGAGGGAGCCGGAGCAGATGCCTATCAGAACGGAACCCTGACCAGGATTGGCGCCCTCCACCTGAACGGTCAGCGGGGCTGCTTCCGCCCCGGTCGTGAGCATGAGAACAGCGATCATTCCAATGGTCGATCGAAGCATTGATGGTGCCCCTCGTTGAAGCCCACGCCATGAGGGGCCAGTCAGTACAAACCTGGAGCTTGGCTTCAAGAATGCGAGAGCCACGAGCAGCCCCGGCGATCACATGAACGCGTGCTCTTCCCGAAAGCGGAATCGGAGCTAGGTTCCTGACGTGAGGCAGCCTGCCTACATTCATCGCCTGTACTATGCCATGGAGGCCAACATCCCGGCGCGCCAGAACCTCTCGACAATCCAAATGCCAGCGCACCAGCGGACGCTGATCGCATTTCTGACCGGGGTTCATGTTCAGCTGGGAGCGCGCGAGGTTCTGCGGGGGGTGGACTTTTCCCTGCACCAAGGCGAAATCTTCGCCCTACTCGGGCGCAATGGGACAGGCAAGACCACCCTGATGCGCCTTCTCACAGGCCAGCTCCGACCGACATCCGGTGCCGTACAGGCGTTCGGCGGCGACCCTGGTCGTGAGGCCGCACCTCGGCGAATGATGAGCTTGGTTCCGCAGGACATCGCCCTCTATCCCCGCCTGACGGTCCGGGAGAACCTGGAAATCATGGCTGGGATGGCAGGGCTGCCGAAGCGCGAGATTTCCCTGCGGGTCGAGGAGGCTATGGCGCTCGTCCAGGTGGAGGGCCGGCAGCGGGATCTGATCGACCATCTGTCCGGCGGATACAAGCGCCGGGCCAACATCGCCGCAGCCCTGCTGACGCGCCCGCGGCTCCTGCTGCTGGACGAGCCCACCGTCGGCGTCGATGTGGAAGCCCGGCTATCGCTGCACAGAGCCCTGATGCGTCTGAGGGATGACGGCACGTCGATTCTGCTCACGACCCACGACCTTGATGAGGCCAGGGTCTTGGCCGACCGGATCGGCATCATCGCATCAGGCCGGATGGCCGAGGAGGGGCCTGTCCATGATATTCTGCATCGCATGTTCGGAGACAGGCGCGAGGTTGTGGTGACCTTGGGCCGGGAGCCGGACGACAGCATAAGGAGCATTCTCGAGCGTCTGGGGTTCACGCCCAGCACCCACCCGCTCGAATGGACCTCGTGGTCCACCGGCATGGAAGGCTTCGCCGCTCTGCCGGCAGCGATCCGGCGGCATGGTATCGACCTGCACGAGATCCGCCTGCGGGAGCCGGGGCTCGAGCATGTGCTGGCCCATGTGGAAGGGGCACGCTCATGATCTTCCCGGCAGCCCGCGTCATGTTTCTGACCCTGCTCAGGGATCGCGGCGCGCTTGCCATGGCATTCGTGCTGCCGCCGCTCATCTTCGTGATCTTCGCGGCGATCTTCTCATCCGCCGGCGGCGACCAGCTTCGCCTCCATGTGGGTGTCGCCGATCTTGCGCGAACCCCGACGACCGCGCAGCTCGTCCAGGTGCTTCGTCAGGAGCCGACCCTGCGCGTCACTTACAGCGACGATGCCTCGGCGGAGAGCGTGCGCGGCATGGTCAAGGACGGTGCCGTCGATCTGGCGCTCATCCTCAGAAGCGATCTCAACGCGCGCGATGCCGGCGCTCCCGTCCTCCTCGTCACTCACGAGGCGCGGGCGATTGCAGGTGCGATCATGGCAGGCCAGCTGCAACGGCTGCTCGCGGTCCACATGCCGGACGTGGCCTTTGCGCAGGTGCTGGCCGACTTGGAGGCTATCGGTGGCATCACGTCCGAGCAGCGGGCCTGGATCGACGATACATTCAAGGAAAAGGCGAACGAGACACGGGACGATCCGCGGATGCAGAACGCAGGGCTGATGGCCAGCGAATCGGCCCTGCCGCAGAATGCCGGCTGGGCCGTGTCCTACTACGCCGGTGCCGTCGCTGTGATGTTCCTGCTTCTGGCCGCCGTGCAGGGGGCAGTGGGGCTCATCGAGGAGCGACGGCTCGGCGTCTATGATCGACTGCTGGTGGGACCCGGAGCCATCGTAACGATCATCCTGGGCAAGTTCCTGTTCCTCGTGGTGCAGGGGAGCGTGCAGGCCGCGCTGGTCTTTGCCGCCGCTTATCTGCTCTATGGGGTGGATTTCATCGCCTCTTTCGGCCCGTGGCTCACCACGACCCTTGCAGTCGCGGCGGCGACGTCCGCTCTTGCTTTGAGCCTTTGCGTGATTTGCTCTTCGCGCCAACAGGCGCAGGTTCTGTCCACCTTCGTGGTCCTCATATTGTCCGCCGCCGGCGGCAGCATGGTCCCGCGCTTCTTTCTGCCGCCCTGGCTGCAGGGGGCCGGATGGTGGACGCCGAACGCCTGGTCGATTCAGGCCTACTCGTCGGCGCTGACGCCGGGATCATCCTTTACATCCCTGTGGACGGCCTGGGCGATCCTGATTGCGATGGCAGCCGCGGCGCTGCTCTTCAGCCTAGCGATCTCGGTTCGGCGCCGTTCGATCTAACGATGTTCAGGAAGGTGCATCCTGCTTCTGCCTCTGGGCTGACAGGTGCGTGAAATCCCTCGTACCGTCGTCTTTCGCGGAACCGTTTTCGAGTTCAGCCATCAGATCATCGGCCATGTTCTGAAGCCTGACGCGCTCCTCATCGGAGAACTCGCGCGGTTCCATATCGATGACACACAGAGAGCCCAGGACCAGACCGGCGGACGTGCGCAAAGGTGCTCCGGCATAGAACCGAATGCCCTTCTCGAGCACGAGAGGGTTGTTCGTGAAGCGGGGGTCCTTGGTCACGTCCTCTGACACGACAACTTCATCGGTCGCTACCACATGGCCGCAGACCGATTCCTCCCGGAGAACCTCGCGGCTGGCATTGAGATCCGGCGGCAGGCCCTGAGCTCCCGGCATGAGCTGCTGATCGGTCGTGATCATCGACACGAGAGCGATTGGAGCCCCGAACGCCTCCGCTACCTGCTTTGCCACCTCGTCGAAGGAGTGTCGGCGCGCTCCGGCAAGACCAAGATTCTGCATGGCGGTGAGCCGCTCGTGCTCGTTATCGATGACAGCAGGCGCCTGACTTCCATCTGCGTCGGAGGAGCTCTGCTGATGGACAGCCCACGCAGTGACTTGGTTGACGCAGACATCGAGCGACAGGATCGCCGCATCGGCGGACATCTGGCGGGCCATGTCCTCCGTATGGGTGCCCTGGGGAGGCGCGTTCCAGCAGCAGACGACCAGCTTCACGTGAGGTGCTCGCCGGCGAAGGCGCCGGCAGATGTAGCGGGCGAAAACCTGCGGTTGGGAATGAAGGTAGGAGAGGCAGACCACCTCGACCCCGGTGAGATCGAGCTGCGCCAAGGCTCCCTCGCTGATCGCAATGGGAGGCAGAACGCGTGCGCCTGTTCCGTTTTCCTCCAGCACTTGGGCCAGCATTTCGGCCGCGGCCCGGTCGAGCTCCGTCCGTCCCGCGATGCAGAGAACAGGCTTGCTGGAGATGGCCGCTGTCGGGTTCTGGTCGGCTTCATCCGCGTCCTTCGAGGATTCGGCCTTCTCTTGAATGTGATCCTCCACCTCTCTCACGACGCAGATGGCGGTGTTCGCCACAAGGCGCCTGTAATTGGTGTCGGTGGTGCTGCGCTGGCGGTCGTTCTCTGCCAGGCGGAGGGCAGGAATGCCCACATGATCGTAGAACTCGCGGGAGGAATGCTCGTCCACATAATCCTCGGCGATCTCGGTGGCTTCTTCGAGATTGCCGGCAAGCAGGCGCTGATAGAGACGCTCCTCGGGAGCGAGGACCGGGTCGCTGCCGAGCAGAATGCCGAGAAATTCCAGCCGAGGCACGTAGCGGCCGATCACCACGAGGCACACGGTGAGGGGTGTCGCCAGGAACAGCCCGACCGGGCCCCAAAGGGTGGTCCAGAAGATAGCCGCCATGATGATAGCGAGCGAAGACAGACCCGTGCTGGAGCCGTAGAGCCAGGGCTCGATGACGTTGTTGCTGATGAGTTCGGCGAGGAGAAACAGCCCGATCACCCACAGGAGCATCGACCATCCCGGATCGACGGCAATTGCCAGCGCTATGGGGAATAGTGCTGCAAGGAACGGGCCGAGATAGGGGACGAAGCGCAGGACGGCCGCCAGCAGGCCCCAGAGCACGGCGTTGGGAACCCCGATGAAGTAAAGGCCGATGCCGATGGGAATTCCATAGGTGAAGTTCACAACCATCTGCATCAGCAGGTAGCGGCTCACCCGCGCGGCGGCATCGTTCAGAGCCTGCGTACTCTTCTGGAGGTCGCCTGCGCCCGCGAGCTTGATAAAGCGGTCGCGCAGATCCTCCCGTTCGAGCAGCACGAAGATCACGAAGATGATGACAAGCCCGGCTGTGGCCAGAGGAGCGAGCAGGGGACCAACGATGGTCTGAATGATCTCAAGTGGCTTGGCTTGCGGTGGCTCGAGCCTGACTGTCACGGGCTCTTGCGGAGCAGGGGCGCTGCCGATGGCTGGCGGCCTCGTGGGCTCGGCAGGCTTGTCCTCGCCGGAGATTTCTTTGCTGAGATCCTGGATAGTCGTGGTGACCTTGTCGACCACGCCGCCTCCCGGCGCTGAAGCCTGGAGGGAACGGATCTTCTCGGTGATCGTGGTCTGATAGCTTGGGAGGTTGTTGGCGAGCTGAATCACCTGACGGCCGACCACGAAGGCAATGCCACCGATCAGAATGAACGCGAGGGTCACCGCGACGATCACCGCGGCGATCCTCGGAAGCCTCAGCCGTCTGAGCCAGTTGACCAACGGTGTCAGGGCAAAGCTCAGAAGAATCGCCAGAGCAAACGGAATGAAGATGTCCCGTCCGAAGTACAGCCCGCCGATCGCCAGGACGACGCCGCCCACAGTGAACATGGAGGAACTCGCGGGCGGTGGAGCCGGCTGAGGAGGGGCAAGAGCCGGGTCAGCCATGTACGGTTACTTTCCAGTTGAGCTGTTCTGCAGACAACTCGGCAGCACCTCGTTGGATCCGGCACCCTTGGGCTAGCTGGGACGTGGCTGGCGGGATCAGGCTCCTTTCGCCGCCTGACGCCATCCATCGAGGTCGTCGAGGGACAGGTTCGAGCCGCAGAGCACGAGGCCTATGATGCTGTCCTCGGGCAGCGACGAGGCGACGGTTTCGGCTGCCGTCAGCACGCAGGCAGCGGCCGGCTCGCAGAGGAGCTTCTCCTTCTGCAGAAGCCAGCTCACATCGGCAATTACCGGCTCGTCTTCCACCAGAAGAATTTCCTTTAGGAAGAGCTTGGCTCCGGCGACTGTTCTGTGGGTCGCGAACGGCGCGCCGAGCGTTCTGGCGATGGAGGTCGGGCGGATCGTCACCGGTTCACCGGCCTTCAACGCCTCGGTCATGGTCGGCGCACCGACGGTCTCAACACCATAGATAGTCAACGAGGGCCGCTTTGCTTTAAGAGCCGCTGCAACGCCGGACATGAAGCCACCGCCGCCGATCGAGACGAAGACGTGGGTAAGGTCGGGGATATCCTCCAGGAATTCGAGCCCGAGGGTGCCGTGGCCCGCAATGATCGCCGGGTCGTCGTAAGGGTGGACGAAAAGCCTGCCTTGGCGCTGGTACTCCTCCGCCTTGGCGAAGGCCTCAGCCGCGTCGTCGCAGAGCTCGATCCGCGCGCCGTATTTCGTCGCGAGATCGACATTGAAGCGCGGCGTCACCTTCGGCATCAGCACGAGGGCATCGAGGCCAAGGGTTCCGGCGACGCGGGCGACCGCGATGGCATGGTTGCCGCCCGACACGGTCACCAGCCCGCGGCGGCGCTCCTCGTCGCTCAAGGTGAGCACCTTGTTGAAGACCCCGCGCACCTTGAACGATCCCGCTAGCTGCAGCGCCTCCATCTTCAAGGCTGTGCGCCGACGGAGCCGCGCCGAGACATCTGCGCTCTCGAAGGCTTGCGTACGCCTGACCCGTCCGGCGATGCGGCTGCGGGCGGCTTCAATGTCGGCAAGCGTGACGTCGAAGGTGGTCATGGGGTCCCCGTCGGAGCGGAATGGGAAGAGGGGCCGGATCATGGTGGCGCGCGGCCTGCCGCGTCAACAGGCAGCTACCGGTTGATTGACGATAAATCCGGCTTGACCGGCCACATCTTGGGATCGGATGCTCCACCCCTGTCCTTGGGAGAAGCACGACATGTCCTTATCGCCCCGCGAGATGCTCGCGCGTCTGGTTGCCTTTCCGAGCGTTTCAACGAGCAGCAATCTCGACATCATCCACTTCTGCCGGGACTGGCTGAACAGCCACGGGGTGGAAAGCACCCTTGTGATGAGCCCCGAGGGCGACAAGGCCAATCTCTACGCCACCATCGGCCCGCAGGTGGAGGGAGGGATCGTGTTTTCCGGCCATACGGACGTGGTGCCGGTAGAAGGGCAGAACTGGACCACCGACCCATGGACGCTGACCGAGAAGAATGGCCGCCTCTACGGGCGCGGCTCGGCAGACATGAAGGGCTTCGATGCCCTCGTGCTGGCGCTCGTGCCTGAGATGACGAAAGCGCCCCTGAAGCGCCCGGTCCATATCGCGCTCTCCTATGACGAGGAGATCGCCTGCCGGGGCGCGCCGTCCATGGTGGAAGCCATGGCAAGGTCGCTTCCACAACCCGCTGCCGTGATCGTGGGCGAGCCAACCCGGCACGCGGTGGTCACAGGCCACAAAGCCTCCGTGCAGCTACGTACCCAGGTGACTGGCTATGCGGTCCATTCCAGCCGGATCGATCAGGGTGTGAGCGCGGTCATGAATGCGGCCCGCCTCATCGCTTGGCATGAGGATATCATGGAGGAGAATCGGCGCCGGGCCGATACGGCCAATCCGTTCGAGCCGCCCTATACCACGCTGCATTGTGGCATGGTCGCCGGCGGCAATGCCGCCAACGTTGTCTCGTCCTCGGCATGGTTCTTTAGCGACATCCGGGCGATCCCGACGGAGAGCCCGCGCGATTATCTGGACCGCTACGAAGCCTATATTCGCGAGGTCGTCGAGCCTCGCATGAAGGCGATCAGGCCTGAGACAGGCATCGCGGTCGAACTGATCGCCGAGGTGCCGGGGCTCAGGCCGGAAACCGACGGTGAGACCGAGCGTCTTATGCGCCGGCTTACCGGAGACAACGGCACCCATGTGGTCTCCTACGGCACGGAAGCAGGCATTTTTCAGAGGGCAGGGTGGTCGACCGTCGTCTGCGGACCCGGCGACATCGCCCAGGCCCATCAGCCAGACGAGTATATCGAGGTCAGCGAACTGGAATCGGGCGAGCGTTTGCTGCGCCGCATCATCGGTGAGCTCTGTGCCTAATTGGTAAGCAAGGTGGTCCAAGTCAGGGCTAGACCGCCGGCCACTTTCCTGCCTAACTTCATGCCCGACGGAAGGAACACGGCCTAAGCCGGGCTTCCGACAAGAAGAACTCCGCGCAAAGACGTGGAGCTTCCAGAGGAGAAAGACATAACATGACGAAGCGTTCGAAATTTCTCGCTGCCACGGTTGCGACCCTCATGGTCGGCGCAGCCCTGCCGGCCATGGCCGTAACCCTGCGCTATGCCAACCAGGGCGACCTGAAGTCGCTCGACCCCTATACCCTCAACGAGACCACCACGATCGCGCATCACGGCCATGTCTACGAAGGCCTGACCAAGCGCGACAAGGATCTCTCCATCATCCCAGGCCTCGCCGAGCGCTGGGAAATCAGCGAAGACGGAATGACTTGGCGCCTGTTCCTGCGCAAGAACGTGAAGTTCCACAACGGCAATCCGTTCAACGCCGATGACGTGATCTTCTCGGCCACCCGCGTGCGTGCACAAGGCTCCAACTTCCAGACCCGCGTGCCGAGCGGTTCTGAGTGGGTGAAGGTGGACGATCACACGGTCGATGTGAAGCTGAAGTCTCCCAATCCGATCATGAATGCCCAGTGGGATACCTGGTACATCATGGACAAGGAATGGGCGGAGGCGAACAACAGCGTTGCCCCGACCCCGGCTGCCGCCACGACGCCGAGCTATGCTTCGCTGAATGCTAACGGCACCGGCCCGTTCAAGATCGAAAGCCACCAGCCGGGCGTGAAGACCGTCTTCAAGCCGCACAAGGAATGGTGGGGCAAGGTCGAGCATAACCTGGACGAGATCGTCTTCACCCCGATCGCATCGGACGCGACCCGCGTGGCGGCGCTGCTCTCCGGCGAGGTGGACGTAGTCGAGCCGGTTCCGTTGCAGGACGTTCAGCGCGTCAACAGCAGCGCCAACGCCAAGGTGCAGGCAGGCCCCGAGCTGCGCACCATCTTCCTCGGTTTCGACCAGACCCGCGACGAGCTTCTGTTCTCGAACGTGAAGGGTAAGAACCCCTTCAAGGACAAGCGCGTCCGTGAAGCCTTCTACAAGGCCATCGACATCGAGACCATCAAGTCCCGCGTCATGCGCGGCATGTCCACGCCGTCCGCGCTGATGATCGCGCCGCAGCTTTTCAGTCTCTCGAAGGATTTTGAGCGTCCGAAAGCCGACATTGAGGCTGCCAAGAAGCTCCTGGCCGATGCCGGGTATCCGAACGGCTTCGAGGTTGGCATGGACTGCCCGAATGACCGCTACGTCAACGACGAAGCGATCTGCCAGGCTGTTGTGGGCATGCTCGCCCGCGCCGGCGTCAAGGTGAACCTGATGGCACAGCCGAAGGCGCAGTACTTCGGCAAGGTGCTGAAGTCCGGCAACTACAACACTTCGTTCTACCTGCTAGGCTGGACGCCGGGCACCTTCGACAGCCACAACGTGCTGTTCGACATCGAGGGCTGCCGCAACGATCCGAATTCATCGCGCGGCGAGTCCAACCTCGGCAACTTCTGCAACAAGCAGCATGACGAGCTGACCGATAAGATCCTGGTCGAAAGCAACAAGGAAAAGCGCGACCAGATGATCAAGCAGGCCTTCCAGATCACCTTCGACGAGTACGGCTATATCCCGCTGCACCAGCAGGCTCTCGCCTGGGGTGTCTCGAACAAGGTGAGCCTGACCCAGCGCGCCGACAACCAGGTGCTGCTCTACTGGGCCCAGAAGAAAGAATAGTCTGCGCCTGATCGCATGTCCCGGGCGGCGAGCTGCCCGGGACAATTCATTCGAAGGCCCCGGACGGGCAAGCTCGCCCGAGGCGTAGCGATCAAGAGATTTGTGCATGTTTGCTTTTGTCATCCGACGCGCCCTCCAGGCTATCGGCGTTCTTCTGGCCGTCGGCATCATTTCCTTTGCGATGTTCCGCTTTGCCGGCGACCCGGTGAACCAGATCGTCTCCCTCGACACCCCCGCGGCAGAGCGGGAACAGGTCCGCCGCTCTCTCGGCCTAGACGATCCGGTTCCCGTCCAGTTCGCGCGCTATCTTGCCAGGGCCGTGCAGGGCGAGTTCGGGGTGTCCTACCAATTCCGGCAGCCGGTCTCGGATCTACTGGCCGAGCGCATGCCGGCGACACTGGAACTGGCCTTCTGCGCCACGCTCTTCGCCATCGGCTTTGGCGTGCTGATGGGAGTCTATTCAGGCCTGAAGCGGGACAGCTTCATGGCCAAGGTCTTCCAGACGATTTCGCTGATCGGCATCTCGCTGCCCACCTTCCTGATCGGCATTCTGCTGATCTATCTCTTTTCCGTGATCCTCGGCTGGCTGCCTTCCTTCGGCCGTGGCGACACGGTCCGCCTCGGCTGGTGGTCGACGGGTCTTCTCACCGCGTCGGGTTGGAAGGCTCTGATCATGCCTTCCATTACGCTTGGCCTTTTCCAGATGACGCTGATCATGCGGATTGTCCGGGCCGAGATGCTGGAGGTGCTGCGCACCGATTACATTAAGTTCGCGCGGGCGAGGGGGCTAAGCACCCGTGCCATTCACTTTGGGCACGCGCTCAAGAACACGCTGGTGCCGGTCATCACCATCGTGGGGCTGCAGTTCGGCTCTGTCATTGCCTTCGCAATCATCACGGAAACCGTGTTCCAGTGGCCCGGCATGGGTCTTCTGTTCGTGCAGGCGGTGCAGAACGTCGACATCCCGATCATGGCGGCCTACCTGATGCTGGTGGCGCTCATTTTCGTACTGATCAACCTCGCCGTCGACATCCTGTACACGATCGTCGACCCTCGCCTGAGAACGTCCATCCGGCAGCCGGCCTGAGGAGGGAACCATGGCAGACGCAATCCAGGCGGCGCCCGCGCCGCATTCTCCACCCACCACATGGACCGGCCGCTTCTTCGACAGCGACATCTGGGCGAGCTTCAAACGCTCCAAGCTCACCATGGTGGCGGCCTTCCTGACGGCACTCTTCATGGCTTCCGCCATTCTGGCAGGACTCCTGTCGCCGCAGGATCCGTTCGATCCGGCGCAGCTCGAGCTCATGAACAGCCGGCTTCCACCGATCTGGGACGCGGAAGGGCAGATGCCCTTCGTGCTCGGCACGGACGAGCAGGGCCGCGACATCTTCTCGGCCATCCTCTACGGCCTGCGCATCTCGCTCGCAGTCGGCATCCTTGGCGTGGCTTTCTCGGCCACGCTCGGGATTACTCTGGGCCTCATCGCCGGTTATCTGGGCGGTACCGTCGATGCCATCATCATGCGCATCGCCGATGTGCAGCTCACCTTTCCGGCCATTCTGATCGCGCTTCTCGTGGACGGCGTGGTGAAAGCCGTTCTCGGCGGTCAGCTCGATGAGGTGACGACCCTCTCCGTGCTTGTCTTCTCCATCGGCCTGAGCTTCTGGGTGCAATACGCTAGAACCGTGCGCGGATCCGTGATGGTGGAGAAGAACAAGGACTACATCGCAGCCGCCCGGCTCATCGGCCTGCCGACTCCGGTGATCATGTTCCGCCACGTGCTGCCGAACGTCCTGGGTCCGGTGCTCGTGATCGCCACCATCAACTTGGCGCTTGCCGTCATCACGGAGGCGACCCTGTCGTTCCTCGGCACCGGCATGCCGGAAACCATGCCGTCGCTCGGCACGCTCATCCGCATCGGCAACAACTACCTGTTCTCCGGCGAGTGGTGGATCGTCGCTTTCCCGGGCATTGCGCTCGCCGTTCTCGTGCTCGCCATCAACCTTTTGGGCGATTGGCTGCGCGATGCCCTTAATCCGAAGCTGCGATGAGAGAGGCGAAACCCATGGCTCAACCTGTCCTCTCCGTTCGTGATCTGCGCGTCGAGTTCGTCACGCGTCGCGGCATCTTGAAGGCCATCGACGGCATCTCGTTCGACATCGGCAAAGGCGAGGTGCTCGGCGTCGTTGGCGAATCCGGTGCCGGCAAATCGGTGACGGGCTCCGCCGTCATCGGTCTCATCGACCCGCCGGGGCGTATCGCCGGCGGTGAGGTCCTTCTGTCCGGCATGCGCATCGACAACCTGCCGCCCGAGGAGATGCGCCGGGTGCGAGGCAAGCGCATCGGCATGATCTTCCAGGACCCGCTAACCAGCCTGAACCCGCTCTACCGGGTCAGCGAGCAGCTCATCGAGACCATCCGCACCCACACGAACCTCTCCGCCCCGGGGGCCCGAAAGCGCGCCATCGATCTTCTGGCGGAAGTCGGCATCCCGGCACCCGAAAGGCGGATCGACAGCTACCCACACGAGTTCTCCGGCGGCATGCGCCAGCGCGTCGTCATTGCGCTCGCCCTGTGCGCCGAGCCGGAGCTCATCATCGCCGACGAGCCCACGACGGCTCTCGACGTCTCCGTGCAGGCTCAAATCATTTCGCTCCTGAAGCGCCTCGGCCGCGAGCATGGCACCGCCATCATGCTGGTCACGCACGACATGGGCGTGATTGCTGAAACCGCCGACCGTGTGGCCGTGATGTATGCGGGCCGCATCGCCGAGATTGGTCCGGTGCGGGATGTGGTGCAGAACCCGCTGCATCCTTATGCCAAGGGGCTCATGGGCGCGATCCCCTCCCTGGAGAGCGAGACGGATCGCCTCGTGCAGATCCCGGGCTCCATGCCACGCCTGTCGGCTATTCCGCCCGGCTGCCCCTTCAATCCACGCTGCCCCTATGTCTTCGACCGCTGCCGGGTCGAGCGGCCGGAGCCGATTCAGCACAGCGAGCACCGCGTGGCCTGCCATCTCTATGACCAATCTTCCGCCCGATCGGAGGCTGTCGCGTGACCGAGCGTTCCTATGTCGAAGTCAAAGACCTGCGCCGCGAGTTTGACGTCTCCAAACCCTGGCTCAATCGGGTGCTGGAAGGCGGCGAGAAGCAGTATCTGAAAGCGGTCGACGGAGTCTCCTTCTCCATTGCCAAAGGGGAAACCTTTGCGCTCGTCGGCGAGTCCGGCTCGGGCAAGTCCACGGTCGCCCGCATGGTGGTGGGATTGCTGCCGCCGACAAACGGCGAGGTGGTGATCGACGGCGTCTCTATGTCGAGCAAGGCTGCTTTGGCCGAGCGCCAGCGCCTGCGGCGGCGCATCCAGATGATCTTCCAGGATCCTTATGCCAGCCTCAACCCCCGCTGGCAGGTGGACCGTATCGTCGCCGAGCCGATCCGGGCCTTCCGGCTGATCGAGCGGGAGAAGGAAATCGACGCGCGTGTCGGCGAACTGCTGACCTTGGTCGGCCTCCATCCGGCGGACGGCAAGAAGTATCCGCACGAGTTCTCCGGCGGCCAGCGCCAGCGTGTCGCGATTGCGCGCGCGCTCGCGTCGAATGCGGAATTCATCGTCTGCGACGAGCCAACCTCGGCCCTCGACGTGTCGGTGCAGGCGCAAATCCTGAATCTTATGCGCGACCTGCAGGATCGCCTTGGCCTGACCTATCTGCTCATCAGCCACAACCTCGCCGTGGTGCGCCACATGGCAAGCCGGATCGGCGTCATGTATCTCGGTCGCATCGTCGAGATTTCCAACGGGCGCGAACTCTTCGCGCAGCCAAAGCATCCTTATACCCGCATGCTCCTCGATGCAGTGCCGGATGTGGGCATGACGGGGCGCCAGCGCATTCCGGTGAGCGGTGAGATCCCGAATCCGATCAGCCCGCCCTCCGGCTGTACGTTCAACCCGCGCTGCCCCTTCGCCAACGAACGCTGCCGGGCAGAAATCCCGCCGCTCCTCGGCGGCGTTGCCTGCCACGCCATTCATGAAGGGCGTTTGGCGGTGGATGCCGCTGCATAAGAACGAAATGCAGCCTAGATAGTTGACTGAGTCAACTATCTAGGGGGTGTTATGGCAGGGAGGCGGCTATGTCTCAACTGCCCAAACTGTCTGCGGATGAACGGGTCCAGAGGGTCCGACAATTCAACCGCTTCTACACGCGCCAAATCGGGCTTCTGAACGAGGGGCTGCTCGACAGTGAGTATGCTCTGACTGAGGTGCGCGTTCTCTACGAACTTGCTCATCGCGGCCCGATGACTGCGGCGGTGCTGGGCCAGGAACTAGGTCTCGATCCAGGCTACCTCAGCCGGATTCTCAAAAAGTTCGAGAGCCGCGATCTCCTTCGAAAGTCCCGTTCGGGGGAAGACCGGCGCCAGGTTTTTCTCTCCCTCACCGATGTGGGGCAGGCCGCCTTTGCGCCTCTCAACCGAGCTTCCGCCGATCAGATCGGCGCCATGCTGTCCAAGCTCTTGAGCGCCGAGCAGGAGAGGCTGGTACAGGCTATGGCCGTCGTTGAGCGCCTCATCGGCGGCTCGGTGCAGGAAGCTTCCTACACCCTGCGCCCGCACCGGGTTGGGGATATAGGCTGGATCGCGCACCGGCAGGGTCTGCTCTATGCCGAGGAATATGGGTGGGATGAGACCTTCGAGGCGCTGGTCGCGGAGATTGCCGCCGCGTTCGTCAGGAACTTCGATCCGGAGCGCGAGCACTGCTGGATCGCGGAGCGGGACGGCGAGATCGTCGGCAGCGTCTTTCTGGTGCGCCACTCGGATGAGATCGCCAAACTCCGACTGCTCTATGTGGAGCCCTCAGCGAGGGGGCTCGGCCTCGGGCGGCGCCTCGTCGAGGAATGCATCGCCTTTGCCAGAGCCAAGGGATACCGGACGCTGACCCTCTGGACCAACGACGTGCTCGTGGCCGCACGGGGAATTTATCAGGCGACGGGCTTCCGGCTGGTCAGGCAAGACGCGCACCATTCCTTCGGCAAGGATCTCGTCGGGCAGACCTGGAATCTCGACCTGTGATGCGGCGCGAAACGCTTGCCCTTGGGGCCGCAGCAGTGACGGGCGTGCAGGTCGGGGCCGCCCTCGTGGCGAGCCGCTTCGTCATCCATGACATTGGCCCGGCATCGCTGGCTTTCCTGCGCTACCTCATTGCCATCCTGTGCCTTGTGCCGTTCCTGATCGCAGCTGGACGCGTGCGGTTCGCACCACGCGATCTTCTCGTCGTGATGGGACTCGGAATCGTCCAGTTCGGCATTCTCATCGCGCTCCTGAATCTCGGTCTTCAATTCATCTCGTCGACGCGGGCGGCGCTTCTGTTTTCCACGCTTCCGCTGATGACGATGATCGCCGCAGCCTTGCTCGGGTGCGAGCGCCTGACCGGCGCCAAGTCGGCCGGGGTGATATTGACCGTCATCGGTGTTGCAATCGCCTTAGGCGAGAGGCTGGTTACCGAGAGTGGAGCGAGCGACGGACTCGGTGCAGTGCTCGTGCTGGCTGCGGCACTCTGCGGGGCCGTCAGCTCCATTTTCTACCGGCCCTATCTCTCCCGCTATCCTACGCTCCCTGTCGGGGCTTCGGCGATGCTGGCGTCGGTCGTGTTCTTGGCGGGTCCGGCAAGTCTGGAAGGGCTCTTTACGGAAGGAACCGGCCTCGATCAGCACGGCTGGCTGATCGTTCTCCTGATCGGTCTCTCAAGCGGCATCGGCTATGTTCTGTGGCTCTGGGCTCTCAAGCACACGACCCCGACGCGGGTAACGGTTTTCCTCTCGCTGAGCCCTGTTACGGCGTCGTTGCTCGGTGGGCTCGTCCTCGACGAGCCATTCACGCTTGGCGTGCTTCTTGGGCTCGCAGGTGTCGTGGGCGGGTTGTGGCTTGCGACCAGAACGGGTGCGAGTGAGACGTTGTAACAAAAAGTGGCGTGCTCCGACAGCGAACGGGAGATTGCTTGTGTCCCGTCTTGCCTGCCAATCAAAGACGGGATGCTTTAAAATAGAGCTTTGCCTGTTAATAAGCATCATGGCTTAGAAAGTATCTAATCTGAAATTCACGAATATTATGGTTCAGTTTGGTGCGGTTCCGCACACTAACATGCATGTTATCGCTGCTAATATATTCTACATAGGCTTAGCAATACGCAATCTTAGCCTTATATAGCTCACCAATCACAACTCTGTGGGTCGAAAATACACCTGGAAACCTATTGGCTTGAATGCGTTAAGCCTGTGTTCTTATGGCGAGAAGCCATGCCTAAACCTAGCACAGGAGACTTCTATGAAGAGGATCGCACTCATTGCTGGCGCCGGTCTGATGGCACTTTCCGGTATCGGCTCTGCCGTCGCGCAGCCGGTCTCCGGAACGCCGGACTCGCCCTTCCCCTATGCGGCTCCGCATGAGATCCGCTGGATCAATGGTGTGCCTTGCCGCACCGTCTACGACTACAGCTCGAAGACGAGAATTCCGGTGGCCTGCGACGGCCCGGTGGCCGGCGTCTCAGGCGCTCCAATGCCTATGGACACTGACGTCCTCGCAACCGGCAGCATCGCCCCAGCTCCCGTCGGTCCCATGATGGGCGCTCCCGTGTCCGGCACCCCAGGTTCACCGTTCCCTTATGCGGCTCCTCATGAGATCAGGACGATCAACGGTGTGCCTTGCCGCACGGTTTATGATCACAATTCAAGCACTCGGATTCCCGTCGCCTGTGCGCGATAATCCGTAGGCTTGCCCATGAAGGGCGTGGACCTTGTGGGCCACGCCCTTTTTCTTGTCCTGTTCCCTAACTGTCTGGATGCGAGACCTCCTTTGCATGAGCGACGACCTGGAGGGCTTGCGGCAAAGCGTTTGGATCGGGCGGCTT
>NZ_JAERQE010000033.1 GCF_016734765.1 Microvirga soli | reverse complement strand
GCAGGCCTCATCGCTTGAGCCGGTTATGCAGCCGAGTTGCCCTCGATGCACCCCGCGTCAGTTAATGTGACATCACCGTTCGAAAGACGGGCCATCTCGATGGGATCCTTGAGGTAGCGATCCGCATGACGCTCGAGGCGGGAGCCGGCCTCATCGATCGTGCAGCCTTGCCGGATACAGCTCACCACGTCCTGCAGACGCCGACGATCCGGATGATGGTACAGAACGTCACCCACGGCGACCGTCGGCACCTTCGCGGCCTGGGCCGCCTGCTCGATATAATAAAGTCTCAGGTGTTCATTCGGCGCAAACCGTCGGATCAGCGCCATATAGCCTCTGCTCCCAAACGTTTCTTTCAGCCGAGACAGATTGCCCTTCAGTTCATCACTGGGTTCGTCGCCAAGCAGGATTTCCAGTAGGCCTTCGTTCCAGGTGACTAAGTCATCCCAAGTCAGGAAGCACTTGCCTTTGCCGCCCCGGCTTTTGCCGATGCTGAGCAGCCGGCATAGCCGGGAATAGGCAGCCCGGTCGGTTGGGTACACCAGCAACGAGGTGCCATCGGTGAGGTCAAGACGGCAGCCAACAACGAGGCGCACGCCCGTCTCCCTCGAAGCCTCATAGGCTCGAACGACCCCTGCCAACGAATTGCGATCGGTGATCCCGAGAGCTTGAATGCCGAGCAGTTTGGCTTGCTCAAAAAGCTCAGCCGGGCTTGAGGCTCCCCGTAGGAACGAAAAATGGGTGGTCACCTGCAACTCGGCATACATAAAACGACTCGTTCCTCAAAACTCGCCGCCTATCTAGAACATAACGGGAACATTAGCCGCAAACCGATCCCTTGGCCCTCTGTGACTTGTCCGCGTTTTCCACAGAGCAGGCGGCAGCTGGGCGGCCTCTTTGCTAGCGCAAGAAGACCAGTTTCCAGTAGTTCAGCAGCGGAAATGAGCCAGGAAAATCGATCTCTTTAGATCAGCGCACCTCAAGGGATGATCCAGCGGGCGTCACTGGCCAGCCACACAAAGCCAGAAATCGTCAATTCCGCTGAAAATTGAGACATCTAGGCAATTCCAAGAGATGCTCGGGCAATTCCCTAGCGGAATATTATGCTATCAGGGCGATCTGACACTTCGCGGGCCAGGTGGAGCCAAGAAGGGGCTCCGCTTGTAAGCGACTGAATCTAAAAGGAGAAGTCCTCTGGGGCTTTTTCCCAATCTTTTGCATGGGGCGCCAATGACCACCGACTCTACTGTTCCGTCGTACTCGACCAACGCCACCGCTCCCGCGGACCAGAACTTCGAGGCGGCCCCGGTCAGCGACGGCTCCCTACAATCGTCCTTTACCTTCGGCGGACTGACGTTCGCCCAGACCGGGGGAGTAAACCCCTGGACCACCGTGTGGCCAGCCAAAGACCTGTACATACCCGTGGGGCTCGACAGCAACGTCGCCATCTTCAATGGCAACATGGATGACGGGGTCAACAGGTTCGCGGTCTCCTCTGCCGACGGTTCCTCGTTCCGCCTCGCCTCCTTTGACATGGTCTCCTTCGTCTACAATACGATGAGTGGCATGTTTAACGGCGCCCAGTCGGTGCGGATCGCGGGCTACAAGGACGGCCTGGAGGTCGTTAGTGACAACGTCGACCTTTCCATGGGCTCCTCAGGCTTCGGTTCCGTCGGCGTGTCTGACCGTTTCGTCGGAAAGAACGGTTCAGACGACGCCAGCATCAAGGCGAGGCTGACGTTCGACGCCTCCGGCTGGGGCAACATCGACTCGATCTTGATCGAGGGCAACTTTGCTACCTTCACCACGATCGCCCTCGACAACATCGACCTTGAGCCGGCCTCGGTGCCCGACACCACGCCTCCGTCCGTCGTCTCCATCGTCCGTTCCGGCAACAATCCGGCCCTCACGAATGGGAATACCCTGACGTACACGGTCACCTTCAACGAAGCTGTGATAGGCGTCACTGCTGACGACTTTAGCCTGTCTATGACCGGTTCGGCCACGGGAACGATCACGTCCGTGTCGACCAGCGACAGCACCAGCTATACGGTCACGGTCTCGGACGTGTCCGGAGCGGGAGACATTCGCCTCGATCTCAAGGGGACAGGCACGGGCATCCAGGACGCCAATAACAACGCCATCACCACGGGCTATACCTCCGGGCAGTCCTACTCGGTCGACGGCATCGCGCCTCAGGTAACGGGTGTCAGCAGCCTGACGGCCAACGGCGTGTACGCCATAGGCGACACGATCACCGTCACTGTTTCGTTCAGCGAGGCGGTCACCGTCTCCGGCACGCCGCAACTCATGCTCAAGATCGGTGGATACGAGGTGCCTGCCACTTACGTCAGCGGCTCGGGTTCGAGTATGCTTGCATTCACCTACACCGTAGGGACCGGCGACCTCTCGCTCGATCTCGAATACGCCTCCTCGACTGCGCTACAGCTCAATGGCGGCGCCATCCGTGATGCGGTCGGTAACAACGCCAGCCTGACCCTAGCCCACCCCGGAACCGCCGGGTCACTCGGGGCCAACAAAGCGATCGTCATCGACGGCGTCGCGCCGACCGTGATCTCCGCATCTATTGACGGTTCCTCGCTCGTTCTGACCTACAGCGAGGACATGAGCGTCTGGGGAGGTGCCAATGCCTTGATCAGCGGCTTCATCGTAAAGGTCGACAGCCAGATCGTGGCGATCGCGAACCGTGTGTTCGGGGCCGACGGCAGGACAGTGGTGATCACCCTTGATTCACCTGTCACCAAGGGGCAGTCGGTTGAGGTGATCTACGAGGATCCGACGTCCTCCGATGACGGAGACGCAGTTCAGGATGTGGCTGGCAACGACAGCCCAGGCTTCGTCGATCTCCCCGTGACCAATTTGACGGCAGATAGTCAAAAGCCGGTTGTCACGGGCGTCTCGATCCCGAACAAGCCCATGGCGCTCGGCGAGGTGGTGACTGTGACCATCACCGTCGATGCGGATGCCGACACGTATTCCCTCGGTCCCAACAGCCACGTAGGACCGTACGCCCTGACGGGCCTCGTGAAGGTGAACGACACCACCTACACGGCCAAATTCACCGTCACGGAACTCACCGGACCCAGCCTTCCCGGGGAGGACATCAACGTCGGGATCTCGCTCATCGACGGCGCCCAGAACCTGAGCAACTTCTACAACCAGCCCATCGTCCAGGATAACGACCGCTTCGACCTGACCCGTCCCGACCTGGTCAGCGCCTCGGTCAACGGCTCGACGCTGTCGCTGAACTTCTCCGAGGCTCTTGACCTCACCAATCTCCCGCCATCCTCGGCCTTCGTGGTTCTCGTCGACGGCAATGCCGTGGCCGTCTCCGGCGTTTCCGGAACTTCGGCCGGGCAGGGCATGACGCTGCAACTCGCTTCCCCTGTCACCAAGGGGCAGTCGGTTGCCGTTTCCTACGTCGATCCGACTTCGGGCAATGACGCGAAGGCCATCCAGGACGTGGCCGGCAATGACGCGGCATCGTTCACGGGTGTTACCGTCGCCAACGCAACGACGGGCAACCTGGTCGATGGCGTCGAGGTCGTCGAGACCGTGAGTAGGGGGAATGACGGCATCCGGACCAAGTCCATCCTGGTGCAGCCTGTCCAGCCGGGCCGAGTGAATGACACCGGTAGCGCAGCGTTCGCCGACATCGAACTGAATACCATTGAAGGCAAAGCCGCCATTCTTGCCCAACTGGCCACGGGAGCCGGGCTGAACGCCGAGATGTTCGACCCCTTGGGCAACATCAGCAGGCAAGACTTCGCGATCATCCTGGCGAAGGCCCTCAATTTCGATCTCAGCAGCCCCGTAATCGGTCGTTCGAGCTTCGGTGACATCGGCTCGAGCATCTCGGATTGGGCATCCAAGTACGTCGAGGCTGCCATCCAGAATGGCCTTCTCAATGCAGTGTCGGAAGTCAAGCTGACGGGCTTCGCCGATAGGGACACTCTCCTTAATGGCATGTCCACCTACGCGAACGTCATGGTCTTGGATGCCTCCTCCGACGGCATCAGGCGCAAGGTGCAGGTGAACGACATCGGGTTCATTGCCCTCAAGGGATCGGCCGAGATCTACGGAGGCAATGGCGCCCAGTTCATCGTGGCGGACAACGCCAGCCAGCGTATCGTCATGGGCGCCGACGACGATACAATCCATGGCGGAGGAGGGGACGATTACGTCGGCTCCCTCGCGGGCAATGACGAGCTCCACGGTGACGAAGGCAACGACACCGTTTCGGGCGGTATCGGCAACGACACTCTCGACGGCGGCACCGGCATCGACATCATGTACGGCGGCGCTGGTAATGACACCTACTATGTCGACATGCGCAGTGACACGGTGGTTGAGTACCGAGGCGAGGGCACCGACACGGTCCAGAGCTCGGTGAGCTTCGTCTTGTCGAACGGCAACATCGAGAACCTCGTGCTCACCGGCACTGCAGCGTCCGGCTACGGTAATGGCCTTTCCAACAAGATGCAGGCCTCCGGCGGTGGGAGCATGCTCTACGGATGGGGCGGCAACGACACCCTGTACGGTGGCGCGTCGCGCGACCGCCTTTACGGCAGCAGCGGCGATGATCGTCTCTACGGCAACGGCGGAAACGATCGCCTGTACGGGGGCAGCGGCAAGGATCGCCTCGACGGTAGCACAGGCCGCGACTACCTCGCCGGCGAGGGTGGTAATGACGTCCTGAAGGGCGGTGACGGCCATGATACGATCAGCGGTGGCTCCGGCAACGATGTGATCTATGGCGAGAGGGGAGCCGACGTTCTTTACGGCAGCTATGGCCGGGACGTGTTCGTGTTCGATACCAGGATCGGCAGAGGCGAGGTGGACTCCATCCGGTCCTTCGATGCGAAGAACGACACGGTCCGCCTGGAGAACGCTATCTTCAAGAAGGTCGGTGGTACAGGTTCTCTCGACCGCGATGCTTTTTGTGTCGCCAGACACGCCATGGATGCAGAGGACCGCATCATCTTCGACGTGGCGAAAGGTGCGCTCTACTACGACAAGGATGGTGTTGGCGGAGCGGCACAGGTGCAGTTTGCTAAGTTGGACAAGCACCTTTTGCTTACAGTCGACGACTTCCAGATCATCTGAAGATCACAGAAAGCCTCAAAGGGGGCTCAACAACCAGGGGCAACATGATGACCACACAGAACATACCGGCCAATGGGCTGCAAGACGTGACACCGTCGATGGGCGTCGGCAATTTCATTCCTGGCTTTACGCTCAGCAGCACCTTTGTTCTCATCAGCAACGACGACCCTTACGGCATCTACTTCGACTCGACTGCCGATGAGGCCACCAGCACGAAGGACGCGACGCTGACGGTGGCGGCGGATAACCTCAACCTGCGCAACTTCGACTTGACGGGGCTCAATTTCCCCGAGTTTTCCGGATCTGAGCCCGCGTTGAATGGCTCCTTCCTGGTCACTATCACTGGTTATAAGCTCAATGGCACTCAAGTCACCACAACGTTTCACAACCTAAAAGACTCGCTCGGTTACGATATCCTGCCGAACTACTCACAGTTCACCGGCATCACCAAGTTCGATGTCCGGGTTCAGGCCGAGCCGTATAATGGGCAGTGGCTGTTCCCTGTCTCCAATCTGACCTTCGATAGCTTCACGATTGCGAATGCGACGGCGCCCAATGCCGCTCCCGTCTTCGTGGGATCAAACTCGATCAACCTCAATCAGAACGGTGGTGCGGTCGATATCACCGCGCTGCTGCATGTCAGCGACCCTGACAGTGGCCAGACTCTGACGTGGTCGCAGCAGAGTGCCCCAAGCCACGGCACCCTCAGCATTTCAGGCGCCACAGCGAGCAGCGGCGGTGGCAACATTAAGCCCGGCGGCGTCATCACCTATACACCGACGGAAGGCTTCACCGGCACGGACAGCTTCACAGTCCAGGTATTCGACGGTTTCAGCACGGTCACCCGCACCATCACCGTCCAGGTGAATCCCGCCCGGCCGAGTGCCCCCAACCTCGCTGCTGGGACCGATAGCGGTGTCAGTGCTACCGACAATGTCACCAGCGCATCGACGCTGTCGTTGAGCGGCTCCGGCGCTGTCGGTGACAGCAGCAGCACGGTGCGGGTGTTCATCGATAGGAACGGCAACGGTGTCTATGATGCCGGCATCGATGCAACCGCCACGACGGTGATGACCAACGGCCTCTGGACTGTCGGAAATCTGCCGACCAGCGGGCTCGCCGACGGCTCCTACAACGTCTACGCCCAGACGACAGCCTCCAGCGGAATGGTAACCAGCGCACCCAGCACGGCGCTGAGCATCACCCTCGACCGGACTGCGCCGACGCTCGCGATCTCCTCCAACAGATCGTCACTGAAGGCTGGAGAGACAGCCACCATCACGTTCACATTCAGCGAGGATCCGGGCGCTACCTTTACTTGGAATGGCTCCAGCGGCGACATCGCGGTCACCGGAGGCACGCTGAGCGCGATATCAGGCACCGGACTGATACGCACTGCCATCTTTACCCCAGCCGCCAACACCGATTCCAGCCCGGCCAGCATCACGGTCGTATCCGGCAGCTATGGGGATCAGGCCGGGAACGTTGGCGGCGGGGGCTCGACACCCAGCCTGACGTTCGACACGAAGCCGCCGGCGGTCCCGTCGGCGCCAGACCTAGTGGCTGGCAGCGATACGGGACATTCCAACTCCGACAACCTCACCAACGACACGACGCCGACGTTCACCGGCACAGCCGAACCAGGGGCGACCGTCCGCCTCTATGCAGGTGCCGTCCAAGTGGGCAGCGTCACTGCCGACGGTTCCGGTAACTGGTCAATCACGGCGGCCGGTCTGGCCCAGGGGAGCCACCAAATCACCGCGCTGGCGCAAGATGCAGCGGGCAACCTCGGCCCTGCGTCAACAGGCGTAACGGTGACCATCGACACGACGGCACCTGCCGTTGACATTGCTGCCTCGACGCCATCCGACAACGGGACGGGAACGTCCCGGGACAGCAGCATCGTCCTTCGCTTCGACGAGTCTGTCCAACTCGGCACCGACGGCTGGATCGTCCTTTACAATGTGACCGACAGCACAGTCGTGGAAACGATCCCTCACAACTCACCACGCGTGAGCGGCTGGGGCTCCAACGCGATCGTGATCGACCCCTCCGACACCTTGCCGGCAGGAAAGAACATCGCCGTGACGTGGGGCGGCAAAGTGTTCATGGACACCGCCGGAAACTACGTGACGCCGAACTCCACACTCACCCTGTTCAATTTCACAACGGAAAACCCTCCTCCACATGTCCCGGCCGTGAGTCCCGCCACCGCCACGGAGGACGGGACGACATCTGGTCTCGTCATCCAGCCAGCGGTGATCGGCCCGGCCGCGACCCATTTCAAGATTACGGGCATCACGGGGGGCACGCTGTACCTCAACGACGGTGTCACCCTGGTGTCCGAAGGGCAGTTCATCACCGTCTCGGAGGGAGTTGCCGGATTGAAGTTCAAGCCGGCCGCCGACGCGCATGGCACAACAGGCTTCGGGTTCGAGGTACAGGCCTCGGTCGGAACGGACGGCAGCGCGCTCAGTTCGACAACTCCGACCACGGTTACGGTAAGCGAGGTCAACGACACTCCCGTCGCGACAGATGACACGCTGTCCTCCTTTGCTGAGGACGTAGGCGCGATCGTCATCCAGCTCGCGGACGTGCTCGCGAACGATGGCTCCGGGGGCGGCGAGAGCGGCCAGACCCTGAAGATTACCGACATCTTCGATGCCGTTGGCGGAACGGTCGAGATTGTAGGCAACACGCTCGTGTTCACCCCGGCCCCGGACTACCACGGCCCAGCCTCCTTCAAGTACACCGTGCAGGACGACGGCACCACGAACGGGGTCGCCGATCCGAAGTCAACGACCGGCAGTGTCTCCTTCAACGTCACCGCCGTTGCCGACACCCCCACAGTCACAAACGTCACGACCGCAGAAGACACCCAGAGCGGCGTCATCGTCATCTCCCGGAACGCGCTCGACGGAGCCGAGGTGACCCATTTCAAGGTCACCGGGATCACCGGAGGCACCCTGTACCTTAGCGATGGCGTGACCGCCGTCACGAACGGTGCATTCATCACCGGAGCGCAGGCTCAGGCCGGGCTTAAGTTCACCCCGTCCGCGAACTCCACTACGGCCGGAACCTTCCTGGTGCAGGCAAGCGTAAGCGCGTCCGATGCGGGTCTGGGCGGCACTCCCGCGATGGCGACCGTCAGCGTCACGCCCGTCAATGATGCTCCCGTGATTGGGTCGTCGCGACCCAGCATGACAGTTGCCGAAAATGCCGCGGCGCCCTCGGGCCAGGTAGGCATGGCGGTAACGGACCTGCTCGGTACCTTCTCAGATATCGACGGCGTTGCCCGCGGCATCGCGGTGGTCGAGTCGAGCACCGGCGGAACAGGCCGCTGGTGGTTTTCAATCGACGACGGCGTGACTTGGCAGTCCATGGGCAGCACACTCAGTTTTAACGCGTTGCTTATCGCCGAAGAGGGTGGACGGGTCTACTTCCAGCCGAACGCCGGCTTCTCAGGAGATACCCGCAGCCTGCACTTCAAGGCATGGGATATGACCGAGGGCACCAATGGGACCAAGGCAACCACCACCACGAACGCGTTCAGCACGTTCCCTACTTTCCTGTCCGTCACCGTCGAGCCGGCCAATGATGCCCCTGAGCTGACCGTTCCGGTATCGGTCGATGCCTACGAGGACATGCATGCCATCCTGACCGGAATTGCGGTCTCGGACATCGATGCCGGTTCGGGGCTTGTCACGGTCACCGTAACTGCCGCGAGCGGTGTTCTTGCCGCATCGTCCGCAAACGGGGTGAATGCCTCGGGAAGCGGAACAGACGCTTTGGTCCTCACGGGGACTATAGCCGACGTCAATGCCTTCTTCGCAACTGGCGCTGTCGGGTTCCAGGCTCCCGCCAATGTGAACGGAGCGATCAAGGTGCACGTGTCGATCAACGACAACGGCAACACGGGAGTCGGAGGTGCGCTGATTGACGAGGCCGAGTTCGATATCATCGTTGCTCCGGTCAATGATGCTCCGACATCGGCGGATCGCACCGTAACACTGCCGGAGGACGGCTCCTACACGTTCAAGGCGTCCGACTTCGCGTTCGCCGACCTGACTGATGCCAACGCGCCGAGCTTGTTCGAGTCCGTCATTATCGACGTGCTTCCGGACCAGGGCAGCCTGAGGATAGACGGCGTGGCGGTCACCTCAGGGCAGGAGATCAGCCTTGCAGATATTCTCGCCGGCAAGCTGGTGTTCACGCCGGTCTCAAACGAGAGCACTGCCGGCTCCCAGTACAGCGGGTTCACGTTCCGGGTGAAGGACAACGGCGGAACTGCGAACAACGGCGCCGATACGTCCGCGCAATACCAAGTGCGCATCGACGTGATCCCCGTGAACGATCCGGCTGCCATTTGGGGCGACCTTGCCGGATCAGTGACTGAAGACGGCAACTCAACCGCATCCGGTATCCTGACGATCAGCGATATCGAGCCGGGCGAAGCCGGGTTCCAGTCCATGGCCGACGTGAAGGGCACCTACGGCACTTTCTCTCTTGATCATCTGACGGGAGCCTGGACCTACGTGCTCGACAACGGAAGCACTGCTGTTCAGGCCCTGCGCGAAGGCGAGATGAAGCAGGACGCGTTCAAGGTTCGTTCAACCGATGGCACCGAAAGGACCGTGGCGATCACGGTCACCGGAACCCGCGACGCAGAAATGATCGACGGCGTGGATGTCATCCGGACGGTCACTGACAACGGTGACGGCACGGCATCGCAAGTGGTGACGATCCCGATCGTGACCGCTGGACGGACTGAGACCGACGGCAGCGCCGGCTACGCCGACATCCCGCTGGTGACGACGGGAGGACGTAACCTGCTTACCGTCCAACTCGGAGTCGGCATCGGCCTGACCGCGTCGGGCTTTGCGGCTCCGAAGACGGCCGGATCGTCCCTTTCGGACCTGATCCGCGAGATTACGGCCCACACATCAGTCGGTTCAGCCGATCAGGCATCTCTGACGAGCGGTGGGGCAGGCTTCCTCGCCGCGTTGCCTACCGACAGGCCGCTCCTCGTGCAAACCATCGTTGCCACGCAGGGCGGCGTGACCTCCGGCGTTCCGATCGTCATCAGCGGCAGCAAGGACGCGGATGCTCCCGCGCCTGCACTCGTCATCGACGCACGCGGACTGTCCGCCGGAACAGTAATCGAGCTCCACGATGTTGCCTTCGCAACGATCATCGGCAACGTTCGTGTGACCGGGGGCTCCGGGTCACAGGTGGTCTACGGCGATGCCGCCAATCAGTCGATCGTGCTCGGTGCTGACGACGACATCCTGCATGGCGGCGCTGGCGACGATTACGTTGGATCCGAGGGTGGCAACGATTCACTCTTTGGCGATGAGGGCAACGACACAGTCTCCAGCGGTATCGGCGACGACCGGTTAGATGGCGGCACAGGCGTCGACGTTCTTATCGGTGGGGTCGGTAACGACACCTACACCGTCGATATGGCGAGCGATCGTGTTATCGAGCGCCGGGATGAGGGCATCGATACGGTCCGGAGTTCGGTCAGCTATCTGCTGGAAAACACGCACGTCGAAAACCTCGTTCTGACCGGAAATGCCACCTATGGCTACGGCAATGGGTTGGCCAACAGGATATATGCCACTGACAACGGCAGCATGCTCTATGGCTGGGGCGGCAATGACACTCTGTCGGGCGGGACGTCGCGTGACCGCCTGTACGGCAGCAGCGGCGATGACCGCCTCTATGGCAACGGCGGAAACGACCACCTCAACGGAGGCACCGGAAAGGACCGTCTGGATGGTGGCACCGGCCGTGACTACCTGGTGGGAGAGAGTGGCAACGACACGATCCTCGGCGGTGACGGCAATGATACCATCTCGGCAGGTCGAGGCGACGATGTGATCTACGGTGGGCTAGGGGCGGATGTGCTCGATGACAGCTACGGCCGTGATACTTTCGTGTTCAACAGCCGTCTCAGTCGGGATCAAGTCGACACAATCAAACACTTCGATGTCGGGCCCGACACGATCAGGTTGGAAAACGCCATCTTCAAGAAGGTCGGTGGGCGCGGATGGCTGAACGAAGATGCGTTCCACATCGGCGCCAGCGCGGCCGACAAAGATGATCGCATCATCTACAATACCAAGAAGGGCGTTCTCTACTATGACGCGGACGGCACAGGGGCAGCAGCGCAGGTCGCCTTCGCCAAACTGTCGAAGAATTTAAGTCTCACGGAGAAAGACTTCTTTATCGTATGATGCTTACTCAAAACGCATCGTAAGCTTTAAAGCATCGGACTCATAAGTGTACTTGCATTTTTGGGATCGATCCGATGCTTCTTCAACTGGCGCATCGTGGGGACCGGAAAAAGGGGTCCAATTTTCAGCACGATGCTCTAGCTGCCTGCGGAAACTAGAGCAACGGCGGTTCAGACGAATCCATATCCTGCGGCGGTGAAGTAGTTGCGGCATTCCTCAGCCTCGATCCCATCGCAGATGTCGCCAATGGCTCGCCAGAGCGCGTCAAAGGTGCGGGCTTCGGCTTTGCGCAGGTGCGCCTTGATCTTGGCGAAGAGTTGCTCAATTGGGTTCATGTCTGGACTGTACGGGGGCAGGAACAGGAACCAGGCGCCGCGTTGCTTCAGGCACTCCGCCGCCCTCTCGCTCTTGTGCGCCGGCAGGTTGTCGAGGATCACCACGTCTCCCTTGGACAAGGTCGGGGCGAGCTGGGTCTCGACATAGGTCTCGAAGATCTGCCGGGTCATCGGCCCGTCAATCACCCACGGGGCCGTCAGCCCGGAGTAGCGCAGCCCCGCCACGAAGGTTTGGCTCAGCCAGTGCCCGAACGGCGCCTTGGCGTACAGGCGCTGCCCCTTGGGACAGCGGCCACGCAGACGCGTCATCTTGGTGGTGGTGCCGGTCTCATCGAGAAACACGAGCCGGTGCGGCTCCTCGCGCATGCGCGGCTGGCGCTTGGTATTCCAGTGCTCGCGAGCCTGACGCACGTCGGAGCGCCCTTGTTCGCTGGCCCGCAGCGTTTTTTTGAAGCGGTAGCCTTGGCGGCGGAACCAGTGCGAGATCGAGGCGGGCGTGACCCTGGTGCCAAGAGCTGCCAGTTCAGCCTCGAGCTGCGGCATGGTGATGTCGCCCTTCTCGGCGACACGCTGGAGCAGGAAATCGCGATGCGGATCAAGCTTGGAGTAGCGCCAGCCGCCCTCCGGCTTGGGCGCCAGACTGCCGGTGGCCCGATAGGCCGCCATGAGCCGGACCACAAAGGCGACAGAGACGTCAAAATGCCGGGCTGCCTCATGACAGGAATGCCCCGCCTCGACAAAGCGCACCACCCGGCGGCGCAGATCCAGCGAGTAAGACTTCGTCATCGCTCATCTCCTCCAAAGAGGGTCAAGATGAGTGAATCACGAAGCCACCACGCCGCATAGCCCCAACGACTCCGTCAGAACTGCCGTTGCTCTAGTCGTTCGGGGCATGTCACCCTAGCTGAGTATAGCTGCTGAAGGAGCCGACTAGCCCGGCTTTTGCACACGCCAATCCGGATATGAAGATTTTGGCAAGCGTCGTTATGTTGGTTATGTTGCCAATCGAGCTTTGCCAACCCGAGAACCGAGAGGACGCCCAAGAGCGTTGCAGATCCATGCACCTATGCGGGTCAGCTCGTCGAGATCGGTGCCTGTGGCTAAGCCTTGCCCTTCGAGAAGATACACAACGTCTTCGGTTGCCACATTGCCGGTTGCTCCCGGAGCATAAGGGCATCCTCCGAGACCGGCCACGGAGGAATCGATCGAGCGCACGCCGTATTCGAGCGCGGTTAGAACATTTGCAATTCCCATCCCATAGGTGTCATGGGCATGGATCGCGATCCGCCCGACAGGGATGCTGCCCGTCACGGCGCTCAGGAGGGCCTGGATTTCAGCGGGACGGGCAGCTCCGTTGGTATCACCCAGCGCAATCTCGTCACACCCCATCGCGAAGAGTTCCTCGGCAACCCTGACCACGGAAGAGACAGGGATCCGTCCCTCATAGGGACAGCCGACCACGCAGCTGACATAGCCCCTGACCTGCCGATTGGCTGCTTTCGCCTGCTCCACGACGGAGCGGATTCGTGTAAGACCCTCGGCGATGCTGCAGTTCGTGTTGCGCTGGGAGAAGGTCTCGGACGCGGCGGTGAACACCGCAACCGTTCCGACTTGGCTTGCTAGAGCCGGCTTCAATCCGGCCTCGTTGGGAACCAAGGCGAGGATTTCCGAGCCCGCAGGCGGTTTGAGCGCGGCGATCACGGCTGCGCTGTCTGCCATCTGGGGAACCCATCGCGGCGACACGAAGGCTCCCGCCTCGATGTGCCGGAGACCGGCACCGAACAGGCGTTGGATCAGCTCGATTTTGATCTCGGTCGTTGGATGGGATGGCTCGTTTTGGAGCCCGTCCCGGGGACCAACTTCCACAAGGCGCACTTGGTCCGTCATCGATTAAGAGTTCCTGATCTTTGCCAGCTCAGCCTCCGCCGCATCGATCCGCACTGTTCCTGCGGCCACGAGCGCCCGGGCAACAGCGTCAACCTCCGCGCCCAGCGCTCCCGCCATAATGGCGACGTTCTGTGCATGCAGGGCCATGTGGCCCTTCTGAATGCCGGTGGTGGCGAGCGCACGCAAGGCCGAGAAGTTCTGGGCAAGGCCGACTGCCGCGATGATGCGGGCAAGCTCCTCGGCCGCCGTCACCCCCAGAATGGACAGGCACGCGCGGGCGATCGGGTGTACTTTCGTAGCGCCGCCGATCAGGCCGACAGCCATGGGCATTTCGAGAACGCCCACAAGGTGTCCTTCCGCCGTTTTCTCCCAGCGGGTCAGGCTCGTATAGCGACCGGAGCGTGCCGCATAGGCATGGGCTCCGGCTTCGACCGCGCGGGTGTCGTTGCCGGTGGCGAGAACGATGGCCGAGACGCCGTTCATGATGCCCTTGTTATGGGTGGCCGCGCGATAGGGATCGGCCTCGGCGAAATGGTAGGCGCTGATAATGCCGTCCCGAACGGCTTCGCCGCCAATCGCCTCTGCGGGCCACACGGCCCGCGCCCGCGCCACCCGCCGGTCAGCCAAGTTTGAAAGAATGCGCAGGAAAACCTTGCCTCCGGTCCAGCCCTCGATGCTCGGGGCGAGCTTCTCGGCCATAGTGTTCACAGCGTTGGCTCCCATCGCGTCGCGGGTGTCCACGATGAGATGTGTGATGACCATAGGCCCGCCGCGGCTCTCAATCACCCGGACCTCAAGATCGCGGAAGCCGCCTCCGAACTTCACGAGCACCGGATCGCAGGCATCGCAGATTTCCTTGATGTCATTCTTGCGCTCAAGGATCTTGATGCGCGCGCTCTCGGGGTCGCTGACGCCCACGAGCTGAACCTGGGCGATCATCAGCGCGCCGGACATGGAGGTAGTGAAGCCCCCTTCATCGTAGCATTGCCGGGCCGCATTGCAGACCGCAGCCACAACCGAGGACTCCTCAGTCGCCATAGGAACCAGAATATCCTTGCCGTCGATCCGCATGTTGGTTGCGACGCCTACCGGAATCGTCATCGTGCCGACCACGTTCTCGATCATATGGTCCGCAATATGCGGATCGAGATTGCCGGTATTGCCCAGTAAAGCGGCGGATTGCTCGTCGAGGCCACAGAAGTCCGCAACGATCTTTAGGCGCTCGGCGGTCGACATCTTGTGAAACCCGGAGATACGTGAGGAGCGGGCGGATGTGTTCGGCATGTCAGCCATGGTGAACTCCAAGCTTTATTGGTCCATGATGCGGGGAAGGATCGTCATGAGGCCAGGGAAGGCCATCGCAAGGGCAAGACCGAGGGTCTGCAGCGCCCAGAACGGAAGGATTCCGCGGTAGACGACACCCATATTCAGATGCGGAGGTAGCGTGCCCTTCATGTAGAACAGCGTGTAGCCGAACGGCGGCGAGATATAGCCCATCTGAATGGTGATCGCGTACAGCACTCCAAACCAAATCTCGTCGAAGCCAAGAAGCCTCACAATCGGAATGAAGACGGGAACCGTCAGAAGGATGATGCCGATCTCGTCGAGAACCGTGCCGAGGAAGATCAGGATCAGCATCATGACGATCAGGATCATGTAAGGCGCGATCTGAAGTCCCTTGATGAAGTTCAGAAGCGCGTCCGCACCGCCAAGCCCGGTAAAGATCGCCACATAGGCTTTGGCGCCGATCGTAATCCAGAGGATCATCGACGTTGCCTTGAGAGTGTCGACACCGGCTCCCCATAGAGCGTTCAAGGTAAGGCGGCGCTGCGTGGCCGCAGCGATGCAGGCTCCAAACACACCGACGGCCGCCGCTTCGGTAGGCGTCGCGATACCGAAGAAAATCGATCCAAGGATCATCACGATGAGCAGGGTCGGCAGGATCAGCGAGGTCAGGGCCGCAAGGCGTACCGAGAGCGGTGCGGGCTTGAAATCCTCAGCCAAGGGAGCGGCTTTCGGATTAAGCCAGGCGACCATCAGGATGTACCCGATGTAGAGCACCGCCAGCATGAGGCCTGGCACGATTCCGGCGATCAGCATCTTGCCGATAGAGACCTGCGCCGTGACTGCGTAGACGATGGTGAGAACGGACGGAGGGATCAGAATACCCAGCGTTCCGGAGGCGCAGATGGTGCCTGTCGCAAGACCTGGATCGTAGCGGCGGCGAAGCATTTCCGGCAGGGCCAGCATGCCCATGGCCGTGACCGCGGCGCCAACCACGCCCGTCATGGCCGCCATGATGACGGAAATGACGACTGTTCCAATTGCGAGGCCACCGCGAACCCGGCCAAACCACAGCTCCATGGCGCGATAGAGTTGCTCGATCACTCCGGAGCGGGAGAGAATACCCGCCATCAAAATATAGAGCGGAATTCCAAGGAGCGCTTCCGACCGCATCGTGTCGAAAACCTGGAGCACGATGATAACCACCGCGTCTGCATTCCAGAGCGCCACCGTGATGAGAAGCGAGAGCCCGCCGAGAACGAATGCGATAGGCAGGCCCGAGAGCATGAACAGGATCAGGCCACCAAACATCAAAACGAGAATTGCGGTGGAGCTCATAGGCCTGCTTCCATCGGATGGGGTTCCTCGACCTTACCGGCGAGGATCGTCAGAAACTCGGCGAATGCCTGCGCGAGAAGCAGGAACAGCGCAATCGGAACAGCCGCTTTCGTCCACCAGATCGGTGGGTTCCATGCGGAGAAGGACGTCTCGCCGTACATGAATGAGTCGATCGTGATCGGCAGCGTGTACCAGAGCAGGATGAGACAGAACGCCATGATGATGGGCATGTTGACGAGATCCACCATGCGTCTCGTGCGGGCGCTGAGACGCTGGTAGAGCAGGTCCATTGACACATGACCTCTCAAGTGCAGCACATACGGGCCGCCGAGCAGGAAGTACGGGCCGAAGAGAAGCGTTGCCAGTTCCATGCCCCAGACGGTCGGCATATTAAACAGATAGCGCATCGTCACCTCGATCAGCATGATCGGAACAATGACGAAAATGAGTGTGACCGCGAGGGCGAAGGCCGCCTTGTTGACGGCCGTCACCCCGGCCACGAACGCAGCGACGAGCGATGACACGAGCCACTCCTGCAGATTGTCAGGAAAAGGATCAGGCGCCGGACAACCGACGCCTGGAGCAGGACTGAGTTTAAAGAACGCCCTGCTTCTTCATGAAGTCCATCTGGCTGTCGAGGATCTTCTTGGCCAGAGCATTGTCCTTGGTCGCAGCCTTCCAGGCCTCAACGGCCTTCGCGCGGTTCTCGCGGATGTCGGCGGGATCGAGGTTGTGGATCGTCACGCCCTTCTCACGATATTTGGCGAGAACGGCAGCGTCCTGCTGCCGGATGTTTTCGCGAAGAGCCTTGGATGTCTCTTTTGCAGCTGTTTCCAGGGCGGTCTTGAACTCCGTGGGCAGACGGTCATAGGCGGCGCGGTTGGCCACGTAGCTCGTAGCCGTCGTGGGCTGGTGGACGCCCGGCAGCACCACGTGCTTGGCCACTTCTGCGAGACCGGCCTCGTAGTTCGCCGTCAAGTCGCCACGGTCGGCGATATCCACTACGCCCTTGTCGAGGGCCGAATAGACTTCTGCCGTTGCGATCGGGCTAACGCTGACGCCGAAGGCGCCCATCACGGACGACGCCAGACCCACGAAGCGGCCCTTCTTGCCGGCAAGATCGGAAATCTTGGTAATCGCCACCTTGGAGTGGATGGGCTCCTGACCGTAGACGGTGGGAGCGATGTAGAAGAGGCCTGCGGGCGCATAGGCCTCCTTGGCCATCTGGAGACCGCCTCCCTCGTAGAACCATGCCTCATACTGCTCCGGCTCGGGGAATCCGAACGGCACCGTGCTGGTAAAGGCGAAGGCCGGGATCTTGCCGGCCTCATAGCCGTCGAAGGTCTTCATCATCTGGAAGGCGCCGCCGCGCACTGCGTCGAACATCTGAGCGGCCGGAACAATCTGGCCTGCCGCGAACAACTCAATCTTGAAGCGTCCGTTCGTCAGTTCGCTCACACGCTGGACGAAACGCTCCTCGAACTTCTGGGGCGTGGTTCCCGGATCCCACAGCGATTGCATGCGCCAGGTCACGGCTTCCTGTGCGAAGGACGATGTCGCGAGACCGAGCCCCAACGCGAGACCGAGCCCCAACGTCTTGCAGATATTGCGGCGATTGAGTGAAGTCATGGCGTTCTCCCATTTGCTTGAATGAGGGTCTTGTCAGTACCCTTCTTGACCAAACAATGATCTATGACACTTTGGGACAGTTCAAGTGACAGTTGGTAGGATAGTCGATGTCACTGTACCAAGCTTCTATCTGGTACGGTCTGGCATGGCTCACGGGATGGTTAGGTGATGACCCGCGTTGAAAGTGTTGTCGAAAGAATCATTCGCCTCGTCGACAGCGACATTCTCAAACCCGGCCAGCGCGTATCCTCCGTACGAGCCGGCGGCATCGAGTATGGTGTGTCCAAGAACACAATGGTGGAAGCCTATGACCGCCTCGTGGCGCTGGGATATCTGACCGCCAAGCAGGGCTCCGGTTACTATGTAGCCCAAACGAAGCGGCCATCGGCAATGGAGAGGCCGCCCCATGTGGTGGAGGCGGTCGATTTCGTGTCACTCCTGGAGGAACAACTCGTTCAGCACTACGCCGTACGCGTTGGGGACGGACGCCCGCCGGCCTCATGGACGGAGCGCTTCGACATTGGCAACTCCATGCGCCACCTCAACGTGTCGGGCGGGGAAAGCGAGCATGGTTATGGGACGCCTCAGGGCTTTGCTCCTCTCAGGGAACGCGTAGCGCTGGCTCTGGCGGAGCGCTCGATCCAGGTATCTCTTGACCAGATTGTTCTGACGCATGGGGCCAATCATGCCCTCGACCTGATTGCGCGCCGCCTTTTGCAGCCGGGCGATACGGCGCTGGTCGACGATCCAGGATATTATCCGCTCTTTGCAAAGCTCAGGCTCTTGAGAGTCAACATCGTCGGCGTCCGCCGCCTGAGCGACGGTCCGGACGTGGACGATCTTGCGGCAAAAGCTGCAGCCTTCAAGCCGAAGGTGTTCTTTACGCAATCGCTTGCCCACAACCCGACCAGTGGCTCCCTGTCCCTAGCCTCCGCCCATCGCCTGCTGCAGGTTGCCGAAAGCCACGGCTTCCAAGTGGTGGAGGACGATCCTTTCGCGGACATCCTGCCTTCATCCAGCGCTCGCCTCGCTGCCTTGGATCAGTTGAGGCGGGTCATCTATGTCGGCACCTTCTCGAAAACCCTGTCGGCCAGCCTACGGGTTGGGTACATAGCGGCGGAACCGTCGCTCGCAAAAACACTATGCGACTTGAAGATGGTGACGATCACGAGCACTTCGGAATTCGTGGAGAGGATCGTCTACAACATCATCGCAAGCAGCCAATACCTGCGCCATTTGCGGAGGCTTAAAGCCCGCGTTGCGACAGCAACCGAGTTAGCGATTGCCCACCTGAAGGAGATCGGCATCGAGATTCCAATTACTCCGAGCGGCGGGTACTATCTTTGGGGACAGTTGCCGCCGGGAGTGGACGACCGTGACTTGGTGAAGAAGGCCGCAGAACAGAGTATCTTCATCGCGGCAGGATCTCTCTTTACACCTGAGAAGACAACCCTTGCTCCGATGATGCGGATCAACATCGCCTATGCCGATGACATACGGTTCCTGGAGTTTATGAGACAATACTTGGCCAACCGACCGTGATCCACAGTTTAGAGCGTCGGACTTTAGAGTGTCGGGCCGATGCTATTCAAGCGTGGACTGGATCAATCAGCACCTATGAGGAAATTCGTGCTGGAGGATGCTCCGCCGCGAAATTTCCCGGTTCTGTCGCAAACTCGAAGTATAGACAGTTTCTAGCGGCAGTCGCGGCGATAGCGGCAGAACTATGTCGTTGATCCTACGCCAGCCGGCCAGTGCGAGCACGCCAGTATAGACAAGTAGAAACTGAGTTTGCGACACAACCGAAGCGAGAGCCAAGCACCCAGCAGGTCGACCGGCCGAGTTTTTCAACGGCATCGACCCACTCCGGATGTTAGCCTTAGCCCTACGGGCAGAAAGGATTGGAGTACTCGAAGGCGGAGAGGGGGCAGCAACCGCCTAGGCGCCACTTTTTCCATCTGACCCAAGCCGCTCAGGAAGCCCGAGTGCCGCATCGCAAATTCGCCCGATTGGCGCTACGCTGGGCCGGTGCCGCCTGGATGCCATAGGCGCCTAACAATGTCAGTGGGAATTATGCCAGCGGGACTGGCAACCGCCCTTTCGCAGGCCCGCCATCTGCTTCTTGGCACGCTGGTGTTCCTGCTGGGTGGAGTGCTGGCCCATGCGCAGACCCAGGCCACCTCGTCTAGTCCCTTTGGGGGCTTTGCCGGATCGTGGTCAGGCAGCGGCACGATAGCCCTGTCGAACGGCACCACCGAACGCCTTCGCTGTCAGGCCACCTATGCGGTGGCATCCGCCGGCACCAACCTTCGGCAGAACCTCCGCTGCACGAGCGACAGCTACACCTTTGAGCTCAGGACAGACATCACCGCCGAGGGAGGGCGTGTCACTGGCCTTTGGATGGAAACCACCCGCAACATGCAAGGGAGGATCTCCGGCCGAGTCTCGGCCGGACGGATAGACGCCGTGGCCGAGGGGCCCGGCTTCTCAGCCGGGATTGCCATGGCCCCTCAAGGCACACGGCAGGCGGTGAGCATTCGTTCCCAAGGCACCGAGTTGTCGCAGGTGTCCGTCACCATGGTCAGGGCGCGGTAGCCGGGATGTTCAATGGCCACAGGAGTTCTGCGAAGGCGCAAATATGGAGACGCAGGCACGGTATTCCCTGATCGGACTGTTCACACTCTGTGTGATCGCGGCCGCCTTTGGCTTTGTGTACTGGCTTCGCAGCGCCGGCGGGTTCAGCGACCGTGAAACCTATCAGGTCGTGTTCGAGAGCCCTGTTACGGGGGTGCTGCCCGGCTCGCCGGTCTTGTTCAACGGCATTGCGGTCGGGGAGGTCACCGAACTGCGGCTCAACCCGGATGATCCCAACCAGGTGATCGCCACACTTTCCCTTGACCGCAGCACGCCCATCAGGAGTGACACCCAGGCCGGCCTCGTATCCCAGGGCCTCATGGGCGCACCGTCCATCACCCTCCAAGGCGGCACGCCCACCGCGCCGCGCCCCAGCTCAACGGACGGCGCACCTGTTCTGAAGGCAGATCCGGCTACGAGCCAAGACCTGAGCCAGACGGCGCGGGGAGCCTTGCGGCGCCTGGATACTCTGATTGCCGACAATGCGGAGCCGCTGCATGGCATCCTGGCCAATCTCAGCACTTTCTCCGCCGCCCTCGCGCGCAATTCCAGTCGCCTCGACGGGATCCTGGAGGCCATTGAGCGCCTCGGTGGCGGAGGGGCTGCCAAAGCACCCGCCAGGATCTACGACCTGTCGGCGCCACATGCCTTCCCACCCATCGACAAGGTTGCGAGCGGTCAGTTGGTTGTTCCCGAGCCAATCGCGCTCGTGCTGTTCGACACACAAAAGATCCTCGTGCGGCCGCAGGTGGAAGAAAGCGGCGGGTTCGATGCGCAGTGGAGCGACAGCCTACCGAAGCTTCTGCAAGCCAAGATTATCCACAGCTTCGAGAATGCAAACTATCCTCAGGCTGTCGCACGTCCTACAGAAGGCCTCACGGCTGATTACCAGCTCCTGATCGACATCCGCAGCTTTCAGGTGGAGCTGCTGCCCGAGCCGAGAGCTGATGTGGCGTTCTCGGCGAAGATCCTGGCTGGAGACGGCCGGCTCGTCGGCTCGCGCATCGTGCACGCAAGTGTCCCGGTTCAGGCCACGGATGCGGCAGCGGCGGCCGCAGGTCTGAATGAGGCTTTCGGCAAGGCCGCGACCGACCTGGTGCTTTGGGTGTCGAGCCTAATTTGAAGGGCCTGGTGTGATGCGGCACCATCAGCGCCTCGGCGACAATACCCGGTCGCCTGTCCTCTTCCAGCAGAGCAACAAGGGTGATGTGGCAGCCATTGAGGCTGACTCGGCAAGTCCTACTGAATGCTCCGGAATGGCCGCTCCAGGCACATCTGAGAAGTTAGGCGGAAGTCAGCCAACTCAGCCAAAGCTGACGCTCGCGAAGGGCAGGGGATCAGCAGAGAATGACCCGTTTCAGACCTTCGCTGTTGTGGCTGAAGATCAGCAGCCATGCCCCCCGATTGCGAACATCCTTTGCTCATTGGACGGGGTTTGGCACTCGGCCCGCAAAGCGTTCTCCGCCGAAGAGCGGCCGCATAAGCCAATGACTTGGTCAATGGGCGCGTACCTGCACCCGCTCGCCGATCTCGTTCAGGATGCCATGGAGCACGTCAAAGTCGGGGTGGCGCAGCCGCATCCAGGCATTAGCCATGTAGCCGGCCTCTACGGGCTGCGTCGGCGTGCCGGGTGTCAGGAAATCATGGCCGACCACCAAGTCGCCATAGCTGCGGAACATCTCGTCGGCTCCCGCATAGCCTGCAATGCGCCCGTCACGATCAGGCCGCAACGCAATAATGCCGCAGGCATAGCGGCGCGAGGGCGCATAATCGGTGCGATGATGGCAGACTGCCAGAGCCCATTCGCGGTAAAGATCGAGCTCGTTGCCGACGCTGTAGCTATCCCACTGCCCGACACCTGGCGGCCGGCAGCCAATCTCAGAAAACTTCGGGCCCTTGGGCCCAAAGAATCACTCCATGTGAGTGGCCGCGGTGCCAATACCGAGCGATTTAACCACCTGCCGCCCCATTTCCTTGACCTCCGCATAGGCGAGGGCGTCCATCCGGTTTGTGGCGATAATCTGAGGTGAGATCCAGCGGGCGCGCATCGCTTCGAGCACATTCGGGAAGTAATGGCTGATGAAGTCATGTGCGATGCGGCCTTCGATGGTGAGTGTATCGTAGAAGCCTTCGTGCCCCTCGATGAACTCCTCGATCGCCACCGTCGCACCGTCGGCAAGGCCGCTTGCCCGCGCTGCGGCTTCAAGCTCCTCCGGGTTCCCAGCACAAAACGTGCCCAAAGCGCCGGCAGCCGCTCGCGGTTTGATGATCACTGGGAAACCAACTGCATCGGTGAAATCACGCGCCTCTGGCGTACTCGATACGCCGGCTGATGTGGAAGTCGGAACGCCCGCATGTCGGAGCACCTCTTTCATCGCCACCTTGTCACGACAGAGATAGGCGGTTCGTGCCGAGATGCCCGGGATCGTGCAGCGCTCGCGCACATGAGCTGCCGGGAGAATATGCGCCTCGACCGTCGCTTCGAGCCGGTCAATCCACATGCGGCTCTGTGCGTTGCGCACCGCCCATTCGAGCGCACTCTCGTCCGTCACGGAGGCGATCTGCTGATAGCCGCCGAGCCAGCCTTTGGCCTCGTCATCAATCCAATCGTAGGGCCGCTCCCCGATACCCAACACGTGGGCGCCGATCGACGCGAGGGCGCGCGCGAACTCGCGCTGATTGGCCGGGAAGGCGGGCTCGATGAAGAGCACGTTTATATTGCGCCTGCGTCACGGTATCAGTTGGTTGAGATAGACGGGCAGCATCTGCTGCCAGGTCGGCCAGTCGTGATCGTAGGCGGAGCCCCAGACATCGACCCGGTTCGGCACGCCCCTGCCGCCGAGCAGATGCGCCATGCGCCAAGCCTCGTCAGGATTCTCCCAGCGACCCTGGCCGGTTGCCATCAGAATAAAGCGTTGCCTTAGTGCATCAAGGATTGGACCTTGTCCAAGACTGGGCATAAAGCAGATCGGCGCCGAGAAGTAGTAATCCGGAGTCCCCTGGAAGCCGAGCAGGCGCTCGAGATCGTAGGTGCCGCTCATCGCGATCGCGGCGCGAAAGAGCCACGGATAACGGCAGGTCATCGCGACTGCCTTGAAGGCACCGATCGAAGCGCCGGCTGTGACCACCTCAATGCTACCGTCACGACAATCGGCACGGATTGCCGGTACGGCCTCATGGGCCACATAGTCCTCAAACTGGTTCAGCAGCCAACAGCGGTACTCGACCGAGCCCCACTTCGCCGCAAGCGCGCGCCCGGCGATGCTATCGCAGCAATAGACTTTGATGCGGCCGGCTTCGATCATCGGCCCGATCGCGCCGATCAGCCCCATCCGCTCTGGCTCCTCGGCATCGCCGCCCGCGGTCGGAAAGAGCAAAACCGGCTGGCCCCAATGGCCCCAACGGATCAGCGTAATCTCCTGCTCTAGCCGCGGTGAATACCACCTAGAACCCGTCTTGATCACCGCGCGCGCCCTCCTGTTCCCGCCATAGCTGAATGCGGTGCCAGAACAGTTCGGTGAACTCCTCGACCTCGTGCGCCGGGAAGAGTGCGCTCACCTTCTGGTGGATCGCATTGCGCATGCGCTCCGAGCCGAAGAAGTCATAGGCCAACGCGTCGAGGTGGCCGAGCCGGGTGCGGCAGAAATCGCGGAACCGTTCAGTTTCGAATCGATCGTGCGCGATGCGGGCGTACTCCCGCAGCCGCTCACGGGGCTCGAGGTCGCGGTCGGCAACGGCGTAAAACGGCTCCCAGTCGAGGTTCCGGCGCATCTTGCGCCCGGTCGCGGCACAGAAGATCGACCAGCGCAGGTTTGCCTTGATCAGCCAGGGGAAGTGGTAGTGAAGCGACGTCACCTGGCTGTCCGGGCAGGCATTGGCGAAATCGATGGGATGCCAGACCCCGTGGCGCGCCAATGCCTCGCACGAGTTGAAGTCCCAGCCAAAGAAGGCGTTGATGGTGAGCGTCATGTCCTCGAGCACCGACGCGTCCTCGGGGGGCAGGAAGCCGATATCCATGCGGTAGCGGTCGTGCAGCGCGGCAGAGGGATCGTAGTTCACCTTCCGCAGTTGTGGCCCCAGCCCGATGCAGCGCACGAACCAGTCATAAGGTAGGGCCGCGGCCTGCAGGTTCATCACCTCGGTGCCGCTGGCGTCGTAGGCCTTCTGGAAGCCTGCAAGATCATCGATCTTGGTCACCCCCTTCCAGCCGCCGCCATGATAAGGCTTCATGAAGAAAGGATAGCCGATCTTGGCCCCGATCTCCTCGAGCGAGAACATGCGGGCATACTGCCTCAGGGTTGCTTCAAGATCGTCGGTCGCGTCATAGGCCTTGGGCGGCAGCAGCCAGGTCTCCGGCACCGGCAGGCCGAGACGCATCATCGCACAGTAGGAGGTGTGCTTCTCGTTCGACTGCAAGGACCAGGGATTGTTGTAGACGTAGAGATCGTTGAGCACGATCGCCTTCTTGATCCACTCACGGCTGGTCGAGTACCAGTGCGTCAGGCGGTCGATGACGACATCATACTTCACCGGCTGCTGCAGGTTGAAGGGCTCAATCGTCACTCTTTCGCAGTGGAAGCGCAGTCGGTCGTCGCCGTGCTCGAAATCGAGCTTCAGGCCCTCTAGTAAACTCTCGTAGCAGATCGGCCAGCAGATATCGGCGCCCAGCGACAAGCCGATGTTGACGGTACGTTCGCCCATCTCCTCCCTCCCATTGGGGGGTCAGGAAGGGCAAACGCGGCCGTTAGCGCTCTTGTTCCTGCTGCCGGCGCAGCACCCACATCAGCCCGTCGCGCAGTTGATCGCGCCAGTTGTGCCAGTGGTGCCCGTCCCAGGCACTCTTAAAGAGAACGTTGATGCCGCGTTCGCTCAAGAAATTAGCAAGAGCCTGGTTCTCCTCGGCCAGTCCTTCAAGCTCGCCGGTCGAGATGAAAGCACGGGCTCCGGGCACCTGCGGCGCCCGCCGCAGGGCCCGCACAAGGCGCGCGATGCGGTGGAAGACTGGGTGGGGCCGGTGCTCGAGCTTGCGCTCGTCAAGGATGAAGGATCCGGACTGCAGCACCAGTCCGCCAAAAACGCCAGGGTAGCGGAAGGCAGTTGAAAGCGAGGCTACGGCCCCGAGGCTCGCGCCCATAACGACCCGATCCTCGGGTTCCTCCGAGATCCGGTAGCGGCTCTGAAGAACCGGCAAGAGCTCTCGCACAAGGTAGCGCGCATGCCTGCGCCCACGGGTGTATTCGCCCATCCGGTCGCGGGTCTGAACCAGCGCCGCCACAACGGGTGGAATGTCGCCCGCCTCGATCAGGTTGTCGAGCGAAACGGAAAGGTCAGCGTAGGAGACGAAATCCTGGCCGTCATGAATGATGACCAGGGGGTAAGGTCGTTCCGCCGCATAGCCGGCAGGTAAATAGACTCGCTCTTCGCGGCGCTCACCAAACGCAGCGCTCCCAACCTCCACGGCTTCGATGCGCCCGGCGGGAGCCCCACGCGGCTCGCTCCACTCGGGGCGTGTGTAGCCATAGGTCCGGCACTCCGAATTCTCACCAAACGGATCGCGGGCCCGCGCCGGGTTGAGCGGATCCAGGATCCATTCCTCGCCACCGTGCCGCCCGATCGCCAGCTTGTACTCGAACCGGCCACGGTCTGTGGCAGGCAGGCGCAGCAGCCAAAGGTTGGTCCCCGACACCGGCTCGAAGTGGGCGCGTTCACCAGCGTGAATCCACCGCAGGAGATCAACATGGTCTGCTCCGCCCCGCCAGACGAAGGTCACCGCCCCTGGCTCGACAAGCGGAAACTGGTGGTTCGCCAGGAAGTCGTCAATGGCCGCGGGTGTGGGCTGGCCGTTGGCGAGCAGCTCCGCGATCTGCGCATGCTGCCGTGCCGGCGATGCTCGATCGGCCCCGCCGAACCCAGGCTGGCTCAGGTGAACGTTCATGTAACCTGCTAACCTGCTCGATGAGGAGATCACAACGGGATATTATCGAGCGATTGCTCCCGCAGAGCGTGTCAGGTAGGGGGCTGCGGCCCGGATTGCAACTCGGCGGGACAAGTTTCGGCAGGCGCAGGGCTGTCGGGCTGCACCGACTGGGCGACCAGCCAGTCGACCACAGCCACTTGCGCCTCATGGTCGCCGGCCCCCGCTGCAAGGGCGTCGTGATAGACTTTGAGCTGCTGATCGGCGCTGGTTCCGCGCTGCGCGATGGTGCGGGCATGCTCCACTTCAGAGATACAGCCGAGCTCTTCTGCATGAGGCCGGAGGATTTCGATCAGCTCGTCGATGAGTTCGGGTAGCGGCACGACAATTCCCTTGCCGAAGTCCGCCAGCTCGGCCTCAACCCCATAGCGCTGTGCCCGCCACTTGTTCTCCAGGATCAGGATGCGCCGGTACTGGCGCCACCGCTGGTTGTTGTTCCGCAGGTGCAGCAGGAAGGCTAAGATTGATTGGTAGAGTGCCGCGATCGTCAGGCCGTCTTCAAGCCAGGTGCAAACATCGCAGATCCGGATCTCGAGCGTTGGATGCCGCGAGCTGGGCCGAAGGTCCCACCAGATCTTCGTCGGGTCGGTAACGACGCCGGTCGCGGCGAGATCCTCGAGGAGCTCGGTCCAGTCGTTCCAGCTCTCGAAGACCTCCGGCAGACCTGAACGAGGCAGGTCGCCAATGATGATGGGCCGGAAAGCCTTGAGGCCGGTATCATGGCCCTCCCAGAAGGGGGATGAGGTGCTGAGGGCGAGAAGATGCGGCATGAAATAGCTGACCTGGTTCATCAGGTCGACGCGCAGGTTCAGGTCCTCAATCCCGGCATGGACATGCATTCCGCAGATCGCCATCCGCCGCGCCAGGCTGCGGTTCTCGGCGCCGAGGATGCGGTAGCGCTCCATGTCCACCGGCTCCTGGTCACGCCAATGCGACCAAGGGTGAGTTGAGGCCGCGATCATCCGCATGCCGAACTCCTCGGCCGAGGCGGCAACGGCCTGGCGCAGCTCGAGCAGTTCCGCGCGTGCCTCTCCGACCGTGCGGCAGACGCCGGTGCCGATCTCGACCTGGCTCTGCAGGAACTCGTGGGTGACACGAGAGCCGAGGATCTCTTTGCACCGCGCCATAAAGCCGGCCGGCTGCCGTCCGGCCAGTGCCCGCGTTTCCGGGTCGATAAGAAGGTACTCCTCCTCGATCCCGATCGGGAAAGCCTCGTAACGAATGCTCATTTGCTCCTCCCGACCTTGCTACAGGAGCCATTGGGATGCGACGCTATACGCATGGTCGCTCCCGAAACGAACCCGGCAACAAGTTGCGGGTTCCGCTAAGGCCAACGTTCGGCCGCTAGCGTTGCTATTAGAGCGGCGTTTGTCGGGGCTTCGTGGATGATTCAGAAGCTCAACCAGCAACAAGCAGCAAGGCATGGGTGGAGGCCTGGAACTGGCACGAGGTGGAAGTAGTCCTGATATCTGCTTAGGATAAGGAAACTGGGCGTTCCTGAGTGCAAGGCGGCACGGAGCACAACCCTGGGCGTTGCGCCACCACATCTCTGGCCTCAGACACGGAAGCATCGAGTTCCTAAGGATGTGCTGCAATGCTGGATAGCCGTATCAACGACTTGGCCGCGACAGAGCACACCTGCTGCGGTAACATGATCTGGCCGATGCGTGAGGACAGAGCTCGCGAGCCTCTCCGCCGCGGCGTGGAGGGCTTTCGCATGTCGGGCCGTTCGATACACATCAAGGTCGATGGACGAACCTATTCAGGGACCTTCGTCGTCGACCGCAAGGTTCTGACCGTTACCACCACCTACGGAAGAAGGGCCGCCGAGATCAATCCGCGGGTGGCCCATGAGGCACTGGCCCATCAGCTGCTTCAGGATCTGGTCCGAGAGGAGAAAGGCCGCAAGGGCTCGACCTTTTGACCACCATCCTGGCAGGCTGGCTCCTGATCTCGATCGTGCTCGACCTCTCGGCTGCCGGGTTCGACAGCACGAGGGGTGAGATGGGATGGCACTCGTCCTGACTCAGCCATTATTCCCTGGACGTAGCAGCACAGGGAGGTCCCCACCGGCACGGTCACCACACGAAGACCAACTATCGGAATTAGACTTGCCGATCCTCGCAGGTCTGGAGGTCGCCATGTACGTCGTGATCCGCAAGTTCAACCGCATGAGTTCGGTCGCTGAGGCTGCCCGTCGCGCCGAGAGCGGCATTGGCCAAATGTTGAAGCAAACACCAGGGTTCCAAGGCTACTGCGTGTTCGATGCCGGCGATGGCGTCGGTGGATCAATCAGCTTGTTTGAGAACCAGGAGGCTGCCATTGCAGCCAACGAGAAGGCATTGACCTGGATCCGGGCGAGCCTGACGGATGTCATCGACGGTGAGCCTGAAATCACCATGGGTGTGGTTCTGGCCACCGTGACACCTTGAACAGGCATGTTTCAGTTCTCCAGGCTGCAGGATCAGCAATGAGCTTAGCTATTCAGAAGTCGAGACCCGCCAAAGGCTTGTTCGCACTCGTCGTGCCGTTAGCGCCTCGCTGACGAGCTCTCGCGTCCGTCAATTTGTTGGCCGATCAGTGCGATGGCGCGCTGGTAGACGGAAGCGGCATTCCAGGCCTGGATCGCCCTAAAGTTAGGCTCGCCCGGTTGATACCCTGCACCGGCGCGCCAGCCATGGGCCTTGAGGAAGTTGGCCGTGGAGGCGAGAGCGTTGGTTGCGATGTTGAGATCGCCGCCGGTGCCGTAGTTCAGAATGCTCTCGGGCAGGAACTGGGTCTGGCCGATCTCGCCATGCATGGAGCCACGCGTGTCCGCCGAGAGAACGCCACGGTCGATCAGGGTCAGGGTGGCGTAGGGCTGATCGGTGAAGAATGCTGACCGGTGACAGTCATAGGCGAGTGTCGCCACAGCCGAGAGCGTGTTCTGGTTGCCGCGCTGCCGGCCAAACGCTGTCTCCATGCCCCAGATCGCCAGGAGCGGCCCCGGCGGGACGCCATAGCGCTGTTCAAGAGAGGCAAAGAGCGCCGCCTGAGATTGCTTGAGTGCACGCCCGTGGACAAGAATATCGGACGTTCCTGTCAGTGGACGAATTTCACTACCTGACCCGCTCCTGACCTTCGGTGTTTATCGTATGAAACCGTACAGAGAAGCTTCCGACGCGCTTATTTTCGTGACTGCACTCCCTATCCCCGCTTAGGGCATTCTCAACTGCTTGACTTATCCGTGGGGTAAAAGCAGCCGAAGGACCGATAGCCTTCCGCCCCGTTCCTGTGTGGCGGCCGTGGATCAACCCAATCAGTCCTCCCTGCGCAATCGTCTGCTCCGAGCTCTGGCCCCGGAGGACTTTGCGCTGGTCCGGCCACATCTGGAGCCGGTTATGCTGCCCAAGGGCAGGGTTCTGATCGAGCCCAACCAGACGATCGAGCACGTTTACTTCCCTGAGAGCGGGGTGGCCTCGGTGGTGGCCCTCAACTCCGACCACCGTCCGGTGGAGATCGCCATCGCTGGCTGGGAGGGGCTCGTTGGCCCGTCCGTGATCCTGGGTGTTGACTGCACGCCTCACCAGAGTTTCTTCCAGATGGAGGGTACGGGCTACCGCATTGCCACCCCGCATCTAATCCAGGTTCTGGAGGCGAGCCGGACGCTGCATGATCTTCTGCTGCGCTACATCCACGTGCTCACGATCCAGACGGCCGCCACCGCGATGTCGAACGGTGATAGCATCCTGAGCGAGCGGCTCGCCCGCTGGCTGCTGATGTGTCACGATCGCGTCGACGGCGATGAGCTGGCGCTCACGCATGAGTTCCTGTCCCTCATGCTGGCGGTCCGCCGCCCGGGAGTGACAGAAGCGATCCACCTGCTGGAGGGGACCGGCATCATCAAGGCACGGCGTGCCAACGTTACCATCCTTGACCGCGAGCGGCTGGAGGAGACAGCCGGCGATAGTTACGGCGTGCCGGAAGCCGAGTATGAACGTCTAATCCCGAACCCTGATAGGTCGGATGGCAGCCTCTCCAGGCGAGGTCGAAGTGCGGTCGAGTGATTGCCTCCACGATCAAGCCAGGGCAGCCAGGCCTTAGGCCGTCTTGTCGCTGGGTTCCTGGTGCAGGTAGGTTGGATCGAACTCGCCTGCTCGCTGGAGCCCCTCCCAGTCCAGGACTTTCAGGAGGCGGCCCTGCTCGCCAATCAGCCCTCGAGACCGTAGCTCTTGCAGGGTGCGGTTTACATGCACGTTCGAGAGTCCAGTGGCGTCGGCCAGCTCATTCTGGGTGATCGGGAACGCGAATGCATGATCCGTTACCAGCCCGACCGCTTCGTGGCGCAGGAAGAACTCACACAGCAGATGCGCCATCCGGGTCAGTGCCGGGCGTCGTCCGACATTGACCACCCATTCACAGAAGATCGCCGCGTCGATCAGGGTCTCGCGCCAGAAAACCCCAGAGAGGTGAGGGTGCTGCTCAAATTGAGCATGCAGGCTGCTGTGTGCGATGAAGGCGAGCTTGCAGGGGCTGACGGCTTGTCGCTGAAAGGCGTGTAGTTCATCTCCTGGTGCAGAACTCCAAGATTGAAGGGCCGCCATCGAAACGTGACGCCTGTCTCTTGCTGCACATTGGGACCCTCATGACAGCCAGGTAAGTGTAGGTGCTTCCCATGGAGAGCCAGAAGTCGATATCGGCACTTTCAGCCATGTTCAGCCTCCATTTTGCGGATGACCACCAATCCCGGCCCTAAGCTAACACCAGAACAGTGGCCTATGAGCCTCCTCTGAAGTCGTAGTTTCCTGTTCCATCAGACGGCCTTACGCGCAATTCGCGGACGATTTTCTCAGGCGAAAGTGGACTAGCGGATCAGGTAGAAAAACAGCGCGGCGACGATGACAAAGACCGATATGACCGCTCCTGTCCTGACCGTTCCGACAATCATGTTGCTTTCCTTGCCTAGAACGAGTTGATCGTAAGCCTTTACACAACGGTCAGCGAAGCCGTTTCCCTTATCTGATTGGCCGTTGGTCATGTTGCCCTCTGTTCCATACAGGGCTTATCGGAACTTGGCGCTGGAGACGGCGAAGGCCCCGAGGGCAGCCCGAGGCCTTGCCTATGGGGAAGAGCACCGGGTACGTATGAGCCCGAACACGGTGCTCGACCACCACAGGCCTTGATCGTGCGCCTGGCGCCAGGCGACGTCAATGGCAAACACCCGAGGTTGAACCGCTTGTCAGAAACGGCCTTGTCGGAAATCGGCGAGGCGTTTCGTCAGGACTTCGATCAACTCGTAATGGGTCCCCAGGGCCGGCTTTGTCACAATCTCTGACCGTGGACAAAAAGATCCCAGAGCGGTTCGTATTCACCTACCAGTCCTATGGCTCCGAACCCGGCGTAGAACGATCGGTACGTTATTCTCCGGAGGCCACACCATGATCAAAACACTCGATCAGCATTTCGGTCAGGACACGCACCTTTCGGACCGGATGCTGACCGGGTGGGCGAACAACGTAGATCCCTGCCGGAGGTGGTGGATAGCGCTTCATCACGGATAGAAGCGCGCCGGAAGCAACGTACTCATCCGTGATGCCATCGGGGACGTATGCGATCCCAAGGCCCGCTATGGCCGCTGCTACGAGAGCGACAGCGTTATCAGCCTTGAAGCGCCCTCGCGGATTGACCGTGATGATTTTCTCGCCGTCCATAAACTGCCAGGTTTCCGTTCCCTGCATGAGTGCCTGGTGGGTAGCAAGATCCTCGGGCTTTTCGGGAGAACCATGTGTCTCGACATAGTAAGGGCTCGCAACGAGCTTCCCGTAGATCGGCCCGACGCGTCTGGCGATCAGATTAGAGGCCTGAAGATAGCCCACCCGGATGGCGCAATCATACCCGTCAGTGACAAGATCGACAATTTGATCGCTGTAGCAGGTATGGATTTGCAGGAGCGGGTGGCGTCGCGCCATTTCGGCCAGCACGGGAGCGAAGTGGGTCGGGCCAAATGACAGCGGCGCAGCAACGCGCATGCGCCCGCGAAGCTCACCCGCTGGCAGAATCGTTTCTCTCGCCACATCGATTTCCGCACAGACTCTGGCGGCATAATCCCGGAACGTGCTTCCTGCTTCAGTGAGAGACGCCCCTCGGGTGGTCCGTGCGAGAAGCTGGACACCTAATTCCTCTTCAAGCCGGACGAGTCGCCGGCTCACCATCGACTTTGAGACGCCAAGCCGCACCGCGGCAGCCGAAACACCTCCGGCGTCAGCAACCTCAACGAAGGTCCGCAGGTCTTCGATGTCCAAGTTGGCGTTCCCCGATTTGCGACACAGCTCATCAAGAACGAGCACTACCGCATCATGGAGCGGAATGCGAGTGTTCGCGCCGTCGGCAGCGCCGCTGTCAGCGCGAGCCGCTCGGTGAGTCCACCCGTCCGACAAGGTGACAGTAGAGGATTTATCGATGACGTTTCGTAACGGTCTTGCATCCCTCCTTCGTCCGGAAGATTCAGTTCTGGTTCTCATCGACCACCAGCCTTATCAGCTTGCGAACCTGAACAGCCATGAGCCCCAGATGGTGATCAACAACACTGTGGGTTTGGCTAAGGCAGCTAAGGCTTTCGGCGTGCCCACGATCCTGACCACTGTCATCGCCGAGCGAGGTGGTAATCTGTTCCCCCAAATCGCAGACGTATTCCCCGGCCAGAAGATAATCGACCGGACGTTCATCAACACGTGGGAAGATAAGACGACAGTGGATGCAGTTAAGGCGACCGGTCGCAAACAGCTGATCATCGCCGGCCTCTGGACCGAAGTTTGCGTCGCCATGCCGACGATCCAAGCCCTTGGCGAAGGCTGGGATGTAACAGTCGTAACTGACGCATCGGGCGGTACATCGGTCGAGGCGCATGAGGTCGCCATCCACCGCATGATCGCGGCCGGCGCGAACATGATGACGTGGCTGGCGGTTGCGTCTGAATGGCAGCGCGATTGGGCGCGGTTGGACACTGCCGCAAAGATAACGGATGTGGCCGTACAGCATGCCGGGGGCAGCGGGATTGCGTTCCTGTGGGAACAGCAGCTGCTCAACACGCCCGTTCCTAAGAGCGCGTGATGATCTAATCAAGGTGATGAGTGCCAAGCAGGAGCTTCGCGAAAACTCTGCCCAAGTGGCGCTCATCGACCCTTCCCCGGGGGCATCATGGTGGATCGTATCGTTCACCAGCGCGTACGGTTCGCCACCACCGTACGACCGACGCAATAGAGGATCATGAGCATGAGTTGGAACCCAGCACTCGAACCAGGATGTCCCGATGATGTTGGCTTTGACGCGATTGAGACCCTCATCGTTCCCCGGGCCCGCGACCTTGGCGGCTTTGAGGTGCGGCGTGCTTTGCCAGCGCCGAAGCGGCAGATGGTTGGCCCTTTCATCTTCTTTGACCAAGCTGGGCCGGCCGAGCTGTTGACCGGCCACGGCATCGATGTTCGGCCTCATCCGCATATCGGCCTTGGCACGGTCACTTACCTTTACCGCGGCGACTTCCATCACCGCGACAGCACCGGAGCGGACCAAATCATACGTCCCGGTGAGTTGAACTGGATGGTTGCCGGGCGCGGCGTGTCGCATTCGGAGCGCACCACCGCGGCTGCACGAACCGGCCCGAACAGCTTGTTTGGGATCCAGACTTGGCTGGCTCTGCCGGAAAGCCACGAGGACATGGAACCCACGTTCGAGCACCATAGCAAAGAGGTGCTGCCGATGATCGAAGACCACGGGGTTTCGGTTCGGCTCATCCTAGGCAACGCCTACGGCAAGGTCGCGCCGGCCAGGATGCTCTCGGAGACCTTCTACGCTGATGTGAAGCTCGAACCGGGGCGCCGGCTGCCGATGCCGGACGATCACGAAGACCGGGGCATCTACATCGTCGAGGGCTCGATCTCAATCGCCGGTCAGGATTTCCAGGCACCGCAGATGATGGTCTTCCGCCCCAGCGACAGGATCACGGTCGCGGCCGGTGACCAAGGCGCGCGGTTGATGATCCTAGGCGGCGCCACGCTCAGCGGAGCGCGTTACATCTGGTGGAACTTTGTCGCCTCGTCCCAGGAGCGGATTGACGAAGCCAAGGCCGAATGGCGCGCCCAGAACTGGGGCAAGGGACGCTTCGATCTGCCGATCGATGACCGGGACGAGCACATTCCTCTGCCGGAATGACCGGCGCTTATACCGACTCCCGAACAGACCAGACCTTGGATGGAAGAAAAGCGGAATGACCAATAAGTGGCCTCACCTCGACTATCTCGGCTGGCGCGAAACCTGTTCAGCCCTGCATCTCTACCTGCAGGTGGCCGGCAAATACCGGCTTGCTCATTCACCGTGGCTGAACCATTCGTGGAACGCGACCTTTTATGTCACGCCGAGCGGCTTGGCATCCTCGCCGATTCCCGATGGCCCGGGAATAGAGATCCTCTTCGACCTTTTGGACCATAAGGTTGTCGGCACCAACGGCGAAGGCCGCAAGGCTTCGATTGCGCTAGGCCCGACCACGGTCGCGGCGTTCCACAGCAGTTTCGTACAGTTGATTTCGGAACTCGGCGGCGCGCCGACCTTCAGCGGGCAACCGAACGAGGTACCCAACCCAATACCCTTCTCCGAAGATCATCGCGACAGGCCCTATGACCGCGACGCTGTTCAACGCTTTCATCAAGCGTCTGTGGCGGTAGATAAGGTCTTCAATCGGTTCCGCACGTCCTTTCTTGGTAAGTCTAGCCCAGTTCACCTCTTCTGGGGCAGTTTCGATCTGGCTGTCACCCGGTTTTCGGGACGCCGCGCGCCGCTCCACCCCGGTGGCATTCCCGCCTTGCCCGACAATGTGGCTCAGGAGGCCTATGACCGTGAGGTCTCATCAGCCGGATTCTGGCCGGGTGGCGGCGGTATCGACTATCCTGCCTTCTACGCGTACGCCTATCCGGCGCCGAACGGCTTCAGAAGCGCGGCAGTCCGACCCGATGCTGCGTTCTGGCACGACGGCCTATCGGAGTTCATCCTACCCTACGAAGCCGTGCAGTCAGCTCCCGATCCAGACGAAGCCCTCATGGCATTCCTAGTCTCGACCTACGAGGCTGCGGCCGAACTCGGAGAATGGGACCGCGACCTGCTGGAATGTGCGCAAGGACGGCCACGCCAAGTGCGCCCGCCCGATGCCGAATTGGCGAAGGATGCGCCTTCGATAATCGGCGGGACGATCGAGCGGGAAGATGGCGCATCGAAGGGGCGCTACCGGATCGTCATCGACGGTGCTGAAGCCGAAATGACTTACAGCCGGGCCGGTGATGGCCTGATCATCATCGACCATACCGAAGTTCCCGCGGTCTTGCGTGGCCGCAAAGTCGGCGAACGACTGGTGCGACAGGCGATCGAGGATGCCCGGCGCGAAGGTGTCGCCATCATTCCACTCTGCCCATTTGCGAAGGCGCAGATTGGCCGACATCCAGAATGGCAGGACGTCTTGCTTCGTTCATAGATCTGACTGCGATGGAATCGGACCTGCTGAGCTTTGGCCTGGAGGCGATTGCCAAGCGTCATCAAGCGAGAGGCCACACTTTGAGCCACCTGCATCTGACATCGTTGGAGGACGTGGGGTCCGTCAAAGGCAAGGTGTTTCCTCAGAAGCCTTGTCCGAACTGGACCGCAGTAGGAGTGAACTGGCTCGCAGGCTTCGATTTCGAGATCAGGGTGATAGCGCGGATCCCAGCGGCTGCCTAATCCATCACCGGATTTTGATCACGCGTTTGAATCAAATACGTCCTTCAGTGGCCAACTATCGTGACTGTCAAACTCCTGGCCCAAAACGGAGCGGCTCCCATGACTGTTCGCAAGTTCTCAATCGCCGACGCATCGTTCGAGCGCTCGCCTGGTCAGGATGGGGAAGTGTTCGCGGGCAATGTGATCGACCAGCGCCACGGTGGGCCGATCACTCTCGGATATGGTCGCTACGGACCCCACCAGAGCATCGACGAAACCCTTGCCGTGCACGATGTCATGGTGGTGCTTGAGGGGAGCCTGTCGGTCACGTCGAGTGCCGGCATGGTCACCGCCGGTCCGGGCGAGATCGTCTATATGCCTCAGGGCGAGGCGGTTACCATCCGGTCACTTGAGAAGGGGGCAATCACCGCCTACGTCACATATCCGCACTGGAAGGAGGCGCATGAGTGACCGGACCCGCGTCCCTGGTCAGCAAGCCTGGATGAACGTCACCTTTCGGGTATCTGTAAAGATCCTTTGTAGGTCGGCAAATGGCACTTCCCGGAAGTAGGCCGAGGGTCTGCTCCAGCAAGGAACAGCGGACATTCCTCGCAGTGAACAGATTTCACTACCTGACCCGAAGCAGTCCTTCCGACAACCTGTTGTGACTTGTCGACCCTGCGAACCTGCATGGCCATAACGCCTTGGGCTGCCTCATCAGCAGTGGGGTGCCTCCGGTCGCGGCGTAGATGCCACCCGTCAGGTCACTGCCCTCGTCGGAGGCACGCAGAATGTAGATGCAGGCCAACTCCTTGGGTCAGCCAGAGCGGCCCAGCGCCGCGTCTCCATCGGGCTGGCCACATGTCCCGTGCTGAACATAGGCGGCGCCACAACCGACCTTACCCGTCCGGGATGCGTTAACGTCAGATCGATACGACTCGGTGGGCGAAGACGACTGAGCCTCCTGTCGAATCGTCGGTCCCGGTGTCAACGCCAAGGGATCACGGGGTCCGAAGACTTGAGCGGAGACAAGCAATGTTTGGGCCGCTTGCGCTTGACCGGATGTCTTCCATCATCGGAACGGGAGCCATGGGCCCAGAGCCTCCTGGAACGGAAACGGTCGGGCAACTGCTTGAATGGGTTGGGATCGCCATCTTCGTCGCGCTGCTGGTCGGAGCAGCCGTGATCCTGGTCCGAAACCGCCAACGAGACTGATGATCACCCCCCGCGTGTATGCTGTTGCGTGCAAGCCTTTCCACTGTCACGGGCGATCAGGCCGAAGCGATACGCATCACAACCGGATCCGGCCAAGGCTCAGCGACGATCCACGCTTCGCTCGCCAAGACCGATCGTCGCGATCAACAATTCGCCTCCTTTCCAGCCTTAGCTTTCCGTCTCGTTCTCTTGCGGGTGTGAGCCGATGGAATGGCCCAAAGCCTAGTGCTGAGACGCCCTTGGATGCGCCGGGCTCTGGCGGTCGTGGGGGCGCTCGCCATCCTGGTCCTGCTTGCTAGCCTCTGGGCTCTGGTGCAGGTGCGCTCTAGCCTTCCCCGGCTGGAGGGTACCGTCACGGCATCTGAGCTCTCAGCTTCGGTCAGTGTGGCGCGCGACGAGCGCGGCGTTCCGACACTGACCGGACGGACCCGCGCCGATCTCGCCTGGGTTTTGGGCTACCTGCATGCCCAGGAGCGCTTTTTCCAGATGGATGGCCAACGCCGCCTTGCTGCGGGCGAACTGGCCGTGCTGGCTGGAGCCTCCCTCCTCACGCAGGACCGGGAGCATCGTCTGCATCGCTTCCGCACCCGCGCTATAGCGGTCTTGGCGGCAATGACCCCGGACGAGCGCGCCGTCCTGGACGCCTATGTTGGTGGAATTAATCGAGGTTTAGGCGACTTGAGGGCGCTCCCCTTTGAGTACATGCTCCTGCGAGCGACACCGGCCCCGTGGACGGCAGAGGACACCGTGCTATCCGTCTATACGATGTACTTCGACCTGCAGGAGGCCGATGGTTTGACGGAGCGTCGGCGTGCTCAGGCGGAGCAAGCACTGGGCTCGCCGATGGCCGCTTTCCTGTTTCCCGAAGGAACATCATGGGACGCTCCGCTGGATGGCTCCAACCTGCCGATGCCGGCCATGCCAGAGGGCCTTGTCACCAAGAGAGCAGACACCTTGGTACCGCTAGGTGACAGAAGCGTAGAGATCGCAAGCCTGGGCAGTAACAACTGGGCCGTGGGAGGGGCTCTCACCACCTCCGGTGCTGCCATCGTGGCCAACGATATGCACCTTGGTCTGCGCGTTCCCAACATCTGGTACCGGGCACGACTGGTGCTGGATCACGAGGACACTGGCCCCAGCCTGAATATCACAGGTGTGACGCTGCCAGGGGCTCCGACCATCGTGGCCGGCAGCAACGGCAAGATCGCCTGGGGCTTCACCAACAGCTTTGCCGACACCAGCGACGTCGTGATCCTCGAGCCTGTCGAGGGAGACCCAGCCCTGTACCGCACCCCCACAGGTCCCCAACCACTCCACCGTGTGGAGGAGCGGATCTGCGCCAAAGGAGCAGCATGCGAGATCCTCCCGATCGAGGCGAGCCTGTGGGGGCCTGTCATCGGCGTCGACCACCAAGGCCATAAACTCGCGTACCGCTGGATTGCTCATGATCCCGTTGCAGTGAACTTGCGCAGTATGCTGGATCTCGAGCGTTCCGCCACAGCACGCGATGCTCTGGACATCGCCCACCGGCTGGGCATTCCGCATCAGAACCTTGTTGTCGGGGATGCACAGGGCAATATCGGCTGGACGGTCACCACCGCCCTGCCGCAGCGCTTTGGGTTCGATGGGCGACTGCCCGTGTCCTGGGCTGATGGCACCAAGGGGTGGAGCGGATATCTTGCACCAGATGCAGTGCCAGTTGTCTACAACCCCGAGAACCAACGCATTTGGACCGCCAACAGCCGAGTGATCGGTGACGAAGCGTTAGGGAAGCTCGGTATTGGCGCCTATGCCCACCGATCCCGTGCTCGCCAGATCAGGGATGGGCTGTTGGCGAAGGACCGATTTGACGAACGGGACATGCTGGCGATCCAGCTCGATGATCGTGGCGTGTTGCTGGAACGGTGGCAGGGCCTGATGCTCGAGCACCTCCGGGCCGGTGCGGGAGATCCGCAATACGCATCTCTGATCCCAGAGGTAGAGAACTGGAGAGGGCGTGCAGTTCCAGACTCGATCGGCTACCGCCTTGTCCGAACGTTTCGATCGGAGCTGATTGCTGCCGTCTATGCAGCCTACACGCCCCTCATGCGGGCGGGGGAGCCTGTACCAGCCAGTGGTCAGCCCCCACGTCCGATCACGAGCAAGCAAGCGGACGAGCCAGTGTGGCGCCTGCTCACGGAGCGGCCAGCTCATCTCGTGCCACCTGGTTATCAAAGCTGGGATGCAGTCGTGGACACCGGGATTGCAAAGACGTTGTCGGCTGTGGCCTCCCAGGCAGGGGAGCGGCTTGGTGCCTTCACCTGGGGCGCAGCCAATCGGTCCGAGATCCGACATCCGCTATCCCGCGTCGTGCCCGGACTGTCGTTGTTCTTGGACCCGCCCAGTGTGGCGCAACCGGGAGATCTCTACCAACCGCGGGTGGCGAGCCCGACAACGGGAGCGTCGGAGCGGTTTGTGGTGGCGCCGGGGCATGAGGAGACGGGTGTATTCCATATGCCCACCAGCCAGACCGGTCATCCGCTCTCACCCTATTACATGGTTGGACATGAGGATTGGGCGAGGGGCCGAGCAACCTCCTTCCTGCCGGGTGAGCCAAAGTGGCAGATGGTGTTCCAGCCGTGATGAGCACCTTTCCCGGGTGCTAACCCGGGGACAAGCAGCCTTAAGCATGATCAATCGGGATAAGAGTGCTGCCGTGAAGCACCCATAGCGTTCGTCGCAGGGCGGCTCATCGTCGGGTTGCGTCGCAAATTTGGAGAGCAGACGGGGCAGGGACAGGTACCTGTTGCGCGCTCAGGCTGCGAGCAGATCAAATTGCTCGGCCAGCGAGACCTGCCGATTGCGGGCATACTTCGCCTGTCCCTTCCGCATCATGTGCACCATCTCGATGCCTCCGAGGATCACACGGGCCGTGGCCGCGGATTGGAACCCGAGCATGGGTCGGACCCGGCGCTTGATCGCGCGATGGTCCTGCTCAATCCGGTTATTCAGGTAGCGGCTCTGCCGAATCCGGATCGGCTTTAGCCGGCGCCTTGAGCGATCCTCCAATCGGCTCGCCGGGTCACAGGACAGGATCGCTTCTTTGTTGGTCTGGCTGCCGTCGATCACGATCCGCTCGGGCCGGCCATGCCGCTTCAGCGCATTGCGCAGGAACCGCTTGGCGGCAGTGAGATTGCGCCGCTCGCTGAACCAGAACTCGACAGTATCGCCATTGCTGTCGGTGCCGCGGTAGAGATACCGCCACTGGCCGCTCACCTTGATGTAGATACCGTCTGAGCCGTCAAGTCTGGTGAGTGACTGGAAAGCAGTACCCGCTCTGGCTTTTAAGCACGCCAAAGCAGATGTGAACCAGCTTGCGCATGGCAGCGCCTAAAGTCGACATCTTCGCCTTTCCGCGCGCGAGAAGCCGCTGTTGCTGGGCTCTGATGTCCGGGTTTACCTTTGTCGCCACAACAGCTGCCATGTAGAGTGCAGCACGGAGCCGGGGATTGCCGGCTTTCGAGAGCCGCGGCCGCCCGCGAACGCTCCGGCCCGACTGCCGCTCAATCGGCACCAAGGCCAGGAAGGCGGCCACTTGGCGAGCGGTCTCGAAGGGGCGGCTCTGCAACAGCACCAGCATCCGCATCGCTGTCTTCGGACCCACTGCCGGGATGGACTGTAGCCTCTCCAAACCGACCTGGAGATCTTCATGGGCGGCAAAATGCTCGTCGATGGCCTGCTGCAGGCGTTTACATTGAGCTTTGAGTGCCCTGATGCTCGTGACGAATGAGTGCTTGATGACGGTAGAGCAGCCACGGACACAGGCCTGCTCATACCGGTTCTGCTCCCGGCGCAGATCGCCTTCCACATCGTCCAGCCGTGCGAGCAGCGCCTGGAGCTCGATCAGGGGCTTGGCGGGCGGGGTCCAAGCCTTTGGTTGGGCCAAGCATCCGTAGCGTGCCAGTAGCACTGCATCGATCTCGTCGGTCTTGTTTAGGACTGCCATGCCCTTGGCGAAGCTGCGGATCTGAGCGGGATTTACGAGGGAGACCATCATGCCTTTGGCAGCCAAGAGCCAAGAGCCAAGCCGCAAGCTCGTGGTAGGCCGCTGTCGGCTCGAGAACCGCGTGAACCTCGAAAGCCTCAGCTCTGGAGACCTTCATCACCCAGGCGGCCGCTCGCTCGATCCCGTCTGGGGTGTTGGGGAATGACTTCTGTCCGATAGGGCGCTGTCGGTCGTGAACGACCACCGCGCAATCGAGTTTCTCCTTCGCAACATCAATGCCGAAGAACACCGTCATAGAGCTTCCTCTTGTTGAGAATGCCCCTTGCGCTGATCAACCTTGTGAATGCAGGCTTACTCATCGTGGGATGACCTTTGATACCGTGCGATCTCAGCTGGGGCGCGTGGTGAGGCCGGGCGCACCATCTACATCGCAGACTTCTGTCTTACGTCTCGTTCGAGCTATCCCGGCCTCATGTTGTGGGAATGACCCACAACACCCATCAAATACAAGGTTTCATCGACGTGCCACCTCCCCGTGACGGCTCGCTTCCGCTTTTTGAAGCGCTTCAGAAGTTCGGGCGAGTATCGGACAACCCATCTGTGAATGGTCGCGCGGTCGACCGAGATCCCGCGCTCAGCCATCGGCCGTGTTGCATTAACTTGTCAAGCTACAGGATGTAGTAGCTGTTGATGACAGCAAAGCCGCTACAGATTGTGTCTCCCAAAGTTAATGCAACAGAGCCGTGCTGGCGCAGGCCTATGGCCGTCGGAGTGTGCCTGAGGAGGGTTTGCAGGTCATCAGGGAGTCCTTGGCCTGGGCAGAGGAAGCGGGTGGTCAATTCTTCGATGCCGAGTTGCACCGCATCCGCGCCGGACTGCTCCTGCGCATGCAGCGCATGGACGAGGCCGAAGGCAGCTACCGCAAGGCCATGGAGGTCGCACGGGAGCAGGGGGCACGTATGTGGGAGCTCCGGGCCACATGCGATCTGGCGCAGATGCAGCCTGATCTTGGGCTACATGCAGAAGCCCATGGCCTCCTGGCGCCCATCCATGGCTGGTTCACAGAAGGGTTTGAGGGCAACAATCTGCAAAGGGCGAAGGCGCTATTGGAGGGCCTGTTACGCCGTGCACAATGCACCAGATGACCGCCATGGGCTCTGTTGCATCAAACTGTCAAGGCACACGATGTAGTAGCCCGCAAAGCTAATAAACTCACTACCGCTTGTGTCCAAAGAATTTGATGCAACAGAGCCGGACATCGTTCGGGTTCGTGGCGCGTGGATGAAACCTATGTCCGAGTTGGCGAACGCTGGCGGTACTTGGTTCGAGCGATCGACAAACACGGTCGGCTAATTGCCTCCATGCTATACAATCGGCGTGATACTGGAGCGGCTTATCGCTTCTTACGTAAAGCCCTAAAGGCAGTGAGCTACTATCCGCCGTCCTCGATCACGACCGACAGACTGGCTTCGTATTCGAAGGCCATCCGGCGCCTGCAGAACGAAGGGTTGCTGCCGCAGGATGTCGAACACCGAACATCGAAATACTTGAACAACATCATCGAGGCGGATCATGGTGCGCTTAAGCGTGTGATCCGGCCGACACGCGGCTTCCGGACGATGAAAACCGCCTCCGCAACCCTGAAGGGTTTTGAAAGCATGCGGATGATCCGCCGCGGTCATTGTATCCAGCGGGAATGTCGAGCGACCGGTGAAATCCGTCTCGTCAATCAGCTCTTCGGTCTTGCTGCCTGAGCGGCCCATTAGACGGGTTCGTTGTGCCTTGTCCAAGTTACTGCAACAGCGCCACTGCTGCTGAGCATCGCACGTCCCGAGCCCAGGCCTTCACGACTTGGGGCGAGGTGACGCGCCTCGCTAACGGCTTCTGACCGGCTGATCCCATGGGTCTCAATGACGTTAACCAGTTAACCTGACGGTGCCGTCAACGGGGTCACGTGCGCCCTCTGACTAGACGCAGACCTACCGGCTTACTTGCCCAGGAACGCACGTGCTGTCTGAACCTCAGGCCTCTCAGCGTCGGTTTTCTGGCTCACTTCTAGGAGCTTGGCGTAGTGTGCCTTCGCCTTGTCCCGCTCCCCAACGAGTTCTGCCGCACGTGCTGCGCCCGCAAAGCCATGGTACCGGTTCGGCTCAACCGCTTGGCTCTTCTCGAACTCCGCCAATGCCGAAGCAGGCTGCCCCGTCTCGAGTAGCATAAAGCCGAGAAGCTCACGAGCCGGTACAATGTGCCCTGGCGTGACGATGTGCTTGTCGCTTGCGCTCTCGAGATCAGCTGCCTCTCGCATTGCAGCAAGGGCCTCGTCTTGTCGGCCTTCCGCTAGTGCCGTCCAGGCAGCAACCGCCTTGCCCTGAATGCCGACCTGCCCAGCCCAGTAGCCCTGCCTCATCGTAACGAGAGCATCGTGGAGCTGCTTCAGGCGATCTCCCGCGGCTTTGGCTGTTGCCACATCGCCACTGCGGGCTGCTCCGATCCCTTTGGCGAAATGCACAACGGCCTCGGACTGAGGGAATGCACTCCATGAAAAGCCTGTGGTCTGAGGCACTTCAAGGCGTGCTGCCTCATCCCAGCGGTGTCGCTCGAGCGCATAGCGGGCTGGCATCGCAGCGAGGGCGTAGCTCGCAGCAAGGTGGTTTCCAGCATCTACGTTGGCGCCAGCTCTGACTTCGTCAAGGACGCGCTTGGCCGCCCCTTCTTGGCCCAGCTGCAGGTTCGCATAGACCATGTAGTCCTGTGCGTGCAGTGCCTCAGGGCCTATGGCGTTCTGACTGGCTGCCGCCAGCTCCTTTTTGACCACCTCGGCCGAGCTGCGGTTCGATGCAACGGACTCCTCCCAATATCCCAGTCGGGTGAACACATGTGAAGGCATGTGGAGCGCGTGTGGGGAGTCGGGAGCGATACTGGCATACCGCTTGGCGGCATCGAGACCCTGCTGCGCGATAGGCGGGTAGTCATAGGTATGGATCAGGTAGTGTGCCACTCCGGGATGCTGTGGCTGCTCTGTGAACACTCCCTCGAGAAGCTTCCCGGCCTTTAGTTGATTACCGTAGGTCTTGTCGGCTGGAGAGGCTGCGATGTTGAGCGCCAAGGCGTGGAAGATCGTCGCCTCTCGATCGTCCGGATAGGTGGAGGCAAGCCTCCCCATCGCCTCCTCATGAGCGAGCACACGGGTTCGATGATCCTTCTTGTCGTAATCGCGATAGAACAGCGCCAGGGCTTCGATGTAGTCACGCTCGCGCGGGGTCTTGCCACCGACACTTTGTGCCCGTTCGATGGCGGCGAGCCCTTCGGCCATGCCCTTTGCTGTAGGGGCTGAGGCAAGCGGGTTAGCCCGGGCTACCATAGCAATACCCCAGTGCGCCATCGCGCAAGTTGGATCCTGCTTTGCTACTTCCTCAAAGGTATTCCGTGCTGGCGTGAACCAGAACGAATGGAGCAGAGCTACAGCATGGTTGAAGGTGGCCTGCGCCTCGGGAGTGCAAGTTACCTCAAAACGGGCTTCACCGATCTTGCCGGTTAGCCCACCGTCGTGAGCCAGGGCATTGGTCGCTAACGCCGTGAGGGAAACAGAGGTCAAAGCCGCATAGGCAACACAGCGCGTGTGTGCGCACAACATCATGGCAACCTCCAAGCTGAGTGGGACGGTGTCCTAAAAGTCGGACGAAGTCGCTCAAAGCGCCGGTAAGATCATGATGAGTGCTCGGCGAACACGAGAACACATTTTTTTTGCAATAACCATGACGATAGACTATATTTCTACTATAGTCGAGCCTGTTGTCTGGCAGGAGCTGTTCGCGATGGCACGGCGTGATCTGCGGCTCTTTGGACGTGGTCTGATCCTAGGTTATGCTGCCATCGCCACTGTAGCGATGCCAGTAACCTCCCAGGCGGTGATGATCGACGATCCCACGTCTGAGTTTGTAGGTAATGCGGAGCTCCTCGTCGCCGAACAGCTCGTGAAAGAACAGCGGTTTGAGGAAGCCTTACCCCTCCTGCAACGGGTGCTTGCGCAAGACCCAGGCAATGCGGATGCCTACAACTATCTCGCCTTCAGCCAGCGCAAGCTGGGCCGTTTTGAGGAGGCGTTTGCGAACTACATACGCGCGCTTGATCTTGATCCAGACCACATGGGTGCGCGTGAGTACCTTGGGGAGCTGTACCTTCAGCTTGGGCAACGGGAAATGGCCGAGGAGCAGTTGTCACGTTTGATGGTGCTGTGCCCCCTCGGTTGTGAGGCTCGGGATGAACTCGCTCGCGCGATCTCAGAGAGTAAGCATAATCAGCCGCCTGAGGCGCCGGGCAGTCGGCCGTAGCTGTGACTACTCCCCCTAAATCCGTGCATGTGCATGTATCACAAATTTCGCACAAAGCTCTCCACCCAAACGGATCAGACATTTGATTTGTGCAAAACACACGTTCAAAATAGAGACTGATCAGATGGCTCTGATCGGGGTTCTGCTGCAGCGGGCTTGTCACGTTAACTCGGGTGTGAGAGCGAGCTTTGTAGATAGGCTGGCATGACCAAGCTCGTTAGCTGCAAAGGTCATCGCTTTCCAGCCGAGATCATCGCTCACGCGGTTTGGCTCTATTTCAGAATCCCTTTGAGCCTGCGACTGGTCGAGGAGATGCTGCTCGAGCGTGGTATCCTCATCTCTTATGAGACTGGTCGCCGGTGGGCCCTGAGGTTCGGGCCAGACTACGCCTGCCGCCTCAAGCGTAAAAGGCCGAGGCGACGTGATGTTTGGCAACTCGATGAGGTTGTGGTCACCATTGTTGGCAAGAGGCACTGGTTGTGGCTGGCCGTCGATCAGGATGGCTATGTGCTTGACGAGATCGTCCAGAGCCGGCGCGACACCAAGGCAGCCAAGCGCTTACTGAAGCGGCTGTTGAAGAAGCAGGGCTGCCCGCCCCGCCGATTGACTACCGATAACTTGAGTTCCTAAGTGTCGGCCCGGCGTCAGATTATGCCCTCCGTTGAGCACTGCGCTCACAAGGGCCTGAATAACCGGGCCCAGAACTCGCATGTTCCGTTGCGCAAGCGGGAGAGAATGATGCAGGGCTTTCGGTCTGTGAGAGGCCTGCAGCAGTACGTCAGTGTGTTCTCCGCTGTGCGCAATCTCTTCGTTCCGCCCCGCACCCAACGCTCCGCCCTTGCCACTCATCTTCACCGCCTCACCCCTATGGCGGAATGGAAAGGCGCGGCCAACCTCGCTGCCTGAGTGGGTCAAATGGCAGAAGCTGCCTCAATGCGCCCGGTTCTGGTTAAAGTGACATCGCCGTCATACCTACCCAGTCCCCAACGGAACTGGGAACTGGTAGGCTTCCTCTGCCGGTCCGCGGCCCCGATTGGACATCTCTGTGCATGACGTTCACCAATCTTCTGAATGGCAGATAAAAAGCCCCGGCTGAAAAGCCGGGGCTTCGCGATCAAGCGATCCGCTCGATCCTTACTGGTTGCGGTTGCCCACAAGAGCCAGGAGGAACTGGAACATGTTGATGAAGTCCAGGTACAGCGTCAGAGCGCCGAACACGGAGACCTTGGCGGCAGCTTCAGAGTCGAAGTTGCCGTACAGGTACATCTCCTTCAGCTTCTGCGTGTCGTAGGCGGTGAGGCCTGCGAAGATCAGCACGCCGATCACCGAGATGCCGAACTGCAGCATGCTCGACGCGACGAAGATGTTCACGATCGAAGCCAGGATCAGGCCGACGAGACCCATGATCAGGAACGAGCCCATACCGGACAGGCTGCGGTTCGTGGTGTAGCCCCAGAGCGACAGCGAGCCGAAGGCCGCGGCCGTGATGAAGAACACCTGCACCACGCTCGCACCGGTGTAGCGGATCAGAAGCGTCGAGAGCGAAGCACCCATCACCGCAGCAAAAGCGAAGAAGGTGGTGCGGGCCGTCGCCGCGGACATCCGGTCCATGCGGAACGAGAAGAAGAAGATGAAGGCCAGAGGCGCCAGCGCCACAACCCACATCAGGGGCGAGCCATACAGCGTCGCGCCGAACTGGGTCAGACCGACACCACCCATCCGGGCAACCGCTTGCGACGGATCGCTCGTGGTGGCCAGCATGTTGATGCCGAGCGCGACCAGGGCCGAGATGGCAAGGCCCAGGACCATGTTGTTGTAGACGCCGAGCATGAAGGCGCGCAGGCCCTGATCGACCTGAGCCGCCGTCCGGGCAAAGCCGGTGCCATAGGCGTTTTGGTTTTGCTCATACGGTTGCATCAAACTCTCCTGGAATGGTTGTCTTGGCTGACGAAGATACTTACTCAGACTGAACTCCCGTTCAAGATCGATAACTACCTTCGACCTACAGCGTACATTTTCGAGAGGAACATAGGGCAAGAGAAACAAGGCGGTTAGAGGACGCTCCAGTCCCTGAGCCTGACATGTCGACTCTGATAGCGCATCAACCCGCCTTAGACAGGAACCCGCCCTGCCGAGCAGCGTTCACTGATGAGGCCAGCTTAGCAATAGCTCCAACTGGCTGTGCTGGGCCTCCTCAACCGGAGACGCAATGATGAGCAAACTCACGGCACTGATAGGCTTTATCTTCCTGGCGGTTTCGTCGGCATGGGCGCAGACCCCGCCTACTACTCCCGGCGCTCCTCCTGCCGGGGATGCTGCCGCCGCAGGTGGCGGTCTTGCGGATTATTGGTGGATCATCCTGCTGGTCATCATCGTCGCCGCAGCCATCTGGTACTTCTCGCGAAGCCGCGGCCGCAATCAGCTGTAGGAGGTCGATCTCCAAGCGTGACAGTATTTGAACGTCGGTTCTGTTGCAGCTTTGGTTCTCCGATGGAGGCATCCAGGTCGACCACACCACCCTGTTTCGGTGGATCCAGGCCTATGCACCGGAGTTGGACAAGCGTATCCGTCCGCATCTTCGTTTGACGAACGGTTCCCTGGCAGGTCGACGAAACATATATCCGAGTCAAGGGGAAGTGGGTGTATCTCTACCGCGCCGTCGATGCCGCGGACAAACTATCGACTTCCTGCTCTCCCCTAAGCGGAATGCCGCGGCGGCAAGACGCTTCTTCCAGAAAGCGCTGAAGCAGCCCCACACGGTTAATCCGCGGACCATTACGGTCGACAAGAACGCCGCTTACCCAATTGCGACAAAAGCCATGAAGCGGGCGAGGACGCTTTGGCGTTTCGCCAAACTCCGGCAGGTCAAGATCCTGAACAACATCGTTGAGCAGGATCACCGGCGCATTAAGCGGCTCGTCAGGCCAAGGCTGGGCTTCAATAGCTTCACGTCCGCTGCGCGGACGATTGCCGGCTATGAGGCTACGGCAATGATCCGCAAGGGACAGGTTGTCAGCGCACCAGCGAAGGCACTGTTGCGTTAACCGTGGCAGGATAATCCGGAGCGGCTAGTCGAGGAGCCGCCCCGTTGTCTCTGTTCAAGCGCCGCCGCTTTCCAGTTGAGATCATTCTGCTGTGTGTGGGCTGGTACTGTAAGTACGGGATCAGCTACCGCGATCTCGCCGAGATGATGGAGGAACGCGGTGTCACGGGCGACCCGAGCACAATCTTTCGCTGGGTTCAGCGCTACGCTCGAGAGATCGAAAAGCGGGTGCGTCCGTACCAGGGGAAGCGATCCGGCTCATGGCGTGTCGACGAGACATACGTGCGGGTCGGAGGCCGATGGAAGTACCTGTTCCGGTCTGTCGACAAGCACGGGCAGCTGATTGACTTCATGCTTTCAGACCGGAGGAACGCCCGAGCGGCTTATCGCTTTCTGCGCAAGGCCCTGAAGACGATGGGTGACTGTCCTCCCTCATCGATCACCACTGACAAACTCGCCTCGTATCCAAGAGCAATCTGCCGGCTGAAACGGGAGGGCTACCTGGCACATGATGTGGAGCACCGGACGTCGAAATATTTGAACAACATCATCGAAGCGGATCACGGTGCCCTTAGTCGCGTGATCCGGCCGACTCGCGGCTTCCAGAGAATGAGAACAGCCTACGCCACCTTGAAGGGTATTGAGGTTATGCGCATGATCCGTCGCGGTCACTGCCTCCTCCAGGAGGCAGGAACGACAGGCGAAATCCGTCTGGTCAACCAGCTGTTCGGCCTCGCTGCCTGAGTGGCCCATGCGGCTGGGCTCATTGTGCCCGATCCAAATTACTGCAACAGAGCCATCCGCACCGGTACCGTGGCGAGCCCAGGTGAGACCAGGAGGAAGTTCATGCTGACCCGAAGCGAGGATGCGGCCCTGCTCATTGGCCGTGTGCTGATCGCTGCTCTGTTCCTGCCTTCCGGCTACAGCAAGCTGATGGCATTTTCCTCATTTGCGACTTCACTTGCAGGCAAGGGTGTCCCGTATCCAGAAATCGCTGCTGGTCTTCTGGTGGCAGTGGAGTTTCTCGGTCCCTTGGCCCTGATCATAGGCTTGTGGCCGCGTTGGACGGCAGTAGCACTGATCGGCTTCACCGCTACCATGCTCTGGCTGACATATGGCCCGTCGATGACGGGGCTGGTCTTGCATCCTCGTCAGAACGTGGAGTTTTTCCAGAATCTCGCCATCGTTGGAGGATTGCTGATGTATTTTGCCTGTGGGCCAGGAGTGTGGAGCCGTACACGCCTGCGGTAAGTGTATGTCTCCGGGTCAGCATGCCCAGGCCCGAGAACGAGCCGCAGCGAGTACCTTCAGCCCAGACTTTATCAGCCCACCTCGTCTGTTCACATCGAACTACGTATAGGTACCGGGCAGCAATCTTCCAAACCGAGAGCGGATCTTGCGGTAGCACTCGCACGCTGCCTGTTCGAGACCTCCACGATCAGTCACGACGATCTGTCCCCGGCGCTGCTCGATCAGGCCAGTGGCTTGGAGACTCCGCAGGGTCGCACTGACCGTGGAGCGCTGCACACCGAGCATTTCTGCCAGAAATTCATGGGTCAGGGGTAGGGCGTCGTGATCCAGGCGGTCATGCGTACTGAGGAGCCAGCGACAGCATCGGGCCTCGACCGGGTGCACGGCATTGCAGGCCACGGTGTGGTACGCCTGGGCGAGCAGTGCCTCGTTATAGGCGAGCACCAATTGTTGTAGGCTGGGACGTGTCCGGATGGCTTCCTGCATGTGGTCCAGGGAAATCCGAGAAGCGGTGCCGGGAACCTGTACGACATAGCGCCCAAAGGCTTCACGGCTGACAAAGGCGCTCAAAAGACCAAACAACCCCTCCCGCCCGAACATCGCCACTTCAGCCAGACGGCCATCCTCCAGGACATCGACAAGAGAGACTATGGCATCGTGCGGAAAGCAGGTGAAGCGGATCGGGTCGCGGGGCTCGTAGAGCACGGCTCCGCGCAGAAGGATGACCGTCTCAAGTTGCGGTTCAAGAGAGGCGAAGTCGTCGGGTTCGAGCGCGGCAAGAAACCGGTTGGCCCGGTGGTCTGTCTTAAGATTTCTGCCCATGGCTAGGATACTGCGGAACTGTGGAGAACATGATGTCCATAGCGCCGAGAGACGGCAGTTCCGGTCGGAGCCAAGGAGATGAAGCAGAGCGGTGCATGGCTGGCGATAAGGCTTCACGACCAGGGGAGGTCACCCGGTGGCGGCACTCGAACATTTTTCCTCCGCGTCCAAACCGACAGTTTGGCCGGTTTGACGCAGAGGCGCATTCCACATTTGTGATACGCCCTTGGAGGAATGGGACCGCTAACTACAGCTTCATGGCAGTGGATCAGGACAGTCGCGCAGCTTCTTTTTTCAGTTCTGTGCTGGCAATGATCCGAGCTTTGTCACGAGGGCGACAAGCTGGCTCTGACGAGTAAGATCGAGGCGCTCGTACACGACCTTCAGGACTGTGCGGATCGTTCCGTCCGTCAGCCCGAGTTGCTCTGCTGCCTCTTTAGAGGATAGTCCACCTCCGACCGCAGCAGCGATGCGAGCCTGACCCTTCGTAAGGCCGAGCCGGATGAGACGCTCCAGGATGATGCCCGAAGCCGGGGTGGAAAGGCCGTTGAGAAGGACCAAGACTCCAGGTTTGAGAGTAAGATGTTCGAAGTCGGTTTGCTGATCCCTGCCAATTGGAATTGCCTGAATGAGAAGTTTCTGCTCAACGCCAGGAGTGCGGGACAGCACCAACGGGGGCTGCACCAAGCTCATTCGGCCAGGAAGGGCGGAGGTTACCAAGGCGTCCAGAGCCTTCTGATCTCGCGCCGTTGCCGCCCTCAGGCGACCACGGGAGACATCGAACCCTGCACCAAGCATCGAACGGGCGGTCTCAGTCATGGAGACCACCACGCCGCGATCATCCAAAAGGATCGCTCCACAGGTAGAATGGTTCAGGACGTTACTGAGAATGCGTGAAGCACGTCTGCCTTCAGCAATCTCAGACCCTGCCACAAGAGCACGGGCGGCGTGAGGTGCGAGGCGGATGAAGTTGTCTGCTTCTTCCTTCTCGAAGGGGCCTCGGCGAAGATCCCGGTGGAGACCCACTGCCACAATCTGCCCTGAGGGCAGGGCAGTCACGTAGCCCAGGTACGCACCCAGCTTGTGAGATCGTAGGAACTCCTGGAAGAACGGATGGGTCCGTGCAGTTTCCTCGTCTAGGAGGTCAGGATCAGTGATTAGCCCTTCTGTTAGCCCGAGTGCAGATCGTCGCTCGATGCGAATGTCGTAGCGCCACCACTCGTTGTTGTAGTCCTGCGTGGCCTCATCCAAGCTGGAGGAGCCGATGGTCACCACCCGGTCTGTTGCCGTGAGCGGCACGATGGCTGCGCCGAGACCGCCCGTAAGTTGACCGATGTGCTCCAGAGCTTCCGGCCAGCGCTCTGGGGCGAGCGCCGAGGCATAGATCGCATCTATGGCCGTAAGCAGATCCAGCTTCCCCATACCCCGTCACCTGTCGCCTCTTATCTGGGCTGGAGAGCATGACAGCAGAGGATGGGCAACTTGTCACGATAAATCGTCTCAGGTCGATCCCGATGGAAACACCTTAAACCTTCCGATGACATCGTCGGACGATATCAACATGCTGCGACGACGTTAATTCCTCCATCGCCAACGATCAGTTCGACCACCCTCCTGGCGGTCGATCATGAGCTTTGAGTCGCCGGGCTGCGATGCAAAACAATTCTATTGAACGACGGGAGGGAGGGGCTGGCCGAGAGATATGTCAGCGCAGGGCAGGGTGCTTCCCGGCAGCCCAGGCCAGCGCCTCTTCGAGCCGGTCGTCACCCCAGAAGATCTCCTGACCGACAGCAAATGTCGGTGATCCAAAAATCCCAAGCTGGCGTGCCGCGTCAGTTTCCTGGTCGTATCGCTCCCGAATCTCGGGCGAGTTGGCCAAATCGATAATCGACTGGGCCTGACCTGCCACTGAAATTTTCCTCCAGGTTGAGTTAGAGTCCGGCCCCTCACAAGGACGGACAATGAAGCGTTCACG
>NZ_JAERQE010000032.1 GCF_016734765.1 Microvirga soli | reverse complement strand
TCCTGTTGCTGGTTGGATCCGGTCGATCGCCGCAACGGGCGTGACTCAAGCCGCCAGACAATTCTTCACGGACGACTGTGTAGCGCTCGTTCATCGCTTTGTCCGCCTTATCGAACCTGCGTCCCGCGCACATATTCATTTCGTATTGGGTTTCGCCCTCGCAGTCATCCTCGGCACTTGCGGTCGAGGATACGGCCAGCATCGCAAGGAGGGCAACTGGTAGGTAGCGCATCGTATAGGTCCATGATCAGCCAGAAGCGCAATGGTTATGGCCGATACAAGCTTACATTGCTCTCTATATCCTGCCTAGGAAGAGAATTCAGGCATCCTTCAGTCCAAGCGCTAAACAAAAACGGGCCTCCGAAGAGGCCCGTTTGACGGTGCCGTATATCGCTTACTTGGACGCCTGCTCGAACATTTCCTCGACATGCTCCCAGTTCACCAGGTTGTCGAGGAAGGCCTTGACGTAGTCGGGGCGACGGTTGCGGTAGTCGATGTAGTAGGAATGCTCCCACACGTCGCAGCCGAGAATCGGCTGGGCGCCGTGCACCAGCGGGTTCTCGCCGTTCGGAGTCTTCATGACGGTGATCTTGCCGTCCTTGAGCGCGAGCCAGGCCCATCCCGAGCCGAACTGGCTGACGCCGGCCTGGATGAAGTCTTCCTTCATCTTGTCGACGGAGCCGAGATCCTCGACGATCTTCTTCTCGAGCTTGCCCGGCAAGGCGCCGCCGCCGTTCGGCTTCATCCACATCCAGAAGTGGATGTGGTTGTAATGCTGTCCCGCATTGTTGAAGAGGGCCTGGTTCTTGCCGTAGGAGCCCTTCACGACCTCCTCGACGCTCTTGCCTTCGAATTCCGTGCCCTTCAGCAGGTTATTGCCGGTGTTGACGTAGGCTGCATGGTGCTTGTCATGGTGAAACTCCAGGGTTTCCCGCGACATGTAGGGCTGCAGGGCATCATAGGCGTAAGGCAGTTCGGGCAGAGTGAACGACATCGGCGTCTCCTTTGAATTGAGCGACCCGGAGCATCGGACCTGAAACTAGTGGCGACTTTGGGGTCGATCCGATGCCCGTCTTGTGCGACCGCGCATCGCCCGATGCGCTTGAGCGTTAGTTAAAGCGCCGGGGGCCCAAGAGCAACGGCCAAGCTCCGGACTTTTTTCTGCTCAAGCTTCACAGCCGGTTGTCTTTTGCCTATAGAAGCATAGCTTTTCCTGGGTAATCTTTGGTTTGCGTATGATGGAGACGGCATGATCATCGCTCTTCTAGCCCTCGCTCTTGCGATGATCCTCGGTGGATTGCTGGCGGCTTTCTTCGGATGGGATATCGTTCTGGTCGAGCGCGGCTGGACCATGGTGATCGCGGGCAGCGTCACGGCCGCAAGCGGCGCGCTTCTTCTCGGCATCGCGGCGGCGGTCTCCAAGCTGGCGAAGATCGAGAGACACCTTTCAGGATCGCAGACCGGCTTCGAAGCAGATGAGCTCGGCCTGAGCCATCGCGCGCCTGGAGCGCTTGCAGGTGCCGGTGCAGGGCTTGCCGGCGGCCTTGCGGCCGCAGAGGCGGCCGGAGCCTACGAGGAGCGTGCCGACGAGAACCAGCCGACCCTTCCTCTCTTCGAGGAGCAGGAGACACGCGAGCAGGATGAGCCCGAGGACAGGCCCGTGGTGGCGGCCGAGTGGCCCGAGGACAGGGAAGTGGCGCCTGTCATTCCCTTCCCGCCGAGAACCACCCCGATTGCCCCGCCTGCCGAGGACGAGTTGGAGCAGGACCTCAAGGTGCCGGACTTCCTCCTCGCTGACCGCCAGCGCAACGACGAGCAGGATCACCTCGTTGCAGAACCCGGTCTCGACCTCGATGCGCTCGATCATGCCGAGCGTGAGCCTGAGGTCGAGGAGCGCGCCCAGGGCGATAAGCCTCAGGAGCCCGTTCTGGACGATGAAGTCGACGCAGAGCCGCAACGCGACGGCGAGCCTGTCGTTGCAGAGGCCGATCAGGAAGCCCCTTCCGAGGACAAGGCAGAATCCGACGAGGAGGGGCCGGCCACGGTTATCGGCACCTACAATTCCGGCGACAACAAGTACGTCATGTTCTCGGATGGCTCGATCGAGGCTCAGACCCCAGGCGGCACCTTCCGCTTCCAGTCCCTGGACGAGCTGAAGGAGTTCATCGCGGCCGGTGGCGAGGGCAGTTCGTCGGCTAGTCTTTGAACAGCGGAGCCAGGGCGCGGAACTCGTCAGTCGCGGCTCGTTCCATCCATTCGAAAGCCACCATCTCCGTGGTCACCCAATGGCATCCCGCATGCAGCAGGCGCGCGCAGGCGGCGCTGACGCTGTGAGGCGAGCGGCTCGACACCGCATCGGCCACCACGAAGACCTCGTAGCCTGACGTCCTGAACTCCAGGGCGGTCTGCAGCACGCAGATATGCGCCTCGGCCCCGCAGATCACGAGGTGATCCCGGCCGCTGCCTCGCAGGGTCGCAATCCGCTCCGCAATCGAAGGCTCCCGGGCGGCCGAAAAGGTGGTCTTCGACAGGGTGACCGCATCGGCGGGGAGCGCCTCCGCCACTGAGGGCAGGGTGGCTCCCAGCCCTTTGGGATACTGCTCCGTAACCGTCACAGGGACCTTAAGCCGGGTGGCGGCTTCCAGCAGGATCGCCAGGTTGCGGACAAGGCTCTCACCCTCGTGGATCGCGGGCATCAGGCGGGCCTGAACATCGACCACGACAAGGTGCGAGCGGCTTGCGTTCATGAGCATGGCATCATTGATCCGGGTTGAAGATCGGCGGTGCACCGGGGATCGGCAGGGTCATGGCGAAACGAAGCCCTTCCTCGGGGAAGTCCATGGAGACGTCCGCCTGGAGCTGGGTTGCCAGGACCCGTTGCAGCAGGCGGGAGCCGAAGCCTTGGCGGGTGGGCGTGCTCACCCGCGGCCCGCCATGCTCCGTCCAGGTGAAATGCAGCACCGGCCGCTCCTCGCCCGGCTCCACCCGCCAGCGCACCTCCACCTGACCACCGAAGGTGGAGAGCGCCCCGTGCTTGGCCGCATTCGTGGTGAGCTCGTGAATGGCCATGCCGATGGGCACCGCGGCCTCCGAGGGCAGCTCCACGTGCGGGCCTTCGACGGTGATGCGGTTGCGGGCGCCGTCCTCGTAGGGGCCGAGTTCGGTCTGGATCAGGTCCTCGAGGGCAGCCTTCTGCCACAGGTCCTCGGTGAGCAGGTTGTGGGTGCGGGCAAGCGACACGATGCGGCCGACGAAGCCCTGGTAGAACTCGTCGATGCTGGATGCGGTGCGGGCGGTGGATCCTACGATGGCCTGGACGGTGGCGAGCGTGTTCTTGACCCGGTGGTGCAGCTCACGGATCAGCAACTGCTGACGATGCTCCGCCTGCTTGTGCTTGGTGACATCGATGTTGACACCGATGATCCTCTTCGGAGCGCCGTCCGGCGCATAGAAGATCACCATTCGGCCCTCGATGTGGCGGAAGGAGCCATCCGGCAGGACAATTCGGTAAGCGAAGGCCAGCTCCTGATCGCCCCGGGGAACAGCCTCGCGGAAGTTCTTCTCGAACGCGGCAACATCGGCCGGGTGAACGCGGGAGCTCCAGCCTTCGTAATTTTCTTCGAAACTGCCGACTTCGATCCCGAACATCTGCTCCTGCTCGGGAGTCCAGGTGATAACTCCGCTGGATACATCCCAATCGAAGACGCCGATCCGCGCGGCGCGCTGTGCCAGCGCCAGACGCTCCTCGCTCTCGCGCAGAGCCGCTTCCGTCTCCTTGAGGCTATGGATGTCGATGCTCGTCCCGATCCGGCCTTTGAACTCGCCGTTCCGATCGTAGTAGGCAACAACACGGGCCAGATACCAACGATAGGTGCCATCCGCTGCCCGATACCGCAATTCCACGGCTTGGAGGTCACGGTCGTCGCTGCGGGCTTCCTGCGCCAATCGTGCTACGTCGTCGGGGTGAACGGCAGAGAGCCAGCCATGACCAAGAGCTTGCTCTAAGCTCAGACCGGTGAATGCGGACCAGCTGCGATCATTGACGTAAAGCAGCTCCAGTTCCGTTGTCGTGATATAGGCGAAACCGGGAAGCGCCTCCGTGAACATCCTCATCCGATCTTCGGTCTCGCGGAGATCATGTTCAGCCCGCACCTTCTCGACCGCAATCCAGGTGCGCTCGGCGACGTCCTCAACGAGGGACAGATCTTCCTTCGTCCAGGACCGGGGCATGGACGAGGTAACATAGAGAATCGCTGTGATCTGGCCGTCCTTGAGCAGCGGGACAGTGAGAACGGCCCTGGCATTGATGGTGCTGTAGAAGCTTTGGAGCGTGGCGTCGCTCGTCCGCGGATCGGTCGCGGTGTCTGCGATGGCAAGGACCTTGCCATCTTTAGAATCGTCGATCATGCCATGCAGGAACTCCCGCAGGCGGTAGGCGCGGCCTTCGTTGCTGATGGCGCCTTTGGACCACTCTCTTTCGACGAGCACAATGTCACGATTATCGTCGACTTCGCCGTAGCCGACACAATCTACCTTCAAGAGTTGGCCGATGCTTTGGGCTGTCGCCTCCATGATCGCAAAAGGGTCCTTGGCGTCCCGGAGCTGCTCATTGAGCTTCAGGAGATATTCCTGCCGGCGCTGGGCATCCTTGATCTCTTCCTTGGCTCGCTCCCGCTCAGTCACGTCCTGCGTGACGCCCACCAGACGAACAGGGCTGCCGTTCTCAAAGATCGGTGTGCCCCTCACGAGGAGGCGCCCGATATAGCCGTCGGGGCGGACGATGCGGTGTTCTATGCTGAAGTCGGAGCGCGTTGCCAGCGCGTAGGTGACGGCCTGGTTGATGCGCTCGACATCGCCCGGATGCTGCAGCTTCTTCAGCTTTTCGAAGCTCAAAGGCTCATCGGCAGGCAGTCCGAGGTGGGTCCTGCAGATCGGACTAGCCGTCATCTCGTTCGTCACGAGATCCCGCTCCCATGAACCCAGGCGGCCGATCTCGAGCGCCAGACGCAGCATGGCGCTGTTTTCGCGCGACTGCGTCCCGCTCATGTCTCGGCCTTTTTCCTGGACATCCGGCTGCCGCTCGCCCTGCGGTGCGGCTCTTGGAAAGGGAGGAACGTCGACCCTGTTGATCATAAAGAATGCTCTTGAGCTGCGTCTGCTGCTTTCTAAGCATTTCCGGAGGCTACGTCACCTCATGCCGTAAACTCATGCTGAGAAGGTGGCAATAATTCAGGAAACGGCAGTATATCCAGGAAAAGGTTAACTCCCCGGACGATCCGGGTTGAAGATGGCTGGTTCGCCGGGAATTTCCATGGTCATGGCGAAGCGCAGGCCGTCCTGCGGAAAGCTCATCTGCACCTGGGCTTGGAGCTGGGTTGCCAGGACCCGTTGCAGCAGGCGCGAGCCGAAGCCTTGGCGGGTGGGCGTGCTCACCCGCGGCCCGCCATGCTCCGTCCAGGTGAAATGCAGCACCGGCCGCTCCTCGCCCGGCTCCACCCGCCAGCGCACCTCCACCTGACCACCGAAGGTGGAGAGCGCCCCGTGCTTGGCCGCATTCGTGGTGAGCTCGTGAATGGCCATGCCGATGGGCACCGCGGCCTCCGAGGGCAGCTCCACGTGCGGGCCTTCGACGGTGATGCGGTTGCGGGCGCCGTCCTCGTAGGGGCCGAGTTCGGTCTGGATCAGGTCCTCGAGGGCAGCCTTCTGCCACAGGTCCTCGGTGAGCAGGTTGTGGGTGCGGGCAAGCGACACGATGCGGCCGACGAAGCCCTGGTAGAACTCGTCGATGCTGGATGCGGTGCGGGCGGTGGATCCTACGATGGCCTGGACGGTGGCGAGCGTGTTCTTGACCCGGTGGTGCAGCTCACGGATCAGCAACTGCTGGCGTTCCTCAGCGTGCTTGCTTTCGGTAATGTCCTGGATGATGCCGCTGGTGACAAGGGTCCCATCCTCGTTCAGGGTCGTCTGTGCCTGGATGGCAATCCAGATCTCGGCCCCGTCGTTGAAGCGCCTCATGCGGTATTGGACGCTGTAGGGTTGCCCTGTCTCGCGTGCTTTTTCTTTGGCCTTGATCATCTGAGGCAGATCGGCCGGATGGATTCTCTCACGGATCTCTTCCGGCCTCACGCTCGACCCGAGGGGCGCACCGATAATCTCGGCCGCACGATCAGAATGGCTCACCAGGTTCGTGGCTGAATCCCAGCTCCAGTCCCCCATCTTGGCCGCCTGAAGAGCGATGCGAAGCTGCTCCTCGCTTTTGCGCAGGGCATCTTCCGTGACCTTGAGATCGTGGATGTCGACGCTGGTGCCGACCCAACCCTTGAACTCTCCGGTTGAGGAGTGGATGGGAGCGCCCTGGATTAGATGCCAGCGATAGTGACCCTCGTGCGATCTGTATCTTGCTTCCGTCGTATAGGGGGTGTGGAGGGTGACGACCGGGACCAGTTCCTCACTCATTCTGGCCATGTCGTCGGGATGAATGGCCCGCGTCCAGCTGTGGCCGAGCGCCTCTTCCCGGGGAAGGCCCGAATAGGTCACCCACCGCTGGTTGGTGTAGAGAAGCTCCGTCTGCGGATTGAGAATCCAGACCAGGGCCGGAAGAGACTCGGCGATCAGGCGGAGCTTGGCGTCCGTCTCCGTGAGATCCATCTCGGCACGCGCCTTCTCCACGGCCGTCCAGGTGCGTTCGGCCACATCCTCCGCCAGGGTGAGATCATCCGTGGTCCAGGCTCGTGGTTCGGCTGAATGCATGTAGAGAATGGCGGTCAGCTTCTGGTCCTTGAGCAGGGGCACAGCCAGGGCAGATCGCGCATTGATGGTACTGTAGGCCGTCTGGACGGCCGGGTTGCTCGCACGGGGGTCGTTTCTGATGTCCTCGACAAAGATGGGGCGCCCATTCTTGAGCTCGGCCATCAGGGTGGGGAGAAAGTCATAAAGGCGGTAGGCCCGACCCTCGTTGCTGATGACACCCTTCGACCATTCCCGTTCGACCAGGATAACCCCTCGGCTCTCATCAACCTCACCGTAGCCGGCGCAATCGACCCTCAGAAGCCGTCCCAGGCTTTGAGCCGTGGTTTCCATGATCGCATCCGGATCATCGAGGCTGCGCAGCTGGTCATTGAGGTCCAGAAGGAATTCCTGACGACGCTGTGTGTGCTGGATCTCTTCCTTGATCTGTTCCCGCTCGGTAACGTCCTGAACGATGCCGAAATGGCGAACGGGCTTTCCATTCTCGTAGACATGCCCGCCCTGCACCAGGATCCGCGTGATGCGCCCGTCAGGCTTGACGATCCGGTGCTCGATGTTGATCCGGGTATTTGTCCGCTCGGCATATGAGATGGCCTGCCTGACCCGCTCCACGTCGGCAGGATGGAAAATCCGCTCAAGATCTTCAAATGTCGGCTCAGCCCCCGAGGGCAGACCGAGAGTCGCCAGGAGGGTGGGAGTGCCACTCATCTTGTCGGTTTCGAGATCACGCTCCCACGCACTCAGCTTGCCCATCTCGAGAGCAATCTGCAACTTGCCGTTGGCCACATGAAGCGCGGTTTCCAGCGCGCGAACACGCTTCTCCAGTTCGGCAAGGCGCTGCTTATCGCTTTCCCTATGGGAAGAGGCGCCGGTGGCCGTTTTGGAGTGGCCCCTTTCAGTCATTGACACGTACTTTCGGAAGTCCCTGGTAGCTCGCTGCTATCTCAACCTATGCGGTTAGATACGGTACAACGAGACATAGGGCTTCTCGTCAAGTCTGAAAGCCCCCGACGCATTTAAGAGCGAAGGTATAGGCGAGGGCGACCTCCTCGAGGCGGTCGAAGCGGCCGGCGGCGCCTGCGTGCCCGGCCTCCATGTTGAGCTTGAACAGGATTGGGCCGCCCCCCGTCATGGTGGCCCGGAGCCGCGCCACCCACTTCGCCGGCTCCCAATAGGTAACCCGCGGGTCGGTGAGGCCTGCCAGGGCCAGAATTGCCGGATAGGCCTGAGGCTTCACGTTGTCGTAGGGCGAATAGGACAAGATGGTGCTGAAGGCGGTCTCATCCGCAGCCGGGGCGCCCCATTCCGGCCATTCGGGCGGGGTGAGGGGCAGCTCGCTGTCGAGCATCGTATTGAGCACGTCGACGAAAGGCACCTCGGCGATGATGCCGGCAAAGAGGTCCGGCGCCAAGTTCGCCACTGCCCCCATGAGCATGCCGCCGGCGCTGCCGCCATGGGCGACGATGCGGCCGCGTGAGGTGTAGCCCGCCTGAACCAAGGCTTCGCCGCAGGCGATGAAATCCGTGAAGCTGTTGGGCTTCTTCTCGCGCTTGCCGTCCATGTACCAGCGCCAGCCCTTTTCGGTGCCGCCACGAATATGCGCGATGGCATAGACGAGGCCGCGGTCGACCAGGGACAGGATCCCGGTGCGGAAGGCCGCCGGCATGGACATGCCGTAGGAGCCATAGCCGTAGAGCAGGCAGGGCGCGGATCCGTCGAGGGCGACCTCGCGCCGATGAACGATGGAGACCGGCACCTGCTCTCCGTCGGGAGCCGTGGCGAACAGGCGACGGGTGACGTAATCGGCCGGGTTGTGCCCGCTCGGCACCTCCTGCCGCTTGCGCAAGCTGCGTTCCCCGGTGCGGAGGTTGTAGTCGATCACCTCGCTCGGGGTTGTCATCGACGAGTAGTGATAGCGGATCACGTCCGTGTCGAATTCATAGCCCGCCGAGAAGCCCAGCGAATAGGCTTCCTCAGCGAAAGCGACGCTCTCCTCGCGGCCTGTCGCAAACTCCCGCAGCACGATGCGTGGGTTCGCGTTCTCGCGCTCGAGGCGCACGAGATAGCGGGCAAGCGCCACGTGGGAGAGGATCATCGTGCCCGCACGGTATGGCACCAGATCGCGCCAGTGATCACGCCCCGGGTTTGCCACGGGAGCCGCGACGATCTTGAAGTCCTCTGACCCGTCCGCGTTGGTCAGGATGATGAGATTGTCCCCGTGATGCTCCACGTCGTATTTGAGCTGCGGCGTGCGCGGCTCGACGACCCGTGGCGCGGCCGACGGATCGGCCCGGTCGAGGAGCCAGATTTCGGAGGTTTCGTGGTCGCTCGCCTCGATGAGCACGAAAGCGTCCGACTGGGTGGTGCCGAGCTTCACGAAGAAGCCCGGATCCTTCTCCTCATAGACGACCTGATCCTGATCAGGGCTCGTGCCGAGGCGGTGGAGTTTGACCCGGACCGGACGATGGTTCTCGTCGAGTTCCACATAATAGAAGCTCGACGAGTCGTTGAGCCACACGGCGCCGCCGGAGGTCTGGGGCACCGCGTCGGGCAGATCGGTGCCGCTGCCTAAGTCACGCACGCGGATCGTGAAGTATTCGGAACCCTTGATGTCCGCACCCCAGGCCAGGAGCTTGTGATCGGGCGAGTGATCCGCTCCGCCGAGATCGAAAAAGGGATGGCCCTCGGCCTCCCTGTCGCCGTCGAGCATGATGGTCTCAAGGCCCCCATCACGGGGCTGGCGGCAGACGAGGGGATGCTGGCCGCCTTCGCGATAGCGGGTGAAGTAAGCATAAGGACCGTCCGGCTCGGGAACGCTGGAATCGTCCTCCTTGATACGGCCGCGCATTTCGGCCACGAGGCGGGCCTGGAACTCTTCGGTGCCGGTGAAAGCTGCGGCCGCGTAGGCGTTCTCCTGTTCCAGGCAAGCCCGGATCTCCGGATCGAGGACGGCCGGATCCTTGAGAACGTCTTTCCAGTTCTCCGCCTTCAGCCAGGCGTAGTCGTCGTGGACTTGAACTCCGTGCATCTCGAAGACGTGAGGTCTTGCGGGAATCGAAGGCGCAGCAGGCAAGGGCTGAAAGGGGAGGCGCTCAGTTTTCATGAAATCTTCCGGTGAGAAACGTCGGCAGGGATTATGCACAGACAACTCTGATTTCCCATGGCAGGTCCCAACCGGATAAGGCAGGCGCCCGAATGTTCTCCTCAAGTGCCTTTTTAGTTACTTCTTCGGCTCCAAAGGATGAAATTCATGTGATCAGAGCCCTAACCTATGGATGCAGGCATTAACTTTTGTGCCTGAGTTTATTGCACAGTGAAAGATGTTACGAAGTTTTCCAAAGTTTTCCTTTTGAACATCTTGCATTGGGGCTGAATTTGCCATACTTGGACAAACAAGCACGATTTCTGTGCAAGTACGTTGCGGTTCTAGAAAGAGGCAAGCATTGCCTCAGACGAGAATGCTCAAAGATAGGTTGAAAAGCTTTTTTGAGCCGTTCCAAAGAGCCGGAAAGGAAGAAAATCAAAATGAGCGACAATATCGCTGCTTCGAACTACATTGAGCTGGCTGCCGACATCGTTTCCGCCTATGTCAGCAACAATTCTGTTCCTTCGTCCGATCTTGGGACTCTGATCAATGACGTCCACTCGGCTCTTCTTCGTGTCGGGGGCGGCACCGTGGAAGTTCCGGTCGAGGCGCCCAAGCCGGCGATCCCGGTCAAGAAGTCCGTGACCCCCGATTACATCGTCTGCCTTGAGGACGGAAAGAAGTTCAAGTCGCTGAAGCGCCATCTGCGCACGCAGTACAACATGACTCCCGAGCAGTACCGCGAGAAGTGGGGCCTGCCCGTCGATTACCCGATGGTTGCTCCCAACTACGCGAAGGCCCGCTCCGAGCTTGCCAAGGAAATGGGCCTCGGCCAGCAGCGCCGGAAGCGCCGTTCTTCGCGCAGCTCTAGCTGAACCGACCATCATTCGCTGAAATCAGCCGCCCTCAGGGCGGCTTTTTTCATTCCGAAGCTCTAGCTTCCTGAGCGAAACGGCCGCGATAGGCCGCCGGACTGGTGCCGAGGCGCGAGCGGAAATGATGGCGCAAGGTTGCCGCGGAGCCGAAGCCCGTTGCGCCGGCAATGTCCTCGATCGAGTTGCGGGTCGTCTCCAGCAATTCGCGAGCACGGATCAGGCGCTCGCCAAGCAGCCATTCGCCAGGCGGCAAGCCTGTTGCGGCTTTGAAACGGCGCAGGAACGTTCGCGTGCTCATGCCCGCCTCCGCGGCCAGCATTTCGATGGGTTGGTCTTCGCTGAGCTGTTGCCGCATCCGGTCGAACAGCGGCGCGAACCTCGCCCCTTCGCGCGCCGGCGGAACGGGGCGCTCGATGAATTGCGCCTGCCCGCCCTCGCGATGAGGCGGGACCACGAGGCGGCGGGCCAGCCGGTTGGCAATCTCGGGGCCGAAGTCATTGCGCACCACATGCAGGCAGAGGTCGATCCCTGCAGCGCTGCCGGCGGAGGTGAGCAGCCGGCCCTCATCCACATACAGAACATCCGGCTCGACCTTGATATCAGGGTAGGCGTCCGAGAGCTGCTGCGCGTAATGCCAGTGGGTGGTCGCGCGGCGTCCCGACAGAAGCCCTGTGGCGGCAAGCGCGAAGACGCCGGAGCAGATCGACATCAATCGCGCGCCGCGCCCATGCGCACGCTTCAGAGCCTCGACGAGGGCTGGCGGGACCGGCTCAGTGGAGGCTCCGCGCCAGCCGGGAATCACGATGGTGTCCGCCCGCTCCAGGAGTTCGAGTCCGCCATCGGCCATGATCTGGAAGCCGCCAGTGGCGCGCAAGGGGCCGGGCTCTATGGCGCAGACGGTGAAGCGGTACCAGTCCGGTCCCATCTCGGGACGCGGCAGCCCGAAGATCTCGACGGCGATGCCGAATTCGAAGGTGCTCAGGCGGTCATAGGCGAGGGCGACGACGAGATGGTTTGGCATGATATGTACGTCTGTTGGCGGAAGCGCCACTTTCCACCATGGCGCCTATGCGGAACTCTGGCCACGGCTTTTCCACAAGGAGGTTCCCATGCTGGCCAGTTCCGTCGCGTCCGTTCCCGCTGCCGCATCCGCCATCGCCCAAGCCCATTTCGCCGCCCGCCTCTCGCTGGAGACCGATTGCGCCGATGTGCATGCCGCGTTCGCAAGCGGCCATGCCGACTTCGTGCTCCTCGACGTGCGCGGGCCCAAGGCTTATGCCCGCAGCCATGTGCCGCGTGCCCTCAACCTTCCGCACGGGGAGATCACGGCGGAGCGGATGTCGGCCTGGCCCGAGCAGACATTGTTCGTGGTCTATTGCGCCGGCCCGCATTGCAACGGGGCCGACAGGGGCGCGCTGCGGCTGGCGCAACTCGGACGTCCGGTGAAGCTGATGCTCGGCGGCATGACGGGCTGGGCCGACGAGGGGTTCCCCTTCGCGCAAGGCGCGGAACCCGGATCCTTGATCGTCATGTCCGCAGCGTAAATCTCGTGCGATCCCCTGCTGAAAAGGCGGGGGATCATTGCGGCCTTTGTGCGGGCGTATCCCGCGCTGTCCGAGTTATCCTCAGTCTTATCAACAGTTTTGAATCGCGTTGACAACTAGGAATATGCCCCCACTATCGGAGGAGGAAGGGGCAGCCCTTCCTTACTTTATTTATGGGAACAAAACATGAACATTGAAGACGGCGATGCGGTTCATCAGAGTATTGCCGCGACAGACTTTTCAGCGGTTAGGAAGGCTGGTTCGAAGAAGTGTAAGGCGCGCGCGCAGAAGAGAGCTGTCCCGGCCACCGGACAACCGGAAGCCGATTCCCTGACCCAGGAGGCGAGGCGCCTGCTTGCAGCGCTCGGCCAGCCGGAAACCTGGGCGCTCATCGATCCGACCGACCCGTCGAGCGTCCTTATCCACAGGCGCCGGGGCGGCGTCTCGGTCGGGGCAGGGCGCTTTGCGACCGCGTCAGCGGATGCCCTCGTGCGCGCGGATCTCGCGGGCTGGCAACAGGGAGACTCGAGCCGCCGGACCCTGCAGCTGACCGCAGCCGGGCAAGCCCATCTGCGCCGCATCTCCTCGCCCGAGGCGGACCTCACTTTTTTCCATCAGCATCGCGAGACGGAGTTGGCGAATGTCGAGACCGCCACGGGCACGACGCGCGTGCGGATCGACACGGAGGAAAGCCCCCTCGACTGGCTGCGCCGGCGCCGGGATCGCAACGGCGGACCGATGATCGATGAAGCATCCTACCAAGCGGGAGAGCGGCTTCGCACCGACATCATGCTCGCAGGCCTTTTGCCCGGCGTGACGGCGCGGTGGGACGCGATGCCGAAGACCGGCGGCCCTGCCTCTCCGGGCGAGGCCACCGACCGGATGGTCGCGGCGCGCCAGAGGCTCCGCCACGCCTTCGATGCAGTTGGTAGCGACTTCAGCGACCTGCTCCTCGATCTCTGCGGCTTCCTCAAAGGGCTGGAGCAGATTGAGCGGGAGCGGCAATGGCCTGCGCGTTCTGCCAAGGTCGTGGTGCGCCTCGCGCTGGGGCGCCTCGCGGAGCATTACGGCATCGAGTCGGAAGCGCGCGGACCGGCCGCCTCACGCGGCATCCGGGCCTGGCAGGCGGTGGTGATCGAGGGCGGACGAATCTAGGAAGCAGCCAGCGCCATCTGCGCATCGCGGCGGATGCGCTCGACCATGGATCTGACGCCGTTTGATCGCTGCGGCGTCAGATGCTCGGACAGGCCGAGTTCCTTGAACAGAGCCAGTGCGTCCGTGGAAAGCGCCTCGGACGCGGTCTTACCGTCGTAGAGGGAGACCAGGAGCGCCACGAGGCCGCGCACGATATGGGCGTCGCTGTCGCCGAGCAGATGCAGAACCGGCTTGCCGCCTGAGGATTTCACATCCATCTGGAGCCAGACCTGGCTGGCGCAGCCCTGAACCTTGTTGATGTCGCTATGCGCCTCGTCCGGCAGCGGCTCCATCAGACGGCCGAGCTCGATAATGTAGCGATAGCGCTCCTCCCACTCGTCGAGCAGTTCGAAGTTGGAAACGATTTCGTCGATTGTCGGCAGCATGGAAAACCTGTGATGTCTGCCGGACATATAGCTATCGAGCCGCCCTTTGGCGACGGGTGCAGTGGATTTTACGTGCGCGGCTTCGAGGCGGCCAAAGCGCGGTCCTCCGGCCGCAGGGTGTCGGCGGGTTTTGAGGCATCCGCCAGGGGAAAGCCTGACGTCGTCATGATCTTGTCGACCACGGCCTGCTTGGCGCTGTCGGGAAGGGCCTTCCAGACGGTCTCCAGGTGGCCCGGCCCCTCCGTCGCGGGCGGCAGGGAGGGGGCGGTTGGTGCGCTGGCCTTGGGCGTGAAAAATGCCTCGATGGCGGCGGTGCCTTCGCCTTTATGGCGGACCGGCGAGTAGTAGAAAATGGCCCCGACGATCAGGATGAAACGGAGAATGGACAACATGGGTGGTGACGCTATGGCCTGAAGCGAACAATGATGCAGCACCATACCGGACCCTGCGCATCCGGCGTAGGCATGTTGTCGGAAACCTGCAAACAGGATGAACGAAACCTTGCCGCTCCCTGGTGGAGCCAAGTCATTGTACAGTAATGGGAAACCGGTGCGGTCGTCGCTGCTCCGCATCCTGGGAAAGACCGAGGCGCTGCCTGTGCCGATCACTCCAACGAAACGGCTGCGGCAATTAGGTTTCGCTTAAGCGCCCTCTGTCAGGCTCTTTGCCAGGGGATAGCAGGCGGATTCGTCCGCGGGCTTGTCCTTTCGGCCGCGTGGTCCAAAACGACCTCATCCCTTGAGAACGGAACGATCCCTTGCGCGAAGCTTTTGTCGATCAGCCCGATGACGATCTGGACCTTCCCGCCGTGGTGCGGCGCAAGGCGCCGGCCCGACCGCCGCAGCGGCGCGTCGCGAAGCCTCAGCGCAGGCCGGGCGTGGCCGAGCGGGCAACCGCTTTCGTGTTCGGGCATCCTCGGCAGATTCTCGCTGCGCTGTTCCTGACCGGATGCGGCGGGGCAATTGCCTGGAACGCGCTGGCGCTGCAGAGCAGCCGCCATCCCGCGCCTCTTTTCAACACGCGTGAAATCGTGCTTGCACCGGAGCCGGCTCCCGAAGCCGAAACCGACCGCCTCCTGCCGCCCGCGCGTCCTGGGACGCAGCTTGCCGAGCAGCCGGCAACGGGACCGAACCCGCATGCTTTCGCTCCGCCGGCGGCCGCACCTGAAACCAATGCGGCCGGCGCGGCGACAAAGCCCGTAGTTCGCAGCCCGATCACGGACATGATCCGCAATGGCGGCCAGCCTGCGCCGGCAGCCACACCTCCCGCCCGCGTCCAGCAGCCTGCGCCCGCAGGGGCACCCGCTGCACGCACCGCCGCGCGCGATCCGATTGCGGACATGATCCGCATGGGAGGGCCCGTGCCGGTGCCGCCCGGCAATGTGGGCCGGCCGGATCCCGGCGACACCGTTCTTGCGGGCCAGCGCGCGCTGGCGCGGCTCGGATACAGCGTGAAGGTGGATGGCATGATGGGATCCGGAACGCGGCAGGCCATCGAGCGCTTCGAGCAGGACAAGCGCCTGCCGGTAACGGGCGAGTTCAACGCGCGCACCGTGCGTGAATTGTCCGGCGCATCCGGCATCGCGGTTCAATAGTGGCGCGCCTACGCTCCGACTTCTGGGTTTCGGCCTATCTCCGCCGCTGCTCCGTGGAAGGTCTCGATGCCGCCCTGCGCAAGCGCGGGGCCGCCGAGGCCGGAGCGATCTTCATCAAGGTCGATCATCTCGACGGCACCGCAAGCCTATACGGTCCGGCGCCGCAGCTCTTCCTCGACGACAGCGGTGAGAGGCTCTTCGCTCCTATCATGCAAGGCGTGATGCCCCTCGACGTGGAGGAACGCATGACCCGCGAGCTGCGCTTCGATCCCGACCTCTGGCTCGTCGAGGTCGACGACCGGCAGGGCCGCCACCTCCTCGATCTGGCGCCCGGCGACTAGTCTCGTCGGTGGCCGGTTTCAAAGGGCTTTGCCAACGGTCATCTGTGACCGGAACTCTTCGTCGCTGTCGATGAACGCCGCTTCCGTGTCGGCCCCAACCGCGTCGAAGAACCGGCTGACGAAGCACCGAAAGGCTGCGCAGAGAGCGATGTCGCAGATCTGCCGGTCCGAAAAGCCAGCTGACCGCAGGCTTTCGATGTCCGTTTCCGAGATATGCGATGCGTCCTTTGCGATCTTCTCCGCATAGGACAGCATCGCGACGTCCTTCTCCGACAACCCGGCCGATCGAAAGTCCTTCTGAACCACAAGGACCGCGTCCTTCGATCCCAGATCCGCGATGAGCTGCTTGCTGTAGACCTGGGAGCAATAGGTCGACGGGATGTACTTGGCCGCAATGAACGTGATCAGACGCCATTCGCGCAGGCCAAGGGAAAAGCCGGCCCGGATCCTGTCCGAGAAGTCCGTGTATATAGGCAGCAGGTCCGGACGGGCGGTGAAGCACTTTGCCGCGTCCATCACGAAGCCGAGCTGCTCTCTCTGCCGCTCGTAGATCTCTGCGACCCGACCCGTTGCTTGGTCTTCCGCGATCGTTTCCAGGAACATCCGACCCTCCGATCCATCCGACAGATCAAGAAATCCTATCAGAATTTCGGACCGGGGAGCATCCTTCCCCAAATGGAGGCAGTGACTTCGCAGCCAATGGATCCGCGAGCTATTCCTGATGCTCTCGCGATAGCACCTTCGCGCCCAGGATCGCCTCGACGAGCGCAAGAGCAACCGGGCCGGGAACGTCCCGCACTTCGCGCACCAGCTCCCTGATTGTCGAGAGCGGATAGGACAGGGCGGGGTGCAGGGAGAGGAAGATCCTTGTGGCATTCCTCCAGTCCATGCCGAGCGATTTCAATGCAAGCGCAAGCAGACGATGGCGCCCGAGTTCGAGTACATGCCACTCTGTCGACAGGGGAAAGTCGAGGAGGGTGGAGAGAAGAGACTCCAGGCGCTCCACATCGCCCCTGTGGCTGACCGCAAGGATTTCTGCGACATCCTCCTCGGTGAGGGCGCAGGACAGCGTAATGCGCCGCCGGGACAGCATGGCGGCGACGTGCTGGCGGATCGCCGCGCGTCTTCCGGCATCGGCCATGAGATAGAGGGGCGCTTCGTCGCCAATGGCGAGATCGTCGCGTTCGAGCAGGATGCGGGCGAGAGCAGATTGGTGGCGTGCGCGCTGCACCAGGAGCTTGAACGATGCGGTGTCGGGCGCAATCGCAGGATTGGCCGCAAGCGCCTGCGCGACTGCCTCCTCGCCGAGGAGCAGCAGCCTGTGGGTGGTTGCGGGATCGAGGTCGGGTCTTGCTGCGAGCCGCAAGCGCCCCGATGGTGTTGCGAGCTGGCGGCGGTTCACCGTCTCGGGCAGATGCGAGGCGTGCTGGAGCACAATGGCTCGTGCCTCGGGCGCGTGCTGCACGAGGTAATCGAGAACGGATGCCGGCGCATCGGCACAGGGCGCCAGGATGCGGGCGAGGGCAAGCAGGGTGGCTGCATCCGCCCGGGGCAGGGAGCCGAGCATGAGCGTCTCGAAGGTTTCGATACTCTCCCGGTCGCGGGCGGGTGCGGCGACGAACATCTCCGCGTTCACTTTCAGGAGAGCGGCGCGCATGTCCGGCGTTGCGCTCTCGGATGACCCGAAGCCCGACAGGCCCGACCACAGATCCGGGTTCGAAGAGGACGCCATACGCAACTCGCTTCAACGCAATGAGGCGGAGGCTAGGGCGTGCATGTTAGCGCATCTTTAACGGGCGTCCGCTGCACTGAAGATGAGCAACCTAAGCCGGAACATAAGCGCGGCCGTGACTGTTGTTTTCATGTCAGGCTGGGCAATTTTCTGCAGGCCCCAGCCCCATGGAAACCATCTGTTAACCATAGGTCTCTTTTTGTGAGTCAGTCGTCGAGGCAGCCAGTGGCACCATAGCAGAGGAGGACAAGATGCAAGACGTCTGGACGAGATCGCCCGGAGTGGTGATCGCATTCCCGGATATTTCTGAGCGGCCGCCGCGTCCGCATCTGTCAGCCAGCGAACCCAAGGGCGAGATCCTTCTCTTCATGGGCGTTCGCTACGAGAGACCAGCGCCAAATCCCGAGCCTTCCCGTCCCGTCGCATCAAGTGGCCGCGGGCGTCGCCGTTCCTGATTGATTTTTTCATTGCCGAAGTGGCGCCGTTAGGCGCCGTTCATAGGCTGGCCACGTCGCGCACCATCAGCGCTGCATCCGGTCCATAGCTCGCGAGCTTTGCGTCCAGGCCCGGAACCGCGATTACGCGAAAGCCTGCCTTCTCCCAGAAGATTTGCGACTTGTTGACGGCGACCAGCGACAGGTTGTCGAAGCCTGCTTTGCGCGCATGAGCCACCAGCAGGCTCGTGATCTGCGCCGCATAGCCCTTGCCCCGCGCCTCGGGCAGCAGAGCAACGTCGTGAATGTAATAGGTTGCCGCTGGGGACGGGATCGCGCCGAGAAGCCGGTTCAGGCGCGGCGGCTCCGCAAAGCGCCAGGGATGGGTGAGCGCATAGCCGATGGCGCGCGTGTCCTCGACCAGCATGAAGCAGCCCTGCGGATAGAGGCTCTGCCGCTCGGCCAAGACCTCAGGATCCTCCGGGTGACCAACATGGATCGCGTCCGCCAGAACTTGGACTTGGCCTAAGTCCTCCGGAATCATCGGTCGCCAGGGCATGTATCTCAGACGTCCTGCTCGGCCGTGCAGGAAACCGCTTTCGCCATCTCCTCAGCCTGGGGCCGCAGGCTAGGGGCAGGCGCGATGACGCGCACGATCACGAAGCCCTGCACCTCGGGGGCGACGATCCGCACGTCGCGGGACGGGTCGTTCTCGTCCTCGGCGGCCCTGGCCTCGTCGAGCTGGCGTGCCGTCATGGCGACAATTTCGAGCTCGCCGCGCACGGCGGCGCGATCCGTCACGGCGAAGAACACGCCGCCCGTTTCCTTGTGAAAGGAGAAGGACAGCGGGAGCGAGCCCGTGCGGGTCGTCACCCGCATAGGGCCGTTGCGCAGGTCGAAGGCGCAGGTGGCGACAGCCGCGGCAGGATCCGGGTTGGGCAGCCATGTGTCCGCGCCGCCCGGCGCGCTGATGACCTGGGCCTTTTCGGCGGTCAGAGTCGCCTGGACCTTGGAGAAGGCATCCTGATCGGCCAGGTAGGGACTGGTCAGGATAGCCGCGATATGGATCCCGACAGCGATGACGAGGCCGCAGAGGGTGGCGATGACGAAACGTCCGAATCCTCTCATGCGCCGCACTCCAGCCGCTGGATGACGGGCATCTCACTCAGCTCGAGATTGGCCCCGGCCGCGCCCGGCGGATCGTAGAGGCGCAACGCGACCGTGAAGGGGCCTCCTGCTGGGAGTTGAAGCCAGTTGCCCGGCTGCACGGTTCGGGACAGGGCGATGGAGAAACGGTCCTGCGCGTCACGAAGCACTTCCGCCGACGTGAAGCTCGTGCGTCCGAGTTCCGTGGTCGGCAGACGGCCGGCCGGGTCATACAGGGTGAGGGTCCAGACACGGGCGACGGGAGCGACCGGGCCGATGCTATAGGAGCAGGCCGAGTTGAGGGGCCTGCCATCGTTGTCCGCGCTCGCCCTAAAGCCCATGCCTTCCCCTGTGGCGAGGGGAACGTCGCCCCGGCGTGCGATGATGGCGCGCATGTAGGGATCGGCCTGAGGAGAACCGAGTGTAGGCCAGGCCTGCCACGGGCCGAGCCGGAGGCTGCCGAATGGAGGGCTCCCATTGATGGCCCAATAGGCCGAGCCGAGGCCGAGCCCCAGCGCCAGGAGAAGCGTATAGACGACCAGGATGGCCGTGGGGACCCGGCGGATGGATACGGACAGGGATGGCCTCGATGGCGCGCGCATCGAAGCGGCCGCAGGGGCGTTCGTCAAAAGAGCCTCATTCTGCATGGTCAGGGCATGGCGACTTGGCGAGAGGTGTTCGCAGCCGCCGAGTTGCGCGGCGCCTCCGGAGCCTTGCCTGTCGTGATGGAGCGGTCGACCGACTGGAACAGGGTGCCGATTCCGCCGAGGACCTCATAGGACTTGCGCGACAGGGTGCCGGCGAGGAATGCCTGCGAGGCCGCCTGCGCCTGATCCGTTGCCGGACGGTTCGCGGAAGCGACGCGGTTGGCATTGGCCGGGCTCGCTCCGGGGATCGGGCGGATCTCCAGGTTCTGGTGGGCCACATTCATCACATCGTGCCAGGTCATGGCAGGAAGCGTACCACCGGTCATGTCGTTCATGGAGGTGGAATCGTCGTTGCCGTACCAGACGCTGGCCACGAGGTTGCCCGTGTAGCCCACGAACCAGGCGTCCTTGTAGCCGTTCGTGGTGCCGGTCTTGCCGGCGACCGGGATGCCTTCGAGGATGGCGCGCTTGCCGGTGCCTTCCTCGACCACCTTGTTCAGCATGAAGTTCATGTCCTGCACCACGCGGGTGTCGAGCACCTGCTTGGGCTGGATGTCCCGGTCACGGCTGAAGATGACCTCGCCGGAGGAGTTGCGCACCTCCCAGGCTGCATAAGGATCGGCGCGCTTGCCGCCATTGGCAAAGACCGCATAGGCGGCCGCCATGTCGATGACGGTCACCTCCGCCGCGCCGATGGGCAGGGAGCTGGAATCCGTGAGCGGGTGGGTAAGGCCCATGCGCTTGGCCGTATCGACGATCACGGCGCGACCGGCCTTGGCGTTGCCCTTGCCGATCTCCAGCGACATGCGAACGGGAATCGAATTGATCGAACGGGCCAGGGCGGAGGTCAGCGACATGGAGCCGGAGAAGGAGCGGTTGTAGTTCTGTGGGCACCAGTTGCCCAGGCATATCGGCTGGTCGACCACGTTCGAGGTCGGCCGCAGCTTCGGGTTGGTGGTCAGGGCCGCCGCATAGACGAACGGTTTGAAGGACGAGCCCGGCTGGCGCAGGCCGCCGGTCGCGCGGTTGAACTGGCTCTGGCCGTAGTCGCGCCCGCCCACGATGGCGCGCACGGCACCGTCCACATCCATGACCACGACGGCACCCTGGCCCGCCTTATACTGACGTCCGTGCTGACGAAGCATGTTCTCGATGGTCTGCTCCGCATGGCGCTGCAGATTCGTGTCGAGGGGCGTCTTCACGATCAGCACGCGCTCGTTGCCGAACTTCTTCTGCGAGGCCTGGAGCTTCACCTGCTCGTAAGCCCAGTCGAGATAGAAGTCCGGCGTTGTCTCGCGTGCGCGGTTGACCGGGGTGGCCGGATTGCGCCGGGCGATCTGGATCTGGCCTTCGGTGAGGAAGCCGGCCTCGACCATGTTGCGCAGCACCTCGTTCGCCCGGGCGCGGGCGGCCGGCAGGTTGATGTGCGGGGCATATTTGGTCGGTGCCTTGAACAGGCCGGCCAGCATGGCGGATTCCGCCAGGGTCAGGTCCTTGGCCGGCTTGCCGAAGTAGTATTCCGCCGCCGCCACCGCACCATGAGCGCCACCGCCCATGTAGGCCCTGTCGAGATAATGCTTGAGGATCTCATCCTTGGTGAGGTGGAATTCGAGCCAGATCGCCAGGAAGGCTTCCTTGATCTTTCGCTCAAGCGAGCGCTCGTTCGTCAAAAAGAGGTTCTTGGCCAGCTGCTGGGTGATGGAGGAGCCGCCCTGGACCACGCCGCCGCCCTGAGCATTGACTATGAGGGCGCGCAGGGTGCCGAAAGGGTCGATGCCCCAGTGATCGTAGAAGCGCCTGTCTTCGGTCGCGAGCGCCGCCTTGATGAGGTGATCCGGGAAATCCTCAAGCTTGTAGGAATCGTCAAGGTTCAAGCCGCGGCGTCCGACCTCCTGGCCGTAGCGGTCGAGGAAGGTGACGGCGAGGTCCTGTGTTTTCAGCCAATCGCTTTCGGTTTCACGGAAAGCCGGGAGGGCGAGCGCTAGCATGACCACGGCGCCAGCGGCGCCGAGGGTGGTCGCCTCGCTCGTCAGGTCGAGAAGAACCCGGGAGGCGCCGCGAAACCGCAGGCCCTTCATCTTCTCCGAATACCATTCCCAAACGCGCCCGAGGCCGTTGCGGCCCTGGAACAGGGCCGAGTTGAGCCAGGCGTCGAACGCGAGCGCGGCACGCTTGACCCGTGTCGTGAAAGGGAGAGGAGGAGGCTGGCTCACGGCGGTCCTTCGGGGCGGGTCAGGTGTCCTGACCTCAGATATATTATGGTCGTTCGGTGTCCTAGCGGCAACGCTGAAGCGCGGCGAGGCTGATATATATAACTCCGAACCTTGTTTGTAGGTTCACGGAGATTTACCTCTTAGGGGCTAAAAGGCTGCGACACGTGCGGTTTAGCACCTTCCTTCAAACCGCCTCAAAGAGACGTCAAAGCGCCCACATGCCAAATGCCGCACCCGCCTTTCATCCTCAGCCGGAGGAACAACCCTTCTGGCGCCTGAAGTCCCTCGAAGCCATGAGCCTCGAGGAATGGGAGAGCCTGTGCGACGGCTGTGGCCGCTGCTGCCTCGTCAAGCTGGAGGACGAGGACACGGCCGAGGTGATGTACACCAATGTGGGTTGCACCCTCCTGGACGATCAGACCTGCCGCTGCCGCGACTATCCTAACCGTCAGGCCAAGGTAGCCGATTGCGTGCGCCTGACGCCGGATGCGGTCCGGAGTCTCTCCTGGCTGCCCCAGACCTGTGCCTATCGTCTGCTGGCCGAGGGGCAGGACCTCTACTGGTGGCACCCGCTCGTCTCCGGCGACCCGGAGACGGTACATGCAGCAGGCATCTCCGTGCGCGACCGGGTGGCGGGCCCTGAAGAGAATTTCACCATCGCCGAACTCCTGGAGCGCATCACCGATTGGCCGATGGAGCATCCCGAGGAGTAAGGCCGGTTCTCCCGGTCAGAAGGACCCGCCGGTTCTGAAACCGCCTCCTCCGAACGACCCGCCCGTTCCGAAGCCGCCCGGCTGAGGGAAGGGGATTCCTCCCCCAAAGCCGGAATCCCACGGGCTCGGGCCATGGTGGAAGCCGCCGCGCAGGACCTGTCCCAGGATCGCGCCGCCGATCGCTCCGGTGAGAACGCCCCCAAGCACGTTGCTCAGTGCAGCCTCGTTGCCGAAGGTGCCATAGGGGGTGTCGTATCCCTGGCTGCGCAGTTCTTCCCATTCCTGTTCGATCATCGCCCGCCGCTGAGCCGTCTCCTTGAGCTGGCGGTGAGCATCCACGGCCTGGCGCAGCGACCGGTTGATCATCACGTCGGTGGCTTGGATGCGCCGCACAAGCGCCTCGTCCTGCGGCGTGGGAGTGCGCAGGGCTTCCTCATAGAGCTGGTTGAGGTCCTCGCGCTCGTCGGCTGCCGCCAGCACCGCGATGGCTTCGCGGTATGGTGCATCTCCCTCGAGCACCGAGGCATCGTGGGTGCGGTCCAGATCGGCAAGTGCCGAGCGGGCCTCGGCGAGCCCCCGGTCGGCTTCTTCGACGGCTTCCTTGCTCTGCGCGGCCTTGTCCTCCAGGGGCGGGATGCCGGCAGTCACCAGCGCCTGACGTTCGAGGGCGGTCAGCCGGCTCCTGACGGTTCTGAGGTCATCGATGATGCGGCGGGCGTGCTCCCGCAGTCTCTCCGGGATTTCGTTGAGTAGGGCATAATTGGCCCGCGCCTTGTCGTAGCCGACGACCCGCGCCACGAGGCGGTCCATGTACCGGGTGAAGGAAGTGGCCCGGTAGGCGGCCGTGCCGAACTTGCGCTTCCACAGGTACATGAACAGCGGGTCGGCCTCATAGGGGCGGCGCTTCTCGTCCCGGTCGGTCTCGGCCTGCACGGCCTTCTTCTCGGCCTGCTGGGCCTGTCCGGTGATCTCGGCCACTCTGGCGCGGGACGCGACCCATTCAGGGTTGGTGCTGACTCGGGCCTCCACGTCGCGGCGCAGGGATTCGACCTGGGCCACGGCCTGCTCCAGGGCATCCACGGCAGCCTGCCGTCGCGCCTCGGCCTGCCTCACACGCTCCTCGGCTTGGCGCCGCCGCTCGGTGAGTTGGCGCAGGGCCTCCTGGCGGCTGTTGAGTACGCTCAGCGCCTGCCGCTCGGCGGCATCCAATTGGCCGACGACCTGATCCTGTCTGATCGCGTCGAGCTTCATCCGCGCCAGCTCGCGGAAGGCTTCGGTGCGCTGGATCCGCAGGCGGCCGACCTCCTCGGTGGCACGGGTATAGGCGAGCTCGCATTTGGCCTCCTGTTCGCGAGCCTTCTCGATGACCTGCTCGATCTGCGCGATTGCCTGACGTCCAGAAATCATCGTTCTACCATTGTGTGATCGCACCATTGAGAACCGGCATCTGATAATCCACGTCGAGCTGGCCGCGGCGCTTCTCGCCCAGACGGTTGCGCTGAACGATGCCGTCGTCGCTCTTGTCCCGCTGCACCTGCATGGCCGTCGCCTCGCTCACGCGCACGCCCCACTTGGATGCGGTGACCGTTCGTCCATCCTCCTCGCTCGTGACCGGTAGACTGAGGATCCGCCCGTCGGGGGCAACCGGCTCCACGATCAGATAATAATTCCGGCCGGCCGGATTGCGCTCCGGCACGCGCCACACGCCCGTGGGTTCGCCGGGGCGGGAGACGATGCGCAGCACGTATTCGCGCCGCAGCTCCGCACGCAGCACCTCCAAGTCGTTCAGGGCCTGCCGGGCGCCCTCGGCATCTCCGCGAGCAACGGCACTTTGCCCATTCGCGAGCAGCCGATCGGCCCTTTCCTTCGCCGCCGGCACCTGGGTTTCCCGCAGCACGTCCTCGTGGCCCTGCGTCAGGGCGGCCGGTAGTCGCTCGGCCAACTCGATGCGGTTCCTCTCGGCCTGCGCCTGCACCTCGGCGGTGCGCTGATGGGCCGGCTCGACCACACCGAAATGGTAGGCGCCCCAGCCGAAAGCCAGCAGCGCCAAAAGCGTCAGCAGGCGCCGTCCGACCCGCCCCCGGTTGACCCATGCCCTCGCTACCGTGCGGGCGAAGCTGGGGCCGGGCGGCGTATAGACGAAGCGCTGTTCTTTCAGGGCCTGCACGCCCTCCTGCAGGATCCTATCGGGGACCTCGATCCCCTGTCCCCGATAGATTTCGCGCAGGCGCTGAAGCAGCTCGGCGTCGCGATCCCCCTCACTGAGCTCGCGGCTGACGAGGTTCTCCTGGTGGCGGAGCGTGTCCACCACGTCCATCGCGAGCATCACCTCATCAAGGTCACGGGGCTTGCCGGCAGCAGGGCTCGCGGTCGGTGTGGCGACCATCTCAGCCATTGGCCGGCAGCGCCTGTCCTTCCGCCACGAGGCGCGCGATGCGCCGCTTGCCGTCCTCAACGGCATCGCGGATCTCGGCCGAGTTCTGCGTTGCGAGCCGGCGCATCTCGCCGATGATCTCCTGGGAGCGTTCCTGGAACGTGATCACCGAATCCACGAGCTTCTTCACCGCATCGGCCCGGATCGTCGGCCCATAGCCCGCCTTCACGGCGGCCTCGCCAACCTGATCGCCGATCTCGGCCAGCACCTCTAGGCTTCGGGAGACGCCCTCCTTCATCTCGTTCAAGGTCTGAGTCGACTCGTTCAAGCCGAACATGCCGGTGAACGACGCTTTCAGCGCCGTGAACACGGAATCGTTGGTGGAGAAGAACGTGACGGCCTGGGCATAGACGCGCTCCTTGGCGTTCGTCATCTGCATCAGGCGCGCCATGATCACCTCGGAGGTGTTGTAGCTCACCGTCAGGTTGTCGGAGAGATCCTTGGCGATCTGGTAGCGCTTCTCCTCGTCTTGCGTGCGGCGGAGCTGTTCGTCACGGGTGAGTTCGAGACGGGCACGCTCAGCCACTTCCGTGCCCTTGAAGTTGACCACCGTGTCGGAAGCCCGTTGCAGATCCGTCTTGGCGGCCTCGAGCTTCTGCTCGGCGGTTCGCAGCACCTCGAGAGCCATGACCTCGGCGTGCTTGAGGGCGCCGCGGAAATCGCGGTAGGCATCGAGGATGATCTGCTCGCGCTCGATCTGGTCTTTCGTCGAGCGGGTCACGTCGAGATAGACTTCCTTGATCCTGTCGAAGCGATCCGCAACATCGCCCCGGGACACCTTCATCCAGACGTTGTTGATGCGCTCGAAGAAGTCGATCTTCTGGTCGTCCAGTTGGTCGACCATCTTCTTCGTATCGTCGCGGATGGAGTTGAAGGACTCGGTGATCTCGCGGTAGCGCTCGCCGATCTCCATGGCCTGCGTCTGCTCGCGCACCACCTCGTTGAACACGCTGGTCTGGCCCAAGGTGCGGGCGATGATCACGATCCTGTCGTGATCCAGATCCGAGATCTTCTCGAGAAGGCCATTGATGGGGGCGTCCATTGCCTGCGGAGGGACGATCCCAAGCTCCCGCAGGGCGGATGTTGCCTTATCGAGATATTGCAGGGGCGTTTTGACGACGATGTCGGACATGGGATCTCCTCGAACCTGAGCGCAGCCGCTCTGACGATCACCGGCGCAGCGCATGATCGGACGGCCATGAAAGCACAGCGGTCTAATGTGTAATCGGATCGAGGGTTCCAGGACGCGCTGCTGGGCGGGGCAGCTCTGGGACCCAGGCTAGGATTTGGCTTCTTGCTGCTGGCCGCCATTGTCTTCGCCCGGGACCTCGGTTTTCTCGCCGAGGGTCTCCCGCACATAGAGCTTCTTCACCAGCACATAGGTGACGATCGCGAGAGGGAAGCCGAAGATCAGGCCGAGCGTTCCGAACAGGATGCTGCCGACCAGGATGGCGAACAGCGCCATCGCCGGTGGAACGCTGATCATGCTGCGCGCTACGAGGGGCTGGATGACATTGCCTTCGATCTGCTGGATCACCAGGACGGCCAGCATCGTCCAGAGCGCCGCTTCTCCGCTCACGCTGAAGGCGATCAGAACCGCCGGCAGGGCTCCAAGAATTGGACCGAGGAAGGGGATGAAATCCATGATTCCGGCGATGACACCTAGGCCGATGGGCGAGGGCAGGCCGATCAGCCAGTAGGCTGTTGTCGAGAGGATGGCCACGCAGGTCATGGCGAACAGCTGCGACATCAGCCAGAGCCGCAGGACCTGGCCCGAGGCATCAAGCGAAGACTCCACCCGCTCGTGTTGGTGCTTAGGGAAAAGCTTGACGAGGCCGCGGGTGTAGAGCCGCGGGTCGGCCGCGATGTAAAGGCCCGCGATCACCACCAGGAGAAAATTGGCCAGCCCATTGAGAATGGCCCCGCCTATCCCGGCGAGCCGCGCGGCAAGCCCGCCTGTCGGGGCGTTGGTCATCATCTCCGAGATGTCGTCGCTCACGGAGCCGAGGCCGAGATTCTTGGAGAAATTGTCGATGGCGAAGGGCAGGCGCTCGACCACGTTCGAGAACTGCGCCCGCACTTGCGTTCCAAACAATGCGGCCAAGCCGACGAAGATCACGAAGATCACCAGGGCGGCCACCATCAGGCCCCACCGGTCTGGAACGCGCAGGTAACGCACCAGAGCATCGGCGGCGGTGTGCAGGATGATGGCCACGAGAACAGCCCCGAAGGCGAGCAGCAGAACGTCCGAAAGCTTCCAGAGCATCAGGGCGAGCACCAGCAGGCCGAGTGCAATGAGGAACTTGCGGATGAATTCCGCATCTCCCATGAGCCCCAGTCGGGAACGGTCCCGGTCATCCATCGTTTACGCCCTCTCGACTTGCGCATTGACAATGGAAACGGCGAAGCTCGGTTCCCTGAGCTGTATCGATCGTAAGAAGCAAGAAATTACGGACTAGTTCCCGTTATCTTGACTGTATACATCGAAATGTATTCCCAATGTGACGGAACGTTATAGGACATTCATGGTTGTTCTGTCATGGAGGGAAGTCGAATGACCTCAAACGTCATCTGCTTTATTCTCGGAACGGTATTTCCGCTTGCTACGGTAGGCTGGCTTTTCGCTCACTAGGTGAAAGGCGGCCCATTTCTCTCGCGGAAACACTCCGTGCTCTAATTTCCAATCGATGTCGCATGAAAAACCCGCTTGAAACGATCAGGCGGGTTTTTCATGGCTCGACTGGCTAATCGTACCTAGCGAATGACTTCCGTGCAGGATTGATTGCCTCGCATATCCACGCTGCAGGTCCGCTGGCGAATGGAGATGGAACCGGTCGTCGCAGGATCCGTGACCACCACCACGTCAGGCACTGACTGGGGTCTGGCATTCTGCTCGGCCACACCACCCGCAATGCCGCCGACGCCCGCGCCGATCACCGCACCTACGGGTCCGCCCACGATTGCCCCAGTAACGGCACCGGTCGCAACGCCTGCGGCGGTACCATCCTGAGCAAAGGCAAGATGAGGCGTGATAAAGAGGGCGGATGCACAGAGACCGATAGGAAGTTTACGCATAACTCGATCCTTCATCAGAATACATCTGATGAAGAACGTTGAGCTTAGCCTCAAGGTTCCTGATATGAACAGGAGAGACCTATGCGTCTACTTCGAAGCGGCCGACGCGCGCTTCGTCAGCTCTTCCTGGAGTCGCGTGGGCAGGTCGATCCCTGTCACGCGCCAGGTCGTGCCGCTCAGGCGCAAGGTGATCCTGAATTGCCGATCCCGGGGCACGTCCGGGTTAAGCGGGATCGTGACGACCCTGAAGCCCTGCGATTCCGACAGGATGAAGATCCGCCAGGCTTGGCTCAGAGAGCTGGGATCGAAGCTGACCGCGGGACCGCCTGTGCCCTCGGCCTGGATCTGCTGCAACTGCCCGTCTTCGAGGAGATCGATCACGGCTTGAGGCGTGAGGAGTTCCTCCAGAACCGGATTGAGGGCGGCGGCTCCTGCCTGGGCGGCCATCTGCCGGTCCCGCTCGCTGAGATCCTGGGTCTTCAGGTATTCTCCAAGGACCTGACGAGCGAGGGAAAAGCGCAGGGCGTTGAAGTTGACCCGCTCAGTAATGCGCGCAATGTCCCTGGTCCGGACCGCCTTGGAGAGGTCGTAGAGCGCAACGAAGGGCGAGACCATGAAGATGGCCCAGCCTAAGAGAAGCAGGAAGCTGATACGAAGGGTCCAGCGCATCGTGACTCGGATCAGACAGGGTACGAGGATCGCCAGCACGGCGACCGGTGAGCAACCTCAGGTAATCATGCTTCCGGCAATAAAAAAGGGCGACCGCATGATCGCCCTTTCTTCATAGTGGCTAGACTGAAGATCAGCCGCGGGCGCGGGCGCGGATCATGAAGGTGTCGTAGGCGTATTCTGCCACTTGGAACCAGAGATATTCCTCGTTGCGGAAGCCCTTGATCGAGTCGATGACCTTCTTGAACTCGGCATTCTTGGCCGAGGTCTCATCATAGACTTCGTTGGTCGCCTTGAAGGCCGCTTCGAGGATTTCCTGCGAGAACGGACGCAGCTGCGTGCCGGCGCCGAGCAGGCGACGCAGGGCCGCCGGGTTCTTGGCGTCGTACTTGGCCAGCATGTCCTGGTTCGCATAGCCGGAGGCTGCGGTCAGGATGGTCTGATACGCCTTGGGAAGTTCTTTCCACTTTGCCTGGTTGACGAACAGGTGGATGGACGGGCCGCCTTCCCAGAAGCCGGGATAGTAGTAGTACGGCGCGACCTTCGAGAAGCCGAGCTTCTCGTCGTCGTAGGGGCCGACCCACTCGGCCGCGTCGATGGTGCCGCGCTCGAGAGCCGGGTAGATGTCGCCGCCGGGGATCTGCTGCGGCACGGCGCCGAGCTTCTGCATCACCAGGCCGGCAATGCCGGCGATGCGCATCTTCAGGCCCTGCAGGTCCTGAACGGTCTTGATCTCCTTGCGGAACCAGCCGCCCATCTGCACGCCGGTGTTGCCGGCCGGCATGCCGTACAGGTTATGCTTGGCATAGAACTCGTTCAGCATCTCGTTGCCGCCGCCATGGTAGAGCCATGCGTTCTGCTGACGGGCGTTGAAGCCGAAGGGGGCGGCAGTACCGAGCGAGAAGGTCGGATCCTTGCCGAAGTAGTAATAGGAGCAGGTGTGGCCCAACTCGACGGTGCCGCCGCCCACCGCATCGGCGATCTGGGGCGTGCCGACGATTTCACCGGCCGCGAAGGGCTGAATCTGGAACTTGCCGTCGGTCGATTCCGACACGAACTTGGCGATGGTCTCGGCCGCGCCGTAGATGGTGTCGAGCGACTTCGGGAAGCCGGATTGCAGGCGCCACTTAATTTCCGGCATCGACTGGGCGATCGCCGGAGCGGCGACCGCTGTCGAGGCGGCGCCGACCGCCGTGGCCTGCAAAAACTGACGACGTTTCATCGTATTCTTCCTCTCTGGATCGTGACTTCTGTCACTTGCGCCCTATTGACACCAACTGGCCTGTCCTTCGCAAGAAGCGTGACGGCCTTATCGACTAATGTTCTAGGCGCCTCTTGAAAACGGATCTCCTCAGGAAAGCGGCACGTCGATCGTGCAGACCACGCCTTCCGGCCGGTAAACGAGGCGAACCTCACCGTTGAGCTCGCGCGCCAGCCCGTCCTGGATCAGGCGCGAGCCGAACCCCTTGCGCGACGGCTGGGAAACGGGCGGCCCGCCGTTCTCCTCCCAGAGCATGGTGAGGCGCGGCCCGGATGCGGTTTCCTGGCTCGACCAGCCCACCCGAACCCGGCCCTCGGAAGCCCCCAGGGCACCGTACTTGGCCGCATTGGTGCACAGCTCGTGCATGGCCATCGAGAGGCTGAGCGCCATGGAGGGGCTCACGCGCAGGTCCGGCCCCTCGAGCCGGATCCGGCTGCCATCCTCCGACAGGTCCCGGTACGGCGCGAAGGCCTGGGCGACGATCTCGACGAGGCCTGCGCCCTCCCAGTTCTCGCGGGTCAGGATGTCGTGGCCCCGGGCGAGGGCATGGAGGCGGGCTTCAAAAGTGGCGTAGAGAGCAGGCAGATCCCGCGCGCCGCCGGCGCCCCGCACCCGGAAGCTCTGGGACGCCAGGGACTGGACGGTGGCGAGCGTGTTCTTCACCCGATGGTTCAGCTCGTTGAGCAGGAGCCGCAGGTGCTCTTCCGACCGCTTGTGGTCGGTGATGTCGATCTGGATCCCGTCCCAGACGATGCCGCCGGTCTCCAGCCGCCGCGGCGTGGTGATGATGCGATGCCAGCGGATCTCGCCGGTCTTCGCATGGCGCATCTCGAACTCTTCCTCGCACTCGGTGAGGGTGCGAAGGCTTTCCAGGCGCCGCGCGAGCATGCGCTCCCGGTGCTGCGGCAGCACGAGGCTGTAGAGCATGTCGGGATTGGCCTGCGCCTCCTCGGCGGAAACCCCCGTGAGCCTCTCGCAGGTCCGCGAGACGTAGAGCACCTTCCGCTCGCTGTAGGCCGGGGAATGGCTCGTCTGGTAGAACATGCAGGTGGGCGCGTTGTTGGCCAGCGCGCTCAGGCGGGCCTCGCTGGCGCGCAGCTCCTCCTCGGCCCGCCGGCGCTCCGTCCAGTCGCGGAAGCTGACGCCGACGCCGCCGTTATAGGGGAAGACGTGGAATTCCAGGTGGCGCCCGGGACGCCCGACCGCTTCGGCCTCGAATGACATGGGCGCGCCAGACAGGAAAACCTCCTCGTAGCGGCCACGCAGGTCGGTGCCCTCGGATTCGGGGAACATGTCCCAGATGACCTTGTGCAGCATCGCCTGCCGGGGAAGGCCGAAATAGGTTTCCGCCGCCCGGTTGATGTAGGCGAAGCGCCAATGCGCATCGAGGGAGTAGAAAGCATCCCCGATGCCTTCAAGGACCACGCTGAGCTGGGCATTGACCTTCGCCTCGACGGTACGGGCCAGGGCCTGCTGCAGGGCGTCGTTCAACGCTCCCCGCGGAGAAGCGGAGATCGAAGCCACAAGATCGCTAGTGAGCTGCTCCATGTCGATGGAGGCAGCCGAGGCCAGGTTGGGCATGCTCATGATGTGAAACATAATCACGGTTTCACGGCCTGAGCAATCTGCCCAACGTGGCGCAGGATCAGGTTTTCGGGCCCATGGTGCGAATCCGCACGCCGAAACGGTCCAGGACGATCAGGATTCGGTCTGAACGGAGTTCTTGTCGAAGGAGGGTGCCTTCGGAATGCTGAAGGCCTCCGCGGCGCAGATCAGGGTGAACAGGGCGACGACGCCGACGATCTCGGCGAAGCTGACAAGCGTGGAAGACAGATCGCCCACATAGGCGAAGGCGCCCGAAACGAGCGCGACAACGACAGCCCAAAACATCATGGGCCCTCTCCCCGGCTTAGCTTGATGCGGCTACACAACGGCCAATTAGCCCAAAAGTTCCTAAGGCCAAGCTAAAAAATTTGCCAGCCGTCGGTTTTCCGGGATTCGGCGTTGTCTCATCATGAAGACGGCCCATGACGGTTTTTTGAAGGCCTGCCCATGCGCTCCCTGATCGACCGCATCGTGCCGGATCTGCCGGCACCGGACAGCACCCTGCTGGAGGAGGCGAGGCTGGCATCCGGGCAGCAGGCTGCTCACGGGAGCTTGGTCGAGCGCGTGCCAGCCCTGAACGCCATCGAGCAGCGTCCACCCGCTCATCCGCTGCCGTGGCCCGGATCGATCAGGATCGCGGCGTTCAACGCCCAGCGCCTCAAGGACCGGCGGGCAACCCGGCGTCTCATGGAACAGGCTGGCGCGCAGGTGACGCTGTTCAGCGAGGTCGATCTCGGCATGGCGCGATCGGGCAACACGCACAACATCCGTGATCTGCTCGCCGGATCGGGGGAGGGCTATCTCTATGGGGTCGAGTTCGTGGAGCTCGACCTCGGCGGTGCCGACGAGATTGCGCAATGCGCCGGCCACAGCAACAGCCGAGGCCTGCACGGCAATGCCATCGTGACAGGCCTTGCCCTGGAGCGCTCGTGCCTGATCCCGCTCGAGGAGAACGGCCTGTGGTTTCCCGGCATCGACGGGCTTCAAAGGCGTATCGGCGGACGAATGGCGCTCGCGGCCCGGGTGGCTCAGGCGCCTCGGCCGCTTTGGATCGTAAGCACGCATCTGGAGAGCAAGACCGATTCTGCCGACCGCCAGGCACAGATCAGGGCGTTGCTGCGTGCCCTCGACGAGATTGCCCCTAACGAGGCCTGCGTGATCGGTGGCGACTTCAACACCAAGGCCCTGCCGCGTGGCGAGGCCGAGCGCCATCTCCTGCTCGATGCTCCCGAACGCACCGAGCCGCTCTTTGCCGATCTGCGCGATGCCGGCTTCGCGTGGCAGCACGCGAACCTCCCACTGCCGACGCAGACGCCCGGCCCTACGAACAAGCACGAGCCGCCCTTCGGCAAGCTCGATTGGCTCGTGGTGCGCGGGCTCGAAGCCCTCTATCCGCAGGTCATCCATGCGGTGGACGAGCAGGGCAGGGCGGTGTCGGACCACGAGATGATTGCGGTCGATCTGAGGTTCACTTGAACAGGGACGCGGTAGGGATCAGAAGCGATTTAGACCAACTGCAAATTGGCGATCGGCCTCAACGATGATCCGGCAGCGCGCCGATCCCCGGGCGCGCACCCGCCGCCGTCGGGTTGTGGCGGTGCTGTCCGAACATCGCACGCTTCCAGGCCGTCAGGCTCACGATGACGACACAACACAACGTGTTCGCGACAAAGACTGCCGCCATGCGCCAGTCATCCACCACCAAGATCGCATAGGCGACCGTGGACAGGTGTGACACGCCGAACAGAGTCCAGGTCGCGTAGGAGATGGCCACGGCCCCTTGCGTATCTCGGCTGATCTTCACGATCTGCGGCAGATAGGCGAAGACCCGGGCCGTGTTGCAGACGGTAAACACGACCAGGGCCGCCTCGGCAGGTGTGACCGGCATGATCAATCCGCGGCATGCGCGCTGAAGGGGCAGTAGGACATGACCTCGTCCTGGTTCGTCATGATCCTCTGCGCGACCCTGTTGAGCGTGTCGGCCCCGAAGCGATCATACAGGGAGGCTGCGGCGATGCGAGGCTCGGTCACATAGCTGCGGCCCACGAGATGCAGTGCGGCGGCGCCTTCTTCGGAGCCGAACTTGCTCGCGTAGTACAAGCCCTGGCACCGACAGCCGGACAGGTCGGAGTCGGCGATGGACCTGCATTCGCCCTCGACGTCGAGCGTCGTCTCGGCGGCACTCGCTGTCGTTGCCGTCATGGCAATGCCGAACATGATGATGAGCGCACGGTTCATGAGCTTGCTCCTTGGCAGCCCGCATCGTTGGATCGGAGGGCGGCCGTAAGGCTGCTCCCATCCTGGGCCAAGTTTCGAATCAATCGGTGAGCGCTCGTCGATCATGATGCTGCGTGGGGTTCTGCACGTCCTCCTCCATTTGGGGGAGGGACGCGAATTCGGTCTCGGAGTAGGCTTCAGATCAAGTGCTTGCGCGCCTGTTGGCGCGGCCTGCTCCGGGGAAACCATGAAGCCGGACGAAGCCTTCTCCGACCTGATCGGCCGCATCTACGACTGTGCGCTCGACACGCATTTGTGGCCGACGGTCCTGGGGGAAATCGCCGGAGCCCTTGGCGGCATCATGGGGGACCTGACAGTCGTTCACCCGCTTGAGCCGAAATTCGCCGTGGCGGCCGTATACAACTGGCCTGACGAACTTGTTGAGCGTGTTGCAGCCAGCGCCCCCATCAACCCCACCCTTTCCATTGGCCTGACGGCTCCTCTGTGTGAGCCGCTCTGCACCACCCGGGATTATCCCGAGCTCCACCAGAGCCGCTACTGGCGCATTTGCTTTGCGGAACGCGGGCTATACGACTATGTCCTCGCACCGTTGACGCGAACCGTGACCAGCTTCTCCTCCTGGGGCGTCGTGGGCAGCGAAGCCAAAGGGCCCTTCACGGATCAGGACCTGGAACTCGCCCGCCTGCTCTCGCCGCACATCAAGCGTGCGGTCCAGATCTCCGGAGTCATCCGGCATCAGAGGGTGGAGGCCGGCACCCTGCGCGCGGCTCTCGAAGCGCTGGCGACGCCCGCCCTGATCATCGATCGCGACGGTGCCATCCGGTTCCGCAACCGGGCCGCCGATGAGGAACTGGCCTCCCAGCGGGCGTTGCGCGAGCACAATGGCGCTCTCAGGGCGGTGACGCCCGATGCGGCGAAGCTGCTGGCCGGGTTATCGCTCTCAGGCGATCACCGAATGCGGAAAGGATTCGATGCCTTTCTGAGCGACACGGCAGGGCGAACCCTGCATGCCACCTGGGCCAGGTTGGACCAGGCGGAAGAGGAGATCGGCAGCCCGATCCTGCTGCTGCTGCGCGAGCCTGAAACCGCGCTCATGACGCCCCTGGCGAGCGCCGCCACCCTGTATCAGCTCACGACGGCCGAGATCCAAGTGCTCGGGCAGGTTCTGCAGGGACATGCCCTGGCGGAGATTGCTGATCTTCTCGGTCTCGCCCGCTCGACGGTGAAGACGCATCTCGACGCGATCTACCGCAAGACGCAGACCAACCGACAGGCCGAGCTGGTCTCCCGGATCATGAGCCTTGCCTCTCCGCTCAGACCCTAACCGGAAGCGTTCCAGTCATCGAAGCGTTCATCAGCGAGTGTAGCGGGTGACAGCGAGATGAGGGCTCGATGAAGTTCGGCACTCCGCACGCACATGCTCCGAAGGAATGTCTACGGCCGGCGCACGTCATGGAACCCAAGAAAAGTTTCCTGTTTATCGCCCAATTGTTCTATGTCTGGCCTCCTGAAACTGAGACATTGTCCATTCTTTCCTGAGCGTTCCGGAACATCTGTGGACGAGCTTGCGCCATGCATACAGCAACGAACTAGGTGATCCGAGCTGTGGACGAGCCGATTAGGTGTTCGGGCAGCGAGATGATCGTGGCCCGAACACCCTGTAAGCCTGTCAGATGACGAAGAAGTCCTTATAGGTGAGGCCGAGCTTCTTGGAGAGTGTAGCGATCTCCACGGCGGCATATTTCGTGCCTGAACCATCGGCATCGTACGAGAGCACGCCTTTCTTGCTGTCATAGATCACGTAGTCGTTCTTGTCCTTGGCCTTCGAGCCCTTGACGAAGAAGTCCTTCTTCAGCTGCGCCGGATTGGATTCGGAGCCGGCCTTGCCGAGTTTGGTGAAGACCTTGTTGTCGAGCCAGATCGTGTCATCCTTCACGTTGAAGTCGGTGATCTTGTCGCGGTTGGTCTTCGTGTTCGGCTTGGCGTCGAACACGAAGATGTCGCTGCCTGCGTTGCCCGTCAGCGTGTCCTTGCCCAATCCGCCGAAGAGAACGTCCTGGCCCGTCCCACCCGTGAGGCTGTCGGCTCGAGTGGTGCCATTGATCGTCTCCACGGCCACGTCGCCGAGCGCGATCGTGAATGCCGCGTCGGTGGCGATCCCACCTTCGTCGACAACCCGCACAACAATGCGGTGCGAGGTGCCGCTCTCGTAATCGAGCAGGCTGCCATCGGCGACGATGAGCTGGTTGCCGGACAGCGCGAAGCGACCGCCGGCATTGTCGACGAGCTCGAAGCGCAGCCCGTCGCCGGGATTGGGATCGATGGCCGAGAGCGTGCCGACGGGGGTGCCTGCGCCGGCATTCTCCGTGACGGCCTGCGTGCTCAAGGAGGCCTGCGCCTGCTGCAGAATGTGGACGCCGCCCGCATCCGTCACCTTGCGGATGCCCTGGTTGTAGAGCTGCTGGCGCTCGGCGAGCGTGAAGCTGTCGCTGGTGACGGTGACGGCGCCATCTTGCGTCCGGCTGTTGGCGACGAGCGCCGTAGCCTTATCGGCGAACGTGATGGAGCCGGTGCCGAGCAGCGTGATGGCCTCGAGGCCGGATACGAGCTTGGTCGTGAAGTCGTAGGTTCCTGCCTTCAGATGCAGCGCGTCGTTTCCGCTGCCGCCCTGGAAGCCGATCACAGCATCAAGGCGGGCGCCATCGGCGAGGATGATGTCGTTGCCGCTGGAGCCGCGAACGATCTCGATGCCGGTGAGCACCGTCGCCGCGTTGAGGTCGAGTGTGCCGGCCTCGATCATGTGCAGGACGTCGATTCCCTGTCCGGCCTCGAGGCTGTCGCCTGCGGTCAAGCCGCCGTTGCGTACCTGAAAGACATCGTTCTCCGACGTCCCGCTCCCGTACTCCTTGCCTGCGCCGAATGCCGCGACGGATTTGGCGTGGCGCTGAAACACCCCTGTATCGGACCCATCCTGGCCCTGCGAGGTCCAGGTTGTGATCCATCCCCCTCCGGCCAGTCCCGCGACGCTCGGGTCGAACTGCCCGTCGCTTTCGTAGACGTTGATCTGCTGCTCGCCCCGGAGAGGATTGCCGTCCTTGTCGTAGCGCTGCTGGTAGATGCCAGTGCCGGAGCCGTCCTGCTCCGATTGCCAGGTGACGACCCAGCCGCCGTCCTCCAGAGCCGTCACGCTCGGCCGGCTTTGATGGCCGGTCGTCTCGGTATTGACCAGCCGTTCGCCTCCTCTGGACGTGCCGTCCGCGTTGTAGCGCTGCTGGTAAATGCCATAGCCGGAGCCATCCTGATCATTGGAAGCCCAGGTGACGATCCAGCCGCCGTCCTCCAGGGTCGTGACGCTGGGCTGGACCTGATTGCCGGCCACCAGGGCGTTGACCTTCTGCTCACCGGCCTTGGGGGTGCCATCGGCATTGTAGCGCTGCTGGTAGATGCCATAACCGGAGCCGTCCTGATCGGTCGACGTCCAGGTGACGAGCCACTCGCCGCCAGCCAGGGCCGTCACGCTCGGCTCGTATTGGCTGTTTGACACGTATGTGTTGACCGGCTGCTCGCTGTTGACGGGGTTGCCGTCCCGGTCGTAGGCCTGCAGGAAAATGCCATCGAGAGAGCCATCCTGGCCGAACGAACTCCAGGTGACGACCCAGCCGCCGTTGGACAGCGCCGTGATGCTGGATTCGCCTTGATGATGGTGCGTCTCGGTGTTCACCGGCTGGTCCTCTTCCCAGCGAGCAATGCCATCCTTGTCGAAGTGTTGCTGGTAGATGCCGCCGTATTCGCCGTCCTGATCCATGGACGTCCAGGTGACGACCCATCCGCCATCATTCAGTGCCGTCACGCTCGGCTCGAATTGGCCTCCTGCCGTTTCGACGTTGACCCGCCGCTCCATATTCCAGAGGGCCTTGCCGTCCCTGTCGTAGCGTTGCTGGAAAATGTCGACGATGGAACTATCCGGGCTGTCGGAAACCCAGGTGATGAGCCAGCCGCCATCCGCAAGCCCCGTGACGCTTTGCTGGTGTTGAAGCTGTGGAGTGAAGATGTTGACCTGCTGCTCGCTGCCGAGCTGGATGATCGTTGCCGCCATGGTGCCCCTCTTGAGCGTTGTGCCCGTTCAGCGAATCACAATGGCATGCCTATGCCGGCCGAGGTGCTGAGAGCGTTCGATTTCATTCGGTGTATAGGTCAATATTCAATAGGGCGCCATGTTAAAGCGTTTACAGGCAAGCAAGAGGCTTGTTGGCCTGCCAAGCTTCGTCCCGGTAAACCGACAGGGGAGCATATGCGGACCGTCAGCAGATTCACCTTGACACCGTCACGCTCTTAGAGTACAAAACAAGAACACTGACGAAGTGTGAATGAAACGCCCCCGCCGCATTCACCGCATCAGTCAACCTCCACCGCCCAGCGTCCCCGCTTGGGCGGTTTTTTGTTGGCTTGTCGCATGTTTCCCAGAAAAGAGATCACCGATGAGCAGAGGCAGCAGGCCTGGGAGGTCTATGCCTGCGAGCCGAAGCGCACTCTCGAAGACATTCATGTGCTTCTCAATGTCAGCTCCAGCACCTTCGTACGGCTGCGACAGCGTTGGGGCTGGCCCCCGCGCCATGCGGCTCTCAACGAGAATGCCCTCAGCAAAGCCCCCAGGGACGAAGGCGGCGTCGCAGGCATCGCCAAGGCGGCGGCCGCGTCGGTGAACGATGCGGCCCGCGCCCTGGCGCAGGCCACGCGGGTGCAGATCGACACGCTCATGGACGAGCAGCGCAGAGGCCAAGCCAAGGATCACGACAAGACGGCCCGCCGGCTCGCGTCTTACGCCAAGACGCTGGCAGCTGCGCGGGCGCTTCTGGAACAGGAAAGTTCACCGCTCGATGACAGCGAGCCCCATGACAACAGACCCCGGCGCAGCCTGCACGAACTCCGCGAGGAGCTTGCTCGCCACCTTGACCGGGTTATCGCGGAGGAGGAGTCTCGCGGACGCGACGGCCTCCTGGTCTGAGCGCGATTTCGAGACCGTTTTCCGTTTCTGGCCGATGCGCTGCCGGCCCGAGCAGCGCCTGCCGGGCCTGGCCCGGCACCACGACCCCTGGACGATCTGGCTCATCCTCGGCGGACGCGGCGCGGGCAAGACCCGCACCGGCGCCGAATGGGTGCGCGGCATCGCGCTCGGCGATCCCGATTTCGGACCAGGTGCCTCGCGGCGCATCGCCCTTGTGGGCGAGACCTTTGCGGATGCGCGCAACGTGATGGTGGAGGGACCGGCCGGAATTCTGGCAGCTCATGCGCGGCATGAGCGCCCCACATGGTCGCCGTCTTTGCGCAAGCTCGAATGGGCAAACGGCGCGGTCGCGCAGGTGTTTTCGGCGGAAGATCCGGACTCGTTGCGCGGCCCGCAATTCGAAGCCGCCTGGGCGGACGAGCTCGCCAAGTGGCGGCACGTAGAGGAGACCTGGGACATGCTGCAGTTCGGCCTGCGTCTCGGCGCCCACCCGCGCCAGATGGTGACGACGACGCCGCGTCCGATCCCGATCCTGAAACGCTTCCTCAGCGACCCTTCTGTGGCGGTGTCGCGAATGCGCACGGCAGAGAACGCAGAGAACCTGGCGCCTTCCTTTCTCGACACGGTGGTGCGTCGCTATGCGGGCACCCGCCTCGGGCGGCAGGAACTCGACGGCGACATCATCGAGGATCGTCCCGATGCGCTGTGGACGCGTGACGTGATCGAGAGCAATCGCATCGACGCAGCGCCATCGCTCATGCGCATCGTCGTGGCGGTCGATCCGCCGGCCTCGTCGTCGAAACGCGCCGATGCCTGCGGGATCGTGGCCGCCGGCATGGACGAGGGCGGCATGGCCTATGTGCTGGAGGATGCGACAGCGTCAGGATTGAAGCCGCCCGAATGGGCCGCCAAGGCGGTGGCGTTGTACAGAAGGCTGCAGGCCGATGCGCTGGTCGTCGAGACGAACCAGGGCGGCGAGATGGCAGGCAGCGTGATCCGCGAGGTCGATCCGTCCGTGCCCGTGGTGAGCGTGCGCGCCACGCGGGGCAAGTATCTGCGCGCGGAACCCGTGTCGGTTCTCTATGCGCAGGGCCGTGTGCGCCACGTGGGCGCGCTGCCGGAGTTGGAGGATGAGCTCTGCGATTTCGGTCCCGGCGGCCTCACGTCCGGCCGCTCGCCCGACCGCATGGATGCGCTGGTCTGGGCGCTCACCGAGGTGATGCTGCGCGAACGCCGCGAGCCGCGGGTGCGGGTGTTGTAGAAAAAGAACGCCCCAGCCGAAGGGTGGTGTTCACGCACATCTCCAGCCGGGGCGCCGTGGCTACCGTAGGGGCAACATGTGAAGCCACTCGCCATAAGCTAAGCCGTTCAAAAGAATCCTCAAGACTTCTGATGGGGTGAGCCTTTTGCGCAGGCTTGTCTCGGAAGAGATAGCGGCTTGCGCCATCGGCATCGTTCTTGATTATAGTCTTAGAGGATCATGCTGCAGGGCCGGGGCGGATGGCAGTCCATCCGTGCCGATCCGCCCCGCCATCTGCCTCATGTCGCCGGCGTCGACGACAGAGCTCGAGAAACCGATGGTCGCGCCAGCCGGTCCGGGGGAAATCAGCCCGGCTGGCGCGTGAATGTCGCCGGATGGCCCCGCAACATCTTGAGATTACCCTGGGGTCTATGACGGGCCAATGACGCGTGTGCCGGATCTGCATTCTTTGCAGTCATCGGCTGCGGAAGTTGTCGGCATTTTGAAGCCACAGGAGGCACCGCGTGTCATCCCCGGCGGCCGCAGGCCGGGAATGACACCCTCTCGCGTCATCACCGGCCTTGTGCCGGTGATCTCGATTGCGTGGAGCGTCTCGCTTTTTTGCACCGGGATGGCCGGCACAAGGCCGGCCATGACAACGGAGCGTGCTGCTCACGCACCGCGACATTATTCATCCTTCATGCCCCGACGGGCAGGAGCTTTTCATGCTGAACCGATTGACCCGTTGGCTCCAGGCGCCGCCTGAGGCCAAGGCCTCGCGTGCGCAGGGCGCGATCGCGCTCTACGTCGCCGGTCGCCCCGTGTGGACGCCGCGCGATTATGGGGCGCTGGCCCGCGAGGGATTCCAGAAGAACGCCATCGTGCACCGCGCCGTGCGTCTTGTGAGCGAGGCGGCGGCGTCGCTGCCGCTGGTGCTCATGAGCGAGGGCAGGGAGCTTCCCTCGCATCCGCTGCTGATGCTGCTGGCGCGGCCCAACGCACGGGAGGGCGGGCAGCGCTTCCTCGAGAGCCTTTACGGGCACCTGATGGTGTCCGGCAACGCCTATGTGGAGGCAGTGAGCCTCGACGGCGCACCGCACGAGTTGCACGCGTTACGGCCTGACCGCATGCGCGTGGTGCCGGATGCGGACGGCTGGCCCGCCGCTTACGAATATACAGTCGGCACGCAGGCCGTGCGCTTCCCCATCCGCGACGAGGTGTTGGCGCCGATCCTGCACCTGACCCTGTTTCATCCGGCGGACGATCATTACGGATTGTCGCCGATGGAAGCCGCCGCCACCGCGCTCGACATCCACAATGCCGCGGGCGCTTGGAACAAGGCGCTCCTCGACAACGCGGCGCGGCCCTCCGGCGCGCTCGTGGTCGGCGGCGCGACGCTGACCGACGCGCAGTTCGACAGGCTGAAGAGCGAGCTGGAAACCAATTACCAGGGCGCCGGCAACGCAGGCCGCCCGCTGCTGCTGGAAGGCGGCCTCGACTGGAAGCCGCTCTCGCTCTCGCCCAAGGACATGGACTTCGTGGAAGCCAAGGCAGCGGCCGCGCGCGAGATCGCGCTCGCCTTCGGCGTGCCGCCGCTGCTGCTGGGCCTGCCTGGCGACAGCACGCATGCCAACTATGCGGAGGCGAACCGCGCGTTCTACCGCCAGACCGTAATCCCGCTGGTCAAGCGCACATTCGAGGCGCTTGCCCACTGGCTCGCGCCGGCCTATCGCGAGACGTTGTCCCTCGAACCTGACCTTGATGCTATCGAGGCTCTCGCAGACGAGCGCGAGAGCCTCTGGCGCCGCGTGTCGGCTGCGGCGTTTCTCAGCGACGACGAGAAGCGCGAGGCGGTCGGGTATGGGCGCGTGGAGGAGGGGAAGGGGAGGCGAAGGTAATCGCGAACGCAAAGCCTTCTCCCTCGGGATCACCGGCGTTGTGCCGGTGATCCCGCACGTGTGAAACGCAGTGCTTTCAGGATCGGAGATGGGCAGCACGAGCCGACCATCACGTCGGGTGTCATCCCGGGGCTGCGGCGCAGAACCCGGGATCGTGGGACGAGTATGGTGCTGGAGCCCTCCTCCCCCTTGTGGGGAGGAGTTGGAGGTGGGGGTGTAAGCGTCTTCATCTCAGAACGTGGCGCTGGCACCCCCACCCCGGCCGCTGCGCGGCCACCCTTCCCCACAAGGGGGAGGGGGAACACGTGTTCTATCCTGCACGCGATCCCTGATCGGCTCCGCCGTCCGAGATGACGATGCCCACCCACCATTTCGCGAAAGACATTGCTTTCTTCGCAACTCCAACGGAGCCTTTCACGAGAACAAATCATGAACTCATTTGACCAGATCACCGAGGCCGTCATCCGGCGCGGGGATCTTGCCCATCTGGCCCTGTTCGTCTGGGCCAGCGGGGCGTCCGCCTTGCTTGCCATGACCCTGCGCGACCTGTTCGCGGCCAACCGCCGGTTCGATGCGTTCGTGCGCGAGCTGTCCCTGTTCAACCGCCGCCATTCGGGAGATCCCTCGTGACCCGCCTTTCAACCCGTACGCCCCGCAAGCCGAAGGCGGCGCGGGAGAACCAGACCCGCGCCACGAGCGTCTTTCGCGACTTCGTGCGCCAACTCGAAAAGCTCGATGCCAAGCCGCCCAAACCGGCGCGCGGGGCCGCGCGATGATGGCGGCCGCAACAACCGTTCGTGAGCGCAAGTTCCTGCCCGAGCCCCTGAGCGGGGTCGATGCCGAGGGGGTGTTCGAAGGCTATGCCAGCCTGTTCGGCGAGGCCGATCTCGGCAAGGATGTGGTCATGCCCGGCGCCTTCCGCGACAGCCTCAAGAAACGCGCCGCCGCGCAGGTGCGCCTTCTGTGGCAGCACGATCCGGCGCAGCCCATTGGGCGCTGGCTCTCCATCGCGGAGGACCTGCGCGGATTGCGCGTGCGGGGCCGGCTCAACCTTGCGGTCGAACGGGCGCGGGACATCCATGCGCTCATGCGCGACGGCGCTGTCGACGGTCTGTCCATCGGCTTTCGCGTCGAGCGCGCAAGGGCCGAGCGGCCCACCGGGTTGCGCCGCCTGGAGCGGCTCGACCTGTGGGAGATCTCGGTGGTGACCTTTCCGATGCTGCCCGGCGCCCGGGTCGAGACCGTGAAGCAGGCCCCGCCGAAACTCGCGACGCATATTCGCAGCGCAGCCGTAAGGCTGTTTTCCTGAACCTTGTCCGTGGGAGCGCGTTAGCTGAAAGCCCGCAAGAGCGCGGAAGCTGCGGGCCCTTTCCTCTCGAAAGGTGTCTGATGTCCGCTTGTCTCGGGAGGTTTTGATGAAGAAGCTTGCTTTCGTTGCACTCCTCGGCCTTGCGGCGGCTGGCTGCACGACCACGGAAGAGCGGGTTGGCGGTGCGGCCGTCGGCGCCGGTGTCGGTGCCGTGGCCGGTCCGGTTGGCGCAGTTGCCGGCGGCGCCGTTGGTGCTGTGACGGGACCGACCGTCGCAAGAACAACCCGCCGCGCAGCCCGCCGCATGTAAGCATTCCCCTCACAGGGAAATAACGGGCCCGCCAATCGGCGGGCCTTTTTTATTGGGGCATCGGGCCGAAAAGTGGATCCCACTATTCGGATCGACCCGATGCTCATTTCCTAAGCTGTTCCTTTCAAACCTATGGATTGTGATGATTCCCGTTGTTGAAACCAAAGCCGTGTCCGACGATGTCGCCTCGGCCTTCGATGATTTCGCCCGCGCCTTCGAGGCGTTCAAGGACGCCAATGACACTCGCCTGTCCGAGATCGAGACCAGGCTCACGAGCGACGTAGTGACGGACGAGAAGCTCGCCCGCATCGACACCGCCCTCGACGATGCCAAGCGCCGTCTCGACCGTCTGAGCCTCGACCGCTCCCGCCCGCCTCTCGGCGGCACCGATGCCCCGCGCGACCCGGCCCAAGCCGAGCACAAGGCGGCGTTCCATGCTTATGTCCGCAGCGGCGAGGCTACCGGTCTCAAGCGGCTGGAGGAAAAGGCGCTCTCTGCAGGCTCCGGGCCTGACGGCGGCTATCTGGTGCCTGACAATGTCGAGCGCGAGGTGCTGCGTCGTCTTGCCAATGTCTCGCCGATCCGCGCGATCTCGTCGGTGCGGGTGATTTCGGGCGGTCAGTACAAGCGCGCCTTCTCGACCACGGGCCCGGCCACCGGCTGGGTCGGCGAGACGGCGGCGCGACCGCAGACGGCGAGCCCCACGCTGTCCGAGATGAGCTTCCCGGCCATGGAGCTCTATGCCATGCCGGCCGCGACCCAGACCCTGCTCGACGACGCGGTGGTCGATATCGAGAGCTGGATCGCGGAGGAAGTCGAATCCGCCTTCGCCGAGCAGGAGAGCGCCGCCTTCGTCAACGGCGATGGCGTGAACAAGCCCAAGGGCTTTCTCACCACCGATACGGTCGAGGAGGAGATCTGGGAATGGGGCCGCCTCGGCACGGTGAACACGGGCGGCGCAAGTTTCCCGGCGTCGAACCCGTCCGACGTGCTGGTGGACCTGATCTACACGCTGAAATCCGGCTACCGCCAGAACGCCTCCTTCGTGATGAACCGCAAGACGCAGAGCGCGATCCGCCGCTTCAAGGACGACAACGGCGCGTATCTCTGGTCACCGCCCGCGAGCATCGGCCAGGCCGCAACCCTGATGGGCTTTCCCGTCGTCGAAGCCGAGGACATGCCCGACATTGCGCTGAACGCCTGCGCCATCGCGTTCGGCGGCTTCAAGCGCGGTTACCTCATCGTGGACCGCGCCGGCATGCGCGTGCTGCGCGATCCGTATTCCGCCAAGCCCTACGTGCTGTTCTACACCACCAAGCGCGTGGGCGGCGGCGTGCAGGATTACGCGGCGATCAAGCTGCTGAAGTTCGCGGCTTAATCCGCAGTGTCATCCCCGGCGAGCCGAAGGCGAGGGAAGGGGATCCATAGCGCTGAGCGTACGGGTGGATTCCCTTCCCCTTCGCTGCGCTCCGGCCGGGAATGACATGGTGAGGAATAATTCAATTCCCCGCCCACGCGGCGTTGAGGCTTTGCATGCTGCCCACGATCCAGCGAAGGTGCTCCACCACTGGCGTCACGGCCGTGAGGCCGCCGCAGGCGGTGGGTCGGGGCGAGCGCAGGGCGCCGCTCGACCAGCTTGTGATGCCGTAGAGCTGATAGCCGCTCTGGGTCGCGGCGAGGATCGGGCCGCCGGAATCGCCCCGGCAGGCTCCGGCGCCCGATGTTTCGGCAAGCCGGTTGCGGTCGGCCACGATGAGGACGCGGTTCGCGACCTCGATGGGGCCGAGCGAGACGAGATTGGTCTGACGCAGGGTTCGGGCCGTGCCGCGGGCGCGCTCCGAGAGCACGCCGTAGCCGGCGATGGTGACGCCGTCGCCTACGTCGATCCGCCCGGCCTGGGTCGGGTTAAGGGCCAGGAAATCAGAGCCGAGGGGGCGGTCGAGTTTGACCACCGCGAGATCGATGCCGGGCTGCGTGCGCGGCGTCGTGCCGGCCACGAAGGTCGGGTGGATGGCCAGCGCGGCGACGTTGAAGCGCTGCGGCCGGAAGGCGCGCGTGAGCGCGGTCACACGGTAGGCGGCCCGGTCGATCACGCAATGGGCCGCCGTCAGCACCAGATCGGGCCCGACGATCACGCCCGAGCAGAGCTCGCCCAGCGAGTTCTCGATGGACACCACCGAGCGGCGCAGCCCGTTCGGATCCCTCGAGGTGGAGCCCTGCAGGATGGCCCAGGCCGGGCTCGCAACGAGGGTGAAGACAGCAAGGGCGAGGAGGGGCAGCGCGCGCATCGGGGATCATGCCATGAGGGGAGGAGCGTGTGATAGGGCAAGAATTGGGCAACAAGGATAGTTCCGGCCCTTTACTAAAAGTCTAGAGCATCGGACCCAAAAGTGGACCCCGCTTTTGGGATCGAATCCGATGCTTTTTTGAAAGAGAGCATCGTGTGGGCCGGAAAGCCGGGACCACTTTTCCGCACAATGCTCTACCCGTTGCCGCTCCACAACGCCGCGCGGTTCCAGCCCTTGAGAACCCGGTCGATCCAGTCCCGTTGCGGGCCGACGAGGATGCCCTGTGTCAGGCCTCCGCAGCTTCGGCCCTTAGCCGGCGCTGCCCAACTCGTGATCGCCGCGACGGTGGCTCCGGATGCCATCGGCCCGCCGGAATCGCCTTGGCAGGCGCTGGCCGAACCGGAGCCCTCCGCCCAGAGCAGGATCTTGCTCGGGCCATAGGGTTCGACGGCGGTCAGAGACGCGGCGCGGAAGGTGCCGGTGCTCTTGGCATCGCCTTCGCGCGCAAGGCCATAGCCGCCCACGGTGACGAAGGTGTTCTCAGGCACCTTCGCGGCGCCGAGTGTCGCCCGCTCGAAGCGCGCGGGCAGGGGCTCGGGTGTGCGAACGAGCGCAAGGTCGATGGAGCGCTGGCGCGTCTCCACGGCCTTCGCATTGTAGCCGGGATGCACGGTCTTCGCGGCCGGCACGATCAGCACGGGCTCGCCCGACTCGTCGCGGAAATGCACCCGGTGCTCGGCCGCGCCCGTGACGCAATGGGCGGCGGTGAGCACCACGTCGGGAGCCAGCACCACGGCGGTGCAGACGCCGCCGTTCGAGCTCAACACCATCACGCTCTGGCGCGACAGCGGGCCCTCATCGGGCTGGCCGCCGACAATGGCGTGGGCGCCTGCAACAGGCAGCGCCAGCGCGAGACAAAGCGTGATCGAACGTTTCATGACAGCACAAGGATCCTTGTTTCCGATGATTCCCATATTCGTCAGCGGCCCTGCCGTCGAGCCCATCACGCTCGCCGAGATGAAGGCCTATCTGCGCGTCGACGAGGACGAGACCGCGCAGGATGACCTGATTTCAGGCCTCATCAAGGCAGCCAGGCTCACGGTCGAGGCGGCCTCGCGCAGGATCCTCATCGAGCAAAGCTGGCGCGTGGTGCTCGACCGCTGGCCCTGCGATGGCGTGATCCTGCTGCCGCTCTCACCCCTGATTGCGGTCGATGCGATCAGGATCACGGACGCCACGGGTGCCGTCACCGAGTTGCCGGCCAATGCGTTCGAGGTGGACGCGTTGAGCGAACCGCCGCACATCACCGTTTCCGGGGCGCCTGAGCCGGGCAGGCCCCGCAACGGCATCTCGGTCGCGCTGCGTGCCGGCTTCGGCACGCATGCGGAGGCGGTGCCCGCGACCCTGAAGCTCGCCATCCGCATTCTCGTGGCGCATTGGTTCGAGAACCGCGGCGATGTGGCAGGCGAGCAGATCCTGCCGCCCGAGGCGCTGGCCCTCGTGGCGCCGTTTCAGAGGGCGCGTCTGTAAAAACGTTCCCACTGTCATTGCAGACGCCGCTGCGCAGCCCCGAAATGAGACCCTCGGCGTCATGGCCGGACTTGTTCCGGCCATCCACGTCTTTCTTGGCTCGACCTCCTCAGGATGAGGTCGAGAGTTCGCACGTCGATCGTCATTCCCTTTCAAAGACATTGCCATGAAAACCAAATCCATTTCCATCGGCGCGCGCTCGCGCCGGTTCGTGCTCGAGCTGCCGCTGGAGCGGTCCGACGGCTTCGGCGGCGTCATTCGCTCATATGCGCCGGGGCCTCAACTATGGGGGGCCATCGAGATGCTCTCGGGCCACGAGCGCGTGCGCGCCGACCGGCCCGAGCAGAGCCTGACGCACCGCATCACCCTGCGCTATCGCGAGGGTGTGACCGGCGCCATGCGGCTCACCTCGGGCCTGCGCCGCTTCGCCATTCGTGCGGCCTCCGATCCCGACGGATCGAAGCGCGATCTCGTCTGCCTCGTCGAGGAGGTGAGGGCATGACGAGCCCGGTGCTTGCCTTACGCCGCGCGATCATCGATGCGGCCTCAGGCGACGCCGAGCTGCGCGCGCTCATGGGCGGCGCGCTTCGCCTCTACGACGAGCCGCCGCGCGGAGCGGAGCCGGTCTATGCGCTCTTCGGCGACGTGAAGGCCGAGGACTGGTCCACCGATGCCGACCGTGGCCACGCGCAGAGCGTCGATCTGGTGATCTGGTCGGAGAAGGGAGGAGCGCGCACGGCGCTCATGGTCGCAGACCGCTTCTTCGCGATCCTCGACGATGCGTCGCTCACCGTTGAGGGCCACCGCCTCGTGAATCTTCGCGTCACCGAACTCGCGTCCATCCGCGACAAGGATTCCGGCCTCGCCCGCGTGACATTGAGCCTGCGCGCGGTGACGGAGGTGGTGTGAGGTCGTGCTCCACGCTGTCATTCCGGGGCGAGCCTTAGCGAGAGCCCGGAATCCATAAACTCTGACGGCGCAGAACGAAGCGTGACGCGGTCCGCTCTTCCCTGACACGGCATGTTTATGGATTCCGGGCTCGCCTCCGGCGCCCCGGAATGACAGTGGAAACAGCTTTTACTCCAATCAACATAAGGACAACCCATGCCTGCTCAAAAGGGCAAGGATCTGCTCATCAAGATCGGTGACGGCGGCAGCGCCTTCGTGACCGTGGCGGGCCTGCGCACGCGCCAGATCGCCTTCAATGCCGAGACCGTCGACGTGACGCACGCGGAATCCGCCGGACGCTGGCGCGAGCTGCTCGCCGGCGTCGGCGTGCGCCGAGCCTCGATCTCCGGCTCCGGTGTGTTCAAGGACGAGGCCTCGGACGCGCGCATGCGCCAGGTCTTCTTCGACGGCGACATCCTCACCTACCAGATCGTTATTCCGGATTTCGGACGTATCGAGGGCCCTTTCCAGATCACGAGCCTGGAATATCGCGGCGACCATGCGGGTGAGGTGACCTTCGAGATGGCGTTCGAATCCGCCGGCGCATTGGTGTTCGTAGCAATATAAGCGGGCCTTCGCTGCACTCATTCTGAAAACGCATTCTCGCTGTCATCCTCGGGCTTGTTCCGAGTATCCGCGTCTTTGCCGCGGTTGAAGACGTGGATGGCCGGAACAAGTCCGGCCATGACGGCGGAGGGTTTCACAAAGAGAAAGAAGAAACACATGCCCAACAGACGACGGGGTGAGGTGGCGCTGCAGCTCGGCGACACGCGCTATACCCTCTGCCTCACGCTCGGCGCGCTTGCAGAGCTGGAGGATGCCTTCGGCGTGCAGGATCTCATGGCGCTCACGGAGCGCTTCGGCACCGGGCGCCTGTCGAGCCGCGACCTGCTGACGCTCCTCGCCGTCTCGTTGCGCGGCGGCGGTCATCCAATGACCGATGCGGAGGTGGCGAGCCTGCCGCTGCATGAGGGTGTCGAGCCCGTAGCCTCAGCGCTGGCCGACCTTCTCGTCATGACCTTCGGCGGAGGCGAGGCATCGCCAAACCCTCCGTCATCCCAGGAGGCGAGCGCGAGTCATGCGCCTTCCCCTGGGATGACGCGTTGACGCTGGGCTTGAGCATCCTGCGGTGGAATCCGGAAATATTCTGGCGCGCGACGCCGCGTGAGCTGCTCGCGGCCTGGGAGGGACTGCATGGCGGGCGAAAAATGGAGCCGGCACTGAGCGGCGATCTCAGGCGGTTGATGGAGGTATCTCCGGACGAGTAAGCCTGAATCTTGGCGATGATCGTTCAAATTCAAGGATAGTAGTCTTGGCGAAACACCGCACCATTCCGCTTGGCGCAATCAATCTCGAGGTCCTCCTGCAACTCGTCTCGGCTCTGTGAGGCGGCTTGCTTGGCAACGGCTGTTCGGGCCTCTGCTTTGCATTGCATCGAAATACGCTCCCACTCGGCATCTGGCATTGTGACCTTACCGACGAATGTTGCGCCATTCAGCTTCGCACACATGTTGAACAGCCGGAACCGCCTGTACTCAGTTGGAGTCTTGAGGCTTGCCGATGCCGTCGCCTTCTCGGCTTCATAATTGCACTCATCCTGAATTCGGCTCCATTGGGCGGAGACCGTGCCAGGGGTCCTGTAGATCATTCGGGACGTAGTCGCCGGAGCGCTGACACAAGCGCCCTGTGAAAACAAGATAAGCGCCGCCAGGCCCAGTTTTACTCTAGGAGATTTAGCGATGGCCGAACCATTGAGATTGAATCCAGGTGCAGGGGATAAGGGTAACGAAGATAGACAACGCCAACTCAACACGCCCATCGGCCTCTCCGAAAAACTTCTTTATTGTCATACGTCCGGAAAATCGTCAGTTGTTCCAATATGTCTTGCACCCTTCAGAGCTAAGCATTTCAAGTAAAGGTTACGCCAATCCAAGTGTCGAACTGGACCTGGCCTTTGTGATGAAACGGCTTTTTGCGCTTCGTAATCGCACTCATTCTGCATCCTCTGCCATTGGGGTTTGCTGATATTCCCGATGTCAAAAACGTCATCGGGTGCACGACTTGGTGCGCAGGCCGACATGGGGAGCATCGAAAAACAACAGAAAAACGCAAAGGAGATATGTTTGAGCGACAAACCAGCCAAAAGCCCAGTATCGCCGACCAATAGCTTGGAGGAAGATCGCAAGCGCCAGCTCAACACACTCATCGGCCTCTCCGAACGGTTCGGGGAATCCCTGTCTACTGCTTTCGCGAAGAACATCTCGGAAGTCAAGAAATTTGATAACGTTCTGAAAGACGTGCGCAAGTCATTCACAGAATTCGCGCTCCGCTCGGCGATGGCTCCACTGCAGATGGCACTCAGTCGTGGTCTGCAAACACTGATGGTGGGCCTGTTCGGCAACGCATTGCCAATCGGGCCTGATCTGTCCGGCGCAGGTCAAAGTCTGGGCGGTGGGCTGTCGTCTCTCCTCGGCTCCCTGGTCGGTGCTGGAGGGTCTTATGCACGAGGTGGCGTCTTCTCACGCGGCATGGTGATGCCCTTCGCCAAGGGCGGGGTGGTCGGCGCGCCGACTTACTTTCCGCTCGGACGCGGGCTCGGCCTCATGGGTGAGCAGGGTGCGGAGGCCGTGATGCCGCTGGCGCGCGGGCCGGACGGGCGGCTCGGCGTGCGAGGCGGCGGAGGAGGGCGGCCGGTCTCGGTGACCGTGAACGTCACGACCCCGGATGCCGATAGCTTCCGGCGCTCCGAGGCGCAGGTTTCCGCCGCGCTCGCCCGCGCCGTCGCGCGGGGTCAGCGCGGGATGTAAAGCCCTAGACTCCCAAAATCACCTCATCCTGAGGAGCCGCTGAAAGCGGCGGCTCGAAGGATTGTCCATAGATCACTGGATCGTCCTTCGAGACGGGCGCTGCGCGACCTCCTCAGGATGAGGGCTAGTGTCGTTTCCCGGAATCTCGATCAGGCGTCCGTGCCGTCGAGCATGGCCATGATCTCGTCCTTGATCTGCAGGCGGCGGCGCTTCAGCTCCTCCTCGGCCGCCTCGGACGTGGGCTCCACCCGGGTCTCGATCCGGTGGATGGTGCGGTTCAGCTCGTCGTATTCGTCGTAGAGCCGGGCGAAGCGGCCGTTGCTCGTCTTCAGCTGATGGATCCGGTCGACCTTGTCCGGGAAATCCTGCGCCAGGTCGTTGGGAGCATTGCTCATCGCCGACCGCCTCCGTGTTGAATGGCTTGCGCCTCGTCAACGCCACCCCGGTTCTTTCGTTTCAACCTTCAGGATGTGCCCATGGCCTCAGACTTCCACGAGGTCCGCTTTCCGCTCGACGTCAGCCTCGGCAGCCGGGGCGGGCCCGTGCGGCGGACCGATATCGTCACGCTCGCGTCCGGCCGCGAACACCGCAACAGCCGCTGGGCCGGGTCGCGCCGCCGCTACGATGCGGGCCTCGGGGTCAGGACCGTCGATGCCCTGCACATGGTAATCGCCTTCTTCGAGGAGCGGCGCGGCAGGCTCTTCGGCTTCCGCTTCCGCGACCGCACCGACTGGCGCTCCGGCCCGCCCTCCCGCGAGCCGACGCCGCTGGACCAGCGGATCGGCACCGGCAGCGGTGCGGAGCGGACTTTCCAGCTCGTGAAAGCCTACGGCTCCAGCTTCGCGCCCTATAGCCGGAGCATCGCCAAGCCGGTCGGCGGCACGGTGCGGGTGGCGGTGAACGGGGTCGAGCAGGCAGTAGGGTCGGGGTTCAACTGCGATCCCGCAACGGGCCTCGTGACCTTCGCGGCCGCGCCGCCAGCCGGTGCGATCATCACAGCGGGCTTTGCCTTCGACGTGCCGGTGCGCTTCGACACGGACGAGCTCGACATCGACCTCTCCACCTTCGACGCTGGCGGCATCCCGCAGATCCCGTTGATCGAGATCATTCCTTGACGTTCACCTTTGTCATCCCCGGCGAGCCGCAGGCGAGGGAAGGGGATCCACGATCACGCTCAGCGCGATGGATTCCCTTCCCCTCCGCTACGCTCCGGCCGGGAATGACACCCACCATGTTCTCCACAGCGTCATCCCCGGACTTGTTCCGGGGATCCACGTCTCTGCAACGCTGCGGTTCTCAAGACGTGGATGGCCGGGACAAGCCCGGCCATGACGCGGCGGGTGGGACAGCCGACACATAACTCCATTCGAGGCCACCGATGCGCACCATTCCTGAAAACCTCGCCGCTCATCTGACCGCGGGAGCAACGACGCTTTGCCATTGCTGGCGGCTCATCCGGCGCGACGGCACCGCTTTCGGCTTCACCGATCACGACCGCGACATCAGCTTCGGCGGCGTCAACTATGCGGCCCGCTCTGGCCTGGAGGCTGCGGAGGCCACGGCCGAACTCGGCTTCGCAGTCGGCGGCGGCGAGGTGGCCGGTGCGCTCGTTTCCGCCGGGCTGACGGAGGATGATATCTCGTCCGGCCTCTACGACGACGCGAGCGTGGAAACCTGGCTCGTGAACTGGAGCAACGTGGACGAGCGCGTGCTGCTCGACATCGGCTCCATCGGCGAGATCCGGCGCGCCGACGGCGGTTTCGTCGCGGAGGTGAGGGGGCTCATGCACCGCTTCGACGAGGAACGCGGTCGGCTCTTTCGCGCCACCTGCTCGGCCGACCTCGGCGACACGCAATGCGGCGTCAATCTCTCCGCGTCGGCCTATTCCGACACGGGCACGGTCACCCGCACGGACGGGGCATTGAGCATCGCGGCGTCCGGCATCGGCTTTGCGGACGGCTGGTGCAATGCGGGCAGGCTCACCTGGTTCACCAGCGACAATGCCGGCGTCTCCGTCCAAATCAAGGTGCATCGCGCGATCAGCGGAACGGACGAGTTCGACCTGTGGCAGCGCGCGCCTCAAGCGATCAAGGCCGGCGACACGTTCCGCGTGACGGCCGGCTGCGACAAGACACACGCCACGTGCCGCAGGAAGTTCGACAACGTCGCAAACTTTCGGGGCTTCCCCCACATGCCCGGCAACGACTTCATCATCCGCATGCCGCAGCAGGGTGAGCCGGGGCTCGATGGAGGGAGCTTTTTCAGGTGAGGCCCTTCTTACCCTCCCCTTGAGGGGGAGGGTCGACGCCCGTCAGGGCGGCGGGGTGGGGTGGCAACGCGACCTTGCCTGAGCAGACTCGGATCCAGCAAACAGCCCATCAAACCACCCGCGCCATTCACCCCACCCCGGCTCTTCGAGCCACCCTCCCCCTCAAGGGGAGGGTGCTGCCGCACGGCTGCCAATCATGCCCTCATCAAATCTCATCATCGCGGAAGCCCGTGCCTGGATCGGCACGCCCTACCGCCATCAGGCGTCACTGAAAGGCGTCGGCTGCGATTGCCTCGGGCTGCTGCGCGGCGTGTGGCGCGGCGTCATGGGGGCTGAGCCCGAGCTGCCGCCGCCATACTCGCCGGATTGGGCCGAGGCCGGGGCGGATACGCTGGTGGCCGCCGCGCGCAAACATCTTGTCGAGATTGACCCCGCGCAATTCACTGCCGGCGACGTGCTGCTCTTTCGCTGGCGCGAGACCATGCCGGCAAAGCACTGCGCCATCGCGACATCAGTCGACACCATGATCCACGCCCATGACGGCGCGGCGGTAGCCGAGGTGGCGTTCCGTCCCTGGTGGCGCCGTCACCTCTCCCATGCCTTTCGTTTTCCGGATGCACCCTGATGGCCACCATCGTTCTTCAAACCGTCGGCTCCGTGGTGGGTGGCATGGTCGGCGGGCCGATCGGCGCCATGGCGGGCCGGGCCCTCGGCGCGCTGGCGGGCGCCGCCATCGACAACGCGCTCTTTGCCGGAGACAATACCAAATATGTCGAGGGCCCACGCCTGAAGGACATCGACGGGCTCACCTCGACGGAGGGCGCGCCGATCCCGCGGGTCTATGGCCGCGCGCGCATCGGCGGCCAGCTCATCTGGGCGACGCGGCTGGAGGAGGTGGTGAACACCGACACCGACCGGGGTGCCCAAGGCGGCAAGGGCATGAGTGGTCCGAAGACAGTTACAACCACTTATTCCTACTTCGCCAATCTGGCCGTGGGCCTATGCGAAGGCCGCATCGCCTTCATCCGCCGGGTCTGGGCCGATGGGCGCGAGCTCGATCTCAGCACGCTCACCATGCGGGTGCACAAGGGCAGCGACACGCAAAGCGCCGATCCGCTGATCGTCGCCAAGGAGGGCGCGGATCATGCGCCCGCCTATCGCGGGTTGGCCTATGTGGTGTTCGAGCGCCTGCCGCTCGCCGATTTTGGCAACCGCGTGCCGCAATTCTCCTTCGAGGTGGTGCGCCCCGTCGACGGGCTCAACCGCATGGTCCGCGCCGTGTGCCTCATCCCTGGCGCAAGCGAGTTCGGCTATGACACGCGATCCGTCATGCAGGTGCTCGACCTCGGCAAAACCCGGCCGGAAAACCGCCACCAGCTGCAGCGTTCAAGCGATGTCGCGGCATCGCTGGATGCCCTGGAGGCCCTATGCCCCAACCTCAAGCGCGTGTCCCTCGTGGTGAGCTGGTTCGGCGACGATCTGCGGGCCGGCTCCTGCCTCATTGAGCCGCGCGTGGACGTGAAGATCAAGACCACGGATGGCGCCACCTGGTCTGTGGCCGGGCTGACACGCGAGGACGCGAAGGCGGTCTCGCTCGTGAAAGGCGCGCCGGCCTATGGTGGCACGCCGTCCGACGAATCCGTGATCCGGCTGATCCGCAATTTGAAGGATCGCGGCCTGGAGGTGGTTCTCTATCCCTTCGTGATGATGGACGTGCCGGCGGGCAACGATCTGCCCGACCCCTATGGCGGCACCGGCCAGCCCGCCTATCCCTGGCGCGGGCGCATCACCTGTCATCCTGCGCCTGGAGAATCCGGCTCTCCCGATGGAACGAGTGCTGCCGCCACCCAGGTGAACCTCTGGTTCACGCGGGCTGCAGGCTTCAACCGCATGGTCCTGCACTATGCTGAGCTTGCGGAGCAGGCCGGCGGCGTCCACGGGTTTATCCTGGGCAGCGAGCTTGTCGGCCTCACCCGCGTGCGCTCCGCATCGGGCGTCTATCCGGCGGTGTCGCGGCTGCGGGATCTCGCGCAGCAGGTTCGTGCGATCCTGCGCGCCTCGACGAAAATCGTCTATGCGGCCGACTGGACCGAATACGGTGCCCATGTGCTGAACAATGGGAGCGAGGTGCGCTTTCCCCTCGATTCATTGTTTACGAGCAGCGCCATCGATGCGGTCGGGATCGATTATTACCCGCCGATCTCGGACTGGCGCGACGGTCCGGCTCATGCGGATCTCACGGCAGGGCGCAGCATCTACGACGTGGATTACCTGCGCGCGCGGCTCGGCAGCGGAGAAGCCTTCGACTGGTACTACGCCAATGCAGCGGAGCGCGCCGCGCAAACCCGCCGCCCGATCACCGATGGCGCCACCGGCAAGCCCTGAGTCTTTCGCCAGAAGGATCTCGTGTCATGGTGGACGAACCGACACATGGAGCGCGTCGGCGGCGTCGAGGTCGGGGCCACCGCATGGCAACCGCAATCGAAGCCGATCTGGCTCACCGAGATCGGCGTGCCTGCCGTCGACAAGGGGCCGAACGGACCCAATGTCTTTCCTGATCCGAAATCATCGGAATCCGCCTACCCGCCGTTCTCACGCGGCGTGCGCGACGATCTCGTGCAGGCGCGCACGCTTGAGGCCATTCTCTCGCGCTTCGATCCGGCCCAGAGGGGCTTTGCGCCCGAGTACAATCCCGCATCGTCATCCTACAATGGGCGCATGGTGGATCCGGACAACGTGTTCGTCTGGGCCTGGGATGCGCGGCCTTATCCGGCCTTTCCCGATTTCGATCTCGTGTGGTCCGACGGCGCCAACTGGGACACGGGCCACTGGATCACCGGCCGCATCGAGGGCGCGACCCTCGACCGGCTGATTGCGCGAGTCTTACGCGATTTCGGCCTTCCCGATCCGGGCGCCATTCCCGTCGAGGGTTTTGTGGACGGCTACGTGATCGACAGGCCGATGTCCCTGCGCGGCGCGCTCGAGCCGCTGCTGCGCCTGTTCGGGGTCGATGCAGTGGCGCGGGGCGGCACGATCGCCTGGCAGGGGCGTGGGGGGCGCGCCGTTCTTCATCTCACGAAGGACGATCTCGTGCTCAACGAGAACGAGCCGGCCTTGAAGCTCTCCCGCGCGCAGGAGACCGAGCTGCCGCAGCAGGTGGAGGTGGGGTTTACCGAGGGCGACACGGATTACCGGCGCGCCAGCGTGGCGTCCCGGCGCCTGTCCGGTTCGAGTCGTCGGGAGGCGAGGGCGGACAGCGCCGTCGTCACCCGACGGGCCGAGGCGCAGCGCCTTGCCGATACCTGGCTGCAGGATCTGTGGGCGGGGCGCGAGGGCGCCGAGTTCGAGCTGTCGCCGCGCCGCATCGAGCTGGAGCCAGGCGACGTGATCGCGGTGCCGACCGACGCGGGAGAAAAGCTCCATCGCATCACGCGGATTGCAGACGGCCCGACCCGCAAGATTACGACACGCGCGGTGGAGCCTGCGGTGTTCGAGCGGCCGGGCTCCACGATCCCGCGGCCGGTGAAGCGCCCGCCGCCGGTGCCAGGCAAGCCGCAGGCCGTGGTGCTCGACCTGCCTGCTGCCTTTGGTGAACCCACGCCGCTGCAATACATCGCAGTGGCGGCCGATCCCTGGCCCGGCGCCATGACAGTGTGGCGCTCAGGGAACAGCGCAAGTTTCACGCCCCATCGCATTCTCGATCTCCCCGCCCTGATCGGGCGCACGAAGACCGCGTTCGCCCCAGGGCCGCTTTGGCGCTGGGACATGGGTGCGACGCTGGACGTGGAAATCTCCACCGGGGCATTGAGCTCCATCGACGATGAGGCGGCGCTGGCCGGGCGCAACCTGTTCGCCCTGCGCGGTGCGGACGGCCGCTGGGAAATCCTGTCGGCCGGGCGTGCTGAGCTGATCGGGGAGCGCACCTACCGCCTGTCGCGCTTCCTGCGCGGCCTTGCGGGCAGCGAGCCGGAAGCCAATCGCATCGTGGCGGCAGGCGCCCTGATCGTGAAACTCGACGAGGCGGTCGTGCCGCTCACAGCTGGCTTGCAGGATCTCGGCCAGAGCTGGCGCTATAGGATCGGACCATCGGGGCGCGATCATGCGGATGCGGCCGTTGCCGAAATCGCCGCGACTGTGGGTCGCGAGGCGCTGAAGCCTTTGAGCCCCGTGCATGTGACGGCGCGGCGAGAACAGGGCGGCATTCGCCTCGGCTGGATCCGCCGCACCCGCCGCAACGGCGACGGCTGGGAGGCCGTGGATGTGCCATATGTGGACGGCCCCCGCCTCGCAAGAAGATTTGGATATAGTTTGATCGGATCGCTTGCGGTCATATGTCCGGC
>NZ_JAERQE010000031.1 GCF_016734765.1 Microvirga soli | reverse complement strand
GATGAACTGCCAAATGATGCGGGTCATCTCGTCGCCGTCGAGCTCGACGACCGGATTGGCAACCTTGATCTTCGCCATGATCTCACCTTGCGCTTGTAGGGCTGGAACGGTCCTGCCAAGGCGGCAGGAGGGTTGCCGGGGCTATAGCGCGGTTGAGGCCAGGGGGGAAGGTGGGGGCTGCAAAGGATTCAGCCCTGTCCCGCCTGGCGCGGCATTTTCCGGGTCTCGGTGCAGATCGCCGCGCTGAAGAGCGAATTCACGGTGGCGGCCTTGCTGCGGATCGCCTCCGGGATTTTTGGGCTTTTGACCAGGGTCGCGGTCGCCTTGAGCAGAGCCTTGTCGCATTGGCAGTCACCCCGGCCGACCCGCTCGTAGCAGAGATCGTGAGCCCGGCAGGCGGCGTCCAGCGCATCGACCGGGGTGGCCCGGTTCAGGTCGCCCGCACCGCACCAGTTGCCATGAAACAGGGGAGTGGGGGCTATGCCTGACGATCCGGCCGCCAGAGGTGCCGCTGCCGTCTGGCTCGTGGGCCAGAGGACCAGGCACATCAGGATTCCCGCAAGGGGACGCAAACGCGGCACTTCGCAAACTCCAAGCCGATTTAATCGTGATGATTTAACGTGATTGATGCAGGAAATAAGACACATCTGTGGGTTCAAGTTCCCGAACGAAGACAATTCACCACATCGCGTGTGCTGCCGCACGGAAAGCTAAGCTTAACCGTAGTTCAGATCATCCCGTTCCGGCCGCTTCCTCAGGGGCATGAGGCGCAAAGCCAAAACCACGGCGCTGTCGGAGACATGGTTCAACATCAAGGGAGCTGACATGCGTCTTGCATTTATTCTCGGAGCGACGGCCTTGGTTCTGGCCGGCTGCCAGACGACCGAACAATCCATGAGCAATGCCGAATCCGTCTGCCGGGAGACCGGCCTCAAACCCGGCACGGCCACCTACACCCGCTGCGTGAACGCGGGCTACCGGAACAACGTTGCCCAGTCGAACGCCGCCGCCAACCAGGCTGCGGCTGGCGCGGCGGTGGGCGTCGTCGGCGGTGCCGTGCTCGGCGCCGCGGTGGCCCGCCCCCATTACTACTGCGGCTGGGGCTGCTGGTAAGCTTTTCAGCCCGTGTGGGAAGCGCCTCCCTGACGCAAGTCGGGGAGGCTTTTCTTTATCGGAGGTTGGCTGCGCCTCCCCGCCTAGGCGGGGAGGCGCCTTTGGCTGTATGGGAGAGCATCCGACCTCCATTTGCTTGTCTCGAACATCCCATGACCCGACCGATCATCATCCTCGTGGAGCCGCAGCTTGCCGAAAACATCGGCATGGTGGCCCGGGCCATGGCCAATTTCGGATTGTCGGAACTGCGCCTCGTCTCGCCGCGCAATGGCTGGCCCAAGAAGGGCGCTCATTCGGCGGCGTCCGGCGCGACCCATGTTCTGGAAGGCGCCAGACTCTACGACACGGCGCGTGACGCCATCGCCGATCTCAACTTCGTCTTCGCCACCACAGCCCGCGAACGCGGGCAGATGAAGCGGGTCTTCGCGCCGGACGCCGCCATGAAGGAGGCGCAGCAGCGGGTGGGGACAGGGCAGGGCGTAGGCATCCTGTTCGGGCGCGAGCGCACGGGGCTCGAGAACGACGAGGTGTCGCTGGCGGACGCCATCATCACCTTCCCGGTCGATCCGAAATTCTCCTCGCTCAACCTGGCGCAGGCGGTCCTTCTCGTCTCTTACGAGTGGTACAAGCTCGCCAGCGGCGGCGCGCTGCCTTTCGAGGGCGGCAGAATCTCTCCGCCGGCCACCCGGGAATCGGTGACGTCCTTCTTCGACTACATCGAAGCCGAACTCGACGCGGTGAACTTCTACCCGGAAGACAAGAAGCCGATCATGACGCGCAACATGCGCGACATCTTCCACCGCCTCGCCATGACCGAGCAGGAGGTGCGCACCCTGCGTGGGGCGATTCGTGCCCTTGCGGAAGGGCGCAGGTTGAGAAAACCTTAATCAAATCGTGGCTTTATTACGCCCGGGCTCTATCTGCCCGAGTGTACAAGAGTTCGAGACGACGATGCGCCGCTTCCTGCTGCCTGTTCTGGTCCTTGGCGTCTCCCTGGCAGCCCCCTGGGCGCAGGCGGCAACCCCGCCGAAGCAGCCCGAGCAGGGGCCGGGCGGGCGCGACTACAAGGTGACCGACGTCGTCAAGCGTGGAATCGGCACCGCAAGCGCCGGAACCTTCGTATTCCATGGAAGCGATACCCCTGAAAGGCCGCGTCCTGTCGTGATCTTCCTTCATTCATGGGGGGCGGTGAACCCGGGGCTCTACGGCGGCTGGATCGAGCATCTGGCCCGCAAAGGGCATCTCGTGCTGTTCCCGCGCTTTCAGGACGTGAACCGCTCGCGTCCCGCTGATGCCACCGACCTGGCCGAGACCCTGATCGAAGCCGCCCTGGCGGAACTCGCCAACGATCCGAATGCCAAGCCGGACCGGGAGAGGGTTGCTCTCATCGGCCATTCGGCGGGCGTGCCGATCGCGTTCAACCTCGCGGCCGGTGCGGGCTCGGGCAAGGTGCCTGCGCCGAGGCTGATCTTCGGCCTGATGGCAGGCGGGATCGCGTCCAACGAGAAGGAGCGCGGCATTCTCCTGCGGGATCTCTCGACCATCGACCCGCAGACCATGATCATCACCATGAGCGGCGACCGGGATTACCTACCGGCCGACCGCGCCTCGCGGCTCATCCTTCAGCAGGCGAGCGCCGTGCCGGCTAATCGCAAGCTCTTCATGCGCGCCGCCTCCGACGACCACGGCTTCCCGGCCATTACCGCAACGCTTGCCTCGCCAGGCTCGCCCAAGGCGGATTACGATGTGGCCGCCATCAAGCTCCCGCCCGATCCTCCGCGCGATCCGAAGCAAAAGAACACCTGGCGCTGGAGCGCCGACATGGCCCTCTCCGGTCCGCAGACCATCCTGACCCAGCAGCTTGGCAACAACGGCACCGACACCATCGATTACCTCGCCTACTGGAAGACCTTCGACATCGCCGTCGAGGCGGCGTTTGCCGGCAAGGATGCCGCCGCTCTCACGCGCGATCCGAAATTCGTCGACATGGGCACCTGGAGCGACGGCTGGCCCGTGCGGCGTCTCTCGGCGCAGGTGCCCAAGGCCGAGGGTCAGGAGAAGAAGGAAGAGCCGGGGCCTCGCCGCAAGCTGAACATGACGCCTCCTGAAACCAAGCAGGGATTGTCGGACTTCATCAACCAGTTGCGTTCGTAAGGTGTGTCATGCGTGTCGATCTTCTGGCAGGGGCGACCTATAATCCTGCCGTCATGCCGTCTCCCGTTCCCACCATTCTTGTGTTCGATTCTGGCCTCGGCGGCCTCACCGTCTTCTCCGAGGTCCTGAAGGCCCGCCCGGACGCCCGCTACGTCTATGCGGCGGACGATGCCGGCTTTCCCTACGGGCGTTTGAGCGAGGCGGTGCTGGCGGAGCGGGTCGTCAGCGTCATGGAGCGGCTGATTGCCCTCCACGATCCGGATCTCGTGGTGGTGGCCTGCAACACGGCGTCTACAATCGTGCTGCCGCATCTGCGCGAGCGCTTCTCCATTCCCTTCGTGGGCACCGTCCCGGCCATCAAGCCGGCCGCTCAGATCACGCAGACGGGCTACGTCACGGTGCTCGCCACCCCTGGCACCGTGGTGCGGGACTATACCCGCGATCTCATCGAAACCTACGCGGCAGGCTGCCGGGTCAATCTCGTGGGATCCCGCCGTCTCGCAGGGATCGCCGAGGCGGAGATGGCCGGGGAACCTGTCTCCGATGAGGAGTTGCTGGTCGAGCTGCAGCCCTGCTTCGTCGCAGACGAGGGCGGGCGCACCGACGTGGTGGCGCTCGCCTGCACCCATTATCCGCTGCTCCTGCCGCGCTTCCAGGCCCTCGCGCCCTGGCCGGTCACCTGGATCGATCCGGCTCCCGCCATCGCCCGCCGGGTGACGCAGCTGATCGGGCAGCCGGTGCCCGGCCATGAAGCGGATGAGAACGAGACCGTGGCCGTGTTCACCAGCGGCGCCGGGATCAGCCCCGCGCTGCGGGGAGCCTTGCAGGACAAGGGGCTGCCGGTGGTGGCCATCGAGGACATGCCGCTGCTGGTGGGGTGACCCTGGCTGTCATCCCGGACGAAGCGCAGCGTAGATCCGGGATCGGGTGCAGAATAGGGCGCTACTCTCGTCAAGCGATCCCCGGTTCTGCTCCGCAGCCCCGGGATGACCGTGGGTGATTGACTTTCCCACCTTTTCCGCCTAAACCCCACCCGTTCGCGCGGTCCTTAACGGGGCCGCGTAACTTTTTACGCTCCCGTGGCCCGGCTCCGGTCGGCCTGTCGTCCTGAAAAGGAAGAGGAGGGCGCGTTCCTCGCAAATTCGACAACAAAGAGGAACAGCGATGTCGAAGCGCATTCAGGCCAAGCACAAGCTTGACCGCCGTATGGGTCAGAATATCTGGGGCCGCCCGAAGAGCCCTGTGAACCGCCGCGAATACGGCCCCGGCCAGCACGGCCAGCGCCGCAAGGGCAAGATGTCTGACTTCGGCACGCAGCTGCGCGCCAAGCAGAAGCTCAAGGGCTACTACGCCAACATCACCGAGAAGCAGTTCCGCCGCTACTACGCGGAGGCGATCCGCCAGAAGGGCGACTCCGGTGAGAACCTGGTCGGCCTGCTCGAGCGCCGTCTCGACGCGGTCGTGTACCGCGCCAAGTTCGTCGCGACTCCCTTCGCCGCCCGTCAGTTCGTCAACCATGGTCACGTGAAGGTCAACGGCCGCCGCGTGAACATCCCGAGCTTCCTCGTGAAGGCGGGTGACGTGATCGAGGTCAAGGACAAGTCGAAGCAGCTCGAAGTCGTCGTGGTGGCGAGCCAGCTCGCCGAGCGCGACGTGCCCGACTACATCGAGGTCGATCACTCCAAGATGACGGCCCGCGTGACGCGCATCCCGACCCTGTCGGAAGTGCCGTACCCGGTCCAGATGGAACCGAACCTCGTGATCGAGTTCTATTCGCGCTAATAGCTGCGAGGACTACCAACACTATGAAAAGGCCGCCCAGTGGGCGGCCTTTTTGCTTGTGCAGGCTTACTGCTGAACCGGTGCGCGCGGGCCGCCGTGGTGCATCCCGCCGCGGCCATGCTCCATCATGCCCACGCGGTGATGGTCGCCGCGTCCGCGGCGTCCGCCGCGCTCGTGCCAGCGTGGGCCGTCATTGTCGACGGCCTCGCGCAGGAGGCGGGGCGCAACCCGCTTCTGGTCCTCGGTCAGCGTATCCCAGAGGGGGCGAAGAGCCGCGGTCACGGCCGTCGAGCGCTGGGCCCGTTCCGTCAATATGGCGCTGCGCTGCTCGAGGCGCTGCATGAAGTCCATGGAGCGGCGCTCGTCGCGGTCGGGACGCTCCTGCATGCGGGAGAACCGCTCGGTGGCAGATGTGCGGACGGCGCTCTCCACCGGTGCCCAGAGGCGCTCCTGATCGGCGTTCAGCTTCAGGCCGGCCTTGATGGAGGCGATGCGGGCATCGACGAGGCGGTTGAAGTCATCCTGGCTCAGGCGAGGACGGCGCTCCTGCCGGGACTGATCCTGGGAGGCTGCCGGTGCATCCGGGGCAGGCGCTGGCTGCGCCATGGCATAGGTGCCGGAGCCGGCCAGCAGGGCTGCAAGCGCGAAGGTGGCGATCTTCTTCATGCGGAAATCCTCCGTGGTGACGATAAGGACAAGATTGCTCCTGCCCTGTTCACCCCGAGGTGACTGCCGCATGAACTTTTCGTCATGTGAGAAGAGCCTTAGAGGCGCTTCAAAAACCCCGCAAAGCGCATCAGCCCCTCGGGCCAGGGGCCGTGGCCGCTCTCCGTGTTGAGGTGGCCGGCATCGCCTGCATCGACCACTGCCGCGCCCCAGGAATAGGCGATGTCTTCCGCCTTGGCATAGTCGCAATGCGGGTCGGTACGGCTGGCGACCAGAACCGACGGAAACGGGAAGGGATCGCGCGGAATCGGCGCGAAGGCGCGGTCGATGGCCGGGATGAAGTCGGGCCGCTCCACGTCCGGCACGCTGACCAGGAAGGCGCCCTGGACCTTGCCTCTCTGCAGGAGCGGGGCCGCATGGGCGATGGCCAGCACACCGAGACTGTGGCCGACCAGCACGACTGGCTTCTCGGCGCGCTTGACGTCCTGGGCGATGCGCTCGACCCAGGCGTCCTTGTCGGGAGCGTCCCAGTTCTCCTGCTCGACCCGCCACGCGGTCGAGAGCTGGCGCTCCCATCGGCTCTGCCAATGGTCTTCGCCGGAATTCGTGTAGCCAGGAACGATAAGGATGTCGCAATCGGAGGTTTTCATGCTCCCGAGATAAAGGCCACCCCAGCGCCGTTCAAGCACTCCGCTTCAACTCCATGTTCTCGGCCTCCTTCAGGGCGGCCTCCCGCTCGGCGATGTAGTCGCGGGTGAGCGGCACCACATCGTTGCGGCGGGCGAACTGGACCTGGAATACCACCGCGTCCTGCCAGCGGAAGGCAGACTCGGACATGGCGAGATAGCATTCCCACATCCGGCAGAAGCGCTCGTCGTAGAGCCTCAAGACCTCATCGCGATGGGCCAGGAAGCGCTCGCGCCAGGCCTGCAGGGTATAGGCGTAATGCAGGCGCAGGATCTCGATGTCGGTCACGATCAGGCCGGCTCGTTCAATGGCGGGCATCATCTCAGACAGCACAGGCAGGTGGCCGCCCGGGAAGATGTACTTCGCGATCCAGGGGTTGGTGGGGTAGGGCGCGCCGGACCGTCCGATGGTGTGGAGGAGCATCACGCCATCCTTCTTCAACAGGTTGCGGCAGGCCAGAAAGTACTCGTCATAGGATGGCGGCCCCACATGCTCGAACATGCCTACCGAGACGATGCGGTCGAAGCTGCCGGTCGTGGAGCGGTAATCCTCAAGCTCGAAACGGACGCGGTCGAGCAGGCCCGCTCCCGCCGCCCGCCGGCGCGAGGCTTCGAGTTGCTCCTTGGAGAGCGTGATGCCTTTGACTGCGCCGGCGCCTGCCACCTGCGCCAAGTAAAGCGCCATGCCGCCCCAGCCGGAGCCGATATCGAGCACGTTGTGACCCTGGTCCACCAGCAGCTTGGCCGCGATATGCCGCTTCTTGGCCAGCTGAGCTTCCTCCAAGCTGGCATCGGGACGGTCGAAATAAGCGCAGGAATATTGGCGGTCGCTGTCGAGGAAGAGGGCGTAGAGGCGGCCGTCGAGATCGTAATGGTGGGCGACGTTGAGTTTCGCCTTCGCCGCGTCGTTCTCGGCCCGGCGCATCATCCAGTGCCGTATCCTGCGCAGGCGCTTCAGGGGCAACTCGTCCAACTGGCCGTGCGTAGCCTGAAGGAGGAGCTGGAACAGATCGAGGATCGTGCCCTGCTCGATGACGAGGCGCCCATCCGTGAACAGCTCGCCGAGCTTCAATTCGGGGTGCAGGCACAAAGCCATTTGGGCGGCCGTATCCGTGAATCGGACTGCGACCTTCGGGCTGCTGCCGTCGCCGAAGGTGAATTCTCTGCCTTCGGCGGTTGTCATCGTCAGGCTGCCGTGCTTCACGGCGCGCGTGAAAGCGGCGGCAAGGATCTTCTCCGACAGCATGGTAATCCCCGTGCCGTTGATCTCCTGCACGGGGATTGTCGCTCGTTAAGGAAAAATGTCCAGCTAGGAGCTATGCAGCGCCGGCACCGAAGACCCGCGTGAAGATCGTATCCACATGCTTGAAGTGGTAGCCGAGGTCGAAGCAGGTCTCGATCTCTTCCGGGGACAGGTACTTCGTCACGTCGGCATCGTTCTTCAGGAGGTTGAGGAAGTCGCCTTCGCCGCGCCAGACCGGCATGGCGTTGCGCTGGACGAGCCGGTAGGCGTCCTCGCGGGAGGCGCCCTTCTGGGTCAGGGCCAGCAGGACCCGCTGTGAATGGACGAGGCCGCCGAGACGGTCCAGGTTCTTCTGCATGTTCTCCGGATAGACCACGAGCTTGTCGATCACGTTGGTCAGCCGCGCCAGGGCGAAGTCCAGGGTCACGGTGGCGTCCGGCCCGATCATGCGCTCGACGGAGGAGTGGGAGATGTCCCGCTCATGCCAGAGCGCCACGTTCTCCATCGCCGGCATTGCATAGGCGCGCACCATGCGGGCAAGCCCCGTCAGGTTCTCGGTGAGCACCGGGTTGCGCTTGTGCGGCATGGCGGACGAGCCCTTCTGGCCGGCCGAGAAGAACTCCTCGGCCTCCAGAACCTCGCTGCGCTGCAGGTGGCGCACTTCCGTGGCCAGCCGCTCGATGGACGAGGCGATGACGCCGAGCGTGGCAAAATACATGGCGTGCCGGTCGCGGGGGATGACCTGGGTCGAGACCGGCTCGACGGACAAGCCCATCTGCTCGGCCACGTATTCCTCGACCCTCGGATCGATGTTCGCGAAGGTGCCGACGGCGCCAGAAATCGCGCAGGTGGCAATCTCCCGCTGCGCCTCGATGAGCCGGACCTTGCAGCGCTCGAACTCGGCATAGGCCTGGGCGAGCTTGAGGCCGAAGGTGGTGGGCTCGGCATGAATGCCATGCGAGCGGCCGATAGTCGGCGTCATCTTGTGCTCGAGGGCACGGCGCTTGATGGCGGCGAGCAACTCGTCCATGTCGCGCAGCAGAATGTCGGTCGCGCGGGCAAGCTGCACGTTGAAGGTGGTGTCGAGCACGTCGGACGAGGTCATGCCCTGGTGGACGAAGCGGGCCTCGGGGCCGACGATCTCGGAGAGATGGGTCAGGAACGCGATGACGTCATGCTTGACCTCGCGCTCGATGGCGTCGATCCGCTCCACGTCGAAGGTGGCCTTGGAGCCCTTCTCCCAGACCGTCTCCGCCGCCGCCTTCGGCACGACGCCGAGATTGGCCAGCGCCGTCGTGGCATGGGCCTCGATCTCGAACCAGATGCGGAACTTGGTTTCCGGCGACCAGATGGCCACCATCTCGGGACGGCTGTAACGGGGGATCATGGCTGTTCACTTCCACGCGGGGGATATGCCCGCGCGGTAGCACGATCACCCCGCGATCTCAACGCGCCTTTGCCGCCGCCTCGCGAATGGCCGCCATGTTGGCGGCGTAAGCCGATGGGCCGCCCTTGAAGGTGGCGGAGCCGGCGACCAGCGCGTTGGCGCCGGCGGCGGCAACCAGCGGGGCTGTTTCGGCCGTCACGCCGCCATCGATCTCGATGTCGATGTCCCGGTCGCCGATCATGGCCTTGATCCGGCGGGTCTTGTCGCAGACCGAACCGATGAAGGCCTGGCCGCCGAAGCCGGGATTGACGGTCATGAGCAGGACGAGGTCGATCATGTCGAGCACCGGCTCGATGGCGGATTCGTGGGTGCCGGGATTGAGCACTACGCCGGCCTTCTTGCCCAGCGCCCGGATGGTCTGGAGCGAGCGGTGCAAGTGAGGGCCGGCCTCCGCGTGGATGCTGATGATGTCCGCACCCGCCTTGGCAAAAGCCTCCAGATACGGATCGACCGGCGCGATCATCAGATGCACGTCGAAGATCTTCTGGGTGTGAGGGCGAAGCGCCTTCACCACGTCGGGCCCGATGGTGATGTTGGGCACGAAGTGGCCGTCCATCACGTCGATGTGGATCCAGTCGGCGCCGGCGGCGTCGACGGCGCGGATTTCCTCGCCGAGCTTGGAGAAGTCGGAGGCCAGGATCGAGGGTGCGATGAGCAGGGGGCGTGTCATGGCCGCGCCGTTACCACGAGCCTGCCGCCGCGGCAACGGGACGTTGGTGCTCAAAGGATGAACCAATCGAATACCACTCACCTGGGGAGAGGTCGGTTTGCCGCAGGAAATCCGTGGACGGCCCCGATCCAAGGGGAGTAAAGATGGCTTCGTTTGAACGATACGAGCGCGCCTTTCTTGCCTGAGGGGCGGCTGAAATGGGGCAGGGCCTTCATGCGTAAGGATGTGGTTGTTCTCGGGGCCGGGATCGTCGGCGTATCCATTGCCGTGCACCTGCAGAAGCGCGGACGATCGGTCCTGCTGGTCGACAAGCGCAAGCCCGGCGAGGAAACCTCCTTCGGCAATGCCGGCCTGATCCAGCGCGAAGGCGTCTACCCTTACGGCTTCCCGCACGATTTCGGCGCGCTCCTGCGCTATGCGCTGAACAACACCATCGACGCGCATTATCACTGGTCTGCCATCCCGAAGCTTGCGCCCTTCCTGTGGCAGTATTGGATGCATTCGCGCCCCGCCCAGCACAAGGCGATTGCCCGGATGTACGCGCCCCTGATCGAGCGCAGCGTCACCGAGCACATGGCACTGGCCGAGGAATCAGGCTCCACGCCCCTGATCCGCCCCACCGGCTGGATGAAGGTTTTCCGCGACGAGAAGAGCCGCGACGAGCAGTTCCGGGACGCGGAGCAGGTCAAGCGCGACTTCGGCGTCAACTTCGATGCCCTCGATACCAGGGGCGTGGCCGAGCGTGAGCCGCACCTCAAAGTGGAGACCAAGGGCGGCATTCACTGGACCGACCCGGCCTCCGTGTCGGATCCCCACCTGCTGACCATGGGCTATGTCGGCTTGTTCGAGCGCCTTGGCGGCGAGTTGGCCGCAGGCGATGCCAGGACCCTGGAGGAAACCCCGACGGGCTGGCGCGTCCAGACCGAGAAGGGCCCCGTGGAGGCTGGCGCCGTCGTGGTGGCGCTCGGTGCCTGGGCCGACGTGGTCACGACAAAGCTCGGCTACAGCCTGCCGCTCGCGGTCAAGCGCGGCTACCACATGCATTACAAGCCGCAGGGCAATGCGGTGCTCAACCGGCCGACCCTCGACTTCGACCGGGGCTATTTCCTCGCGCCCATGTCGAAAGGCATCCGGCTCACGACCGGGGCGGAATTCGCCCACCGCGATGCGCCCAAGACGCCGGTGCAGCTCGGTCGCGCCGAGCCGATCGCCAAGGAGTTCTTCCCTCTCGGCGAACGGGTGGATCCAGAGCCGTGGATGGGCATGCGCCCCTGCACGCCGGACATGATGCCGATCATCGGCCCGGCGCCGAAGCACAAGAACCTCTGGTTCGGCTTCGGCCACGCCCATCACGGCCTCACCCTCGGGCCCGTCACGGGCCGGCTCCTCGCCGAGATGATCACGGGCGAGCAGACGGTGGTCGATCCGAAGCCCTATCGGGCTGACAGGTTTTAGCCGCTTACCCTTTTGGCCGTTCCCCGGCGTGTTTCTCACAAGACAGTTGTCCTATCCATTTGAAGGGGGAAACTGCTTGAATGAGAGACCGGACCCTTTATGATCCGGTCCAACGTTACGGGGGAGCGGATGCTAGGGGACGACCGGTCGCTGATCAGCGACATCTATGAAGCTGCGGTCATTCCTGAGAGATGGATGCAGGTTCTGGAGCAGATCTCCAGCTTTGCGGGGGCCGATGGAAGCTCCATGACTACCGTGTTAGGTGAAGGAGCCAGATCCTGGCTCGCCTCTGGCCGTTGTCGCTCGGTCTTGGGCGATTGGTATGCGGAAGGCTGGCATCTGCAGAACACTTGGGCTGAACGGGCCAGCCAGAGGCCGCGCCTTCAATTTATCAGCGAAACGGATATCTTCTCGCCCGACGAAATCGAGACCATCCCGATGTATCGAGACTTCATCCGTCCACGGGGTGGCGGGTGGTCTGCCGGGGCTCTTATGCAGGTCCCAAATGGCGGGGTTGTTTCCTTTCGTTTCGAGCGTCCCTACAGTGATGGCCCCATGGACCAGGAGTTAAGGACCAGACTGAATCTGCTCCGACCGCATTTGGCACGTTCAGCTTTCCTGCTCTCAAACCTCGGGTTGCGTCAGGCGCGCTCGACGGTGTCTGCTCTGCAATTCATGGAGATTCCGGCAGCCGTTGTGACCCGAAACGGCAGGCTTCTTGCTTGCAATTCGGCTATGGAGTCGCGGCTGACCCAGATCAATATAAGAGCTGGTGACAAGATTGCCTTCACTGACCAGACCGCACAGCAGGGTTTGAGCGAGAGCCTTGAACGGATCACGGCCGGTTTGTTCGACCAGTTGCGCGGACCCATCGCATTGCCGGCGACGGAGCAGCACGAGGCGGCGGTCGCCTATCTGCTTCCGATGCGCGGAGCCGCCCAGGATCTGTTCAGTTGCGAGACGACGCTTCTCTTGATCCAGCCTGCTCGTTCGGAGAACAGGCTCATGGACGTGGTACGGACCCGGTTCTTCATCGATGCTGGCGAGGCCCAAGGCTGGGCGCGGTTGGTGGCAGCTGCATACCCGCGGCTGGCCGCTGCCCTGCTGAGCTCGACAGAAAATATCCAGGCCATTCTGGACGGGATGCTCGGCAGAACCCGGAGTGGCCAGGAAGCTCGCATCGCGAGCCTCCTGTGGCGGCTTAGCGATGATCCTGAGTACCGCCTGAACGCAGCAGCTCCGGTGCTGCTGCACTAGCGATGATACGAAGACGCGGGTCTGTTTTTCGCCCTATGCTCTAACCTCTGGCATTCCCAAACAGGTCGCGCCAAGCCGGCTGCGAGCCGGGATAGGGCAGGGCTGTCGCTTCATAGATACCGCGCGCAATCGCCCGGGTCAGGCAGTCGGCAGCTAAGGCCGTGATTTCCGTGAACTCCGCTGCCTCGTTCCCGAGCGGTTTGCGGCCGGTGGCGGCCGCGAAGATCGTGTCGCCGTCGAACAGGGCGTGGGAGAAGCGCAAGGCCCGTGCGAGGCCGGCATGGGACGCGATGGCAAGGCGCTTGGCCTGGGCCTTCGTCAGCACTGCGTCGGTGGCGACTAGCGCGATGGTGGTGGCCGGCTGGGGTCCGCCTTTCCAGACGAGCGAACGCATCTCGGCGCTGACCTGTGAGGGAAGCCCCAGCCCGCCGAACTCATCGCCGTGCTCATGAGCGCCGGCCCAGAAATGCGGACCATCGCCGATCACCGCAGAGGCGACGGCGTTCACGATCACGAGCGCGCCGACCGTGTGACCTGACGATGTTGTCGCGCTCGTCGAGCCAAGCCCGCCCTTCAGGTTGGCCGTGGTAGCGCCATAGCCGCCGCCCGCGGTGCCGAGCGCGAACTCGAGCCCGGCCTGTTCCGCCGCCTGAAATCCGAGCTCGCGATAAGGCGGGTACCGGCCCCAATCCTTGTTGCCGCCGTTGATGAGATCGAAGCAGGAGGCTTGGCTCACGATGGGGACGAGAGCCTCCCGGACCGCAAACCCGACTCCCTGTTCCCGGAGATAGGCCTGAACCCCGCTCGCCGCATCGAGGCCGAAGGCCGAGCCGCCGGAGAGGACGATGCCGTGGATGCTGGGCACCATCTTGTCGGGATCGAGCAGGTCGGTTTCGCGGGTGGCGGGCGCCCCGCCCATGGCAAAGCAGGAGGCTACCGCCGGCTCGTCGAAGAGCGCCACCGTGACGCCGGAGCCGAGGGCCGCGTCGTGGGCATTGCCGATGCGAAGGCCAACGACGTCGGTGATGAGATTGCGGGCTTGGGACATGGCGTCAGCAAACCGCAAACCGGATCCCATCACAAGCTGGCGAAGCGGCGTTTCACCGGCTTTCTAAGCAGGGGCCAAAAGGATAGAAGGCTGGTCATGCTCAGCGTTTCCTTTCCGGCCGCGGCGCTTGGCGGCCTCATCAGTTTTTTGAGTCCCTGCGTGCTGCCCCTGGTGCCGCCTTACCTGTCGTTTCTCGCCGGCACCACCTTCGATCAGCTGAGCGCGGGCGACGACCGCGCCGTGCGGAGGAGGGCGGTCCTAGCGGCGCTCCTGTTCGTGGCAGGCTTCTCGACCGTGTTCGTGCTGCTCGGCGCCACGGCCTCGGCTCTTGGTCAGGTGATCCGGCAATACCTCGATATCCTCAGCACCGTGGCGGGCATCGCGATCATCGTCATGGGGCTGCACTTTCTTGGGCTGTTCCGCATTGGCCTGTTCTACCGCGAGGCGCGGTTCAGCGTGGATAAGCCGGTTGGAATCTGGGGTGCTTATCTCATGGGCCTAGCCTTCGCCTTTGGCTGGACCCCCTGCATCGGTCCGGTGCTGGCGGCGATTCTCACCGTCGCAGGCTCGGAGGACAGCGTCTCTCACGGAGCCCTGCTGCTCGCCGCCTATTCGGCCGGCCTCGGCATTCCGTTCCTGCTCGCCGCCTTCGCCATGAAGCCCTTCGTGGCTCTTCTCAAGCGCGTGCGCTCCCGCTTCGTGCTGATCGAGAAGACCATGGGCGTCCTCCTCGTCCTGACCGGTATCGCATTCCTGACCGGCTGGATCACCAACATGTCGTTCTGGCTTCTGGAGACGTTTCCGGCGCTCGGGCGTCTTGGATAAGGTTTCGCAGGAATCGGGTCGCTGACCTTTGGCGGCCTTGTCATGCTGGCGATCTCACACAGGAGATCACCTATGACGTTTCATATCCGCGGCCTCGATGCCGAATCCTTCGCAAAGCTGTTCCGGCTCGATGAGGCTTCCCTCAAGGCTCTCGGAGCCAAGCGGGTCGTTGCCGATGCCTCCGACATGTATCCCTGCCGGGTTGCTCTGAAGCGCGTCGAAGAGGGCGAGGAGCTTCTGCTGCTCAACCACGCCCACCAGACGAATCCGGGTTCTCCCTACCGCTCCGCCGGACCGATCTTCGTCAGCCGCTCCGCAAAGACCGGAAGCTACCAGGGCGAGCTGCCGCCGATGCTGCGGGATCGGCTTCTGTCCCTGCGCGCCTACGATGCCAATGCCTGCATCGTGGATGCAGAGGTGGGCGAAGGAGAGGATGTGGTGAGCCTGATCGAGCGGTTCCTCGCCAACCCGGAGGTGGCGCATGTGGATGCACACTTTGCCCGGCGGGGGTGCTTCGCGGCGCGGATCGAGCGGGCCTGACGTCAGGCGTCGATCCGGTGCGCTGCCGCCCGCAGGGCATCCGCCGCGCGCTCTGCGTCCTGCTCCTTCACCAGCACGTAATCGGTGCTGAAGGTCGAGGTGGCGAAGATGCCGATGCCGGCCTTGGCAAGGGGTTCGAGCACGGAGGCGAGAATCCCCGGCACGCTGAAATCGAAGTTCTGCATGATCCGAAAGCACCGCCAGCCCGCATCGATTTCCGCTCCGGATGGCGCTTGGTTGAGAGGGCACACCAGGGTGGTTTCTTCCACGGCCTGCACCAACAGCGAGAAGGCTCCCGGCTCAGGGGAGCTGACGGGGGTGCCGGCCGGGAGGCGGCAGACGGCGTAAGGCTCGGGAAGCAGGGAGAGGGTAAGTGTGGGCACGATCCAGACCATCTGAAGATAAGAAGCATTCATGAGAAAACCCGCCCTGTTGCCAGGGCGGGTTTCTGATCGTTCGGCTTTCAGGCCGATCGATTACATGCCGAGCTCGTTGCCCGAGTAGTCGATCTTGCCGTCAGCGCCCTTCTTCCAGACGTACATGACGTAGTCCGGACGGGTGATGTCGCCCTTCTTGTCGAAGGTGATGTCGCCGATGACGGTCTTGAAGGGCTTGCCGGCCTTCATGGCGTCCGCGACCTTCTTGCCATCGGTGCTGTTCGCCTGCTTCGCAGCCTCGGCCAGGATCTGGGCCGCGGCGTAGGAGTACAGGGTGTAGGCTTCCGGCTCGAAGTTCTTGGCCTTGAACTTGGCCACGGCGTCCTTCGCGTTCGGGTTCTTGCGCGGGTCCGGCGAGAAGGTCATCAGGGTGCCTTCGGCGCCCGGGCCGGCGATCGAGGTGAACTCGGCCGACACGATGCCGTCGCCCGACATCATCGGAGCCTGGAGGCCCTGGTCGCGCATCTGGCGGATGATGAGACCGGCTTCCGTGTGGAGGCCACCGAAGTAGACCACGTCCACGCCAGCCTGCTTCAGCTTCGACACGAGCGCGGAGTAGTCCTTCTCGCCCGGGTTGACGCCTTCATACACGACTTCCTTCAGACCCTTGGAGTTCATGGTCTTCTGGGTCTCGTCGGCAAGGCCCTTTCCGTAGGGGGTCTTGTCGTGGATGACCGCAACCTTCTTGCCCTTGAACTTGTCGGCGAGGTAGCTGCCGGCAACGAGGCCCTGCTGGTCGTCGCGGCCGCAGGTGCGGAAGGTGTTCCACAGGCCACGGTCGGTGAAGGTCGGGTTGGTGGAGGCAGGCGAAACCATAACGATTCCGGCTTCCTCATAGACCTGCGAGGCCGGGATCGACACGCCGGAGTTGAAGTGGCCGACGACCATCTTCACGCCTTCGGCCGCGAACTTGTTGGCCACCGACACGCCTTGCTTGGGATCGGACACGTCGTCGCCGACAACGAGCTGCAGCTTCTGGCCATTGATGCCGCCAGCGGCATTGATGTCTTCGACAGCCTGCTCGACGCCGTTCTTCAGCTGGGCGCCGAAAGCCGCGTTCGGGCCGGTAACAGGGCCAGCAACGCCGATCTTGATCTGGGCGCTGGCAGCGCTGGAGAAGGCGAGGCCAAGACCAAGCGCCACGCCGGTCAACAGCAATTTCTTCATGAGGTCACTCCTCTGGGTGGTTTTATAGGCCCCTCTTCCTCGTGGGGCCGGTTTGACGGGAGACCCGCCATCCGGATGCCATCATGCTTGTTTTTAAGCGGATGTCACCTGGGAATCTTTTTAGCTTAGCCCTTGGTAGCAGACGCCTTTTCCCGCCAGGAAAACGGGCCGGCTCGCTCGTAGAGCCAGCGGTACTGCGTGGTCATCATCCGGGCCCGGCGATACTGGAAACCGAGTGCCCCGATGATCAGCAGGACGATCGTGTCGACGGCATAGTAGTGGATCGACAGCAGGGTTCCCTCGAACAGGGCGAAGTGGATGAAGCGGACTGCTGCCCCCAGGATGAATAGGTAGAGGATCAGGGTCCAGAAGGGCCGCCAGGTGAGCGCGATGGCCCGGCCGGTCATCCAGGCGGCCCAGCCGCCCATGATCACGGTGATGAGAAGGAAGAGCCAGAACGACGGCTCTTCGTAGAGGATGCCCTGCATCAGTGATGCCCTCCTTCGAGATAGGCCGCTTTGACCTGCGGATCGTCGAGCAGCTCCTTGCCGGTACCGCTCATGGTGATGTTGCCCGTCACCATCACGTAACCGCGATGAGCCAGCTTGAGGGCATGATAGGCGTTCTGCTCCACGAGGAAGACCGTCATGCCGTCCTTCTCGTTCAGTTCTTTGATGATCTGGAAGATCTGCTTCACGATCAGGGGCGCGAGCCCGAGGGAAGGCTCGTCCAGGAGGAGGAGCTTCGGGCGGCTCATGAGCGCCCGGGCGATGGCCAGCATCTGCTGCTCGCCGCCGGACAGGGTGCCGCCGCGCTGCTGCAGGCGCTCCTTCAGGCGCGGGAACAGGGTGCAGACCCGCTCGAGATCCTGGTCGAAATAGGCCATCCCGTTCATGGATGCGCCCATCTGCAGGTTCTCGTAGACCGTCATGCGCGGGAAGATGCGCCGCCCTTCCGGGGACTGGGCGATCGACATGCGGGCGATCTCGTGGGTGGGCATCTTGGTGATGTCGCGCCCCGCATAGGTGATCGTGCCCTCGCGGGCCCGCGGGTTGCCGAAGATCGTCATCATCAGGGTCGACTTGCCGGCGCCGTTGGCGCCGATCAGCGTGACGATCTCGCCCTCGTTGACATCCATGTCCACGCCCTTGAGGGCGATGATGTTGCCGTAATAGGTCTTCACGCCGCGCACGCTGAGAAGCGGCTGGCGGGCCGTGGAAGCCTGGGGATTCTGCATCGCGATGTTTGCTCCGGCGGTGCTCATAGGCCGATCTCCGCTTCGACCTTCTCGACCTCGTCGTCGGCCACGCCGAGATAGGCGGCGATGACCTTGGGATCGTTCCTGACCTCGACGGGCAGGCCGTCCGAGATCTTGGTGCCGTAATCCAGCACGACCACGTGATCGGAGATTTCCATAACCACCGACATGTCGTGCTCGATCAGGAGGATGGAGGTGCCCTGTTCGTCGCGGATCGACAGCAGGAGCTGGTTCAGCTCCAGGGATTCGCGCGGGTTCAGGCCAGCCGCCGGCTCGTCAAGGCAGAGCAGGAGCGGATCCGTGCACATGGCGCGGGCGATTTCCAGACGGCGCTGATCGCCGTAGGGGAGGTCGCCGGCCGGCTCGTCGGCCCGGTGGATCAGACGGGTCTTCTCCAGCCAGAACTTGGCCTTCTCGATGGCCTCCTTCTCGGCCTTGCGATAGCCGCCGATGCCGAGCACGCCCAAGAAGGTGAAGCCCGAGGCGATCATCAGCGGGTTGTGCTGAGCCACCAGCAGGTTCTCGAGCAGGGTCATGCCGGAGAACAGGCGGATGTTCTGGAAGGTGCGGGCAACCTTGCCCTTCCAGTTGATGTCGAAGCCCGGCAGCCGCTCCAGCAGGAGGTGCGAGCCGTCCGGCTTGCGCAGGGCGATCATGCCCTCGGTCGGCTTGTAGAAGCCGGTGATGCAGTTGAAGACCGTGGTCTTGCCGGCTCCGTTCGGGCCGATGAGCGCGGTGATTTCGCCGCGCCCGGCCTTGAATGAGAGATCGTTGACGGCCACGAGGCCGCCGAAGCGCATCGTGAGATGCTGTACGTCGAGGATGGGATCCTGCAGCCAGCGCATTAGCCGTGTCCTTCCTTCACGAGCGAGCCCGAGATGGCTTTGCGCTCTTTCAAGATCACCGAGGGTTCACGTTCCGAGATCAGGCCGCGCGGACGCCAGACCATCATCGCCACCATGCCGGCACCGAAGAGCAGCAGGCGGTATTCGTTCGGGTCGAAGCCCGTGCCGAAGACGGATTGGAGGAAGGTGAGATTGCGCAGAACCTCGGGGCCGCCGACCAGGACGATGGCCGCGATGGCCACGCCGATCTGGGACCCCATGCCGCCCATGACCACGATGGCCAGGATGATCGCCGATTCCAGGAAGTTGAAGCTTTCCGGCGAGACGAAACCCTGGCGGACCGCGAAGAACGATCCGGCAAAGCCACCGAACATCGCCCCGATGGCGAAGGCCGTCAGCTTGGTGTTCGTGGTGTTGATGCCGAGTGACCGGCACGCGATCTCGTCCTCACGCAGGGCTTCCCAGGCACGCCCCACGGGCAGCTTGCGCAGCCGCATTGTGACGAAGTTGGTCAGGAGAGCCAGCGCCAGGATGAGGTAATACAGGAAAATCATCCTGTGCATACCGTTGAACTCAAGACCGAACGTGGCTGCGAACCCGTCTTCCCCCGCCGTGAAAGGTATTCCGAAGAAGGTCGCGCGCGGGATCGACGAGATGCCGGCGCCGCCGTTGGTTAGGTCCACCCAGTTGATGAGCACGAGGCGGATGATCTCGCCGAAGGCCAGCGTCACGATGGCCAGATAGTCGCCGCGCAGGCGCAGCACCGGGAAGCCGAGGATCATGCCCCAGAAGGCGGCCAGGATGCCGGCGAGCGGCAGGCAGATCCAGAACGACAGCCCAAACGTGGTCGAGAGCAGGGCGTAGGAATAGGCGCCGACCGCATAGAAGGCGACGTAGCCCAGGTCGAGAAGGCCCGCGAGGCCCACCACGATGTTCAGGCCCCAGCCGAGCATCACGTAGGTGAGGATCAGAATGCCCAGATCGACCCAGTAGCGCGACTCGTTGAGGCCGCCCTGGATCAGGTAGATCAGGACCGGAAATGTAAGCGCGACGCCGAGGAAGAACGGAACCCCGAAGCGGGAGGCCTTCTGGAAGGCACTAGGGCCGGCATCGACCAGCTCGGTTGCCTGCCGTGGGCTAGGGGTCGCCTTGGCATAGGCCTTCGAGGCCGTGAAGGCATGCAGCACCAGGCGCAGGCCGAACACGATGGCGCAGACGATGGCGACCAAGCCCCAGCGCGACGTCAGGAAGAGGTCGGCGCCGCTCTGGTTCGTCTTGTAGGACAGGATCGGGATGGAAAGACCCAGGGTGATCAGCGCAGCCTTCAGGGCATCCTTGAAGGCTGCGGCCAGATCGAAGTTTCTCGATACTGTATTGGTCTGGGCCGTTGTGGTGATGGAAGGAGCGTTCATGACATTCAGGCTCCTTAAACCTTCTCGACCTCAGGCCGCCCGAGAATGCCGGAGGGCATGAAGATCAACACGATGGCGAGGATCGAGAACGCGGCCACGTCCTTGTACTCGATCGAGAAATAGGCCGACCAGAAGGTCTCGATGAGGCCGATGATCAGGCCGCCCAGGACCGCGCCGGGGAGCGAGCCGATGCCGCCCAGGACCGCGGCCGTGAAGGCTTTCACGCCCGGCACGAAGCCGTCGCTGAAGCTCACGACGCCATAATACAGGAGATACATGGTGCCGGCGACCGACGCGAGCGCAGCGCCGATCACGAAGGTGAGCGAGATCGTCCGGTCCACGTTGATGCCGAGCAGGGCGGCCATCTTGCGGTCCTGCTCGCAGGCGCGCTGGGCACGGCCCAAGGATGTCTTCTGGACGACATACCAGAAGATCGTCAGCAGCACCGCCGTGACCACCATGATGATGATCTGCTTGTAGGACAGGGCGACGTTGTAGCCGCTTGCGCCCTGGAACAGGACGATCACGTCCCCGACCATCGGAGGCGTCGGCTTGTTGCGCGCGCCCTGGGCGACCTGAACGAAGTTGGACAGGAAGATCGAGACGCCGATGGCCGAGATCAGCGGCGCCAGGCGGAACGAGCCACGCAGGGGCCGGTAGGCGATCCGCTCGACGGTCCAGCCCCACAGGGAGGTGAGGACCATGGCGATGATCAGCACGAAGAACAGTGCCAGCACCACCGATGAGATCCCGAGCCATGTGGTCAGGATCAGGAAGAAGATGAGCGAGATGAACGCTGATAGCATGAAGACGTCGCCGTGGGCGAAGTTCACCATGCCGATGATGCCGAAGACCATCGTGTAGCCGATGGCGATGAGGCCGTAGATCGACCCTAGAGTCAGCCCATTGATGAGCTGCTGCACAAAAATTTCCATGTCCTACCCTTGCCCCTCTGGAATGGGGTCATTCTTGGGAAACGATGCAGGAAAGCACGATGCGTGTGCATCGCCAAGCCTGACGTAAGGTGCGGGTGTCTCTAGCAAAATGATTTTCATTCCACAATGTACTGTTAAGATTCCTATCAGCCAAAGTGATGGAAATCGTGCCGGAGACTGCCTGAACGTGCAGCATGGCGCCCAAACGCTGGCCGCTTCCCTTGCTGGAGCGGAAGAACCATATGGCTTCTACGGCCTTGTGCTCAGCCTGAAAGAGTGGAAGAGGCTTGCTTGGATCATGATCTTGAAGACACAAGCCTCTCCACACCCCATTTCCGGCTCGGACGCCCTTCTCTTTCGGGAGGGCATGAGCCGGGTCGCCGGTGCCGTCCATGTGGTCACGACAGATGGAGCCGCCGGTCGCGGGGGCTTCACGGCCACGGCCGTTACGCCCGTGACCGACAGCCCGGCCTCGCTCCTGGTCTGCGTCAACACGGGCTCCCGGTCCGCTCAGGCTCTGCTGTTGAACAGGGTCTTCTGCGTGAACACCCTGGCGGGCGCCGATGTGGAACTGGCGGACATCTTCGCCGGTCGCGCCGGCTTACAGGGGGCGGAACGCTTCAGCAGGGGGGAATGGGACATCCTGAAGACGGGCTCGCCCGCCCTTATGACGAGCCTCGTGTCCTTCGATTGCCGGATCAGCGATGCCAGGGTGGTTGCCACCCATCACGTGATCATCGGCGATATCGTCTCCATCAGGCTCGGAGAGCCGAAGTCGCCTCTGGTCTATCAGGGGCGGCACTATCACGAATTGTGAGATTTGCAGGGAGGATGGAAGGGCCTCACGCCCTATCGTCAACCCGGCCAAAAGAGAGGGCCAGCCTGCCGAGATTGAGCGAGGTGGCCCTCAGTTGTGAAGACTGTAGGTGAACAGTACCTCCAAAGAATTAACTCCAAAGGGCGTCCGTGGGTTCAACCTGCAGGCGTATTTTTTGGATGATGAATGAAGAAAAAGCCCTTCACGAGGGGGAGCGTGAAGGGCTTTTGAGGGTCTCGAAGACCTTGGGGGCAGTGGCCTTCGTGAGGGGCTAATGCCCTTACGTCATCTTGGTTCCGCAAAATCTCAATTCTCAGAAACCCACGAAGCTAGAAACGATGGGCGAGTCTAGCAGCCGACGTCTTCCGGCATATGCCGCCCAAGCCGACGCGATCCTATGCATCCCTTGAACCGGAGCCTTCGGGGATTATGTCCCTCTGTCACATTGCAACGAAAGTCCGCAGAGCCACGAGCAAGGGATGCCGAGCAACTGGAACATAACTGATCCGGCCACGAGCACAGGATCCTGCGGGTTGGCGTATCGAACGGTCCCTCAATGAGCGATGGCCTGCTGGAAGGATCATCGTCCCTGTCGTCAAAATCGGAAGATGTCAGAACTTCAGGGGTAACCGGAACCTCCCCTTGGCTGCAGGGCGGGGGCGAAATGGGGCAGCGCATCCGGCTTCATGATTGGTCGACGACCTTGCTCAGTCCTCTGCCGTCATGGCCTCAGAGTCTTCGCACCATTGCCGGTCTCATGGTCGGTTCCCGGCAACCAACTTTCGTTGTCTGGGGCGCCGATCTCATCATGCTCTACAACGACAGCTTTGCGCCGATCCTCGGCTCCAGGCATCCGGCGGCGCTCGGCAGACCTTTCCATGAAGTATGGCCGGAGTCGTGGGAGAGGTATCGCTCAGACATCGCGGCGGCTTTGTCGGGTGAGGGGCGGGATGCCATCGAGCATTCAGCTTCCTCAGACAGGCGACTGGACTGGGTAATCGGCGGATTCATCTTTTCCTGGACGTCTGTCAGAGACGATACGGGCAAGATTGCCGGGCTCTACTGCACTGGGAGCGAGGCAACCAGCCATGCTCCCATGGAGGAGCGGCTCAGGCAGGTTCAGGAAGCGGCCCGGATCGGCAGCTTCGAATTCGATCGCAGAACCGGTCAAGCCTTTGCGTCACCGGAATACTTGGAACTGTACGGACTGCCTGACAATCAATCCGGCACATTCTCGTATCAGGAATGGATCGGCCTCGTGCACCCTGATGACCGGGGATGGATTGAAGCCGAAACACACAAAGCGGTCGTCGATCCCATCTGTCACCATCTCGAATACGATTTTCGGATTACCCGCGCCGATACCGGTGAGATGCGTTGGCTCACGGCGCGCACCAAACTGATCCGGGAGGCTGACGGGCGCTTCATTCGCTCGCTCGGAGCACAATGGGATATCACCGCCGAGAAGGATGCCGAGGTGGCTCTGCGCGCAAGCGAGGAGCGCTATCGGTCGTTCATCACCCGCAGTTCCGAAGGGATCTGGCTCCTCGAGCTTACGCCTCCGCTCGACACGAGCTTGCCAGTGGAGGAGCAGATCGAGCAGGCCTACCGCAACGGTCGTTTCGTTGATTGCAACGATGCCATGGCGCGCATGTACGGGCTCAGCCGGGCTGAGGATCTGATCGGCAAGACCCTTGAGTTTCCGCTGCCTTCATCGGACCCGGAAGCCAGAGCCTACCTGGCGGGCATCGTCAGCTCCGGCTACAACCTCAGCGGGGTTGAATCCGTCGAGCAGGATGCAGCCGGTCATCCAAAGTATTTCGACAACAGCATCATCGCGATCATCGAAGATGGCTGGCTAAAGCGGCTCTGGGGCATCCAGCGCGACATCACCGATCGCAGGAGAGCCGAGGAGCAGCGCACGCTTCTGATCCACGAGCTGAACCACCGGGTGAAGAACACCTTGGCGACGGTGCAGTCGATTGCCGCTCAGACGCTTCGCAATGCCGGTTCGGCACAGGAGGCCAGGGAGGCTCTCGAAGGGCGCCTGATGGCTCTAGCGCGTGCCCACGACGTCCTGACAACGGAGAGCTGGGAAGGGGCCGAACTCAAGGACATCGTCGCTCAGGCTCTGGAGCCCTACAGAGCCTTAGGCGAGGATCGGCTCACGATGAAAGGGCCTGAGCTTCGCTTGTCGCCGCGCATCGCCCTGGCCCTGTCCATGGCGCTCCAGGAGCTGACCACGAACGCCGTGAAGCACGGGGCTCTCTCGAACGCGACCGGGAGGGTCGATATTGCCTGGGACATCTCACAGGCGCAAACCGGCCCCTGCCTCCATCTGCGCTGGCAGGAGAGCGGCGGGCCGCCGGTCCAGCCCCCCACACGTCGGGGCTTCGGCACGCGCCTCATCGAACGCAGCCTCGCGCGCGAGCTCAACGGCGACGTCCAGATCAGGTTCAATCCTGAAGGGGTCCTGTGCACCGTGGATGCTCCGCTCGATTAAAGCGGTCACGGTGAAGCGACGACCGTACGACCGGATTGGAACCATCCGGTGCAGAACGCCTTTGACCCGCACGTGGTTTACAAAGGTGATACGATGCTCAGGCTCCTTCGCAATCTCTTCGTCCTCCGTCAGGCCTGGAAGATGATCAAGCGCCGTCGCTGAGAGGCTGGCCTCTATCCCTGCCTCGCGGAGCCCGGCGCATAGGGGCTCCATCCGCCGATCTGCACGAACCCGTCGCGGACGGCGACCACCATGTGCTTGCGGTGGCGATGGACGAGGGTGCCGGGCCGGTAGCGGTGCGGCTCCTCCCAGCCTGAGGCCTCCCACACATAGACGTAGCGGGAATCGATCTGGGCAAAGGCTTCGATGGACCCGAAGGCGCGGATGGTGCGCAGCACGTCCTGTACATTGCCATTCCAGGAAACGGTTCTCTGCGCCTGCGTGACTCTGGGCCAGTAGGTGCCCGGCCCCTGCGGCCTGGCATCTGCCCAGAGACGCGGCAGGTCTGAAGCGAGCTCCGCCGCGAGCTCCTTCGCGGCCATCTGGCACTTGGACAGCAGGGTGTCGTGGGATTCCGCGCCGCTCAAGGCAAAGTGCTTCTGGGCCACGATGGCCCCGGTGTCGAAGGCAGGCTCGAGCGTGTGGACCGTCATTCCCCATTCGGACAAACCGTCGAGGATGGCCTGGAACAGCGGGTAAGGCCCTCGCCCCGTGGGGAGAGGCGAGGGGTGAAAGTTGATGGCATAGGGGATATGCCGCTCCCAGCCAGTGATCAGCCAAGGATAGCCCGCAACCACCAGGGCCTCGCAGCCCATGGCTTTGAGGCCCGCGAGATCGGCAGGGAGAATGCGCGACATCTGCACGGCCAAGCGCAGCGAGCGGGCGCGGGCGAGCGTCACATCGTTGAAGTCGTAGATGCTGTCGCAAGGCCGGCTGAACAGCTTGACCGGCTCCCAGCCCTTGGCAAGGAACGTCTCGAAAACATCTCCCAGAAAATCGATTCCCGCGAAGGCGAAGCGCATTCCCGGTGGTCTCCTTTTCACGATGCTTCCGTTCAGACTCTGTCCCGAGCAATCAACGCAAGATCGCGTGGATGTGCAAGCCCATTCGCTTGCGGGAACTTCAAAGTACACTCAAGATTTAGCCTTGAGCATAGGGCAGGAGACCGCCTGCGCTTTCCGGCGGATTCCTGTCGACAAGGCTCGTTCGGGCTTGAGAAGGAGTTCGCATGGTCTCAAAAGATTTCATCCGCCAGATGGAAGGCTACGGGCTTACGACCGCCAAGATCCTGTATCGCATGCCGGATCACCCGACCTTCCTTCAGACCTATGTCTGGCAGGAATACGATCTGGCTCCAAGGTTTCCCGTTCTCATCGACTTCCTCGACTTCTGGAAGCGGGAGCTCGCAGGGCCGCTGCACTCAGTCACGGTCACCCATGCGCAACTGATCCGTCCCGCCGAGTTCCGGGCGGTTCAGGGGGAGATCAACATTCATTGATACGCCTTGGCCCCGGACGTTAAGTCAGGTAGAGAGGCGCCCTGAGCACCCCCGAACCTGTCAGGGCTTCTTGTTTTCCAACGCGCGCACGTCCCAGATTCTGCTCGCCCTCGCATCCCAGCCGGGCGAGCGCTTGACCGTGCGTGAAATCATGGCCGTGCTCCAGGACAGGGCCTTCGCGCTCCTGATCGTCCTGCTCGGCCTGCCCAACTGCCTTCCGATGCCGCCGCCGATCCCCCTGGTCTGCGGCCTGCTGCTGGCGCTCGTCGCCGTTCAGATCGTTTTCGGCCGCGAGGCGCCCTGGCTGCCGCGCCAGCTCATGAACCGTTCCATGGCCCGCACGGACGTGGAGCGGGCGGTCGGACGCGCGATCCCGGTGTTTCGCCGGCTCGAGCGCATTTCCCGGCCGCGCATGACCTTCCTGGACACGCCGCTCGCCATGCGCCTCATGGGCGCGGTCGTTCTGGTTCTGTCGCTGGGTCTTCTCTTCGCGCCGCCCTTCGTCGGGCAGATCCCGCTGGGGCTTGCCGTGTGCCTCGTCGGCCTGGGCCTCGTCGAGCGGGATGGCTTCGTCGTCGTGGGCGGGCTCCTGATCGGCTCCATCGGCCTAACCCTGAGCCTCGGCTTCGTCTACGCGATCTTCACCGGGATCGGAACGCTCATCTAAAGGCCTGCGGCCACCGAGGGGTGACCGCAGGTTCTTGATGGCTTAGTCGTTATCGTCGTCGAACTCGGGAGCCGCCTTGAGCTGATCGACAGGCATGGTCACGACGATGCGCATGTCGTCGCTGCTGCGGGTCGTGGTCTTTCCGGAGCCCTGAACGGAGCCGGTGGTTGCCGCATCCGGGGCGCTCATCTGGATTGCGCTTAAGGGCAAGGCCACAGTGCGGTCGCCGAGGCCCTTATCCACCTCGATCACGACAGCCACGACCTTGCCGCTGCGGTCGAGCACCAGATCTTCCACGTCGCCGATATCCTTGTTGTCGGCACCGACCACATCCTCATCCATGATCTTGGAGGCAAGCATTTGGCCGGCTTCGAGGCGCGTCATGAAGTTCACGCCGGCCGGGGGTGTAGCGGACGGCTGGGCCGGGGTGGTCTGGGCCATGGCGGCCGAAGCCAGGAGGGTGGAACCGAGCAGACCGGCGGTCAGCAGCTTTTTCATGATTATCTCCCATGAGTGTTGTTCGTGGGGATGTAACGCGGCCGGGAGGCGTTGGTTCTGCCGTCAAGCTCAGATCAGGCGCAGGCCTTTGAGGCTCGCATGACCCTCGCGGCCTACGATGATGTGGTCATGGACCGTGATACCGAGGGGCTTGGCCACCTCGATGATCTCGCGGGTCATCTTGACGTCGGCCGAGGAGGGCGTGGGATCCCCTGAAGGATGGTTGTGCACCAGGATCAGGGCCGAGGCGGAGAGTTCGAGGGCGCGCTTGACCACTTCGCGGGGATAGACTGGCGTATGGTCGACCGTGCCCGATTGCTGCACCTCGTCGGCGATGAGCGCGTTGCGCTTGTCGAGGAAGAGCAGGCGGAACTGCTCCTTGTCCATGAACGCCATGGCGGTGCGGCAATAATCGATGACGGAGGTCCAGGAGGACAGGACGGGACGCTTGGCCACCTCGCCCTTGGTGAGCCGACGGGCGGAGGCCTCCACGATCTTCAGGTCCGTCACAACGCTCTCGCCGATCCCATCCACCTCCATGAGCCGGCCCGGGGAGGCGGCCAGCACCTCGGCGAAGGTGCCGAAGCGCTTGATCAGCTCCTTGGCGATGGGCTTCACGTCCCGGCGCGGGATGGAGCGGAACAGCACGAGTTCCAGAAGCTCGTAATCCGGCACCGCATCGCCGCCGACTTCCATGAAGCGGGCGCGCAACCGGTCGCGATGGCCGTGATAATGGGGAAGGTCGTCGCTCATGCCTGCCTGTGGCGTCTGCCTCAATCCGCTCCGAAAGAGACTCTCAGAGCATCATTGTTACCTTGTAGGCCAGAAGCGAGGCGGCAGGCTAGTGCCGAGCGTAGCTCAAGACGGCTTGTCCAGCCCCTTGGGCGAGTAGGTGAACACCTCCGCGCCGGTCTCCGTCACGCCCACCATGTGCTCGAACTGGGCCGAGAGGGAGCGGTCGCGGGTCACGGCGGTCCAGCCGTCGGCCAGGACCTTCACCTGCGGCCGCCCGAGATTGATCATGGGCTCGATGGTGAAGAACATGCCGGCTTTCAGCTCCACGTTGTAGGCCGGCTCGACGTAGTGGAGGATCGTCGGCGAGTCGTGGAAGACCTTGCCGATGCCGTGGCCGCAGAAGTCCCGCACCACGGAGCAGCGCTCGGCTTCCGCATAGGACTGGATCGCCGCCCCGATGTCGTTGGTGGTCGCGCCCGGCTTCACGACTGCTATACCGCGCAGGAGGCACTCATAGGTGATCTCGCACAGCCGCTGCGCCCGGCGCGGCACCTCGCCCACGTAATACATGCGGCTCGAATCGCCGTGCCACCCGTCGAGGATCAGGGTCACGTCGACATTCATGATGTCCCCGTCGCGCAGAGGCTTGTCGTTGGGGATGCCGTGACAGACCACGTGGTTGATCGAGGTGCAGATCGTCTTGGTGTAGCCGCGATAGTGCAGGCAGGCCGGATAGGCGCCATGCTGGCGGATGAAGTCGAAGGCCAGCTTGTCCAGAAACTCGGTCGTGACGCCGGGTTTCACATGCTCCGAGAGCATGTCCAGGCACTCGGCCACCATGCGGCCGGCGCGGCGCATCCCTTCGAAGTCTGCAGGGCCGTGCAGCGGGATCTCGGCGGCGCGCTTGCGCTCCACAACATCGGTCTCGGTCATTCTCGATCCTTGGTCTGTTGCCCGGAATGTAAGGATCGCCGCGCGTGAAGCAAGTTAAACCCCTCATGCCCCGCTTGCGATTGCCGCCCGAGGGTGTCATGAGCAACCCTGTTCGTCCGGTTCGTGGCTCTGGATTTCTCGCTAATGAATGACTCCCGCCCCTTCGGGGACTTTGCGCCTTCAGGTCTCACCCGCTGGGTGATCGACCGCACGCGCGGGTTGCCCGAGGGCTGGGCAGGACGCAGGCTGGCCCTGATGCTGCGGCATCTGGCCATGAAGATGCTCAAGGGCCCGCCGCTCGACCTCGAGACCTTCGGCGTCAGGATGCGGCTTTATCCCCACAAGAACGTCTGCGAGCGTCGGCTCCTCTTCACACCGCAATATTTCGATGCCGACGAGCTCAAGATCCTGGCCTCGCGCATCCGGGAAGGCTTCACCTTCATCGATGTGGGCTCGAATGTCGGCTGGTATGCCCTGTATCTCGCACAGGAGGCCGGTCCTGCCGTCTCGACCCGGATCCTGGCCGTGGAGCCGCAGCCGGAGATCTTCGATCGCCTGATCTACAACATCCGGCAGAATCCTTCCTCCACGATCAAGGCCGTCGATTGCGCGATTGCCGACAAGACCGGCGAGCTCACCCTGTTCCTCGATCCCCTCAACCGGGGCGAGGCGAGCCTCAAGATCGTGAACTCGAGCCAGACGGACGCGATCCGCGTCCCGGCCGTGACCCTGCTCGACCTCCTGAACCGGGAGGGCCTGACCCATGTCGATGCGATCAAGCTCGACGTGGAGGGAGCGGAGGACCTGGTCCTCGGGCCGTTCTTCCGGGATGCACCCGCTTCCCTCTATCCTGCCGCTTTCATCGTGGCGAACGTGCCGGAGCGCTGGCAGGTGGACGTGGTCGGGCTCCTCACGGGCAAGGGCTACCGGCAGATCCTCGAGACCAAGATGAACCTGGTTTTCGAGCGTTCATAGGAAGCGCTCACCGCGGCGTCACGATCTCCACCGGCCGGTCGATGGTCACTTCCTGCGGGGTGATGCGGCAGACATAGGCATAAGACTCCACCCCCGCCGCGAGGGCATGCCTGAAGGCCTTGTCGTAGGCCGGATCGATGTCGCGGGCCACATCGAAACGCTCGGCATCCATCTGGATGACGTAGACGAGGGCGGCTCTCGCCCCTTGGGCCTTCATGTCGGCCAGCTCGTAGAGGTGCTTGGCGCTTCGGGCGGCGACGCAATCCGGGAACTCGGCAAAGCCCGCCTCACGCATGAGGTGGCAGTTCTTGACCTCCAGGTAGCAGGGCGGCTCGCCATCCTTTTCAAGCAGGAAGTCGACCCGGCTGTTCCGGCCGTACTTCACCTCGGGCCGGACACGGTCGTAATGGGCAAACGGCGCGAGCCGCCCCTCCCGCAGGGCCTCGGCCACCAGCAGGTTGGGCCGCGAGGTATTGATCCCGATGAGCTGGAGCGGCCCGCCGCCGGCAGGGACCTCCACGAATTCCCAATTGTACTTGAGCTTGCGGTTGGGGTTCGTGGCCCGGGAGAGGAACACCCGGCTGCCCGGCTCCTTGAGGCCCATCATGGCCCCTGGATTGGCGCAATGCGCGGTGACCATCTCGCCCGTGTCGAGCTTCACGTCCGCCAGAAATCGCTTGTAACGCTCGATGAGACGACCCCCGAGCAGGGTTTCCTGAAAACGCATCCAAAACCAACATTCGATTGTAAAAACTTCTGGTAGCAGGGGGGAAGCCTCAGGTTCAACCCACTCGGCAGAGTGTCATCCCCGGCGAGCGGAGCGAGGGAAGGGGATCCATGGCGTCGAGGGTGTGGGTGCAGGGTCGTGCGTGGGTCTTTCCCTCCCCCCTGTGCGGGGGAGGGTGGCGAACGGAGTGAGCCGGGAGAGGGGCAGTGCTCGACGTCTCACGGCCCCTCTCCCGACCTGCTGCGCAGGCCACCCTCTCCCGCAGAGGGGAGAGGGAAGGGTGAGCGCATGTTCCTCTTTCGTTCTTGACAATTCTCCTAACCTCGGCTATATCGTTTGTTAGACCTGCCTCTATCGAGGGGCGCGCTCGCGAGGCGTCGCAGTGTGGAGGCAGGCACGGTCCTGTGCAGAGGTTTCGCAAACCTGTGCGACAGGAGGCCCAGGCTGCATGCCGGTGGTCGGAATCGGTTCAAGGCCCCCGTCGAGCAGACGGACCCCGCCTGGAACGGTCACCGGGCCGGCCTCGCCTGACCGCCTAAAGAAGCCGTGCGCGAAGAGGCACCTCGGCTCTTCTACTCACCTACTCACCATCCATCATCGAGCCGGGCTGCCCGTCGCGCCACCCTCGATCACCGCACAGGCTCGCAGCTCTCGCTGCGGGCCCACAGGTGCTGGCTGTTCACCAGTCGAAGAACTGCCCGTCAGCATGCCGTCACGGGGTATCCGGCAAAGACACTGGGGGTGAACCCTTGCCGGTGCTTGAGAATTGCCGTTTGTAAGGCTAAAGGCCCTCAAAAGGATCGCTGCGCATGGCCGTCTCCGTTACTGCCGCTCTTCTCATCATCGGCGATGAGATCCTCACGGGCCGCACCAAGGACAAGAACATCGGCTACATCGCCGAGTACCTGACCGGGATCGGCATCGACCTGCGCGAGGTTCGCGTCGTGCCGGACGTGGAGGAGGAGATCGTCGCGGCCGTCAATGCCCTGCGCAGCCGGTACACCTATCTCTTCACCACCGGCGGCATCGGCCCCACCCACGACGACATCACGGCCGACTGCATCGCCAAGGCCTTCGGAGTCGGGATCGACGTCGACCCGCGAGCCGTTGCGGTGCTGCGGGAGCGCTACACGCCGGAGGAGCTGAACGAGGCCCGCCTGCGCATGGCCCGGATCCCCGACGGCGCCAGCCTGATCGAGAACCCGATCTCCAAGGCGCCGGGCTTCCGCATCGGCAATGTCTTCGTCATGGCGGGCGTGCCCTCGATCATGCAGGCGATGCTCGACAACATCGCGCCGACCCTTGAAACCGGAGCGCGCATGGTCATCGAGACCATCGAGGCGGAGGGGCTGGCCGAAGGCATCTATGCCGAGGGTCTCAGCCAGATCGCCTCGACCCACCTAAGCGTCTCCATCGGATCCTACCCGTCGTTCTCGACGAGCGGCTTCCGCAACCAGATCGTCGTGCGCGGCAAGGATCCTGATGCCGTCGCCAAAGCGGCCGCTGCCGTGCGCGATCATCTGCGGCGCCTGAAAGGCGACCAAGCGCCCCTTTAAGAGTTTTCTCGTCACTCCCTAAAGAAGAGCAAGCCGATGTCCCCGACCTCTCCCAAAGCCTTCCCTGTCTCCTGGGACCAGTTCCACCGCGATTGCCGGGCTCTAGCCTGGCGCCTGGCCGCGGCCGGCCCGTTCGAGGCGATCGTCTGCATCACCCGCGGCGGCCTCGTGCCGGCCGCCATCGTGGCCCGCGAGCTCGATGTGCGCCTCATCGAGAGCGTCTGCATCGCGAGCTATCACGACTACAAGAACCAGGGCGAGCTGCAGGTGCTCAAGGACATCGCGCCCGCCATCAAGGCGCTGGGCGACGGAACGGGCAAGGGCGTGCTCGTCATCGATGACCTGACCGATACCGGCAAGACGGCCAAGATCGTGCGCGACATGCTGCCCAACGCGCATTTCGCCGCCGTCTATGCCAAGCCCGCCGGACGTCCGATCATCGACACCTTCGTGACGGAAGTGAGCCAGGACACCTGGATCTACTTCCCCTGGGACATGGGCCTGGCCTACCAGGCGCCGATCCGAGAAGGCTCGGCCGGCTAGTCGATTGATCAGGAGCGCGCCCGTGGCCGAGTTCGACATCGCGCGGACGCGCAAAACCCTGTTCGGGGCGCTTCTCGACGCCAGAGATCGCTTCGGTCGCAACAAGGTCGCCCTGGAGGATCTGGAGCGCCAGCCGATCACGTTCGGGCGCCTTGTCCTCGGCTCCCTGGTGCTCGGGCGCAAGCTCGCTGGCCTGACGAAGGAGCGCGAGACCATCGGCGTGCTGCTGCCGAACGTGCAGGCCATCGCCGTCGCCCTGTTCGGGCTCAACGCCTTCGGGCGAATTCCAGCCTTCCTGAACTTCACCGCGGGTCTCAAGAACCTGTCGGCGGCCTGCGAGCTGGCCGGAATCGACACCATCGTCACCTCGCGCCGCTTCATCGAGCAGGGCAAGCTCGATGACATCATCGAGGCGCTCGGACAGGGGCGCAGAATCCTCTGGCTCGAGGATGTGCGCGCCGAGCTGACGAGCCTCGACAAGCTGCGCGGACTTCTCGATTCATGGATCGCGCGGCGCGTCCATGCCGGGGCGAACATCCAGCCTGACGATGCGGCCGTGCTGCTTTTCACCTCAGGGTCCGAAGGCGTGCCGAAAGGCGTGGTGCTGTCGAACGCCAATCTGGTCGCCAACGCCTATCAGGTGAAGGCTCTCGCAGGCGATGTGTTGAAGGACGATGACGTCTTCTTCAACCCGCTGCCGATCTTCCATTCCTTCGGCCTTTCGGCGGGGCTTCTGACGGCTGTGCTCAACGGCATGAAATCGGTGCTCTATCCGAGCCCGCTGCATTACCGGCAGATCCCGAAACTCGTTGCGGGAACGCGCGCCACGGTAATGCTCGCAACCGACACCTTCCTCCAGGGCTATGCCCGCGCGGCCGGCGAGAACGATCTCGCAAGCGTACGCTTCGTCATTGCCGGGGCCGAGCGGGTGAAGGACGAGACGCGCCGCCTCTGGGATCGCCATGGTACCGTGATCGTGGAAGGATACGGCGCCACCGAATGTTCGCCTGTGATCGCCTGCAACCTTCCCGACGACAATCATCCGGGCACCGTGGGGCACGTCCTGCCGGGGATCGAGTGGCGGCTGGAGCCTGTCGAGGGAATCCAGGAAGGCGGGCGCCTGCACGTGCGCGGCACGAACGTGATGAAGGGCTATCTCGACCCTGCCGCGCCCGATGGCATCCGGCCGCCGGTCGAGGGCTGGCATGACACCGGCGACATCGTGACCGTCGATAATCGAGTCGTGACGATCCGGGGGAGGGCGAAGCGCTTTGCCAAGATCGCGGGCGAGATGGTGTCCCTGGCGGCCATCGAGGCGACCGTGCAGACCCTCTGGCCCGACAACAGCCATGTGGTGGTAGGCATTCCCGACCCGCGCAAGGGCGAGCAGATCGTCCTCATCACCGACAAGCCGGATGCGGACCGCGACGTGCTTCTGGCCCATGCCAAGGATCACGGTTTTCCGGAGCTTTGGGTGCCGCGCTCCATTCTGGTGGCGAGCATTCCCGTGCTGGGCTCGGGGAAGACCGATTATGCCGGCGCCGTCGATCTGGCACGGCGCCTGCAGCCCATGCTGTAGCGGCCTTTCCGGCCCGAGAAGCCTCCCGGTAACAAAGCTCTGCTTGAAGCGTTGTCATTTCGAGGTTTTCCGTTCGGACGATCTGTACGAAGGGTATGACGATGCGAAAGATCGTTTGTGTTCTGGCCGTCCTGGTCGCGGCATCGAGCGCACAGGCCCAGCCGCGGCCGATGACTCCCAGCCTGACCTGCAACCAAGCCCGCGGTCTCGTCTTTTCGCGGGGTCAGATCGTTCTAGGGACCGGCACATACACCTATGACCGCTATGTCAGCGATGGCCGGTTCTGCCTGCGCGACGAGATGATCGAACCCGCATTCGTTCCGACCCAGGACACGCCTCAATGCCCGGTCGGCTATCTCTGCCGGGAACTCGATCTCGACTTCTTTGGTGATTGACGGCTCGGCCCAAGCAGACTCGGACGGCAAACGGACGAGGCCGAACCGCGAGGAAGGATGACGCAACGAAAGGGCTTATCCGCGCTGTTGAAATTGGGCCACACCCTTGAGAATAAGCATGCGGACTTGCCTGGAATGCCTATCTTTTCGGCAAGGTGCATTCCGCTTTAGCGGATCGAAAGCGAACCACTATTGCGTGAAAGCTGAGCTTCAGTATGGTCACGGTCGTATTGGGGTCTTGGACCCAGACTTCTTTGGAGAACAACCATGAAGCTCGTTAAGAGCCTCTTCCTCGGATCGGCTGCAGGTCTCGCGGCTGCCGTGGGGGCACAAGCTGCCGACCTGCCGGTCGCCAAGGCCGCGGCTGTCGAATACGTCCGCGTCTGCTCCACCTACGGCGCAGGCTTCTTCTACATTCCGGGCACGGAAACATGCCTCCGCGTCGGCGGCCGGGTCCGCGCCGAATACAGCTACCTCGAGCCCACGACCCGCGCGAACAACTCGATCGGCTTCCTCGCTCGTGGCCGCGTCCAGCTCGATGCCCGCACGGCGACGGCTTACGGTCTGCTCCGCGCCTTCGTCCGCATGGAAATGTCCCGCAACACCGGCGTTTACCAGCAAACCAACTCTGGTGGTGCCGGCACTTCGCCGAACATCGCTCAGGCCTACATCCAGTTCGGTGGCCTGACCGCTGGTCGCACGACCTCGTTCTTCACCAACGGCGACATCGCGAACGAGAACTGGGGCACGCTCCGCTTCTACGACTATCCGGACGTGAACCTGCTCGCCTACACCTTCTCCTTCGGCAACGGCTTCTCGGCCACCCTGTCGCTGGAAGAGGGCTCCTTCGCGACCACCGATCTGGCAAACCTGGCAGGCGTCAATGCCGGTCAGAGGCTGCCCGACGTCGTCGGCAACCTGAAGTATGCCGGCACCTGGGGATCGGCTCAGCTCTCCGGTGCCCTGCACCAGATCCGCAGCAACGCGGTCGTCGGCGGTGAATACGCCGACAGCGAACTCGGCTGGGCCGTGTCGGGCATGGTCAACGTGAACCTGCCGATGCTGGCTGAGGGCGACGCCCTGTGGCTTGCTGCGACCTATGCCGATGGCGCTCTCGGCTATCTCGGCTTCGATCCGGACATCTCGGTAGGCATCGCGTCGGGTACGGTCCTCGATGCGTATCTGGGTCCCGATGGAGACATTGAGACGGGTCGCGGCTGGTCGGTTGCCGGTGGCCTGAACCACTACTGGACCCCAACCATCCGTCAGAGCCTGTTCGGCTCGTATGCGCGCGTCGAGTACGGCACGACTGCTCCCTCGGCCGACTTTACCGAATGGCGCGTCGGTTCGAACCTGATCTGGTCGCCGGTTTCCGGCCTCGATATCGGCGTGGAGGCTCTCTACTCCAACCTCAACCCGCGGGGCATCGTCGGCGCGGATGACGACGATGCTTGGGAAGGTCGCCTGCGCATTCAGCGCGACTTCTGATCGGCCCACAGACGCTCAATGGAAAACCCCGGTGGCGACACCGGGGTTTTCTTGTTTTGGTCAGGGAAGCATCCAAGTAAGAGCTGCATCCGCCGTCCAGGTGGGCTCCGTAGCCACAGGGGTGAGACTATGCCGACGATCCTCAAGACCTTCACGGCCGCAATGCTCTTGGGCTGCCTCGGCGGATGCGTTGGCGCGGCGGGGGTCTCCACTTGGGACTACCGCTCAGGGCCTGGCTATGACACTGCGCGCATTCAGGAGAGCCGGATCCAGGTCGATTCAGACCAAGGCTTCACGCATGAGGCTTGTACGAGCGAGAGCAGACGGCAAAGGGCAAACTCGGGCGAGGTCACGGGAGCCGATCTGACGGTCTGCCGCTCCAATTAGCTTGGTACGCGGGGCCAAGGAACGAACCTTCACCTTGACCGTTGGCATGAGGTCAATTCCATTTCGGGAGAGAATCCTCATGAACAATATCATCTGGCTTATCGGTGCAATCGTTGTGGTCCTCGCGATCCTGTCGTTCCTCGGATTGCGCTGAAGACGTACGGTGAACCTGCAGGACAGATCTCGCATTCAATGCGCTGTCCTGCAGTTCTCGTTTTGGCTGCCGCTCAGCGCGCGGCAGGACAAGTGTTCATTCCATTAGAGCGAAGACCACTGACGCGACATTCAAGGTGGCCAAAAGCCCAATCAAGGCCGTGAACAGCGGGACATACCGTCCGCGGAGCGCCTCGGCGCCAATCCCCGCCTCGATATCCGGTTCCGGATAGGTTTCCCTGCAGGTCATCCCTCATCCTCTCCTGATCCTTACCTATCGTAAGGATTGCCAAGATGAGCCCAGCTCGAAAAATCCGAGGTGCGGTTTCACACAAGCCGGCTGCCGGGTCGGCACGATGCTTTAGTGGCGGGTCGCACCCTTCTGGATTTGGAGGAGTTGTCCCTCGATTGCCCGCATTCTCGTCATCAACCGGTCCAGTTCGGACAGGAGCTGCTTCTCGTCCTGTCGGGCCTGCTCGATTGATTCCGATGAGGAACCGTGGCGGATCCGATGAAGGGCGTCGGCCAGCTTGCGGTCGAGAAGCCGCATGTGATGCTCCAGGTCCAAGAATTCCTGGTGAAGCTGGGTCTCCTTGAACACGGCGGGGATCTCACGTGAGAACAGTCGGTTCAAACTTAAGCTACAGCTTGGAAAGGGGTTCCTCTAGGGCAAAAAGCTGCCTTGAGAAAAATTCTCTAAGGCCAAGCTGAAACGGACAGCCGTGTTCACCGTTCTGTGATGAGGGTCTTCGCCCGATTGCGTCCTGCGTTCGGGGAAGTTCATCATTCGCAGTCCTGTAGAGGATGCGCTCGAAAGCCTTGTCGCTTCTGACCGCATGCTGAGTTCTGGCTGTATCGCACCGGCTGTCCGCATGGCGTTTCCGGAGCCGGATTTTTCCTTCAAGCAGAGAGCCTGAGGATCGTCGATCCTTCATCGAAGGGCTCCAGGAAATATAAACCCGACGAGGAGACGACTTATGGGACAGAGAATTGAGCCTTATCGCGTGGCCTTGATCGTCGAGGACGATTTCGAAGTCAGGGGCTTGGCGGCAGCTCTTCTCGAGGAAACCGATCTCAAAGTCGTCGAAGCTTCCAGCGCCGAAGAGGCGCTGGATTATATGAACCAGCATTCGGAAGAAGTAGCCTTCCTCTTTTCCGATCTCCGGCTCCCCTGCCTGATGGATGGGATGGATCTCGTGCGAACCGTGCGGCTCAAGTGGCCATGGGTCCGCACGGTGCTGACCTCCGGCAAACCTCTCGACGATGAGACCGGCAATGTTCCGCGGGACGTCCGTTTCATGCCGAAGCCCTGGAGAGCCCTTGAGGTATTGATGGAGGCGGAGAGAGCCGCCGCTCAAGCCCCTCGGAGGAACTGAACACCATCACTTTGACTGGCTTTCCTCACCGTGCGGCGGTTCGGTGTGGAACCTTGGCGCTTGCCGGGAATTGGCGTCAGCAGTTCGAAGAGGATTGACTGATGCCGAACACGTCTATTGCCACCGGATCTTTCTCGTCTCGCAGCGAGGCAAATCAGGCGATCCAACGCCTCGTCTCGGCCGGATTTGCCCGGAACAGCATCGAGCTTCATCGCCACGATGACGACGAGGGTTATGAGTTGGAGATCCACACCCGGCAGGAGAATGTCAGGCGGGCCGAGCGCCTGATCCATGATGCTTCCATGCCGCTCTACGCCGTGCGTCAAACCGCTTCCGGCGTCGTTCAGACCGCCAAGTCGTATCCCTTCGTCCTGCTCGGCGCCGGGATTCTGGCAGGGTTTCTGATCTACAGCCTCGTTCCGAAGGAAACGGCCTCATCGGGTCATTCACATCCGCGCAACCGCCGCAGGCGTTGAGGCTGCGGGTCTCTTACGGCTGAGGATCACTGAGTCGTTCCGTTGCTCAGTGGTCCTTATCGCCGTCGGGAAGGCGAGCCTTTTCAAGTCTCTCCAGCAACTGCCCAATGCGATCCGGCGCAGGCTGCTCCAAAACACTCTGGTAGCTGTGCCGAAGTTGACGCCCGAGATCTTTCAGGAGTTCGGATTGCCCGGCCGCTGTCAGGCTGTTGGAGCCTATGCTCCAGCCTGTGTTGCCTCCTGCGGCATAAGGGTGGTGCCGCTTTGGCATTGATGATCTCCTTGCAGTTATCCGTGGTGTCCGATGAACGGGCGAGGTCCTGTTGGGTTGCGGTTAAGTTTCTGACAAAGTTAAATTTTTCCCGTCGTGGTGAGATCCGCCGTCTGTTGCGGAACGACTGCTTTGTGCTCCAGGCCTATGTTTCGCCTCCTCTATGGAGGAGCAGGCGACTGCCGGTCGCATTGGCTTGATCCTCGTCATGCGTCAAAGCTCAGCTTCAAGGTGGCTGGGGGCTGCAGGATGCGTGAAGTTCTGATGATCTATCTGGGTGGCGTGATACTGCTCCTTGCAGTCTCGACCATGATCAATGACGAGGAAGGGATTGGCCTCGATCACATCCTGATCGCCGGCTTCGGTTGGCCGATACTGACGCCCCTCCTGGCATTCCGAGCGTGGCACAGCCGTTGAGGGTTCTGAGTTGCCTGGGGGGTGGGAGTATCCCGGGCCCTGACGAGGGCTAGTTCCGCGAAGGCGGAGAGCGCGTTATACAGCGGTATCCGATCGGGCAGTGGGGTGTATCAGCCGTTGGTACCCAGGCCGGATCCAAGGTTTCTCCACTGGCGCACGATCCGTAGGAACCGACATAGCGGTCATAGGTGAAGGGGCCCGTGCTGAGCACGGCGCTTCTCTGCGAGGCAACAAGGCCCTTTGCCTGAGCGCATGACATTCTTGTGGTCAGCGGACGGCTCTGCGCCCATGCATCGGCACTTGTCGATGCAATGACCAAGATCGCCGCTACGCCAATTCGGCGAGGCAAGAAGGAGCCGGAGAGCATCGTTCGTCTCCAAAAATACTGATTAAAGGCGCCCTCGACCATAACGATCAGCCGGATTGCTTGACGTGCTGGCATGCACATCAAGCACTTTCATCACGTAGCCGATGCTACCCGGTTCCTGTAGGTTTTTGTCTAAATGATCAGGAAATCCAGGGACGTCAGCCTCAACCCGTCCGAGAGCTTTGCGACTGCAACCTGTTCGCTCGCGCCGGTGCCATCGGCATCGTAGTACAGGACGCCATCATCGCGATCGTAGAGAATGCGATCCGTCGAATCCCGTGCGACATCACTTGTGCGGAACACTCCTGATTTCAGGCGGCCTTCGCTTCCCAGACCAGCGAATGCCCGGTTGTTCAGCCAGAACGTGTCGTTGGCGACTGAGAAGTCCCTGATCGTGTCTACGCTTTCCGGGCCGCTCGGAACGGAATTGTAGACGAAGACGTCCTTTCCCGAGCCGCTGTGAAGAATGTCAGCGCCCGCTTCACCATAGAGCCGGTCGTTTCCGCTTCCGCCGCTCAGATAATCATCGCCGAAGCTGCCATAGAGGCGGTCATCGTCACTGTTACCAAAAAGGGCATCATCACCGGCCCGGCCCTCCAAGCGGTCGTTGCCGTTCCCGCCAACCAGGCGGTCGTCGCCATTGCTGGCATGAAGGCGATCATCTCCGTCATCGCCATAGAGACGGTCGTTCCCATGGCGGCCATAAAGCCGGTCGTTCCCGATGCCGCCCCGTATCAAGTCACTGTTCGCCGTTCCGAAGAGGGCGTCGTCCACGTACATATACTGGAGTTGCCCATAGAGGGGAGCGTCGGACCGGCTGACACCATCCGGAAAGCTCGTGCTCAAGTTCAGGCCAACCGAATGGAGCACCGATGCGACAACGGAGTTGCTGTTCAGGTCTCCCCCGGGAGCTTCGCGAAGGATGTCGATGCTGTAGTCCAGATCTGCTTTCTCGATGTTGTTGGCATGTTGCACCATGACCTTCCAGACATCATTGGCGTCTCTGGTGCCAAGATCGAGAACTTCTCGATGCCTTTCCTCGGGCGTATCCGAGCCCCTCCTGTCGACGGAGGTGGCCAGGTTGGCGTCGACCAGCGTTTCAAGATCGCCATTCGATCCTGCTGTGCCTCGGATCACTTTCTCCGAGACGACGCGCCCTTGCTCGTCGGTCACGGTCTTAACGAGGTAGAGGTGAAGAAACCCGGTATCGATTCCCCTGAGTTCAACAGGCTTGGCCTCGATGGCAATCACGGTTGGCATCTGCGTACTCCTCCGGCGGACCAGGTCGCCCCGGGCACCTCATTTATCCATGATCATCAACTTTGCTTATGGCTTCGCCGTTCCGCAGAAAGCCTTGGAATTCGGCGTTTTGATTGTCGCAGTCGCCTGGGTAAGGCTGGGAGCAAGGCGAGTTCCCGAGGGAGCTGCGCTTCCCAGAATAATACCGGCGATGAGTGAAGCGATGGTATGGTGCGGACGGCGGGGGTCGAACCCGCACGGGCATAGCCCGAGGGATTTTAAGTCCCTTGCGTCTACCGGTTTCGCCACGTCCGCTTCGGAGAAGAGGGTTATCGGGCTGCGGGCTTGAGCGCAAGTGCAACCATGCGCTCCGGAGCGTTACTCAATTCGGAGTGCGGAAGCCGTAGAGCCAGTCGTAGCGTTTCGTCATGCCCTCAGGGCCCAGATGGCGCATGACCGTGTTGCGCCCGAAGGCGATGAGGGAGCCCGCATGGTAGACGCGCCCGTTCCTGCGAGCCTCCTTCTGGACCCGAGCCGCGCGTTCGAGGCGCTGCTTCTCGTAAGCCATAAGGGCTTCTGGAATGTCGGCCTGTGCGTCGCGCAGGAAAGCGGCAAGGGTCGCGGCTTCCTCGATCGCCATTGCGGCGCCTTGGGCCAGAAAGGGCAGGACCGGATGGGCGGCATCGCCGAGGAGGGCAATCCGGTCCTTGGCAAGGCGCTGGGCCGGATGGTCGAAGAGCGACCAGCGCAGCCATTCCTGGGGCTGGGCGAGAAGATCGCGCAGGGCAGGGGCGGCCGAGGTGTAGCGGGCGAGCAGATCCTCGCGCCTGCCTGGAGCGGCCCAGCCCTCGACTGGTGTCCGATTTCGCTCGATGGCCACGACATTGACGAGCCTGCTGCCGTCAATCGGGTAATGCACCACATGGCCCTGGGATCCGAGCCAGAGACCGGTCTCGTCGCCGGCGAGTTCTGCCGGGGCGGCGCTACGCTCGAAGGTGGCGCGCCAAGCGACATAACCGCGATAGCTCGGGGGCGTCCTGTCGCCCAGCTGCTGCCTGACCGTGGACCAGACTCCATCGGCGCCGACGATCAGATCGGCCGTAAAGGTCTCCTGGGCGCCGCCGGCGGAAACCCAGGTGAGTGAGGCTTCTGAAGAGCCGTTCTCCACAGATTCCACGGTCCGCCCCATGACGAGACGGATCGATGGTTCGGAGCGGACGGCATCGAGCAGGATCGTCTGGAGATCAGCCCGGTGGACGACCCAATAGGGCGCCTCGAACCTCTCGCGCATGAAGGCACCCAGGGCCACCTCGCCGATGCGCTTGCCTGAGCGGATGGCGCGCACCACCACACGCTCCGGCTCCGTCACGACGCGACGGAGCGCCGGACCAAGTCCGAGCTTGATGAGGATGCGGCTGGCATTGGGCGAGAGCTGAAGGCCGGCTCCGACCTCGCTGAACCCAGTTCGGCGTTCGACCAGCGTGACCGCGTGGCCCTGCCGGGCCAGGGCCAGAGCCGCCGTCAGGCCGCCGATGCCGGCGCCGACGACCACGATAGAGAGATTCTGCACTTAGCGCGAAGAGGCCGAGCCTGCGAAATCGGGCTCCCAGACGCATTCGGCCGGGCGGGCCTCGTCGAACTTCAGAGAGGGGTCGTATTTGAAGAGAGTCGAGCAGTAGGAGCAGATCGTTTCCGTATCATAACCCATGTCGATGAACACGTGGGGATGATCGAAGGGCGGCGTCGCTCCGATGCACATGAACTCCTTCGAGCCCACGTGAATGACGGGAACGCCCGGATCGTTGTGGAAGTGGGGAGTGCCTTTGTCAGCCATTGCCGTCGCTCTGAAGGGATGAGTTTGGCGCACCATAATGGCCGATCGGCCATGCGCCTAGAGCAAATTTCCAAGCGTTGCATCCGGCGTTCTGGGTGCTTACGTTGCGCCCAGCTTCCCTTCACGCTCCAACCCCGGCCGGTCCGATGCGCTATTTCAACTCCAACGGCGTGAGCATCGCCTATATCGATGTACCGCCCCATGAGGGGCAGGGCGATCCGATTCTGCTGATCCATGGCTTTGCTTCGAACCACGCGGTCAACTGGGTCAACACGCTCTGGGTGAAGACCCTGACGCGGGCCGGATACCGGGTCGTCGCGTTCGACAACCGGGGGCATGGGGAGAGCGAGAAGCTCTACGACCCTGAGGCCTATAATTCCTACCGCATGGCGGAGGACGGTGTGCGCCTGCTCGATCATCTCGGCATCGAACGGGCCGACGTGATGGGCTATTCCATGGGTGCCCGGATCAGCGCCCACATGGCGCTCACCGCGCCGGAGCGGATGCGCTCCATGCTTCTCGGAGGCTTGGGGATCCATCTCGTCGAGGGCGTCGGCCTTCCGCTCGGCATTGCCGATGCCATGGAGGTGCGCTCCCTGGACGACCTCACCGATCCCATGCAGCGCATGTTCCGGGCCTTTGCCCAGCAGACGGGGAGCGATCTCAAGGCGCTGGCCGCCTGTATCCGAGGGACCCGGCAGGTGCTGACGGTAGAGGAGGTTGCCTCCATCACGCTACCCACCCTGGTTTCAGTCGGCACCAAGGACGATGTGTCCGGCTCGGGACCGGAATTGGCCCGGCTGATCCCGAACGCCACGGCACTCGATATTCCGGGGCGCGATCACAACCTTGCTGTCGGCGACAAGGTGCACAAGCAGGGCGTGCTCGACTTCCTGGCGCAGCGCCCGTGAGGCGCCTAACCTTTGCTTTAAAGGGCTCCTCCCCATATCACTCCGGGCAGGAGTGACGCATGACTCGACTCGATTCTGTGATCCGGCGGCTGACCGCCCAGCGCGACCTCCTGAACTGGGCGGCTGAGGATATCGGCCCGACAGGGCTCGTGCTCGAACTCGGCCTCGGCAACGGCCGCACCTACGATCACCTGCGAACCAAGCTGCCCGGCCGCGAGATCTATGCCTTCGAGCGTTCGCCGGCGGCCCATCCGGATTGCTACCCGCCTGAGGGCTACCTGATCGTCGGGGACATCTTCGAGACCCTGCCGGTCTTCATCGAGCGCTTCGGGCAGGGATCGGCCGCGCTGATTCACACGGATATCGGCACGGGGGACGAGGCGGCCAACCGCGAGCTTGCTCTGCGGCTCTCGCCCCTGCTCGATTCCCTGCTCCAGTCGGGAGGGCTCCTGATTGCCGACCGGGCGTTCGAAATGCCGTCCTGCACCGACATTTCGTCCCAGGCGAACGTGCCGGAGGGTCGCTATTTCGTCTATCGCCGAAATGCCTGAGTCTATCTTCCGGTGAAGGCCGGTTTGCGCTTCTGCAGGAAGGCCTCACGCCCCTCTACGGCATCGGCGCTGTCGAAGCACTGATCGGCGAGAGCCACGGCATCCACATCCGGATGCACGACGCCAACCGCATGATCGATAGCCGCTTTGGCCGCTCTGATCGTCAGAGGGGCGTTTTCCACGATGCTCTCCGCGAGCGCCTGCGTAACCTGTTCCAACTCGCTGTCGGGAACCAGCCGCTGCACGACTCCAAGGCGCTGCGCCTCCTGGGCGCCGATCCGACGCGCGGTGAAGAACAGGTCCTTCGCCGCGGGAGCACCGACAGCAGCGGTCACGAGATTCATGGCACCAGGAGGATAACCGACCCCGAGCCGCGCTGCCGGAATGCCGAATATGGCGCTCTCCGAGGCAACCCGCAGGTCGCAGGAAAGGGCAAGGCCGAAGCCGCCGCCGAGGCAGAAGCCGCGAATCATGGCAATGACCGGCTTGGAGCAATGGGCGACGGCCCAGAAGGCCGCCTCATTGGCGGCTTCATAGAGCCGCCCGCCTTCGGCATTGGCCCGTACCGTCGCGAACTCGGCGATATCGGCACCAGAGGCGAAGGAGGCCTGGTCTGCGCCTCTCAGGATGACCACCCGGACCTCCGGATCCCCATCGAGAGCCTCCATGAGGGATGGGAAGGCCTTCCACATCTCCAGGTCCACGGCATTGTGCTTGGGAACATTGTCGATGGCCAAGGTTGCAATGCCGTTGCTGACGGAGACGGCAAGTTTGGGCGTTGTGGGCGAAAAAGAGTATGTCATGGCTCGTTTGGATCTGTGGTAAGGGCCTCGGCTTCTTATGTATGCTTGAGGCCATAGCGCATCGTGCTGGAAGAGCGGATCCGGTATTTAGCACGATGCGTCAGCATAGCCGGCAGGAGACTAGCATGACACAGACCCGCCTGAAGCCGGGAGCCCCCGATTCCGTGGCCGGAAAGGTCGATCCGATCTGGGTCCGTCTCCGCTCCGAGGCCGAGGCGATCGTCCAGGCCGAGCCGGCCATAGCCGGTTTCGTGCTGAGCGCTATCCTGCACCAGCCCAGCCTGGAGGCGGCGGTCATCCACCGGGTTGCCTCGCGCCTTGGTCACGCGGCCGTGCCGTCCGACATCATCGAGCAGATCTTCCTTGAGGCCGTGGAGAACGATCACACCATCGGGGCGGCCATGCGGGCGGACATCAGTGCCGTGCTCGACCGGGATCCCGTGGTCACCAGGGCCATCGAGCCCGTGCTCTATTTCAAGGGCTTCCATGCCATCCAGACCCACCGCCTGGCTCACTGGCTATGGAAGCGAGGGCGGCAGGATTTCGCCCTCTACCTCCAGAGCCGCTCCTCCGAGGCGTTCCAGACCGACATTCACCCGGCGGCCCGCATCGGGCGCGGCATCTTCCTCGACCATGCCACCGGGCTCGTGGTGGGCGCCACTGCGGTGATCGAGGACAATGTCTCCATGCTCCAGGACGTGACCCTGGGCGGAACCGGCAAGGAGCGGGGCGACCGGCATCCCAAGATCCGCCAGGGCGTGCTGATCGGTGCCGGCGCCAAGATTCTCGGCAATATCGAGGTCGGCCGTTGCGCAAGAATCGCCGCAGGGTCTGTCGTGCTCAAGCCGGTGCCCCATAATGCGACGGTGGCCGGTATTCCCGCCAAGGTCGTCGGCACGGCCGGTTGCGAGGAGCCGGCCCGGTCCATGGATCACTGCTTTTCTCCCGCCGACGGAATCTGAGGACGGGATCCATTCGGGACCTAACGCCGCTTGCTCGCGTTTGCCGGGCATGGCAAGTGCAGCAAACGTAGAGTCATGAAAGGACCTGTAGTGGATAAAACCGAGATGGCTAAAGTCGAGCGCTACCTGCGTCAGACCTTTGCAAACCACTCGATCCGCGTCGTCGGGCGGCCGAAGAAGACCGATTCGGCGGAAGTTTACATCGGTGAGGAATTCGTCGGCGTTCTCTTCGTCGATGATGAGGATGGAGACCGCTCCTTCAACTTCACCATGGCGATCCTCGACACGGATCTCGAGGACTAGGCGCTTTTTCGCAGCAGACCTCCCCCGAGGTTCTGCTGCTTTCCCCTGCTGGACCATCGATGCCGATCTACAGCCTCGACGATGCCGCTCCGATCCTTCCCGATCCCGAACGCTTCTGGATCGCTCCGGATGCCCATGTGATCGGCCGTGTCCGGTTGGGGCAGGATGTGGGAATCTGGTTCGGCGCCGTGCTGCGGGGCGACAACGAACTCATCGATATCGGCGAAGCCACGAACATTCAGGAAGGCGCGCTGCTGCACACGGATATGGGTGCGCCGCTGACCGTCGGGGCAGGGTGCACCATCGGGCACAAGGCCATCCTCCACGGCTGCACCATCGGCGAGAATTCCCTGATCGGCATGGGTGCCACGGTGCTCAACCACGCGCGCATCGGTGCCAACTGCCTTGTAGGGGCTAACGCACTCGTCACGGAGGGCAAGGAGTTTCCCGACAACTCGTTGATCGTGGGTGCTCCAGCCAAGGCTATCCGGGTGCTCGATGCGGAAGCGGTTGAGCGGCTTCGCTGGTCCGCCAGACACTATGTGGAAAACTGGCAGCGTTTCGCCCAAAAAATGAGGCGGATCGACTGATCCGCCTGAAGTCTTCTGACATCGATGGGTGGAAAACAAAAAGCCGGCGCCCTCAGGTGTCGGCTTTGGAATTCTTAGCGGTTCGCGGTCGTGGTCGGCGATGAGACGATGCCGCCCAGCGAAACCCAGCCGACATTATCCTGGCTCTCGCGCTTGATATAAACATAGCCCGTGCGGTGCCAGGGGAGGACCGAGGAGGTCTTGTTGTCGAGAACGAAGTCCCCGCGGCTGGTGCGAACCATCAGCACCGCATGGCCTTCGCCAAGCTCATCGATCACGACCGTCATGCGCATGGCGCGGCGGGGCAGGCCGGCCTCCACGAGAAGGCGGCGCTTCAGGAGCTGGAAGTCCTCGCAGTCGCCCTTGCCGTCGTCCGGGAAACCCCAGGTGTCCACGACGCCGAAATGATCGGCGTCCGTCACGGCCTTGATGCTTGAGTTCACGCGCTGGTTGACCGACACGATGGTCTTCCACCCCTGCGGGGTGAGGTCGATCTTGTCGGCCTCCGTCACGTCGACGGTGCACTCGGAGCGAAACTTTTCGCAGAACTGGGACCAACCAAGGAGCGGCTTGGCAGTGCCGACGCTGGTGATCGGGGCGGTGTTGGCGGGCAGGGACGCCAGGGTCTGCGCCTGGGCGGCAGCACCGGAGAAGAGAAGGGAAAATACAAGGAGAACTGTTTTAATGAATGTGCCGGAGTATGCCGACTTCTCATTTGCGCCACAGAAAAGGCCGTTCTTGAAATAATCCTGCCGCATGCCCCACCAGCCGGTTAACGTTCTTTTAACCAAACTGACATGGTTACATTTGGGGCTCAAGCGGAAAGTAAAAGGTGAGTTAACGCGTCGCGCTTCAACCGGTTCCGTTATGGTTAACAAAAATTATTAATGGCTCCGGAGCAGAAGGAATTGGCTTCCCCTTAGTCAAACTTGGCCGTGGCTAAGTTGTTGGTTTTTCTCGACCGAGGGGCCAAATAGAGGTTAGGTCGCACCAACCTTCCATCTCGCAGCAGCCTGGACACCTCGGGCAGCCATGTCATACCAAAGCATTGCATGCCTCCACACCCGCCCCGAGCCCGCGAGCCGATCCTCAACCTTCCCGCCGTCATCACCCTCTGCCTGGTGGCGCTGATCGGCATTCATGCCGCTCGGCTGCTCCTCTCGGACGAATCGGATTTCATGATGATCATCGACTGGTCGGTGATCCCGGCCCGCTGGTCCGTGGCTTTCGGAGGCGTTCAGGTGGAGGACGTGATGAGGTCCCTGCGTGAGGGTGTGCCGGAAGACACGATCACCCCGCTGATGGCCTTGGCGCAATTTGTTCTCGAAAGCGGTGAGGGCAAACCCTGGACGGCTTTGTCCTACGCCGTCCTGCATGGGTCCTGGGCCCATGTGCTGATCAACGGCGTCTGGCTCGCCGCGTTCGGGACACCCATCGTCCGTCGTTGCGGCGCCGGACGGTTCTTTATCCTGTCGGCGGCCTCGGCGATTGCTGGAGCAGTTCTCTACACCGTCATGAACCCGTTGCAGGTCCTGCCGATGATTGGGGCTTCCGGGGCCGTGTCAGGGCTTATGGCAGCGGCCTCCTGGTTCATGTTCGCTCCGGCCTCGTGGCACTGGGAGGGGCGCCTAACGCAGCCTCATGAGCGGCCCCGTGAAACCCTGGGGCACATGATCCGCAACCGGCAGGTTCTGATCTTCCTCGGGATCTGGTTCGTGGCGAATTACGTGTTCGCCGTCGTCGAGCCCCTGGGGGTGACGGATGCGAGCATCGCCTGGGAAGCGCATCTCGGCGGCTTCCTCGCAGGCCTCGCCCTTTTCCCTTTGATCGACCCGCTTCCCGCGCGAACCAAGAGCATCTCAGCTTGAAACTGATGCGGTTTGCGCTGATCATCCGATAGCTGACGTAGGGTTCGCATCCAAAGTCATGGAGGTGAGCCCAGTTTCGGCCTAGCGGGCGCGAGGGCTCATGACCCTTCGCCGTTCGCGCAACGGGAGGGAATCAATGATCGTCAATCGTATTCTTTCGCTCAAGGGTCGCGACGTCGCGACCATCGAGCCGAGCCGCAGTTTAAGCGAAGCGGCCCAGGTTCTCGCCGAGCGCAGGATAGGTGCCCTTCTCATTGTGGATGGCCAAACGCCAGTCTCAGGCATTATCTCTGAACGGGACATCGTGAGGGCCGTCGCAAGCCTGGGCGCCAAGTCCCTGGAGGAGCCCGTCTCCCGCTTCATGACGCAAAAAGTGCTGACCTGCACGGGCGAGACGTCCGTTACCGACGTGATGGAGATGATGACCCAGCAGAAATTCCGGCACATTCCGGTCGTCGAGGGCGGTCGCCTCGTCGGCATCGTGTCCATCGGCGACGTGGTGAAGGAGCGTCTCGGGGAGGTCGAGGCCGAGGCCGAGGCGATCAAGGAGTATATCGCGACGGCCTAAGGCGTCGGATCCATCCGATGCTCCCTACGATGTGCTAGCGCGGCTGCGACTCCTGCAGCAGCTCGAGGATATCCGGCAGGGCGCGCTCCGTGGCCTGCCGACCCAGGGTGATGCACTCCTGGGCTCGGTGGAACTCGAATAGCCCCATCTTGGCGAGCTTCGGCGCAACCATGATGTCCGGTGGATCGCCGGCGAGCCGCGAGCGGGCGATGCGATCCTGGGTGATGTTGAAGGCATCCACCATCACGGTGGCCATCCCCGGCGCGTTGGGCTTGCTCTGCTTCTCCGCCCTGCTGCCCGGAAAGATGCCCCAGCGCCGCGGGGCTTCCTCGATCACCTCTTCGATCTCCTTCTCGTCGCTCGTCCCGGCATCGTAGGACTGGATGACCGTGCCGCGCACGCGCACCTCGCCATTGAGGTTCACGCAGATGACGATGTCGGCCCCCAGGGCACGGGCAGCGGTGATCGGGATCGGGTTGACCAGGGCGCCGTCCATGAGCCAGCGCCCACCGATCAGAACCGGGTCGAACACGCCCGGAAGCGCATAGGAGGCCCGCATGGCCTGGACGAGCGGGCCGCGCGTCAGCCAGATCTCGTGGCCGCTCACCAGTTCGGTTGCGATGGTGCAGAACTTGACCGGCAGCGTCTCGACACGGCGATCCGTCAGGTCTCGGTCGAGGAGGCTCTGCAGGCGGCCGCCCGCGATGAGGCCCGCGCCGCTGAAATGGAAATCGAGGAGGCCCATGACGCGCCGCTTGGTCAGGGAGAGGGCGAAGGCCTCAAGCTCGTCGAGCTTGCCGGCCGCATAACAGCCGCCGACGACGGCGCCGATCGAGCAGCCTGCGATCACGTCCGGAACGATGCCGGCTTCCTCGAGCACCCGGAGGACACCGATATGGGACCAGCCCCGGGCCGCGCCTCCGCCGAGTGCCAAGCCGATTCGGGGCTTGGCCCGAGGGTCGCGCTCGACTGGTGTCTTGATGTCCGTCACTCCCCCACCGCCCCCTGAACCGGCGCTGCGCCGGGCAATCCCGTCCCACAACATAGATCGACTCCAAGGCACTTTGCCCATTCATGCCGGTCTCGTGTGAAACCCGCGTGAACGTACCCTCTAGTTTGAAGTAGGACTGGTTCAGGAAAACTGAACAGTGGAGCGCTGAAGAGCCCGCTGCGACATGATGATGATCACGAAGGTAAAGACGATCAAAAGCCCCAGCATGGCCCGAAGGCCGAGAATCTCTCCACCGAAGCCGATCAGCGGCGGGCCCATCAGCAAACCGCCATAGCCCAGGGTCGCCACCATGGCGACACCCATGCTGGGCGGGATGCCCTTCATCTGGCCGGCCGTGCTGAACAGGACCGGCACCGTGTTGGCCAAACCGATGCCCACCAGGGCAAAGCCGATGGAGGCCGGCACGGGCGAGGGCAGGATCATCGCCAGGGCGAGGCCAAGGGCCGAGAGCAGACCGCCGACCTGAAGGGTGCGGGCGCGCCCGAGATGGCGCACCGCGAAATCACCCATGAACCGGCAGACCGTCATGGTGAGCGAGAAGGCGGCAAAGCCCGAAACGGCCGCCTCCAGGCTCGCGCCGGCCACCGTCTGAAGATAGATCGCCGACCAGTCGACGATGGCGCCCTCGACGACGAAGCAGAACATGGCAAGCACCGCGAGGAGAATGACCGGGCCGCGCGGCCAGGCGAAACCGTGACCCTCCGAGGCTCTCTCGGTCTCGCCCATGGTCCAGAAGCCTGTCACGAGGAAGAGCAGCCCCATCCCAGTGCAGGAGACCAGTAGGGTCGGGACGATCCCGACGTCGAGCGAGATGAGAAGGCCGGAGGCGGCGGCTCCCGCCAACCCGCCGAGGCTGAAGAAGGCGTGAAAGGACGACATGATCGCCGAGCCCCAGGCCCTCTCCACCACGGTGGCATTGGTGTTCATGGCGATGTCCATGGTGCCGTTGCAAGCGCCGGCCACGAGGGCAGCGGCGACGAACAGCGGCAGGCTGGGCGCGAGACCCGGCAGGAGGAGGGCGGCCGCGAAGGAGAAAGCCGCAATCAGGGTCATGGTCCGGCTGCCGGCCACGGTCACCGCCCAGCCGATCACCGGCATCAGGGCCACTGCCCCGAGCGAGAAAGCCAGTAGCCCGAGGCTGAGCTCCCCGTCGGAGAGGCCCAGGGACACCTTGAACCGGGGAAGCTGCGCCGCCCAGGTGCCGATGCCGAAGCCGTTGCCGAAGAAGATGGCGCTGGCCGCCACCCGGGCGAGGAGAAGGTCACGTCGTGTCATGCGGCGTACCTATCGTGTCTGCCGAGAACGTGCACCCATTTCCTGGTGGAGGGCAGCCCTGCTTTTTGGGAGGCCTGGCGTGCTCAGTCGACGATAAGGCGGGGGGCGCCTTCGGACATCTCCACCTTCCGGTAGAAACAAGAGCGGCGCCCCGTATGGCAGCATCCGCCGTCGCCCGCGACCTTCACCTTCAGCAGAAGGGCGTCCTGATCGCAGTCGACCCGCATTTCCAGAACCATCTGGACCTGCCCGCTGGTCGCCCCCTTGTGCCAGAGCTCCCCGCGGGAGCGGGACCAGTACCATGCCTCGCCGGTTTCAAGGGTTTTCGCCAATGCCTCCGGGCTCATATGCGCCACCATGAGGATTTCGCCGGTAGCCGCGTCTGTGGTGATGCATGTGACCAGCCCATCCGCTCCGAAACGAGGGGACAGGATGCTGCCCTCCTCAAGCTCGGTCTTGGCGCCGGGAGGCGGAAACGGATTGGATAAGGTCATGTGAGGCCTCAGCCCCGGCCGTTGCGCACCAGGGTGAGGAAGCGCACCTGTTCGGCCGGGTCTTCCTTGAAGACACCTGTGAACTGGGTCGTCAAGGTCAGGGCGCCTGCCTTCTGGATGCCGCGCATGGACATGCACATATGCTCGGCCTCGATCATCACCGCCACGCCGCGTGGGACGAGCGCCTTGACCATGGCTGAGGCGATCTGGGCCGTCATGGTCTCCTGCGTCTGCAGGCGGCGCGCATAGGCGTCCACGAGGCGGGCGAGCTTGGACAGGCCGACCACGCCCTTGGTGGGGTAATAGGCCACATGGGCTACGCCGAAGAACGGCACCATGTGGTGTTCGCAATGGGAGTAGAAGGGGATGTCGCGAACGAGCACGATATCGTCGTAGCCTTCGACCTCTCTGAAGACCTTGTCGAGAATTTCGTCCGGATTTTCAGCGTATCCCGAATAAAGTTCCCGGAAGGCTTTGGCCACGCGCTTGGGCGTATCCTGAAGACCCTCGCGCGATGGGTCGTCTCCGGCCCAACGGAGCAGGGTGCGAACGGCGGCTTCGGCCTCTTCCCGGCTTGGGGTCGCAACAGGCTTGTCGGCAACCGGATTTAGACGCATGGACAAGGACTTGATAGCATCACTCACGCTGGGCCCCTTTTCGTCACTCTTCCGCTCAGGAAGCAGCGCAGCTTCCTGACGAATTTTTCCAGCTCTTCTCCACACACTATCGGTCAGACACCCGTGCCGGAGTTCAGCTACTATATATGAGCTCGTTACCTACTTTGTGTATTAGATACCTCGGCAGAGTTAAAGGGTATATTCCCAAACGTAATGTCACAGGCTTCTATGTTGAACGAGATTTACAGCCGGCGCATTCTCGAACTCGCGGCCAATATTCCGCATCTCGGGCGCCTGCCGGACGCCGACGCATCGGCAACGGCCCGGTCCAAGCTTTGCGGGTCGACAGTGACGGTCGACGTGAAGCTTGACGGCAACGTGGTGACGGCCTTTGCCCAGGATGTGAAGGCCTGCGCCCTGGGCCAAGCCTCCTCGTCAATCATGGGGCATCACGTCATCGGCTCGACCGCCGAGGAACTCCGTGCCCTGCGCGAGCGGGTGACGCAGCTCCTCAAGACGGGCGGTGAGGCACCCCAGGGCAAATGGGAGGACCTGAAGGTCCTGGAGCCCCTGCGGGACTACAAAGCCCGGCATGCTTCCATCCTGCTTACTTTCGATGCCGTCGTGGAGGCGATCAAGCAGATCGAAGCGCGGCGGGCCCAGGGCGCGGAATAGATGCCGAGCCCTGTCCAGCAAGCCGCTCACTGGGCCATTCGCGGTTATCAGCTGAGCCTGTCCAGTCTCATCGGCCGCCAATGCCGTCATCTGCCATCCTGTTCCGAATACACCGACGAGGCGATCCAGCGGCACGGGTTCTGGCCGGGGGGGTGGATGGGCTTCGCTCGGATCTGCCGCTGCGGACCCTTCGGCACCTCCGGGCTCGATCTGGTGCCTGAAACGTTGCCCGAGGCTGCCTCCTGGTATAAGCCGTGGGCTTATGGTCGCTGGCGGGGCGTCAATTCTCCCCCGATCACCTGCGAGGCAGTCGAACCTGACGGCGGCTGACTTCGCCCTTCATCCAGCTAACCGTCGGCCCCCGCTTACCTGCTCCGTTGGCAGGAGTGAGCCAGGAGACATTTTGACATGATTACCCTGACATTTCCCGATGGCGCCCAGCGCCAGTTTGAGCCCGGCATCACCGGCCGCGAGATCGTGGAAGGCATCGCCAAGTCGCTCGCCAAGCGCACAATCGCCATGGCGCTCGACGGCACGGTGGCCGATCTCGATGACCCGATCACCCAGGATGCCAAGATCGAATTTCTGAACCGCGAAGACCCGCGCGCGCTGGAGCTGATCCGGCACGATTGCGCGCACGTGCTCGCGGAAGCCGTGCAGGAGTTGTTTCCCGGAACGCAGGTGACCATCGGTCCCGTGATCGAAAACGGCTTCTATTACGATTTCGCCCGCAACGAGCCGTTCACCCCCGAGGACTTCCCGGCCATCGAGGCGAAGATGCGCGAGATCATCGCACGCGATAAGCCCTTCACCAAGGAAGTGTGGAGCCGCGACAAGGCCAAGCAGGTCTTCGCCGAGAAGGGCGAGACCTACAAGGTCGAGCTCGTCGATGCGATTCCGGCAGGCCAGGATCTCAAGATCTACTTCCAGGGCGACTGGTTCGATCTCTGCCGCGGCCCGCACATGAGCTCCACGGGCAAGATCGGCAACGCCTTCAAGCTTATGAAGGTGGCGGGCGCCTATTGGCGGGGTGACTCGAACAACGCGATGCTGACCCGCATCTACGCGACCGCCTGGGCTGCCCAAGAGGACCTCGACAACTACATCCGCCAGCTCGAGGAAGCCGAGAAGCGCGACCACCGCCGCCTGGGCCGCGAGATGGACCTGTTCCACTTTCAGGAGGAGGGGCCAGGCGTCGTCTTCTGGCACCCGAAGGGCTGGACGGTGTTCCAGGAGCTGATCTCCTACATGCGCCGCCGCCTGAAGGGCACCTATCAGGAGGTGAACGCACCGCAGATCCTCGACAAGGCCCTGTGGGAGACCTCCGGTCACTGGGGCTGGTACTCAGACAATATGTTCGCCGTGAAGTCGGCCTCGGCCTTCCTGCGGCCGAACGATCCGGAGGCGGACCAGCGCCTGTTCGCGCTGAAGCCGATGAATTGCCCAGGCCACGTGCAGATCTTCAAGCACGGGCTGAAGTCGTATCGTGATCTGCCGCTGCGCCTCGCCGAGTTCGGAAACGTTCACCGCTACGAGCCGTCCGGCGCGCTGCACGGGTTGATGCGTGTGCGCGGCTTCACACAGGACGATGCGCATATCTTCTGCACCGAAGAGCAACTCGCCGACGAGTGCCTGAAGATCAACGACCTGATCCTCTCCACCTACAGCGATTTCGGCTTCGACGAGATCGTCGTAAAGCTCTCCACACGCCCTGAGAAGCGTGTCGGCACGGATGAGATGTGGGATCATGCGGAAGACGTGATGACACGCGTCCTGAAGCAGATCGAGGATCAGTCCGGCGGGCGCATCAAGACCGCGATCAACCCCGGCGAGGGCGCGTTCTACGGGCCCAAGTTCGAGTACGTGCTGCGCGACGCCATCGGCCGCGACTGGCAGTGCGGCACCACGCAGGTGGACTTCAACCTGCCGGAGCGGTTCGGCGCATTCTATGTCGATGCTGACGGCCAGAAGAAGACGCCCGTCATGGTGCACCGCGCGATCTGCGGCTCCATGGAGCGCTTCACCGGCATCCTGATCGAGCATTTCGCCGGCCACTTCCCGCTCTGGCTCGCGCCTACCCAGGCGGTTGTTGCCACTATCACGTCCGAGGGCGATGAATACGCCATGGAAGTGGTGCGGGCCGCCGAGGCTGCCGGCCTCCGCGTCGAGGCCGATCTGCGCAACGAGAAGATCAACTACAAGGTCCGCGAGCATTCGCTCGTGAAGGTGCCTGTACTTCTCGTGGTGGGTCGGAAAGAGGCTGCCGAACGGACAGTCTCCATCCGCCGTCTCGGCAGCCCCGAGCAGAAGACCATGACCTTGGATGAGGCCTTAAAAGCACTCGCCGCCGAGGCCGTGATGCCAGACCTCAAGCGGGCGGCGAAAGCGGTATCCGAGCCGGAGGGGCATGCGACGCTCGACGGTCATCACGTGGTCGAGCGGACGGTGGCTTAAACTTCGTTTGAATAAGTGAAAGGCGGTGCATCCCAAAGGATGCGCCGCCTTTTGCGTTCATTCACCCCTCTCACATCATGGCCAGCCTTGTGCCGGACATCTCGATGCGTGAAGCGCCGCTGCGCCGAGCACACGCCTCATGTCATCCCCGGCGAGCGGAGCGAGGGAAGGGGATCCAGTCACGCCCCTCGGCGCTATGGATTCCCTTCCCCTCCGCTACGCTCCGGCCGGGAATGACACAGATGCGCCTTTCCGATCGAGATCACCGACACAAGGCCGGTGATGACGAGGTGGCGGATGACTTCAGCTCGTCTGCCGCTGCCGTCCGGTAGCGCGCCCACCAGATGCGGTGCCACCTGTCGTTCCCGCCGTGCCGCTGCCCGGATTGCCGGTCGCTGCGGCTGCATCGCCAGCTTCAGTGCCGGTGGCGTGCGTGCCCTGGCGCTGACCGACACGCAGGTTGTTCTGCACGTGGCTCACTCCGGACACGGATTCCGCCAGGTCCTCGGCCCGGCGCCGCTCGTTGCGGTCGCGCACCGTTCCAGTGAGGGTGACCTCCCGGTTCTGGACCTGGACCTCGATCTCGGAGGCATCGAGCATGGCATCGTCCGTGAGGTGCTCGCTGATGTCCTCGCGGATCCGCTCGTCCGAGCGCTGATAGCCCTTCGGACCGCGGCCCTGGTGCTCGCCCCGGCGAACCTCGCCGCGGCTGGCAGTGGCATCATTGCCGAAGCGGGTGTTGCCCGGTCCCATGCCGTAGTTGCTGTGGTCGCGCCGCTCGTTCACGAGGCTCCAGGTGCGCTCGCGATCCTGCATGCGGCGATCCTCCGGGCTGCTGTCGTCGCCGGGGCGGGCGCGCTCGCCCGTAATGGTCGAAGCGCCATAGCGCGGCGGGTGGAAACCTCTGCCTGCTGAGCCGCGGCCGGCGAACTCGTCGCCATAGCTCTGATAGCCGTCGCCGCCGAAGCCGCCGCGCATGCGGGAGTCGCGGACGCCTTCCTGGCCGGGATAGCCGAAGCTGCCGAAGGCGGCGCGCACGTCGTCCTCCTCGCGGAACCGGAACTGCTCGCGGCCTGGCCTGCGGGTGTTATCGGTGCGTCCGTGATGGCCGCTCTCGCGATAGTCATTGGGGCGGTGCCGGTAATCGTCATCCCGGCTGGCGTCGTTCATGCGCCGCTCCAACTCGCGGCGTTCATCGGCCGTCAGCCGAACCTGGCCGCCACTCCGGCTCTGGTCGGCACGGGCGCTGGAGGGGGTGCCGGAGCGGTCGGGCTCAGACGGGGTCGAAATGCGATGCAGGGCCCGGGTGGCCTCGCCCTCCACATCGGTCGCCAGATCGCCGAGCGCCACGATGCCGACCAAGTGCTTGTCGTGATCCACCACGGGGAGGCGGCGGATCTGGTGGTCGCTCATCAACTGGACGATGTGGTTCACGTCGTCGTCGTCGAAGCACCACCACACATTGTCGGACATGATGTCCCGCACGCGGGTGTCGGGCGCAAGGCCTGCCGCCGTGGCCCGGACGGTGATGTCGCGGTCCGTCACCATGCCGCGCAGGCGCCGCCCATCGCAGACGGGCAGGACGCCAACATTCATTTCATCCATGAGCCGTGCCGCTTCCTGGATGGTCCGGTCCGGACTCACCACGCGCACGTTGCGGGTCATGATCTCTGCGACTTTCATGAGCTTCCTCTCCTGCAAGGTCACGCCTTGGGAGTACGGGCTCATGCGCGGCGCGACCTGTCATCGGTGTTCGGTCAATGCCGCGAAGCCGGAAAGGTTCAGGACGGTCAGGGTTTGGCGAGAACCTCGATATCGCGGTCGAGCCCGCTTTCGATCTTGAACTCGCGGGTGTAGACCTTGCCCTCGTGGCGGGCGATCAGGACGTATTCGCCCTCGGCCAGCGTCACGGACGGAAAAGCCCCGATGGCCTCACGGATCACGTCGCCGCCGGGGGTGAGCACGCTGAAGGCCGTGCCGGCAAAGGCTTCACCGCCTTCCGATGCCACCAGCTTCATGGTCACGGTGGCGGCGCGATGATTGAGCGTTGCCTCGGTGACGCGGCCCGATTCCACCTTCAGGTCGCTGCGCATGATGGCGTTGGCGTCGCCGTAGGTGGACACGATGTGGTAGGTGCCCTCGGGCAGGCGGATCATGTCGTTTGCCTTGGCATCGGCGATCACGAGGCGGCCCTCCGAGTTCTGCGCCTCCGGCACATAGACCGAGAAGGTGAGGCGGTTCGCCGGGATGGGGCTCCCGCTGACGGCGCCTTTGAGCTGAAGGGCGCCCGCATTGATCGCGAGACGCTCGTTCAGGTTGCCGCGCTGCAGGCTGATGCGCTTCGAGGCGCTGGCAAAGCCATAGGCTACATTGATGATGTAGTTGCCGGGCGAGAGGGTGAAGCTAGGCGCAGGGCTGCTGGAACGGGCGACGATCACCGGCTGGGAAGCGTCCCCACGGTCCTCGTAGATGCGCCAGACAAGGCCGGAGCGGATCGGTTCGCTGCTCCCGGCAAAGGTCGCGCCCGCGTTCACCGTCACCTGCCCGATGGAGATCGGAGGCTGGTTCTGCGACATCGACGGCACGGCAGGAGACTGGGCCGAAGCCGGGGATGCCGCCAGGAGAGCCAAAATAGTGAAAATGAAAAAGCGTGGTTTCACGAAAAAGGGCATCGTTTGAGAAATTCGCTCGTTACCGGAGCGGAGCGGCGATGGCCGTTTGAATCGGCTCGTCTTCGCTCTTCACGATATCGGACGCGGCTGCAACAAGATTTTCCAGGGACATGGGCCGGAAATGGAACCCGACCCGGTGCCGCCCCGGACCGACCTCGACCCCCCGGAACAGGAGATTGGCCCGCAGGATCGGGCGACGCTCGCCGTCGACCCAGACTTCCCAGCCCGGATAATGGATGTCGTGCAGCACCAGCACGCCGTTGGCACTACTCTCGACCTCGATCGTGACCGAATTGCGCTGGTAGCTGACGATGCGGGCTTCGCCCTTGGCCTGTTCCGGCTTCAACCCGGCCGGGGAATACCGGGCCTTGAGGAGCGTCAGGCTCTCATGGTCGATGAGGGCCTCCGTCTCGCGGTTGAACTCCGGCAGCTCCTCCTCGCCGAGCACGGCCTCCGAATCCACCGGGCTCACATAATGGGCCACATAGGCGCGGGGGCCCGAGGCGTTCAGGCGGTAGATCCACATGCGTCCGGTGCCATAGACTACCTCAGCGTCGGTCAGGCGGGGGAAGTGACGCGGCAGCTTGTCCGCCGGGCGATCGAGAACGAGGTAGTCGAGGCCGAGCAGGCTCGCGAGCTCCGATTCGTAGCCACGGAAGCTGGTTGGGAAATTGCGCAGGTTGGGATCCTCCGCATTTTCCCCTGGGCCGATGGCCCGCTCGTAATCGGCAAGCCGAAGCGGATTGTAGCCGATGATGTCCTCGATCCCGAGCACCATGGAGGCGTTCTGCCAGGCTCCCTTCAGGCCGAGGATCTCCACCCGGGGATACTCGCCACGGGCGTTCCGCTCAGCGAGCTCGCGCTTGAGAATCTGGAGGCCCTGCAACTGCTCGGGCGGCAGCTGGGTGAAGACCGTGTAGCGCTCGGCCGGTTCTGCGTTGAGGGCCGAGCCCGCATGACGGCCGATCAGCTCCGCGCCCGTAAGGCTCACTAGCACGAGCGCCATGGCTCCGCGCCATCGTGGAGACCCGCTCATCTTGGCGAGAACGACAACCGCCAGCGTTGCCGCCGCGAGGCTCACGCCGATCTCGATGAGGGCCGGAGAGACATGGCCGCCCTTGATTGCGAAGGACAGAGCACTGGCAATGGCAGCAATCACGAGACCCAGGGCGAGCAGGGGCGGGAAGGCCCAGAAGCGGCCGAGGGAAGTCCGGTTCCATCGCGGGAGCCCTTCCACCGCATAGCGATGCACCAGATAGCCGCCCGCGAAGGCCACGGCGATGTTGATCAGGAAGGTAGCATCCGCCGGCCTGCGGTAGAGGTTCACGCCCGGCATGTGGTCGAAGATGAATTCGAAGCCGGGGGTATAGCGCCCGAGGGCGTAGAGCAGGGCGGCAATGCCGACCACGAGGAAGAACCGGAACTCGCGGGCAAACAGGCGCCCGCCGGCAATGCCGTGCCAGACCAACAGGAGGGCCGGGATCGTGCCGATGAACAGGTAGTTCGTAGCCCGGTCGGTCCAGGTTCCCTCCGCGAGGCTGTGCCAGTCAGGTCCCCAATAATCGTAGGTCCACCGCAGAGAGCCGAAGACATTGCCGAAGAGTACGGTCGCTAGGCTCTCCGGCGGCAGGGAGCCCATGGCGGCCACGCCAAAGCCGAAGGAAGGGCGCGTTGAAGTGGCGAGGAACTGCATCGTCAGGACAACGGGCACGGCCATGAGTGCGGCGCCGATGGCCCCCATCGAGATCAAGAGACCTAAGCGGGACCCGAAATAGACGAGGGGGCGAGGTGCTGCCCAAACACGATGGATGGCGACCGCGATGAGGGTCAGGGCGCACAGGAAGGCGACCTGATCCCGCCCGATGACCATGAGGACCGCGCTCAATGCGAACAGCACGCCATAGCGGTAGGAGCGGCGGTCGAGCGCCTCTTCCAGCAGCCAGAAGGCCAGGGGGAAGAAGCCGTAGCTGAAGATCATGCCCGTATGCTGGAGCCGGGCCGTGGCGGAGCCTCCGAGCATGAAGACGAGCGCGGCCACCACGGCGCCGGCCGAGTGCCAGCCGCGCCGGCGGAAGATCGGCACGAAGGCGAGGGCTCCCGGCAGGAAATGGGCGAACACCACCACGTCGAAGAGCTGCATGGAAGGCTCGGGCACAAGCCACCCGAACAGCAGCATGGTGGGGGTGAACAGGAGGGACTGGGGATCCGCCGCCGACGGGTGGCCGCCGAAATGGTAGGGATTCCAGAGGGGCAGCTCCCCGTGGGCCAGGGCGGTGCCCAGGTAGCGCAGGGTCGGGTAGAACTGGTTCTTGGAATCCCACGGAACGACTGTTCCGGTCAGGGGCCAGACCGAGACGGCCAGCGCCCAGGCAGCCAGGATAAAGCCAAAGGCGAGCAGCGTTTCTCGCTTCGACCAAGCGACAGGGGCGGCGGAACTCGCTGGTCCGAAAATGGATGTCTGCATTGCTTTCAAGCGGCGTCCCGCCGGCTCACCTCGCCCTCTGGCGCTGACCCTTGAGCCTGCTCGCACAAGCTGCCGGATCCGCCAGGGTTGAAACCTGCTTGGCGTCTGACCGCACTCCCCCTATACATCCGCTGCTGTTTCTTCTGTGGCAGCGGCCCGCCCTCGGGACGCCCGCGCTCCCTCAAGCGCATCAAGACGGCCAGACGATGGCGGGCTTGCGGCCCATCATCGTGTCAGCCCTCGTGAGCATCCAACCGTCATTATCCCATATTATCCAAGCTGGATGAAGAGCCCATGAACGAAAGCCTTTCCCGCCTTCTGCAGCGTCGCTCTGTCCCGTCGCGCTGGCTGGGCGAACCGGGGCCGAGCGAACCGGAGATCGAAAACCTCCTGAAGGTGGCCTCCCGGGTGCCGGACCACGGCAAGCTGGTGCCCTGGCGCTTCATCCTCATCCAGGGCGAGGCTCGCCATCGCCTCGGCGCGGTATTGGCAGCGGCCTTCCAGGCGGACAACCCGGAAGCCGAGGAGGACAAGATCGCCACGGAGCGGGAGCGCTTTGCCCAGGCCCCCCTGGCGATTGCAGTCGTGTCCCGTGTCGTGCCGCATGTGAAGATCCCTGATTGGGAGCAGCTTCTCTCAGCAGGCGCCGTCTGCATGAACCTGCTCAACGCCGCAACGGCACTGGGCTACGGTGCCTCCTGGCTCACCGGTTGGGCTGCCTTCGACCGGCGGGTGCTCGACGCCCTAGGGCTGAAGCCCGACGAGCGGATTGCCGGCTTCATCCATATCGGTACGGCCAAGGAGACGCCGACCGACCGGGACCGGCCGAATCTCAATGACATTGTAACGCGGTTCTAATGTGATGTTCTACGAAACCGCCGCCAACGCCCATGGCCTGCCGCACGATCCGTTCAAGGCCATTGTCACGCCCCGTCCCATCGGCTGGATCACTGCCATGAGCGCCAAGGGGGAGGTGAATCTCTCGCCCTATTCGTTCTTCAACGCCATCTCGGAGCGGCCGCCCATGGTGGCCTTCTCCTCGGCGGGCAAAAAGGACGCGCTCACCTTCATTGAGGAGACGGGCGAGTTCGTCTGCAACTTGGTGACCTACGACCTGCGGGACAAGATGAACCTCACCTCGGCGCCTCTCTCCCGCGGCGAGAGCGAGATGGAGCATGCGGGCCTTCAGGCCGCACCGTCCCACCTTGTGAAACCGCCCCGTGTCGCTGAGGCTCCTGCCGCGCTCGAATGCAGGTGGCTCCAGACCATGCCCCTCGAGCCTCTCGGAGGCGGCGAGCCATCCTACTATCTTGTGATTGGGCAGGTGGTCGGGGTTCACATCGACGACCGCTACATCGTCGACGGCCTCGTCGACACGGCCGCCATGCGTCCCATCGCCCGCTCCGGCTACCGCGATTACTTCGTGGCGACCCCGGAGACAAAGTTCTCGATTACACGGCCTGGAGGCTGAGGCGCCTGGAGCATTGTCTCTCGTTAGCGGAACGCTTGCCCGAGTAGTATCTTGCCCGAGTGGTATGATGAGCAGCCCGCGAGGCGAGAACCTCGCGGACTGCCTCGTTCGTTCAGGCTTCAGTTGTTAGTCGATCAACACATAATGAAGAGGGGCTCTCAGGCGATGCTCAGCTGAGCCAGTTGGTCGTAGGGGGCATCGTCGGTCGGGCGCTGCTTCGACGGCGCCTGAATGGGCTCGAGCTCCTCCACGACATCGTGCCGGACCTGACGCTCAAATGCAGTGCATATCTCCTTTGGGGTACTTGAGAAGGAGATTAATAAATGATTAATGCTAAGTTCCACTGACCCTTAGATCCGAGGTCGCCCAATGGCTCTTAGCATCGCCTCTGACAATCGCCGGCAGGCTAGGCGATTTCCCGCCCGCCATCGGGCGAAGATCGTGCTGGGCTCGGAGGTAATGATCTCGTGCACGGTCAGCGACATCTCGACCGGTGGCGCCAGGATTGCCCTGCAGCCGGAGATGCATCTGCCCGAGACTTTCGAACTGTTCATCGCAGCCCACGACCTGCAGGTCCGCCGGGTGCGTATGTGCTGGCGCGACGGCGATTATGCCGGTGTCGCGTTCGATGCTGATGAGAGCACAACCACATCAGTTGTGCAGGCCTCTCGACCGTCGCCGTTTGAGGTGTGCTTGGAACAGGCGGCCACGCCCGTCCATCTGGCCGGCACGCCGACACGCAGGCAACTCAAACTCTACAGTAACGCTGTTTGAAGCAGCTTGGCTATTCGGCATAGGGTCCAGCCGGCCTGCCAAGTTGGAGGTGGGCACATCGGTATGGCGCTCGCTTCAGCCACCAGAAGTGTCCCTGGCGTCCGAGGGCTGTTGAACGCGCCGCCTCTGATAGCCGGCCGGTTGCCTTTGGCGCCTCAAGGGCCGTTGCAACCCAGCTACCCGCATCCGCCGAATTTGGGGTCCCTGATCCTCTCCCGTTCCGGGACTAAGCGGCGTGAAGCGCCCGAACCACTGGGAGAGTCTGGTTCGGTAGCTTCTAGATGGGCGGGTGCGACCGAGGCTGTTCTCTAATTCCGGGTTTGGGGTCAAGCTCTCTATGCACATCCTTGCCGGGTCCAGGGTTCTCTCCGCGGTAAGGACAGGCCTTCCGCATGATGGCGTCAGATGACGCTGGTGGATCAATGTGTGAAGCGCGCTCTGCCCTGATGGGCCTCGCAAAGCCTGGGGCGATCTCACCAACGCCAGCGTCCCGGCAGGGACGATGCTTCCCGCGGGTTGGCGGGAAACGGATTAAGCTTTCATGCAGCTTGTTGGGCCACCTCCTGTGAAGACCAGTGGAAGTCCGCGCCATCCCGCCACATCCGGTGCAGAATAACGGCGAGCTTGCGCGCCACCGCAACCTTGGCTTTGCGCAGTCCACTGCGCTTGGCCAGCCTGAGACCCCACGCCTTCAGCGCCGACCACTTGGCCACGCGGGTGAGCAGCACGTTGGCG
>NZ_JAERQE010000030.1 GCF_016734765.1 Microvirga soli | reverse complement strand
CCCGCTTTCGACACGATCCCGCTGCCTACCTGGCGGCTCTCGAACAGCAGGCCTGCCAGCTAGCTTTGCCGTCCTAGTTTTTTTTGAAGGCGTGGACCTAAACGAAAAAGGCCGCTCAATGAGCGGCCTTTCGCATTCTCCAAAGGTTTTGGATTCACAGTTTCCCGAGCTTGAGGAACTGCGTCTCGCCGGAAGAATCGTCGACACCGTCGTTGTCGGTGACGATATAGGCATCGCCCGCAGCATCAATGGCAAAGCCCTCGACCTTGTCGAGCACATAGCCCTTCGGTGCCTTCAGGTCGGGAAGCAGATCGCGCAGCAGCGTCTTCTGCACGAGCGGTACTTCACCGCCGAGCGTCCGGGACTTCATGTCGGCCATGGAGACCGCGTAGAGCTTCTTCACCCTCGCCTTCTCGGCGATCTGGTTGTCGCGCTCGATGATGATGACGCGATCGCCCGCCGCCGTGATTTCGGACAAGCCGATCCAGCCCGCCTCCGCACTGTCGAGCGGATAGCGCACGGCGCTCCAGCTCTTGTCAGCGGGCTTGTAGGCAAGGAGCTTCACGGCGTTCTTGCCATCGTCAGCCCATTCGCGCTGCACTGCGAGCCACACGGTCTCGTCGGCGCCGGAACCGGTGACGGTCACGCCCTCGAGGCCGAAGTTCTTCGCGCCCTTCTCGAGATCTGCCGGAACAGCAATCTCCTCCTGGATCGCACCCTTGGCATCGACCCTGATGAGACGGTTGTTCAGACCCTTCTCCGGGTTGCCCTCGCAGGCGAGCCAGAAGCCGTCGCTCGCAACAGCAATGCCTTCCAGATCAAGCTTCTCGGCCGCAGCGCCATTGCGCGTGACGAGCGCTTCACCGGTGATCGTCGCAGGTTTCTTCGTGGCATCGACCGTGAGGATGCGCGGCGCTCCGCTATAGACGCTGTCCGTCACTGCGTAGAGCTTGCCAGCCTGCGTCTTGTCCGCTGCGAGACCGGAGAGCGCACCCCAAGCGATCGGCAGGCCTTCAGCATTCTTGGCCGATCGGATCGTCGGATAAGCGGGAGAAGCACGCTCGGCGCGCTGGTAGATCATCACGTGGGGAGCAACGCCACCGTCACCATGCAGGTCGGACTCGCTGGTGGCGACGAACAGATTGCGGCTGGGGATCGCGACCAACCCCTCGGGGCCAATGCCGGTGGGCAGAACCTGCACGAGTTCGGGTGCAGCACCCTTGTCGCGATAGACGGCCACCACTGACGCGCGCTCGGCACCGACGAAGATCAGGTTGTCGTTGCCGAAGCGGCCGGTCTCGACGCCTTCGATCTCGACGCCCTTCTTGTTGCGCTTGTCCGGATAATGGCCGAGCGACACGATCTCGTGCTCAAGGCTCGCGCCGGATTCATAGGTCACGCTGCCATCCCGGTTGAAGATGGTGAAGCCGCGCGATCCGCCCTTCCAGTCGCCCTCGTTGGCGGTGACGAAGCGGTTGGCGTCGATCCAGTGCACGGAATCGGGCTCACGCGCGACCTTCTCCATCGCGTCCGTGAGTTCGATCTTGCCGTCCTTCTTCGTGTCGATGTTCTTGAGATCCAGACTGCCGGCCGAGAAGTGCGTCTCGACCTTGCCGGTCTTTCCGTCAACCACGGCGATGTGGTTGTTCTCCTGCAGGGTCACGACGACTTTGCCCTCGTCGGACACGTCGACATATTCCGGCTCGGGATCATCACCCGCAACGGCAGCAAGGCCCGTCATGTTCACCGTCTTGAGACCTGCGCAATCGAGGTTGTCGCCGTTAAACGAGCCGAGCACCAGCGAACCGGCGGGCAGCTGCGGCAAGGCACCGTCATTCACCTTCTCGTCGCGCTCGTTTTCGATGGCGATGGCGAGCACCCCCGCATTGGCCGCAACCGAGTCGGGCTGACCGGGCAGCGCACATTCGGCCATGATCGTTCTATCTAACAGATTGACCGTCACCAGCTTGCCGCTCGGCTTGGTGAAGCTCTCGGACGTGTTGACGGCCACATAGGCCTTCTGCCCGACAACCTTCACGGAAGTGGGCTCGCCATTCAGGCCGAGCATCCCGCCAGCCTTCGGCTGCGCCGGGTCGGCAATGTCGATGAAGCCGAGCGCCTTGCGCGGGCTGTCTGTGTAGACGAGCAGCTTACCATCTTGGCTTGCCGTGATGATCTCGGCGACGGTTTCGGCCTTCTGGTCCCCGTCCTTGGGGAGGTTCGCCGTGATGGGAAAGCTGGAGATGCGGTCGAAATACTCGGCCGCGGAAGCGCCGAGCGCGGTGCCGGAGAGAAGCGCGCCGGCAAGCGAGCCGACGATGAAGGAGCGATGCATGGAATCCCCACGAGACGGTCAAGGTTAGCCGGGTCGTCATGCGCCCGTCGTATGACAGGCCAATGACGCCGGAGGGGCTTCCCCGGCGGTCGTTGTGCACCCATCCGCGCTCTAAGACGTTGTCGAAGCTGGAGCAGCCGTGTAGCTGTTCCTGACAGTCACGCTTGACCGATTTCGACAGGAGCCCTCATGAGCATTGGGTTGATCGCCCTGCTGGACGACATTGCGGGCCTCGCCAAGGTGGCCGCCGCCTCCCTCGACGATGTGGGGCTGCAGGCCGCCAAGGCGGGCGCGAAGGCGGCCGGCGTGGTGATCGACGATGCCGCCGTGACACCGCGCTACGTGGTGGGGTTTTCCGCCGCGCGGGAACTGCCCATCGTCGGCAGGATCGCCCTGGGCTCCCTCAAGAACAAGCTCATCTATCTGCTGCCCGCGGCCCTGCTCCTGAGCCTCTTCGCCCCCTGGGCCATCACGCCCCTGCTCATGGTCGGCGGCGCCTATCTCTGCTACGAGGGTTCGGAGAAGGTGTTCGAGGCGCTGTTTCCGCACAAGGCGCACGAGCACGAGGCCGCCGTGGGCGAAGCCACGCAGAGCGCGCAGAGCCTCGAAGACGAGAAGGTCGGCGGCGCGATCAAGACCGATTTCATCCTCTCGGCCGAGATCATGGCCATTACGCTGGCGAACATCCCGATGGAAGCGACCTGGATGCAGGCCCTGGTGCTCGCCGTGGTCGGCATCGGCATCACGGCCCTGGTCTACGGCGCCGTGGCGCTGATCGTGAAGGCCGACGACGCGGGCGTCGCCATGGCGGCCAGCAACCGGCCCGTCTCCCGCATGTTCGGCCGGGCTGCACCGGGCGCGCCGCCCTCCGGCGCGGACCGGGTCCTGGCGCCCCTGACGAAGGTTCTCGGCCGGGGGCTGGTGAAGGGCATGCCGGTGCTGTTGAAGCTTCTCGCCATCGTCGGCACTGCCGCCATGATCTGGGTCGGCGGCGGCATCATCATCCACGGGCTCGAAGGCTATGGCTTCGCCGGGCTGGGCCACGCCGTCCATGACGTGGCGGTTGCGGCTGGCCATGCCGTCCCGGCTCTGGGCGGTTTTGTGGAATGGCTGGTCTCCGCGGCGGCCTCGGGCCTGTTCGGGCTCGTTCTGGGCGCTCTCCTGATCCCGCTCATCCACTTCATCGCCGTGCCGCTGATCAAAGCCCTGCGGGGCACAAGCCGGAAGGCCGAGAAGCATACCGCCTGAGGAGGCTTCCGCCCTTCCAATCCCTATTCGTTTGTACCATATTCGTTCTATGGCCAAATCACCCAAAAAGCCCAAGCTTTCCACCGGGAAAGCCTCCAAGCCCGAGCTGAAGCCCCTGGCCCCTCACCTGGCTGATCTCCTCAATCCCGCAGTCAACCGGGAGCGGGAGGCGGCGGAAGGGTTTGCCGAGCGCGCGCAGGAAACCTTCATCCACGGCGACATCACGGATGTCGACCCCGCCCTGGCGAAGAAGCTTGGCCTGAAAGGTCCCGATGACGGGCCGGACGTGGCCGAGGAACTGGGTGAGATATCCGAAACCGGCTATTCCGCCACGGTCGATGCGCTCTCGCGACTGCTCACCGAGGGCGATCCGCGCTTCAAGAACGGTACGCTCTGGGTGCCGCACCGCCCGCCCCGGCCCGAGAAGTCGGAAGGCGGCATTCCGTTCAAGATCAAGTCCGACTTCACGCCCTCCGGCGACCAGCCCACCGCGATCCGCGAGCTGGTGGACGGCGTGCGCCGGCAGGAGCGCGACCAGGTGCTGCTGGGCGTCACCGGTTCGGGCAAGACCTTCACCATGGCCAAGGTGATCGAGGAGACGCAGCGCCCCGCCCTCATCCTCGCGCCCAACAAGACGCTGGCGGCCCAGCTCTACGGCGAGTTCAAGTCGTTCTTCCCCGACAACGCGGTGGAATACTTCGTCTCGTATTACGACTATTACCAGCCCGAGGCCTATGTGCCGCGCTCGGATACCTTCATCGAGAAGGAATCCTCCATCAACGAGCAGATCGACCGCATGCGCCACTCGGCGACGCGCGCCCTGCTGGAGCGCGACGACGTGATCATCGTGGCGTCCGTGTCGTGCATCTACGGTATCGGCTCGGTCGAGACTTATACGGCCATGACCTTCTCCGTGAAGGTGGGCGAGAAGATCGAGCAGCGCCAGCTCATCGCGGATCTCGTGGCCCTGCAGTACAAGCGCATCCAGAGCGATTTCGCCCGCGGCACGTTCCGCGTGCGCGGCGACGTAATCGAGCTGTTTCCGGCCCACTTGGAGGATCGTGCCTGGCGCATCGGTCTCTTCGGCGACGAGATCGAGAGCATCGTCGAGTTCGATCCGCTCACCGGCAAGAAGAGCAATGACCTGCAGTTCGTGAAGATCTACGCGAACTCGCACTATGTGACGCCGCGTCCCACGTTGCAGCAGGCCGTGAAGGGCATCGAGGCGGAGCTGCAGCAGCGCCTGCAGGAACTCGCCCGCATGGGCCGCCTGCTGGAGGCGCAGCGGCTGGAGCAGCGCACCCAGTTCGACCTCGAGATGATCGAGGCCACCGGCGTGTGCAACGGCATCGAGAACTACTCGCGCTATCTCACCGGCCGCAAGCCCGGCGAGCCGCCCCCGACCCTGTTCGAGTACCTGCCCGACAATGCGCTCGTCTTCACCGACGAGAGCCACGTGACCGTGCCGCAGATCGGCGGCATGTATCGCGGCGACTTCCGGCGCAAGGCGACGCTGGCCGAATACGGCTTTCGCCTGCCGTCCTGCCTCGACAACCGCCCGCTGCGCTTTGAGGAATGGGACGCCATGCGTCCGCAATCGGTGCATGTGTCGGCCACACCCGCCAAGTGGGAGATGGAGCAGACCGGCGGCGTGTTCGTCGAGCAGGTCATCCGCCCCACGGGCCTCGTCGATCCGGTCATCGAGATCCGCCCGGCGCGCAGCCAGGTGGACGATCTCGTGCACGAGGTGAAGGAGCTTGCCGCGAACGGCTTCCGCACGCTCGTGACCACGCTCACCAAGCGCATGGCCGAGGACCTCACGGAATACATGCACGAGAACGGCATCCGCGTGCGCTACATGCACTCGGACATCGACACGCTCGAGCGCATCGAGATCATCCGCGACCTGCGCCTCGGCGCCTTCGACGTGCTCATCGGCATCAACCTCCTGCGCGAGGGGCTCGACATTCCGGAATGCGCGCTCGTCGCCATTCTCGATGCGGACAAGGAGGGTTTTCTCCGCTCCGAAACCTCGCTCGTGCAGACCATCGGCCGCGCGGCGCGTAACGTGGAAGGCAAGGCGATTCTCTACGCCGACAAAATCACCGGCTCCATGGAACGGGCGATCGCGGAAACGAACCGCCGCCGCGAGAAACAGCTTGCCTACAACGCCGAACACGGCATCACGCCGCAATCGGTGAAGAAGAACATCGCCGACATTCTCGAGAGCGTCTACGAGCGCGACCACGTGTCGGTCGATACGGGCCTCGCCGACAGGACGGTCGGACACAACCTCAAGGCCGTCATCGCCGACATGGAAAAGCGCATGCGCGAGGCCGCGGCGAACCTGGAGTTCGAGGAGGCGGCGCGGCTGCGCGACGAGCTCAAGCGCCTGCAGGCCACCGAGCTTGCCATCAGCGACGATCCGATGGCGCGCCAAGCCGACGTGGAGCGCGAAGCCGGCCGGTATGGCGGCGCGCGCAAATACGGACGCAGTGCCAACCTGCCGCCGAAGGGCCTGCCGCCTTCAGCCGAGGGCGCAACGGCCGGCGACGAGGATTCGGACAGCTACGGCCCAACCGGCAAGGGCCGCTCGGACGAAGGCACCCGCATCCGCAAGCCCGGCCTCGACGAGATGGGCCCCGGCACCGACCGCGAGGTTCCGCTGAACTTCCGCGAGCGTCCGTCCGGCCGCTCGACGCAAGGGCTTGCGGGGCAGAAGCCGAAATACAAGGGCGGGCGCAAGGGGCGGTAAGGCGCCCGTATCCACACCCTGTCCTTCCCCGGCCGGAGCGCCGGCACATCTCACAATCATCATGGCCGGGCTCGTCCCGGCCATTCACGTTTGAGAGGGCGAAAGCATAGATCCCCAGCAAGCTCAGGAATGACACTGGAGCCGCCCTGCACAATCATTCAACCAATCGGTTGACATTCACTCCCGCTGCGATCATATTCAACCACATGGTTGAACAACACGCCCCCCACCTCGACACCGTCTTCCACGCCCTGGGCGATGCCACCCGCCGGCGGATGCTCTCCGCCCTCAGCGGCGGCGAGCGCACCGTGAGCCAGCTGGCCGAGCCGTTTGCAATCTCGCTGGCAGCGGCCTCGAAGCATATCAAGGTGCTGGAGCAGGCCGGGATGATCCGGCGCGAGGTGCGCGGGCGGACCCATCTGTGCCGCCTCGACCCCGGCCCGCTGGCGAGCGCCCATGAATGGCTCACCACTTACGAACGCTTCTGGACGGATCGTCTGGATGCCCTCGACCGGCTCCTTCGCGAGGAGGATGCTCGCAATGCCCAGAAACCCCCAAAGAACCCCCAAGGAGACGATCATGAATGACCTCTCGCCCACCAAGCTTGCCCCCGATGCCTATGGCGTGCTCTCCGAGCCCGACACGCTGACCATCCAGCGCCTCCTGCCCGGGCCGGTCGAACGGGTGTGGGATTACCTCACGCAAAGCGAGTTGCGCCGCCAGTGGCTGGCCGCGGGCGAGATGGCCCTGGCGGTCGGCGCGCCCTTCGAGTTCGTCTGGCGCAACGACGAGCTCACCTCCCCGTCCGGCCCGCGCCCGGAGGGCTCGGCGCAAGAGCACCGGCTGCAATGCGAGATCACCGAGCTCGACCCGCCCAAAAAGCTCGCCATCACCTGGGGCTCCACCGGCGGCGTCACCTTCACGCTCGAGCCCATCGGCACCAAGGCCCTGCTCACAATCGTGCATCGCCGCGTGCCCGAGCGCTCGACCCTGCTCAGCGTCAGCTCCGGCTGGCACACCCACCTCGACATCCTGGCCGCCCGCATGGCAGGCCAGGAACCGGCGGAGCCCTTCTGGGACCAAATCAACCGCCTGCGGCCCGAATACGAGCAGCGCATTCCGGGCTGACACCACCCCGCGTCATGGCCGGCCTCGTGCCGGCCATCCACGTCTTCGCTCTCCTCGAACCCCGCCTCATCCTGAGGAGGATTGCGTGAGCAATCCGTCTCGAAGGAGGATTCAGTGAACTCTGGAAGCTCCTTCGAGACGCCGCTTGCAGCGGCTCCTCAGGATGAGGGCAGTGTCAGTTTCAATCGAGATCCCCGGTACAAGGCGAAGATGACCCTCACGCCCCCACCACCCGCGACAGGGTGAACGCCGCCAGGAAACCCGCGACGGTGATGAGGCCGGCATATTCGTGGGCGGTCTCGAAGGCTTCCGGCACCATGGTGTCGGCCAGCATGGCGAGGATCGCGCCGGCCGCCACGGCGGTCACGAACGCGATGGTGGCGGGGCCGGTCTCGGCGAACGCGCTGTTACCGATGAGCGCCGCCACGCCGGAGATCACCGCGATGCCGCCCCAGATGCCGAAGATATACGCCTTGGAGTGCCCGGCCCGGCGCATGCCGGCGGCGCTGGAGAGCCCCTCGGGCAGGTTGGAGAGAAACACCGCCACCACGGCCACGAGGCTTACGCCTGCGCCCTCCAGCAGGCTCACGCCGATCACGATGGATTCCGGAATGCCGTCGAGGAGCGCGCCAAGCGCAATCGCCAGCCCGCTCCCGGGCTCGTTCGAGGGCCGCGCATCCTCCGAGAACCCTGAGCGCTTGCGGTGCCGGGCGCCCCAGCGCGACACGAGGATGTTCGCCCCCGTATAGACCACCGCGCCCGCGAGAAAGCCCAGCGATGTGGAGACGATGCCGCCCTGGCGGTAGGCCTCGTCCATGAGGTCGAAGGAGAGCGCCGAGATCAGGACCCCGGACCCGAACGCCATCACGCCCGCAATCACCCGCTGCGGCAGCTTGCCGAAAGTCCCGATGAGCGCCCCCAGCACGAGGGCCGACCCGCTGAGCAGGCCCCACAGGCCGGCCTGGATGGACAAGGGCATGAAAGGGTCTCCGCGCGGTGGGGAGAACGTGGTGGGATGCAGTGGGGTTCAGTGAACTACTATTGTTTACTCTGAACCGAATGCAGCGGACTCATCCGAGGTGAATGTCACTTATGATTATAGATGTCATAATTTGACTATGGTCACGTACAGCCTTGCCAACAAAGACAGATTTTGTGCGCCTTAACGCATCGGATATCTTGTCTTGAAGCAGTGTTCTTGAGTTTGCAGGAATGATGAAATTATGAATCTTCCCTAAGGGAAGTTCCCGAAATTTCCCTAAGCCACTTTCTCGATCATAAGACTTGAACGATCCAACATAAGAACTGTCCTGATCATCAATCAGCCTAGAATCCAGGAAATCTATATCCTCGCGATCAAATTGAACGAAGGGAGCAGGAGCATCATCATATTTAAATCCAACTGTTTCAGCTGATTTCCTAAGCGGAAGTCCAATCTCCTGCATCACTGGCCTTGTTCGAGAAGTCAGTTTTGCGATGTCTTCCTGCGGGATCGCAGTAAGCTGATCCTCGTAAGCACCCAAGCGTTCATTCCTGGCAACATCACTCTCTAGTTGCGATCGAAGTCGAATAAGGTCACCGCTTTGGATCTCAGCGCGCCCGATGGCGACGTTTCGACTTTTCAAAGCCCAGTTTGTGAGATCAAGAGCCTGCTTTAGAGTTGCACTCTGCGATTCAACCATACGTTCTATAGCCTCAATTCGCTTAGTCTCCTCGCCACTTTGCGAGGTCCTCTCGCGCTCTTCAGCAAGGCGAATTTGCGCTAATTGAAGAATGGTTTCATCGTTGCTCTTGGAGCTTCCCTTCATCAGATCCATGACGAACGACAACAGAACGTCAAAGGGTATGTCTTTTAGAGCGGGGATTACTTGGCCAGAGACAAGGACTAGAGCATCAAATATGAAAGACCCCTTTTGGGGCGTAGAGACAATGATGTCGGTATTAGCATCGCCCACAATCCTCTGAGCAACACGTCCCTGACGACGATAGTGTTCTAGTGTTTGAATTAATCTTGAAAAACCGTAAACGGCACGACTGAACTCATAAAGATGTAGCTGTCCTGTACTTGCAAGCCCTCCATTATATACTAAGCTTACTTTAGATGCTGCGAGTTCATCAGCCATTTTGCCCCCAGCTATGACTAATATCGTTCTATTGTTCTATGAACACATATATCGTTGGCAATTTCAAGTTGAACATTGTGAGGAATAAACGCATTGCTCCGCTAAGCTGAAACAAGCCTTGTGGCCTCGCACTAGTGGCGCTTGCTCCAGCAATAGGAGCGCTTCCTCGTCTAGCTTGATGCTTCTTCTCACGTGATGGCCAAGCTTGTCAGGGCTACATACGTTTCATGAACCAAACTCCCCATTTGACGAGGTCGGTTGAGTTACAGTCTCGAAGGATTATTCAGCGCTCTTTGATCTCTCGTTTTGTGACGCAGCCTTGCGGTTGCTTTCCAGAGGGAGGGTTGAACGATTTGAGATGCGGAGGGTGTCATCCCCGGCGCACGCAGTGCGGGAAGGGGATCCACTTGCAACGCGGCGCTATGGATTCCCTTCCCCTCCGCTACGCTCCGGCCGGGAATTACACACGTCCGCTCCTGACACCCTCCTCGTCATCACCGGCGTTGTGCCGGTGATCCCGATGGCTTGAAGCGCTGCGCTCTTCCAATCGGGATGGTCGGAACCAGCCCGGCCACGACGGCGCGGGTGAGGGTGTGTTCTTACTTTGTTCTTGACTTCTGTCCTAAGCTCGGCTATAGCTAAGGACATCCTCGTCCAATGAGGGGCGCGCTCGCGAGGCGTCGCAAGAGTGGGACGGGGAGCGGTCCTGCCGCAGGCCTCGCACGCCTGTGATCGCAGGGGGCCGATCTGGCATGCCTCCAGGTCCGCTAAAACAAACCGCGCGTGATGAGCAGCTTGGCTCTCACTTCTCACCACCATCCATCGAGCCGGGCTGCCCAATGCGCCACCCTCGATTGCCTTCAAACCCGGGGCCGAACGGCCCTGGGAGCGAAGGGTCATGCCTGCTTCATCTCCGCATTCTTTGCCGAAGCTTTTTCCATTCATTCCCCGCCATCCCCATTGCCCGAGAGATTCATCATGATCGATGACGACGAGATTCCCCTGTTCGACATGCCCGATTTCGACGACACCATGGCCCGCCTGTCCAACCTGTTCCGGATGCACCGACTCTGCCGCAGGCGCACGTGCCGGAGGAACGAGGGCTGCCAGGGCGGATTCGGCCCGCCCTGCTACCTGCAATACCGCCACCTCTTCGTCGATGCGGTCCGCACCGAAATGGACGATTACCGCGCCTACTGGACCGAGCAGCGCCGGAAGGCGAAGGCGAGACCGCCTTTGGGGCATTCGTGACCCGGAGTGCTGCGGCGCAGGGAGCGGCGGTCGGATCGGCCCACATCGGTCGTTCAAGCCCCGGCTGACCGCAGGCACGGGATCGAGCAGCGGCAACAACGGATGATCCCCGGCTTCGCGAGGACCAAAGGTGCTATGCTGTCCGTCTTGCCAGAGATAGCCCGTGAAGGAGGAGCCAATGACGTTCTACCTGACTCGGTTCAGCTACACGCCGGCAACATGGGCGAAGCTCATCAAGAATCCCGAGGACCGCCGAACGGCCGCCAAGGCCTATATCGAAGCGGTCGGGGGAAAGCTGCATGGCTTCTGGTACGCCTTCGGCGATCACGACGGCTACACCTTGTGGGAGGCCCCGGGCGACGTCGCGATGGCCGCCACGGCCCTGGCGATCGGCTCCGGCGGCGCGGTCAGTTCCTTCGAGACGACCGTCCTGCTGACGGTCGAAGAGACCATGGCCGCCCTGCAAAAGGCCTCGTCCATCACCTATCGACCGCCGGGCGAGAGGGCCTGAACCCAAACGATGCTCCCCAACGGGAAAGGGCGGCTCAAGCATCGGACCCAAAAGTGGAAGCCACTTTTGGGGTCAATCCGATGCTTCTTCTTAAAGCGCGCATCGTGTGGACCGGAGAACCGGGACCACTTCTCCGTACGATGCGCGAGAGCCGCCCTTTCCGTAAGCGCGAGCCGTGCCTCTCAGAACAGGAAGTCGTCCGTCGTGAGCGTGCCCTTGAAGCCCTGGAGCACGATGGTGCCGGTGCCGGTGTCCACCACCGTGGCGCCGCCCTTGATGGCGATCTTGAGCTGCTCGAAGGCGGTCACGTCTGTGCTGCGCAGGTCGAGGAGATCATCGGCCTGGTTGAAGTCGCGGATGCGGTCGCGGCCGAAGCCCGCGTCGAAGGTGAAGGTGTCCTGGCCCTTGCCGCCGCGCAGGAAATCCGCGCCCGCGCCGCCATTGACCACGTCGTTGCCGTCGCCGGCGAAGATCATGTCGAAGCCGTCGCCGCCGAGGATCGCGTCGTTGCCTGCGCCGCCCTGGAGATCGTCGGCGCCCGAACCGCCGCTGATGCTGTCGTCGCCGGCCCCGGCGAAGACGATGTCATGGCCTGCGCCCGCATCGATGGTGTCGTTGCCGCCATTGGCCCAGATCCGGTCGCGGCCGTTGCCGCCGGTCAGCAGGTCGTTGCCCTGGCCGCCCCAAAGCTTGTCGTTGCCATCACCGCCGTCGATGGTGTTGTCACCGGCCCCGCCGTAAATGCGGTCGTTGCCGTTATAGCCCTTGATGAGATCCGTTCCCTTGCCGCCGCGCAGCAGGTCGGCCCCACGTCCCCCGAAAAACCTAGCCATTTCCAACCTTCATTCTTTGATTTCAAACAGGCTGTTCAACAATGAAGCGGAGCGATGTCCGCCACCCGTCTGATATCACGTTCCGGAAGGCGGTTCAGGAATTTCGGCCAAGTGAGCCGTTTGGTCGCTGGCCCAAAAAGGAAAGGCCGGGGCACTGCCCCGGCCATCGACCCAGCTCAGCCGAATGGGCGTCAGAGCCTGCCCATCAGCAGCAGGATGATGAGGATGACGAGGACGACGCCGAGAAGGCCGCTCGGCCCGTAGCCCCAGCTGCGGCTGTGCGGCCAGGCCGGCACGGCGCCGATGAGCAGCAGGATGACCAGGATGAGCAGGATGGTGCTGATACCCATGAGGAATTCTCCTTGATAGAGCGCCTTGGAAACGGCCGCGCTTCATGGGTGGGAAACTTGGCCATTGGGGAAAGGTTCCCGCATTCTTGTGTGATTGTATTGCCTGTGGATGAGTGCCGAAGGGGTAGGTTCCAGGGCGGAACGATCACAAATGCCTGACGTTACCTCCTCGGCGATTGGGTGCCGCTTTCAGCGTGTCCCCTGCGGGAGGTCGCCGGTCCAGATAGTCCAGGACAACCCATGCAGAAGAAGAATCCGAACATCATGCACAACGAAGATACAGAGACCGTTCCTGGCCTTCACGGATCGTCCTCTCCGGCCCTGAGCCGCTCGGTGCAGGCTCAGATCGGCCAGCGGCTGCGTCAGTTCTACGAGACGCTGGCGCTTGGCGAGCAGCCGGTTCCGGACCGCTTCATCGAGATCATCAATCGGCTGGACGAGCGTGCGCCGGAGAAGCATCAGTCATGAGTATGGACGTCTCTCTCCGCGATTCCATGTTCAAGGCGACGCCTAACTTAAGGGCCTTCGCCATCTCGCTGACGAACAACGTGGACCGCGCCGACGACCTCGTGCAGGAAACCTTGATGCGGGCGATTGCCAACATCGACCGCTTCCAGCCGGGCACCAACATGCAGGCCTGGCTCTTCACCATCCTGCGCAACCTGTTCCATTCCGAATACCGCAAGCGCCGCCGCGAGGTCGAGGATGCGGACGGCAAGTACGCCGCGACCCTCTCGGTCGCGCCCGACCAGATATCCCATCTCGACTTCGAGGATCTGCAGAAGGCGCTGGCGCGCCTGCCCCACGACCAGCGCGAGGCGCTGCTGCTGGTGGGCGCCTCCGGGTTCTCCTACGAGCAGGCGGCGGAGATCTGCGGCTGCGCGGTCGGCACCATCAAGAGCCGCGTGAACCGCGCCCGCAACCGCCTCGCTGAGCTGATGCACCTCACCGACATGGAGGAGGATCTCGGCCCGGACCGCGTCACCCTCTCGGTGATGCACGCGGTCGCCTGATCCGTTCTCAGGGAGCTTTCCCTCAACAGGCGCTCCGAAAGGGGCGCCTCACGATGCTCTCGTTGATCGAGGAAGCATCGGATCAATCCCAAAAGTGCAGATCCACTTTTGGGTCCGATGCTTTAGCGACGCCGGAACTGCTGGTTGCCGCGCTGCGGCGGACGCGGACCGGAAGAGGCACCCGAATCCTTGTGACGGAAGATGAGGCGGCCCTTCTCGAGGTCGTAGGGCGACATCTCGACGGTCACGCGGTCGCCGGCGAGGGTCTTGATGCGGTTCTTCTTCATCTTGCCGGCCGTGTACGCGATGACCTCGTGCCCGTTGTCGAGCTGCACGCGGTAGCGCGCATCGGGCAGAATTTCGGTTACGAGTCCTTCAAAGGTGATCAGTTCTTCCTTGGCCATACAAAGCCTTTCCTCATAACAAAAAAGCCGCCCCTTACCCGGAACGGCTCATATGCAAGAGGACGTACCGTGGTACGTCCTCCGGCCTGAAACCTTAGGCGTTCTGCAGGTTCACTGCAGAAGCGCGGCCGGTGCGCTGGTCGGTCTGAAGCTCATAGGAGATCTTCTGGCCTTCCTGCAAGCCGCGCATGCCGGCACGCTCGAGCGCCGTAGCGTGAACGAACACGTCCTTGCCGCCGTTGTCGGGCTGGATGAAACCATAACCCTTGGTTTCATTGTACCACTTCACGGTTCCCTGTTCCATGGGGAATTCCCTTTTCACTGTCGTTTGCACGTGGATGTGAGCTTAAAACCAGACATCCGTTAGTCGATAGATGGTAGAGAAGGAACGTGCGCCCGGCAGTGCCAAAGCGGGAAGCCCAGTCGTCCGGCCAAATGTCGATCAGAACTACGTAGGGTACGGATGGGGCAAATGCAAGGCAAAGCCCAGGGCCCATCCCCTCGGCGCTCTTCGGTGAATGCTTGGCCAGCCGGGCTTTTAGCCACTGCCCCGGATGCCGGCGATCACCCCCTGCAGGGCCTCCTCGCCCTGCGACGTGAACCGGATCTCAGCTCCGTCGGCCTCGATCAGCCCCCGGCCCGTGAGCTCCTCCACGGCGACATCGCTCGCCTTGTGGCCGGATCCGTCCTTCTGCACCACGCTGCGTACCATCTGACCGCTCGAAAGCTGGTGGTAGGCCGCGAAGGCGAACACCGCCAGCGCCTCGTCGCTCAATCCGGACAGATCCGCCATCGTCTTCCTCGATTACCGTTGAAGATATCCACCCTCTCAATGCGAGGGCTCCAGGACCGTTCAAGCGGAGCGGCAAAAACAGGCCCCGCAAGCCCCTCCGGCGGCCAGGAACAGACGTCCACGCCTTACGTTGGTTGCGCGAGAGCGGGTCTTCCAACAGACCCGGATGAGAGCAAGGAGGAGCGCAATCATGGCCAATGATCGCAACCGCTACGGCAATCAGGATTCCGGCTGGGGCGACCGCGAGGACGACGGCTACATCGCCCGCCGCGGCTTCGGCAACCGCAGTGCCGGCTACGACCGCAACACCGGCTCCGGCCGCCGCTCGGACGAAGGCTATGGCCGCAGCCGCGAGCGCGATTTCGGGGATTCGGCCGGCTACGGCACGGGCGGCTCGGCCCTCGACTGGCATGACGTGGTCGGCGAGGAGCGCGGCCAGGGACGCCCCCTCTTCGACACGGACCGGCGGCACGATCCGGACCGGCTGGGACAGGACCGTTATGGACGCGACCGCTCCGGATCCGAGAGCTTCGGCCGCGGCTCGCGCGACTACAATGAGGAACGCGGCTTCTTCGAGCGGGCCGGCGACGAGGTGCGGTCCTGGTTCGGGGATGACGACGCCGAGCGCCGCCGCGACAGGGACATGCGCGAGGCCGGCCAGCATCGCGGCCGTGGACCAAAGGGCTACCAGCGCTCCGACGCCCGCATCCTAGAGGACGTGAACGATCGCCTCACCGAGGATCCGCATCTCGATGCTTCCGAGATCGACGTGCGGGTGGAGAACCGCGAAGTGACGCTTTCCGGCACGGTCAACAGCCGCTTCGAGAAGCGCCACGCGGAGGACATCGCGGAGTCCGTTTCCGGCGTTACCCATGTGCAGAACAACCTGCGCATCCAGCAGGCGGCCGATGCAGGCATCGGCGGCACCATGATGTCGGGCGCAGGAGCCGCTGGAGCCGGCAGCACCGGAACGCCTGCGACCGACGCAACCTCCTCCGGCCGCCGCAGGACCGGCGGAAGTTCGGGCAGCGGCGACTGACGGCTCTTCTCGCCTAGGAAAACCGCCGGTTTACCAGGATGCGCTTCTCCCCTTGGGGACGAGGCGCATCCGTCGTAACAAGGCCTTTGCCTTTCCCCAACCGCGATGAAGCCCCATATGGGTGGGACAAGGAAGAGGACATCGATGGCAGGCATTTCCGTCACGCTCGAAGGCGACAACATCCAGCTGGCTTTCCAGAAGGACGAACAATCCACTGCCGTGGTCATGGATCCCCATGCTGCCCGCTCGCTGGTGAGAGCCGTGAGCCAACTCCTCGCCGCGATCGGCGAAAGCGTGGGAGACGAGGGAGAGGAGATGCCGGAGGAACTGGTGGACGTGACCTCCCAGACCATCGATGTCGGCATGGACGAGCATGGAATGGCCGTGGTGGCCCTTCAGGCCGGCGCGATGCCGCCCTTCCTGCTGCGCTTGAAGGATGACGAGGCGAGGCACATTGCCCAGAGCCTGCTCGAGATCCTCAACAGCCCGCGCGATGCGCGTGTTTCGCACGGGGATCACTAGGCTTAACCACTCTTCCGCAAGGGCATCGGAAAAACATTGATCTGAATTCACCCGCCTGACATAAGTTACTTTATAACTTTTCTTTGCCTGGCCCGGTGCCGCAGCATCTTCAGGCACCGGGATATTGTCATGGCGAATTGGTCAGCAGGTTATGTTGTCGATGTCGAGTATACCCACGGGTTCTATCAGGAGCTGACGCCAAGTCTCCTCGGCTTCCTGACATTGCTGCAGGGGGTGCAGGCACCGGATCTTGGCTCGTCGTCGCTGACTTATTGCGAGCTCGGATGCGGCCAGGGTTTCTCGACCAACCTCCTGGCGGCTGCAAACCCGCACATCCAGTTCCACGCGACGGATTTCAATCCAGGCCACATCGTTGGGGCACAGAGCCTCGCGCAGGCCGGAGGCCTTCCGAATGTTCAATTCTACGACGACAGCTTCGCCGATTTCTTGAGCCGCAGCGACCTGCCCGATTTCGATTTCGTTTGCCTGCATGGAATCTACAGCTGGATCTCCTCTGAGAACCGGCAGACCATCGTCGAGTTCATCCGCCGGAAGCTCAAGCCCGGCGGCCTCGTGTACATCTCCTACAACACCATGCCGGGCTGGGCCTCCATGATGCCGCTCCGGCGCCTTCTCCTGGAGCATACGAAGGCGCAAGGATCACGGCTCTCCGGTTCATCCCGGGTCGCGGGCTTCCTCGATGTGGCGAACAAGCTCGGTGAACTCGACACGCGCTACTTCGCGAGCCATCCCAAGCTGGCCAAGCGCATCGAGAAGCTCAAGGGCCAGAACCAAAATTATATTGCCCACGAATATTTGAATCAGCAATCCGAACCGTTCTACTTCACCGATCTCGCCCAGGAACTCGCGGAGGCAAAGCTGACCTGGGTCGGGCCTGCAAATGCGCTGGAGAACCTCGACGAGATCAATCTGACGAAAGAGCAGAGGGATTTTCTCGCCGGGATCGATGACACCGCCCTGCGCCAGATGACGCGCGACCACATCGTCGACCAGCAGTTTCGCCGCGACATCTTCGTCAAGGGCGCGGTCCGCCTCTCCGCCCAGCAGGTGCGCGAGAAATGGCTTGAAACACGCTTCGCCCTGTCGGCCAAGGGCAGCAAGATCCCGCGTGAGCTGCGTGGCCTCCGCCACGCGGTCAAACTGCACAGCGGCATCTACGATCCCCTGATTGCGGCGCTTGAAAAGGGGCCTCGCACAATGCGCGAGATCATGACCGAGCCCGCTCTGGAACAGGCAGGCTTCAACCGCCTGGTTCAGGCCCTCACGATCCTCGTCGCCTTGGGCAATTGCCAGCCCTGCCTGCCGGTGCAAGGCGTCGCCGAACGAAAGCTCCAGACGGAGCGCTTCAACCGGGCCGTTGCGAACCACTCGCGCTTCGAGCGCAAGTTCAGCCATTTCGCCTCGCCGGTCACGGGCGGCGGCATAGCGGCCGACCGCATGGCTCAGCTCATGTGGCTCTCCTTGCAAGAGAAGGACGCAGACACCGTCCGCTTCGTCGGGGCTGTTCTGTCGGCTGCCGGGCAGCGCCTGATGAAGGACGGCAAGCCGCTTGAAGGCGAGGCCCATGATGCGGAGCTTCGGCAGCGTGTCGCCGAGTTCGAGCAAAATACCCTCGACGTCTGGACAGCGCTCGGCCTGGACACGAGCCCTTCTCAGGAGTTCACCAAGCAGGCGAGGCTGCGCGCCTGAACAGGCGATGCCTCTCCCCGGCGATAAGCTTAAGCTTTAACGGAACTTCATCAATGCCATTCGGTTGTCGAACGCAGGTCATTCTTGGCCGCGCTTCGGATAGGGCCCATGGCAGTTCACGACCCAGATCTCACCTCAGGCGTATATCCGTCCGTTCCGATCATGGACGCGAAGGCGGAACCGACCCTGAAATACCCGGAATCGGAAGCCTTCTATGCAGAGGCTCTGCGGGAACTGAACACGCTTGGGCTGCCCTTTCTGCTTGCTGGCACTTATGCGCTCTCGGCCTATACCGGCATCACGCGCCCGACCAAGGACCTCGACATCTTCTGCAAGGCCGGCGACTACACGCGGGTTCTCTCGCATTTCAAGAGCCTCGGCTACTCCATCGAGATCGAGGATGACCGCTGGCTCGGCAAGGTCTTCAAGGGCCAGTATTTCTTCGACGTGATCTTCGCCTCGTCGAACGGCACGATGCCGATCGGCGATCCGTGGTTTGAGCACGCCCGACAGATCGAGGTGTTCGGCATTCCCGTTCGCATCGTCGGTCCAACCGAACTCGTCTGGTCGAAATGCTTCATCCAGCTGCGTCACCGCTATGACGGCGCCGACGTAGCGCACACGATCCTCAAGGCTCACGACCAGATCGACTGGCATGGGTTGCTCGCCTACATGGAAGTGCATTGGGAGGTGCTGCTCATGCACCTGCTCAACTTCCGCTGGATCTACCCGTCCGAGCGCGACAAGGTCCCGGGCTGGGTGATGGACGAACTTCTCGACAGGCTCTCCAAGCAACGCGACCTTCCTCCGCCGCAGATGAAGGTCTGCCGCGGGCGGATGTTCTCGCGGATCGACTACGAGATCGACGTGAAGGAATGGGGCTTTGCCGATGTAGGCGGCGAAGGTGAATGGCGGAATGAGTGACGTACAAACACCCTTGCAAGCAACCCTGAAGGTCGCAGCCATGGGCGACCTTCACGTTCGTGAAGACAATGCGGAATCCTATCGGGATCTGTTCGGGGAAATCTCCCGCGAGGCGGATGTGCTGGTGCTCGCCGGAGACCTGACGGATCTCGGCAAACCGAAAGAAGCGGAGCTTCTGGCTCAGGACCTGAAGGCCTGCTCGATTCCCGTCGTAGGCGTGCTCGGCAATCACGACTACGAATGCGGCGCACAGGAAGAGGTGTCGCAGATCCTTCGCGATGCGGGCATGAAGCTGCTTGATGGCCAATCGGTGGAGATCGACGGCGTGGGCTTCGTCGGCGTGAAGGGATTTGCCGGCGGCTTCGGACGGCGCATGCTGGGTTATTTCGGCGAGCCGGCCATGAAGCAGTTCGTCAACGAGACCATGAACGAGACGCTGCGGCTGGAAAATGCCATGCGACAGGTGCGCGCCAAACGCTCCATGGTCATCCTGCACTATGCGCCCGTCACCGACACTATCGAGAGCGAGCCGCTGGAGATTTACCCGTTCCTCGGCTCATCGCGTCTAGCGGAAACCATCGACCGCTTCAAGGTCAATGCCATCGTGCACGGTCATGCCCATCGCGGCCGCTTCGAGGGCCGCACGCCCGGCGGACAGCCGGTCTATAATGTCGCCAAGCATATCGAGAAGCCCACCGGCAAGCCTTACGCCATTCTCGAAATCTGAGCGGGCTCATCCCGAAGCCCGCCCACGTTGATCGTCTCCCCTCAATAGCGGGTGCCGGGATCCGTCGGATTGCCGGGCAGGTAATCGGGCTCGGAGCCCGGACCTTTCGGATCGTTGATCCCTGGATCGTTCACGGGATAGGGCGTGCGCGGTCCGGTGGGGCCGATGTCCGGCTCTTCGTCAGGAATGGTTCCTGGCGGCACTTCGCTCGGGATGTTTCCGCCGGGCAGCGGCTCGTTCGTCGGCTGTCCTGGATTGACCATCGTGTCTTCCTCAACTTGGCCTCTGTCAGAGGGTCAACAGGCGCATGCGAGCGGGGTTCCGATCAGCGCACCCGCGGAACCTCACCGCGCCTCGCCCGTTCCCAAGCAGTTCCCGAAAACAATGGAGAAGCATCATGCCTGACATCAAGCAGGCCAGGATCCTTATCATGGCGACGGACGGCTTCGAGCAGTCGGAGCTCATGGTGCCGCAGGAGAAGCTCTCGGATGCCGGAGCAACTGTCGAAGTCGCGGCGCCCAAGTCGCGTATGAAGTCCGGCAAGATCTACGGCTGGGACGAAAACGACTGGGGCAAGACCATATCCGTCGATAAGGACATCGAGGATGTGAACCCGGCGGATTACGATGCGCTCGTGCTGCCCGGCGGGCAGATCAACCCCGACAAGCTGCGCGTCGAGCCGAAGGCCATCGAGATCATCCGCGCCTTCTATTCCTCAGGAAAGACCGTCGCGGCGATCTGCCATGCGCCCTGGCTTCTCATCGAGGCCGGCATCATCAAGGGCAGGAAGTGCACGTCCTATCATTCGATCAAGACCGACGTGATCAATGCCGGCGGACAATGGCGGGACGAGACGGTCGTGACCGATCAGGGTCTCATCACCAGCCGCAATCCCGGCGATCTCGATGCGTTCGTGAACAAGATCATCGAAGAGGTGCGCGAGGGCTCGCATGCGGGTCGCCGTCAGGCCGCCGAGTAATCGTTCGCTCTCTGATGCAAACAAAAAAGCGGCCGGTTTTCACCGGCCGCTTTCGTATCGCTATAGAGCCTGACTTTAGGCCTGCTGGATCGCCGAGATCTTCCAAGTGCCGCCCTGATCGCGACGGAAGGTCCAGAGCTCAGTCGCCTCTTCGACCTTGTTCGGATCGCCCTCCACAACACGTCCGGTAGCACGATCCACCATCACGTCGGTGATGCCGAAGCGCATGGCGACAGTTGCGTAATCCGTCGCGCCCTCGCGCCAAGCCTCGGACAGGTCACCTTGGTTGAGACGCACGTTGGACAGCTTGTTCACGACGCCACGGGCAGTGTTGTCGTTCAGTTCCTCCTGGATGTAGCCCGCCATCTCAGGGGTTGCGAGCGTCCAGAGCTTGGCGACGTCCTCGCGAGAGTAAGCATCCTGCATCTCGACGAGACCGCGCTCGAACTCCGCGTAGTCGCGTTCGCCGATGCCGATCTCATCCCGTACGCCTGGACGAGCCTGCGTCTGCTGGGACCGGCCACCGAGGCCGCCCATCGCGCCGCCGAGGCCTGCGCCCAGCCCACCGAGGCCTCCACCACCAAGACCACCGCTCAAGCCGCCTCCCATGGGCTGTCCGCCTGTCGGGGGCACGCTGCCGCCCATAGTGCGGGCATAGCCCTGACCCTGACCGGCATAGGACGGCTCCTGACGCCGGCGGAACCACTTCATGGCAAACGACACCAGCAGGACCACAAGGCCGATCTGGAGCAGAAGACCGAAGATCGATGCCAGACCACCGAGGCCGCCGAAGAAGCCGTTGCCCATGAGCATGCCGAGCAGGCCGGCGCCGAACAGGCCGGCCATCAGGCCCGTGCCGAAGCCGAAGCGGCGCGGCTGCGCCACGTTAGGCGCCGGGGTGCCCGGACGGGTCACGTTGGGGCCCTGGTTCGGAACCTGGGAACGCTGGATCGGGGCTGCGGCATCGGGCGCCGTGCGCGTGGCCGGCGGCGGCGTGTAGGTGCGCGAGCCGCGCGAGCCGAAGCTGCCCCCGCCCCGTCCGACACGAGCCTCGGCCGCGCTTCCGGCGAAGATCAGACCGGCTGCCAGGACCATCATAATCCGGCTGCGGCGAGAAGCTAAATTCATCATCGTCTTGTGTCTCATCCCTGCGAGCATGATGCTCTTGAGGGATAATGTGGTGATGCCGGGAGGGTTGCGAAAGGGCTGAGCAGTTCGATTTTGGCGCCCTTCCACACCCGTTGTCATTCCGGGGCCGCGTAGCGGAACCCGGAATCCATAACCACCACACCTGCGAGAAGAGGCGCAAACATTGCTGTTGCGCCTCTTCCTATACGTCGGCGTTTATGGATCCCCGCCTTCGCGGGAATGACAGCGGCAACGCAGTAGCATCAATGACCCTGCTTCTGCTTGAGCTGGTCGATCCGCTTCGAGGCCTCGGCCTTGTCGAGTTTGGGGTCAAACGCCTTTGGATCGTGCGCCTGTTCGGACAGCGTCTTGAGGTAGGATGCCTGGGCGCCGGTCATCGGTTCGTCGCCCGTCACCCAATCCTCCGGATCCTTGATCTGGTTGTCGGACGGATCGGGGTTGGTCTTCGGGTTAACTGCCTCTGCGGAACGCTTATGGTTAACGGAAGCACCGGAATTCACTTTGCCGTGCGAAGACATGCAGGACTCCTATTGTTCTAGCTTTGTTCTCTGACGAGAACACGTGCGCAGGGCCTTGGTTCCTCAGAGAAAGGCGGATTACTCCCGGAGACTCATCCCCGTTATCCACAGATCCGGCCCTCGACTCGCTGCCAAGCTCGTGTTCTTGCTTTGTTCACGAAACGTAAAAGGTGGACGGCGATGCGCAAACCCACGGGTCTGGAGCGGCTCTATGTCGACTTCGATTCCTTCTTCGCCAGCGCCGAGCAGCACCTTCAACCGCATCTTCGCGGCCGACCCGTCGGGGTCATTCCTGTCGATTCGGAGCATACCGGGCTTATCGCCGTGAGCCGGGAGGCCAAGGCGCTGGGCCTCAAGCGCGGCACCTTCGTGCGGGATGCCCGCCGGCAATGTCCCGGCCTCGTTCTCGTAACGGCGCGGCACGAGGCTTATGTGGAGTTGCACCGGCAGATCTTGGAGGCGATCGAGACTGTGCTTCCCGTCAAGGCGGTCTGCTCCATCGACGAGATGGTTTGTGCGCTGATGCCCTCGGAATGGCCGCAGGGACTCGCGATCGGGCAGCGTGTGAAGGACGTGATCGCCACACGGATCGGCCCCACCCTCACCTGCTCGGTGGGCTTGGGGCCCAACGACCTGCTGGCCAAGATCGCTGCCGAGATGCAGAAGCCGGACGGTCTGGTAGCGCTCTACCCCGACGATCTGCCCGGCCCCCTGCTCTTGCTCGATCTCACGGACATCCCTGGTATCGCACGGGGCAATGCGGCACGGCTCGCCCGCGCCGGAGTTGGGGATATGGGCGCCCTCTGGCGGCTCCAGCCCAAGGAGTTGCGCCGGCTCTGGGGCAGCGTCGAGGGGGAGCGGATGTGGATGGGGCTGCACGGCTACACCGTGGAGCGGCCCGAAACCCGCCGTCGCATGTTCGGCCACGGCCGGGTTCTTCCCGCCGACTGGCGCTCCCTGAACGGAGCCTATGCGGCCGCCCGTGTGCTGCTCGCCAAGGCCTCCACCCGCATGCGCCGCTCAGGCTTTGCCGCCAAGGCGCTCGCCCTCTGGTTCACCGACAGGAACAGCGCCGGCTGGTATGGGGAGGAGCATTTCCGGGCCACTTGGGACGACCCATCCCTGCTGGCATCCTTGAGCCGTCTGTTCCTGCATGCCGAACGGGAGGAGATGCGCCGCAGCCGCAGCGTCCATGTGGCGCTGCACGATCTGGTGCCGCTCAGCGACATTGTGGACGACCTGTTCGATGATGCCTCGGAGGCGCAGCTCAAGCGGCGCATGGAGTATCTGTCCGCCATCGCAGACCAGTTCAATGTCAGCCATCGGAAGACTCTTCTGCACTGGGGCCCTTGGGTGACGATCCCCGGAGGCTATGCAGGAGCCAAGATCGCTTTCAACCGCATTCCCGATGCGGAGGATTTTTGAGGCAAGTCGGCAGTGTTGAGCATCGGGACCGCCTCGGCCATGATGGCGGGTCAACCATTGTCTGGAGGCTGCTCAATGGCCAAGCGCGCTATCATTCCGCCTGAATTCACAGCCGCGGCAGACCAGCTGAAAATGTCCCCTGCGATCATTTCAGGGAACCACGTTTTTCTGACCGGCGTCACCGGGAGCGATGCGCAGGGGCGGATGCCAGGCGATGCGGGCACCCAGATCAGAAACGCTTTCGACAAGATCGGATCCGTGCTGCGCGCAGGCAACCTGACGTTCCAATCAATCGTCGAGATGACGAGCTATCATGTGGGCCTGCGGGATCACTTCGACCTCTTCGACTCAATTCGCCTTGAGTACTTGGCCGAGCCTTACCCGACCTGGACGGCCGTTGAGGTCGCCGGCCTCAGGCGCGAAGGAGCCATCGTTGAAATCCGCGTCATTGCTCATACCGCTTCCAACAACTGAGGCCGCCCGAAACGTCGATGCCCGGCACAAGGCCGGGCATGACATGGAATGCATAGAAAGGCGGGAGCGTTAAGCAGCTTTGCTCTTCGGCTGCACTTCGGCCGAGTAGTCGTCCATCAGCACCTTGGTCATGTTGCCGGGCTGGTACTTGTGTGGACCGATCTCGGACACAGGCGTCACTTCGGCCGCCGTTCCGGTGATGAAGCACTCGTTGAAGCTCGGGAGTTCGTCCGGCATGATCCGGCGCTCGGCGACCTCGAAGCCGCGGCGCTTGGCAAGATCGATCACGGTGCGGCGGGTGATGCCGTCGAGGAAGCAGTCGGCTACTGGCGTGTGAACGATGCCGTCGCGGATGAAGAACACGTTGGCGCCCGTGCATTCGGCAACGCGGCCCTGCCAGTCGAGCATCAGCGCATCCGCATAGCCCTTTCGCTCCGCCTTGTGCTTGGAGATGGTGCAGATCATGTAGAGTCCCGCGGCCTTGGCCGCCGACGGGGCGGTCGCCGGGTCGGGGCGGCGGTACTCCGCCATGTCGATGCGGATGCCCTTCATCTTCTCGGCCGGATCGAAATAGCTCGGCCATTCCCAGGCCGCAATGGCGAGGTGGATCTTGTTGGACTGGGCGGCCACGCCCATCATCTCCGAACCGCGCCAGGCGACGGGGCGCAGATAGGCATCCTTCATTCCGCTCTTTTCCAGCACGAGGCGCTTGGCCGCGTCGATCTCGGCCACGCTGTAGGGGATCTCGAAATCCAGGATTTCGGCCGACTTTTTCAGGCGCTCCGAATGCTCCGTCGACTTGAAGATCTCGCCGCCATAGGCGCGCTCGCCTTCGAACACGGACGACCCATAATGAAGGCCGTGCGAGAGAACGTGAAGCTGGGCATCCTTCCAGGGTACAAGCTGCCCGTCGTACCAGATCCATCCATCACGTTGATCGAAGGGGGTCGCGGACATCGTATATCTCCTTGCAGGCCGACCTTGTGGCAACCGGGGTCGGGTAATTTCCGGTGCGCTCCCAGCCAATTTCAATTTCATTCATTTCGCAGAAGCGGCTTGACGAGTAACAATCGTCCTGAGATATGTCAACAAGGCTGACATAAAATTTGGGAACAGGATGGTGCCTGACGCTCTTCCGGCTTTGAAGTCTCATCACTCCGGCAAGGACATCCTGGCCGAGACCCCGGCCTATGACCTGATCGAATTGTTCTTCTTCGCCTATCGCGATTTCGTCAGCGATCCGGACCGGATCCTGGACGAGTATGGCTTTGGCCGTGCCCACCACCGGGTTCTGCACTTCGTGAGCCGCAATCCGGGCCTGACCATCGCGGAACTCCTCGACATCCTGCGCATCACCAAGCAGAGCCTCAACCGGGTCCTGAAGGAGCTGATCGAGAAGGACTTTATCGAGAGCCGGATGGGCACCGCCGACCGGCGCCAGCGCCTGCTCTTTGCCACGCCTCAAGGCGGGGAGCTGGCCCTGAAGCTCGCCAAGCTGCAGACCCGCCGCATCATGCGCGCCCTGTCCGGCATGGAGCCCGAGGCCAAGGATGCGGTCAGCCGCTATCTCCTGAGCCTTATCGATCCCGACAGCAGCGCCCATGTGAAGCACCTCGTATTCGGGTCCGAGGAAACCTGATAAAGCAGGGTCCGTAACCTTGAAGCACCAGAGCATCGTGCGGAAAAGTGGACCCGGTTTTCCGCTCCGAACGATGCTCTCATTTATGGAGGAAGCATCGGATGGCCCCCAAAAGTGCAAATCCACTTTTGGGTCCGGTGCTTTAGACCCGATGGATGCACGCATCGACATTCCAGACCACGCCCCGCACGTTCTCGTGGTGGACGACGACCGCCGCCTGCGCGACCTGCTGACCCGGTTCCTGAGCGAAAACGGCTACCGGGTGACGGCGGCTGCCAGCGCCGCGGAGGCGCGGGCGAAGGCGGAGAACTTCGTCTTCGACGCTCTTGTTCTCGATGTGATGATGCCGGGCGAGACCGGCTTCGATTATGCCCGCGCCTTGCGGGAGCACTCGCAGGTGCCGATTCTCATGTTGACCGCCCGCACCGAAACCTCGGACCGGGTGACCGGCCTCGAGATCGGCGCGGACGATTATCTTTCCAAGCCTTTCGAGCCGCGCGAGCTGCTCCTGCGGCTCGGCAACATCCTCAAGCGCGCGGTGCCCGTGCCCGGAGCTTCTAACGGCGATGTGCCGGACGTGATCCATTTCGGACCCTTCTCCTATCGCTTCGACCGGGGCGAGTTGCGGCGGGGCGACGAGATGGTGCGCATCACCGAGCGCGAGCGCGAGATCCTCACCATCCTCGGCAGCCACGCGGGCGACAACGTGCCCCGCGAGGCGCTGTCCGGAACCGGGATCGCCGCTAACGAGCGCACGGTGGACGTTCAGATCAACCGCCTGCGGCGCAAGATCGAGACCGATCCGGCCAACCCGATCTTTCTCCAGACCGTGCGCGGCATCGGCTACCGTCTCGTGATCGACCGATGAAGATCGGCGCGACCCTGAACTATTCGCCCCTCGACCATGCCGCGCGCTGGTTCGGGCGATTTTTGCCGAAGGGTCTCTATGCGCGCGCACTCATCATCATCATCGCGCCGGTCATCCTGCTGCAATCGGTCGTAGCCTATGTGTTCATGGAGCGGCACTACGAGCTCGTGACGCGCCGCCTCTCCTCTGCGGTAACGGCGGATATCGCGGCGCTCATCGACATCTACGAGAGCTATCCGCAGGAGAGAGACACCAGCACTCTCTCGCGGATCGCATCGGACCGCCTGCAGCTCGATGTGGACATCCTGCGCAATACCGATCTGCCGCCGCCGGGACCCAAGCCGTTCTTCGACATTCTCGACGAGACACTCTCGAACGAATTGCGCCGTCAGATCGACCGGCCCTACTGGGTCGATACGGTCGGACGCTCGAGCTATGTGGAGGTGCGCATCAAGCTCGACCAGAATGATGTGATGCGCATTTTGGCGCGGCGCAGCCAGGCCTATGCCTCCAACTCGCACATCTTCCTCGTGTGGATGGGCGGCTCGTCCTTCGTGCTGCTCGGCATCGCCATCCTGTTCCTGCGCAACCAGATCAGGCCAATCCTGAGGCTCTCGGAAGCGGCCGAAGCTCTCGGCAAGGGCCGCGAGGTCGAGTTCCGCCCGCGTGGCGCGCGCGAGGTGCGCCAGGCCGGTCACGCATTCCTCGAGATGAAGCGGCGCATCGAGCGCAACATGGAACAGCGCACGACGATGCTCAACGGCGTGAGTCACGACCTGCGCACCATCTTGACACGCTTCAAGCTGTCGCTCGTGTTCCTCGACCAGACGCCCGAGGTGGAGGACCTCAAGCGCGACGTGGACGAGATGAGCCGCATGCTCGAAGGCTATCTCGCCTTCGCTCGCGGCGACGGCGGCGATGCAGGCGAGCAGGCGACTGCAACGGACCTGCGGCAACTGCTCGAAGAGGTGCAGTCGGACGCCGAGCGTCAGGGCCACGTGACGGAACTCGACATCGTCGGCGACCCCATCATCACCGTACGCCCCGACGCATTCCGCCGCCTGCTGTTCAATCTGGTCGGCAACGCGGCGCGGCATGGCGACCGGATCGAGATCACGGCCAACCACGAAACCCGCTGGCTCGTTCTGCATGTGGATGACGACGGACCGGGCATTCCGCCGGCGATGCGTGAGGAGGTCTTCAAGCCCTTCGTGCGCCTGGATGAAGCGCGCAATCAGGACGAGGGCGGCTCAGGTCTAGGCCTAGCCATCGCCCGCGACGTCGCACGCTCCCATGGCGGCGACATCGTGCTCGGTGACAGTCCGCTCGGAGGCCTGCGCGCGACCGTGCGCCTGCCGGCTTAGTCTTTCAGCGGATCGTCATCCCGGACGAAGTACAGCGCAGATCCGATATGACAGCTGTGACCAATCTAATGCAACCGAACGCCAACCGGCACGTCACGATCAGGTCGGATCAGCATGACGTTGCCATCGGCATCGGGCACGCCGAGAGTCAGCACCTCCGATAGGAACGGGCCGATCTGCCGCGGCGGGAAATTCACCACCGCCAGCACGAGTGTCCCGACGAGATCCTCCGGTGTGTGGTTGATCGTGATCTGCGCCGACGAGCGCTTGGTGCCGATCTCCGGGCCCAAGTCGATGGTGAGTTTGAAGGCGGGCTTGCGGGCCTGCGGAAACGGTTCCACGGCAACGATGCGGCCGACACGGATGTCGACCTTCAGGAAATCGTCGAACTTGATCTGCGGCGAGATCGAAGGCGCCTGATCCATGCTACCCCTCTACGTCTTGTCAGATCGCCGCTGCGGGATTCTCCGCATCGCCGTTACCGTCCGCGGCGCGGCGTCGCTCGGAACGGGACGTGCGGCGCCCCTGCATGAACGCTCGCCCGACCGCGCGCAGCGGAGCGCTCAGGCGGCGCAGATCCTCAGCCCCTTCCAGAATGCGCTCGCCACGCCGCAATTCGCGATCGAGCCGCGCCATGGTCTTGGCCTGTGCGGGATCCTCATCGTCGAGCCATGTCCGCATGGTGTTGGCATAGACCAGCACCGCACCCTGAAGCTTCAGGGTACCAAGCGGTCCTTCCGTGTTGATGCCGGCGGCCGCGAGCATGAAGCGCTGGGAGTTGAGCGCCACCTGATTGAGCGCCGCAAGCGATACGGGATCGTATCGCAAGTCCTGTGAAATCCTGCGCAGCGCCTCCTTGTAGGGCTGCATCGCATCGAAGCGGCGCATCAGCACGTCGAAGATGCGCTCGCGTGCCGGCTCGCCGGCAAGGTCATCGGTGGTGCCTTCCAGCACCTGCTTGTCGATCATGCGGGACAACCCGCCGAGCACCGCGCCCTTGGAAGGAAAGAGATCGCGGAACTCCGCAAGGGAGACATTCGCCGCCTTTGCGATATCGGTGATCTCGATCTCATGCCAGGGACGCCGGGAGGCGAGATCCATGAGGGCTTCGACAATCGCCTTGCGCTTGTCCATCGGAGCTGTGGGAGCATCTGCCGTCACGATCAACCTCCTGAAAATAGGTCTTTGAGGTCTAATCTAGGGATCCGCGGCAGCAATCCCAAGGTTTACCCGCCCAAGACTCACCCGGCGAGTTCCTCCGCGCGCCGCTTGGCGGCGGCCACGGCTTCGCGCATGAGCGTCTTCATCCCGTTCGGATCCCGCATGAGCACGTCGAGCGCAGCCGCCGTGGTGCCGCCGGGAGAGGTGACGTTCTGGCGCAGCGTTGCGGGCGGCAGATCGCTCTGGAACAGGAGTTCTCCCGCCCCGGTGACGGTGGCGCGGGCCAAGCGCTCGGCAAGTTCCTTTGGAAGCCCGGCCGCCGCGCCTGCCTCGGCGAGGCATTCAACGAGATGGAACACATAGGCCGGCCCGGAACCCGACACCGCCGTGACGGCATCGATCAGGTCTTCCGTCGGCAGCCATTCGACGATGCCGTTGCTGGCGAGAAGCGCATGGGCCATGAGCCGCTGCTCTTCGTTCACCTGCTCGTTGATGGCCGCTCCCGTGGCTCCCCGGCCGATGCTGGCGGGCAGGTTCGGCATGGCACGCACGATGGCCCCCGCGGCGGGGAGCCTTGAACGCAGGTCGCCGATAGTTTTGCCGGCGAGGATCGAGATGATGAGGGTCCGGGACCCGAGGCAGGCGTTCACCGAAGATGCCGCTTCATCCAGCATCTGAGGCTTGGTGGCGAGCACCAGCACGTCGGGCGCGGCGGGGTTTCCCGGATTGAGGGCTATCCCCTGCTCCCGGCAGAACCGGGTCATCTCCTCCGACGGGCGTGGGTCTATGACCGTAACGCCCTGCGATCTCATGCCGACCTTGAGCCAGCCCTCCAGCATGGAGCCGCCCATTTTGCCGGCACCGATGAGGATGAGCGACGACGGGAGGTGCGAGGCGTTCGGCGACATGGGCTTACCCTGACGGAATAGAGACGGGAGGCCGCACTCTATTCAAGTCCGGGCAAACCTGTCGAGGTGCGCTCAGGCCTCGCCTTCGGTTTCAAACAGAACAGAGTCGAGGGCCTCACGGGCCGACTTTCCGGCCCAGATCACGAACTGGAAGGCCTGGAAGTAGCGCTCGCAAGCCTCCACTGCGACCCGTAGCATGGTCTCGCATTGCCCGTCCGTGGGATCGGCGCCGCCGGCGAGCAGAAGGGCGTGGCGGAACATCACCACATTCTCGGTGCTCCACAGGTCGAAATGCCCGACCCAGAGCTGCTCGTTGACGGCGGAGATGAGCTGGACGACCTCGGGCCGGCGCCGATCGGGAACCTTGAGGTCGAAGGCGCAGGCCATGTGCAGGGCCTCCACGTCCTCGATCCAGGTGAAGGCGACGTCGTAATCGGCCCAGCGTCCGGCGACGGATACGGACATCTCGTCCGCCTCGGCCCGGTCGAAGATCCAATGCCGCAGGGCAGCAAGACGCTCGACCACGTCGAGGGGGTGCTCAGCGCGGTCGATTTCAAGATGAATCTGCGACATGTCGATCCGATCAACTCAATCGCGCGAACATGGTAAACACATCCGGGCAATACCATTGCGTCAATCCGGGCAAACTCCGGAGAAAGACCTCGGAATACCTTCGGTATTCGCAAGCCCCGCCCCAGCAACCTCGAATCAGCTCATGATCGACAGTCTTAGATTTCGGCCCCCGTCACAATGCGCCGGATTCACCTGTCCACAACAGGAGCCCCGCGCCGGATGCAGGCCGGCTTTTCACCCTCGTCAGGGTGTCGTGGCGCCCGTGCTGCCCGTTGCCGTCAGCTTCGCCTCAAGTTCCTTCACCCGGGCGTCAAGCCGCTCGTTCTCCTCGCGGGCGGCGACAACCATCTCGCGCAGAACCTCCACTTCCTCGCGGGTGGCCACGTCCATGTCCTTGATCAGCCGCTCGAACTGGCTGCGGACCACGCTCTCGACCTCGCGCCGGACGCCCTGGGCAGCACCTGCGGCATCGGTGGCAAAGCGGGCGAGTTCATCGAAGATCCGGTTGGACGATTGGGTCATGGGTCTTTCCACAGCGCACATTGGGCTCATCGGCCCTGGAGCGCCACACATGGGCGCATTCGCCCGAAACTGCAACAGGGTTGACGATCCGCGGCTGACGGGTCCAATGGCAGCCCGTTCGATCAAGGCCCGCTCATGCCGCTCTCCTTTCCGCTCATCGACCCGATCGCCATCTCCATCGGCCCCATTGCGATCCGCTGGTATGCGCTGGCCTATGTGGCCGGCCTCCTGGGCGGCTGGTTCTATGCCAAGCGCCTGGCCGCAAAGGCCGATCTCTGGGGCGGCCTGAAGCAACCGAAGTCCATCGACGTGGACGATCTCATCGTGTGGGTGGCCCTCGGCGTCGTGCTGGGGGGGCGCATCGGCTACGTGCTGTTCTACAACCTAAGCTCCTACCTCTCCCAGCCTCTGGAGATCTTCGCGGTCTGGCGCGGCGGCATGTCCTTCCACGGTGGTTTCCTCGGCGCCGTGCTCGCCATCGTGCTGTTTGCCCGCTCGCGCGGGCTCAACCCGCTCGCCATGCTCGACATGGCCGCCGTGGTAACGCCCATCGGGCTGTTCTTCGGCCGCATCGCCAACTTCATCAACGGAGAGCTGTGGGGCCGGCCGGCACCCGACTTTCCCTATGCGGTGGTGTTCCCCCATGCAGGCCCGGTGCCGCGCCACCCGAGCCAGCTCTATGAGGCTTTCGGCGAGGGTCTGATCCTGTTCATCGTCATGGCTTTCGCCGCACGGCGCTTCGGCTTCCGCAGACCGGGTCTTCTCGGCGGCATCTTCGTACTGGGCTATGCGCTCGCCCGCATCGTGTGCGAGTTCTTCCGCGAGCCGGACGAGCAGCTCGGCTTCCTCTTCGGCTCCTCCGTGCAGGCGCTGGGCGGCGGCATCACCATGGGCATGCTGCTCTCGATTCCCATGGTGCTCGTGGGCGCGGTAGCTATCGTGCTGGCGGCGCGGGGCTTCACGCGGCCCCGGCATGCGGTCGAGGCGGCGTGAAGGCGCTGAAGGAGACCTTGCGCGAGCTGATCGCCCTCGAAGGGCCGATCACGGTCGAGCGCTACATGAGCCTGTGCCTCCGGCACTATTACGCCACCCGCGACCCGCTGGGCGCTGCCGGCGACTTCACCACGGCGCCCGAGATCAGCCAGATGTTCGGTGAGCTGATCGGCCTGTGGATGCTGGAGATCTGGAATGGCATGGGCCGCCCTGCCCCGTGCCGTCTTGTGGAACTCGGGCCTGGACGCGGCACCCTGATGGCGGATCTGCTGCGGGCGACAAAGCTCCTGCCCGATTTCAAGGAGGCCGCCACCGTTCACCTGGTCGAGACGAGCCCTTCCTTGAGGCAGCGCCAGCAGGCCGCCCTCACCCCGTCCGGATTTGAAATCAAATGGCACGACAGGCTCGAGGGCGTGCCTGCAGGTCCCATGCTCCTCGTCGCCAACGAGTTCTTCGATGCGCTTCCGGTGCGCCAGTTTTTGGCCACCGAGCGCGGCTGGTGCGAGCGCCTCGTGGGCCTCGACGGGGAACACCTGACGTTCGGCCTGCGCCCGGAGCCGGAACCCGCTCTCGGCAACCCGCTGCGGCTCGGCGATGTTCTCGAATGGCCCGCCGCCTCGGTGGACGTGATGGGCCCACTCACCGGGAGGCTCGCCCGCGATGGAGGAGCCGCCCTGATCCTCGATTACGGCTATTGGGGCCCGGCCTTCGGCGACACCCTGCAGGCACTGAAGAGCCATCGGTCTGTCGATCCGCTTGAGGAGCCGGGCGAGGCTGATCTCACCACCCATGTGGACTTCCACCGCTTGGCTCAGGCTTCCGCGGCACAAGGTGCTCGGGTTCACGGCATCGTTGCTCAGGGTGATTTCCTTCAAGCCCTCGGAATCGAGGCCCGTGCCGAGGCCTTGAAAGCGCGCGCCACCCCGGCGCAGGCCGCCGATATCGACCAGGCCCTCGCTCGCCTCACAGAGCGTGGGGCGACCGGCATGGGAGAGCTGTTTAAGGCTTTGGCCGTTACACATGAAGCGATCCAAACCGTGCCCGGATTGCCCGCCCTGCCCTTCTCTTCGTAAGATCGCCCCATGTTCATCCAAGCTCCTGCCCTCTCCTCCCAGTCGAATATCCGCCACGCCTTCTTCACGCGGGAAGGCGGCGTCTCGGAAGGGATCTATGCTTCGCTCAATGGCGGCGTCGGCTCCTCCGATGATCCGGAAAAGGTGCAGGAAAACCGCCGGCGCATGGCCGAGGCTCTTAGCGTCGCGCCGGATGCGCTGATCAGCGTCTATCAGGTTCACTCGCCCGATGCGGTGATCGTGGAAGGCCCCTGGAAGACCGAGCGTCCGAAGGCCGATGCCATGGTGACCTCGGTGCCGGGCCTTGCACTGGGCATCACTACGGCGGATTGCGGGCCAGTCCTCTTTGCCGACGCGCAGGCCCGCGTGATCGGAGCGGCCCATGCGGGCTGGCGCGGGGCAGTGACGGGCGTTCTCGAGTCCACAATCGCCGCGATGGAGCGCCTCGGAGCAAGGCGCGAAAGCATCGTCGCGGTGCTCGGGCCCACGATCAGCCAGAAGGCCTATGAGGTCGGCCCCGACTTTATCGAGCGCTTCAGCAAGGAGGCTCCAGGCCACGAGCGCTTCCTGAGGGAGGCGGAGAGGCCAGGACATGCCATGTTCGACCTCCCGGGCTTTATCGGTGCCCGCCTTGAAGCGGCGGGGATCGGCGCTTTCACGGATCTTGGGCTCTGCACCTATTCCGACGAGGAGCGCTTCTTCAGCTATCGCCGCACCACCCACCGCCAGGAGCCGGATTACGGCCGCCTGATCTCGGCGATCGCGCTCACTCCTTGATGCCCGCCACGTCCGGCGTTTCCCAGGCGAGGTGCTGGCCGCCATCGACGGCGATCATCTGGCCGGTGACGCTGCCGGCTTTCGCAAGGTAGAGCACCGCGTCGGCGATCTCGTCCGGCGTTCCGCCATGGCCCAGCAGCACGGCGCTGCTCTGCTTGTCGAAGTCCTCATCCCCCTGGCGCACGTTCGACAGGGTGGGCCCGGGTCCGATGGCATTGACGCGGATCCGCGGCGCCAGGGCCTGGGCCATGGTCTGGGTGGCGGTGAAGAGAGCAGCCTTCGTCAGCGTGTAGGAGAAGAACTGCGGCGTCAGCTTCCAGACCCGCTGGTCGACGATGTTGACGATGCACCCCTGGGCCTCGGCAGGTAGTTGATGAGCGAAGTCCCGGGCCAGGAAGGCCGGCGCCCGGAGATTGACGGCAAAGTGCCGGTCCCACCGCGCCTGCGTCAGAGTCTCGATCTCGTCGGGCTCGAATTCGGAAGCATTGTTGACCAGAAGAGTCAGCGGACCCAGCGCCCGTACGGCCTCCGGTACAAGGCGTTCGACGGCATCGGCTTCGGCCAGATCGGCTTGCACGACAGCCGCTTCGCCGCCTGCCTGCCTGATCCGGTCGGCCATGCGCTCAGCCTCATCTGCGGAGCGGCGGCAGTGGATCGCTACCGCGTAGCCCTCGGCGGTGAGTCGTTCGACGATTCGACGCCCGATACGTTGGGCCCCACCCGTCACGAGGGCTGCTTTTTTCATGTCCGGCCTCTTGAAATGTAAGTATGTAGCGTAAATTAGCAGTCTTCGCCAAGAAAATGACATTTTTTCACTGTGGCGTCGAACCAATGGCTAAGCTGTGCGTTGTAGGCCTAGCGATGTCGCAAGGGGTTCATCTGCGTATTGCCGCCACAATCCTGCCACAGCACTTCTTGGCTGCTGTGGTTGTGAGGTCACAGCCCTCGCGAGGTTGTCGCTCTATAAATGGGGAGTGCCCGGCTTGAACCGACGTTAAGTGGGTCGAGCTGGCATGACATCGATTAGGAAAGAGAAACCATGAAGAAGATTCTTCTCGCCAGCGTCGCCCTCTTCGGCTTCGCCGGGGCTGCCTCCGCTGCGGACCTGCCCATGCGCGCTGCTCCGCCGGCTCCGATCATTGCCGCTGCTCCGCTCTTCACCTGGACCGGCTTCTACGTCGGTGTGAACGCCGGCTACGGCTGGTCGAACGACGACTTCGACTCCGTTGACCTGGCTGACGAGGATGACGACGGCGGCTTCGTCGGCGGCGCCCAGGTTGGCTACAACTACCAGATCGGCTCGTTCGTGGTCGGTCTCGAAGGCGACATCCAGTACGCCGACTTCGGCTCTGAAGGCGCCTTCATCGGCACCGACGGCGCCACCTACGACCTCGACCGCAGCGACTGGTTCGGCACGGTGCGTGCTCGCGCCGGTGTGGCCTTCGACCGCGCTCTGATCTACGCCACCGGCGGCTTCGCGTTCGCGGACGACGCCAATGGCTGGACCGTGGGTGGTGGTGTGGAGTACGCCTTCACCAACAACCTATCGGCCAAGATCGAAGGCCTGTACGTCAACCTCGACAACGACGACGACTTCCCGGGCTTCGACGGCGAGACCGACTTCGGCGTCATCCGCGCCGGTCTGAACTTCCGCTTCGGCACCTACTAAGACCCGTCTCACCTGAGACAGATCAAGGCCCGGGTAACCCCCGGGCCTTTTTCGTTTCAGGGCGTCACCCTTGTCTTGGCATAGGCCGGAACGCGAGCTTCGAAATCGGCAACCCATGCCACGAGCTTCGGATAGCTCTCGCGCCAGCGTCCGCCGAAACGCAGGTCGAGATAACCCAGGGCGCAGGCGAGAGCGATCTGGCCGATATGCAGTCTCTGGCCGGGCGCAGACAGATGCGCCTCCGCATGATCGAGACCGCGGCGGACCTTGTCGGCCTGATGATCGACCCATTTCGGCTCGCGCTTGTCCTCCTGGCGGAAGCGGCCCTCGTAGACCTGCAGCAGCGCCGCATCCATGATGCCATCGGCCAACGCCTGATCGCGCAGGGCTGTAAACCGCTCCGGCCCGTTCGGGATGACGCGCCCGCCGCCGGCCAGATGATCGAGATAATCCACGATCACGCGGGAATCGTAGAGCACATCCCCGTTCTCGAGGATGAGCGCTGGGATCTTGCCGAGCGGGTTCTGCTGGCGGATCGAATCCTCAGGGTTCAGCGTGTCCGCATCGACAATCTCAAGTCGGTCGGACAGGTTGAGGATCGCGGCGGAGAGCTTCACCTTGCGGCCGAAAGGCGACGCGGGCGAAGAGCGGAGAACGAGCATGAGCAAACTCCTGAATTGAAGAGAGTGGGGCCAGTCATGAACGCTCATGGCGCCTGCGGCAATCCGCTTTAAGCAGGGGGACCGAAGGCTTCACAGCGATAAGCCCCGTAACCGCTGCGCGACAGGCGCTCCGCCAAGGCCGGCAGAAGAATCTCCGCCTCCTCCCTCAACGACCATGGCGGATTGAGAATGAAGAGCCCGCTGCCGTTGAGCCGTGATGTATCGCGGGGATCGTCCACGTAGAGTTCAAGCCGCAGGCCCGGACGCGAACTCTCCCGATGGAGGCGCTCGGCCACAGCATTGACGGGCCCGACGTCTTTCACAGGATACCACCCGGCATAGACCCCAGTCGGCCATTTCCTCAGAGCGGCGAGAAGTTCGGTACCGAGGCGTTCCAACTCGTTGGGCTGTTCATAAGGAGGATCAATCAGGACCAGACCGCGCTTCTCCTTGGGTGGGATGAGGGCATGCAGCGCCGTCCAGCCATCGAGATGCATGGCCTTCAGGTTGGAGACCTCGTTGAAGGCCTCGCTCAGCACGGCGTGGTCGGCCGGGTGGAGTTCGACGAACACGCCCCGGTCGTGCCGCCGCAGAACCTCGCGCACGATGCCGGGGGAGCCGGGATAGATGGTCTCGCCGTGCCGGGCACGTACATCGGCAATAACCTTGCGATAAGGAGCCAGAATCTCCTCCGCGCCCGGGGCAAGGGCTTCGTCCAGGCGCCCGATTCCGTCGATCCACTCCCCGGTTCGCCCGGCCTCGTCGCCCGTCAGATCGTAGAGGCCAATGCCCGCATGGGTGTCGATGACGCGAAGCGGCGTCTCCTTGCGCTGCAGATAACTGATGATCCGCACCAGAAGGGCGTGCTTCATGACATCGGCGAAATTGCCGGCGTGAAAGGCGTGACGGTAATTCATGTCTGTCCTACGGCATCGGGCCAAATGCAGGCCGCACGTTCAGGAGATGCGCTATCTGACCGCCGGGACCGTGATCTCGCCCGCGCGGCAGCTGTCGCGATCGACCTCGGGACACTGACGGAAACCGCGCAGGTCCTTGCCGAGGCAGATGCGCACCTCCTGAAAGATGCGCCGGCCGCAGGAAACCGAAATCATGTCGGGACGCAAGCCCGGATTGGCGTTCAGGAAAGCCTGCTCGATCTCGCTCGGCAGCACCCGCGGGCGGCTGTCCAGTCCCTTGAAGCTCTCGGGGATGCGCACGAGCTCACGGGCGCGTCGAACGGCCTGGAAATAGCCGCTTGGGGATTCTCCCGTGCAGGTTCCATGCTTGCGCCACTGGTAACGGGCCAAGTTGCCGTCCGGGAAGAGGCCCTCGGCCTCAGCGATCGCCGCCTGCGGCACGAAGCGCCCGCTGGGCTCACAGAAGCTGGGATAGCCCTTCTCGTTCTGCGGCCACAGGCCATGGGTGACGAAGCCGAGACCGCTGCCGCTGTCGCATTGCCGGTTCCGGCTGCCGCTGTTCTCGCAGAAGCCCGGCGACCAGGAGAGTGCGAGCACGTAGAAGTCGAACTGCCCCATGGGGGCGCCCCGCGCCTCCCGCGGTCCCTGGGCCACTGTCGGAGAGAGCAGGAGAAAGCAGGCGCCTGCAAACGAGAGGCACCACCGTAGGATCAAGGAGCGGCCTGCTTGCAATGAGGCGCGAAGGCATAATGGCGGTCGAAGCCGTCCACGCAGGCTTCCGTGTCCCAGCCGATGCCGATGAACCCGAGATCCTCACGGATCGAGAAGTTGATCTTGTGCTTGTAGCCGTCGGACACGACCACCGTACCGGTGCAGTAGCGACGGGGGATATAGTCGAGACCCCAGGGGCGCCAGGCGACCTGCTGCACCCGCTCGAAGGCGACGATCTGCAGGTTGGAGTTCCAGAACTTGTGTTCCTTGTTCTGGAAATTGACGCTGATGTCTTGGAGCACGGACGGATCGGCGCAGGCCGGCAGCGAGGCGTCGAAAGGCTCTTCCCGCCGCTCCGCAGGTGTGATCTCGCGAGCCATCGCAGGTGCGCTCAACATCATGCAGGAGATGAAAGCCGCCAGCCACTTCATTCGGATGCTCCAACAGGTCTTCGGATTGTGTTCCATCGACCATGTGGGCGATCCCTGAGAAGGTCAAGGCTCCGCTTGTGGTTTAATAGATGGCGTGGCGGTTCAGCATCATCGGCGCACCGGTCGGATGGGCCTGCGGCCGTGGCGGAGCATAGGTCTGCTCCGGAGGCCGGGCGGGCGGCGAGTAACGAGGGGATGGCGAGCCTCCTGAAGCACCCGGACCGGGCAGGTCGGCCGCGTAGCCGTTCGAGGACGAATAGCGCTGCACCGGAGCCGACAGATTGGGGGTCGGCGGAGGCGCGGGCGGGATGTAGGCCTCCCCTTCCGGCACGTCCTGCTCAAGATCGACCGGGGCCAGATCGCCCGCCTCAGCGGCGCTCTGGAGCACCTCCTGGCTCTTTTCGGGGTCGATGCGCGGCGCAAACTTCAGGATCGGCTTGCAGATGCGCCGCTGCCCTTTCGGGTCGTGGCGTGCCAGGTCGATGTGGAAATGATCGTAATGGAAGGCATCGGAGCCAGGCCCGAGTACCGTCGTGAAATAGCGGCAGGCACCGACGAAGGCCTCACGCAGGAACTCCTGCTCCACAGGGTCCTGGCCCCGCCACCCCTTCACGACCGAAATCTCGCGACCGTCAGCCAGAACGAAGCCCATGACATCGAGGGCATTGCCGAAGGAATGCTCCGAGAGCTTGGCACCCCGCTGGTTGTTGCGCGGGCGGCAGGAATAGGAGCCCGCCTTGATGTCGGCGAGCGGTACACCGAAGTACATTTCGGCGGCGGGCCTCACGATCTCGTCGAGCCAGGTATCGATCCGCGGGATGATCGGGCAGGCAAGCGTCACCTTCGACTTCAGGCCGACAGCGCCATTGTTGAAGGCCGAGACCTTGAACGGGTAATCCATGCCGCAGACGCCGGGACCTTCGATCTTCGAGCTCAGGGCCATGTAGGCGGAAGGCTGGACGAGCCGCTGCGACAGGCAAGCCTCCTCGGCCTGCGCGCGCCAAGGCTCGCGCTGCTCGAACCGAAACAGTCCGCAACCGGTAACTCCGAGCCCAATGAGCGATAAGGCAAAAAACGCAACTAACCCACGACGCATGAGCGGAGAGTATGACCGGGGCCGTAAACATCTCGTCAACGGCGCTGTTCTCGGCTCGGCGGAGAGCGCCGATTCGGACGGTTTTCACCCGTTTGTCCCCATATAGCCGTGCAAAAAACCGGGTGCGTCACAATGGAGCAGGAACTTTTTTTACCTGAAGCTGAAAACGATTACGTGTCAACAAAAACAAGATGTTAACTTTTCGTTAATCATATTTCCGGTTCGCCCGAGCAGCCCCTAGCTCCTCGGAGGCGCTTCTCACGACCTCTCAGATTTGGTAACTTGCCTATCTATTCAGAGAGGGAGTTAATCCCTCGTACCGAGAGGGGCTTAGCATGCATCTGACGGCGAACCTGGACTGGACGTCCAAGCTCAATATCGCGGCTGTTTGCGTGTCCTCATCCTTCATCCTCGCGATCGTTACCGGCCTTCTCTGAGACGAGACCCTGCGGTTCCTGGCGAACCGCTCGACAAACTTCATGGTTCCTCCGCGCTGCCGCACTACCGGCAGCTTTTTTTATGCCTCAGGGCACGGTGCCTCCGTGAGGCTCCAGGACATGACGTTGATCTCCATCTGGCATTGGGCGAGCCGTGGCCCGTCGGCCGTTTTCAGGCACACCTTCTCTCCCGGGGCGAACATCTTCCCTTGCGCCCGGCAGTAGCAGTCGAGCGGATTGTGATCGGGAGCTTGAGCCTGCTGGGGAAGCACCGGCCGCTCATGGGCATCTGCAGGGGTCAAAATCATCAGGCCGAGAACGAAGACCACGCTGCGCATAAGGCATCTCCGCGTGTCGTTTGAGCAGGAATGCTCCTCCTGTCATCGGTCCGCGTCAAGCAGGAGATCAGGCCCACCGCTCCATTGCCCGGTCGTCAGCCTCCTTGGCCTCGACCCAGGCGCCTGTTGTGCCGTCCTTGAGATGCTCGCGCTTCCAGAAGGGAGCCTGCGTCTTGAGATAATCCATCATAAACGACGCTGCCTCGAAGGCCGCCGCTCGATGGGCGCTGGCGGCCAGAACCAGCACGATCTCCTCGCTGGGAGAAATCCGGCCGAAGCGGTGAATGACCGTAAGGCCCAGCAGGGGCCAGCGGCTCTCCGCCTGCCCGGCGATCCGGTCGATCTCGGCCTCGGCCATACCGGGGTAGTGCTCAAGTTCGAGAGCCGTGAGCCGCCCGCCCTCGTCCCGGCACAGACCCGTGAAGGCGACCAGAGCGCCGATATCCGCTCTTCCCAGGGTCAGGGCAGCCGTCTCGGCGGCGACATCGAAGGGCTCAGGCTGGATGCGGATCGTGCGGATCATGGCGGTGCCGCCCCTCGAGGGACTAACCCCCGGTCATCGGCGGGAAGAAGGCGATCTCCCGCGCACCGGCAATGGAGGCTTCGGGCTTGACGTGGACATGATCGATGGCGGCCCGGACGACGCCCTCGTTCTCGAATGCGTAGCCGTATTCTTCGCCCCGGCCTTTGAGCCAGCGCACCAGATCGGCCACGGTCCCGACGTTCTCCGGCACCTCGATGTCCTCGTCCGTCTTGCCGACGCGTTCGCGGACCCATGCGAAATAGACGAGCTTCACGGCCTTCAGCCCTCATCCATGAGATGATGGATACCGTTCTTGAAGTAGTCCCAGCCGGTATAGAGCGTCAGAACGGCCGCCACCCAGAGCAGGATGATGCCGATGAGCGTATTGTTAGGCAGGACCGTCTCGCCGGCCGGGCCTGCGATCAGGAAGCCCAGCGACACGAGCTGCAGGGTGGTCTTCCACTTGGCTACCCGGCTCACGGGAACGCTGACCTTCAGCTCCGCCAGGAACTCGCGCAGGCCCGAGACCAGGATCTCGCGGCACAGGATCACGATGGCAGCCCAAAGAGACCAGCCGTGGATCGTGCCGACCGCCACCAGCATCAGGAGGCATGCGGCCACGAGCAGCTTGTCGGCGATGGGATCGAGCATGCGCCCGAGGGCCGATTGCTGCCCATAGGTGCGCGCCACGTAGCCGTCCAGGTAGTCGGTGATGGCAGCCACCGCAAAGACCATCAGCGCCGCCCAGCGGGACCAATGGTCCTCGGGCCAGAACAGGAGGCCGACCACGGCCGGCACCGCCACAAGCCGCCCGTAGGTCAGCATGTTGGCCAGGTTGAAGGCCTTCGAGCGGCCTATGGAAGAAGCACTCTTCATAGCACCCGCAGGAAGCATGAGGATGGACACTCCGTCAATCGCGGAGCGCCGCAATTGCACACCGTCACCCTTACGTGAACAGCATTGCGCAGGATTCAACCCCGTTCATGGAAGAAGTCATGGACCGCACGGGCCGTGGCGGCATTCACCCCGGGGGCCTTCATCAGATCCTCCAGGGCGGCCCGCTGGATCGCCTTGACGGTTCCGAAATGATGCAGGAGCGCCCGCTTGCGGGTCGGCCCGATGCCAGGAATCTCATCGAGCGGGTTCTTCACCAGTTCGCGCTTGCGCTTGGCCCGGTGCGCCCCGATGGCGAAGCGATGCGCCTCGTCGCGCAGGCGCTGCACGAAGTAGAGCGCCGGATCCCGGGGCGGCATCTTGAAGGGGGGCTGGTCCGGCTTGAAGAAGGTCTCGCGGCCCGCATCGCGGTCGCGCCCCTTGGCGATGCCGATCAGGGCCACATCGTCCTCACTGACGCCGACCTCCGCAAGCGCCTGGCGTGCGGCCTCGAGCTGCCCCTTACCACCGTCGATCAGCACCAGATCGGGCCAGGCGGGAAACCCGTCATCTCCCTGTGCGGCGCCATCCCCATCGGCAGCTCGCGGCTCCTCCTTCACCAGGCGGGCGAAGCGGCGTTGGAGCATCTCGCGCATCATCCCGTAATCGTCACCCGGCTTCAGGTCCTCCGACTTCATGTTGAAGGTGCGATAGTGCTGCTTCATGAAGCCGTTGGCGCCTGCCACCACCATGGCACCCACGGCGTTGGTGCCCATGATATGCGAGTTGTCGTAGACCTCGACCCGCCGGGGTGGCTTTTGCAGGCCGAAGGCCTGGCCGAGGGAGACGAGGAGCTTCTGCTGCGAGGCCGTATCGGCGAGCCGCCGGCCGAGCGCCTCGCGGGCATTGCGAAGCACATACTCGATGAGCTGACGCCGCTCGCCGCGCTGCGGCGCGTGGATCTCGACCTTCGTGTCGGTCTTGGTCGAGAGCGCGGCCGCCATCAGCTCCGCATCCTCGATCTCGTGCGAGAGCAGGACGAGGCGCGGCGCGGGCTTGTCGTCGTAGAACTGAGCGATGAAGGAGCCGAGAACTTCCTCCCGGCTCATGGATTTGTCGGCCTTCGGAAAGTAAGCGCGGTTGCCCCAGTTCTGCCAGTTGCGGAAGAAGAACACCTCGACGCAGAACTGTCCGGCCTGCTCGTCGAGGGCGAACACGTCCGCCTCCTCCACCGACTGGGTGTTGATGCCCTGCACACCCTGGATGGCAGAAAGCGCTGCCAAGCGGTCGCGGCAGCGCGCCGCGCGTTCGAATTCAAGCTCTTCTGCGGCCTGCTGCATCTCTTCCGTAATGCGCTGCTTCACCGCGTTCGACTTGCCTGAGAGGAAAGCCCGCGCCTCGGCGGCAAGCCCGGCATAATCCTCGTGCGAGATCTCGTTGGTGCAGGGACCCGAGCAGCGCTTGATTTGGAACAGCAGGCACGGCCGCGTGCGGTTCTCGTAGTAGCTGTCGTTGCAGGAGCGCAGCAGGAAGGCGCGCTGGAGCGCATTGATGGTGCGGTTTACCGCCCAGACGCTGGCGAAGGGTCCGTAATAATCGCCCTTGCGCTTTCTCGCGCCGCGATGCTTCACGAGCTGCGGCGCCTCGTGGTCTGCGGTGAGCAGGATATAGGGCAGCGACTTGTCGTCCCGCAGCAGCACGTTGTAGCGGGGTTTGAGCTGCTTGATGAGGTTGGCCTCGAGCAGCAGCGCCTCGGTCTCTGTCGCCGTGGTGACGAACTCCATCGACGAGGTTTCGCCGATCATCCGGGCGATGCGGTTGGAATGGGCCTGACCACGGGCATAGGAGCCCACGCGGTTCTTCAGGCTCTTCGCCTTGCCCACATAGAGAACGTCGCCCTTGGCATCTAGCATGCGATAGACGCCGGGCGCGTTGGGAAGCGTGTTCCAGAAATGCCGGATCACCTCCGTGCCGCGCTGCACCGACCCCGGATTGGCCTCCAGGTCGAACTCGACGTCCGAGCCGCTCTCAAGGGCGACAGACTGATCGTCTTCCTCGTTGTCCAGAATATCCGGCGGGACGTCATTGGTGGTGTTGCGACTCATGAGGGAGATTTAAGGGTTCGGGAGGGGTGAGGAAAGTACCGCCGACGAACTGGCGCAGTCTTGCCATTCGGTCTAAACCGCCAAGCTCCTGGAACTCAGCGGAGCCGGTCATGCGCCTGTCGATCGTCACATCAGCCGTCGTTGCGGCCTTAGTGGGGTTCGGTAGCACGATCGCGATCATCATCGCGGCCGCTCAGGCCGTGGGCGCCGATGCGGCGCAGACCTCCTCCTGGGTGGCGGCCCTGTGCCTCGCCATGGCGGCGACGAGCGGTTTCTTGAGCGTCCGCTACCGGATGCCAGTCATTACCGCCTGGTCGACACCCGGGGCTGCCCTCATCGCAGCCTCGGCTGGCATTTCGATCCATGCCGCTGTCGGCTCCTTCCTGCTCGCGGCCGCCCTTATCGTGCTGGCCGCCATCATCAAGCCGTTCGGTCGCGCCATCGAGCGCATTCCCACCTCCATCGCGGCCGCGATGCTGGCGGGGGTGCTCCTCCAGTTCGTCGTCGGGGTATTCCAGAGTGCTCAGGGTGCGCCCGGTCTCGTGCTGCCCCTCGTGGCCATCTTCCTGGTGGTGCGGCTCTTCAACCCGGCACTCGCGGTGCTGGCCGTGCTGTTCGTCGGCCTCGGCATCGCCTTCGGCAGCGGTATGGCGCAGCCGCTGACATCGACCTTAAGCCTCTCCTCCTTGACCTTCATCGCGCCGGCCTTCGAGCCCACGGCCCTGATCGGGCTGGGGCTCCCCCTGTTCCTGGTGACCATGGCGTCCCAGAACCTGCCGGGCTTCGCCGTGCTCAAGGCCTCCGGATACCAGCCCCCTTCCCGCCCGATCCTGGCCGTAACGGGATTAGCCTCCATGGTCACTGCCCTCTTTGGTGCCCACACGAGCAACCTCGCGGCCATTTCGGCGGCGATCTGCACCGGGCCCGACACCCATCCCGATCCTTCGAAGCGCTGGATGGTCGGCCCCTTCTACGCCTTGAGCTACCTGATCTTCGCTGCCTTCAGCGCCGCGCTGATCGGCTTGATCGCCGCGCTGCCGCCGGAGCTCATCAAGACCGTGGCCGGACTGGCCCTCCTCGGCGCGTTCGCGGGTGCCCTGGGTTCCGCCCTCTCCGAGGGGGCCAAGGTCTTTCCAGCTGTGATCACGCTGGCGGTGACGGCCTCCGGCCTCACGCTTTTCGGCATCGGCTCCGCCTTCTGGGGACTGGTGGCGGGTCTCGTCACCCTGGGGCTCGACTCGCTGGCAATTCGTCTGCGGCAGCGCGGCTGATCTGGACTGGCGCCTCCGTTAAGCTTAAGACTTCGTTACGAAGAAACAAGAACGGGGGCTCTCATGGGTGGGATGACGCATGCACGGCTTGGCGCAATCGCGCTGACGATGGCTCTGGGAGCCTGCCAGGGCACATTCAGCGCATCGCCCGAGGGCATCCCCGTCGCCCTTGAGAGCATCGACGGGGCACCGGTTCCGATCCGCGCCGCCTTGACCGAGGAACTCGCCACTGCGGCCACCGACCGCAAGGTCGACCTTGTCGGGGCCAGCGCCGAGGCACGCTATCGGGTCCGCGGCTATCTCTCGACCGCGACCGAGAACGGCGAAACCAAGGTGGCTTATGTCTGGGACGTATTCGATTCCCAGAAGCGCCGGGCCAAGCGCCTGGAGGGGTCGAGCCCCGTTCCAGCCGCCTCCATCTCGTCCCTCGACAAGCAGGCTCTCGCCACGCTGGCCCAGGCCAGCATGGGCGAAATCGCCGAGTTTCTGAGCGCGACCAAGTCGGAGAGACCCTCAACGGCAGAAGCGCCAATTCAGACTGCGGAAGTCCTAACCACAGAGACTTCGCCCGAGGAGGACGGAGTTGCAATGCAATGACCGCATGGCAACAACCCGGTTTTGCGGCCCACCAAAGCCGCTCACATGTATTGTGACGGTTTGATATCGCTGCTAAGACCCTTGCGCCCGGCCGCGCAGAGATCACGGCGTTGCGCAGCGGGCTTTGTCGATCACACAGAGCCAAAGTTGCTTTCATGAAGCTCGTTGCGGGAAATTCCAATCGTCCGCTGGCGGAGGCTATCTCCGCCTACCTCAATGTTCCCCTGGCAAAAGCTCAGGTGAAGCGCTTCGCGGACATGGAAGTGTTCGTCGAGATCCAGGAGAATGTGCGCGGCGAGGACGTGTTCATTATCCAGTCGACCTCGTATCCCACGAACGACCACCTCATGGAGCTTCTGATCATCACCGATGCGCTGCGCAGGGCCTCGGCCCGCCGCATCACGGCGGTGATCCCCTATTTCGGCTATGCCCGGCAGGACCGGAAACCCGCCTCTCGCTCGCCGATCTCGGCCAAGCTTGTCGCCAACATGATTACCCATGCGGGCGTCGATCGCGTTCTGACGCTGGATCTCCATGCCGGTCAGATCCAGGGCTTCTTCGATATTCCGACCGACAACCTCTTCGCCGCGCCGATCCTGGCGCGGGACATCAAGGAGCACCTCGACGGCGGCAACCGGATGGTGGTCTCGCCGGACGTGGGAGGCGTGGTGCGCGCCCGTGCGCTCGCCAAGCGCATCGACGCCCAGCTCGCCATCGTCGACAAGCGCCGCGATCGTCCGGGTGAGTCCGAGGTGATGAACATCATCGGCGACGTGTCCGGCCGCTCCTGCATCCTGGTCGACGACATCGTCGATTCCGGCGGCACCCTGGTGAATGCCGCTGATGCCCTCCTCGCCAACGGGGCGAAGGAGGTCTACGCCTACATCACCCACGGTGTGCTGTCCGGCGGCGCCGTGGCCCGCATTGCCAGCTCCCGCCTGAAGGCGCTCGTGATCACCGATTCCATCATGCCGACCGAGGCGGTGAAGGCGGCCCACAACATCCGGGTCATCTCCATCGCGTCCCTGATGGGAGAAGCCATCGGCCGTACCGCTACGGAAAGCTCGGTGTCGAGCCTGTTCGACTAAACTCTATCGTGGACGCATGACCAGCCATGGGGTGGGGACAGCTCTCCACTCCCAGACGGCGAGAAGCTGGTCGAGATGGCCGAGTTTCTCGAGCCATGGCGGCAGCTTCGGGACCACGGTCCGCGCCTGCCTCTCCTCGACAATGTGTGTGCTCTCGAAGCGCTCCGCCAGCGCCCTCACCGTCCGCTCCTGCCCCGGATGGACCTCGACGACGAGATCGAGCCAGCGGAAGTCCCCTGCCTGAGGGTCGAGCAGATCGAACTCTGCGCCCTCGCAATCCATGACGAGCAGCCCCTTCGGTTGGCGCCCGAGCTTCACGTCAAATTCGTTATCCACAAGGCTCACATGCTGCGCCCCGAAGCGCTCGCGAAGATCAATTCGCGTCTCGACACCGTTCAGGCGGGCCAGTTCCAGGCATTTTCCACGGGCTATGGGATCGATGTCCCAGGCCAACACTGTCGTGTCAGGCAATAGCCGCGCGCATCCGACCGCATAGAAGCCTTCAGCACAGCCGACATTGAGAACGACGTCGTAGCCACTTTTGGGTGCGGCGAGGAAGACCTCGTGCAGGGCTGTTTCGTAGACTCCGAGCAGCTTGGGCGCAATGCCGCCCTCGGATGGGGCCGCCACATAGGTCATGCCCTTGAAGGGGCCGTCCTGAATGACGGTGTCCGAATGGGCCACCAAGGTCGACCCGATGAGCTGGGAGCGCCATTTGGCGAGAGCCCGGAGGGTCTGCTCAAGCTTCTGCCTCTCCGGCAGGTTCGAGCCCACAATTCTCGTGATATGGTCTAAGGCAACCTGATCCAGGCCCATTTTCGGTTCTCATTGGCGGCATTCCGGACGCAATACTATATGATACAAAGTAGCAGCCAAAGTCATTGTCTTCCGGTATATTTACCGCTATAAGCCGCCTCGCGCCCGCTCGACACCCTTGGAGGCACGGGCGCTGACCTCATGGCCGCAGATAGGTTTCAAGACCTTGGCGGCCATCGGTTTTTCCAATCCATTGATCAAGGACCACGACCATGAGCGAAGTAAAGCAAATCAAGGCCGTGGCGCGCGACCGGGCCGGCAAGGGGGCCGCCCGGGCCGTTCGTCGCCAAGGCCAAGTTCCCGCCGTCATTTACGGAGCCGGCCAGCCGGCCCAGGCGATCGCCCTCGACTTCAACCAGACCAAGCAGCTGATTTTCGCCGGTCACTTCCTGACCACGATCTTCGAGATCGACGTGGACGGCAAGAAGACCCGCGCCATTCCGCGCGACTACCAGCTCGACCCGGTCCGTGACTTCCCGGTCCACATCGACTTCCTGCGTCTTGCGCAGGGCCAGTCGATCAAGGTCGTGGTTCCGGTGCACGTGGTCGGCCAGGAGAAGAGCCCGGGCCTGAAGCGCGGCGGCGCTCTCCAGATCGTCGAGCACTCGGTGGAACTGCTCGTTCCGTCCGACTCGATCCCGGACTACATCGAGGCATCGGTCGATGGTCTCGATATCGGCTCCTCGATCCACCTCAACGACATCAAGCTGCCGAACGGCGCCAAGGCGACATCCACCGAGAACGTGACCCTGGTCACCGTCGTGGCCCCGACCGGCCTCACGGAAGAGGACGCAGCTCCGGCTGCCGAGGCCACTCCCGCGGCCTAATGGGCTTGATCGGGCGTTTACTGAGCCCATCGATCGGCTTTAACGCTCCGACCGCAAGGCCGGAGCGTTTCTTATGAGCAGGACCAAGCGATGCGCCTCTTCGTCGGCCTGGGCAATCCCGGATCCCGCTACGCCAGGAACCGCCACAATATCGGGTTCATGGCCGTGGACGAGATTGCGCGCGCACACAACGCCGGCCCCTGGCGCAAGCGCTTCCACGCGGAGGCAGCCGATGCGGTGATCGGGGCTGAGAAGGTGCTGCTGATCAAGCCGCAGACCTACATGAACCTGTCGGGGCAGTCCGTGGGAGAGGCGCAGAACTTCTTCAAGATCCCGCTCCACGACGTGACGGTCTTCTACGACGAGCTCGATCTGCCGCCGGCCAAGCTGCGCGTGAAGATCGGCGGCGGCAATGCGGGCCATAACGGCCTGCGTTCGATCTCCGCCCATTGCGGCAACGATTACCGCCGCGTGCGCCTCGGCATCGGCCATCCCGGTCACAAGGCACTGGTGCAGAGCCATGTGCTGGGCGATTTCGGAAAAAGCGAAGAGGCCTGGGTCGATGACCTGTGCCGGATCATCGCGGACAGCGCCGCCCTTCTCGCCAAGGGTGAGGACGGCAGCTTTCAGAACAAGGTCCACCTCGCCATGGAGGCGAGAGGCTGGACGGATGTGAAGCGGCCTGGAGAAAAGGCTGCTGAAGGCAAGAACAACGCCGGCTAGACACCGGCCATCAAAGGAGTGAGGCCATGGGCTTCAAAATGGGCATCGTCGGCCTGCCGAATGTGGGCAAGTCCACCCTCTTCAACGCCTTGACGCAGACGGCCGCCGCGCAGGCTGCCAATTACCCGTTCTGCACCATCGAGCCGAACGTGGGCGACGTGGCGGTGCCGGACGACCGGCTCGACCAGCTCGCGGGCATCGCCAGCTCGGCTCAGATCATCCCGACCCGCCTCACCTTCGTGGATATCGCAGGCCTCGTGCGCGGCGCGTCCCGCGGCGAAGGCCTGGGCAATCAGTTCCTGGCTAACATCCGTGAAGTCGATGCCATCGCCCATGTGGTGCGCTGCTTCGAGGACACGGACATCACGCACGTGGAAGGCAAGATCGACCCGATCGCCGACATCGAGACCATCGAGACCGAGCTGATGCTGGCCGACCTCGACAGCCTCGAGAAGCGCGTCACCGCGCTCGAGAAGAAGGCCAAGGGTAACGACAAGGAGGCGAAGGAAACCCTCGACCTCGTCAACCGCACCCTGCCCCTGCTGCGCGAAGGAAAGCCCGCCCGCATGGTGGAGCGCAAGGTCGAAGAGGAGCGTCTGTTCCAGATGCTGGGTCTCCTCTCCTCCAAACCCGTTCTCTACGTGTGCAACGTGGAGGAGGCCTCCGCCGACCAAGGCAACGCCTTCTCGGCCAAGGTTTTCGAGCGGGCCAAGGAAGAGGGTGCGAAAGCCGTTGTCGTCTCGGCCAAGATCGAGAGCGAGATCGCCGTTCTGCCGCCCAGCGAGCAGACGGATTATCTCGAAGCCGTCGGCCTTGAAGAGCCCGGCCTCAACCGCGTGATCCGCGCCGGCTACGAACTGCTCGGGCTGATCACCTACTTCACCGTCGGCCCGAAGGAAGCCCGTGCCTGGACGATCACCAAGGGCACCAAGGCTCCCGGCGCTGCCGGCGTGATCCACACGGATTTCGAGAAGGGCTTCATCCGCGCCGAGACCATCGCTTATGCCGATTACACTTCGCTCAAGGGCGAAGCCGGTGCGCGCGATGCTGGCAAGCTGCGGCTGGAGGGCAAGGAATACATCGTCCAGGACGGCGACGTGATGCACTTCCGGTTCAATACGTAAAAGCTGTCGGAATCCTGAACGCGGGCTTTTTCGCCCGTTCAGGACCATGATGCGACAAAGCCTGCATGGAGGGTGGCTTCATGCAGGCTTTTTTAGAGACTTTCTTTTCTCCGGGCTTTGGTAGCGCCGAGTTCTTCGTCGGCGTGCTCATGGCTTGCGGCTTTCTCATGATCGGCATCTCGTCCCTGCTGCCCAAGCGCGGCGATGACGAGCTTGAGTGGTGGGAGCGTTAAGCTAAGCCTTAAGGCAGCCGCAGCGCCTTCGGTCCGATCCCGAGGCCGATCTGCAGGCTATCCGCTATGCGCCCTGCCCGATCCACGAAGAAGGCCGCCACATCCGGTTCGAAGATTTCACCCGCGGTCTGCTCGAACAGCGCCAGCCAGCGTGAAAAAAGCTCCGGCGTGAGACTCATGCCCATATGGGCCGCCTGCGGCTTGCCCTGGTAGCGCCCGGTCCGCAGCGCAATCGACGACCAGAAATCCACCATCAGGGCCAAGTGCTTGCTCCATCGTCCGGAGAGCGCGTTGTGAAAGAGCGGCCCGAGTTCCGGATCGCGAATCACCCGGTCGTAGAAGGTTTCCACCAGTAGCCGGATCATCTCCTCCGTCACGCCCTCGGCCGGGCTGATGATCGGGATGCTGCGCCCTGTGGCTGACTGCGCCAAAGCGGATCTCCTCAAAACCGAACAGGATGGAGGCACGATGCTCCATCCTGTTTCGTCATTCCTTACGAAAGATCAAGCCGGGCCGCTCATAACGGCCCGGCTTGCTCATGGTTAGTGATGGCTGTGGCTCTCCGGCTTAGGCTGAGGCCCGTGCGGATATTCCTTACTGTGGGAGTGGGTCGTCAGCTCCTGCTGCTGTCCGGCCTCATACCCGGCGCTGTAGAACACGCCGTGCAGTCCCCAATACCCGCTCACCAGCACCACGAGGGCGACGGCAAGTCCCGCAGGAACCGAAGCCAGGCTGCCAAAGCGCGGCAGTGTGTTCGGCACCTTTACGGCAACCGCCTTGGCCTCGCGGCACGGATCGGCGGCGACCAGGAAGAGCGCTGCCATGATCAGGGCATGGCCGACGAGGTCGATGCGGCCGAACGGATAGACGGCGGTGAAGAAGATCGCCAGCAGGGCCACGGCCGAAAGACGGCGCACCAGCGGGGTCCAGAGCAGGCCGAAGCCCATGGTGAACTCAGCGACACCAGCCATCGGGATGAACACGTCACGCGGCATGCCGAAGGTCAGGAACGGCTTCTCCTCCACGAGCGGATAGAACCAGTCCGGATAGGCGAACTTCTCGAGCGACGACCACATCAGCGCGATCGCGATGCCCCAGCGCAGAGCCAGGAACCGGCGGGCGCGCCACTTCTCGTCGTTCGAGGAGGCCATCACCAGATAGGCAGCAACAGCAACGCCGAGGGCCAGGTAGTCCAGCAGGTGGAACAGGTCGTATTCCCGCAACGCCACCACCCAGAGGGTGATGATGCCGGCAGCGGCAATCGGCATGGTCCGGCGCGAGAACACGCACATGGCGATCAGCAGCTGGGCCCAGGAGATCAGCTCGGAATCCGTCTTGAGATCCGGCGTGAGATAGATGCCCCCGACGGCGAAGATCGCCACGAAGAAGCCGCCGATGGAGACGCGCATGAAATCGTCCGCACGGCTCCAGAGCGGCGCGCTGACGCGGTCGAGACCCGCCTGAACGCCGCGGCCGACGAATGTGCGCTCGACCATGAGCGTAGCGAGGAAGAACGCCAGAACGAGGCCGATGCCGGTCCAGAACCATACATTGGTCAGAGTGGCGGAGATCGGCTGCGGGGCGGCATTGACGATATAGGGCGCAAACCACTTCACATGGGCTTCGGCCGGCAGCGCCCACAGGCCGGCGCCAAGGGCGGCAAGGCCCGCCGCTGCACGCTTGAACGACCCCGAATTCTTGACGTGCGGCTCGACCGGTGCGGAGCCGCTGGTTGCATGTACGCGAGACATGACATCCTCTTTGTTAGACTTATCTTTGCGATGGCCGAGGGTTTAAACCCATCGAACAGAGGACGATATTCCGACAATGCCCCTAAGGGCTTCCACGTAGTCTCCAGCGGCTTCGGCCTATCGACTCAGGTTGCAAGGGATCGATCCCGAACCTTGAGCGTTAGCCCTTGTCCTCTTCGATACCGGATCATGAAGCTTCACCACCGCCACGACTGGAATGTCTCCCCCTCCGAGGCCATCGCCCTGCAGCACGAGCTGCGCACGGAGGTGATCTCCGACCACCCCATCGACCTCGACAAGGTCAAGCTCGTGGCCGGCGTCGACGTCAGCGTGAAGAACGAGCAGTCGCAGGCCGCTATCGTGGTGGTGACTTATCCCGGCTTCCTGCCGGTCGAGACAGTGCTGGCGCAGCGGCCGACGCCCTTTCCCTATGTTCCCGGACTGCTCAGCTTTCGGGAAGGGCCGGTGCTCGAGGAGGCCTTCGAGAAACTGAAAACCGTAGCCGACGTGTTTCTCTTCGACGGCATGGGCATCGCGCACCCCCGCCGCATCGGCATCGCCAGCCATATGGGCCTGTGGCTGCAGCGCCCCACTGTCGGCTGCGGCAAGACGCTGCTCTGCGGACGCTACAAGGATCTCGGCGAAGAAAAGGGCTCCGCCGCGCCGCTCATCGACCGCAAGGAAACCATCGGGGTGGCGCTGCGCACCCGCACGGCCAAGAACCCGATGTTCATCTCCCCCGGCCACCTCGCGGATATCCCGTCAGCCGCTGAACTGGTCCTGCGCTGCTCCCCCAAGTACCGCCTGCCGGAGCCGATCCGCTTGGCGCACAACGCGGCGGGGGAGTTTACGCCCTGAGTGGGATTGCCGCAGAGCAATGGTTTACGAGGTCATTTCTGGCGTTCAGCAGGCTTTCCCGCTGCCCGAGACATGTAAACCTGCCCTTTCGTCAAGAGTCCTCCCTGTTCAGAGAGTTGTCCCTGCCAAGCCCCTCAGCGAAGGATGAAGGTAAGTAACACTTTTCGATGTGGGGCAATGATTATGGCGACTATTTACGGCTCTTCTGGTGCCGACGACCTGACGAACCAAGCAACGAATGAGGATGACACGATCTATGGGTACAATCCTAATGCATCGGAAATCGTCGGCACGCGGATCGCGTCGGGCCTGACTCAGCCACTCTTTGTCACCGGCGCCCCGGACAATTCAGGCCGCCTCTTCATCGTCGGCAAGCAAGGGACAGTTCAGATCGTCGGCGCGGACGGGTCGACTGCCCCAACGCCGTTTCTGGATGTAACGGATCAGGTCTCGACGGCTGGCGAGGTCGGCCTCCTCGGCTTCACGTTCCATCCGGATTTTGCCAACAACGGCAAAGTGTATGTGTTCCTGTCCCTCAAGGGAGAGAATAACAGCGACCCACGGCACAACGAGTCGCAGATCCGGGAATACACTGTCAATCCGAATTCGCCGGACGTACTCCCCAGCAACTACAAAGTCATTCTGGAGACAACGGAATATACTGAGGGCTCGGGCAATCATCGAGCCGGCTGGATCGGCTTCAGCCCGACAGACGGCTACCTGTATGTAGCGACCGGCGACGGCGATCAGAATTGGAATGCGCAAAATCCGACCAGCCACCTCGGCAAGATTCTTCGCCTTGACGTGGACAGTCTGGAGGATGCCTATCCGGGAGATCCCAAGAAGAACTTCGCCATCCCGGAGGGCAATCCGACCGTCTTCGACAACGCTCCCGACCTGGCGCAGCCGTCCGAGGTCTACGCCATTGGCTTCCGCAACCCGTGGCGCGCCAGCTTCGATAAGGACGGTCGGCTCTTTGTAGGCGATGTCGGCGCGGATACAGCGGAAGAGATTAATCTCGTGGTCCCTGGTGCGAACTATGGCTGGGGACGGCCCGAGAACGACGAAGATGAAGATCCAAGTAATGATGCGGACGACGGACCGACCCCTGAAACCAACGACGGCTATACCGACGGGATCCACTCCTATTTTCACGAGGATGGCATTGGTGCGTCGGTTACAGGCGGATACGTCTATGACGGCCCCATCGCCTCTTTGCGAGGCAAGTACATTTTTGGCGATTTCGGAAGCGCGCGGATCTGGACGCTCGAGGAAACTGCTTCCGGTTGGGTGAGAAATGATATCACCGCTACGATCGTTCCGAGCGCCGGTACGATCGAGAGGATTGCTTCCTTCGGCACCGACAGGAACGGCAACCTCTATGTTGTCGACATCAGTGGCGAGGTATTCCGCCTGGATGCAGGCGGGGGCGGATCCGACCTTGGCGACACCCTCGACGGTGCAGGCGGCAACGACACCATCTACGGCGGCGGTGGGGATGACACCATTTATGGCGGCGCCGACAGCGACCGGATCTATGGCGATGAGGGTAACGACACCATCTATGGCGGCAATGCTACAGGCACTGATGACAGCGCCGACACCCTTACCGGCGGGAATGGCGACGATACCTACTATGTCAGCAGCGGCGACACAGTGATTGAGCTTGCCAGCACAGTTCAAAGCAATGATGAGGTTCGCGCAATTGAGTCATTCACTCTGGGAGCTGGTCAAGCTGTAGAAGTTCTGCGGGCTTGGCCTGCTGACAGTGAGGTTGCTCTCGACCTGACAGGCAACGAGCTTGCCCAACGCCTGATCGGCAACGCAGGTGCGAATGTTCTGAACGGCGATGTCGGTCCGGATACGCTAATGGGCGGCGCAGGCAATGACACCTACGTTGCGGACGGCATGGACACGATTGTGGAGACGAATGACGATGGTTCAGATGCCGGCGGCATCGATACAGTCCGGACTGCATTGAACAACTATACTCTGGGCACGAACCTTGAGAACCTGACCCTGCTAGGAACCGCTGCCATTAACGGTTCGGGCAATAGTCTCGACAACATCATCACCGGCAATAGTGCCGCAAACTCCCTTTCCGGCGGCGATGGTGTCGACACGCTCATCGGCGGAGGCGGCAATGACACACTCAATGGCGGAAACAGATCCGACAGCCTGGAAGGCGGCGCGGGTGACGACACCTACCGTATCTACGGCGAAGAGACGATCGAAGAAGCAGCTGGCATGGGTATCGACACGGTCATCGTCGTCGGCGAGGCCAACTACACACTCGGTGCAGGCATCCATGTGGAGATCCTGAAGGCGAATCCTGACAGCTTTGGGGGCAATCTCACTGGCAATGAGTTGAACAACACTCTCTATGGCAACAAAGGCCGCAACAGCCTCGACGGCGGCGCCGGCGAAGACACTGTGGTGTTGAGCGGCAAGCGTGCCGATTATACCATCGAGCGTAACGGCGACGGCTCCTTCACACTGACCGATGCGCGGGAAGACGGCGACAGGGTCGATACGATCACTCAGGTTGAGATCTTCAAGTTCGCGGATATCACATCCACCGCGGGCGGATTACTGCTCACCGACTTCGGACTGACTGGTGATGTTGTGGAAGAGAACAGCCAAACCGGCTTCGAGTTCGGCGACTTCTCCATCAAGGGCGCTGTTGGCACTCTTCACTTCGAGCTTCTGAGCAATGCCGAAGGCCGTTTCGCCATCGATAACAAATCGGGCAAGATCAGCGTGGCGGATGGCGTGAGGCTCGATTACGAGCAGGCCAAAAGCCATCTGGTCGAGGTGCAGGTGACGGACGCCACCGGCGCGAGCATGAGGAAGACCTTCACGATCCAGGTCGGCAATAGTCTGAACGAGACCGCCACCGGCAGCGCTCTTGGCGATGTGCTGAAAGGCGGAGAGGGCCAGGACGCCTTCAAGGGTGCCGGCGGCAATGACCGCCTCTATGGAGATCTTGGCAACGATCGCCTGTATGGAGAGTCGGGCGATGACACGCTTGAAGGCTCATCCGGCGATGATCTGCTGGACGGAGGCCTGAACAACGACCGACTGATCGGCGGCCTCGGCAAGGACACGCTCACCGGCGGAAAGGGCCGGGATGTGTTCGTGTTCGACGACCGGGAGACGGGCTCGTCCAAGTCGAAGGCAGACTACATTACTGACTTCTCGGGTCGAGGTGGTGACAGGATTGATCTCAAGCTGATCGACGCCAACACCAAGAAGCGCGGTGACCAGAAGTTCTCGTTCATCGGCGATGACAAGAGCTTCAGCAAGGCGGGCGAGGTGCGCTTCGAGAAGACGAAGAGCACAACTTATGTCTATCTCAACACCGACAGCGACAAGACGGCGGAAGCCGTGATCAAGCTGAAGGGCTCGATCGAGCTCAGCAAGAGCTGGTTCGTTCTCTAACCCTCCAAGCGCGGACGAATGCTAAGGGACGGGCAATGCCCGTCCCTTTTTCGTTCCCTGACATGCAGGCGACAAACCTAGGTTGCGGCGCTGGGCCTCCCAACAGGGCGTTCATTGTGCTAGGGCAGGCCTTCGACAAGGGATTGCTCATGCGCACGTTCGAAGATCTGCCGGTCGGCTTCACCCAGACCCTCGGCCCTCTCCATGTGTCGAAGGACGACATCATCGCCTTCGCGCGGGAATACGATGCCCAGCCCTTCCATGTGGACGAGGTTGCGGCCAAGGACAGCTTCGTCGGGACCCTGATCGCCTCGGGCTGGCACACCTGCAGCCTCAACATGCGCCTCGTGGCCGACGGGCTGCTCCTGGACTCCTCCGCCATGGGGGCTCCGGGCATCGAGGAGGTGAAATGGGTGAGGCCCGTGAGACCCGGCGATACCCTGCGCTCGCGAGTGCAGGTTCTGGAGAGCCGGACCTCCAAGAGCCGGCCGACGCTCGGCCTTGTGAAGCTCCACTTCGACATGGCCAACCAAGCCGACGAGACTGTGCTGACCCAGACCAACTGGGTGATGTTCGCCACCCGCGACGCGGAGCCCTTCTCGGGAGAGGACCGTCAGGTTCTCAATGCCGTGGCGGATTCCCTGCCCGGCGACCATCCTCGGCGTGAGATCCCCCCGATCTCCTCCAATCCCTATTTCGAGGATCTCGTGATCGGCGAGACGGAGGAGCTGGGCTCCACCACCTTCACGCCCGACGAGATCGTCCGCTTCGCCAGGCAGTACGACCCGCAGCGCTTCCATGTGGATGCGGAAGCCGCCAAGGGGAGCCTGTTCGGGGCGCTTTGCGCCTCCGGCTGGCATACGGCAAGCGTGTGGATGAAGCACATGGTCGGTCACCGCGACCGGATCCGCGCCTATGCGCTTGCCCACGGCCAGCGCCCGGCCAGGCTCGGCCCCTCCCCGGGCTTCTCCAACCTGAAATGGCTGAAGCCCGTCTATGCAGGCGACACGATCACCTACCGCACCACCGTGACGGCCAAGCGCCCTTCCGCGTCCCGCCCGGAATGGGGGCTGGTGTTCCACCACAACACGGGGACGAACCAGAACGGCGAGGAGGTGTTTGCCTTCGACGGCATGGTGTTCTGGGAAAAGCGCGGCTGAGACGCCTGTGTCATTCCCGGCCGGAGCGCAGCGGAGGGGAAGGGAATCCATGGCGCTGAGCCTGATCGTGGATCCCCTTCCCTCGCTCCGCTCGCCGGGGATGACATCCTAAGCTCAATGGCCCTCGAAGCTCACGAGGCTGCGCACCTCGACGCCAAGCTCCTTCAGCTTCTGCGCGCCGCCGAGATCCGGCAGGTCGATGATGAAGCAGGCAGCCACGATATTGGCGCCCATCTGGCGCAGGAGCTTCGTGGCTGCGACCGCCGTGCCTCCGGTGGCGATGAGATCGTCCACGAGGATCACCCGCTCATCCTGGCCGATGGCATCCGTGTGGATCTCCATCTCGTCGACGCCGTATTCCAGCGAATAGGCGATGCGCACCGTCTCGTGCGGGAGCTTGCCCTTCTTGCGGATCGGCACGAAGCCGGACGAGAGCTGGTGCGCGATGGCTCCACCCAGGATGAAGCCCCGCGCCTCGATGCCCGCCACCTTGTCGACCCGCCCACCCGCGAAGGGATGGACGAGTTCATCCACGGAGCGACGGAAGGCCCGCGCATCGCCGAGCAGAGTCGTGATGTCGCGGAACACGATACCGGGCTTGGGATAATCCGGGATCGAGCGGATCGCGGCCTTCAGGTCGGTGAGGAGACGCTGGTCCATGGGTTCAAGCCTGCCTGAGTGTTTGACGACAATAAGTTCGTGATCACGCTTTTGAGGGGTTTAGCACCCGGCCGGCCACCGCATCCAACTTTTTCAGAAGCTCGGGATCGCGGGCGGAGGGCGCCGTCATGATGGCGCCGTCGAGCGCCCGGTCGGAGCCGGCGGGGCAAGGCTCGTGCTCGGCCGGGAAGTCGCGGGCGACACGGGCAACGAGGCGGGCGACCTTGGCGGCGTTCTGCTGTGCCACGGCCACCACGGAGGCCACGTCCACATGGTCGTGCTCCGGGTGCCAGCAATCGTAGTCGGTCACCATGGCGATGGTGGCATAGGTGATCTCGGCCTCGCGGGCGAGCTTGGCCTCGGGCATCGCCGTCATGCCGATCACGTCGTAGCCGAGTTCCTTGTAGGTGATCGACTCGGCATAGGTGGAGAATTGCGGCCCTTCGATGCACACGAGCGTACCGCCGACGGCAAACTGAATGTCCTCGACCTGAGCCGCATCGGCAATGCGCTGGCGCAGCAGAGGGCCGACCGGATGAGCCATGGGCACATGGGCCACGCAGCCCTGGCCGAAGAAGGAGGTCTCGCGCTTGTGGGTGCGGTCCACATACTGGTCTACCAGGACAAAGAACCCCGGATGATACTCGTTCCTGAACGAGCCGACGGCGGAAACGGAGATCAGATCGGTGACGCCGGCTCGCTTCATCACGTCGATGTTGGCCCGGTAGTTAATGTCGGAGGGCGACAGGCGGTGGCCGCGCCCATGGCGGGGCAGGAACGCAATCGTCGTCTCGCCGATGCGGCCGATGCGCAGCACGTCCGATGGTTCACCCCAGGGAGAGACGATGCGCTCGTCACGCATGTCCTCGATCCCCGGCAGGTCATAAACCCCCGAACCGCCGATGATGCCCAGAACCGCCTTTGCCATCTCGCCCTCGTCTGCCCAGCTGTTACGGGCCTGTCATAGCCGAGGATGAGCCGCGTCCCAAGCCTCACCCCCCCGTCAGCGGGATCGAAGCGATCTCATCCGTCGTGAGACAGGGGAACAGCGTCTCGCGAACGAGCCTGATCTGCCTCACAGGCGCCGTGATGGAGACGGGTAGGCTCTCGATCCGCCGGACAACTTCATCCGGGATGGAGGCTCCTGTCCGATAGCGCGCCAGAGTCGAGTGGATCAGATCGTAGATGATCGGCTTGTGACCGGGCGGCGGAGGAATATCACTGACGATTCTGCTCCGAATGGCATCGATCAGGCCCGTTTCCTCGGTTGCGGTCGCGATGATGGCCGTGTCGGTCACCTTGAGGCGGGAGAAGCGCAGTTCCAAAGTCGGCTGGTCGGCACAGAGATCCTCCACCAAGTTCTGGCTTTGTCGAGCGATGCCCTGCCAGTAGGCGTCCTTGTCGAAGGCACCCTTCACCGGAACCAGCGGATAGATGGTGACATGCAGCCCGTGCCGAGGGCCGATGTTCAATGGCTCCGGCCAGCGCTCGGCGATGCTTCGCTGCACCTCCGCGAAGGCTTCGCGGGCTTCAGGCTCAAGGCTCGGCTGAACGTGGTAGGCGAGGCAGGGCTTTCCCCAGATGTCGTCGGCAATCGTCTGCAGCATGGCAGCCGACATAGGGCTGCCGTCACACGCTGTCACCTGAAAAGAAAAAGGCCCCTTTCGGGGCCTCGTTCTCGATCCTTACGGATTGTGCGTCATCGGGGGTGTGGCGTGTCCTTCGACCTCGCCGCCCACCCGGGCCCAGATCTTCTTCTTGGTGAAGTAGAGCAGGCCTGCGAGCACGATCAGGAACAGGATGACCTGGAAGCCGAGACGCTTGCGGGCCTCAAGATGCGGTTCCGCCGTCCAGGTGAGGAAGGCCGTCACGTCGCGGGCATACTGGTCGACCGTTTCCGGCACTTGAGGCTGGCCCGCCTCGTTCTTCGGATACTCGACCTGACCGTCGCTGAGCGGCTTCGGCATCGCGATCACGTGGCCCGGATAAAACTCGTTGTAGTGACCACCCTCCGGCACTTTGAAGCCCTGCGGAGCCTCATGATAGCCGTTGAGGAGCGCTACGAGGTAATCCGCGCCGTTCTCGGAATACTGACGGAAGATGTCCGTGATCCACCAGGGGAAGCCGCGCTCATAGGTGCGGGCCTTGGCCATCAGGGACAGATCCGGCGGAGCCTTGCCGCCATTGGCCGCAGCCGCCGCGTTCTCGTTCGGGAACGGCGACGGGAAGCGGTCGGCCGCACGGCCGGCACGCTCGAACATGTCGCCCGCATCGTTCGGGCCGTCCTGGATCTTGTACTCGGCCGCCAGAGCGCGAACCTGGGCCTCGGAGAACTCCGGACCGCCGGGCTGCGCCAGATTGCGGAACGCGACATAGCTCAGGCCGTGGCAGGAGGCGCAGACCTCCCGGTAGACCTTGAAGCCGCGCTGGAGCTGGGCCCGGTCGAAGGTGCCGAACGGCCCCTGGAAGCTCCACTTGAGCTGGGGCGGGACCGGGGTCTCGCCGGCAGCGAAGGCCGGAGCGGAGAGGCCGAGAACGGCCGCAGCGATGAGAACAATACGCTTCATCATGATGTTTTCCTCAACGCTCCCGTTCAGCCCTTGGACTGCGGCTCGGCATTGGCACCTGCCGGCATGCCAGCCCCGCCCTTCTGCACACCCATGACGGATTCGAGGATCGAATTCGGCAGCGGCAGCGGACGCTCGACGAAGCCGAGCACCGGAAGGACGATCAGGAAGTGGGCGAAGTAGTAGACCGTGCAGATCTGGGACGCGATCACGTACCAGCCCTCGGCCGGACGGGAACCGAGCCAGCCGAGCACGAGGCAGACGCCCACGAAGACCCAGAAGAACTGCTTGTAGAGCGGGCGATAGGCCGTGGAACGCACCTTCGAGGTATCGAGCCAGGGCATGAACACCCAGATCACGATGGCCGCGCCCATGGCGATGACGCCGCCGAGCTTGTCGGGAATGGCGCGCAGGATCGCGTAGAACGGCAGGAAGTACCACTCAGGCACGATGTGGGACGGCGTCACGGCCGGGTTCGCCGGGATGTAGTTGTCCGCATGGCCGAGATAATTGGGCATGTAGAACACCCAATAGGCGAAGAAGATCAGGAACACGACGACGGCGAAGATGTCCTTGATCGTCGCATAGGGCGTGAACGGAACCGCGTCCTTGCCCGACTTGATCGGAATGCCGGTCGGGTTGTTCTGGCCCGGCACGTGCAGCGCCCAGATGTGCAGGGCGACGACGCCCGCGATCATGAAGGGCAGCAGGTAGTGCAGCGAGAAGAAGCGGTTGAGCGTCGGGTTGCCCACCGAATAGCCGCCCCAGAGGTAGCTCACGATGGTCTCGCCGACGAGCGGGATCGCCGAGAACAGGTTGGTGATCACGGTGGCGCCCCAGAAGCTCATCTGGCCCCAGGGAAGCACGTAGCCCATGAAGGCGGTGGCCATCATGAGGATAAAGATGATCACGCCGAGGATGTACAGAACCTCGCGGGGCGCCTTGTAGGAGCCGTAGTAGAAGTTCCGGAAAATGTGCAGATAGACGGCGATGAAGAACATCGACGCGCCGTTGGCGTGCAGGTAGCGGATCAGCCAGCCATAGTTCACGTCGCGCATGATGTGCTCGACGGACTGGAACGCCATACCGGCGTTCGGGGTGTAGTACATCGCCAGGAACACGCCGGTCACGATCTGCGCGACGAGCATGAAGGACAGGATGGCGCCGAAAGTCCAGAAATAGGTCAGGTTCCGCGGGACAGGGAACGCGACGAACGAGGAGTGGACGAGACCCGCGATCGGCAGGCGGCTCTCGAACCACCGACCGAAGGCGCTCTTGGGAACGTAAGTTGTGGGATGCTGGCTCATGTGTATCGCCTGATCGTCGCTTAGGTTACGCCGTGGCTTCTTGGCCGATGATGACCTTCGTGTCGGACGCGAAGGCATAGGGCGGGATCGGCAGATTGATGGGTGCCGGACCGCCGCGGACGCGGCCGGAGGTGTCGAACACCGACCCGTGGCAGGGGCAGAACCAGCCGTGATACTCGCCCTGCTGGCCGAGCGGCACGCAGCCCAGATGGGTGCAGTTGCCATAGACGACGAGCCACTGCGCCTTGCCTTCCTTCACGCGGGCGGCGTCCGCCTGCGGGTCGCGCAGGGAGGCGACGTTCACGTCCTCAGCCGCCTTGATCTCATCCGGCGTGCGGTGGCGGATGAAGATCAGCTTGCCGCGCCAGAACACCTTCACGATCTGGCCTTCGGCGATCGGAGCCAGGTCGACTTCGACGGGAGCGCCGGCAGCCACCGTCGCCGCGTCAGGCGCCAGGGACTGAACGAAAGGCCACACCAGGGTGGCTCCGCCGATCGCGGCGGCTGCGCCCGTGGCGATGTACAGAAAATCGCGCCGTGTCGGCTCAGCGACATGAGTGGTGGTCTCGGCCACTTGGCTCTCCAGCATTGGTCAAAAAACGAGAACCGCGCATCGGCAATGCCTTGGAAACCCAGGCATTCGGCTCACGCATTCCGATATGGAACACGACAATGCGCGCGCAATGCGACTGGGAGTCGCCGCGCGGTGGCTCTTTGGCACGGTCAAGCCCGCCTGTCCATAGCCGGATTGGAGTTGTTCCAGCCTGTGCCTCAAAATGCCGCCGACCCAAACCCCTTGAGACGCTCCCTTGGAGACGCTCCCTTGACGGCGGGGCGCGTTGCCCCGATGACGAAGCCATGCCCCGTCTTGCCATCTATCAGCCGGATATCCCGCAGAACACCGGCACCATGCTGCGCCTGGCGGCCTGTCTCGGTGTGCCGGTCGAGATCATCGAACCTGCGGCCTTCGACGTGTCCGACCGCAACCTGCGCCGCTCCGGCATGGACTACCTGCAGCACGTCACGATCACCCGTCACATTTCGTGGCGGGCCTTCGAGGCATGGCGGCAGGAGACCAGAGGGCGCCTCGTCCTCGCCACCACCAAGGGGGCGATCCCCTATGCCGATTTCACCTATCGGCCCGATGACATCGTCCTGGTGGGGCGGGAATCCGCCGGCGTGCCGGAGGAGGTTCATGCGGTGGCCGATGCCCGGATCCTCATCCCCATGCAGGCCGGCATGCGCTCCCTCAACGTGGCCGTGACCGCCGCCATGATCCTGGGCGAGTCCTTAAGGCAGACCCGTTCGTTTCCCGTTCCCGCCCCTTCCGAGATGTGAGGCAAGATCCGATGACCGACCAAGCCGCTGTGGCGCGCCTGCAGAATGAGGCCCCTGTCTGGTTCGCGCTGCTGCGCGACCGCATCCGCGCCGCCTTCGAGGCCCTGGAGGACGAGGTGACGGGCCCCCTCCCCTTGGAGGCTTCGGAGCCCGGTCGGTTCGTGCGCACCCCGTGGGAACGCAAGGATCACAGCGGAACGCCCGGTGGCGGCGGCGTGATGTCGATGATGAAGGGCCGCGTGTTCGAGAAGGTGGGCGTCCATGTTTCGACGGTCCATGGCGAGTTCGCGCCCGAGTTCCGCGGCCAGATCCCCGGCTCCGACCAGGACCCGCGCTTCTGGGCCGGCGGGATTTCCCTCATCGCCCATCCCTGGAACCCGAACGTGCCCACCGTCCACATGAACACCCGCTTCGTGGTCACCACGAAGCCCTGGTTCGGAGGCGGGGCGGATCTTACCCCAGTGCTCGAAAGGCGGCGCACGCAGGAGGATCCGGACACGGTGCTCTTCCACCAGGCCATGGAACAGGCCTGCAGCGCCCACGCGCCGGAAGGGTCCTACGGCAAGTACAAGACATGGTGCGACGAGTACTTCTTCCTCAAGCATCGCAACGAGCCGCGCGGCATCGGCGGCATCTTCTACGACTACCACTGGACCGGGAACCCGGACGAGGACTTCGCCTTCACCCGCAACGTGGGCGAGGCCTTCCTCAAGGTCTATCCCGAGATCGTCCGCCGCAATGCGTCCAAGCCCTGGACCGAGGAGGACCGGATCGAGCAGCAGGTGCGGCGCGGTCGCTATGTGGAGTTCAACCTGCTCTACGACCGGGGCACGATCTTCGGCCTGAAGACCGGCGGCAACATCGCGTCGATCCTCTCCTCCATGCCGCCGACTGTGCGCTGGCCTTAAACAGAGTTGGTCATCCCGGACGGCGTAGCCGATCCGGGATCGTGTGCCGGAGGTAGCGCCTGAAACTCAACGCTGTCATCCCCGCGCAGGCGGGGATCCATAACCGCTGACGTTTTAGAAGAGAGCGAGCAGCGTCGCGCTTCGTTCTGATTTGTCAGCGGTTATGGATCCCAGTCTCTGCTGCGCAGCCCCGGGATGACAGGGCTGGGCTGGTTTACGCGATCCCGGATCTGCGCTGCGCTTCGTCCGGGA
>NZ_JAERQE010000002.1 GCF_016734765.1 Microvirga soli | reverse complement strand
ATGGGTCCATTCCCCTCGGCTCCTGGCAGCGGCTGACGGTGATAGGCGCGCTCGCCTGTGAGGGCCTGGTGGCCACGTGAGCATCGAGGCGTCCACCTCGACCTCCGTGCTGCTGGCCTATCTCGAGCAGGTGCTGGTGCCCAAGCTCCAGCAGGTGAAGCCTGATGCCATTCTGGTGATGGATAACCTGCGCCCGCATCACGCCACCGAAGTGCGGGACCTGCTCGCTCAGGCCGGGATCGGACTGCTGTACCTGCCCCGCTACTCGCCCGAGTTCAATCCGATCGAGCAGGCCTGGGCCAAGATGAAGGAGCCGCTCAAGGCCAAAGCCCCGCGCACTCTCGAAGCCCTGGAAGCAGAACTCAAACCAGCCCTCGACACCATCACGGCAAAAGATGCCAAAGGCTGGATCAGGCATGCCGGCTATGCCCTACACTGAGACCAAAAGCGCTTTAGGCCCGACAGCTCTAGGCAAATCATCTGCCATAGGCCGTTCGACCCACCTCGCCTGCATCAGCCGATCACATAAAGTGCTGTTGCGAGGGCCGCGATCCCGCCAACCAAGGCATAGGGATACCAAGCAGGAAAGGGCTTGTCGTGACCTTTGAAACCCACGCTGAACTCCTTGGTGCTGAGCGTCCGTAGGTTTCTTGTCCATTTGCAAAACGGTATTTTTGTGAAGCGCGAAGCATGCTCAGCCAAGCGCGTCCGGGAGGTATCCGCCAGCCCACACATGCCCAAAAGCAAGAAAAATTTACTTTGAAGGGATTTTAAGGAAGCGAAATCGCCCTCGTTTTCAACATTGTAGGGGTTGTTTTAGAACGCCTCTGATCTTTCTGTAAGCCCTTGATTTAAATGGCTTCTCCCAGATATCTCGTCTGATCGCCTCACGAGAAATTCTCGCTGACTTCGGACATCGAGCCGGACCGGAGACCAGAGAGGCGCCAGCGCTTAAATCTCGCGTCCGTGAGGCTGCGCACTCGTCCATACGAACGAGAGGGAAGAGTTCATGAGGACAAGCACGTGGAACGAGCCTGGATATTCGGCAGGCAGTGTATGGGCATGCCTTGCCCTGCTTCTCCCCTTCAGCGGAGCGGCTCTGGCACAGGAGCGTGCTTCGCCGCCATCGCTGCGGATCGAGCTGAACAAGATCGAGCCTGCGGGTGAGAACTGCCGAACTTATTTCTTGATCGATAACCAGAAAGGCGAGGGCTGGCGCTCGCTGAAGCTCGATCTTTTTGCACTCGATACGGAAGGTGTCGCAGCCAAGAGGCTGGCCGTCGAAGTTGGCCCCGTGCCCGGCCGCAAGACACTGATCAAGCTCTTCGATTTTCCAGGCCTGAGCTGCTCCCGGGTCAGTCGCGTTCTCCTCAATGATGTCATGACATGCGAGGGCGCGGCGAATTCGCGGGAGGAGTGCCTGTCCGCACTCGAGACCTCCTCCAAGATCGACACCGTTTCATTTACGAAATGAGAGCGCTGCAATGAACGACATCGTACCCGCCGCCCCGCACGATCTCTCCTTCATAGGCTTGTTCCTGCAGGCCGATCCGATTGTGAAAGGGGTGATGATCCTGCTCGTACTGGCATCGCTCGGGTGCTGGACGATCGTCGTCGAGAAGCTCCTGCGTTTCAGGAATGTTCGTAACCAGGCGCGCACCTTTGAAAGATCAGCCCGCTCGGCCGAGAAACTTCATCCGCAATCTGCCGGGACGACGGGACGGATCGTTGCCGCCGGTCAGGAGGCGTGGCGTGATCAGGACCCGTCGGAGAGCCGCGCCGAGCGGCGCGAGCGGATCGAGCGAGCCATGCGGGCTGCGCTCTCCGCCGACATGCGCCAGCTCCAGGTGGGGCTACCCTTCCTGGCCACTACGGGGTCGGCAGCGCCGTTCATCGGCCTTTTCGGTACGGTCTGGGGCATCATGAACTCGTTTTCCGCTATCGCTGCGAGCCAGGACACCAGTCTCTCGGTGGTGGCTCCCGGCATTGCCGAGGCATTGTTTGCAACAGCCATCGGCCTCGTCGCCGCTATCCCGGCCGTGATCGCCTACAATAAGCTCACAACCGATCTTGGGCGCTTGCAGCAATCCTTCGCGGCAGGCATCACAGCCCTCGGCGACCGGCTCGCGCGCGATCGCAAGCCTCATCTGCGCGCAGAGGCCGCCGAATAATGGGCATGGGACCGCTCCGCACAGGCGAACCGGATGATGAGTTCGGTGTTGCGCCTCTGTCCGAGATCAATGTCACACCGCTGGTCGACGTGATGCTCGTGCTGCTCATCATCTTCATGGTGGCGGCACCTCTCATGACCGTTGGCGTTCCGGTGAACCTTCCGAAGACGGCAGCCGCGAAGGTGTCGCAACCGAAGCAGCCAGTTGTCATCAGCATCGACGCGCAGGGGCAACCCTTTCTCGACAAGGATCCGCTCACGCCGGACATGATGATGCCACGTCTCAAGGAACTGGCCGCGCCGGATCCAGCGCAAGTTGTGCTGGTTCGTGGAGACAGAGCGGTTCCCTATGGGCGCATCGTCGAGATCATGGGGCAGGTCAGCGCTGCCGGATTCAGCAAGGTGTCCCTGATTGCGCAGGCGCCGAGCGCCTCCCCGGCTCAGTGAGACTTGCAGCACGCGCGATGTCCGCTCAAAGCATCAGATCGACACCGGAGCCGAGCCGGCTCGGGATTGCCTTCGTCACGGCCCTAGCCCTGCACGGAGCAGTTCTGGGCGGGCTGACGCTTTGGCAGTCCACCGAACCGGATAATCCTCCCGGCGAGCAGGAGATCACCATTGACCTTGCTCCTGCCCTGGAGGAGGCAGTATCCGTGGCGCCGGCAGAAATCTCGGCGGTGGACGCTCCTCTGGTCGAGCCGGAAGAAGTGCCTCTGGAGCCGGAAACCCTTGAACCTCTGCCGCCCGAAGAAGCAACGGCGGAGCAGCCGGAGGAGGTGACTGCACTTCCTGAGCCGCTGGAAGCGGCAGAAGCCGCTCCCGTCGAAGCGGAGACGGAGCCTACCATTGCTCTTCCGCCACCCGAGACAATCATTGCCAAGCCTCTCGAAGAGAAGCCGATCCCTAAGCCTGAGAAGAAGCCGATTCCAAAACCAGTGGAGCGCAAGCCTCCTCCACGCCGGACCGTCGCCCAGCCGCAGCAGCCCCCCTCTGAAGCGCGCCAGGGGCAAGCCTCGGCCTCGCGCGAGAACATAGGAGGAGCCGCGGCCTCAGCCGATCCCGCCGAGAGCGCCCGCTATCTTGCGAATTTGAGAGCGACGCTGCGCAGCCGCATGCGCATTCCGAACGCTCTACGCAGTCAAGGTTTTAACGGGTCTGTAAATGTTATTTTCACGATAGACTCATCTGGCCGCATAACCAGCTCGTCTCTTGTACGCAGTTCCGGGCACCCTGCGGCCGATCAGGCGGCCCTTGCAGCAGCAAGCCCTGGATCATCTGTGCCGCCGGCACCAGCTTCTGTCCCCCAACGCACGTTCAACCTGCCGCTGGTCATCAACATCCGCTGAGCCGGCTCCAGATAAGATCATCGATACACAAACTTGACGATCGGTAGATCGCGGCTACCCTGCCTCTAAACGAATGCAGTCATACGCCCACGTGCTTGTGCTGATTGGCAGTAGAGACTGTAGCTTATGACGGGAGGATCGCCATGGCCGAGAAAGCTTTCGCCTCGACGGCGGACACAGCCGCAAAAACCGTATCCTTCACGGAGATCGGCCCGGGTCTTTACGCCTATACGGCCGAGGGCGATCCCAATTCCGGCATTATCGTGGGCGACGACGGCTGCATGGTCATCGACGCCCAGGCTACTCCGATGATGGCCGAGGATGTGATCGCCCGCGTGCGGTCCGTGACGGACAAGCCGATCAAGTATGTGGTTCTGTCCCACTACCATGCCGTCCGGGTTCTCGGCGCCTCGGCCTATAATGCGCAGGGCATTATCGCGTCGAACGCCACCTACGATCTCATCATGGAGCGCGGCGAGCAGGACAAGGCTTCGGAGATCGGGCGCTTCCCGCGTCTCTTTCGCGGCGAGAACAGCATTCCGGAAGGGCTGACCTGGCCCACTCTCACCTTCGAGAGGGGCATGTCGGTCTTTCTTGGCAAACGTGAGGTGAAGCTGTTTCATCTGGGCGCCGGGCATACCGCAGGCGATATCGTCGCCTGGGTGCCGGATGCCGAGGTGATGTTCACGGGTGATCTCGTCGAGTATCACTCGGCCTGTTATTGCGGCGATGCTTACCTGCGCGAATGGCCGCTGACGCTCGACAGCATCCTGGACTTCCGGCCGCAGGCCATCGCGCCCGGCCGCGGCGCTGCCCTGCAGGGGAACCAACAGGTCCGTGAGGCGGCAGCCATGACCCGCGATTTCGTCACCAGCCTCTATGGCGCGGCCGAACTGTCAGTGGCACGCGGGCGTTCGCTGAAGGAGACCTTTGCGGCCACCCGCGAGGTCATGGACCCGAAGTTCGGGAGCTTCGCCATCTATGAGCACTGCCTTCCCTTCAACGTCTCGCGAGCCTTCGATGAGGCTTCGGGCATCGATCATCCCGTCATCTGGACTGCCGAACGGGACCGTGAGATGTGGGCCGCCCTTCAGGGCTGACGCTTGTTGGGCGATAGAGGAAGGGGAAGTTTCATGAACACCCGCAAGGCCCTCTATCAATTCGGCTACCGCCGCTGCGCCGATCAGGATCGCCCCTCTCCTGCCGGGCATCCCGTTGTTGTTGTCGGAGCCGGCCCCGTGGGCCTTTGCACGGCCATCGACCTCGCGCAGCGCGGCGTTCCTGTCGTGCTGCTCGACGATGCGGACCGGATCGGCGAAGGCTCACGCGGCATCTGCTATGCCAAGCGCACACTGGAGATCCTCGACCGGCTCGGCGTTGCAGAGCCCTGCCTCGAGAAGGGCATCACCTGGAAGATCGGCAAGGTCTTCCAGAACAACGACCTGCTCTATGCCTTCGACCTTCTGCCCGAGGACGGGCACAAGATGCCGGCTTTCATCAACCTGCAGCAGTATTATCTGGAGCATGCCCTGGTCGAGCGTGCTGCGACGCTCCCGAATCTTGAGATCCGCTGGCGCAACAAGGTGATCGACCTGCAGCGCCGCAATGATGGCGCAACGCTCACGGTCGAGACACCTGAAGGCTCCTACAATCTCGACGCCGATTGGGTTGTCGCCGCCGATGGCGCGCGCTCCGCTTTGCGCGGAATGCTGGGTCTCTCGTTCCAGGGTGAAGCTTTCGAGGATCGTTTTCTGATTGCCGACGTGAAGATGAAGGGTGATTTTCCGCCCGAGCGCTGGTTCTGGTTCGACCCACCTTTCCATGAAGGCCGATCTGCTCTGCTGCACAAGCAGCCGGACGACGTCTGGCGCATCGATCTTCAATTGGGATCCGATGCGGATGCGAAGGCCGAGCAGGCGCCCGAGAGGGTGATCCCAAGGCTCAGGCAGATGCTGGGGCACGACGATTTCCTACTGGAGTGGGTCTCGGTCTACACCTTCCAGTGCCGTCGCCTTGAACGCTTCGTGCATGGCCGCGTGGTCTTTGCCGGAGACGCAGCCCATCAGGTCTCGCCCTTCGGCGCGCGGGGCGCGAATTCCGGCATTCAGGATGCGGACAACTTGAGCTGGAAGCTCGCGTCGATCCTCAAAGGCGAGGCGCCGGAGAGCCTGATCGAGTCCTACGATGTCGAACGCTCGGCTGCAGCCGATGAGAATATCGGCCACTCGACCCGCTCGACGGATTTCATCGCGCCACGCTCGGCGCAGGAGCTTCGCTTTCGCGACGCGACCTTGGCTCTTGCGCGCCATGCTCCCTTTGCCAAACGGATGGTGAACTCAGGCAGGCTGTCGATGCCATCGCGCTATGACACGCCCTTGTCGACGCCGGATGTGGATACCTGGTCCGGTTCCGCCCATCTTGGTGCTCCTCTTCCCGACGCCCCCATGCGGGACCGCAATGGAAAGTCCATTTGGCTGCTGGAGGCCCTTGGTGGCGAGGAGACAATCCTTCACGTGCCGAATGGCGCGGTACCGCCGAATGGCCATCGCGTTCTCGTCCTCGGCGATGACCTCATCGACGAGCACGGCCTGTTCGCAAAACGGTTCGATGCGAGCCCTGGAAGCACCTACTTCGTGCGCCCTGACCAGCATCTTGCGGCACGCTGGCGCCATGCCGCGCCCGCGATGATCGAAAGCGCTTCGCGCCGCATGAGAGGCTTTGAGGGAGGTCCTGCGTGAGTACGCTCGTAACTGAGAGCCGTTTGGCCGACCCGGACCGCAGCTATCGCGCGTTGATCGAGGCGCACCGGGGATTGTCGGATGAAGACAGCGCGGCGCTCAACAGCCGCCTTGTGCTGATCCTGGCCAACCATATCGGCGAGCATGCGGTGCTCCAAGAGGCCATCGCCCTCGCGAAGCAAAGCATGGAAGCCGTTGGGGACGCACCGCGATGAACGGCCAGGCGGATTACTCGATCCCGAGATAGGCCGCCTTCACCTGAGGGTCGGCGAGCAGGGAGGAACCCGTTCCGCTATAGGCCACCTTGCCGGTCTCAAGCACATAGCCGCGATCGGCAATCGCCAGAGCTGCGCTGGCATTCTGCTCCACGAGAAGCACCGTGATCCCGTCCTTCCTCAGTGACACGATGGCATCCAGAATCTGATCGACCAGGAGCGGCGACAATCCAAGCGACGGCTCGTCCAGCAGCAGGAGCTTGGGACGCCCCATCAGGGCCCGCCCGATAGCCAGCATCTGCTGCTGGCCGCCCGACAATCCTCCAGCCAGAAGATGGCGCTTCTCGGCCAGGATCGGAAACATTGCGAAAACCCGGTCGCGATCCTGCTCGATCTCCTTGTCGCGCCGCCTGTAGGCTCCAAGCCTCAGATTGTCCTCGACTGTCAGAGGTCCGAACACCTGCCGGCCCTCGGGCGACTGGGTGATCCCGAGTTCTACCCGCTGATGCGGCGCCAGACGGTCGATGCGTTGTCCCTTGAAGCGGATCTCCCCGCCGGTCATCGGCTGCACACCGGAAAGCGCACGCAGCAGCGTCGTCTTTCCCGCGCCATTCGCGCCGACGAGCGCTACAACCTCCCCGGCATGCACCTCGAGGCTGACGCCCTTGAGGACTTCGATCCGGCCATAGGCGCTGCGCAGGTTTTCCACCTCAAGCACGGGCAGCCTCCCGGGCGCCGTGCTGTCCCAGATAAGCCTCAAGGACCTTTGGATCATCGCGCACCTCCCGCGGCGTTCCCTCGGCCAGCGGCCTGCCTCGCTCAAGGACCAGGATCCTGTCGGAGATCTTCATGACGAGCTTCATGTCGTGCTCGACGAGAACGACCGCGACACCCCGGTCGGCGACCTGCCGGATCAGATGATCGATCTCCTCGGTCTCGACCGCATTGCATCCGGCGGCCGGTTCGTCGAGAAGCAGCACGCGCGGCTCGGCGGCAAGAGCGCGGGCGATCTCGAGACGCTTGCAGGCCCCGTAGGGAAGAGAGCCGGCCGGCACGTCGGCCACATCCTTCAAGCCGACATAAGCAAGGAGATCGAGCGCGGCAGCCCGCGTTTCCCGGTTCTGGCGCGTCACGGACGGCGTTCTGAACAGCGCCGGCAGGAGACTGCATTTCTCCCGGAGGTGGCGCCCGACCATCACGTTCTCGCAGGCCGTCATGCGCTGGAAGATCTGCAGGTTCTGGAACGTGCGGGACAGCCCGCGCGCTGCCAACTTGTGCGGCGAAAGACCGGTCACATCCTCATCGGCCAAGTGGATCGTGCCACGGCTTGCCGCATAGATGCCCGACACGATGTTGAAGAGGGTCGTCTTTCCCGCCCCATTGGGGCCGATGATCGAGAGAATCTGGCCCGGGCTCACGGAGAAGCTCACGCCATCGACGGCTTTCACCCCACCGAAGGAAATGCCGATATCGGTTGCCTTGAGGATTGTCATGACCGCGCCCTCCTGAGGAACAGGCCGGAGAGACTCGGCACGATGCCGTTGCGCATGAAGATCATGGACACGACGATGATGAGCCCGAGCAGCAGGTGCTCGTATTCGTGAAACATCGTCAGCGCCTGCGGCAGCGTCACCAGAACGACCGCGCCGACAATGCTGCCGACGACGGATCCAAGCCCCCCGAGCACCACGATGGTAACGAGTTCCACGGAGTGCAGGAAGCCCGCCTGATCCGGGTTGATGAAGCCGTTCATGAAGGCCAGGGCTGAACCGGCGATCGAGGCATAGACGGCGGCGATCACGAAGGCCTGCAGCTTGAAGCGGGCAACATCGACGCCCACCACCTGGGCGGCGACCTCGCTGTCATGCAGCGCACGGAAGGCCCGTCCTGTTGGTGTCTCGTCGAGATTGAGCGCGATCCAGGTTCCGACGAGCAGAAGCGCACCCGTCACCCAGTACCATGTATAGGAACCGCTGACACGCCAGCCGAACAGGGTCAGGCGCTCGACGGGCATCCCGTCCGGCCCACCGGTCCATCCGCTCTCCGTCGAGATCACAAGCGCGACGAGCACACCGAGGCCGAGAGTTGCGATGGCGAGATAGTGCCCTTTCAGCCGCAGGATCGGACGTCCCACGAGATAGGCGAGCACGGCGGAGAGAGCCGCGCCGATCAAAAGCGCCGCCCAGGGTGGAATGCCGAGATGCGTCGGGCCGATGGCGACAGCATAGGCGCCTATCCCGAAAAATGCCGCGTGGCCGAGACTGACCTGGCCCGCCTGCCCCATGAGGATGTTGAGGCCGATGGCCGCCAGCGCCGACACCCACACGAGCGACGCCACGCGGAAGTAGTAGCTTGAGGGAAAGACAAACGGGAGGACAGCAATCACAACCGCCAACACGGCAAGGGTCAGGAAGCGTTGGTTCAGGAGAGCACCCATTCTCACACCCTCTCCACAACCCGGCGCCCGAACAGGCCCTGAGGAGCCACGAACAGGACGATGAGGATGACCAGGAACGCGAAGGCATCCTTGTAGGTGGAGCTCAGGTATCCCGCACCGAACGCTTCCAGCAGACCGAGAAGCAGCCCGCCGACCACCGCGCCGACAGGATTGCCCATGCCTCCGAGCATGGCGGCGGCGAATCCTTTCAGGGCCAGGAGCGTGCCGACATCGTAGCTGGTCAACGTAATCGGCGTGACGAGAATGCCCGCAATCGCTCCGATGGCCGCGGAGCCGCCAAAGGCGAGCGCCATGATCGTGGTGGTGTTGATGCCGACGAGCCGTGCTGCCAGCCGGTTCGCGGCCGTCGCCAGAACGGCCTTGCCAAGGAGCGTGTGCTCAAGAAACACGTAGAGCGCCACCACCACGACCGCGGCGCCGCCGAGAACCCAGAAGCTCTGCGGCTGGACGGCGGCACCCAGGATGTCGATCGGCGTCTCTCCCGTGAAGCCGGGAAGCTTGTGAAACTGCTTGTCGAAGATGATGGCGGCGATGCCTCGAAAAAGGATCGACGCCCCGATGGTAATGATGATGAGGGTCACGGCGGATGCGCCGCGGGCAGGCTCGATCGCAAGGCGATGGAGCAGAAGCCCGATCACGACGGCGACCACAACCGCGATGAAAGCGGCCAGCACCAGCGGTACGCCGGCGGCTGAAGCGAACACCGTCACCATCCCGCCGAGCATGACGAACTCGCCCTGGGCGAAGTTCACCACGCCGGATGCGTTGTAGATCAGCGTGAAGCCCAGCGCGACAAGCGCATAGACAGCGCCCACCGTCAGACCGGAGATGAGGAACTGGAGGAACTCGGCCATGAATTTGTCCCGCGACCTTCAGGTTGCCGAACGGGAGGCGGACACCCGCCTCCCGTTCAGTCGCTTTCGGCGAAGATCAGCTGCCTGATGCCACCAGGTTCCAGTCGCCACCCTTGATCTCAAGCATGCGGAAGGCCGAGAGATCGAGGCCGAGATGGTCCGTCGCCGACATGTTCACGATGCCGCCGGTGCCGACGAAGCCCTTGGTCTTCTCGATCTCGTCACGGATCTTCTGCGACTCCGTGGAGTTCGCGCGCTTCATGGCCTCGACCAGAATGAAGAGACCATCATAGGCGTGACCGCCGAAGGTCGAGACGGGCTGTTTAGTGGCACTCTCGTAGGCTTGCTTGTACTCGGTCACCACCTTCTTCTGCGGATCGCTCTCCGGCAGCTTGTCACCCACGAGCAGCGCCGCAGCCGGCAGGCGGACACCCTCGGCCGCAGCCCCAGCGAGATCGATGAAGCTCTTCGAGGCGACGCCGTGGCTCTGGTAGAACGGGATGTTGTTCATGCCGAGCTGGGCATAGTTGCGGGTCACGATGGCGGGCCCCTGGCCGAAGCCCGGATTCACCACCGCCTGCACGCCGGCCGTGTTCTTGATCTTGGTGAGCTGAGCGGTCATGTCGCTGTCACGCGGGCCGTAATTCTCGTCGGCGATAATCTGCATGCCGTAGGTGGGCGCGACCTTCACGCATTGCGCCCGCATGGAAGCGCCGAAGCCGTCGGTGCCGGACACCAGGCCGATCTTCGTGAGATTGCGCTTCTTCAGATCCTCGAAGATCTTTTCGCATGCCATCTTGTCGGTGTGCGGTGTCTTGAAGACGAACTTGCGCACGGGGTCGATCACCTCGATGGCGCCCGCGAGCGAAATGAAGGGCACCTTGGCGTCCTCGAATACCGGGATCATCGCCATGGTGGAGCCGGTCGTCGTGCCGCCGACCATGGCGATCACTTCGTCGTCCTCGACGAGACGCGTGGCGAAGGTGCGCGCCTTGTTGGCATCGCCGCCGTCGTCGTAGATCACCAGTTCGAGCTTCTTGCCGTTCACGCCGCCGGCCGCATTGATCTTGTCGACATAGAGCCGCAGCGTCTTGTCCTCAGGCTCGCCCAGGAACGAGGATGGCCCGGTCACTGACAGAACCGAGCCGATCTTGACGGTGTCCTGTGCGAGGGCGACCTGTGACACGCCAAGCGCCATGACGCTGGCGACCAACAGGGTTTTGAACGTAGCTTTCGATTTCATTTGTTTCCTCCTGGTTTGTTGTCGGCGGTTTTTCTTATTGTTGCGCAAGGCATGAGGCTGCCGGGAGCCTGAACTTCGTTGCGAAAGGGAAGCACGGGGATTTGAAAGGCAGCAGCACAATGTCTGGCGAACAGGCGTCAGCACTCAAGCTGCGGCGCGTGGCAGACGCATCCTGTTCGTCGAAACATGCCATCCCGTTCTGCTCCCTTGAGGGCCGAGTGTTGGCTCATTGACGCTGTTTCCTCCATCAATATAATTGACCGAACGGTTGGTCAATACTACACAAGACGCAGAAAGCCCGCTTGCCATCAGCGACATTTCGGGAGGGCCATGGTGGAGACTGATCTCATCGTCACGGAGCGGCGGGAGGGATACCGCATCATCACCCTCAACCGTCCCGATCGCCTCAACTCCTTCAACGAGGCGATGCACGCGGCATTGATGTCCGCGCTCGTCGAGGCGGAGGTGGACGACAGCTGCAGGGCAATCGTTCTCACGGGCGCCGGGCGCGGGTTCTGTGCGGGGCAGGATCTCTCCGACCGGGTCTTCAGCCCCGGGCAGGTGCCGGATCTCTCCTCCACCCTCGAGCGTCTCTACAACCCTCTCGTTCGCAAGCTGCGCGCGCTGCAGATGCCGGTCATCTGCGCCGTCAACGGCGTCGCGGCCGGTGCCGGGGCCAACATTGCCCTGGCCTGCGACATCGTTCTGGCCGCGCGCTCGGCAAAATTCATCCAGGCTTTCGCGAAGCTCGGCCTCGTTCCCGATTCTGGCGGAACTTGGTTCCTGCCGCGCCTCATGGGGCCTGCCCGCGCCCGCGCTCTCGCGCTCCTGGCGGAGCCTGTTCCGGCCGAGCAGGCGGAGGCCTGGGGCATGATCTGGAAGGCGGTCGACGACACCAGCCTGATGGATGAGGCCAATCGTCTGGCGGCTCATTTCGCCACGCAGCCGACGGCCGGGCTCGCCCTGATCAAGCAGGCCCTCAATGCCTCGGAAACGAACGATCTCGACCGGCAACTCGATCTTGAGCGCGACCTGCAGGGCCAGGCAGGCCGCACGCCGGACTACTTGGAGGGCGTCACTGCGTTCTTTGAGAAGCGGTCGCCGAAATTCACGGGAAAAGCCTGATGGACGCACCCTCCTCCGCACTCGCCGCGCACGACATCGCGCAAGCCTGCGCGCAGGCCATGTGGGCCGAGGATCAGGCGAGCCAGGGCCTCGGCATGGTCGTGGAACGGGTTGCGCCAGGCGAGGCGGTTCTGTCCATGCCGATCCGGCCCGACATGACGAACGGCCATGGCATCTGTCATGGTGGCTTCATCTTCACGCTCGCCGACTCGGCCTTTGCCTTCGCGTGCAACACCTACAACCAGCGCACGGTCGCGCAGCAATGCGCCGTGACGTTCCTGCAACCGGGGCGCAGGGGCGACACGCTCACGGCCCACGCGGTGGAGCGCAACCGCTCGGGCCGCTCGGGCATCTACGACGTCACCGTTCGCAACGCTCAAGGCGAGGTCGTGGCCGAGTTCCGCGGGCATTCGCGCACCATTGCCGGCACGCTGCTCGCATCCGCTCCACACAGCGGCGCCCAACAAGAATGACAGGATGGGAGGTTTCCTTGGCCGAGATCCCGCTTCGCAAGCTTTCCGAACTCAAGCCTCAGCCGGCTCAGCTCGACAGCATCGAGCTGGCCTCACGGGAGGAGCTCGCCGCTCTGCAGCGCGAGCGCCTCGCCTGGACCCTGCGCCATGCCTATGAGAACGTGCCGCATTATCGGGCAAAGTTCGACGCGGCGGGCGTCCACCCGGACGACTTCAAGGATCTGAGCGACCTCGCCAAGTTTCCGTTCACCACCAAGGCCGACCTGCGGGACAATTATCCCTTCGGCATGTTCGCCGTGCCGCAAGACCAAGTCGCGCGCATCCACGCCTCTTCGGGAACGACCGGCAAGCCGACAGTTGTCGGCTACACGAAGCGCGACATCGAGGTCTGGTCCGACGTGGTCGCGCGCTCGATCCGCGCGAGCGGCGGGCGTCCCGGCATGAAGGCCCATGTGGCCTATGGCTACGGCCTCTTCACCGGCGGGTTAGGCGCGCATTACGGCGCCGAGCGCCTCGGCTGCACGGTGATCCCCATGTCGGGCGGTATGACCGAGCGACAGGTTCAGCTCATTACCGATTTTAAGCCGGACGTGATCATGGTCACGCCGTCCTACATGCTGGCGATTCTCGACGAGTTCAAGAAGCAGGGTCTCGACCCGCGCCAGTCGTCGCTCAAGGTCGGCATCTTCGGAGCGGAGCCCTGGACGAATGCCATGCGCGCCGAGATCGAAGAGGCCTTCGACATCCATGCGGTCGACATCTACGGCCTCTCCGAGGTGATGGGACCGGGTGTTGCCTGCGAGTGCATCGAGACCAAGGACGGCCTGCACATCTGGGAAGACCATTTCTATCCCGAGGTGATCGACCCCTACACCGGCGCAGTGCTGCCGGACGGCGAGGAAGGCGAACTCGTCTTCACATCGCTCACCAAGGAGGCGATGCCGGTTATCCGCTACCGCACCCGGGACCTGACGCGCCTCATGCCCGGCACCGCGCGCACCATGCGCCGCATGGAAAAGGTCACCGGCCGCACGGACGACATGATGATCATCCGCGGCGTGAACGTTTTCCCCAGCCAGATCGAGGAAAAGCTCCTGACCATTCCATCGCTCTCCGGCCATTACCAGATCGTGCTGACCCGCGAAGGCCGCATGGACCAGATGGAGATCAAGGCCGAGATCAGGCCCGAAGCCGACTATCCCGAAACCCGGAAAGCCGCGGCCGACCGCTTGAGTCAGGCGATCAAGGATACTATTGGCATCACCGCCCGGATCAACGTCCTCGACCCGGAAGGCATCGAGCGCTCGCTCGGCAAGGCGAGACGCGTGATCGACCGCAGACCGAAAGAATAGCAGCCCCCATGGCCCGCACCCGCGCCACAAACTACGATGAAAAGCGTCGGGCGATCCTCGATCGCTCGGCCGAACTCTTTGCCGAGCATGGCTATGACCGCGCCTCCATGAGCAAGATCGCGGAGGCCTGCGGTGTCTCCAAGGCGAACCTCTACCACTATTACCGGGACAAGGAGGAGCTGCTCTTCGACGTCATCCGCTTCCATCTGGAGGAACTGCTCGAAGTGGTGGAGGCCGCCGACCGGCCGGACCTTTCCGCCGGGTCCCGCCTCAAGGAACTGGTCGCGGCCCTGCTCGAGGCCTATCGCGATGCCGATGCCCAGCACAACGTGCAGATCAACGGCCTGCGTCTGCTGCCGCCCGACCGGCAGACGGAGCTCAAGGCGATGGAGCGAGAGCTGGTGAAAATCTTCTCCGATGCGGTAGCCGGCGTCGCGCCGCAGCTGAAGGGCACCAAGCTGCTCAAGCCCGTGACCATGTCGCTCTTCGGCATGATCAACTGGCATTATCTCTGGTTCAAGAGCACCGGCGACGTGACCCGCGCCGATTATGCCGAGCTTGTCGCGCAGCTGATCGTGGACGGAACGCGCAATCTTCACGCGGAACCCACTGCATCATCCCGGCGTATCAGCGCTGCGGAATAGAAAGTCCTTCGCGACCGGCGACTACTGCAGAGAGGCCTGATCGCCGATCTCAGGCGAGACATGCCTCGGAATGCCGAGACCGAAGCGCGATAGCATGGGATGAACGATGCCCTCCCACTGGGCTATCAGCTCCTTTCGGCCCTTATGGCGCAGCCCATATTTCCGATGCTGGTCGAAGTGGTCCGACACGCTGCTGCCGAAGGTGTCGGCTACACGCGGATACCAATAGTTCACGGATGCCTGCGCGTCGGTCCGGTCGTGCCCTCTCTCGAGCGCCACCTGCAATCCCTCTTGCCCAAGCTCTGCATGCTGCTTTTCGACGGGAAGGATGCCGGAGAGCGTATCGGCCAGGGGCTGGTAGGAGCCGCGGGTGAGTTCGTCGAGCTGCACGACGGTTGCCTGCCCCATGAGGCAGTTCATCACCACGGCATCGACCCAGCCGTTGATCGGGTAGTGGAAGACGTTGAGGCGCATGTCGCCGCTTATGCGGCGCTGCCCGAGATTGGCGCTCCGGTCGAGACGGGATGCCCAGGGATGTGCACCCACATACTGTCCCGTATTGGCGCCGAACTCCTCCATCAGTTCGAGCACCTGCCGCGCATGGTTGAACTTCTCGAGGACGATGCGTGTGGCCGTGATCCGCTCCTTCAGCCCTGGCGCCAAATTGATGCAATCGGCAAACCCCGAGGCACCGGCCATTTCGGAATCGACGAAGATCGCCATGAGGCGCATGAGTTCAGCGCGATAGCGCGGCGTCACGTTGTCGGGAGCGCTCAGGCGGCCACCGCCGGTCACGAAGCTGACGAGGCTTTCTTCATCGACCATGGCGCCTCTCCTCAATCACCTGTCGAAATCGACCAGGATTTTGTCCGTCACCGGGTAGCTCTGGCAAGTCAGGATATAACCCCGGGCGATCTCATAATCCTCAAGGGCGAAGTTCGCGTCCATGTCGACCTCGCCCTCGACCAGCATCGCCCGGCAGGTGGAGCACACGCCGCCCTTGCAGGCATAGGGAAGTTCCAGCCCCTCGGCTGTCGCCGCATCGAGCACCGACGCGGTGCCCTTCTCGAATGACAGGGTGCGAGCGCGCCCATCGATGACGATGGTGGCCTCGCAGAGGTTCCTGGCCTCCTCGGCCTTCGCTTGCTCGGGCGTGCGCTGACGGCGGCTCGGCGTCGAGGTGGCAAACAGCTCGAACTTGATCTTGCGCTTGTCGAGGCCGTGCTCTTCCAGGCTCTGTGCGACACCCAGCATCATGTCCTGCGGCCCGCAGATGAAGGCGGTGTCGATCGAGGAGGCATCGAGCCAGTGATCGAGGAGCTGATCGCACTTCTCCTTGGTCAGGCGCCCGTTGAAGAGGTCGATGTCCTGCTGCTCGCGGCTGAGGATGTGGATAAGGCTGAAGCGCTCCAGATGCTCGTTCTTGAGATCCTCAAGCTCCTCGCGGAACATGATCGAGCTCGATGCACGGTTGCCGTAGAACAGCGTGAAGGAGGATTGCGGCTCGGCCTTGAGCGTCGTCTTGACGATGCTGATGAGCGGCGTGATGCCGCTGCCCGCGGCGAAACCCACGAAATGCCTTTTCTGCGTGTGGTCGAGGGGCACGAAAAAGTTGCCCATCGGCGGCATCGCCTCGATTACATGGCCGGGCGCCAATTGCTCGCTCACCCAGTTCGAGAACACGCCACCGGCGATCTTCTTGATGCCGACCCGGAGCTTGCCCTCCGTCGGAGCGGCACAGATGGAATAGGACCGCCGGACCTCGTCCCCATCGATGGTGGTGCGCAGGGTCAGGTATTGCCCCGGCGAGAAGCTGAACGCCTCCTTGTACTCATCCGGCACGTCGAGCGTGAGGATGATGGCATCGCGGGTCTCGCGCCTGACATCGGCAACGGTGACAGGATAGAACTTTGTCATGGAGCGTCCGCTCGTTTCAGATGCACTTGAAGTAGTCGAAAGGCTCGAGGCAGGCGTCGCACCGATACTGCGCCTTGCACGGCGTCGAGCCGAACTCGCTGATGCGCGAGGTGTTCTCGGACTTGCAGCGCGGGCAGGCGATCGTCAGCGGCTTGCGCAGCAGGCGGTCGAAGACTGAGGGGCCTCCTGCGTTCTCGGCCGGAGGCGCGATGCCGTAGGCTTCGAGCTTGCGCCTGCCGTCCTCACTGATCCAGTCTGTCGTCCAGGGCGGCGAAAGCCGGCGCTCGACGCGCAGGCGGTCAAGTCCCCGCGCCCGCAATGCGGCCTCGATATCGAAGGCGATGACGCTCGTGGCCGGGCAGCCCGAATAGGTGGGCGTGATCGCCACGACAAGCTCGTCGCCAGCCCATTGCACATCGCGCACGATGCCGAGATCCATGACGGAAACAGCCGGCACCTCCGGGTCGGGAACCTCTTCGAGCCAGGTTCTGATCTGCTCCAGGCCGGGCCGTGTCAGGCTGCTCGTCATGGCTGCCGTCTCCCTACCACGTTGCGTTGGGATAGGCCCGCTGCAGGAACTGGAGATCCGCCAGGATGTAGCCGAGATGCTCCGAGTGGATTCCACGCTTGCCGCCGCGCTGCGCCCATCCGGGCTGAGGCAGGGTGAGCGTCGCCTCCTCGGCGGTCGAGCGCATCAGGCCGAGCCAGGGCTCGTGCAGCGACGAGGGATCCGGCCCGATGCCATCGCGCACCATGGCCTCGTCCACCGCGTCGGACTCGAACATCTCGCCCGTATACATCCAGAGATCGTCGATGGCCGTCTGCATGCGGCGATGGCTCTCTTCCGTGCCGTCGCCGAGGCGCAGCACCCATTCCTGGCTGCGCTCCAGGTGATAGGTGACTTCTTTGAGGCCCTTCGCGGCGATCTCGGCGATGCGCGCTTCCTTCGAGCCCGTGAGTTCCCGCAGCAGCAGGTAATGCCACGCATCGAAATAGAACTGGCGCGCCATCGTGGCGGCGAAGTCGCCGTTCGGCTGCTCCACGAGCAGGACATTGCGGAAGTCGCGACCATCGCGCAGGTAAGCGAGCTTGTCGGCATCGCGCCCCTTGCCTTCGATCTCTCCCGCAAGGTTCAGCCAGAGCTGCGTCTGCCCGATGAGATCGAGCGCCACGTTGGACAGCGCCAGATCCTCTTCCAGCGCTGGCGAATGCCCACACCATTCCGACAGGCGATGACCGAGGATCAGGGTGTTATCGCCAAGCCGCAGCAGATACTCGAAAAGAGCCTCCTGCCCGCTCATCACATATGCCCCAGCTCTTCGGGAATCTCGTAGAAGGTCGGGTGCCGGTAGACCTTGCTGTTGGCCGGATCGAAGAGCGGCCCCTTCTCGCTCGGCGAGCTTGCCGCGATGTCGGAGGCGCGCACCACCCAGATGCTCACGCCCTCATTGCGGCGCGTATAGACGTCGCGCGCATTCATGATCGCCATTTCGGCATCGGGCGCATGCAGGCTGCCCACATGGCGATGGGCGAGCCCGTGCTGGCTGCGGATGAATACCTCCCAGAGAGGCCATTCCTTCTTGTCGGTCATTGCACCCTCCCCTATGCGGCCTTGGCCTTGGCGCGCGCTGCTTTCTTGGCTGCATAAGCGTCAGCGGCATCGCGCACCCAACGACCTTCTTCATAGGCCTTCACCCGCGTGCGCAGGCGGTCGCGGTTGCAGGGGCCGTTGCCGGCGACCACCTGATAGAACTCATTCCAGTCGACCTCGCCGAAATCGTAGTGCCCGCGCTCCGCGTTCCATTTGAGGGCCGGATCGGGCACCGTGAGTCCGAGGTACTCGGCCTGCGGCACGGTCTGGTCGACGAATTTCTGGCGCAGCTCGTCGTTGGAGTTGATCTTGATCTTCCAGCGCATGGATTGCGCGCTGTGAACAGACTCCGCATCGGACGGGCCGAACATCATCAGCGACGGCCACCACCAGCGGTTCAGCGCATCCTGGGCCATCTGCTTCTGCTCGGGCGTGCCGCGCGCAAGCTTGGTCATGGCATCGTAGCCCTGGCGCTGGTGGAAGCTCTCTTCCTTGCAGATGCGGATCATGGCGCGGGAATACGGACCATAGGAGCAGCGCTGCAGCGGCACCTGGTTCATGATCGCGGCGCCGTCCACCAGCCAGCCGATGGCGCCGATATCGGCCCAGGTGAGCGTCGGATAATTGAAGATGCTCGAATACTTCGCCTTGCCGCTGTTGAGCTGCTCCATCAACTCGTCGCGGCTCACGCCCAGCGTCTCGGCCGCGCAGTAGAGATAGAGGCCGTGGCCTGCCTCGTCCTGCACCTTGGCCAGCAGGATGGCCTTGCGCTCAAGCGTCGGCGCGCGGGTGATCCAGTTGCCCTCCGGCTGCATGCCGATGATCTCGGAATGCGCATGCTGGGAGATCTGCCGGATCAGGGTCTTGCGATAGGCTTCCGGCATCCACTCCTTGGGCTCGATCTTGATGTCCTGGTCGACGCGATCCTGGAAGGCGCGCTCCTCGGGAGACATCTCCTCCTTGGATTGGATGTGGTCGACGCCCGTTTTCACCATCTGTGCATACACGGCGCTTCTCCTTGAGCCTTCGTTGTGTCGTCCGGTCTCGCGGCAACCGGTTAACGCCCGCAAGGCAGCAATTTTCCATGCGCCACTGTCCAAGCGTCAGGCAGCATGCCCCGAGGGCTAGCAGGCTGCCTTCTCAATATGTCACAAAAACTGGCTTATTCAAGACATTCTTGTAACGGATCGTCTAGCCGGCCTTCAATTTTGCAACCGGCTGAACTGCCGCAAACCGCTCCTGAAAGCTTCGACCCACGGGCGGGAGCGGGCCTTGATCGTTCTGCGCGTGGCTGTCAATCCAGCTTTCGGCGGCCGGGAGCAGGGTCTTGTAGATTGTCCCGCACAGCCCGCGGGCGGCCGCTCCGGTCCAGGAGTCCGGGAGAAGCTCCTGGGGCAGCAAGGGGTCCTTCAGGACGGCCCGCCGGTAGTCATGGATAAGGAGGATGCGGACCAGCAGGGCGTCGAGGCTGCCGAACCGGGCGCCCCCCTCAAGCGCCGCGAGGGTTCCCGCATAGGTGTCGATGAAGCGCCTGTAGCGGCCCTCAATGCTGTCCAGAGGCCAGGCGCGCTGGGCCAGCCGCCGGGCAGTCGCGACATCGGCCGGAGCGGCCGAAAGGCGAAGCGCTCCTTCCCTCTCATTGGGGGATGCCGTGGCAGCGATGAGGAGGTCCGGCCCAAGAACCCCATAGCCGATCCCGGTCAGTTCGGTGCGGAGAGCGCCCCGGTCCTGTCCGTTGTCGAGGAGGAGAAGGTCGAAGGAGCCGTGCCACCCCTGCGGCGGCTCGGCATAGATCCGCTGCGTCGCCTGGGCAAAAGCCTCTTGCCCCTGGGGTGTGAGCCGGTAATAGCTGTTGCGGCCAACCTTCCAGCGCTCGAACCACCCCTCCGACACGAGACGGGACAGGGCTGTCCTGACCAGGGTATCGCTGATGCGGAACGCCCGCATGATCTCATGCAGCGAGGACAAGGACAGGACCCCGCCCCGCGGCACGACCGCGTCCCCGAAGACCGTCACGATCAGCGACCCCGCCCGGATCGGGGTCCGCTCGTGGAACCGGTCCAGAAGGGTTTCGACAAACGCGGCCATTCACGCCAACTCCGCTGCTTCAAGATCCGACGGTCATCACCCCGAGGGTCCATCGTGCCCTAACCTATTCATGCTTCCCCTGCCCCTGTCGACTCCGGAGTCCCGGAGTTGAGATCCCAAAATTTCTTGACTAACCGACCGGTCGGTCAATAATGCGGACACAGGTGCAGCTCCATTTGAGCCGACGCTGCCGCCCCATTCCTTGAGGTGCCCAGATGAGACTTGAGAGCTTCGTTCGCGAACGTTGGATGTCCCCGGGTCAGGAGCTGGCGGAGGTTCGCAGTGCGGTGACCGGCGACGTGGTCGCCGAGGTCGCCAGTGGCGGTTTCGACATGGGCAATGTGCTGGCTTATGCCCGGCAGGTTGGCGGCCCCAATCTGCGGCGGCTGACCTTCCATCAGCGCGCAGAGCTTCTGAAACGTCTTGCCATTCATCTGTCAGAGCGCAAGGAGCAGCTCTACAAGCTCTCCTACCAGACAGGTACCACGCGGTCCGACAACTTCATCGACGTAGACGGCGGCATCGGCACCCTCTTCGTCTATGCCTCCAAAGGCCGTCGCGAACTGCCCAACACCACCTTCCTCCTGGACGGCGCCGTCGAGCCGCTCTCCAAGGGAGGCAGCTTCGTCGGCCAGCATGTGATGGCGCCGCTGGCTGGCGTCGCCGTTCATATCAACGCCTTCAACTTCCCCTGTTGGGGCATGCTGGAAAAGCTCGCGCCGGCCATTCTGGCTGGCGTGCCAGTGGTCACGAAACCAGCAACGATCACGTCCTACGTGGCGCATGCGCTCGTCCGCATGATCGCGGAGTCGCGCATTCTTCCCGAAGGTGCGCTCCAGTGCATCATCGGCTCGACGGGCGATCTCTTCGATCACCTCACCTGCCAGGATGTCGTCTCCTTCACCGGCTCGGCGGACACGGCCCAGAAGCTGCAGCGACATCCGGTCATCGCCAGGGAATCCGTCCGCTTCATCGCCGAGCGCGACTCGCTCAATGCCGCGATCCTCGCGCCCGATGCCGGGCCAGGCACACCGGAATTCGAGCTCTTCATCAAGGAGGTCGCGAAGGAAATGACGGTCAAGGCCGGGCAGAAATGCACCGCCATCCGCCGTGCGATTGCACCAAACAATCATATGCCTGCCGTCATCGAGGCCTTGCGCGAGCGGCTCTCAAAGATCACGGTGGGCAACCCGGAACTCGACAACGTCCGCATGGGCCCGGTCGTCGGCCTTGGTCAGCGCCGGGACGTGCTGGCGCAGGTGGCGAAGCTGCGGAGCGAAGCTGACATCGTGGTCGGCGATCCGGACAACTTCACAGTCGAGGGCGCGGACCGCGAGCGTGGCGCCTTCATTCCCCCGCTCCTATTGCACTGCCCGGACCCGATCCGCGCCACCAACGTGCACAGCGTCGAAGCCTTCGGCCCGGTCTGCACCGTCATGGGCTATGACGGGCTCGATCAGGGCATCGCGCTTGCCAACCGGGGGGACGGAAGCCTTGTCGCCTCGGTCTATACCTATGATCCTGCGGTGGCATCCGACCTCGTCTTCGGCGTCGGCGCCTTCCATGGCCGCCTCGTGCTGATCGACCGTGACTGCGCCAAGGAGCAGACCGGTCACGGCTCGCCCATGCCGCACATGGTCCATGGTGGACCGGGACGTGCCGGCGGCGGCGAGGAACTCGGCGGCATGCGCGGCGTGCACCATTACATGCAGCGCACGGCCCTGCAGGGCTCGCCCGCCATGCTGTCGCGCGTGACGCAGAGCTGGATCAAGGGTGCTCCGATGGTTCAGGAAGGACGCCACCCCTTCCGCTACCACTTCGAGGATCTCGCCATTGGCCAGACCTTCATCTCGAAGGAGCGCACGATCACCCTGGAGGACATTGAGCACTTCGCCGCGTTCACCGGCGATACCTTCTATGCCCATATGAGCGAAGAGGCCACGAAGGACCATCCGTTCTTCCCCGGCCGGGTTGCTCACGGCTATCTGCTGCTATCCTTCGCGGCCGGGCTCTTTGTCGATCCGGATCTGGGGCCGGTGCTCGCCAATTACGGCCTCGATTCCTTGCGCTTCATCAAGCCCTTGCAGCCGGGCGAGACGATCAAGGTGCGCCTCACGGCCAAATCCAAGTCGCCGCGCAACGAGCAGTATGGTGAGGTGCGCTGGGACGTGGAGATCACCACCGACAAGGGCGAGACGGTCGCGACCTATGACCTGCTCACCATGAACGCGGTACGTGCGTGATGGAAGATCATTGGCAGCACATGCCAGTTGCTTTGAGATAAGACTGGTATCCGCCGCTTCGCCACGGCTGGCAGCGGATATCAGAAGAAGAATGTTTGGGGGAGCCAATGGCCACATTCGATCAAGCGACTGCGGAGCGGATGCTCAGGGACGTCTTCGCGCCCTGGATTCAGGCTCTCGACCTTTCCATCGAGAGCCTCAGCGCCGAGGGTGCGGTTCTGCGCATGCCGTTTTCGGAGAGGCTGTGTCGCGACAATGGCGTGATCTGCGGGCAGGCACTCATGAGCTTGGCCGACACCGCCATGGTGTTTGCCGTCTCCTCCTCCGGAGGTGCGTACCGCCCCATGACAACGGTGGATCAGACCATGCATTTCCTCCGCCCTGCCGCGAAGATCGATGTGCTGGCGGACGCGAAGGTCGTGCGGCTCGGGCGAACCATGGCCTTCGGCAGCGTGACGCTCACGACCGTGGGCGACGATCGCCCCGTCGCCATCGCGCAGCTCGCCTACGCGCTGCTGCCCGAGAGCAAGTAAACCAGATGCATCTCAGAACGGCAGCGCCACGCTGGTCTTGATCTCCTTCAGGATCACGTTGGTACGCACATGCCGGATGCCGGGCAGCCGGAACATGAACTCGTCGAGGAACGCGTTGTAGGCCTTCATGTCCCGCACCACGACGCGCAGGTGGTAATCGGCATCCCCCGTCGTGGCGAAGCATTCCAGAACTTCCGCGCGCGCTGTTACACGTGAAACAAATTCGTCGACGAATTTGGCGTCATGCCGTTCCAGCGAGACGTGCAGGATCGCCGATGTGGTGAACCCCGCCTTTTCCCGATCCACGAGGGCCGAGTAGCCGACGATCACGCCGGCCTCTTCGAGCACGCGGACGCGACGCCAGCAGGCGGAGGTGGACATGCCCACGTCCTCGGCCAGTTGCTGGTTAGTGGTGCGACCCTCCTTCTGAAGCTGCACCAGGATGTGCTCGTCCTGCTTCTCCAGCATGGCGCCCTCCCGTCCGGTATTTTTTACCAGATATAGCGCCAAGATCCGAAACATCTACCACAAAGGAGGCCCAAGGAGGAACAAAGAGGAAGCACCTACCAGCCGTTCGGAACTACCATAGTTAGCCAGAACATGGCTCTCTCCTTGGGATCAGGCTGATGACAAGCGTTCCGTCCCTTGACGATTACCGGCTCTCCGACCGCTATGCCCGCGAGACCGGCCGGGCGTTCCTCACCGGCACGCAGGCCATCATCCGCATCGTGCTCGATCAAGCCAAACGCGACCAAGCGGCCGGCCTCAATACGGCGGGCTTCGTGGCGGGCTACCGCGGTTCGCCGCTCGGCGGCGTCGATCTCGAGTTCTGGCGGGTGAAGGAGCAGCTGAAGGAACATCGGATCGAGTTCCTGCCCGCCGTCAACGAGGACCTCGCGGCCACCGCCGTTCTCGGCTCGCAGCAGGTGGAGACCGACCCCAACCGGCAGGTCGAGGGTGTGTTCGGGCTCTGGTACGGCAAGGGTCCCGGCGTCGACCGATCGGGCGATGCGCTCAAGCACGGTAATGCCTATGGCTCTTCGCCCCATGGCGGCGTGCTGGTGGTGGCAGGCGACGACCATGGCTGCGTGTCCTCGTCGATGCCGCATCAATCCGATGTGGCGTTCATGAGCTGGTTCATGCCCACGCTGCATCCCGCGAGCGTCGCCGAGTATCTCGAGTTCGGCGAGTACGGCTATGCGCTGAGCCGCTTCTCCGGCATGTGGGTTGGCTTCAAGGCCGTGTCGGAGATCGTGGAATCCGGCACATCTGTGGAGTTGCATCCGCCGCGCCAGTTTGTTGAGCCCGATTTCACCCCGCCTCCGGGCGGCCTGCATTACCGCTGGCCTGATCTGCCGGGGCCGCAGATCGAGGAGCGCATGGAGGCGAAGAAGCACGCCGTTTATGCCTTCGCCAAGGCGAACCCCATCGACCGGCGGATCTACGACATTCCAGATGCCTCCTATGGCATCGTTACCACCGGCAAGGCCCATCTCGATCTCATGGAGGCCCTGCGCCTCATCGGCCTCGACGAGGCCGCCTGCCGTCAGCATGGCATCGACATCTACAAGGTCGGCATGGTGTGGCCGCTGCCGCTGCACGACGCCATGGAATTCGTGAAGGGCAAGCGCGAGATCCTCGTGGTCGAGGAAAAGCGCGGCATCATCGAAAGCCAGTTCAAGGAATATTTCTACGACTACCCGGGCTCGAAGCCCGAGCGGATGGTCGGCAAGCACGACGAGACCGGTGAGCGCCTCATCCCCTGGACGGGAGAGCTCACGCCGCGCTTCCTCGCCGGCGTTCTGGCGAAGCGCCTCGACCCGATCTTCCCCGATCTCGACCTCGCGCAGCACGTCGCCGCCCTCACCCCCGACGCGGAGCGCGTGATCGCGGTACCGGGCGCAACGCGCACGCCCTATTTCTGCTCCGGCTGTCCGCACAACACCTCGACCAAGGTGCCGGAAGGCTCCAAGGCCCTCGCCGGGATCGGCTGCCACTTCATGGCGAGCTGGATGGACCGGGAGACCTCGTCGCTGATCCAGATGGGCGGCGAAGGCGTGAACTGGGCGGCCTCATCGAAGTTCACAGGCCAGGGCCACATCTTCCAGAATCTCGGCGAAGGCACCTATTATCATTCCGGTTCCATGGCGATCCGGCAGGCCATGGCGGCGGGCGCCAACATCACCTACAAGATCCTGTTCAACGACGCGGTCGCCATGACCGGCGGCCAGCCTGTGGACGGTCCGATCAGCGTCTATGCCATCGCCCACAGCGTTCGGGCGGAAGGCGTCGAGCGCATCGCGCTCGTGTCGGACGATCCCGACAAATTCGTGCCGGCGGATCTGCCCAAGGGTGTGACGATCAATCACCGCGAAGATCTCGATGCCGTGCAGCGGGAGCTGCGCGAGATTTCCGGCGTCACGGTGCTGATCTACGAGCAGACCTGCGCTACTGAGAAGCGCCGTCGCCGCAAGCGCGGCCAGATGGAGGATCCCAAGCGCTTCGCCTATATCAACGATCTCGTCTGCGAAGGCTGCGGCGACTGCTCGGTGGCGTCCAACTGCCTCAGCGTGGAGCCGAAGGAAACGCCCTTCGGTCGCAAGCGCAAGATCAACCTCTCCACCTGCAACAAGGATTTCTCCTGCCTGGACGGCTTCTGTCCCAGCTTCGTCACGGTGGAAGGTGCCACGCGCAAAGCGAAGAGCACGTCGACCTTCGACGCTGCTGCGCGGGCCATGGCGCTGCCGTCCCCTGCCCTGCCGGTTCTCGACAAGCCGTTCGACCTGCTCGTCACCGGCGTCGGTGGCACGGGTGTCGTGACTATTGGCGCCCTCATCAGCATGGCGGCGCATCTCGAAGGCCGCGGTGTGTCCGTGCTCGACTTCACAGGCTTCGCCCAAAAGTTCGGGCCGGTGTTGAGCTATCTGCGCATCGCCACCAACCCCGGCGAGCTGAACCAGGTGCGCATCGACCAGGGCGCCGCCGACGCGCTCATCGGCTGCGATCTCGTCGTCAGCTCCTCGCCCAAGGCCTCCGGCACCTACCGGCATGGCACGCGCGCCGTGATGAACACCGCCGAAATGCCCACCGGCGACGTGGTGCGCTTCCGCGATGCGGATCTCGCCAGCCGCACGCGCCTGCGCGCCATCGAGCGCGTCATCGGCGCGGGCAACATGGCGACGGTCAATGCCAATGCGCTCGCCGAGACGCTGCTCGGCGATACGGTTTTTGCCAACGTGATGATGCTGGGTTTTGCCTGGCAGCAGGGGCTCGTGCCGGTCTCGTTCGAGGCGTTGTCGCGCGCCATCGAACTCAACGGCGTTGCGGTCGAGCGCAACCGCCAGGCCTTCGCCTGGGGTCGCTTGCTCAGCGCTGATCCGGCGGTTGTGCATGAGATCGCGAACGACAAGCCGGAGGAGCCTGAGACCCTCGATCAGGTGATCGCCCGGCGGGTCGCCTTCCTCACCGCCTACCAGGATGCGCTCTACGCGGGCCGCTATGAGATGATGGTGTCGCGGGTGCGCAAGGCTGAAGGCGCGCTCGCCTCCGAGGCGCTCACCGACGCGGTGGCGCGCTCACTGTTCAAGCTCATGGCCTACAAGGACGAGTACGAGGTCGCGCGCCTGCATATGGAGACCGGCTTCCTCGACAAGCTGCAGCAGGAATTCGACGGCGACTTCACGGTGAAGTACCACATGGCGCCGCCGCTTCTGTCTTCCAAGCGCGATGCGCGCGGACGCCCGAAGAAGCGTTCCTTCGGCTCCTGGATTCAGACGCCCATGCGGGTGCTGGCCAGGATGAAGATCGTTCGCGGCACACCCTTCGACATCTTCGGCTACACGGCCGAACGGCGCATGGAACGGGCGCTGATCGGGTGGTACGAGGCCCAAGTCGAGCGCATCCTGGAACGGCTCGACGCGCAGCGCTTGCCTGACCTCGTGGCAATCGCCAAGGCGCCCATGGATATCCGCGGCTATGGCCCCGTGAAGGAGGCGGCTCTCCACAAGGTGCAGGCGGAGGTAGAGCGCCTGTGGTCACGCGTGGCGGAGCAGCCTGAGGTGATCGACACCCGTCCGCGCGAAGCCGCTCACGCGTAACTCACGCCCGCCACCTTGAGAGGTCAAGCCGGCGCGTGATGCCGATGGCCTCCAGGAAGGCTTCGTCGTGGCTGACGATCAGCAACGCGCCGTCATAGGCCCGCAGTCCCGCCTCGACGGCCTCGATGGAATCGATGTCGAGATGGTTCGTCGGCTCGTCGAGCATCAGGAGCGCGGGCGGCTGCGGCCCACCCAACACGCAGGCGAGCCCCGCCCGCAGCAATTGCCCGCCGCTCAACGTGGAGACGAGCTGCAATGCGGCATCGGCCCGGAACATGAAGCGCGCGAGCGCGGCCCGGCAGGCATTCTCGTCAGCCGCCGGATTGATGCGCCTGAAGTTGTCACGGATCGAGATTGTGGGATCGAGCAGGCTCACCCGCTGGTCGAACAAAGCGAAATCGGTGAAGATCCGCACGCTCCCGCTCCAAGGTTGCAGCTGACCTGTGACGAGCGCGAGCAGCGTGGTCTTGCCGGAGCCGTTCGGCCCGACGATGGCAACTCGCTCCGGTCCAGTGATCGAGACCGAGAGGTCACGCAGGATCGGCCGCTCCGGCGCATGGCCGACGCTTGCGCCCTCGACTGACAGAACCATCTTGCCGGCCGGCAGATGCGTTGGCGGCAGAACCACCGAGAACGGCTGCAGGATCTCGATGCGCTCGCGCGCCAGTGCCGCATGGTCGAGAGCCTGCGCGCGGCGCCGCTCGGCAAGGCGCGCGTTGTCGCCGCCCGTGTCCTCGCTCCGGTCTTTTCGCGCATTCATGAGAATGCGCGGCATGTCACCCTTGGCGCGCTTTCTCTGGCCGGCGCCATCCTTGCGCGCTTTGCGCTCAGCGACTGCCTGCGTTTTCCGCTCGATCTCGGCCACACGCTTCTGCGCATCCGCCAGGTCGTGCCGAACCGCCGCGAGTTCCAGCGCCTTGCGCTCGCGGTAACGGCTCCAGTTGCCGCCGTAACGCGTGGCGCCGAGCGTGGTCAGCTCCACGATGGCGTCCATGGTCTCGAGCAGTTCCCGGTCATGGCTGACCACGATGGCGCCACCGCGCCACCGGCTCAGAAGGTCGATCACTGCCGCGCGCCCTTCGCGGTCGAGATTGTTGGTCGGCTCATCGAGGAGCAGGAAGTCAGGCTCCGAGAAGGCGAGCGCGGCGAGGCGGACGCGTGTGGCTTGCCCGCCCGATAGAGTTGCCAGAGGCGTGTCCGGCCGTGCATCCAGCTCGACCTGGGCGAGAGCGGATTCCATGCGCGGCTCCAGGGTCCAGTCCGCATCCGCAAGCTCCTCGGCCGTGGCCTCGCCGTTCTCGGCGCGGCGCAGGAGCGCGAGCGCATCCGTGGCTCCGAACAGGCTGGCGATGGTCTCGGCCCGATCGACCTGAACCGACTGGCGTAAGGTACCGAGAGTGCCGTTGACGGCGACGCTACCGGCATGCGGGCGCAGCTCGCCGGCGACCAAGCGGAGAAGCGTGGACTTGCCGACACCATTGCGGCCGACGAGTCCCGCCCGTTCAGGGCCGAAGCTCAGGTCGAGATCGGAAAGAAGGGAGCGGCCGTCAGGCGTGGCCCAGGAGAGACTGGAAAGAGTGATCGAAGCAGGCATGGCGATGGATGGTCCCGGTGGCAAGGCAAAGCGGCGTTGCTGTCGGGTGGAAATCCATGTCTGCGCGCATCCTGTCGAAAGAACGCCTCCCGGTGAGGCGTCGGGCGCAAGTTATAGGCAGGCCTTGGCCGGGCGGCAAGAGCAGGCTGGCCCGGCAGGTTCGGGCTCTGCGGAGCCTGTCAGGTAGCGTCGCTGTTCTGAGGCCGCCGGGCCATCACCTCCTGCAGGGCCGCAATCAGGTCATCGGGCATGATGGGCTTGTGCAGGAACATGGCGTTGGGCGGCAGGTCCCCCGGTCCGGGGCCGGTCTTGCCGGAAATCACCAGGACGGCCACCTCCGGCCAGCCCTGCCGCACCAGCCGGGCGAACTCGAAGCCGTCCATGGAACCCGGCATGTTGACGTCGGTCAGGATGGCGTCGATCTCCGGCCGTGTTTTCAGGAGCTCGAACGCCTCATCGGCGTCCTGGGCCTCGACGACCCAGAACTCGGATTCCTTCAGGATGTCGACCTGGGTCAGGCGAACCAGGGGTTCGTCCTCCACCAGCAGGACAACAGGCTGCTTCACGATGCGGCGGTGCGGTTTCATCCAGCATAAAACGGCAAAGATTTTATCCGGTTCCCAATCGTCAAGCAGCCGTGATTCTGCGGCGCAGCAGCTCGTTGGGTCCGCACGAGGCTCTAGAAGCGCTTTGCCGTGGCCTTCAGCTGCTTGATCCGGTCCACCACCTCCTGCGTGTGGTAGGGCTTTTTCATCAGGGGACCGGCTTCGCAGAGGGTTCCGGCGATGTCGGCCGACCGCTCTGCCCCAGAGGTGAGGATCACCTGGGTCTCGGGCAAGTTGGACCGGACCCAGCGGGCGAGCCCGAAGCCATCCATCTCTCCCGGCATCTCGACGTCGCTGAACACGATGTCGACGGACACTTCGGGAGCCTGAAGGATGAGGAGCGCCTCCTCGGCGCTGACGGCCTCATGGACCCGGTAGCCGCATTCGCGCAGGTACTCGGCAACCACGAGACGGACCAGAACCTCATCCTCGACGACGAGAACGGTCTGGAGGGGGGTGTCGGCCTCGGCCGAGATATGGGTCGATGACGTGCTCACGCGAAGCTAACCGCCGAGCTTTTGCCTTTGTTCCTGCGGTCAAGCTTGTGGAGGATGCGGCCAGTTCAGGCTCTGCGCGGCAAGGGCCGCGACCTCGGCGGCCTGGTAGGGCTTGCGGACGAACGGCTCAAGGCTGTCCGGCGGATCCGTCTCCCCGGACGTGACGATCATCTTCGTCGGCGCGGGCCTCTCGCGCATGTGACGAACCACGTCCCAGCCGCTGCCGGCCACCGGCAGGTCGAGCGCCAGGACCAGAAGATCGACCGGAACCGCATCGAGCACGGTCAGGGCCTCCGGTGCGGAGCCGGCCTCCAGCACCTTGAATCCCCAGGCCCGCAGCTCGTCGCTGACGCGATACCGGATCCGGACATCCCCTTCGACAACAAGGATGGTCGGTGGGGTCCGGCGTGGAAGAACCGTAACGGATGCAGCACTCATACTTGCCCCAGACGCATACAATAGGCGGACAACGTCGGGATGCCCTGCGGGTTCTCCCCGCCCCGTGCGCTAAGTCACCATGCGGGATAGGCTGGCCCTCTTAAGGGGAACCGTCTATCAATGGCCACGTTTGCCACCTGCCCATCCTCTTGTCCCCTCGGTCCCGTGTCCCATCAGCAACCCATAGGCGTCGTTCTCCTGGTCGAAGACGAACCGCTGGTGCGGCTCGTTACGGCCGACATCCTGCTGGAGGCGGGCTTCCGTGTCATCGAGGCCGGCGACGCCGAGGAGGCCCTGCGCGTTCTGAAGGCCGAGGTCGCCATCGACGTGCTGCTCTCGGACGTGGAGATGCCGCCGGGCATGAACGGCTACGAGCTGGTCGGCCATGTTCGTCGAGACTGGCCCGGGGTGGAGATCATCGTCTCCTCGGGCCGGGAATGGCCGAAAGAGGATGATATGCCGCCGGGGGCGGTGTTTCTCGCCAAGCCCTACCTGAACGCCACGCTGGTGTCGCACGTCCAGGAAGCAGCCAAGAGGGCACAGGAGGCCCGTCGGCTCAGCCGTGAAGCTGGCCCCACGGGCGGCAGTGCTCCGACCGAGGACATCTCAAGAACGGCCTGAGGGCTCCCGCGGCAGGGAGCCTCAATAGAAAAGGCGCAGCCCCGAAGTGCTGCGCCTTTCTATTCTCGGTCTTGAAGCTTTAACGTTACGCCGCCCGGACACCCTGCAGGAAGCCCTCGACCTCGCGGCTCAGGGCCGACGAGTTGGTCGCCAGCTCCCCGGCAGCCGCGAGCACCTGGGAGGCCGCCGATCCGGCATGGGTGGCCGCACCCTGGACCTGGACGATGCTCTGGGTCACCTCCTGGGTGCCGCGGGCCGCCTCGCTCACATTGCGGGCGATCTCCTGCGTGGCCGCCTGCTGCTCCTCGACCGCAGCCGCCACGTTGGTGGCGATCTGGTGCACCTCTTCGATGGTGAGGCCGATCTCCCGGATGGCGTCGACGGCCCCCTTGGTCGATTGCTGGATCTGGTTGATGTGCGAGGTGATGTCCTCGGTCGCCCGCGAGGTCTGGTTCGCCAGCTCCTTCACCTCGGCGGCCACGACGGCGAAGCCCTTGCCTGCCTCCCCTGCCCGCGCCGCCTCGATGGTGGCATTGAGCGCCAGCAGGTTGGTCTGGCTCGCGATGCTGTTGATGAGGGCGACCACCTCGCCGATCTTCTGCGCGCCGTCGGCGAGCGTCTCCACGAGCTCATTGGTCCTGCGCGCATTCTGCACGGCCCGGGCCGCAGCGGCCGAGGTCTGCGACACCTGGGTTCCGATCTCGTTGGACGATGCGGCAAGCTCTTCTGTCGCGGCCGCCACGGCCTGGACGTTGCTGGAGGTCTGCTCGGCCGCAGCTGCCACCGAGTTCGACTGGATGTTCGTCTGCTGGGCGGTGGTTGCCATCGAGCGGGCTGTGGCTTCCATCTGCTGGGCCGCGACGGAGAGATGCTGGACGAGGCCGCCCACGCTGCCTTCGAAACCCTGCGCGAGATTCATCATCTCGAGCCTGCGGCGCTCGGCGGCCTGCTTTTCAGACTCTGCCTGCTGGCGCCGGAGCCCGTCCGCTTCCTCCATGGTGCCGGCGAAGACCTGCGTGGCCTTCCAGATTTCGCCGATCTCGTCGTTGCCGGCATTCGCCTTCGGCAGGTTGTAGTCGCCGGAGGCCAGCTTCTGAAGCGCCTCGGTGACGATCTTCAGCGGACGGGCGATCTGCCTGTGGCCGACAAGCCAGCCGATCAGGAGCGCCAGGATCGTGCCGCCGAACGCGATGGAGACGAGCAGCGTGAGACGCTCGCTGTAGAGCTCCGCCGAGTAGCGGTCGACCGCTGCGATCTCTTCGCTTCCCTTCTTCGTCAGGGCATCGATGCTGGTCTGAAAGGCTTTTCTGTTGGCGCGATTGGCCTCGTTGTTGCCCTGTGCGTTGGCAGCCTCGGGCGACACCTCGGCGCCGAGGCGCACGGTCTCGGACCTGAAGGTCTTGAACGATGCGGCGTCCGCGACCACGGCATCGAACAGCGCCTTGTGCGAGTCAGGAACAATCGGCTTCCACTCCTTCAGGAGCGTGTCGATCTCATTCAAGCTTACGGTAAGCCCGTCGCCGAACTTGCGCGCATCGGCCGTGGTCTTCGAAGCATAGATGCCGCGCGCTTCCATGACCACATGCGTCACGAGCCGGTTCAGGCGCTCGCCGTAAAGGGCGCGCGTGGCCGCGAGCCTCACGTCATCGACCGCCTGATTGTAGGTCTTCAAGGTGCTGATACTGACGGCGGCAATGACCACCGCCACGAAGCTCAAGGCCGCGACAAGCGCAAATATCTTCGTCCTGATCTTCATGCATCCCCCAAAAACAGCTTGATCCGCAATATCGCGTGAGTACGGCAAGCAGTATTCACAGAACGCTTGTGCGGGGCTTGCTCCGAATTATCGAAGTTTTCAACAGGGTTTCTCTTGGGCAAGTGACGGATTGTTAAGCATAACCCCATAGGAATGATTGCAGTCGATTCTCATAGCGGCGGTTTCCATGGGCGTACGGTTCGATAAAGTATTGGAGCAGGTGGCCAGGGCCGGACAGGCCGGGAGCGGAGCCACCGTCGACCCGCAGGAGCGCAAGGTGCGTCGCCTGGAGGAACTGATCCGGGCACGCGAGGCGGTGGGCGATCGGATCGTCATGTGCCTCGGGCTGGCACTCACCCTCTCGGCTGTCGCCCTTCCGGTCTATGCGGTTTATCTCAGCGACGGCTATGCCTATCTTCAGAGCGCAGGGAACGGCCTGCAGATGAGCAAGAGCGCGGAGGCAGGCCATGCGCGTGCACCCGATCTCAGCCCGGCCACGACCGGCTCTCTGAACAGGCAGAAGATCTCGGAATCTGTGGTGGAGGCCAAGACCGACAAGGCGCTTCTCGCCATCGATCGGCAGAGCCAATTCCAGCGCTACGTGATTCACCGCGCCACGAGCGAGTCCGCCCTGATCGAAGGTCCGGACGGCGTCTGGTGGGTCACGCCGGGAATGACGCTTCCCGGCATCGGTCAGATCATCTCAATCGAACGCTCCGACAACGGTTGGGTCGTGCTGACGTCCGAGACAATGATCAGCCAGCGGCCGACTTCAAAGGTTGCAAGCTGAGAGACGCGATAGCATCGAACGCAAAAGTGGAACCCGGCTCTGCATAGAAAGATGCGTTCATTCAAATCACTAAAGCATCAGGCGTGGGTTCAGATTCACGTCTGATGCTTTATCTGCTTGAGCGCGGCTTGCGCGCTCATGCGATGCCGCGACATCCTTACTTGGTGGCCGTCACGATCGGCGCGGCCTGATTGCCGAGCCACACCCAAGTCGTGCTCTCCGAGCCTTCCCGCTTCACATAACGATAGCCGGTCTCCTGCCAGGACAGGACGGCCGCACGCTTGTTATCGAGGATGTAGTCGCCACGGTCGGTCCGCACCATCAGCACCGCATGGCCGGCGCCGAGCTCGTCGATCACCACAGTCATCCGCAGAGCCCGCCGCGGCAGGCCTGCCTCGATGAGCACGCGGCGCTTCAGGATCTGAATGTCCTCGCAATCGCCCATACCGTTATCGGGGTAATCCCAACGATCCGCCACGCCCCAGTGGTCCTGGTCTGTCACTGGCAGGATCGTGGCGTTCACGCGCTCGTTGACGTCGACGAGAAGCTTCCAGGTCTCCTTGTCCAGCGCAACGATTGCGGGCTCGGAAGGATCGACCGCGCACTCATTCGGCATCTGCTTGCAGAAGAGGATCCAGGCCGGAGTCGGTCCGGCCTGACCGGAGGACAGGATCGCGGCACTCATCACCGGCAGGTTCAACTGCGGAAACGCGTGAGCGGTCTTCGCCGCAGCGATTGTCGAGAGGATCGCGACGCCCATTCCTGCGGCGGCCAGCAATCGCCTTCTTGTCTGCTTTAAGAAACCGATCCTGTTCATGCCCCCGCATCCAATCGCTTCTTTTCATCAAAGCTGTCAGCCGCACGAGATCTGCGCAAGCGGGATTCGGGGTAAGATGTCAGAACGATGTCGCAGTGTTGACTTCAAGCAACAGGCTGACGCACGAACAAAGCGCCGGGCACCGATACTCTTCAAATGAAGAGGATCGCAGTGATTGACTCTCCGGTTCGCAGCAACGTCCCGATCGACAAGAAGTGACTCTATCGGATAGAGCAGCCCGGCAGGGCGGCATCTTCCCTCACCGGCTTGGTCCGCTTTGCCTCAGTAACGACGCAGTATTCCGCTCTGGCTCTTGGCCCAGCTCTTGGCCCTTTTCGACGATGCCATGAGGCGAATGGCAGGCGTGCCGACAAGGCCGATCAGCGATGCCGCAACAACCGGCACCAGAATGATGCTCATTCAATCTCTCCGAGATTCGACACTTCTGTCGTTCGGAATGGATCATGCACCGGCAGCCTTGTGCGAGACTGGTACGAACAGGCGGGCGCAAACCGGAAGATGCCTTAGGACATTCGAACACTGTCTTTACCAAACGACGCGAAGTCTCATGGCGATGGATCGGAGCGGCGGGAAATTCGTGATAGGTTTTGAGAGTTACGAGGAGGCTGGCTTGAGACCTGTTTTTGCCTTGATTGCAGTTGCTTTCGCCACCAGCGGCTGCACGACGGCCACCTATGAGACGGCCGAGATGTCGTGCTCGGATTATATCGGTAAGCCGATCTCATCACGCATCGCAGCCTATGGCCCACCCACATCCGTATACCGCATCAACTCCAGCCAGGTAGGCTATGTCTTCAACACCAAAACGACAACCTATCTGGGCGGCGAACCCTACTACACCGTGAACTACCTGACGGGTGCGGACAAGCACCACACCCCCGTCCGTAGGATGACCCGGGTCTGCCACGGGGTGTATGTGGTCCAAGCCCCGTCGGACGCCATGCCGGTGTCCGAGCGTGTCATCGTGGCGGTGCGGGCCAAGGGCTAAGCTGTCGCGAAGGCGTTGCGTGATCCCAACGCCTTCGCGACGTTAGAAACCGCCGGGACGGAGCTTGGCGATGCTCATCATTAGGTCAACGCTGAAGCCTTGCTGAGGCGATGACTGATCGAACAGCGTCAGCACCGGCGCAGCAGTGGCCATGCTGGGATTGGTCACGTCCCACATGGCATTGAAGCGCTGGATCAGCTTGTCGACCTTCTTCGGGTCCTGCAGATCCTTGATGGTGATGTGCTTCTCCAGGTTTCTCACTTGGATGTCGAGATCGGCCTTGGAAGCATTCTGCGGGATGTTGAAGGTCGTCTGCACGAACTTGAGGAGCGCTTTGTCGGCGAGCAAACCCATTGTGGTCGTAACCGACGAGGCCTTGCGCTTGAAGTACATGGCGAGCTGCACGCCCTGGTTCTGGTCGCCCTCCTTCTTCTCGAGGGAGATTTGAACATACTTCTGCACCGCGTCGGTCGAAGCACTGGCCTCCGACGTTGCCGCGGCTCCCTTCGCCTTGAAGTCGAACGCTTTGGCAAACTCCTTGTAGAGCGGGTTCGACATCTTGTTCGCCATGCTCAGGGGGTTGGTGACTCCCTCCTGGAGCAGCTTCTTGAAGAGTCCCTTGGCGTAGGCCATGTCCTCCAAACCGTAGGCCTTCATGGCGAACTTGAAGATGCGGTCGTTCTTGACGAAATCTTCGATCGTTTTGATCGTCTTGATGTTCGCCTGATAATACTCGATCTCGCGCTTCGTCGCCGGATCCTTCTCGATCAGGGCTTTGGTTCGTGCCAGATCCCGGGTGACGAGTTGGTAGCGTGTGGATGTGGTGATCATGGCGGGCCCTTCCAGCTCTGAATCAGGCGGTCACTCGGCGAGCGAAGAATCATCAATCTTTTCGCGAAGGATAGCGGCGCAGTCTTTCCTGAACCTGTCCGCGACGTTGCTGATGTCTTTCGGGTCAAACCGGAACTCGTGCTGCTGCGTCTCATAACGATAGTTCGAGAGCTCGATGGTCAGGCTTTTCGCTCCAGCGAGCTTGTCGACGAAGGCGCGTACCTGGCCGGGATCCGGGATTTGACCGTGCCGGTCGCGGTAGATCCAGTGGCCAACCATAGGACCATTGTCGTCGAACCAATAGACGGTGCTTCTCCCGTTCGGACTGCTCCGACCAAGAAACTGTTTCTGCGCAACGGCGACCGTCATGAAAGGAGTCGAGGGCTGATCGGGCTCAGACGCGAAGCGCTGGCACGTGAGCCAAAGCAGAGAACCGTTCTCTCCCCGCAATCGAGCGAAGGCCGCCTGGGGCTGCCCCTCGTCGTCATGCCTCAGCACATAGTCCCAGGGGCCGAACCAGGTGGCCAATCCATGGCTCTTGCTGGAAAATCCCATTCCGGCGATGCCGGCTGTCAGCCCTGTGGCCAGCAGCTTGAGCCGGAACAGAAAGCGAAGTGATTGGATAAGGGACATAATACGCTCTTCCCGAACGAAAGGAGCCCCGCCTTTCTCAAGGCGAGGCTCCCTTCAGGCTGATGCTGAACCTCTTACTGGAAGAGCTTCAGGATCATCTGGCTGTTCTGGTTAGCCATGGAGAGAGCCTGCACGCCGAGCTGCTGCTGGGTCTGCAGAGCCTGGTTGCGGGTCGACACCTCGTTCATGTCGGCATCGATGAAGGCGGAGACGCCAGCGGTCAGTGAGTCAGACAGGACACCGATGAACTCTTCCTGGGTCTCAAGGAGAGCCTTGTTGGCGCCCAGCATGGCTGAACCAGCCCGCAGTTCGTTAAGTGCGTTATCAACAGCCTTTAGGGCGTCAGCAACTGCTATCTGACCCGTGGTGGTGGAAACCCCGTTAGAGACATTAGCGAAGGAGCCACCAACGTTGTTCGTGTTTGCCTTGGCGGTCAGCTTCAGTTTTCCGTTCGTGTCCTTCGTAGCTTCAACTGCGCTATTGATGGCGCTGTCACCATTGATAGAAGCGACAAGATCGTCGATTGACCGCTCAGCACCAACTTTGAAGCTATAGGCTGTACCACCGGCACCGGACGCTGCAGTGCCAACGTTGAACCGGATCTCGTCACCAGCAGACAATTTGGTCGCATCGATCGCGAAGGTTGTTGAGCCGCCTACAACACCTGCAGTAAGTGCGACGTCGCCGGTGTTAGTGGAAACATCGCCAAAGTTTGCAGTGACATCCTTACCGGGCACAATCGAAGTAAGGCGAAGCTTGTTGTCGACTACGGTAGCCTTCACAAGTGTACCAATTTCACCTGCGGCGGTTGCGCCATTGATGGTGTTGGCGAGTGCCTGAAGGCTAGCAGGAACGGCAGCAAGCGTGAGCTTGGTCGCAGTCGTAGTGGTGACTCCGTCGGACACCTTCAGATCGATGGTGTCACCAACCGTGAGATCTGCGAGCTTAAGAGAGAAGTCGGTGTATCCAGCTGCCTTTGGCGGGTTCGCGACATCAATGTTCGCGACCGCTTTCAGAAGACCAGCTGTTGGATTAGCTACGTTATCAAACAGCTGAACTTTTGTGGTATCAATGTCGAGCGTATTGACCTTCTTCGATTCGCCATCGTACGAGCTGACGAGCTTCACCGATTTGGCTTCTCCGCTAAGCCAGTTCTGTCCGTTGAAGGTTGCTGATGAGGCTGCGCTCTTCAGACCTTCGATGCTGGACTTGAGCTCAACTTGGATCGCTTCCAGGTTTGCACCCGGGTTTGAACCAGCCGTTAGCTTGGTCTTCATGGTGTCGAGATACTTCAGGCTCTTGTCGATGGCCGAAGTATAGGTATCGATCATCGCTTTGGACTGCTTGATCGAGTCTTTCACAGCGCCCAGGGCACCGTTGTCGGACTTCATCTTGGTCGAAATCGACCAATAGGAAGCGTTGTGGGAGGCCTCTCCGACGCGCAGACCCGTCGAGATCTGGTTCTGGTTCTTGTTCATGGCATTCTGCGTGGTCTTGAGGGACTGCAGAGCGGTGATAGCAGAGAGGTTCGTGTTAATTGAAGACATGTGCTTCTTCCTTGAATGATGTGATTGTTCAGGGAATGTCGGGATCTAACCGACCCAGCGGAATGGCTTCATGCCTCAAGAGAATCTCGATCCGCTGCTCACATGACATCCGGGCTTTACCGGCAAAATGGATTGGCATCATGCCTGGCCTTCGCGTGAAGGCGTACCATAGTGCTTTATCGGCACCTGGAGAGCTTCAAGATCTCCGTCTGCGGTGCTTGCAGATCTTGTCTACCAATCCCCTCGCCCAACGTCAAGCATCAAGATCGAGGTTTGAGCAGAATTTTTTGTTGTTAATATTTTGTTAACTATGAGGGTTGGAGCGGTTTACTACCTCAAGCACATCATTCGACATACGAACGAAGCGCTTGAGACAGCAAAAACTTTGACGCATGCGTATCCAGACGCTGATTTACCGCCCGCCGACAGCAAACATCTTCGGAGCAGCGCTCGCAGCGTTCTTTGAATACAATCCCCGATGAGCCGGATCGAGGGTCAGCGCGTCGGTCACACCGAGCACCGTCTCCGAGGCGCCGAGCAGCAGGGATCCGTCTGGCGCCATGATGTTTGCGATCCGGCGCAGCACGTCGGCCTTCAAGTTGGGATCGAAATAGATCAGCACGTTGCGGCAATAGACGATGTCGAACTGACCCAGGCGATTGAAGTCCTCGATCAGGTTCAGGTAGCGGTAATCCACCATCGCGCGGATCTCGGGCGCGATCTGCCACTGGTCGCCCACCTGCGTGAAGTATTTCACCAGTAAGCGGATTGGCAGGCCGCGCTGCACCTCGAACTGGTTGTAGAAACCGGCCTTCGCCTTCTCCAAAACTTCAGTGGAGATGTCCGAGGCCACAATGTCGATGTGCCAGCCCGGCATGCGCGGAGCGGCTTCCTTGAGCAGCATGGCAAGAGAATACGGCTCCTGGCCCGTGGAGGCTGCCGCGCACCAGATCCGGAGCCTGCGGGTCGAGGCGCGCTCCTTCAGGTATTTCGGCAGCAGGACGTCCTGGAAGAGATCGAACGGCCCCTTGTCCCGGAAGAAGAAGGTTTCGTTCGTGGTCATCGCCTCGACGGTTGCCTTCTCCAGGGCAACCGACCGCCCTGCCCTGATCTCACGCACCAGGTGCGACAGGCTGTCGATCTTGAAGCGCGTGCAGACCGACGAGAGACGGCTCTCCACCAGGTATCGCTTGTCCGGAGACAGCGCCAGGCCCGAGCGGGTTTTGAGAAAGGCGCGCAGAGCGTCGAATTCGGCCTCGGTCATTTTGCGGATCCGGTGATGTGGCCCTTCAGAGAGCGGCCGATGGATTCCAGGGGAAGGATCTCATGGGCCAAGCCGGCCTTGACGATGCTTCCCGGCATTCCCCAGACGATGCTCGTGGCTTCGTTCTGCGCAATTACTGTGGCGCCTGCCTTGATGAGATGGCGCGCTCCGTGCGTTCCATCAGACCCCATGCCCGTGAGCACGGCCGCAATGGCGGAGGCCCCGAACACGCCGGCGGCTTCCCTGAAGAGGACGTCGACCGCGGGGCGGCAGAAATTCTCAGCCGGCCCGTCGTTCAGCCGGATGACCGCTTTTCCGCCGGACGAGACCACACCCATGTGACGCCCGCCGGGAGCGACGAGGATGGTGCCGGGAGTAACGGCATCACCATCCCTGGCCTCACGGGCCGGAACGGAGAGGAAGGATTGCAGGTGCTCGGCAAAGACCGCCGTGAACATGGCCGGCATATGCTGCACGATCAGCACCGGAATGCCCGAAAGGGCAGGCTTAAGATCGAGCAGAACCCGTTCGACCGCACGAGGACCGCCGGTGGACGATCCGATCAGCAGGCATTGCGGCCTCACCGTACCGGGCTTCGCACCAGGCAGAGCGGGTGCCGTCGAGAGGATCGGGAAGGCCGGTGACAGCGTTCTCGCCTGACGGCCCTTCGCCTCGCCAAGGGCGCGCAGCTTCGCAATGAGATCACGCTGGAAGTCGGCCGCCGCACCTGCCGCGCGGGCGCTTTCCGGCTTCGCCAGGTAATCGACCGCCCCCAGAGAGAGGCACTTCAGCGAGATTTCCGCATTCCTCAGTGTCAGGGTCGATATGACAATGACCTTGCTCGCCGGATGCACCTTGAGGATCATCGGAAGAGCCGCGAGGCCGTCGACCTCCGGCATCTCGATATCGAGGAGGATGATCTCGGGCTTGGAGCGCTCGGCGGCGTCCACCGCCATGCGTCCGTTGGATGCCGTGGCGACGATCTCGAAGCCTCCAGCCTCGGTGAGCCAGCGGGCGATCATCCCGCGGATGACAGCGCTGTCGTCAACGATCATGACGCGGGTGGCCCTGTTCTGAGCAGGACCAGGCTGAATGACAGGAGCTATCGACATGATGTCACGCTGAATGGGAGGCGGGGAGAACACCAAGTTCCTGGAACTTGGCGGCAAGAATATCCCTGTCGAACGGCTTCATGATGTACTCGTCCGCGCCTGCATCCAAAGCCCGCGTGATACGATCGATATCGTTCTCTGTCGTGCAGAACACGACCTTCGGGGCCTGACCCTCCGGCGTCGCACGCAGATGCTTGAGGAAGCTGTATCCGTCCATGACGGGCATGTTCCAGTCCAGGAGGATCACATCCGGCATCTCTGCCTGGCACGCCTGGAGGCCCACCTCACCGTTCTCCGCCTCAGCAACGCGGAAGGACAACCCTTCAGCAACTTCGCGGGAGACCTTCCGGATGACCCGGGAGTCATCAATGATCAAGCAATAATTCATTTGAAAAAATTTCCTGTTCCCGTGCAGTTCGGCTCCTGGTGGAGCGCCTACCGCTAGGAGCGAATGGCAGACTTGTCGACGAAGTTGAAATTTTCGACAAGGATTTCCTTGACGATCTCGGCACCCAGACGTTTGTTGATTTTCTCTCGAACGTTGCTGATCATCCCATTGACATTGTAGCGGGACAGCTTCTTGAAATCGAGGGTCTCATCGGCATAGACATGCCGGAAGACCTCATCCTGAATGAAGGCTTCCGGAGGGATCGAAATCTCCCGCAATGTCTTGGCATCGGCCGTGAAGACGAGGTTGGCGATCACGTATCCCTGGACGGCTCCCTCGGCGATGACCGGAATGTTCATTGGCGGCAGCTTCTTGTACTGCAGGCCTTCATAGCTTCCCTTGTCCTCGACAGGCGCCTTTCCGACGGTCCAAGTCACCGCCGCATAGCACGAGGCCAGCGTGACGGCGCAGACCCAGAAACCCGCCATCACGTTCTTGATCATGCGCCGTACCCTGTCTTGGCCACATGAGCCGAATAGGTGCTGTCGGACTCGGCTTTCTGGATTGCGTTCGAGATGATGCTTGCGACCTCCTGAACGGCATGCATGTGACGCCGGAGAATATCCTGGTTCTGCTCGATCTTGCCCTGCAGGTTCTGTAGGCGCTTCGTCGCTTTAGGATCTAGGGCGCTGATCTCAGCCGTCCGAACGATGCGGCTGATCTCAAGAAGGCATTGGCTCTTGCGGCGGTTGAACTCATCCAGATTGGAGAGGTCCCGCGCCATGAGCGCCGACGTTTCCATGTCGAGCGTCTCTTCAAGCCGGTCCAGCGATTTCATCAGCATGGGCATATTCCTCTGTTCGAATGATTTCTGGCGACCAGCTCTACACCTTGCCGAGCAGGGTATTCATCGATTGGGCCGCTCCCTGTGGGGCGGCAGCGGACGAACCATGCTTTCGAGCGTTGAGAAGCCTCTCCGCGATCCCGATACCGCCAGCCTTCGACAACTGGCCGCCGATCTGCTCGGCCAGCATGGACTTCCAGATCGAGCCCGCATTGCCCTTGCCGTAGGTGTTCTCGGCATCCTTAGGCAGCATCGACTCGACGAAGGTTTGCAGAATGTAAGCCTCGAAATCCTGATGGGCCTTGCGCACCTTCTCGGCGTTTGCAGTCTCGGCATCATTGCGCAGCGAGTTACGCAGGGAATAGATGTCGGCGCCTGGCATCATGAGAGGCTTGTCCGCGGCCTCCTTGATGGCGTCGTCGAAGCTCGCGCCTTCCGCAGGCGAAGCCCCCTCCGTGAGCTTGCGCGACGCAGCTTGGAGGCGAGCCGGGTCGGCCGCTCTGGCAACGTCGTTGATAATATCTGAGGGCGGGCTGATCGCCATCGCGTCACTCTCGGTTCTTGCGTTCGGCTTTTTCTACAACGGCTAGCTTACGGGAAGCTTGCGCGGCTGCCCTTTGCAAGCGTCTCAAGGATCGAAGCGAGATCCTTCTTCTCCGTTTCACGCCGATCCTGACCTTTGAGGTTCGTCAGCATCTTCTCCGTCCGCTTCGCCTGCATGGCTTTATCGAGAGCGACGGCCTTCTGGGCGACCTTCGCCTTTTCGACATGGCCTTCCTGAGTCGAAAGAGCCTGCAATCGCTTGGCGGCCACATCCACGAACAGGCCATGGAGCGTATCATGGTCGTTCATCGAGTGAATGATCGCCTCCTGCGCCGTTCTCAGCTCTGCGGCCTCCTTTTCAAGAAGAGAGACTTTCAGCTCGGCCTCCTGCTTGAGACGCTCCTGAACCTTCAGAATGCGGTTCATTTTCTTGATGCGTTGTTTCATGCCGGTTATCCGTTTTTAAGCCAGACGGATAAGGCATCGATGAAGAGGAGAACGTAATCCTGAACGGCAAAGTACATGATGAAGAGGCCGCCGAGCATGATGAAGGGTGTTGCCAGGAAGTAAACCGGGATCTGCGGTGTCAGCTTGTTGGTAAGTCCCACTGCCAGGTTGACGATGACAGAGTAGAGAATGAACGGACTGCTGATCCTGAGGGCCAGAACGAAGGCCGCGGTGATCTGGTCCACCAGTTGGTTCAGAGACAAACGTGTTCCGAAACCCACGCCCATCGGCAGCCGCGTATAGGATTCTACGATGCCGCGATAGAGTTCCCAATGCAGGTCGGAAAAGAACAGGATCGCCGTTGCCGCCATCATGATGAAGGAACTGATCGGCGGAAGAGGCTCAGCCTCATCGATAGGCGTTCCGGGCATGCCGCCGAGGCTTAGCGCCATGGCGACGGCACTCAGCATGGTCTGCAAGGCCAGAAAGTAGACCCGTCCCAGCAACCCGATCAGAAGGCCAGTCAGCAGTTCGGACCCAATCGAGACGAGCATCGTGGCGGGCGCGAGGTCGGTCACGCCATTGTTGATCCTCGTCAGCAGGACGGGAGCCAGGGCGAGACTTGTCGTCAGGGCAATGAACAGGCGAACCTGCATTGGGATGCGGAAGCTTGAGAAGCCAGGGGCAATGAGCAGACAGCCGCCAACCCGGCAGAAGATCAGGAAGATCCCGAGCAAAATCTCGGAGGAGGCTTGGGTCACGAGATCGTCCCAAGGGAATTGACCTCCACGCCGCGCGCAATTTCCAGGTGGGATAGCACGGGCAGCGACGAGAACATGCGCTCGATGATCATCCGCACATAGGGGCGCGCGTCCGGCGCAGTCACGATGGCGAAGTTCTGGACCTGTCCCATCCGGGTCTTGATCGCGTCGGAGGCCTCGCCGCCGAACTGCTCCACGAGGCGTGGGTCGATATCGAACTCGACCACGTCCCCCTTGGCATCCCGCTTGAGGCTCTGATGGAAGGCGATGTCCCACTTGTTGCCCAGACGCAGCACGTTGAGGGCGCCTCCATCCGCGAGATCGCCGCAGATCTGCTGTGCAATGCGCACCCGAACATGCTCGACCAGCTGCTCGGCCCTGCGCGCATGCGGGGCAATCTCGGCAATCGCCTCGAGAATGAGGCTCAGGTTCCGGATCGAGACCCGCTCCGCCAGCAGGAGCTTCAGCACGGCCTGGAGACCTGAATAGGAGATCTGCGATGGGCAAATATCATCGAGCAGCCGCTTATACTCCGTGTCGAGGCCATCCAGGAGATTGCGAACGTCCTTGTAGGAGAGAAGCTGCGGCAGGTTGTTGCGGATCACCTCGCTCAGATGCGTGAGCAGGACCGAACCGCCGTCGACTGCCGTGAAGCCCTGCCGCTTGATCTCGCTGACATAGACGTCGGAGATCCACAGGGCCTTCATTCCAAAGGCAGGTTCGCGGACCTCGTCGCCCGGAACGTCCGGCATCGGGCCGTCACCGAGCACGACGAGAAGATCGCCCGGCCGGATCTCCTGCGTCGCCACTACGGTTCCGTGGATCTTGATCTGATAGCTTTTGGGCGGAATCATCAGGCTGTCGGAGAGCTTCACATCCGGAAGAACGAAGCCGTAATCCTGGGCGAACTTCTTGCGCATCTTGCTGACGCGGTGCGCAAGATCCCCATGTGAGCTTGCGAGGTAGGACGCGAGATGCTTGCCGAGGCATACCTCGATTTCTGCCAGCTTCAGGGACTCCTTCACCGAATCCCGCGACTCCAGAAGATTCTTCTGCTGCTCCTCGGCGACCTTGACCTTAGCCTTGGCTTCCAGGTCGGCTCTCTGCCTCGGGATCGAATAGGCGATGAAGCCCATGCAGCCGCCCAGCGCCAGGAAGGGGATCATGGGAAGGCCAGGCATGATGGCGAATACGAACATCAGGGCAGCGGACACCATCAAGGCCCGCGGATAGGCTCCCAGCTGATCGAGAACCGCCTCCTGCGCCTGCCCGCGCGTGCCGCCCTTCGAGACGAGAAGGCCGGCCGCGAGGGAGACCACCAAGGCCGGGATCTGGCTGACGAGGCCGTCACCCACGGAGAGCTGCGTGAAGACGTCTGCAGCTTTCGACAACGGCATGCCATGCCGGGTGACACCGATGATGATCCCGCCGAAGATGTTGACCGCAATCGTGATCAGGCTTGCGATGGCCTCGCCGCGGACGAACTTGGAGGCACCGTCCATGGAGCCGAAGAAGGCGCTTTCCTCCTCGAGTTCCCGCCGCCGCTTCTGGGCTTCCTTCTCGTCGATCAGGCCTGCGGACAGATCCGCGTCAATGGCCATCTGCTTGCCGGGAATGGCATCGAGGGTGAAGCGGGCGCCGACCTCCGCGATTCGGGTAGCGCCCTTGGTGATGACCAGGAAGTTGACGGTGATGAGAATGATGAAGACGACGATACCGATGACGAAGTCGCCGCTCATCACGAATTGGGAGAAGCCGCTGATCACATGCCCGGCCGCATCGATGCCCTTATGGCCGTCGGAGAGGATCAGGCGGGTCGACGCGATGCTGAGGGCAAGCCGCAACAGGGTCACGATGAGGAGGACCGTCGGAAAGGCCGAGAATTCCAGCGGCTTCTGAATCCAGAGAGCCACCATCAGGATCAGGACCGACATGGCGACCGAGAGGGCAAGGCCCATGTCGATCAGCAGAGGAGGAATCGGCAGGAAGAGAATGGCGAGAATGGCGATCACGCCGCCGGCGAAGGCCACATCCCTGCCGCGGCTCAGCGCTGTAGTTTGAACTGCTTCCATGTGCCTGTCAGCTCACCGATTGAACGTTGAGCCTGACAGATGCACCACGAAGCTTGCGCGGAGGTCGCAAGCCATCGGGAGCAGGAGAATGCCGCTGTTCCCGATGAGCAAAAGGGCCTCGGCTCTTAGAACCCTGTTACAATCCGGCCGTAGACAAGTTCTGTGAAGGCGAAGATCTGGGAGCCGACGAAGGAACCCGTTATCAGCGTGACGACCAGAATCGCGATGATTTTCGGGATGAACGTAAGGGTGACCTCCTGGATCTGGGTCAACGCCTGGACGAGGGCGATAACGATGCCGATCACCATGGCGGCGGCCACGGCAGGACCTGCTCCGATGATGACGGTCCAGATCGCGGCGCGGACCAGTTCCAGGGCGTCGACTTCGTTCATGTCAGCTCACCACGATACCTGGGCCGAGCAGAACGTTGGCGCCACCGGTCAGCTTGGCGACGGCGCCCTCGTTGGTGATGAACACCGATTCCACCTTGCCGGAGGTCTTGCCGTCTGCCGTCGTCACAGTCCGGCCGATCACACTGCCGGCTTGGTCCAGAGCCGATGATGCGAGCAGCGCATCGAGCTTGGCATTGCTCTGCACGGTCTGCTCGACCTGGGAGAAGGTTGCGAGCTGAGCCATATACTCGGTGGACTTCATGGGTTCCGTGGGGTCCTGATTTTTCATCTGGGCCATCAGGAGCTTCAGGAAGTTGTCATAGGTCGCCGTGGCGGTCGCCTGGCCGGTCGCACTCGACCGGTTTGCGATAGACGATGATACAGAGGTCACATTCATCACAATATTCCCGGTTAGGCGGCCTGAACGGCTGCAGTGACTGGGGCGACGGAGCGCTCCTCCGGCTCGAACAGAGTTCTGATGAGCTTGAGAGCCTCGAAGATCCGGCCCGCTTCGACCAGATCACCGGTCCTGCTAAGGGCCTCCTTCGTGGGCTCATCTGCAGCGGTCAGAAGGATCGAGGCATACAGCTTGCGGAAGGCGCCCATCACCTTGTCGGCTTCCTGAGGGTTGATCAGGATGGACTGCGCAACGAAGTAGAGCTGACGCATCGGCGTGGTTGCCTCCGTGACCTGAAGCACGTGGCTCTCCAGGAGGAAGCGCGCTTCGTTCAGAAGACTTAAGGTGACCTTCTGGCTCACCGTCAGCACCGCGCCATTGATGAAAATCCGCTCGCCCGCCTTGAGGGAAAACCGCATCTTCGCTTTCATTTCAGGCCTTCCTGGATCATAGAATTGATATCAATCAGAGCTTCAAGATTGTTGTGTTCGCCTCGGACTACGCGATCGGACTCGCGCATGACCCAAAGGCCGATGGAGATGAGCTGCCCCTTCAGTTTGTCCGGGAGCCCATTATCGGGATGTCCGATATCCTTGATCAGGTAGGTCCAGAGACGCTGAACGAAGACGATGGTCTCAAGCATTTCCTGGGACTGTGACGGCTTGCCTTTGGCCGCCTTCATCATGGTAATGGCCTGGTCGAAAAGCTGGTATTCGCGGTCGCGGCAATCTCTGGAGGAGTCCTCAATGACTTCGGCGTAGGAAAAACGGTACATACTTCACTCCACCCATTACAAATAGTTGATCAGGCTCATGGTCCTGAGTTGTGCCGTCAGGGAGTAGGACGTCTGGATTTGCGTCATCAGCCGATCAACCCTGATCTTCGCCTCGGCCGGGTCGACCGCCTCCAGATGGATGATCTTCGCGTCGAGAATATCCTTCTGCAGGCTCATCCGCTCATCAGCCTCCTCGACCTTCTCCTGAACGGCTCCAAGCTTCGATTGCATGATGGTCACGCCGGTAGTGGCCTCGGAGAAGGTCGCAATCGCTTTGTTGACGAGGGCTTCCCTGGTACTCTCACCGAGACGATCGAGACCGAGTTCTGAGATCATCGTGTAGGCCATGGCCATCTTCTGGATCCCACGGTCGTTGGCGTTGGTCGATGCCTCCACCTTTTCCGTCGCGGAGATCTTGCTCTGGATGTTCTGGCCCGATGCATTCGACCAGTCCTGCCAGTTGGTGCCTTCGAAAAGCGCCGCAAAAGGCCCGTCCAGAAAGGCTTTCATGTCGCCGGGTGTGATCGTCGATACGGCAGCATCATTCACCCCGAAACCGAACGTCGACATGAAGGCTGAGGCAACCGCGGCTTGAGGGCTTCGCGTGACGGATCCCTCGACTGGGATCCCGGTCCCGTCCATATCCGTGAAGGAGCCGGTCACATCGGTCTTGCCTGTCAGATCGGTCGATTTCAGCACGAGGTTTCCAGTCACGGGGTCGCGGGATGCCTCCACACCGCTGAGGGTGGTTGCCGTGACCGCTGCGTTGATGGACGCGACGAGATCGTCGACGGTGGTCTCTCCGGTGACAGTGAAGATTTGATCCAGGGCACCACCCACATTGAACGTGATAACATCAGTAGTCGACAAACCCGATACAGGAATGCTGACATCCGGGCGCAGGGCAGGCGTTCCGCCCGAGTAGTCGTTGAGCGGCTTCTCCTGCGAGTTGATGCCGCCGAAGATGTACTGGCCGCCTACGGTGCTGTTCATCGACGACGTCATGCTTTGGAGATTGGCTTTCGCCTGATACATGATTGTCGAAAGGCTCGACGAACTCAGCGGCGTCGCGATGAGTGCATCCATGAACTTGTCGGCATTGGTCCGCACCTGATCCAGAGCCGTCGTGCTCGATTTCATCCGGAGCAGGATTGAGGCGTTGCTGTCGACCAAGGCGTCGATCTCAGCGCGATCCTGGCGCAGGGACAGAGTCTGGCCGGTCTTGTAGCCGAGCTTCAGGCCCACATCGGCCTCACGGCCGGTGACAAGCTCCTTGTTTGCCTTCACAAGGCCTGTCTGCAGCTTGTCGAGCGACGTTTTGGATGAGTTCCAGAGCGCCAGGGTCGAGACAAAAGTCGTTCTCATGGATTAGCCCACCACGCTGAGGAGTGTCTTGAGCATCTGATCGATAACGGAGAGCAGCTTGGCCGAAGCGGAATAGGATTTCTCCAACTGCAGCATGAGCGCGGTCTCGTCATCCATGTTCACATCCGTCGCGTTGGACAGCGCCTCGGATGCGTGACCGAGGAGAGTTGTCTGATACTCCACCCGCTGATGCGCACTCTGACGCGTCGCCTCAAGCCAACTCCCCGATGATGAGGTGAGGCTGAGAAGCGACGCCTGAGGGCCGAATCCCAGATCGGTATTGATTGGGCGCTTCACAGACATGGCATCCACAAGCCCGGAAACGCGGCCGGAGAATGAAGCATTTGCGCCATCGGCACGGTTATAGACGTAGTTAGCCCCGTTGATGCCGCCATCGCGGATCAGTTCGAACTTTCCGCCCTCTGCCGGATTGACTGCAGCATTCACCCGCAGCACTCCAGCGAGTCCAATCGGAGCCGGAGAGCCGGGCACAGTTGTGCCGGCCGGATAGGTGAAGACACCAGGCTTGTCCACATCTGGCGGCACCGTCTGATCCTTCTCTGCGAAGGCCTCGACAAGGGTGCGGGCGATCTCGTCAAGCTGCCCCTGGTAGGTTGCGGCGACATCGTCACGCAGCTGGGTCAGCCCAGCAAGGTTGCCGGAGTTCAGCGGCATCGGCGCGCCCAGGCCCGTCACGCGGATGCCGTCAATGAAGACATCCGCTCCCGACACCGCAGGGCCGAACACGGTCGTGCGCGCGAACGTCACGGTCCGCGGAGACCGGTCGAAGAGCGGGACGCCACTGTCCGTGTAGAGTGCAACATCATGGCCAGCACGAGGGACGACCGTGATGCCGATTTCCTCGGACAGCTGCGCGATCAGGCTGTCGCGCTGATCCATCGCGTCGCTCACGTCGGCTCCCAGGGCCGACCCGCTCATCACCTGATTGTTCGCCTTCTCGTACTTGAGAAGCAGGTCGTTGATGCGCGCAACCGAATCCCCGATCTGGCCGTCGGCTTCCAGGCGGACGGCCTGAACCGTGGATGTGGCATCGTTGAGGCTCGTCGCCATCTCCGTGGCGGCCTTGACGACGGCCTGAGCGAGATTGGGATTGTCCGGCGCGTTCGCATATTGCTGGAGAGCGCTGTTCAGGGCTCCCATGCGAGCCGCCGGCGATTGATCGAGCTCCGTGTCGCCAATGGTGGCGCTGAGCTTTTGCAGCCCTTCGAGCAAGGCCTTCTGGGTTGCGGCACTGGAGGTGGTCTCCAGCATCTTCGACAGCAAGGCGCTGTCACTCGCCCGAAGCACCGTGATCCGGGCGAAGCCGCCCGTCGTGGTGAGCGCCCCGATCTTGCGGGAGTAGCTTGGGTCCGAGGCGCCAGCCGTATTGCGCGACACAAGCGCCATCTGCGATTGCGACGCCTGGAGCGATGAACGTGCCGTGTTGTAGGCAACAGACAAAGACATGGATCAATGGCCCTAAGGCAAGAGGATGCAGATTACCGCTTCAGATTCATCAGAACGTCGAGCAGCTCCGATCCGGTCTGGAAGACCTTCGAATTGGCCGTGTAGCTGGTCTGAGCCTCGATCATCGCCGTGAGCTCGGTACCAATATCGACGTTCGATCCTTCCAGGGCTCCTGAAGCGATCGAGCCGAAGCCGGACATCTCAGGGAAACCAACTTGATAGCCGCCGGAAGCCGCCGTCGTCTCGTAGACGTTGCCAGCCCGGGGGCTGAGGTTGTCCGGGCTCGACACGTTCGCCAGCGGGATCCGATATGCCCCGACCCGAGTGCCATCCTCATAGACAGCATAGACGGTGCCATCTGCGGCAAATTCCACATCCTTCACAGCGGATGGAGCATTGCCGTTGGCCTCGCCGGTGACATTGTACTCGCCGGCCAGCTGCGTCATACCCTTCATATCAAGGGCAAATGCTTCGCCGCCAGGAATGCCAAAATTCAGTACGGACGGCCCGGTGATCTGCCCGTCATCATTGAACGTCAGAGTCATCGATGTCGTACCGGCCGCGGGAATGGGGGTCAGCGGGTCAGATGTCGTTCCATTCGCAACACTGATGGTCCATTGCGTGTCGTTGATCTTCGATAAGGAGATATCGATTTTGATCGGGTTGCCGACCTTGTCGTAGACTTGAAGCGAGGATTGCTTGCTGACGACCGCGGGGGTAAGAGCAATGGTACTATCCGGCAGATTGCCTTTGAAGGTTCCCTTTGTCGATCCGGTGGCCTGCATAGCGAAAGAGGCCATATTCACGGGCACGACGCCGTCGAGGCTGTTCAAAGAGGGAGTAGCTTCGCCCGCCCCGAGCTTATAACCCATCAGGGTGAAGCCCGATGCATTGACGAGATTGCCTGTCCGTCCATCTTTAACGAAGTTGCCGGCGCGGGTCAGGTAGGGGGACCCACTTGGGTCGCTCACCACGAAGAAGCCGTTGCCTGAGATCGCAAGATCCGATTGAGACGTCGTATAGGCGATTGGCCCCTGATCGGCGATGGTGTAGCGGACACGGCTTGTGACGGAGCCAGAGTTGTAGTTGCCTTCGCTCGACGGCAGGATAAGCGACGAGAACTCCGTCGAAGCACGCTTGTATCCATTGGTGCTCGAGTTCTGGATGTTTTCGGCGACAGTCCCCAGCTTGTTGGACTGGGCGTTCATGCCAGAGACGCCGCTACGAAGAACGCCATAAAGACTCATGGATAGCTCCTAGATTTCAGCCTGAACTAAACACCACGACGCTTGTGCGAAGCTGTGTTGGGCCATGCTGTGGATGGGGGAAGAATTCATGCTATTGTCTCAGGATCTGAGCCAGATCCATGAAGGCATCGCGGCTGGCCGGCATCGACGGATCCTGCCGCAGGGCCTCGTAGATCTTTGGGACGAGCACCACGGCCTGATCGAGTTCCTGATCGTTCCCAGGGTGATATCCGCCCATCAGCCGGAGGTCGCGCGTATCCTCGAATCGCGCGATGAGGCTGCGCAGACGACGAACGAGCTCCTTCTGATCGGGAGACCATACGTGATCGGCCAAACGTGAGATGGAGCCGAGAACATTGATGGCCGGGTACCGGCCCTGGTCGGCAATGGCGCGATCAAGAACGATATGCCCGTCGAGCGTTCCACGGATGTTATCAGCCACAGGATCATTGTGATCGTCGCCGTCAATCAGCACCGAGAAGATGCCTGTGATCGCCCCTCCCTTGCCCTCCTCTCCCGGCCCGGCGCGCTCGAGAAGACGTGGGAGATCGCTGAACACGCTGGGTGTATACCCGCGCGCGACAGCAGGCTCGCCGGCGGCAAGCGCCACGTCGCGAGCCGCATGGGCATAGCGGGTCACGGAGTCGACAATGAGCAAAACCGATTCGCCGCAATCGCGAAAATATTCCGCCAGCGCCACGGCCGTCCTCGGCGCTTGGCGGCGCATCATCGGGCTTTCGTCGCCGGTAGAGACCACCATGATGGACTTGTGGAGGTTGGCCTGGATCGGCCCCTCCAGGAACTCTCTCACCTCACGACCGCGCTCTCCGACTAAAGCGACGACGATGGTGTCGAAGCCGTCGCACTTCGCCAGCATGGTCAGAAGCGTAGACTTGCCGACGCCCGAACCGGCGAAGATGCCGATGCGCTGCCCCTTGCAGATCGGTGTGAACAGGTCGATCGCCTTGACGCCGGTCCTGAGCGATTCCTTGACCCTGGAGCGTAGCATGGCCGATGGAGGCTCGGCGTCGTTCTGAACCGTTGTCGCGCCCGGAATGAGCGGCCCTGATCCATCCAGCGGTTCACCGAGGGCGTTGATCACTCTGCCGCGCCAGCTGTGATCGGGGCTCAAGCCGATATCCCCGGCAAGGAACGCCGGCATGCCGAGACCGGCCTCGATCCTTCCGTTGAAGGGTTTGACCGTGACGCCGCCACTGTCAATGCGGACGACCTCTCCGATCTCGGTTTTGTCCTGTGCTGCAAACCCGATCCGGTCTCCGAGCTTGACGAACTGGGACAGGCCGGCGACTCGGTAATAGCTCGGCGTGACCTCGTTGATGACGCCGCTGATTCTGACCTTCCGCCGCGCCCCACCTTCGGTGAGAACGAACTCTTCAAGCGACTGCAGGGCATTCATGGCAGCCATCAGGTGCTAGGACCCAGGGTCTTGATCGCATCCATGAGGGTCGATTCGCTCTCCTGGATCGTCGTCGCTGCGCTCTCGAAGCTTCTCTGAACGGCAATCATCTTGGTCATTTCCAGAACCGGATTGACGTTCGAGCCCTCACTGTAGCCCTGCTGGATGCTGTTCGAGTTGAAGTCCTGAACCACGTCGCCCGGGACGCTCGAGATCACGCCCGAATTTCGATAGCGGGTGAGCTTGGCGTCAGGTCTCAGGTTGAAGAGGCCGATGGCTCCAACCTGGTTGTCGCCCTGGGAGATCGTGCCGTCCCGGCCGATCGTGGGAGTTCCTGCCATCGGGTCGAGGGCAATAGGAGCGCCGCCTGCATCGAGGACCTGAAATCCTTCGACCGTCATCAGATCGCCGTTCTCATTCATCTTGAACCGGCCGTCCCGCGTGTAGACGGGCCCGTTGGGACCGGTGAAGGCGAACCAGGCCTCTCCCTGTATCGCGACATCGAGTGGATTGTCGGTCTTGATGACAGGTCCCGTGCGCCGGGACACGAAGTTCTGGCCGGACGACGCGAAGGACACGTTCTCCTTTGCCGCCAGAGACAGGATCTCCTCGAACTTCACCTCGTCCGCGCGAAAGCCGCCCGTGTTGATGTTGGCAACATTGTTCGCAATCGTGCTGAGGCGCTTTTCCATGGCCACTTGGGCGGACAGCGACACATAAAGCGAAGATTGCATCTGAACTCCTCCAGCCTGCGCCCCTGCGGGACGCCGATGTCACCAGGCAGCGTGTGAGGCGTGCCGAGTGCGGCAGCTGCAGGCCCGATGATCAATGCAGGATCCGTAGTCGAGCAGCCTTGCACGAGGCTTGCTCCCGCTTTTCCAGCTTCGCGCAAGCCTCCGCGGTTAGGACATCGTCAACAGGTTGGATTTCGAGAGAGGACTAAGGCATTGGGCGTCTTGATCGGACTGGCAGTTGCCATCGGCTCGCTCGTCAGCGGCTATGTCGCCATGGGCGGACATTTGGCCGTCATCTGGCAGCCTTGGGAATATGTAATCATCTGCGGCATCGCGATCGGCACCTTCATCATTGCCAATCCTATGGCTCTCGTGAAGGACACCGGACGCGCCGCCCGTGAGGCAATCACCGGGGCTGTCCCCAAGCGGGAGCACTACCTCTCGATCCTGGGCCTCCTCTATGCCTTGATGCGGGAGTTGAAGAACAGGCCGCGCAATGAGGTCGAGGGGCATATCGATCAGCCTGAGGAATCGGAGATCTTCAAATCGTTTCCGAGCGTCCTGAAGGACAAGGACCTGACCCTCTTCATCTGCGACTATGCCCGCCTGATCATCATCGGCAATGCCCGTCCCCACGAGATCGAAGCGCTCATGGAGGAGGAGATCTCGACCCTCAAGCGGGATCGGACGAAGCCGTATTATTCTCTCAACACCGTCTCAGAAGCCCTGCCGGCCCTTGGCATTGTGGCTGCCGTGCTCGGGATCGTGAAGGCTCTCGGCGCCATTGACCAATCACCCGCGATCCTGGGTGGCCTGATCGCCTCCGCCCTGGTGGGAACATTCGTCGGCATCTTTATCTCCTACGCGTTCCTGTCGCCCCTGGCCAACAAGGTCAAGGCGACGCGAGAGAAGCAGACCCGTGTCTATGTGATCGTGAAGCAGGCGCTTATCGCCTACATGAATGGCGCTCTGCCGCAGATTGCCGTCGAGCATGGCCGCAAGGGTATCTCGGTGGAATACCGCCCGACGATCGACGAGGTTGAGGCCGCCACCACGACGGGCGGCCGGTCCGAAGAGCTGAAAGAGGCGGCCTAAGCGATGAGCGGGACACATAGCGCCAACGACATTCGCGATATGCTGCTGGACTCGGCGGGCCTTTCGCTCGACCGACTGCCGATGTTGCATGTCATCTTCGACCGCATGACCACGAGCTGTGCGGAGCATCTGCGCCACATGGCGGCTTCGCCCATGTACTACTCGCTCAGCGGCCTCGAGAGCGGGCGAGTCAGCGAAATCCTCGAGATGTACGAGGCCAATGCGGTCGCCGGCATCTTCCATGCGCCTGAGTGGGACAGCCACATCCTGATCGGTTTCGATCGCGACTTCATCTACACGATGGTGGAAGTGCTCTTCGGATCCGACGGATCCGAGGCGCCCGTCGAGGAGGCGCGCGGCTTCTCCACCATCGAGCTGCGGATGGCGCAGACCCTGTTCGAGCAGGTTGCCAAGGCCCTGCAAGCCTCCTTCGCACTGGTCGCCGACACCAAGTTCAAGCTCGAGCGCATCGAAACCCGCATGGACTTTGCGGTCATCGGGCGCCGGAACAATCAGGCGGTAGCAGCGAAGTTCCTGCTCCAGGCACTCAACCGCGGCGGCGAGATGTTCGTCGTTATTCCGCAATCGGTCCTGAACCCGATGCGCAAGGTGCTCTCCCGCGTGGTTTCCAGCGAATCATCCGGCCGGGATCCCCGCTGGATGAAGCAGATCGCGACCGAGGTGAAGAAGACGGAAGTAACGCTCAAAGCGGTGCTCGAAGAGCGCTTCCTTTCCCTGGGCGAGATCGCCGACCTGAAGGTGGGTGACGTCATCGAGCTGCAGGCAACGCCCCGCAGCCGGGTCAAGCTCGAAGGTAATCATCAGGGTCTGTTCTGGTGCAATATCGGCCAGTCTGAAGGCAGCTACGTCCTTAAAGTCGACGAGCACATCGACCAAGAAAAGGAATTCCTCGACGATGTCCTCCCTCGCTAACGTCATCCTCTTCCTGGCTCTTGTCACGACCAGCATCATGGTTGCGGTCATGTACGTGAAGCTCAAGAAGCTCGATCGGTATCATGCCGAGTATCAGCAGATCTTCGACAGAACGGGAGATGCCCTCAAAGGCGCTCAGACGGCGGTCATGAGCTTTGGGGCTGAAGGCAAGGAGACGCTCGCCCTGCTTGGTTCGCGCATCGAGGAGGCCAAAGCGGTTGCGGCGCAGCTGGAGACGCTCACGCGAGAGGCCAGCCGGCAAACGCAGCCACGCTCCAATTCTCTTAATTCGTAAGGTTCACTCCCATGACAAATCCCTTCGAAAGCAAGTCTCACGACAAGGCCATCTGGCAGCAGGAGAGTGCCATCTCCTCGCAGGACGACAAGCTCGGCGGCAGGAATCTCGATTCCATCCTGCGTATTCCGGTCACAATCCAGGTGGTTCTCGGATCCGCCACCATGCCTGTCGCCAACCTGATGAAGCTCGGCAGAGGAGCCATCGTTCCGCTCGATCACCGCGTCGGCGAGCCTGTCGATGTCGTGGTCAACGGCAGAATCATCGCCCGCGGTGAAGTGGTGGTTGTCGAAGATGACAATTCCCGCTTCGGGATCTCGCTGACCGAGATCGTGGGTCCTCCGAGCAACGATCTTAACGGCTGAAGTGGCTTTTCCGCATGGTCGCACCAGTTCCCATGAAGGCGAATGGCTCTAAGGTCCTCAAAGGTCCGGAGCGCGTCGCAACACTGCTTTTTGCAATGGGGAAACCTGCTGCCAGTAGGGTCCTCAAGCATTTCAGCGAAGATGAAATCCGCCTCGTCACCAAGTCGGCCGCGCAACTGGGCCCCGTCTCACCCACGCAGATCGAGCAGTTGGTAGAGGAATTCGCATCCAACTTCACGGACGGAGCGGACCTCATCGGAGGCGCCTCCCACATCGAGAAGCTGCTGACCGGAATTTTGAGCCCGGAGCAGATCGCCAGCATCATGAGCGAGGTGGTCGGCAATGCCAACAGGAGCATCTGGGAGCGGATCTCGACGGTGTCGGAAAGCGCCATCGCTTCCTACCTGATGAAGGAGCATCCGCAGACGGCGGCCCTGATCCTCTCCAAGGTCAAGCCCTCCTGCGCCGCGAAGGTGATGGCACAGCTTCCTCAGCCGCTTCGGAACAACCTCATGCGCCGTATGCTCAGCATGAAGCCGATCGTGGACGAGACCATGAAGAATATCGAGAAGACGCTCCATGAGGACTTCATGGCAAACTTCTCGAAGAACGCCGGTGCTGACACCCACGCCAAGATCGCCGACATCATCAACAAGATGGAACGCGATCACATGGAAGATGTCCTGACCAACCTCTCGACCGTTCGCCCCAAATCGGCGGAAATCCTCAGAGGGCTGCTCTTCACGTTCGACGATATCGTCAAGCTTACTCCGAAGGATCGTACGACGCTGTTCGATCAGGTACCCCCGGATCGTGTCGTTCTCGCGCTCAAGGGAACGAACGACGAGTTCCGCAAGGTTGTCCTGTCGGCTCTCTCATCGCGCGTGCGCCGCATGATCGAGCACGAGCTGAACAGCAAGGAACCCTCGTCGCATCGCGATATCGCAGAGGCGCGCCGGACCATTACGGATCTTGCACTCGAGATGGCCGGTCGCGGAGAGATCGTCATCAATTCAGAGACTGAGGATGAAGCCTACTTCTAACCGGCAGGCTTCAGCACATGTCTGATACGGATGACAAGGACAGTAAAACAGAAGCACCTTCCGACAAGAAGGTCCGCGATGCCCTGGAGAAGGGAAACGTTCCTTTCTCCAGGGAGGCGCCTCTGTTTGCCTCGATCCTGGGCATTCTCATCGGACTGACCTTTGCGGTCCGAAGCAATACTGTAACCCTGACGGAGAAACTGTCGCTCTTCATCAACCGGCCGCAGGATTTTCGCCTTGATACGGGTGCCGACGCGGCAAACCTGATTCAGGCTGTTGCCATCGAGGTGGGACAATGCCTACTTCCGGTTATCGTCATCCTGGCCGCCTGCAGCCTCTCGGCTTCCATCCTTCAGAACGTTCCGTCCATGGTGTCGAAGAGGATCAGGCCGCAATGGAACAGGATCTCCCCCGTCGGCGGATGGAAGCGCATCTTCGGCCGGCAGGGCCTCGTCGAATTCTTGAAGTCGTTGTTCAAGTTCGGAACGATGACAATAGTCAGCATCCTGCTCCTGAGATCGGAGCAACATAAGGTCTTGAATGCCATGTTCAGTGATCCGTCCCTTCTTCCGGAGCTGATGTTGACCATGGCGATGCGTCTCGTCTCCGCCATCGCGATCGCCACAATCGTCCTCGTCGCCGCCGACCTGCTCTGGGCCCGATTCAAGTGGCACAGTGACCTGAAGATGACCAAGCAGGAGGTGAAGGAGGAATACAAGCAGATGGAAGGTGATCCCATGGTCAAGGCGCGCATGCGCTCCCTGGCTCAGGATCGAAGCCGTAAGCGGATGTTGGCGGCCGTGCCGAAAGCCACCTTCGTCATCGCAAATCCAACACACTACGCAATTGCCTTGCGCTACGAGCGCAGCGAGGCAAGCGCACCGATCGTCGTTGCCAAGGGGCAGGACCTTATCGCGCTCAAGATTCGCGAGATCGCCGAGAAGAGCGGCGTTCCCGTTATCGAAGACAAGCCTCTGGCAAGATCCATGTACAATCATGTTGAGGTGGATCGCATGATTCCTCCTGACTTCTACAAAGCCGTCGCACAGATCCTGTTCTACATTCTCACGAGGTCGAAATGAGAAGCCTTCGCACCGTGGACGTGGTGGCCTCGTCAATCGAGCATCTGGATATTCAGGCTTTCGAGGAGGTCCTCGCATGCAATATCAAGGATGTCATTGCGGATTTCTGCCTCGCGGATTCAGAGATCATCAGGTTCTATGCGGACAACCAGCTGCACGGAAACATGGATGAGATGCTGACCTCATCGGCGGAACTGTTCTTCAAGGGCGAGACGCTGTCGTACGGCCATGTCGCCCATGTTAGAACAGTCCGGGGCGATCAATCCTGTGTCGTTCTCGATATGGAGTTCGTGCACGATTCGGTGACCGTCTTCTTCCAGATCATCTTCGGCGACTACTACATCGGTGTGAAGATCAGCAGGGTTCTGCTCGACCCAACCTTCAAGCGGTCCGAATTCAATCTATCCTCCTTCGCGCGCATCGTCTCCTCCGCACGCTTGCGGCCTCTGCCTCCGCGCTTCCAACCCTCCTACTGCCTTGCCAACGCTGTTCGGCATTGATGGCTGAGCGCTGGCGGCTTTCCCTTATGACTCGTAAAGCAGTCTCCACAGTTGCATTATTCTTGGTTGCGGGCACGGTCTCGGCGTGCAACCCGACGGACGGTCCTTATCGCCAAGGCCCATGGGGGCACGCTTCCACGCCGAGGGGCTATCCTGCATATTCCGCTCCTTGGGGTATGCCGCCCGTTCCCTCCATGGGCGAAGTTGTCGTTCAGCAGGTCAATGACCCAATCCATGTCGTAGAGGCGCCTTTGCACCCTGTCCGGAAAGGCTATGCTGCCCATATGGAGCCGGAGCCGCCTATGCTACTTCCAGGTCGGCCCGCGATTGGTGCAGGCCCAGGCCAGGAACCTCCCCCCGCGCCCGGTTCCCAGTATCCTGCCCCTGGGCAACGCGAGACCAGCGCTGATGTCCAGGCCAGTGCTCCAGGTGTCTTCACGCCACCTCAACGCCCATCTTCCTATGCCGGCACGTGGAAGGCCAGCGTCGGATCCCTCTCATGCCGCATCCAACTCTCGAGTGTCCCATCCCTTGATCTGTATAAAGCTTCGACTCAGAGCTGTTCCAGCGACGCCCTGAGGACGGTCAATGCATGGAGCATCCGTGACAATGAGGTCATCCTGTTCTCGCGCGGGCAGATTATCGCCCGTTTGTCAGGTGCCGAGGCGGCTCTCTCAGGCACGTTGAGCGGCTCCAAGACTGAAGTGATGATGACACGTTAAGATTACACGTCTCGCCGGGAATATAAACTCTGCGGAACTATTCTAGTCTGCCGAAGCGGTCTGCCCGGGATTGAGACCCGGAGCATCTGCGCAGAACGATCGCGCGCCAGGGGTCCAGGCACCGAATCCCGTTGCGACCATGTTGGCAATGACGCGACAGACATATCGCTTCTGGGCCGGATCGTTGTTGGGCCCGGCATGATAACGCGCAACCGCCATGGTCCACGTCTCATGGCGCGCCTTCAGTTCCTTGAGAAAGCGGGCGGCATATTCCACGTTCATGCGCGGGTTCAGCATGCTCTCTAGGGAGGGGAACTTTTCGCGATGAAAGTGATGGTTGATCTGCATGCACCCCATATCGACCAGCTTGGCTCCGGATCGGCTCGCCTGCTCGAACTTTTGGATCGCCTCAGTCGCACTGTTGGAGAAGACCGCTTTGCCTTCAACGTTCATGGCATAGGGCTGCAGGCTGCCTCGCTTTCCTGTCTCAGTGAGGCCCACGGAGTAGAGCATTCCCAGCGGAACACCATACAAAGCGGAAGCGCGCATCATTTCCCGCTCGCAAAGCCCTGCTTGAGGCTGAGCGACAGCGGGTGTCACCTGAATAGCGCTAGAGGTAAACCCCACCAGAGCTGCCGCTGCCGTCAGCCCGATTCTGCTTCGGCTCAATGCGTATTTCCGCCTCGTTCCGCCCATGATGTTTAGAGGAGTGGTTCTGGCCGCCTGCATTGCCTTGGAAGCTTTGGTCTTGCGCCCCCGAATGCGGTCGCTGGAATGAATTGCGGTCATGGGTGGTTGGTTCAGCAGTCTGAATATTGATCACGTCTGGCCGGTAACCGGAGGTTCTCAGCAGGCCGGAGAGTTTCTCGGCATCATTTCTGAGGAGTTCAGCCGTTTCCTGTTTCTCCACCTGCAGTTCCATCTCTAAGCTATCGCCGGATAGGCGCATCTTGATTGTCACAAGCCCCAACTCCACCGGGTTGAGTTGAAGGCTGAGAACCCTGAGAACGCCTCCTGAGGCGCGGGCCACGGCAACGCGGTGCACTCCATCACCCTGAAAAGACGGCTGCTGGAGGTCAGACACCTCAGACACATCGTCCAGGATCGCTCGGGCCATCTGGTGGAGCGTTCCGGCTGGTAGCGAACCGCCATCGGCCTTCTGGAGCCCTGGTGCAGTTTGTTTCTGCACTTCAGCCCGATCAGCCATGCGCCCGAGAGAGACCCTGTCGAGGTTTATCTCCTCGTCTCTCTGACGAAGGCTGGCCGGCTCGGCATCATGGATCACCGGCTCATCGCCTGATCGATGCTGCGGATTGATAGAAGGCTGCTTCGTTGCGGCCTCCATGGATTTCTTGACGCCAAGATCGTTTGAAAGAGCTTCGGTCGAAAGCTCGGTCGACTCTGCAGATGTCGTCTCCTGAAGTGCTGCGTCGAAACCCTCGACGACAGGTCGAAAATGGGTTTCCTGGTTCTGAACGGAAACTGACAGCTTCGGCCCGATGGCAGAGCTCAAGATACTGTCAGCCGTTGCGTCCGAGGTCAGCGACGGCAGCATCGAAGAAGCACCTCTGTGCATTTCGGGTTCGGCCTGGCCGCTGGCACCGGTCTGGGACAGAATGCGGGGTAGAAGGCTCTCAAGAGCGGAGTAGACCTGGCTTCCTGCAGGAGGGGCGGTTGTTCCCGCAGAGGATCCGTCCGGCACAGTGGCCGAGAGCAGAGCCTGCAATTCAGTCGGACCGCTTGATGTCGATTCCACCCCCTGCTCGGTCAGGTTCAACAGATTGCCATCCTGAAGCAGGGCCACATTCTCCCGGCTCTGCTCGCGCGAGAGCCCTTCGAGCAGCGTATCGAACCCTGTCAGCCCCTCGCCGGAGCCGTTGCCGCCCTGCCGAGCATCGGATGGGGAAGGACCGCGCAGCGTCTGATTGGATTCAATCGGGCGCGAGGGTGTCTGAGGCATGAGATCGAGACGGTTCATTGACTTACGGAAGCCTGGTTCTTGATTAACGTGTCGACGCGGCTCAAGGCGTCACGGGCTTTGGATAAGGCCTGAAGCTGTTCCAGCCCTTGCGCTTGAATGTTCAGGTCTGCCGTCTTCTCGGCGGCTGCCTTGGTAGGCAAGGGCATCGCCTTTTCAACCTGAGCAGCGGGTGCGCCTGGCATCGTCTGGATGTGACTGGCCATTGCAATGGCCGAATCCAGCAAGGACACGTCACTAGGGGGAAGAGCTGACCGATCGAGCTGGCGGAGCTCTTCGGTCGCAGCTTTGATACTCTCCGGTGAGGTGATCATGGAGGCTGCACGATAAAGCCTTGCGCGTGCGGCACTGACAGCGTCGCCCTCTACCAGTTCCTTGGCTTTGTCGGCCAGCAGGCGAGCGGATTTGGTAAATCCCTGTTCGACGGATGCGCGGGCGGCAAGAAGGTATAGGTCGCGCCTTGCCTCGGGTTCCAGTTCCTGCATCATCGCGACAAAGCCATCGAAGCGGGATTTGTTCTGACCGAAGTCGATGCGCGGCGAGGCCGATGCCAGACGCTGCCGGAAATTGCCGGCATAGACCGAGTGCCGGAAGCGCCTGAGGTAATCTGTTGCGAGGGATTGAAACTTTTCGATGTGGCCCGTCTGGCTTGCAACAAAAACCTGCCGCCGTAGCGCGGCTTCTTCGAAAAGCGTACCAGGAGCTTGGAGCCGTACGAAGTCGAGCAGCTCATCGGACTTTGCAGGATCTTTCCGTACAACGAGTGCCGACTGGACAAGCGCCAGCTGCGCGCTCATGGTCGGTGGAAAGGTTCGCGGATCCAGGGACACGAGGGCGTTGTAGGCGGCCTCTTCTCGCCCCTCGACATAGGCGAGAGCTCCTTCGACGAGAGGCCTTTCATTCTCGGTGACCACGGAAGATCCCATTTCCAGAAGCTTCCGCAAAAGACCAGGATTGCCGCCGCTCAGAACGAACAACACGGCCGCATGAACGTTCTTGCCGTTCTGCCAGACCTCCGGCGCCAGTTCCATAAACCGGATGTCCAAAACACCCAGCAGGCCCCGTTGCCCGATATGAGCCTCCGTCGAGCCTATCGCGATCTGATCCTGCATCAGGTGCAGGGTACGCACCATCTGCAGAGGACTGGGAACTGCCAAGGGCCGGGCCTCATCCTCAGACTTAGATTCCGGCGCGGTCTCGGCAGGGCGGCCGCTCTCGTTCGCAGAGCCATGCGCAACGAACAGCAGAAACATTCCGAGAGCAGAGAGCAGGCGCAATTTCACCGTCATCACTCCTGCAGAAGAATCTCGACCCGGCGGTTCTGGTCGGCATTTGGATCGGACGGGATCTTCGGCTCCCGGTCCGCATATCCCTCGACACGAACGATCCTCTTCTCATCCAAGCCTCCCCGGACGAGCATGTACAAGGCCATCTGGGCTCTGGCATGGGACAGACGCCAGTTGTCGTAATTGGCCGATTTGAAGGGTCGTGCGTCAGTGTGACCACGGATCACGATCTTCCCCGGACGCGCCTGCAGGATCTTGGCGATCTCGGCCATGGCGCGTACGACCTTGGCATGCGGTTCTGCGGAGCCAAGCGCGAACATCGTAAAGTCGAAATCATCCGTGAGGCTGATCAGAGTCCCTGCACCTGTCCGGCGGACCTCAATATGCGGTTGAGGTGTGACTTCCTTCGTCGGCTGAACGGCCTTGAGGATTTCCCGCTTCAGCTCTGCCGCCTTCTGATCGGCGGCATTTATCTCCGCCGCATTCTGTTCTGCGGATGATCCAGGGGCAACTGGAGGCGCAACCCGTCCCTCAGAGGATGACACATTCCCTGCAGGTTCCTGCTGTTGCGTTTTGTGACCTGTCTGTGGCTTTTCGCTTAAGGACGCGATTGCATCCATAATGGCTTTGGATGGCGCGGACGGTGCCGTGCCTGGCTTCAGCGGGGTGTCCGTCTTCATTTCTTCGACGGGTGCAACCTGCCAGTAGAGCGGATCGAATGGGTCGCGGAAAGCCTCGCCGGCCTTCAGCCCAGGCACGTCGTTCTCACCAGGCGTGACGTCAGCGCCGAGTGTATCGTGCGGCGTTGGCTCGATCTCATCTGCGATTCGGGCGAGCACAGCATAAGGGTCCTGGAACAGGGCCCCCTCCTTGAACCGAGGCTTCTGCAACTGGTGGGACTTCCCACCTGTTCCCTCGCCGCTTCCTTTTTCCTTACCGTCCTTCGTATTATCGGTCTCGTTATCCGGAGGCACATTCTGCGGGTCGTCGAGCCCCTTCTTGTTTGGGGTCGATTCCGCAAGCTGCACCGGGTTGAAATAGTTGGCTACGCCGCTGCGCGTCTCCTCATCCGTCAGGCTGATAAGCCACATGACAAGAAAAAAGGCCATCATTGCGGTCATGAAGTCTGCGTGAGCGATCTTCCACGCCCCACCCTTCACGACATCCTCGCCGTCACCGCCTCTCCTGACGATGACGATTTCCTGCTTATCCGACTTCGACATCATGATTCAGCTTTCAAAACCTGCTCGAGCCGATCCGACCAAGCTCGCAGTTGGGTCTGAGCGGTCGTGTCGCAGGTGGTGACGCTCACCTCGATTTGGTCGCCAGGAAGGAAATCGATCGCGGCGCCATGAGGGCCGAGATTTTCTTTTAAGGTCTGCAAGAGGTCCTCAGGACCTACGATCTTCATCGTCCCAGTGTTTTCGCCGAGAAGAAGCGTTGCGAGCACTTCCCTGAACTCGACGATGCTCCGCTGCCGGAAAGCTTCGGACACGAAAGGCCTTAGGATATTGGCTACTCTTTCGGAAAGTATGGCTTCGATCCGGCCGAGGCCTTCTACGACCAACGTCGAGAGCGGACCGGTCTGCTGCTCAACCCAGATCACCCGTTGCGCCGACAGCTCTTCCTCATAGCGTGCCTTTTCGGCCGCAACCGCATCCTCAAGCTGCTGGCGAGCAACCTCCCTCTCTTCAGCTCTCACTTTCGCCTCGAGAGCTTTCACGATTTCAGCCTGCCGGTCCACCGCCGGTGGTGGCGGCGGCGCCAGATCGGGTTCGGGTGCAACCTTGACGGTGCGCAGAACGCCAATCCCCATTAATCCGCTGCGGGGCTCTGGCGAGAAATCCTCCAGCAGGCTGGCGATCGCTCCGGCCATCATGCAGCCTCCCGACCGAGCCACTGCTTCAGCACGGCAGCGGCATGCTCTTCGCTGAGCTCAATGATCTGCTCGAGCTTGCGCTGAGGCGTACGGGGCATCTCGATGAGGTTCTGCTCCTCCCGTTCAAGTGCAGCTTGCAGCGCCTGCCTTCCATTCTCATTTTCAGCCTCTTCGGCCTCGGCTGCAGCCAGAGAAGCCGCCTGCTCGCGCTGAAGCTCAAGTTCAGCCTGATGGCGCGCCATCAGCATTCTCACGGCAGGACGCAGCCCAAACCAGATCATCATCGCGCACAGAGCCAGAATGGTCAGGGCATTCACGACCGTGCCGAACTGGCGCATGAGAATCTCGGTCAGCGACGGCCCCGAAACCGGCTGCAGCATGCCGCCGTCGTCGACGAAGCTCACAGCCGCGACCTTGATCTGGTCGCCACGCGTCTTGCTGAAGCCGGTGGCCGAGGAAACCAGCTGCTCGATCTCCGCGATCTTGGCCTCCATCTCTGCAGGAGTGGCATTCTCGCCCAGCAGGGATGCAATCCGAGACCTGTTCACCAGCACGGCGACCGAGAGATTTTTGATCTGGTAGCCGTCACTGATGGTCTGGATCGTCTTCGAAGAAATTTCGTAGTTGGTCAGTTCCTCGCGACGCTGATTGTCTTCGCTCGAGCTGTCACCCGATTCGGCGCGGACACTCTCGTCCGGCAGATTCTGCTGGACGGTCGTCGGCTTCTGCCCGCTCTTGTTCTGCGCGACTTCCGTCTCCTTGACCGTACGAACCGAACGCTCGACTTTCGATTCGGGGTTGAAGATCGTCTCGCTGGTATTGACCTTATCCGTGCTCAGCCGCGCGGCCACGCTGATTTCGAAGTTGCCGGTACCGAGATAGGGCATCAGGGTGCGGCGGACGTTGTCCTGAATTTCCAAGCCTACTGTCTTCTCAAGCCGGGCCATCTTGCCCGTTGAAGCATTGCTGGCATCATCCCCGGACATGAGGAGGGTACCGTCGGTGTTCATGACGGTCACCTTGTCCACTGCCATTCCAGGGATGGCAGCGGCGACCAGGTGGCGGATGGCCTGGGCTGATGATGCATCGTCGGCCGGTGAGGTGCGAATGACCACGGAGGCGGAAGGTGCCTGCTGCTCGCGGCGGAACGAGCCGCGATCCGGAAGGACGATATGGACGCGGGCGGCCTTGATCCCCTTCATTCCCTGGATGGTGCGCGCCAGCTCGCCTTCGAGAGCACGAACCTTGGTGACCTCCTGCATGAAGGAGGTCAAGCCGAGTGAACCGAGATCGTTAAAGAGTTCGTAGCCGGATTTCGTGCTGTGCGGCAGCCCCTTTTCGGCGAGGAGCATCCTGGCGGCAGCCGTATTGCCATAGCTGACCAGGAGAGCCGTTCCGTCGGCGCTGACGTCGAAGGGGATACCCGCATCCTTGAGAACAGCGCCCATCCGACCGACATCTTCGCGGTCCAGGCCGGTGTACAACGTCTCCTGAGCCGGCCGGCTGAGGTAATAGGCTCCGACACCAACAGACAGGAAGACAGCAAGGCCGATGGCGGCCAAGGCAGCCAGGCGACGCGGGCCCAGCAGCAGCAAACTACTCCAGATTCTTTCGGCGTGTTGACGACCAGGCATGGGGAATCTCGGTACTGATAGAAGTTATCGAGACTACTTTTGCGTCGCCAACCTTGTGCGAAGGTTGCTGCCCCTTGGAGATTGCTCAATTCGTTGGTGGGGAGCTTGTCGTGTCAGACAGGAATTAGAAGTAGGAGCGCACCAAGCCGCTCACGAGGATGTTCCAACCGTCGATCAGGACGAAGAAGAGGATTTTGAATGGCAAGGCCAGAACGGTCGGCGGCATCATCATCATGCCCATGGACATCACCAGGGTGGCGACGATCATGTCGATCACAAGGAACGGGAGGGCGATTAGGAAGCCGATCTCGAATCCGCGCCTCAGTTCGGAGATCATGAAGGCAGGAATCAGGATGCGCAGGTCAATCTTCTCGCCCTCCTGGGGCTTCGGATAATTAACCGCCGCCAGATCGCTGAACATCTGGAGGTCCTTCGGTCTGACATGCGTCAGCATGAAATCCCGGAACGGCTCCGTCGTCCTGGTGAAAGCCTCCGTCTCGGTGATTCGGTTCTCTGTCAGCGGCCGAACGCCCTCATTCCAAGCTTTGTCGAAGGTCGGGCCCATGACGAAGAAGGTCATGAACAGGGACAGGCTGATCAGAAAGACATTGGCCGGCGTGCTCTGAAGTCCCAGCCCTGAGCGCAGGAACGAGAAGGCCACTACGAACCGGGTGAAGCTCGTCACCATGATCAGAAGACCCGGCGCGAGGGACAGCACGGTCAAGAGGACGACGAGCTGAATGATGCGCCCGCTGACAGCGCCTTCTCCCGAAGGAAGCAGAGCCTGAAGATCCGCCAACTGGGCATTGGCGCTGGTCGCCAGCAGAATGAATGCGCCAGTGAGGACGAGACGGAGAGGCATGGCAATGGTCTTTCGGGAAAATGAACTGGCGGCTTGAAAACTCAGACTGCGTTCGACCTACTGAACGATAAGGGTTTCGAGAACAAGCTCCTGAATGGCGCCCTTCGAGCGCAATTTGACGCGCTCATTGAGATCCTCCCTGAGATGCAGGAGGCCGCTCGGTCCTTGGATCTGTGCCAACGACAGAGTGCGGAGATAGGCCAAGATATCCTGCCTGATCTCACTGGCTATCACGTCGGGGTTCTGCTCACCGCCCATCTTGTAGACGATGGAAGCCTCCACCCTCACCCAATCCTCGCTCGAAGCGGCGAGATTCGTCACGACTGGAGCGAGCTTCTTGATCCCGATATTGCCTGCATATGGACTTGCAACCTCGGTCTTCTCAGGCAGCGCCTTGTACTTCTCCTCGACCCGCTTCTCGATACCGGAGACCATCACGAGCCCGAATCCGCCTCCGATTGCCGCCGAGAGCAGGGTCAGTAGGCCGAGCGTCAGGAGCCACCTCAGCGATCCCTCCCGGGCCGGTGCGCTGCCGGCTGGAGCCGGAAGTTCCAGGGCCTTGGCCATGTTTCCAATCCTCGTATTCTGGCTAGAAGGGGGTCAGAACATCGAACAGCTGATGCCCATAGGCGGGCTGCTGGACTTCCATGAGGCGTCCGCGTCCACCATAGGAAACTCTGGCCTCGGCGATCTTGTCGTAGCTGATGGTGTTCTTCGGCGAGATGTCGCGGGGTCGCACGATGCCGGCGATGTTGAGCACGCGAAGTTCGTAATTCACGCGCACCTCCTGCGAGCCGCTGATCACCACGTTGCCGTTCGGCAGCACCTCGTTCACAACAGCAGCAACCGACAGGCGCAGCTTCTCCGAGCGATCGATGGTCCCCTGCCCTGTCGACTTGGATGAGGAGTTGATGCCGCCATCTGCCGTACCATCCGCGTTCCAGCCCTCGAACGAGAAGGCATAATCGAGGCCGGCGCTCACCGAGGATCGCCTCGACCGGTCGCTGGCATTATCGAACTCCGCCTTGTCGTCAATCTGGATATTGACTGTCACGATATCGCCCACCTGCCGGGCCCTTGGGCTGGTGAAAAGGTCGGCGCTGGCATTGCTCCAGGTGGAGTTTGCGGCGGACGGGCCGGTGCCTTTGAAAAGGTGCGGGAGCGGCTCGCGGTCGACAGTGACCCCCGAGCCGACTGGCGTCATGCCCGGCTCACGCCCCAGATCCTCCGGCCTCGTCGCGCAAGCGGCGAGGAAACACAGGCCAATGATGGCAATGAGATGCTTCAATTTTGCCTCACAGGGTTCTTTTCGCGCTTGGGAGCGTCGGTAATGACATTGGCAAGCTGGGCGGCTCGGGCGGGCTCCATCTCATTGAGGACCGCGCTTGCGGCTCGCGGATTGAGCTTGGCGATGACCGCTGCTGCGATCTCTTCATCCATATTGGTGAGCTGGAGAGCAGCCGCGTCCGGGCGCATCCGCGAGTAGATCATGACGATCGTCTCATCGGCCTTCTCCAGAACCTCATTGCGACGCTTGAGCCATTCCTCATACTCGGCGCGCTTTGCCTCCAGAACCTTGATGCGTCCCTCGATTTCCTTTTCCATATCGGCAAGGGCCTGCTTCTGCAGCGCAAAGCGCGCATCCGAGGCCGCATCGGCGATATTGGTGCAATACTGGCTGTTCTTAGGTGACGCATTCGCTTCCTGGGCCTGAGCACCACCGGAAGTCATGATTCCCAGGATAAAGCTGCAGGCTGCCATTCGCCGCAACTTCTGGCACGTCATGCGAGAAATCATTGGATCACCAACTCCGCTTGAAGAGCCCCTGCGGTCTTGACCGCCTGCAAGATCGCGATGACATCGGATGGCTTGAGGCCCATCTGGTTCAGTCCCTTGACGAGGGTCTGCAAGTCCGAGCCCCGGACGATCGCGAGGGGCACGCGCTCCTCTGCGGCCGTGATCTGCGTGCGCGGCACCACCACTGTCTGGCCCATCGAGAACGGATCCGGCTGCGAGACTTCCGGTGTCTCCGTCACGCGGATTGTGAGGGCCCCGTGGGTGATGGCCACCGTCGAGATCTGCACATTCTTGCCAATGACGACCGTCCCGGTTCGTTGATCGACGACGATACGAGCAGGCGTATCGGGCCTGATCTCAAGATCACCAAGTTCGGCGATGAAGCGGGTCGCTGCGATGTTCTTCGGCTTCTGCAGGAGAACGGTCCGGAAGTCGCGGGGTGATGCCACGCGGATGCCGAAACGCTGCTGGGCATACTGGTTGATCGCATCGGTGATCAGCGTCGCCGTCTTGTAGTCAGGGTTCTTGAGTTCGAAGGCCAAGCCGCCGACCGCATCGAAGCCGCCTCGGACCTCACGCTCGATCAGTGCACCGTTCGGAATACGTCCGGCCGTTGCGACGCCGGAGGTCAGGGTCTCGGCCTGCCCCTGCGCGGAAAAGCCAGACACTGCGATGGCGCCTTGCGCAACCGCGTAGACCTGGCCGTCGCCGCCCTGGAGGGCAGTCAGCATGAGGGTTCCGCCTTTCAGCGAGGTTGCATCACCCATGGACGTGACGGTCACATCGATGCGCGACCCGGTTCCGACGAAAGGCGGCAGGTCGGCCGTGATGATGACGGCTGCGACATTGCGAGTGCGCAAATTGATGTCGCGAACATTGACGCCCATGCGGTCGAGCATGGATTGCAGGGACTGTTCGGTGAACTGGGAGTTGCGAAGGGTATCGCCGGTTCCCTGAAGGCCCATGACGAGGCCATAGCCGATCAGCTGATTGTCCCTGACGCCCTGAACCGATGCCACGTCCTTGATGCGCGTCGCGGCTTGAGCCTGCCCCATAAACAGAGCGGCGAAGAGAAAGAGGATGACGCGGAGCATCAATAGACTCCAATCCGGACTCGACCATCGGCCTGTACGCGTCCGGTAATGACCCGCCCGCTGTCGACATTCTTCACCTGGATCGTTTCACCCATGGTGCCGGACTGCAGGGGGATGCCGGTTCCCATGATCGAGAGCCCGCCCTCTTCGAACACGATCTGAGCTTGTACGCCGCGTGTGACGAGTTTGGGATCATCGACCGCATTCATCGGGATCGGCTCCCCCGGCAGGAGAGTGCGACGGGCCAATTTTCCGGTCAGAACGCGAGGAGACTCAACAACTGCAGTGCGGTAGCGGTAGTTCTCCGGAAAGCTTCTGTCCTTGAGCATCGACTCCTGGATCGTATCGCCTGCATAGATAGTGACGGCTGGAACCGGGAGGATACGCTCCTCCGCAACAGCGCCATGCAGCGCTCCCACGCTGAAGACGGTTGCGGCAAGAACGATCTGGACGAAGTGCTTCATGATGAGATTACCCAGATACCGCCTTTAGCGGATGCCCTTTGAGACGGTTCCGGCCATGTCGTCTGCGGCCTGGATGACCTTGGAGTTCATCTCGAAGGCGCGCTGAGCCGAGATCAAGTTCGTGATTTCCTTGATAGGATCCACGTTCGAGGCTTCGAGATAGCCCTGGTGGATCTTTCCGTAGCCGGGATCGGACGGGATGCCTACGGCCGGTGCGCCCGAGGCCAGCGTCTCGCGATAGTAGTTGCCGCCGAGGGGCTCCAAGCCTGCATCGTTGGCGAAGTTCGCAAGGGTTAGCTGGCCCAAGTTCTGAGGCTGAGCCTCACCGGCGATCTTCGCGAAGATCTCGCCCGACTCGTTGACCGTCACGTCGAGCGTATTGGGCGGAACGATGATAGGTGGATTGAGGGTGTAACCGTCGAGAGTGACGAGTTGTCCATCGCCATTCTTGTTGAATGACCCCGCACGGGTATAGACGATCTCTCCACTCGGTGCGTTCACCTGAAACCAGCCGCGTCCATTGAGGGCGAGGTCGAACTGGTTTGAGGTGTTCGTCAGCGAACCCTGCCGGTGGAGATTGCGGATGGCCGCCGTCTTCACGCCAAGTCCCAGCATGGCCCCCTCTGGCACAGGGCTCGAGCCCGCCTGGTTCGGAATCGCCTGGGAGCGCTCGGTCTGATAGAGAAGGTCCGTGAACTCCGCCCGCGCAGCCTTGAAGGCGGTGGTGTTGACGTTCGAGATGTTGTTGGCAATCACCTCGACATTCAGCTGCTGTGCATTCATTCCCGTGGCAGCAATCGCAAGCGCTCTCATAATCTTATCCTCTTAGATCGCCATCCGTGCGATTTCCTGATAGGCCGCAACCACCTTGTCGCGGATAGCAATCGCAGTCTGAAGTGTCTGTTCGGCAGACATTACTGCCTCAACCACCTGCTGCACCGAGGCTTTTCCCTGGATGCCCGCAATCGATGCAGCCTCGCCCGCCTTCATCGTGTCGACAGTCGATGTCGCCACTTGAGCCATCATGTCGCTGAAGCTCACTGGAGCGGCGCCTGCGACAGCTCCTGCAGCCGGCGCTGTCGTGCCGAACGCCGGAACGGCCGAGACCGCTGCAGGGCTGTCAATCATTGAAGAGATGGAGGATACGGCACTGATCATATCAGCCTCTCATGAGATCAATTGTTGCGGAGATCATGGCTCTCGCCTGCTTCATCATCTGCAGGTTGGCCTGATAAGAACGATTGGCCTCGCGCATATCGGCCATCTCGATCAGCATGTTCACGTTCGGCTTCTTGACCATACCGTTCTCGTCGGCAGCCGGATTGCCCGGGTCGTACTCGACGGGGTACGGAGCCTCATCCTGACCGACATCCTTCACCGACACCGAAGCCGCGCCCAAGGCCCGATCGAGCTCGGAGCGGAAGGTAATTGTTTTGCGCGAGTAGGGGTCGGAACCCGGAGTCCGCCCGGTCGAGTTCGCGTTGGCGATGTTTTCGGACACCACACGCAGGCGCGCAGACTGCGCCTCAAGGCCGGCGCTGGAGAGCTTGCCGGAAGCAATCAAAGGATCGATCATGACGAGCTCCTCACGCTGGTCAGCAGCATTCTGTGGAATGACTTGACGATGGTCGTGTTCAGGGTGTGCTGGCGATTGACTTCGCCAGCTTTGATGAGTTCCTGCTCAAGGCTCACGGAGTTCTTCGAGTAGACCGTGTCCCAGCTCTCGGACTTCTTCACCTTCGTGGCCTCAGCGTGCGAGGGAGACATTCCGATATGGCCATTGTTCGTGGCAGCCATGACCAGCTTCGTCTTGTCCAGAACATCCGCGAAGGGCTCGACGTCCCTGGCGCGGTAACCGGGAGTATTGGCATTGGCAACATTGCCGGAAATGGTCGTCTGGCGGGTAGCAAGCCACTGAGCCTGCCGCGATGCCAAATCGAACAGATAGACAGGTGCCGTCACAGGAATCTCCGAGCAAACATGGTAAAGAGGGATTTAAGCCTCCAACCTTGCACGAGGCTGACTTGTCTAGCGGAGCTATCGCCGAGGGTAGAGTGCGCAGGCTGGGCCGCGTCTTTAGGATTTGAGTCCGCACCCATGACACGTCCCACTGTTTTGCGATGGGCTTTCCGAAACTCTATTTCATCAACTTTGAACTGAAACCAAGTTATAGATTGATTTCGAGCGATACCATGTCGCAACCGAATCAGTTGCATTTCAGCCAGCTATCCTCATGAAGAACTTGGTCGCCGAATTACTGACCGATGCGGCAAGAGCCCATCCATGTTGCCGATTGACGCGATCATTTGCCAAGACGTTAAAAACCTGCAAGCAACGCAGCTCTTGGGTTGGGGGCTATGACTCATACATCTGCGTTAAAGGAGCTCACTGACGGGCCTGAGGGTCACACGGGTCTGCATCCTGCGCACGTTCTTGCTGCTGTGACGGATTTCGCCCTGATCACGCTTGATCGTTCAGGAAACATTATATCGTGTAATTCAGGTGCAGAGCGCATTTATGGCTGGCGATCAGATGAAATCGTGAACTGCCACTTCTCACTCCTTTACTCCTCCGATGCTCAGCTCCGCGGAAAGCCAACCCAGGATCCCAACGCAGCAGCAGCTTCCGGACATTCTGCCGACCAGGTTCGCTGCAGAACAAAAGATAACATTCACATCCTATGTCGGCTGACACTGGATGCAGTGAGTGTCGAAGCAGGCGACAATTCTTACTTTGTCCTGACAGCCCGTGACATCAGCCGCTTCATGGCCGCGGAAGCGGCTCTGAAAACCCAGGAAGAGCGCTATCGGGCTCTCATCGAGGCAAGCTCCGCGATGGTGTGGCGCGCCGATGCCGGTGGGATGATCATCGACGGATCGCTGAGTTGGGATAATCCCTCCTACACACCCTCTGGAAACAGCAGTGATTATGCTTGGCTGGATTCCGTGCACCCCGAGGATCGGGAGCGCGTGACGGCAGCCTGGCTGGAGACCCTCGCCTCGGAAGAAGCCAGCACCAATGAGTACCGGGTTCTTGCGTCCGGTGGCGAATACCGCTGGGTCTTGACGAGAGCCATTCCGCTTCATGATGCCGATGGAGTGGTTCAGGAATGGATTGGCACCGTCACGGATATCCATGAGCAGAAGCTTGCTGCTGAACGGCTGCGCCGAAGCGAAGAGCAATACCGCGCTCTGATTGAGGCCAGTTCTGCCATCGTCTGGCGCGCAGCGACGGATGGAGCGATCACCAAGGTTTGGGGCTGGGAAAGCTTCAGCGGCCAGTCCAACGAGAACTATACGGGCTTCGGCTTCTTGAACACTGTCCATCCGGACGACCGGACAAAGCTTCTCATGCAGTGGCAGGCCATCCGTATGTCGGGTGAGCCTGGGATGCTCGAGTATCGTGTCCGCCGCCTCGACGGCAAATATCGCTGGATGCTTGCTCGGGCGGTCCCGCTACTGAACGAAGACGGCGAAGCTCAGGAGTGGGTGGGCACTGTCACGGACATCCATGACCAACGCCAGGCGGAGATGAGGCTGCGCAGCAGCGAGGAAAGGCTGCGCCTGGCCATCGAGACGACAGCCCTCGGCATTTGGGATCAGGATCTTGTCACCGGCCGTCGTCAGTGGATGCCCGAGGCGCGGCAGATCCTCGGCCTGGCGCCGGATGTGACCATCACGCGCGAACTCATTCTCGACTGCGTTCATCCCGACGACCGTGAGAGGATGGCAAACGCCTTTTATGATGATCAGCCGGGCATCGACCTGACCTACAGCGGCAGCTTCAGAATCATCCGCGCCGATACGGGTGAAGAACGCTGGATTACTGCCATCGGCCGCACCTTGGTCGATGATGACGGCCGCCCTATTCGCAAGATCGGGACTGTTCAGGACATCACGGAGCGCAAGCTGGCCGAGAACGCCCTGCGTTCGAGCGAAGAGCGCCTGCGTACGAACGAGGCGCATCTCAGGTCCATTCTCGCGACGGTTCCCGACGCCATGGTTGTGGCCGACGAGACCGGCATCATTCGATCCTTCAGCGCAACAGCCGTGAACATGTTCGGCTATCGTCCTGAGGAGGTAATCGGCACAAACGTCAAGTTTTTGATGCCTCTCCCATATCGCGAGCAACATGATGGCTATATCCGCCGTTATCGCGAGACAGGGGAGCGCCGGATTATCGGGAGCGGGCGCGTAGTGGTGGCACAGCGCAAGGATGGTTCAACCTTCCCAATGGAGGTTCAGGTCGGGGAGATGGAATCGGAGGGAGAGCGCTTCTTCACGGCCTTCATCCGGGATCTGACGGAACGCCAGCGCACCGAGACGCGAATGCAGGAACTGCAATCCGAACTTGCCTACATGTCCCGCTTCACGGCCTTGGGAGAAATGGGCTCGACGCTGGCCCATGAAATCAATCAGCCGCTGACCGCAATCACAAGCTACCTGAAAGGATGCGGCCTCATCCTGAACAACGTGGAGGGCGAAAAGGTAGCCCTTGTCCGTCATGCCGTGAACGAGGCTGCCGAGGAAGCCCTGCGCGCTGGAGAAGTGATCCGGCAATTGCGGGAGTTCGTGGCCCGAGGAGGGAGCGAGCACCAAATCGAGGGGCTGCAGCGCCTCGTCGAAGAGGCCAGCGCCCTAGCTCTGGTCGGGGCGAAGGAAAAAGATGTGAAGGTCGAATTCGATTTTCCGTCCGAAAACCCGCTGGTCTTCGTGAACCGTGTTCAAATCCAGCAGGTTCTGCTCAACCTGATCCGCAACGCCGTCGAAGCCATGCAGGATGCAGACCTCCGTGAATTGGTGATCAAAGCGCTGCCTTTGCCTTCCGAATCCATGGTCCAAGTCAGTGTTCAGGACACTGGATCTGGGATCGACCCGGAGGTCTTGAAGAACCTTTTCAAGCCCTTTACCACCACCAAACGAAGCGGCATGGGCGTGGGGCTCTCGATCAGTCGGACGATCGTGGAGTCCCATGGCGGCAAGATCTGGGCTGAATCGATCCCCGGTGAAGGCACCACATTTCATTTTACCCTGAGAACTGTCGACAAGGAGGACATGGCCAGTGTCGAACACGCCGATCGTGTATGTGGTGGATGATGACGTCGGAGTGCGAAAGGCCCTCTCCTTTCTGCTGGTGTCGGCTGGCTTGAACGTCCGATTGTATGAATCCGCCAAAGCCTTTCTCGACGAGGTCAGCGATCCCGGGCGATGCTGCATTGTTACGGACGTGCGAATGCCTGGCATCGACGGCTTGGAATTCATTCGGCGCCTCAACGCGCGCGGATTGAATGTTCCTGTCGTCGTTATGACCGGTCATGCGGACATTCCACTCGCCGTGGAAGCCATGAAGACGGGGGCCATCGACTTTCTTGAAAAGCCATTCCGAGAAGATCGCTTTCTGGAAGTGGTACGCTTTGCACTGGTCTGCGACGAGAAGAGCGTTCGCAGGAACCAGGAGCTTCTTCGCACCCAGGCGCGGCTGCAGTCCCTTTCGCAGCGGGAGCGGCAGGTGCTGGACGGCTTGGTTGCCGGCAAAGCCAACAAGATGATCGCTCACGAGTTGAACATCAGCATCCGCACCGTTGAAATCCACCGTTCGAACGTCATGGCAAAGATGGAAGCCAAGAGTCTCTCCGAATTGATCCGCATGGCTCTGTTCCTGGAAGTCGCGTCAGGACAATAGTCAGGCAGCAGCCGTGTAGGGCAGGCTCCTCTCGACCACTCTCAAACCAAGAACTCTGGTGCCTCGATGCCCGATGTCAGACAGATCCTCCCAGTGCCCCGGGAACGCGGCGACGAGACAACTCATGAAGAACCCGGCATCCGGCAGTTCATCGTTTCCAATCAGAACCGATGGTCGCGCGCCACCCTCGACTTCAAAAACCTTACCCAGGATGCCTGGTGTGAGTTGACCTTCCAGATTTGCTGGCACCCTGAGGAGAAGAGCCGGGCAGCGCATGATTTCGCAGTCGCTGGCATCGACTTTCTGACCGAGGATGGGTCGAGCATCGATTTCGCCTATGTTCCGGGTTTGACCAGGGCTCAAATCGATCCTCACAACTGTCACATTGCTGGGCCGGATTACTATGATCCGAGCAGCGACCAGACGCACGCAGCGAAGGTTCAATTCACGTTTCTGATTCCTGCTCCGGCAAAGCATATCTCGGTTACCTTCCGCAGCTGGCGCAACTCCCATCCCTTCACGATCATCGACCCGACGCTTCAGCAGGTCGGCCAGAATACGAGCGACGATGCTCAAGCAGAGCTGGAGCATGTGCCCCCCTCTCGGACGCCGAATGACCCACGCCGCTCCTGGATTTGGCTGAAGACTGAACCGGCATGGCTTACCTATGGAGTCGTTGCGGCCAAGGTGCTTTTCGTTCGGGGTCAGCTGATCAACTGGAATGCAGGTGCCGAAGGAGCTCTAGCGCGCGTCGTCTTTCGCAACAGGCATGGAGAAATCGTCGCCTCTCCGGACGATCTGGCGACCTCACCTGCAATCGGAGCCTACATCGACATTCCGATCAATCGGCAAACGAGGCGGTTCACGCTGGAACTAATCCCACCGGAGCAGGCGGCAACAGTCGATCTTGGTTTTCAGGTCTTGCGTGAACAGGCAGAGATCAGCCTTGTGACACCACTTGAGACGTCTTTGAGCGACGATCTCCTGTTGGAAAGTCTTCTCAGTGAAGGAAGCTCTGATTATTCCAGCATCGTAGGTGAAGCCTTCAGACGTCTTCAGCAATCCTCAGCTTCCGGGGCTGTAACTCGGGACAACGAGCTGATTGACAGTCTTATTGATCATCAGGCACTGGCAGCGGCACCGACCATGCACGATAAGCTGCAGGCGGTTCAGCAAGGTCAACCGACAACGCTTGTCGAGAACCAACTTACTCTCGGCAGCTTCCAAGCGTGGCCCTTGCCCTCAACGCCGGATTGGACTGAAGATCCTTATCAGTCACCTGCTTGGCGTATGGAATATCAATCCCTGTCCTGGCTCCTAAATCTTGTTCGCGACAGTGAAGCTAATGGAGTGCTTAGGGCTGTCGATCTCGCCATCTCTTGGTCACGTGCCAATGCAAGGGGTCAGCCCAAGGACGCGCTGAGCGCCTATCCGGCATCGGTTGCCGTACGCATGGAAGTTCTGTTGCGGCTTATCATGGCCGCAGCCTCGCTCAAAAAGAGACCGATTGACAAGCTGCGCGCCCTTACTGAGGAGGTCATTCAGCACGGCTTCGCGCTTTCCGAGATTCTGAGCCAGAATATTTTTCTTCATTCGATTCTGCAGGTACGGATTGCCTGCGCTCTTCTGAGCGCTTCGATAGGGATGCCGAATTTTCATCTCTCCCCCTACTGGAGATCCGTGGCTCTTGCTCACCTGCGCAACGGCTTCGACCATCTCCTCGGGCCGAATGGATCCTCGATAGAGCAATCACAACATTACCGGCTGGAGGTGATTTCCATCGGCTTGATCCTGGCGCAGCACCTCAAGGATCACCGTGATGCCGAGGATCTCAGCTCACTTCTCAACGTTCGCTTGAAAGGCAGCCTTAAAGCCCTTGTGGCGGTAACAGACCCAGTCGGTATGCTTGCTCCGTTTGGGGACACACCATCCGGCCTCCATCATGCCTCATGGCTTCGACGCCTCATCTCCGGATATGGACGATATCTTCTTTCAGATCGGGAACTCGCAGAGGAGCTGGCGTACCCCTTGGGCACAAGGCTCCAAACAGAAGAACATGCAGGTCTCATTGCTTTTCGAAACTACGTGCAGAAGCCGGACTGGGGCTATCTCTGCGCTTCACTCAACGAGCAGCGTCATGAGAGCGGGCACTATGATTGCACCTCCTTCGTTTACTCTGCTCGCGGGGTAAGGTGGATTACGGATCCGGGTGGATCAGCGGGCATGGAGACCGGTCCAGCACGCCAGTATCTGCTCTCAGCTCGTGCCCATAACGTGGCAATCCCAGACGCCCGCGAGCAGGGCGCAGGCTTCGGCTGGATGGAGTCAAGGCTGTCGCTCGAGAAAGCTCATGCCGTTCGGCTAGGCACGAACGTGCATGGCCCGGGCTATACTCATTCGCGCATTTTCGTGTGCCTGGACGACATGAACGCGATTGCCGTTTTTGATCATTTCCGAGCAACACGAGACGCTGTCAGTTTTGAGGCCTTTCTTCACTTTGAAGACACTATTGCAGTTGCTCTTGCCAACAACCGGCTCGCGCTAGCCTTTCACAAACGGGATAGACTTCGGATCGTCCCTCATCCCATTGCAGGACAATTTACAGGTCTCAAGGTCCAGAATGGCTACAAGGGTCGAGCCGGTTCCATGCAGGGCTACCTTTCCGCTGGCACCGGCGGTCTCAGACCTGGCAATGTGCTGAGCTATGGCTTCAGCGGTGCGTCTGACGTGTGCGGCGGCGTGGTTCTCGCAGTAACGGAAGAGGGTTTGAAGAGGCTTATGACACTCATTGCCTCGCAGCAGGTGCAAAGCTTGCTCAGTTAGGCCTTGCAGAAAGCCTCCCCTACGCAAAGAAATGCCCAGCCTTCAAAGGCTGGGCACATGAACACCTATAACTCTAACTTGCGCTTGATCAGGCTAGTTGAACAACGCATCAATAGCGTCCTGAGACGTCACTCCGTTGTCGTAAGCCAAGGCAGGTCCATTCAGAAGCGCCTTCTCCCCCTGACGTTTCGGATCATCGATAGTCTCGATATCCTTGAAGCTTTCCATGCCACCCCAGATTTCCATCATGTGATGAACACGTTCCTCGACGAACTTCATCGCACCGACGACCTTGCTGATACGCTGGCCAGTAATATCCTGGAAATTGCACGCCTCGAAGATACTGATCACGTGATCGAGGATCTCACGAGCGATATCCTGATCGCTTCCAACCAGTCTGGACGAGAGGTTGCTGGAAAGATCGTCGATCCTTTCCGCCGCTGCCAGGATCGAATTGGTCGCTGTTTCCGTCCCAGTGACGATAGCACCGAGTTCGTCCGTAACCCGGGTGATCTCTTTTCCCTGAGCACCGGCATACTTCAGTGTGGCGATCTCTCTCTTCGTGCGTTCGATCGCTTCGTAAATCGAATCAAGCTCCGACTTCAGGCGGAGAGCCTCCTGCATGTCACGGCGATGCTCCTCCAGCAGAGAGTTCGAGATCTCCTTTGCAGGAACGATCGACTCCTTGATTGCCGCCAGCATGCCCATGACTTCGGAATGACGGTCCAGAACTCCCTCGTCCTGAGAAACAACGCCCAAGTTCGCTTCGATGCGATAACTCTTTCTATGAATCATGATCTCGCTCTCGTTCTGCTCATGCACCAAAGACAGCGCTGATTTTTGAACGAAGGGTGTCCGCATTGAAGGGCTTGACGATGTAGTTGTTGACGCCAGCCTGCTTGGCCGCAACCACGTTCTCGGTCTTGGCCTCGGCGGTGATCATGATGAAGGGCAGGCTGCCCAGCTCCGCATCGGCGCGCACCTGCTGCAACAGCTCGAAGCCGGTCATGGGCGCCATGTTCCAGTCGGAGATCACCAGCCCGTACTTCTTCTCCTTGAGCTTGCCCAGAGCCTCCGAGCCATCCTTCGCCTCGTCGACGTCGTTGAAGCCGATCTGCTTCAGCAGGTTGCGGATGATGCGCAGCATCGTCTGATAATCGTCAACGATGAGAACTGGGGTGGAAAGGTCAAGGCTCACGGCAAACTTCCTGTATTCTGATTACATAAACTGACACACATGCATTCAACGAGCAGGGCTTAGGCAGCCTCCCGCTCCGTCTCGAAGGCAAGAACGGCATCGACATCGAGTACGATCAGCAATTGGTCACGCAGCTGGTGGACACCCTGTGACAACCCCACCCAGCCGCGATCCATATGAACCGGGTTCGGTTGCATCTCATCCGGATTCAGCTTGAGAACCTCACCGACGTCATCCACGAGCAGTCCATAGGCCTCGCCTTGGTTCTCAAGGCCAACGGCCATGCGGCGCCCGGCATCAGGGATGTCGCCCAACCCAAGACGGCGGCGCAGTGACACAGCTGTCACGACCCGACCCCGGAGGTTCAAGAGACCTGCGATCTCTCCTGGCGCGAGAGGAACGGTTGTCATCTCGCTCACAACAAAAACGTCGTGCACACGGCTGATCGGCAATCCCAGCAACTGTCCGGCCACCGTGACCGTCACAAACTCCATTTGCCTGGAGGCTGCTTTAACGTTCCCCGAAGGGGTTGAATCTACGAGCTTCATGATCAGGCAGCCTCTTCGAGCGTTCCATTGAGCTCCGCGAGGGCGGAGAGCAGGCCTCTGCGGTCGATTTTCGAGACGATCTCGGAAATGTGCAGCTTTCTTGCCAAGGCAATCTGCTGCGGATCGGGCTTGACGGTCAGGCCGATCACAGGCGTCGTGCTGTGGTGCGGATCAGCCCGCAACGAAGCAACCAGGGCGAAGCCGGAATGCCCTGAAAGTTCGAGATCCGTTACCACCACGTCGATATGCAGTCCGTTGGAGAGCAGGCGGACTGCCTCTTGTGCTGTGGAAGCGGTCTGAACGCGATATCCGGACGCCTTCAGAACGGGCACAAGCATATCTCGGAAGAAAGTCGAGCTGTCGACGAGGAGCAGTGAGCGCTCCGACCCGCCCTTTCGTTCCTTGCGGGACCATGTCTCGAGGACCATCGGCAGATAGTGCGCCACATTGACGATCTCGGTCGTGCGCCCTCTGACGACGGCAGAGCCGACGAGATCGGAGCGCTCGGCGAGAAGTTCGATATCCAGCTTGTCCTCCACGATGTCGACGATCTCGGCGACTGCCAGACCCATCGATACGTCGCCATCCGAGAACACCAGCAGCGACTGCATCCCCTCACGCTTGATCGTTAGTTCTTCGTCACAGGAGACCAGCGGCATCAGGCGTCCGCGATATTGGACAACAGGGCGCCCGCTCGACCACTCGATCGTCGACGCTTCGATCTCCTCAAGGCGCGTCACCAGGGAAAGCGGCACAGCCTTCAGGCTCTCGCTCCCGCCGCGGAAGACCAGCAGGCTGGTCATCTCGTCTGCTGCAACAACCGCCTGCTCGGCACTTGCATCGCTTTGGAATTCGTTACGATCCGACTCCGAGCCGACCATGCGGGCGAGCCCGTTGGGATCAATGATCAGCACGACGGCGCCGTCGCCCAGGATGGTGTTGCCCGAGAAGAGCTGGATATGCCTCAGCTTCGTGGACATCGGCTTGACCACAATTTCCTCGGTATGGAAGACACCATCGACGAGGATGCCGAAGCGCTGATGGGCAACCTGCGTCACCACCACGAAGCCGTGATTGGCGTCCTCATTCCCGGACAGCCCCATGACCTTCGACAGGGGCACGATTGGCAGCAGACGATCGCGCAGACGCAGGATCGGCGTTCCGTTGATGCGCTCAATGGAATGCTCAGAGGTTGGCGATACCCGGACGAGCTCCGAGACCGCGATTTGCGGGATGGCGAAGCGCTGATCCTTGGAGGAGACGATCAGTGCGGCCACAATGGCCAGTGTCAGCGGGATCTTGATCGTAAAGGTCGTTCCGCGGCCCTGCTCGGAGCGGATATCGACTGTTCCGCCGATCAGCTCGATGTTGGTTTTGACCACATCCATGCCGACGCCGCGGCCTGAGACGGATGTGACCTTTGCGGCCGTGGAGAAACCGGGATGGAAGATGAACTTTGCTACCTGAGCATCGCTCATGCGCTCCAGTTCGGCGTCGCTTGCGATCCCACGCTCACCGGCCTTCTTCCTGATGGCGGCGAAGTTCAATCCCTTTCCATCGTCGGCAATCTCGATCGTGATCGATCCGCCTTCGTGATAGGCATTGAGGCGGATCGTACCCTTCTCCGACTTGCCTGCGGCCTTTCGGTCAGCCGGATTCTCGATGCCGTGATCCGCCGAGTTGCGAACCATGTGCGTGAGAGGATCCTTGATGACCTCCAGAACCTGACGATCAAGCTCGGTGTCCGCACCCTGCATCACGAGGTCGATCTTCTTCGAGAGCTCGTTCGACAGGTCGCGCACAACACGCGGAAGCTTCTGCCAAGCATTTCCGATTGGCTGCATCCGGGTCTTCATCACCCCATCCTGCAACTCGGCGGTGACCTGAGACAGGCGCTGCAGCGGAACCTTATATCCATGGTCCTCCGAACTGCGCCGGGCAATCTCGAGCAGCTGATTCCGGGTGAGAACGAGCTCGGACACCATGGTCATAAGGTGTTCGAGGGTGTCCACGTTGACGCGGATTGTCTGAACCTTTCCGGAGATGCCTTCACCGCTCTCCCCGGTCTCGGGCGAATCAGCATTCTTCTTCTGCTGAATCGCAGGCGGTGAGGCGGGAGCCGCAGGCTTCTCGCTTGATACTTTCTCGACCGGCTTATCGATCACGAGAGGAGCCGGCCCTGGAGCCTCGCGGAACGCGCGCTCAAGATCATCCAGCGAAACCTCGCCCGGCTTCAAAGGGCGTTCAAGAACTTGATAAGTCAGGGTGCCGGCGGTCGTAGACTTCTCCGGACCAGGAGCCTCCTGGAAGGCGCGCTCCAATTCGTCGAGAGAAACCTCACCTGGCTTCAGCTCCCTCTCGAGCACTTGATGGATCGCCGCGCCTGTTGATTGTGGAGCTTTCGGCGGCGGAGCTGCTTCAGGAGCAGGCGGCTCCTGCGATGCCATCCTGTCCAGCAGCTCGATGAGATCACCATCGGATCCTTCTGGTTCAGCTCCCTGACGCTCGAGCTCTCCGAGAATTTCTTTGATGCGATCAAGAGTGCTGAGGATCAGCGAAACGGCAGGGGTCGTCACCGCCATCCCATCACGGAACTTGCCCATGAGGGTCTCGGCTGCGTGAGCCAGTGCTTCGAGCCGGGGCAGACCAAGGAAGCCGCAGGTCCCTTTGATCGTATGAACCAGGCGGAAGATGTTGCTGAGGATCGCTTCGTTGTTCGGATCCTGCTCGAAACGAACCATCTCCACGTCGACCGTTTCGAGGTGCTCGTTGGTCTCCGTAAGGAACTCAAGAAGAAGGTCGTCCATTGCCGTGTCTCAACTCTTACTATGTGAACTGAACGGCGCCGGTCGTCTGGCGCTTCAGAATGGGGAGTTTGCGGCCTTCACGCCGGCAATAAAGCGCTGAACCTCATGTTCACGCGTGGGAACTGAAGGGCAGGTAGCGGCTCAGGATTGGGAATTCCGGGAGCGCCTGCTGTGCATTGACAGCATGCAGACGTCAGCCCGCGAAATTCTCAGCCGCATGATTGTGCCCCACCAGTGCGCCTCGTTCACTACATCACTTTGTCAGCCATCAAGGCTGAGCGGCTGGACCTGATCAACGCTTCGACCGCAATGAGACGAAGTGCCGATCTGTTGAGCTTTGCGCCTCTGCGGTCGCAGCCATGACGTTGACGAAGAATAGGTCGGCGTTTCCTGCAATAGAGTTAACGCAGACAGGAGATGAATGCTGAATCGACTGATTTTCAAATAAAAATCGCGCGGAAGAGCAGCATCAATGTTGCACTCCCCGCTGCTCACCTCCCCGCTATCCTAGCATGATCTAATTCGGGGAAGCTGCCCGCCAAAGCATGGTACAATGCTGCACCCACGCACATCACAAGCAAGGACTCGTTTGGAGATGAGCATGATCTGCGCTGGACAGGCTCGTTGCCAGCTAGCCACAACTGATCATTGAGCGGGTAGGAGCAGGTTCAAAGGCCGTTCGAAGATTGGCTTTGTTTTGCACGGTCATGAAACGAGGCTGACTGCCGAAACGAGTTCCGGCAGCCAGACATCGCAGTGACAAGACCTACGACGCGATTCCGACGTAGGAGTAACCGATATACCGCTTGGCATCGATCGGGTCATAACCGAGGCGCTGCCGCAGCTTCTTGCGCAGCTTGCTGATGTGCCCCTCGACAACGCTGTCTTCGACATCATCGCTATAGATCCCGTAGACCGCATCGAAGATCTGCTTCTTGGTCAGTCGGTGGCCCTTCTTGCGAACCAAGTACTCAAGGATGTGCCGCTCACGGCGGGGAAGGGAGAGAGGAAGACCGTCGATCTCCGGGTCGCGACCGTCGAAGAAAACCTTGAGCCTGTCGCTCTCATCCTGAACCTTCTTACCCGCGCTTGCATTCACCCGGCGCCATACGGCTTCGGCCCGTGCAAGAATTTCCCGAACATGAACGGGCTTACGGACGACATCGTCAAATTTCGCGGTGAAGAGCTCCAGCGTCTCCTCGAGAGAGCGGACATCGCTCAATGCGATGATTGGGGCCTTCGAGTAGCGCCGGATGCTTTCGGCGGAGTGAACCCGCTCTTCGAAGGTGCCCAGCACGAAGCCCTGTACGGCTTCCAGATCGGCATCGGAGGCCGTCTCAAGCCAGTCGCTGAACTCATCTGCGTATAAGCCAAGGGAGGATATGCCTTCACGCTTGAAGCTTGCAACATATCCAGACGTAACCATCTGCCGGTCATCGACGACGATATACATTTCTTCTGCCCCGCCTTAGTGATTAAGTGCGTTTTATATTTATATGCTTTCCACTCGCGTTATATTTACTGTGTTCAACATCGCTGAGCGGCTGAGACAGAAACTATATTTTGGCCCCTTGTCGGACAATACGTAAATAAAGGGAGATGTTACTAGCTTATGGTTAATGCTCCTTAACCAACGTTAATCAAAGATTTATCAGGTAAATTATCCCGCTCGCTCACGACAGAAGCGCACGAGCGACAAGCTCAAGGGATTGTTAAATCTGATATTTTTCAGACAACAGAACTCAGCCTCCCTTCTCAAGCCTTCTGGAGGAGCCGTTATGATTTCATGTAACTACGTAATTTGCGAAATTCGCGGCTACGTAGAACCACCTACGCGACTGGCGAAGACAGCAGCCTTCCAAAGTCGGATTGCATAGCCAATGGCTCCCGCAGTTCGCGGAGAAAAGCCCTTCCGGGCACTTGCTGACGACAGATCATCATGCCGACAGAACAGGAGCCTACAGGCTTTACATTGGGCAAGTCTGTCATGAAGCCTCTGTTAACTCTAAAGCGTGGTGTCGCGGCTTGGCTTCTTGACCTTACGCGAGGCGGCAACTACCCCATTCGGTTGAAGATTCTTCGATCATTGCAGACAAGAACTCATCAGCACTATGGCAGGTTCTCTCTGAGAGCCGGCATGACGCACAGCCATTTTACCGGTTGGCCCGGATCAGAGAATTGCAGCGGATCGAGCACCTGCTCGAGGCATGATGCCGCTCCGCTGAGTCGGTTGCAGCCCGACATTCCTGAAAAGCTCCTATGCTCCCCAACGGGCAGTTTTTTACATGCAAGAGTGTTCTGGTCACAGCAATCTGCCTCATTGGAGGGAAGTCGAACGCCTTGCTGCGCTCCGTAACCACGACATTCTGGATACAGTGCCGGAAATTGAGTTCGACAACCTTGCAAAGATAGCGGCTCAGATCTGCGAGACTCCAATCGCCTGTATCTCCTTCCTCGACGAACATCGGCAGTGGTTCAAAGCCAGCATCGGACTGGAATTCGCAGCGACACCTCGTGAGAACTCGGTCTGCAACCATGCCATCCTTCAGCCCGGGCTATTCGTCGTCTCCGACTTGAGCCTCGACCCAAGGTTCAAGGATAGAATCCGTGTCGAAGGTGAACCGGAGGTCTCCTTCTACGCGGGAGTTCCGCTCATTACGAAGGATGGCCTGCCTCTCGGGATGCTCTGCGTTCTCGATCATGACGCGCGACCTGAAGGTCTCACTAAACAGCAGGGGGAAGCGCTTTCGACACTCGCGCAAGCCGTCATGTGTCAGCTCGAGCTGAAACGCACGAGCAAGACAGCAGCGGAAAACGAAGAGTTCACCCGTCGCCTTTTGGCGAGTTCTGATGACTGCATCAAGGTTTTCGACCTGAAGGGACGTCTCCGCTTCATGAGCCAGGGCGGCATGCGCGCCATGGACGTCGAGGATTTCCGCACGATTGAGGGCCGACACTGGACGGATATCTGGAGCACCATCGCCGGCGAGGACGCCAGCACGGCTGTCGAGGCTGTCAAATCGGGCGGAATCGGGCGCTTCCAGGGCCCGTGCGCGACGATGACAGGAACCCGAAAGTGGTGGGATGTCGTCGTGACTCCCATCACGGGACGCGACCGTGCCCCACAGGGCTTCCTTTGCATCTCACGGGACATCACAGAATTTCGCGCAACGGAAGAGCGTCTTCGGAAAAGCGAGATGCGCCTTCGGACCCTTGTGGATGCCATGCCGGCATCGATGAGCACCCCACAGATTGTCTGGTTCAGCGCTCCGGATGGAAACTTCACCTATTGCAACGAGCTCTGGTACGAGTACACCGGGCTGCGCTCCGAGAACGGCCTTACCGGGAGCTGGATCTCGGTCATCGCCCCCCTCTATCGGGAGCAGATCCTCGGTAGATGGCATGAAGCCCTCGGCGAAGGCGCATCTTTCGAGATCGAGATGCCCTTGCGCCGCGCCTTGGATGGCATGTACCGCTGGTTCATCGTGCGTGGCCAACCCTTGAAGAACGAGCAGGGCAATGTCGAGCAATGGTTCGGCATTGCGATGGACATTCACGAGCGCAAACAGTCGGAACAGGCGCTGAGGAAAAGCGAGGAGCGTCTGCAGCTCGCCCTGAAGGCAGCCCACATGATCGCGTGGGAGTTCAACCCGCAGTCGGGGGCGACCACCCGCTCCGAGAACTCGCTCGCGCTGCTTGGAATAAGGCCAGGCACCGACGGAACCTTCATGACGGGCATCCATCCCGACGACCATCAGAAGGTCGAAGGATTCCTGGGAGAAATCCGGGCAGATGGAGCCAGTTCCATCGAATGCCGCTATGTCCTGCCCAGCGGAGAAACGCGATGGCTGCGTGCCCGTGGCGAGCAGGCTGGTCCTGATCGCATCGTGGGTGTCACCTTCGATATCAGTGAGCAGAAGGAGGCGGAGAGGGAAATCTGGCGCTCAGCCAATCATGATGCGCTGACAGGTCTCCCCAATCGCACCCTGTTTCAGCATCGCCTGGAGAGCGCTCTCGATAGCGCCCGGCAGAACAGCACAAGTGTCAGCCTTCTCCTGATTGACTTGGACGACTTCAAGGACATCAATGACACCCTTGGTCATGATGCTGGGGATGCTCTGCTGCAGGAAACGGCCCGTCGCCTATCCACGATGGTACGCGGATGCGATACCGTGGCGCGAATCGGCGGCGACGAATTTGCCGTTCTCGTCGTCGATCCCTTGAAGCTGGAGAACGCGACGAGGCTCGGCTCACTGATCGCCGAAAAACTTCGGCAGCCGTTCATCTACCAGAAAAGGACGCTGATCAGCCGAGTGAGCATCGGCATCGCCGCTTATCCCGATCATGACGGAAATCCGGCCGAGCTCATCAAGGACGCGGACATCGCGATGTACCAAGCCAAGTCTCAGGGGCGGAACCGGGTCATCACCTACTCTCCTGCGATGCGGAACGTCATCGAGCAACGCGTTTCTCTCGGACGGGACATACGTGAGGCTATCTCCAACGATGAGATCGTTCCCTTCTATCAACCTAAGATCTGTCTCACGACAGGAGAGATCATCGGCCTTGAGGCTCTGGCACGGTGGCAGCATCCAACAGAGGGCATTCTCACCCCAGGCTACTTCGGCGCAGTATTCGAAGACCATGACATTGCGGCGTCGATCGGCAAGCAGCTGATCGCGAAAGTTGCTGCAGATGTTCGAAGCTGGCTGGATCAGGATCTTTTGCTTGGCCGGGTCGCCCTAAATCTGTCGCCAGCTGAGTTCAGCCAATCAGCTATTGTCGACAACCTGCTGCGGACGCTCGACCGATTGAGGGTGCCAGCCTCATCTTTCGAGGTGGAAGTCACCGAAACCGTTCTTCTTGGCAGAAACTCGGACAATGTGTCTTCGGCACTCGCCCAGTTCCGGCATCATGGAATCCAGATCGCGCTGGATGACTTCGGGACCGGATATGCATCTTTGACCCATCTCAAGCAATTTCCTGTCGATCATATCAAGATCGACCGAAGCTTCGTGCGGGATCTGGAGCAGGACTCCGATGATGAAGCCATCGTCGCGGCGGTTATCAGCCTGGGCAAGAGCCTGCAGCTCCAGGTCACGGCCGAGGGAGTGGAGACACATGGTCAGGCCCGACGCCTGCGCGACTTGGGCTGCGACCATGCCCAAGGCTTCCTATACGCAAAGCCAATGGCGGCCTCACAGATTCCGGATCTCGTGAGCCGCTGGAAGTCTATGCTTGTCAGACCACGGCCTGACAAGTCGGCAAACAGGTCATAGGACACGCTACAAAGATGGTTCGAAGGAAGTTTGGGCTTTCTTCTTGCATTCTTCCGCCTGCCTTGCCGATCCTGCCTCCAGCCCCATCTGTCTCTCCGCGCCTGCGTGCCGAGACAGGGGCCTGAAAGGGTAGGCTGAGGAATGAGCGTCACGATCTCCAGTCCACAACTGCGTGCCGAGATATCGGCCGATGGTGCCGAGCTCATTCGCCTTCAGGATGAGCAGGGACGTGATTGGTTGTGGGATGGAGATCCCGCGTTCTGGACCGGGCGATCTCCGCTGCTGTTTCCCATTGTCGGTCGTGTGAAAGATGACCGCATCCATATCAATGGCTTGGAGTACGAGTTGCCCAGACATGGCTTTGCTCGCACGTCCCGCTTCGAGGTCGAAGAAGAAAACCCATTCCAATGTCGCCTCCGGCTCCGATCCAGCGAGGCAACGCTTCAACGCTATCCTTTTCCCTTCCAACTTGATGTGACCTATGCAGTTGAAGGCGCCGCTTTGAGCATCACAGCTGCGGTGACAAATACCGGCTCCTCCGCGATGCCCATATCATTCGGCTTCCACCCGGCCTTTCGGTGGCCGCTGCCCTACGATGCCCCACGCGAGGACCATGAAATCCGGTTCGAGCAGGAGGAAACGGCGCCGATCCGTCGGCCTGTCGATGGCCTTATCAGCCGTCAGGCTGATCCTAGCCCCATACGGAACCGAACCCTCGCTCTGGGCGACGATCTCTTCAAGGCAGACGCTTTTGTGTTCGATCAGCTGGAAAGTCGTTCCGTCGAGTACGGTGCCCGTGGCAGTGCTTGGCTGCGCGTCGACTTTCCTGACATGCCGCATTTAGGGATCTGGACCAAGCCAGGGGCAGGCTTCATCTGCATCGAGCCTTGGCAGGGCCATGCGGATCCGCAGGACTTTACCGGCGATTTTTCAGGCAAGCCCGGGCTTGTTTCCATTCAACCCGGGGGAACGCGCCGCTTCGCGATCACCGTCACGGTCAAGCCGCCCGTTCGGCAATCGGTCTGAGACAAGTAGATCGGGTTCAATGGTTCGTGACGAGTTCTTGAATCTGTTGGACGACATCGTCACTGCAATAGGGTTTTGGCACGAACCGCCCGTCGTCAGGAAGCGCCTCGGGAGCGGGACGATGGTAGGCCGAGGAAATCAGGAGCGAGATGTGCGGCCAGCGCTGCTGAACGTTCTCGGCAAGAGCCAGTCCGTTCATGGAGCCAGGCATATCGATATCCGTGAAGAGAACCTGCACGTCGTCGGAGCACGATTCCAGAACCGCCAGCGCGACATCGGCATTGGCAGCTTCAAGAACATGAAAGCCGGCATCCTGCAGATCGTCGGCGGCTGCCATGCGCACAAGCGGCTCATCTTCAACCAGCAGAACGACGGGGGAGCGGTGTGAATAGCTGTTCATCATGAGGCGTGGAACGAAACTAACCTATGTTAGTTCCTACTGCTCAGGTGATTATCGAGCGGGGGATCGCGCCATGACGTCGCACAAGTTCAAAGTCGGAGACCGGGTGCATCTGGTCAAGCTTGCAAGCACCAACACGGTGGAAGCCTTTCTGAACATGGTGACGACCACCGATATTGCGCGCCCTGACGACGTATGGGAAGTCACCCGTCTCCTTCCAGCGGATCAAGCAGGCTTTCAGTATCACGTGCGGGGAACCCATGATGGACCCGCACGTCTCGTCCGCGAGGAGCAGTTGCAGCCGATTTGATGCTGCAGCGGCGCGAGCCAGAGGTCGCCTGATCGAGCTTCCCGCACATTGTGATGAAGCGGCCTTGGCAGACCGCCAGGCAGGAGGCTTTAGCCTGCCTTACGGAGGAGAGCACCAGCCTCGTGCTCAACCTGCCCAGCGGCTGAGTGCTGACGGCGAAAATCGTGCAGCTCTTGCCTCACCGTTTCCAGAACAGGATCGAAGGCCGGCCCATGCTCTTTGGCTATGTCGACGAGGACATCGATCGCCCGGAGCAGGCGCTCCTCGGTGACAGGCTCCCATTTGCGCCCTGACCATTCGTTCATCTCAGATCCTCCTCATGGATTGAGACAAACACTGGCCCAACATCCTTGCCACGCAGTTAAAGGTGATGGTTAACGCTTTTCGACCTCAACAGAGCCCCTGTCCCCTCCTTGGAATCTGCCCTTCAAGGCAACGAAGCAAACCCGTTCATGAAACTTTTTACAGCCGCGTTTGTTGGTTTGCCGTCAAGTTCTGCCCGACAGCCATAAATGACGAGTCCGGATCAGCCAGACGACGATGATCGTTGGCTGGAAGGAGCAAAAATGGCTTGGCATGGAGCAGCGGTGCTCCATCTACACGGCGGCAGAATCAGTAAACACACGTTCTTTGATGTCTTTTTAAAATGGGAGCACGGGCTCTTGGTGCAATCTGAACTCAAATCGCAGACCTTGCCCCATCGAGCCCGCAGCCTTCGCTCCCATGAGCGGCCCGATCGCCGATATGAGAGTGACGAGGCGCACTGGACGACCCTTGAGATCGAGACTCCCAAGGAGGTGTCCCGCCCCCTCGTGGTGGATCTCGACGGCACCCTGATTGCCTCCGACCTGCTGATCGAGACCGCCTTCTCGGAATTGGGCCGTCGGCCGCAATCCATCGTCGACATGCTGATGGCTCTCTCCCGGGGCAAGGCCGCGTTGAAGCACCGCCTGTCCGAACCTGTCGATTTCGATCCGGGAACGTTGCCTTACGATCCTGAGGTCCTGTCCCTGATCCGTCAGGCCAGAGCGGCCGGACGCCCGGTTTATCTTGCGTCCGCCAGCCATGAGCGTCTGGTGAGGAGCATCGCCGATCATCTTGGCCTCTTCACCGGATGGTTCGCTTCCAACGAGACCACGAATCTGGCCGGCCACAGGAAAGCCCAGCAGCTCGTTGAGGCCTTCGGCGAGCGCGGGTTCGATTATGTCGGAAACGACGCTGCCGACCTGCCCGTCTGGGAAAAGGCCGCCCAATCGATTGCCATCCGCACCCCTGCCGGGGTGAGGAAGAGGCTTGCCCGCCAATGCCCCGAGGCGGAGCATCTGAACCATGCGCGCCCGACGTGGCGAACCTGGGCCAAGATGCTGCGCGTGCATCAATATGCCAAGAACGCGCTTATCTTCCTCCCGCTCCTGGCGGCTCACCTGTTCACGCTGGAGGCCGTTACCCAGGCCGTTCTGGCCTTCATCGCCTTCTCGCTCTGCGCATCGAGCATCTACATCCTGAACGATCTGGTTGATCTGCAGGACGACCGGGGGCATCGCAGCAAGTGCAAGCGCCCGCTGCCGAGCGGCGCCATCCCGCTGATGCATGGCGTCATGGCCATACCTGTTCTCTTTCTCGCAGCCTTGGCTGTTGGGTCTGCTGTTTCGCTGTCGTTCTTAGGCGTGTTGCTGGGCTATTTTACCCTGACCACCGCCTATTCCTTCGTGCTCAAGCGCATGATGGTGGTCGACGTGATCACGCTGGCTGGCCTTTACTCGGTCCGAGTAGTCGGTGGTGCCGTGGCCATATCCGTGGCCGTGTCGGAGTGGCTGATTGCCTTCAGCATGATGATCTTCATGTCGCTGGCCCTCATCAAGCGCTACGTGGAACTGGCGGCACGCCGGGACGCCAACTTGCCCGACCCCACCAGCCGCGACTATAAGAACAGCGACTTGGACATCGTGGCGGCCCTGGCTGCGGCGGCCGGCTTCAACGCCGTGACGATTCTGGCCCTCTACATCTCGAGCGACAGCGTCAATGAGCTCTATTCGCGTCCCCAACTCCTTTGGCTCGTGGGCCCGTTGCTGATGTTCTGGATCGCGCGGGCACTGATGCTCGCCGGGCGGCGGATCATGGATGACGATCCTGTGGTGTTCGCACTCAAGGATCGGGGTAGCCTCCTCACCGTGGCAGCCGCTGTCGCCCTGATCGTGGCTGCCGTCTAAGCTATGTCTATCAAGTCAGTGATTGGAGAGCGCGAGCTCCTGCCGAAGCCTCCCGCGGACCCTAGGGGCAAAGCGGGGTCGATGATGTTCGTCCGCTATGTGGTGTTCGCCTTCATCGCGACGCTGGTCAACCTGGTCACCCAGGAGATCGTCGTCGGGATCGCGCCGATAGCCCCCTTGGCTTTGTCCATCTTGATGGGCACGGCCGCCGGCTTCATCCTCAAATACGTGCTCGACAAGAAGTGGGTGTTCGACGATGACTATGGGAGCCCTCGGCAGGAGGTCCAGAAGATCACCCTTTATGGTGCCTTCAGCGTCCTGACCACCTTGGTATTCTGGGGTTTCGAGGTGGCTTTCTGGATGATCTGGCAGACGGATCTGGCAAAGTATACCGGTGCGGTGCTCGGACTTGCGATTGGCTATGCGGCCAAGTTCATTCTGGATCGGACCTTCGTGTTCAAGGAGCGGCAGGCATGACGGAACTCACCGGTTGGGGACGCTACCCCCGCCATCCGTCAGAGACCCTCAGCCCCTCGTCCCCCAACGCCCTCCCTTCCCTGATGGCCTCCCGGACCGGACTGGTGGCCCGCGGCAACGGGCGGGCCTATGGCGATGCCGCCATCGGAGAACGCGTGACCCTCATGGCCCGGGGGCTCGACCGCATTCGGGCTTTCGATCCGGCGACAGGCCGCATCCAGGTGGAAGCCGGGGTCCTGCTCTCCGATCTGCTCGGCATCGTGGTCCCGAAGGGCTTCTTCCCTCCTGTTGTGCCGGGCACCAAGTTCGTCACCATCGGCGGCATGATCGCCTCGGATGTCCACGGCAAGAACCATCACCGGGACGGCGGGTTTGGCGACCATGTGGAGAGCCTGACCCTGGCTCTGCCGGACGGTGGCGTCGTCACGTGCTCACGCAATGAGAATCCCGAACTTCTGTCCGCTACGATCAGCGGGATGGGGCTCACAGGAACCATCCTCGACGCCACCTTCCGGCTCCGCCCTATCGAGACCGGGTGGATGCGCCAGACGACCAGTGTCGCCCGCAATCTCGACGACGCCATCCAGGCTCTCCAGACGACGAGCAACGCGACCTATTCGGTGGCCTGGATCGACTGCCTGGCCCGTGGCGCTTCGCTCGGTCGTTCGCTGATCTTTGCGGCCGAGCATGCCACCCAACGGGATCTGGATGCCCTTCAGCCGGGGGCTGAGCCCTATCCAGCCTCCAAGCTTGGACGCCTGGGCGTTCCCCTTGACCTGCCCGCTTTCACTCTCAACCGTCTATCAGTGTCCGCCTTCAACGAGTTGTACTTCCGGGCAGGGGCCGTGAAATCCGGCTATCCCTTCCTGGTTCATTGGAATCCGTATTTCTTTCCCCTCGATGGAATCGGCAGCTGGAATCGGATCTATGGGCGGCGTGGCTTCCTTCAGTATCAGTGCGTCATCCCCACGGCGCAGGCTCAAGCGGTCCTGGGCGGCATCCTTGAACGCATCTCCAAGCACGGCAGCGCGTCATTCCTGGCTGTACTCAAGCAGCTTGGCGCGGGCCACGGCGACCTCTCGTTCCCGCTTGAGGGCTTCACCCTGACCCTCGATCTGCCCGTCAGCGACGATGTCTTCCCTCTGCTCGACGAGCTTGACCGTTTGGTGGTCGAAGCCGGGGGTCGGCTCTATCTAGCCAAGGATGCAAGGCAATCGCCTGCAACCTTCGAGGCTGGTTATCCCGGATTGTCCCGCTTCCGTGACCTGCGGCGGGCCATCGGTGCGACTGGCAGAGTCTCTTCGCGTCTGTCTGTACGGCTGGGCATCTGATGGAACCTTCCAAAATCCTTCTTCTCGTCGGCGGCACCTCCGATATCGGGCGCGCCACGGCTCTGCACTACGCTCAGGCCGGATGGCACGTGCAGCTCGCTGCCCGGAACGAGGAGGAGGCCCGTCGCAACGCTGACGACATCCGTGCTCGCACCGGCGCCGAGGTGACGGTGCACCGGCTCGACATTCTCGAGACCGGCGACTTCGAGAGCTTTGCCACCAGCCTGCCTACGCTGCCTGACACGGTGGTGTGCGTTGTCGGCGAACTGGGCGATCAGGCCAAGGGCCAAGCCGATACTGCCCACGCATCCCTTGTGCTGCGGACGAATTTTGAGGGTCCGGCACTCCTGCTCGGCTTCTTCGCCGAGCGCTTCCTGGCACGCGGATCCGGTACTCTCGTAGGCGTGAGTTCCGTGGCAGGTGATCGCGGTCGCGGCTCCAACTATCTCTATGGCGCTGCCAAGGCGGGCTTTACGGCGTTCCTGTCAGGCCTGCGCAACCGCTTGGCGCCCAAGGGCCTGCGGGTGGTCACCATCAAACCCGGTTTCGTGCGCACGCAGATGACAGCAGGCATGAAGCTGCCTCCCGTCCTGACCGCGGAGCCCAGCGAGGTTGGACGCGCCATCTTCACGGCAGCCGAGAAGAGCAGCCGCGATGTGATCTATGTGCGCCCGATCTGGCGCCCCGTTATGATGGCGGTGGGAAGCATCCCGGAGCGCTTCTTCAAGCGCTTGCGCCTCTAACCCTCGACGCAGGGAGGTCAAAACCATGCGGCTCTGGACTGAGCGCCCCATGAAGGTGGGTCCGATTCTGCTGGCTGCCGCAGTTCTCTTTGCCCTGCTGCTCGCCCTCCCCGGACAAACCGTCACGACCCATTATTTGAATGACCTCTTCGTCATCCTGGACGGCGCCTACCGGGTTTCCGCAGGCCAGGTGCCGAACCAGGATTTCCATACCCCTCTGGGTCCATTTGCCTATTACCTTTCGGCTGCCGGCTATGCTCTTTCGGGAACCCTCGGCGGCGCAATGCCCACGGCCATGGCCCTGGTCACGCTTCTGATTGCCCTGCCGATGGCACATGTTCTCAGCTCACGGCTTCATCCTTTCATTGCCATTCCTTACGGCGTATTCCTGCTCCTGATCGTGGCGGTGCCTATCAATCTCGGCGAGGGCGTCACCGCCCTGTCCTTCGCCAAGTTTTACAACCGGATCGGCTGGGCTGCGCTGGGCGTGCTCCTCGTCATGTACCTCCAGCCATTGAGCATCAGTCGGCGCCAGGCGATCCTTGATAAGGCCTGCGCAACTGCCCTCACTCTGCTGATGCTCTACACGAAGCTCAGCTACGGTGTTGTTGCCCTTGCCTTTCTTCTGTTCATGCTTTTCGACCATCGGCAGCGCCGCTGGTCCGCCATTGCCTTGGGATTAACAATCCTTGCCGCGCTGATCATCGAACTCGTCTGGCAATCGTCCCTGGCTCATCTGGCAGATCTGCGGATGGCCTTCGATGTAGGTGGCGGGCTGCGCGGCACCTGGGGGCAGATCGTGGACCACGTCCTCGTGAACCTCAGCGACTATGTCCTGCTCGGCCTCTTCGCCGGGATGGCCCTATACCGCACCCACAGCATCCGGGATCTTCTGTTCTATGCCTTCTGCGCCGTAGCAGGCTTTCTGATCATCAATCAGAACTTCCAGGCCTGGGGCATCATCATGCTTCACGGCGCGGCGGCTGTTGCTGCGGAAACGATCCTTCGGTCAGAGGATCGCCGGGCAGGAACCATCGATCCGGGCGGTTGGTCGACGGCTGCAGGCGCGAAGCTGCTTTTTCTTGCCGTCGTGCTGCCCACCAGTATCCATTCCTTGGCAGCGCTCAGCCTTCACACGGTTGCAGCGAGCCTGAGATCAGGTTCCGCCATATCGCTCCCGAACCTGGAGCAGGTTCGGGTGGCGAACCTCTGGACATGGAACGACTACGATACGGCCTCCGCCTATCAGGAGGTTCTACGCGATGGATTCGACGCCCTATCAAGGCTCGATCCGAAGCCGGGCCGGATCTTCGTGCTCGATACAGGAAACGCGTTCTCGATGGCGCTCAACGCTCCTCCGGCGCAAGGCGATACACCATGGCTGCAATGGGAACGCACTCTCGGGCGCGCGAACCATATTCCGGCCGACACGCTGCTCGCCGATGTGCAGTTCGTGATGGAGCCGAAACCTGCCGATAGTCCGAATGCTGCAGAAGGACCGCTGCCACAGCTTCAGGCTCTCTACGGTCCCTATATCGCAGCGCAATTCGAAACGGCTGAGGAAACAGAGCATTGGAAGTTGTACCGGCGCCGAGCCTCTTCGATTCCTGAGGCCGCATTGAATCAGGACGGTCGTTCATGACGACTCGTCTCGCGCGGCAGACGCGCTGGGTCTCCAGCACCCTTCTAATTGCGGCAGCAGCATTCGGATTGCTCCTTGCGCTGCCGGGGCAGACGATCACGACCGCGTACCTCAACGATCTGTTCATCTTTCTCGACGGCGCTCATCGGATTGCCTCGGGTCAGGTTCCAAACCGCGACTTTCATACGGCCTTGGGCCCGCTGTCGTTCTACGTCCCGGCTCTCGGATACTGGATCTCCGGCAGCGTGGGCGGCGCGATGCCAGCAGCCATGGCTGCCATGACTGTCGGGCTTGCCCTGCCGATGATCCACATTCTCGGTTCACGCCTGCAGCCGGTGGTGGCAATCCCCTATGGCCTGTTCCTGCTCCTGATCGTCGCCGTTCCCACGAATCTCGGAGAGAGCATCGCATCACTGTCTTTCGCGATGTTCTACAACCGGATCGGTTGGGCGGCCCTCAGCCTGCTTCTCGTCATGTATCTCCAGCCTGAGAAGCCACATGGGCGCCAATATCTGCTCGACGCTCTCTGCGGGGCGGTTCTCGCCCTGGCGATGGTCTACACCAAAGTGACCTACGGTCTGGTTGCTCTCGCTTTTCTCGGCTTCATGCTGTTCGACGCTCGCCAGCGTCGCTGGGTCTTGTGGGCTTTCGGCCTGATTGCCGTCTCCGCCCTTCTCATCGAGGCTGTCTGGCAATCCTCTCTTTCTCATCTTGAGGATCTCGCGCTCGCAGGCCGGGTGAGCGGGCCCCGGGGCATCGTCGATCTGTCATTGGCGTTCCTCCGCCACCTTGCCGATTACGCGATCCTCGCCATTTTCACGGTCCTCGTGCTGTGGCGAACACGCAGCCTTCGCGATCTGCTGTTCTTCGGGATCTGCGCAGGCCCTGGCCTGATCATTCAGAGCCAGAACTCTCAACCCTGGGGGATCATCACTGTGTTCGCCGGCGCAGCCGTCGCGACGGAGATCCTGTTGCGCTCCCGCCGTCTTGCCGGCCATGAAAGCCATGGGGTCCTGGCCCAGGGGGCTCCGCTTCTGCTGATCGCCTTTCTCCTGCCGACGAGCCTTCACTGCTTTGCGGCGCTTGGTGTGCATTCCGTCGCGGCCGTCACACGGACGGGCGAGCCTTTCGGGCTGCCTCGCTTCGGTGAGCTGAGGCTGACCAAACTTTGGGTGCCGGGCGACCGCACTTTCATGACCGACTATCTCATGAGCGTCCGCGAAGGCGCGCAGCTCCTTAGCCAACTTCCCGTGAAGCCCGAGAATGTGTCGGTGCTGGATTTCGCCAATCCCTTTACGGCAGGCCTTGGTCTGCCCCCCTCCCGCGGCGACTACGCCTGGCTCCACTGGGGACGCAACATCAATGATGCCCACCACCTGCCTCCGGAGCGGTTACTTGGAAACGTCGATGTGCTGATGGTGCCGAAGGCCGGGATCAACGGCATCCCACTGCGCAATCTCTACGGAGCTTATATCCAAGAGGCATTTGATCCCATCCGCCAGACCGACCTGTGGACCGTGTACAAGCGCCGCGAAGCGCGTGTGCTCAGCAGCGTCGGACAGTCGGTGGAACATGCAAAGCCATCCCGTGTTGGGGCTGGGGATGGAATGTCACCATGAATGTTTCGAAGATACGCCCGGCATCCGTGGCGGCGCTCGTTCTTGCTATGGCGACGATCTGTGCCCTGCTGCTCGCTCTTCCGGGCCAGACGGTTACGACACGCTACCTGAACGACCTCTTCATCTTCCTTGATGGTGTTCATCGCGTCAGCGAAGGACAGGTTCCGAACCGTGACTTCCACACGGCCCTCGGCCCCCTCGTCTATTACGTGCCGGCCTTGGGCTACTGGATCTCCGGGCGTCTGGGCGCAGCCATGCCGGTAGGAATCGCGCTTCTGGTTCTGATGATAGCATTGGCCGCAGCCCACATCGTCAGTTCGCGACTGAGACCTGCCATTGCCCTGCCTCTTTCCATCTTCCTGATCCTGGTCGCAGCCGTTCCCATCAATCTGGGCGAGAGCATTGCCGGTCTCTCCTTCGGTATGTTCTACAACCGGATCGGCTGGGCGGCTCTCGGCCTCCTCCTGATCATGTATCTCAGGCCAGCCCACCGCCGCTCGTTTCAAAGCCTGATCGATGCCTTCTGCGCCGCATCGCTGACCCTGCTCATGCTGTATATGAAGCTCAGCTACGGGTTGGTGGCACTGGGCTTTCTCATCCTGATGCTGCTCGACTCGCAGCAGCGGCGATGGACACTGGGGGCATTCGGCTTGGTCCTCGCGGGAGGTCTGCTGATCGAAACCGTCTGGGATGCAACGGAAGCCCACTTCAATGACCTCCTTCTGGCAGGTGGTGTCAGCGGCAGCTTCAAATCCATGGATGAACTCGTCGCCATGTTCTTCAGGAACTTGGCCGACTATACCTTGTTCGTCCTGTTCGCCGCCTTCGCCCTCTGGCGCACGCGCAGCTTCCGCGATTTCCTGTTTTATGGGTTCTGCGCCGGCTCCGGCTTCATGCTGATCATGCAGAACTTCCAGACCGGAGGCATCGTCATCCTCCCAGCCGGAGCGGCCGTCGCGGCGGAGCTTCTGGCGCGAACGGCTCCGGCACCAATTGACAGGAAAGCTCCGGCCCTGGCTGCTGGCACTCAGCTTCTGCTTCTGGCCCTCGTTCTGCCGAGCAGCATTCACCATGCCGCCACTCTCGGCCTCCACGCCGCTCTGGCCAGCACGAGCCAGGGCCAGCCAGTACCTTTGCCCAAATTCGATCGGGTCAGGCTCGTGCAGTTGTGGACCGAGGATAGCTATCCGGCCTTCTCTCGCTACCTCGAAAGCCTCGGCGACGGGGCTCGGGCTCTTTCTGCGCTCGGCCCCGAGGCGGGCCGGGTCCACGTTCTCGATTTCGTGGGTCCGTTCTCGGCCGGACTCGGCCTTGCACCGCCGCGAGGCGACAGCACGTGGCATCATTGGGGGCGCACGATCAACGAGCACCACCACCTTCCTCCCGAGACGCTCTTCCAGGATGTACACGTTGTGATGGAGCCGAAATGGCCCGTCGAATTCTCAACTGCCGAAGGCTTGCGCCAGATCTATGCGGACTATCTGTCGGACCATTATGACCTTGAAAAGGAAACAAAGGACTGGAAGGTCTATATGAGGCGCGAACCCGCAGAGACAGTCAGCCGCTCACCGGAAGCCGAACAGGGCAAGGAGAAGACATCTCCTTCAAGCGGCGGCTGACTAATCGCATCCTCAAGAGGCAGTTGACCTGTATTGGCGCTCAGGCAACGGCATCGCGGACGATTTCCGGCCATCGCCCTGCCTGATGCGACGCCACTCCTCAGCGATGAGAATGACGAGGCACAGCACCAGTGCCCAGCCATAGACGGAACCGATGGTCAGCTGAAGCCAAGCCGGCTTTCCCAGTTGATCGATGATGAAGGGGACCGGGATGATGAGCAGCAGGGCGACGACCCGCATGGCCAATCGGTTCCAATGCATCACGACCACGGGGAGCAGGAACAGCGTGTAATGAATCCAGCCGAGCGGCGAAGCAAGAATTGAGGCCAGGAGTGCCATGGCGCTGACCGTGAGAACATCGGGCCGTCGCCACAAAGCCCAGACCGCCAACCCCAGCAGGAGAAGAATGCCGATCACCAGACCGAACGACGGGATGCCGGCCCGCGCGGCAAGTCCAGCAAAGGATCCGTTCGTGAGAAAGAGAGCACGGCCTCCGTCTGCAGCGACGAGCTCGAACCATTGGCGGTAAACATCGGGCCCATAGATCACCAGCGGGATCAAGCTGATGGCGCCGGCCGTGACGAAGGCAGCAAGCGCAGACCGATGCTGCCCCGAGAGAAGCAGAAGCACCGGCCAGACCAGAAAGTTCGGTTTCATGGCCACGATGATGCCGATGAGAAGACCAGCCCAAAAGCCCTCTCCTCGCTCAAGCAGTAGCCACGCTGCAACGCCTGCGAGAACCAGCGGCAGATAGATCTGCCCGAGAAAGAGCGTGTCCCAGAATCCGGCCATCGCAAAAGCCCATATGGCGATGACCAATGCCTCAACACGATTGCTGCCCCGGCTGACGAGAAGAAGGATCGCCGCCGCATAGATAGCCACCGAGATCCAGCGCCAGACCTGATATGTCACATAAGGATCTGCCACATCGAAGGCCTGGAACAAAAGCGCCGAGATAGGCGGATTGAGATTAGGATTCCACGATTCGAACCCCGGCAACTCCACGCGAAGAGTCAGCGGGTAAATCCCATACGGATTGAGCCCTTCGCTTGCTGCGCGGCCGGATGCCACGAAGGATCCAAAATCCCACAAGCCGGGCTCATGGATGATGCGGGGAAACTCGGCGCGGATCGCCAGGAGAGCCGCGATGACAATGAGGAGGCCTGTGACCCAGCGCGCCACTCGCGTCATTGCTGCTCCTTAAAGTCAAGGTTGAAGGACTCATCCTGGGTTGTAGTGCAGCCCTGTTCGAAACATACCCTTGCAGGATCAAGTGCGAAACTTTGCAGACGTTATCCTGTGCGACGGAGACAACCATTTGGAACCGCTGCCTAATTTGCGCGGTTTACGGTTGAGCCAAAGCCGTTCCGGCTGGCAACCGACAAGTGAGGCTGTGTCTGACTATGGCGAATAATCCGGCTGTCCAGCAACCTGGAACGCAGCAAACCTCCTCGGCCGCCACAACCATGTGGGCTGTGGTGCTCGGGTGGGCCCTCATAAGGCTTGTGGCATCCGGGGAACGCCGGCCCGTTCCGGCTACAGCTGGGAGTCCAGCACGGCGCCCTCAGCAGCGAGGAGCAAGTCAAACTCAGGATAGAGATACGGGTTTTTCAGAGAAACAGCATGCCCCGCCACATGCCGCCAATGAGAAGGGCCGCGGGCGCAGCGCGGACACGCCCACTGAAATTCCATCCAAGGGATGGAAAGACATCTTGTGGCGCACCTATGAGGAATTCGGCAAGGATCGGGTGATGTCCGTTGCCGCCGGCGTGACCTATTATGCTCTTCTCGCCATCTTCCCAGCTATCGCCGCCTTGGTCTCGCTCTATGGTCTTTTCGCCGACCCCGTGTCGTTGCAGGATCACCTCAACACCCTGTCAGGCGTCCTTCCCAGCGGCGCCCTCGACATTATCCGCGAACAGGTCACGCGAATTGCCTCGCAAGGTGGCGGGACCTTGGGTTTCAGCTTTATCATAGGCCTGGTGCTCTCGCTCTGGAGCGCGAACGCCGGTATGAAGGCCGTCTTTGATGCCCTCAACATTGTCTATGACGAGGAGGAGAAGAGGAGCTTCGTCAAGCTGAACATCATGTCCCTTTCATTCACCTTAGGGGCCATTCTTTTCATCATTCTCGCTGTCACTGGCATCATCGTCCTTCCGATCCTTCTGGATTTTATCGGCCTAGGCAGAAGCCTTGAGTGGCTGCTGTCGCTGGCGCGCTGGCCGGTCCTGCTGCTTATCGTCGTGTTCGGGCTGTCGCTAGTCTATCGCTACGGCCCGAGCCGCGACAAGGCAGAGTGGAAATGGGTCACGCCGGGCGGCATCATCGCTGCCGTTCTCTGGCTTGCGGTGTCGATGCTGTTTTCATGGTATGTGGCGAATTTCGGCAGCTACAACGAAACCTACGGCTCGCTCGGAGCGGTAATCGGCTTCATGACATGGATCTGGATCTCATCGATCGTCGTCCTGCTCGGCGCAGAGATCAACGCCGAGATGGAGCACCAGACAGCCAAGGACACAACGGAAGGCACCCATCAGCCCATGGGAACTCGTGGCGCGCAGATGGCAGATACGATCGGCGTCGCGAAGAGCTGATCTGCCAGACATAGTTGGCAAAAGGCGCTCCTCGGGGCGCCTTTTTTCTTTGCGCTCTGTTGATTGGGAGCCGTCCTGCAATCACCATCACGACTTCCACAAGACTCTTAAGAAAGGCAAAGCGGAATAGCACAAAGAATGCGCCGACAGACTGTCAGCGCACTGATGCAACTCATCATAAGAGAATGAGAGAGTAACCGGTCCTTAGAGCTGCCCCGCCGTGGCCGTACTCTCCAGGGCAGATGATGTCCGGCTGGATTTCCCGTCGTGAGCCGCCTCGTCGGAGAACCACGCGATCGTAGACTTCAAGCCAGCTTCAAGAGAAGTACGTGGAGACCAGCCGAGGAGTTGCTTGGCGCGTGTGATGTCGGGGCGGCGGCGGCGCGGATCATCGATGGGTAAAGGCCGGGTAACGACGCGGGAGGAGGAGCCCGTCATCGCCAGAACCTTCTCGGCAAGATCGCCAACGGTCAGTTCAACCGGATTGCCGAGGTTAACCGCGCCCGGGAATGTATCTTCATAAGCCATGAGCCGGAGAAATCCGTCGACGAGATCCGACACGTAGCAGAACGAGCGCGTCTGGCTTCCGTCCCCATAGATCGTGATGTCCTCGCCGGCCAGCGCCTGGCAGATCACGTTCGAGACGACGCGGCCGTCATCGGCACGCATGCGGGGGCCGTAGGTGTTGAAGATCCGCGCAACCCGGACATCAGCACGACCGGAACGGTCGAAGTCGAAGGTCAGGGTTTCGGCGGCCCGCTTGCCTTCGTCGTAGCAAGCGCGAGGACCTGTGGGATTGACATTACCCCAATAGCTCTCGGTCTGTGGGTGAACTTCGGGATCGCCGTAGATCTCGCTCGTGGATGCAAGGAAGAAGCGAGCCCTGATCTCCTCTGCGAATGTCAGAAGATTGTGCGTGCCGACGACGCTCGTGAGCATCGTGTGCTCGGGGTCGGCCTGATAATGAGGCGGCGAGGCCGCGCAGGCGAGATTGTAGATCTCGTCGAACTTGACCCGCTTGGAGCGCAACCGTGCCGGCAGTGGCTTGATGATATCGCTGTCGATCAAATCGAAACGTGGCTCGCGCTCCAGATGAGGTAAATTCTGCTTCCGGCCTGTCTGAAAATTGTCAATCGCAACCACGTGAGCGCCTTCGCTCAAAAGAGCATCGCAGAGGTGGGATCCTAAAAACCCGGCGCCACCCGCAACGAGGACGTGCTTGTCTTTGCCATTCTTCATGCGAACGCTCCTTCACAAATCGGCAGCAGAGATCCCGAGGTAAAAACTTGTCCGGTCCAACGTTGAAGCTTGGCACCGGTTCGATGCCGGCTTCCGAATTTGTTCACCAAGTCAGGCCCTGACATGCAAGGCGAGAGAAGAATTCCTGACCATGCGGTGCATCGCTTCCATAAAATCATGCTCCATGGACGCCGCGCGGTGAGCTGCCGTATGCTCAGCCAAAATTCGCTTTTGCGCCGAAGCGCCCATGGCCTTCCGTCGGGTCTCAGGCCATGCATCGATCACCTCGAGAACATCCTGCGACGTCTCGGCAAGGATGATGTCCCGCCCCGGCTCGAGCAAGGTCTCGATCCCATCCCAGATGTCGGAAATGATGGGCGTCCCACAGGCCGCCGCCTCGAAGAGGCGAACGCTCGGGCTGTATCCCGCGCGGATCATGTCAGCTCGGGTCACATTGAGCGTGTAGCGGCTCTGGGCATAGAAAACCGGATGCTCGCCGGGAGGGACATGGTCGATGCGCTCCACATTCGACGGCCAGTCGATATCGTCCGGGTATTGCGGGCCCGCCACCACGAAGCGCAGGTGCGGCGCACGGCGCGCCGGCTCGATCAGAAGACGCTCAAGGGTGGGCTGCCGGTCAGGGCTGTAGGTACCGAGATAGCTGAGATCCCACCGCTTTTCGTGATCGAGCGCGGGATAAGCCTTAGGATCAACGGAACAATAGAGCGCCCGAGCCGCCGGCGAGCCGTAATGCTCCATAAGATAATCGAGAGTGGGACCACCTGTGAAGGAGAAGTAAACGTCGTAATCGCGGATGAGAGCGGGGGTGAGATATTCGTAATCGCCCCGCTCCAGTTTCGCGAGCGTCACCGGCGTATCGATGTCGTAGAACGCCACCACGCCTTTGGCCGTCTGCTGCACCCATTGCCCGACAGCGACACCCTCGGGCACGTAGGAACCGACTATGACCGCATCCGCTCCGGCGATCGTGTCGCGGTAGCGCCTGAGATCGTCCAGGCTCGAGTAAAACTCAAGCCGGCAGAAATCAGGATCCTTCAGATCGCGATGAGAGGCGTACCAGGGCACGTCCCGCTCAAGAAACAGGATATTATGCCCCCGTGATGCAAAGGCTTTTAGTAGTGCGCGGAAGGTCGTCGCATGGCCGTTCCCCCACGACGAGGACAGGCTCAGGCCCAGAACGACGACGCGAAGCTTGCTCACGCCACGCTCCTTTCACGCTTCAGGGATGCCTCCTCGCGGAGGATCTCGTCCACTTCCGCGCCGCGACGGGTATAGGTGTGCTCGGCCATGATCCGCGCCCGTGCGGCATCGCCGATGGCGCGGGCACGCTCGAGTGTCAGCGCCTCGACATGATCGGCCACGTCCTTGCCATCGCGGGCGACGAGCACCTCCTCACCTTCCTTCAGGAAAAGCTCAAGGCCAACCCAGGCATCGGTGATCAGGCACGCGCCGGCGCCGGCCGCTTCGAAGACACGGGTGGCAGGCGAATAGCCTGTTGTGGCCATCGAGTCCCGGGCGATGTTGAGCACCGCCAGTGGGCTTGTGTTGAAGGCATTGTGATCGCGTGTATAGACATGGCCGATATGGCGCACGTTCGATGGCATGCCCTTCGTTTCCCAGCCGTTGCCGCCGATGAGGAAGCTCCGGTTCGGCAGGCGGGCGGCGGGCTCCAGGAAGAATTGCTCCACGCGGGCTTCGCGGTCAGGCAAGCGGTTGCCGAGGAAGGAGAGATCCGCCTTGAAACGCCCGTCTGCCGGCACTGGATGGTGGGTCGATGGATCACAGGCATTGTAGACCGGGATGCAGCGTCGGGCGCCAAAGCCTTCATAGGCTGCGATCACCGGTGGGCCTCCGCCATAGGTGAGCACCAGATCGAGCGCCGGCATAGTGCGATGGATCGGATGATCCGGGCTTTCCCGCAGTTCGGCGAGGGTTGCCGGGGCATCCACGTCCCAGAAGATGCGGATGGCGTCCGAACGTGATGCGGCCACCACTCCTTCGAGCAGTTCGTGGTCGAACACACCGACGCCGGAAGCCTTCACCACCACGTCGGCTTTCGCGGCTTCAGCCACCACGCCGCGCATGGCCTCCTCGGTAGCCGGATAGACCTTCACCTCGGCCCATTCCGGCGGCTCGATGTCACGATGCTTCTGGCGGTCGAAGGCATCGGGCTCGTAGAAAGTGATGCTGTAGCCACGGCGGGCGAGATCGCTCAGCAATCCGCGATAATAGGTGGCGGCGCCGTTCCAGTAGGAGGAGAGAAGACTGGAGCCATAAAAGGCGATTTTCATGCGGACATCTCCATCGGCGCTCCGGCACCGTGAGTGGCGAGGATGGCAAGAAGCTGTTCGGCCCTGTGGGTGCACGAATGGCGGCTGCGAATGGCATTGAGGCCGTTCTCCACCAATGAGCGACGCAGGTCGGCATCGTTGCCGACCGCTTTGAGATGGCGCTCCATTTCAGCCTCGTCCCGCGCGACGAGATAATCCGCTCCCGGATTGAACAGGCCTTCCGAGTCGCTCCAAGGCGCGGAGATCAGCGGGATGCCGCAAGCCAGGGCCTCGAACACGCGGATGGTGGGGATGCCCGGCAGCATGTCGACATAGAAGCGGCGAGGCACATGCACCGTTGCCAGATGACGGGCAAACACTTCAGGAGCGCGTGCATTGGGCAGCCAGCCGCGATAGGTGACACCATAGCGGGCCAGCGTTTCAAGCGCATGTTCGGGATAGCGGACCCCATAGATATCCAGCGAGAGACCGACGGTCTGCGCCGGACGGAAAAGGAAACTTTCCAGTTCGGTGTTGCGCTCGTCGTCGCCCCAATTGCCGATCCAGACGAGACCTTTGCGCTCAGTCTCTTCGGCCGGTGGATGAAAGAGACGTGTATCGGCAGCCTCATGCCAGACATGGACGCGCTCACCCCAGCCCCAACGGCGGTAGACCTCCGCAAGGGTCTCGCCAAAGGCGAGAACGCCGTCATAGCCGTCGAGATCGAACTGGCGGATGGCATTGGGGTCGCTGACCGCCCGGTGGTGCGTGTCATGGAAGAGAAGCGTGAACCGGCCGCCCTTCCTGCGCACCTTGCCGATGGCAGCAATCAGCCAAGGATCGTTCCATTCGTGGACGATCACCACATCAGCGTCAGCAAGGGTCTCGTCCAGATTGAGCTCAGGATCGAAAACGGTTGACGAAAGCTCGGGATAGAGACTGTGGTAGGCATCTAGCCCTGTCCCGCCATGATCCTTCAGCAGGTTCTCAAGACTCCATGCATCCCTGGGCTCATAGGCCGCCACCTCATGGCCGCGATGAACGAGATCGCGCAGCACGCCGCGCAGGAAATGCGCGTTGCCATGGTTCCAGCAGGAGGCAAGGGAATGGGTGAAATAAACAAACTTCATGCGGCAGCGCCCTCAAGAGAGGATTCGTGCTGTGTGCCGGCAAGCACGGATCGATAAACTCTCAGCACACCTTCAGTCATGGCCTCAACGGAATAGGATTCAGCCCGCTTTCTGGCTGCACGTCCCAAAGCAGCCCGCGCGTCCGGGTCCTGCACCAATCGTTCAATCGCTGCGGCGGCTTCACTCTCATCCCTTGGATCGACGAACAACGCCGCACCCTCCCAGAGTTCGCGGAAGGTCGGGATATCGGTGAGGACAAGCGCGCAGCCAGCCTGGGCCGCCTCCAAGACGGCGAGACCGAAGGGCTCATAGAGGGCCGTCGATAAGAAGATCGGCTGCTTGCCGAGATACCGAGCGACATCGTCATCGCTCAAGCGACCGAGAGGCTCGGCATGATGTGCTTCGATCCGTACACCATTCGGCCCCTGCAGCGGACCAGCGGCAAGCACCGGGACCGAGAGGCGCGCAGCGACGCGATCAATGGCTGCAAAATTCTTTCCTTCGTCCCAAAGGCGTCCTGCTGTGAAAACGAAAGTCCTGTCCTGAGGCCGCGTTTGGCCCTGCAAGTCACGCCTTCCGTTTCTCACAACGGCAGGAGCCTGCGCGAGCCCATAGATCTCAGCCGTTGCCTGAGCGAATGCCAGAGTGGGCGCCATGAGCCTGCTGGCAGCAGCATAGCCTCGCCTGACAAGATCCGTGCGCCACAGGAAGTCTTTCGGCAGCGGCCCATCCTTGACCGCCTGCCACCAGGTTGCGACACAGGAATGGCAGACTGCTACGACCGGAACATCGAACGGCGCGTCGGCTGCCAATGCAGGCGTGTTGAGATGAACGAGATCCGGCCGGACCTGCGCTGCGAGGCGCGCGACGGCATGACTGGCTTCTTTCACCTCAGCCTGATTGGATGCGGTCCAATCGAGGGGAAGGCCCGTTACGACAACCTCCGCGCCAGCCGCTTCTGCCATGGCCCGCTGATCCATCGATGGTGCAGGACCCAGCACCGCGATGGTCGTTCTGACACCATGCGCCCGCAGGCCGGCGGCAAGGTCGAGGGCATATTGCCAAACCCCGCCGACTGCATCGGCCGTCATGAGCACATGCAGGGCACCTGCGGCCTCAAGCGCGGACATTGCAGCCCTCGGCGATGTGCAAGTTGGCCCCGAGGAACACCCTCATGACAGGGCCCCGGCGGTCTGCAGGCGAGATGCTGATCCCGACGGAGCAAGCCCCCTCTCCGCCTGCAGCCAGTTCGCCAGAGCGGCAACGCCCTTGAGCCATGAGGTTGGCGGCTTCAAGCCGAGTTCCCGCGTCACGAGCCGGGTATCGGACACGTAGTAGCGTTGATCGCCAGCGCGCCAGTCGGAATAGATGGTCTGGACCGGGCGGCCGATCACGTCCTCGATATGGGTAATGAGCTGGCGCAGGCTGATAGCGTTCGTCGGTCCTCCACCCAGATTGAAGGCCCGGCCTTGAGCGGCTTCGATCCGGTTCCATGCAGCCACGTAGGCATCGACTGCATCGGAGATGTTGAGCACGTCGCGGACTTGGCAGCCATCACCATAGATCGTGATGGGCTCACCCTCGAGAGCACGGATCAGGAAGTGAGCAACCCAGCCCTGGTCCTCTGTACCCATCTGCCGCTGCCCGTAAATGCAGCTCATGCGCATGACGCAGGTGGGAAGGCCAAAGGAGCGGGCATAGTCCAGAACATACTGATCGGCCGCACCCTTGGAGCAGCCGTAGGGAGTATGAAAGTCGAGCGGCCGCGCTTCCCCAACCCCGAAATCACCGATAGCGGGATCGCGGGGCCTGTAGGCATTGTTCGTCTGCTCGAGTTCCACATCTGCAAGATCGCCATAGACCTTGTTGGTGGACGCGAAAATCAGCGGCACCCGCTCGTTGCGTTGCCGGAGCGCATCGAGCAGGTTCAGGGTGCCACGGATATTGATCTCGAAATCTTCGCGCGGATCGACAAGACTCGTCGTAACGGCAACCTGCGCCGCCATATGGAACACGGCCTGCGCCTCACCCGCGGCATCGGCCACAGCCGTCTCGTCGCGAATGTCGCCGATGATGGCCGAGATCTTGCTCGGATGCCGCTTCTTCAACCATTCCAGGTTGCGATCGACGCCAGGACGCGCGAGGGCGTCATAGACCAGAACATCATGACCTTCGCTTGCGAAGCGGTCGGCGAGATTGGAACCGATGAAGCCCGCACCGCCGGTGACCAGAACAGGCCTCCGACGAAGGGCGGCAGGGGCACCGGCATGAGTGTCGGATGTCTTCATGCCACCAAGCCTCTCGCCTCAAGCTCCTTGCGGGCTTCCTGCACGAGATCCTTGGCTTCCTGCTTGGCGACCCAATCGGCGAGTTCCGCCAAGCCCTCAGAAAAGTCTTTCTTCGGCTTGTAGCCGAGTTCTTCCTGGATCTTCGTGATGTCGGCGATGCAATGGCGGATGTCGCCGATGCGCGCTTTGCCGGCAATTTCGGGCGCCATGGGCCGGTTCATGGCCTGGGACAGCAATTCTGCAACCTCGGACACGGTGCGATCCTGGCCGCTGCCCACATTGTAGACGCCGCCCGGGGCCTTCTCGTGCTCGAGCGCCAGGACGAAAGCCTGCGCCACGTCCTCGACATGCACGAAGTCGCGGCGCTGCTGCCCGTCCTCGAAGATCATCGGCGGCTGGCCATTGTGGAGCCGCGAGGCGAAGATCGCGAGGACACCGGTGTAGGGATTAGACAAGGCCTGTCCGGGGCCATAGGCATTCCAGAGCCTGAGAGCCACACCCTCCATGCCGTAAGCCGGGCAGAGGGTGAGCGTCAGCCGTTCCTGGACATATTTGGACAGAGCATAGACGGATGCCAATGCCGGCTTCTTCCATTCCGGAGTCGGGACCGGAATGAGGGGACGCCCCTGCTCATCGAGGGGATCCCAGGGATCGTTCTCGCTCGCGCGGGGCGTGCGCACAACATCCTCGCGGATCCGCCCTTCCGCGTCCTTGTAGAGACCCTCACCATAGATGCTCATGGACGAGGCGACGACCACGCGCTTGACAGGATTGTCGATGAGTTGCTGAAACAATACCGCCGTGCCGTAATCGTTCACGGAAACATAGCGGTCGACGGCGTACATGCTCTGACCCACACCGACCTCCGCGGCAAGGTGGACAACCTTGGTAGCCCCCTTCAGCGCCTTCAGGACTGCAGTCTCGTCACGCACATCGCCAACGACCACATCGACTTCGGGATCGAGCCCGTCGGCCTGAGTCTTGTCGCCGTGAACCTGCTCGATCAGGCTGTCGAGCACCCGAACCCGATGGCCGCGCTGTAAGCAGGCGCGCGCAACATAACGCCCGATAAAACCCGCACCGCCGGTGATGAGGATGGTATCCGTCACGAGATATCTCCAGACTGGTTTCTGGTCTAAGTACCGATGGATAAAGCACGAAGCGTCACTCCATTTCCGGTTTGGAAATGTGACGCGGGGAATGCATGCATTCCTATCGAAAATATATCACGCAGATTTCGGATGCTTTCCGCCTTGCGAATCTCATCCCAAACTTAAGGTTACCTTTCGGAAACAAACCAACATCATCTTTGTTCCTGAGCTGTTTTATTACTTTGGGCGGCGAATAGACAAGACAAGAGTCACAAGGCCCGCAATCCGAGCGGAACAACAAACGTTCTTCAACCGTTGGAAGCCAAGCTTAAGAGAGAGCCGAGGCTTGATGTCTGCGGCCCCCGGGCATGCGTTCGCCTGGGAAGAAGCGTTCTTCCGTCAGCACAAGGGAGATGGATCATGAATACGGGAAAGGTCCGTGTCGGGATCGTGGGCGTCGGCAACTGTGCCTCGTCCTTCGTGCAAGGCCTTTCCTATTACAAGGATGCGAAGGGCAACGAGCCCGTGCCGGGTCTGATGAATGTGGAGATCGGCGGATATCATATCAGCGATGTCGAAGTTTCCGCTGCCTTCGACGTGAACGCCTCGAAAATCGGCCGTGATGTCTCCGAGGCGATCTTCGCTACGCCCAACAACACGCAGCGTTTCTCTGCCGTTCCGGAGAGCGGCATCATCGTCCATCGCGGCAAGACCCTGGATGGGCTCGGCAAGTATCTGCGCGAGGAGATCAAGGAGTCGGATCAGGACGAGGCCGACGTCACGGAGATCCTGCGCCAGTCCAAGACGGACGTCCTGGTCTCCTATCTGCCCGTAGGGTCCCAAAAGGCGACGGAATGGTATGCCGAGCGGGCGTTGGAGGCGGGCTGTGCCTTCGTCAACTGCATTCCGGTTTTCATCGCGTCCAATCCGGAATGGCGCAAGCGCTTCGAGGAGCGCAATCTTCCCATCATCGGCGACGATATCAAAAGCCAAGTCGGCGCCACCATCGTGCATCGCGTGCTGGCCAATCTCTTCCGCGAGCGTGGCGTGCGGCTCGACCGGACCTATCAGCTCAATTTCGGCGGCAATACCGACTTCCAGAACATGCTTGAACGGGAGCGGCTCGAATCCAAGAAGATCTCGAAGACGCAGGCCGTTTCAAGCCAGCTCGACATCCCCTTGCCCGCCAGCGACATCCATGTCGGCCCGAGCGATCACGTGCCGTGGCTCACGGACCGCAAATGGGCCTATATCCGCCTGGAGGGCACCACGTTCGGCGGCGTGCCGCTGAACATGGAGGTGAAGCTCGAAGTCTGGGACTCGCCCAACTCCGCCGGCATCGTGATCGATGCGGTGCGCTGCGCGAAGCTCGCCATGGATCGCAAGATCGGCGGAGCGCTGACGGGTCCCTCCAGCTATTTCATGAAGTCGCCGCCGCAGCAGTTCACCGACAACGAGGCCCGCGATAGAACCATCCGCTTCATCGACGGCGATGAAGAATAGGGGCTCCAAAACGTGACCACCACGTTCTATCTTGTGCGCCATGCGGCCCACGACAGGGTCGGCACCGTCTTGTGCGGGCGCATGCCGGGCGTGCACCTTGGCACGCTCGGAAAGGCTCAGGCTGAACGCCTGGCGGAGCGCTTCGCTACTGAGACCATAGCCAGCATTCACACAAGCCCTCTTGAGCGGGCCGTCGAGACTTCCGAGCCTATCGCGACCCGCCTTGGACAGCCGCTTGAAATCTGCGAAGGCATCGCTGAGATCGATTTTGGAGCGTGGTCCGGCACGAGCTTCGAGGCTCTGGCACAGGATCCCCGCTGGTCGGTATGGAACAATGCCCGCAGCAACAGCCGTCCGCCCTACGGGGAGACCATGCTTGAAGCGCAGGCGCGGATCGTGGCCGTCCTGGAGAAGTTGCGCAGCCGCTATCCGGATCGCTCCGTGATCCTTGTCAGCCACAGTGACGTGATTAAAGCCGCCCTGCTCTACCATCTCGGCCTGCCGCTCGACGCCTATGGGCGCTTCGACATCGAGCCTGCCTCCATCAGCACCCTCGTGGTCGGCGACTGGGGATCCAAAGTGCTGCGCCTGAACGAGGTGGTGGCCGCATGAAGATCGTCATTTTCGGTCTCACAATATCCTCGTCCTGGGGCAATGGCCACGCGACGCTCTGGCGAGGTCTCATCCGTGCCCTTGCGAAACGCGGGCACACGGTCGTGTTCTTCGAAAAGGATGCGCCCTACTACGCCGCCAACCGGGACCTCTTCGAGATTCCAGGCGGCGATCTCGTCCTCTACCAGCAATGGGATGACATCCGTCGACGGGCCGAGACCGAACTGGGCGATGCGGATGTGGCAATCGCGACCTCCTACTGCCCGGACGGCATCCCGGCGAGCGAACTCCTGCTCAACGCGCCGCTTCCGCTACATGTGTTCTATGATCTCGACACGCCGGTTACCTTCTCGCGCCTGGAGGCAGGTGAGCCCATCACCTATATCGGCTCACGAGGCCTGCGCGACTTCGACCTGGCGCTCAGCTACACAGGCGGTCGTGCCCTCGACAGGCTTCAGTCGGAGCTTGGAGCCCGCCGTGTAGCGCCGCTTTACGGGCATGTGGATCCCGACGTACACCATCCGGTGCAGCCGGCAGATCACTATGTCTCGGATCTTTCGTATCTCGGCACCTTTGCGGCGGATCGACAGTCCGCCCTGCAGCGCCTGTTCATCGATCCTGCGGGCTTGCGTCCGAGACACCACTTCCTGATCGGAGGCGCGCAATACCCTGCCGACTTTCCCTGGCAGCCTAACATCTCTTTCGTCCGGCATTTGCCGCCGTCCGAGCATCCCGCCTTCTTCTCGTCCTCGCGTCTGACGCTCAACATCACCCGGCAGGCCATGGCGGAGATGGGATGGTGCCCTTCGGGACGCCTGTTCGAGGCCGCGGCCTGCGGGACACCCATCCTGTCGGACAACTGGGAGGGCCTTGACAGCTTCTTCGAACCTGGCCAGGAAATTCTCATCGCGGAGACAAGCGAAGACTCCGTCAGCGCCCTCGATCTCACGGATGCCGAGTTGAAGCGGATCGCCAGGGCCGGTCGCGAGCGGGTGCTTGCGAACCATACCTCGGAGCATCGGGCGCGCGAGCTTGAGATCCTGCTGGAGGACGCCAGTTCTATCCCGTCATCAACCGGCGGCTCTGCCGCCATGATGGAGGCTTGACCATGTGGGGGATCATTCCCGCAGCGGGGATCGGCAGCCGCATCCAGCCGCTGGCCTTCTCGAAGGAGCTTCTCCCGGTGGGCAGCCGGCTCGACGATGGGGTAGAGCGTCCCTGCGCGGTCAGCGAGTACCTGGTCGAGCGCATGATCCATGGCGGTGCCAACAAGATCTGCTTCGTGATCTCGCCCGGCAAGTCCGACATCATGGAGTATTACGGCGCAAGCTATGGCACCGCCTCCATCGCCTATGTGGTCCAGCCGCAGGCGAGTGGCCTGTGCGACGCCATCTTCCAGGCGGCCCCTCTGATCCCTGCCGATGAGAGCGTGATTGTCGGCCTGCCGGACACGGTCTGGTTTCCCGAGAAAGCCCTTGCGGAGCTGCCGGAAGACAAACTTTCGTTCCTGCTTTTCCCAGTCGACAACCCGCAGGTCTTCGATGCTGTCGTCCTGGATGAGACCATGCGCGTGCAGGAGATTCAGGTGAAGCGGGAGGATGCAACCTCAAGCTGGATCTGGGGCGCCTTCAAGATGCCGGGCCATGTGCTCGTAGCGCTGCGCCAGCTCTGGCTCTCCCGCATCCGTGAGGATGAATATTTCGGCACTCTGGTGAACGCCTATCTCGCCCAAGGAGGCGAGGCCCTCGGGATAAAGGCCGGCATATCCTATGTCGATGTCGGGACGCTGCACGGCTACCGGTCGGCCATCGGCTTGCTGAGCGAAGCGGCCCAGCAGGAGAACGTCACAGGCGCCCGGGTGGCCCTGGGCTGGCCCGCCGGTCGGCTGCCGCGTGGACTGCATGATTTGAACAGGGAGTAGACTCCACGATGAACGCATTTGACCCGATGCCACCGGAAGAAATCCGCCGGAGAGCCGATGCACTTGGCCCCTGGTTTCACAATATCGAGCTCAAAGGCGGCGTCTGGACTGCGCCCGACCATTTCCTCGGCAACTACCCTGCCGTGAAATGGGAACAATTCGCCGATGCGATCCCGCAGGACCTCACCGGCAAAAGCGTGCTCGATATCGGCTGCAATGGCGGTTTCTACTCCATGGAGATGAAGAAGCGCGGCGCGGAGCGTGTGCTGGGCGTTGATTTCGACGATGCGTATCTGGCTCAGGCCCGTTTCGCCGCTCAAACGATGGGCTATGACATCGAGTTCCAAAAGCTTTCGGTCTACGACCTGGGACAGCTTGGCGAGAAGTTCGACGTAGTGCTCTTCATGGGCGTTCTCTACCACCTGCGCCACCCTCTTCTTGCCCTCGACCTCATTCACGAACACGTCGCCAAGAATCTCCTCGTGTTTCAGTCGATGCAGCGCGGCTCGTCAGACACCATGCCGGTCGATGAGAACTACACTTTCTGGCAAACAGACCATTTCGACGATCCGCGTTACCCCAAAATGCACTTCATCGAGCACCGCTATGCCGATGATCCGACCAACTGGTGGGCGCCGAACTCGGCCTGCGTGGAAGCCATGCTTCGCAGCGCCGGGTTCGAGATCGTCCAGCACCCGGAAACCGAAGTTTACATCTGTCGCCGTGTCGATGCCCCGTCTGGCGCGGGCGCTGTCTACCCGGCTCAAGGGAGACCCGCATGATCGAAGCCGCAATGATCTGGAACGAGCCGAACAACAAGTCCCACTGGGATCCGGAGATCGATCCGGATTGGAAGCTCTTCTCCGACATGGTGATTGCCGCCGGTCAAGCGATCAAGACCGAGAATCCCAACCTTCCCCGTGTGCTCGGCGGCATCTCCCCCATCGATCCCGGCTTCATCAAGAAGCTAGAAGCCCATGGCGCCCTCGAACATCTCGACGTTGTTGCCGTGCACGGCTTCCCGCTCGACTGGAACCTGTGGCAGATCCATGAGTGGCCATCAAAAATCGATGAGATCCGGGCTGTCACCGACAAGCCTATCTGGGTCAGCGAGGTCGGCATCTCGACCTTCGGGGCCGAAGAAGTGCAGGTGTGGGGTCTGAACAGAACCGCAGAGCTTCTCATCGGCAAGGTACCGAAGATCCACTGGTACAGCCTTTACGACCTGCCCCGTGCCTGGGAAGCAACCACGCGGCACCGGGAAGCGGAAGGATCCTCCTACTTCCGCCATTTCTACATGGGCCTTTTGCGCGAAGATGGCACCCCAAAGCCTGCTCTTGAGGAATATGCGAAATGCGCTTCCCAAATGGGTTTGTGTCAGTGGTTCCATTATGAGGATCACCGCCTCGACGACGCGGTGACGTGGATGAAGCGGCTGGGCGTGAAGTATCTGCGCACAGGCCTGTCCTGGGCCGACAGCTTCCGGCCCAATGCCATGGATTGGTTCGACCGGCAGATGGAGGCGCTCGCCGATTTCGACGTGACGGTGACCTTCTGCTTCACCCCCGAGCATCGCGGAATTGCGCCGCATCACACCAGCGCTCCTCAGGTGAAGGAAGAGTTCGCGGAGTTCTGCGCCACCATGATCCGGCGCTATGCACCCTCGAGCCAGTCGACGCAGGCCAGCAAGGTTCTGGAAGTGCTCTGAACCTGACTACTGAATGACTTACGAAAAGAGGCGGCTGAACCGGGTTCAGCCGCCTCTTTCAATTGGGCTTTCTGCATGCCGATTCTTATCGTCTGTAAATTCGGTCCAGCACGCGCGCGACATCGACCAGGTGATCCGCCGCAGGGTCGAAGCGCTCGCCTGCCGCCAACCGCGAGGCCCAGTCGGCCGCCGCTCGGCCGCCCCATTCGTCGGGCGGTGTCGTCAGCGTCTCGCTTGAGGTGCCCCAGTAGCGCTCCGCGGTGAAATCGTAGAACGAGCCGTTCACGTTGCGCAGCGATACGCCGCCCTGCGTGCCGTAAAAGGTGGCGGAAATCACGGCCTCACGTCCTGCCTGCAATCGCCAGGAGCAGGCGAGTTGCACCACCGCGCCGGTTTCCAGCTCCACGGTCGCGACCGCATAATCCTCGACCTGCGTCGCGGTATCTTTGAGCGGCGCACCGCCCGTGAAGAGCTTGCCCGTGACGCTGGCGACGCCAGGATTGTTCAAGCCCCACAGCGCCAGATCGACGAGGTGGACGCCGAGATCCATCACGCAGCCACCGCCGGAGAGAGCCGGATCGTAGAACCATGGCTTGTCCGGGCCGTAGGCGTTGTGGAACACCAGGTCTACGGCGTAGATATGCCCCAGCTCTCCCGAGGCAATGATCTCGCGGATGCGACGCATGCCTTCCGTGAAGCGGTAGGAGAGATCGACGCAGAGCAGTCGATCTGCCTTTCGGGCGGCCTCGACCACCGCCTGCACCTCCGAGACGGTACGGCCGAGCGGCTTCTGGCAGAACACCGCAACCCCGCGCTCCAGCGCGCGGATCGACTGCTCCGCATGCATGGCGCTGGGCGTTGCGATCACCACGCCATCCACGCCGTGATCCAGGATCTCGTCGAGCGTCGAGACGAGCTTCGCATCCGGCCCCAGCTTGGCCGCCTCCGAAGCCATCTCCGGTGAAGCATCCGCAATGGCCACTGCATCCACCGCTCCCGCACCGAGGATAGCCTGCATGCGGTGCCGGCCAATCCAGCCGACACCGAGGAACCCGATACAGGGGCGGGCCAGCGACGTTTCGGATTGTTCTTTGAGGGAGGCCTGCGGCGCCATCAGTAGGTCACCAGAGCTTTGAGGAAGCCGTCCGGCCGGTCGCGGGTGGCATTGAGCGCTTCGCCCAGCCGATCCAGAGGATAGGTGTGTGTATAGAGGGAGCTTGGATCGATCCGGCCCGATGAGATGGCGCCCACCGCCTCGCGAAGGCCCTGCATGTAGATATTCGGGTCGCGCTCATGGGCGTTGATCACATCGATGCCGCGCCAGTTCCACAGCCACATATTGACCTGGCGCGGACCGTCCTGATGGTAGCCGGCGACAATCAGCTTGCCGCGCTCGCGAGTCAGTTCACCGGCGAGGTCCAGCGGCCATTGCTTGCCGACAGCCTCAATGACGCGGTCGCAGAACATGCCGCCCGTCAGTTCCTTCACCTTCCCAATGATCCCGTTGTGATCATCCATCGGGATCGTCTCGGCCGCACCCATACGGCGGGCGAGATCGAGCGAGAACGGCCGGCGTGAAATCGCAATCACGCGAGCGCCAGCGTCCGTTGCCAGCTTTGTCAGGATGGCACCGAGAAAGCCGATGCCAATGATGGCGATGGTCTGCCCGTCCTCGATCTCGCTGCGGCGAAAGATGTTCATGGCGCAGCCGAGCGGCTCGCCGGGAAAAGGCTGCCCTGCAAGCGCCTCAGGCAGCCGCATCACGGCTCCTGCATCGGCGAGGTCGTACTCGGCATAGGACCTGTAGGAGAGCGCCGCAACGCGATCACCGATCGACAGATTCTCGACACCCTCGCCAAGGGCATCCACGAAGCCCCAGGCTTCATGTCCGAGGGCACCCGGTTCGGTAGGATACTGCATCCATTCGGGCCCGGCCCAGGGGGTGAGATTAGAGGCGCAGACGCCGCACCCTTCCAGGCGCAGGCGGACCTGACCAGGACCGGGCTCCGGGCGCGCCACTTGGCGCACCTCGATTTGCCCAGGTCCCGTGAGAATGGCAGCGCGCATGGTTTGTGCCGCTTCGGCTGACCCGTCAGTCCTGTGTGCGAGAGTGGAAATATCGCTGCTCGTGCCGTTTTCGTTCAGCAAGGGTGTCCCTCCACCATGATGCTCGGGCAACTAGGAACCGGGGAGGAGACTTCAAGGCTTGGCTTTATGCCCCTATCAAGGGGCGTTTTCGGAGTTCTTCTCGGCAACGTAGTCCCTGCGTGCCGCGCTGTCGGGCTCCACGCCTCTCTCGGTGCACCAGCGGGCGAAAGCCTCAGGCTCGATCATGATGCGCGTGACGTGAAGGCCGGCCTGTCTGCCGACGGATTCATTGTTCTCGGCAGCCGCGAGCCAGCTCTCATAGGTGGAGGCGAGATTGTGCCGGTCGGCCATCATTTCGCGGACACGGGGGTAATCCTCAGGTCGGTACCACGGCAGCCCGATGCGACGCGCCGGCTCATTCGACATTCCCATTGCCCCTACATCGACCAGCCATCGAGCCCTCGTGCCCTGAGAGGGCTCGACGCTGCAGGTTTCTTCAGCTCAGCAGATAGAGCACAGCGGGCGCTGCAGTCAGCAACCCGGCTGCCGTCAATAACGTGAGCCGATGATCAGGGTTCGCGATGCGATGAACTTTTCGGGCGGTCGTTCCGGCCTCCATGCTCCAGCCGTTCATGCAGGAGCAGAGAAGACGGTGAGAGGCTCCCTCGGACAACTCGAAGAACTCCATGGCGTCCCCGAGCGTATCGCCCTTCAAGCCGGCTGCCCGAAGGATCGGATCCTCGAAGGCGACCGTGATCGGCGACTCATCCGACCGCAATTGCGGCCGCTTGTCCTTCGGGACGAACTCGATCTCTCCCAGAGACCTCAAGCGCCGCTTCGGTTGGCGCTCCAGCACCTCCGCCCAACGCTCAAGGCGCTCGCGGCGGGACAGGAAACCTTGGTTGAACTCATGCACCTCAGCGACGCTACGCAGCTTCTCTACAGGCTTGTGTTCCATAGGTATTCTCCTGCAAGGGAGCCGACCCTGAAAAATCAGGGCCGAGCCCAGGGGAACCTATGATCCTGCGAGTCCCAGGCTTTTTTGCGTCAAAGACGCGCATCGTCCGGAAAAGTGGATCCGGTTTTCGCCGGCGCGGCCTGCGGGGTCCGGTCACGCGATGCGCCAATGCCCCAACCCATCAGAAGAGAGTTTCGTGCGGATGGGCCACGTGCTCCTGGAAGATCGCGCCGGTCGATGGCTCGACCTCCTTGAGCACGACCGCATAGCCCCAGAGATTGGCCACCATCTGCAGCACCCGCTGGGCATCGTCCTTATGGAGGAGGGTCCGGTTGAGCACATGATGGTGGAGGATCAGGCGCCGGTCGCCGGCAAGGTCGACGTCGATCACCTGGATGTCGGGATCGCTCCAGCCGACATCGTAGTGGCGCGACAGGGAGCGCCGCAGTCGGCGATAGCCACGCTCGTCGTGGATGGCCTCGATCCTGAGTTCGGGCTGGTCGGGATCGTCAACAAGATAGAACATGCGCCACTGACGCATCAGATGCGGGCTCAAATACTGCGAGATGAAGCTCTCGTCCCGGTAATTGGCCCAGACATCCCGCAGGACCGCCATGGCGTCGCCGCTGCCGGCGATCTCGGGGAACCACTCCCGATCTTCGGCCGTAGGCTTGATGCAGATGCGCTCGATGTCCTGCATCATGCCGAACCCGAGGGCATAGGGATTGATGCCGCCGTAATGCGGGTCGTCGTATTCCGGCTGGCGCGTGACGTTCGTGTGCGACTGCAGGAACTCCAGAAATGATCCGTCGCTGATCTGCCCCGTCTCGTGCAGGCGGGTCATGATGCGATAATGGCAGTAGGTGGCGCAGCCTTCGTTCATCACCTTGGTCTGCCGCTGGGGATAGAAATACTGCGCGATCTGGCGGACGATGCGCAGGATCTCCCGCTGCCAGGGCTGAAGGCGCGGCGCCGACTTCTCCAGGAAGTACAGGAGGTTTTCCTGCGGCAGCTCGAGGAGGGCGCGGCGGCGCTCGTCGCTCAGTTGCGGCTTTGCGGCGGCACCTTTGGTGGGCACCGTGCGCCAGAGGTCGTTGAAGGTCTGCTCCAGATGAAGATGCCGCTCCTTCTCCCGCCGCTCCTCGGAGCGCAGATCGGGGCGCTTCTTGCGCGGATAGCGGTGGACGCCATGGGACATCAGCGCATGGGCGGCATCGAGCACACGCTCCACGGCAGCGTGACCGTATCGCTCCTCACACCGCGTGATATAGCCCTTTGCGAATTCGAGATAATCCAGGATGCCGTCGGCGTCCGTCCAATCCCGGAAGAGGTAGTTGTTCTTGAAGAAGTGATTATGCCCGAAAGCCGCGTGGGCGATCACGAGCGTCTGCATCGTCGCCGAGTTCTCCTCCATGATGTAGGAGATGCACGGGTTCGAGTTGATGACGATCTCGTAGGCCAACCCCATGAGCCCTTGGCGGTAGCTCGATTCGTGGAGTGCGAATCGCTTGCCGAAGGACCAGTGCTTGTAGAACAGGGGCATGCCGATCGACGCATAGGCGTCCAGCATCTGCTCGGCGGTAATCACCTCGATCTGGTTCGGGTAGACATCGAGCCCCAGTTCCCCGACGCCGATCGCCTCAACGGCATCGTGAATGCGCTGGATGGTGCCGAAATCCCAATCGGCACCCTGGAACAGCAGATGATCGCGTTCCATCACGCTCATGGCACCCTGGCTCCTGCCTCCGCGTCGCGCCGGCGGAAGAGTTCGCGGAAAACGGGATAGATCTCGCGGCGGTGATTCACCTTGCGCATGGCGAGGTTGGCGCCCTGCTCCTGAAGCGTCTCGTAGGTCTGCCACAGGGACGTCTTGTGATTGATGAACCCGGTCTGCATCCGGTCGCTGTCGCTGCCGACCTCAAGATAGGCATAGTACTGGCAGACGGGCAGGATCACGTTGCGCAGGAGCGAGGCGCTCGTGCTGCCGTCATTGGGCGAGTTGTCGCCGTCCGAGGCCTGGGCCGCATAGATGTTCCAGCTGTCCGGGGAATAGCGCTCCTCCACGATCCGCTGCATCTCGCGTAAGGCCGACGAGACCACTGTGCCGCCCGTCTCGGGGCTGTTGAAGAAGGTCTCCTCATCCACCTCCTTCGCCTCGTGGGTGTGCCGGATGAACACGATCTCCACGTGCTTGTAGCGGCGCGTCAGGAAGATGTAGAGCAGCATGTAGAACCGCTTGGCGAGATCCTTCATGTGCTCGGTCATGGAGCCCGATACGTCCATCAGGCAGAACATGACAGCCTGCGCGACCGGCCGCGAGACCGGCTCGAAGCGGCGATAGCGCAGATCGAGGGGATCGATATAGGGGAAGCGCTTGGTGCGCACCTTCAGCTGCTCAAGCTCCTGGTGCAGCGCGGTGAGTTGCTCGGACGGCCCTTCATGCTTTTCGAGCCGTTCGATCTCCTCCTGGAGGCGCAGCAGTTCCTCGGGCTTGGGGCGTCGCATGGCAATGCGCCGCGACAAGGCATTGCGCATGGAGCGCAGCAGCGCCAGATTCACAGGCGATCCGGTGACCGTGTAGCCAGCCCGCCGCATGCCTTGCGTTTCGACCGTTGCAACCCGGCGCTTGGCAAGGTCGGGCAGTTCCAGATCATCGAGAAAGAGGTCGAGGAACTCGTCGCGGGTCAGGGCGAAGCGGAAATCGTCCTCACCCTCCCCACTATCGCCACCAGCCGAACTTCCGCCACCGCCCCTAGGCGGCCGGTCAACCGTATCGCCTTCGATGAAGCGCTTGTTTCCGGGCAGGATGTGGTCGTTCACACCGCCTTCGCCAGAGCGCCGGAAGCTGGGCTCGCGAACACCATCGGCTGGGATCGTGACCTCCCCTCCCCGTTCGAGATCGGTGATGTCCCGGTCTCCTGCGGTCTGGCGCACGGCCCTCTGAATCTGCGCCTTGGCGCGGCGAAGGAAGCGTTGGCGGTTCGCCAGACTCTTGCCCCCTGGGTTGAGGCGCCGGTCGATGATGTACATAGGAACGCCTGATCTGCCTCCGTATTCTGTCAGCCCGCCTGCTTCACCCGCATGTACCACTCCACGAGACGCCGAACTTGGCGCTCGGTGTAGCCACGATCCATCATTCTTGCCACGAACTCCCCGTGCTTCTTCTCCGTCTCGCCGTCCTTCTTGGAGCCGAAGCTGATCACGGGCAGGAGTTCTTCCACCTGGGAGAACATGCGCCGTTCGATGACGTCGCGGATCTTCTCATAGCTGGTCCACGAGGGGTTGCGACCGTTGTTGCCGGCCCGCGCCCGCAGAGAGAACTTGACGACCTCGTTGCGGAAGTCCTTCGGGTTCGCGATGCCCGCCGGCTTCTCGACCTTGGTCAGCTCCTGGTTCAGGAGCTCCCGATTGAGAAGCTGGCCTGTATCGGGATCCTTGAAGTCCTGATCCTCAATCCATGCATCCGCATAGGACACGTAGCGATCGAACAGGTTCTGACCGTAATCGTGATAGGACTCGAGATAAGCCTTCTGGATCTCATGGCCGATGAAGTCGGCATAACGCGGCGCAAGCTCCGCCTTGATAAACTCCAGATAGCGCCGCTCCACGTCCTGCGGCAGCTGCTCGCGCCGCAAGGATTGTTCGAGCACGTACATGAGGTGAACCGGATCCGCCGCAACCTCGATCGTGTCGTGATTGAAGGTGGCGGACAGGACCTTGAAGGCGAAGCGGGTCGAGATCCCGTCCATGCCCTCGTCCACACCGGCCGAGTCCTTGTATTCCTGCAGGCTGCGAGCGCGCGGATCGACCTCGCGCAGGCTCTCGCCGTCATAGACCCGCATCTTGGAATAGAAGTTGGAGTTCTCATGAGCCCGCAGGCGCGAGAGAACCGAGAACCGGGCCAGCATCTCCAGCGTAGCCGGCGCGCAGGGTGCGGCTGCCAGTTCCGAACTGCGGATCAGCTTCTCGTAGATCTTCTGCTCCTCCGTGACCCGCAGGCAATAGGGCACCTTGATCACATAGATGCGGTCGATGAAGGCCTCGTTGTTCTTGTTGGTGCGGAAGGTCTGCCATTCCGCTTCGTTGGAGTGAGCGAGAATGATGCCTGTGAACGGAATGGAGCCGATATTCTCCGTACCGACGTAGTTGCCCTCCTGCGTGGCTGTCAGCAGGGGATGGAGCATCTTGATCGGCGCCTTGAACATCTCGACGAATTCGAGGATGCCCTGGTTCGCCCGGTTGAGACCGCCGGAATAGCTGTAAGCATCGGGATCGTTCTGGGAGAGCGTCTCGAGTTTACGGATATCGACCTTGCCGACCAGGGACGAGATATCCTGGTTGTTCTCGTCGCCCGGCTCCGTCTTGGCGACACCGATCTGCCGCATGCGGGACGGGTTGATCTTGACCACCCGGAACTTGGAAATGTCGCCCTTGAACTCGTCGAGGCGCTTGATCGCCCAGGGGCTGAGCAGGTTGGTCAGCCGCCGCTGAGGAATGCCGTAGCGCTCCTCCAGCACGGAGCCCATCTGCTCCGGATCGAACAATGCGAGCGGACTCTCAAAAACCGGGCTGATCTCGTCGCCGGCTTTCAGAACGTAAATGGGGTTAACCTCCATCAGCGCTTTCAAACGCTCAGCCAGGGAGGATTTGCCGCCGCCGACGGGACCGAGCAGGTAGAGGATCTGCTTGCGCTCCTCAAGGCCCTGGGCTGCGTGGCGGAAGAAGCTGACGATCATCTCGATCGTCTCTTCCATGCCGTAGAATTCGGAGAAGGCCGGATAGACCCGGATGGTGCGGTTCATGAAGATGCGGCCAAGCCGCGCGTCCTTCGAGGTATCGACGAGCTGAGGCTCGCCGATGGCCGCCAGGATGCGCTCAGGGGCGCTTGCATACATCATGGGATCGGTGCGGCACCCTTCCAGGTAGTCCGCCAGGGACATCTCCGCCTCGCGGCGGGTCTCATAGGCTTTCAGGAAACTCGAGAACAGGTCGTCGGAATGAAGCATGGCGCCACCGATATCCAATCCCTCTCAGAGACAACGATTGTGCACCGCTAAGGTTGCCCAGACCATGCGATACTATGATGCGGCCAAATGGTGCGGCATATCCCTTTCGTTGTGGCGGCTGTTGCTCAGGTCGCGACAAATCCGGTTGATCTCGGGTCCGTCCGTGCGACTTGGAAGTTTGCCCGCCCTGACGATCAGGGTCGCGGATTGTGGGCGGAACGGCAAGTTAAAGTTTCTCACCAGCAGCCTGTTTGCAGTGTGCCGCATTGCCGCCTGCACCACGTTGAAGAGACTTTTCTTCAAGTGAGCGCAAGCTCTTACCTAAGATGTGGGAAGACTTGGCCAGCAAGCCAGAATCCGGCGCTTCACTTGCCCGTGACCATGTGGAAAAGCCAGCAGGCGCTGCAATGCAGCAAAAGCCTGTCACCGTGATGAAACAATCCTTGCCTGCGTCGGTTGACGGCGGATCGATGGGGCCTATCGTTTGTAGCGTCCGAATACCTAACGGGACTTACCCCTTCAGTTCGCTCAATCCGGAGAACTTTCCTGTGATCAAAGCTTTCGGCTACGCCGCTCAGGATGCGAGCACACCGCTGTCCCCCTTCAGCTTCGAGCGCCGGGAACCCGGCGAGCGCGACGTTCAGATTGAGATCCTCTATTGCGGCGTCTGCCATTCCGATCTGCACACGGTTCGGGAGGAATGGGGCGGCACGCTTTATCCCTGCCTGCCGGGTCATGAAATCGTGGGCCGCGTCAACCGCGTCGGCTCAGGGGTGCAGAAGTTCAAGGCCGGTGATGTCGTCGGTGTCGGCTGCATGGTGGATTCCTGCCGCACCTGCCGCTCGTGCCGCGAGGGCCTGGAGCAATACTGCGAGGTTGGATTCACCGGCACTTATAACGGCCCGGAGCAGGGCACGGGCGCCAACACCTATGGCGGCTATTCCGACACCATCGTGGTCGATGAGAGCTTCGTCCTGCGGGTACCGGATGGTCTTGATCCGGCGGCAGCGGCGCCTCTCCTGTGCGCCGGCATCACCACGTTCTCGCCCTTGCGCCGCTGGCGCGTTCAAGCTGGGCAGAAGGTCGGTGTCGTGGGCCTTGGCGGCCTCGGTCACATGGCTGTGAAAATCGCCCGCGCCATGGGCGCGCATGTGGTGCTGTTCACTACTTCTCCCAACAAGCGTGAGGATGCCCTGAAGCTGGGCGCTCACGAGGTCGTTGTCTCCAAGGACCGGGAGGCCATGAAGGCGCACCGCAACAGCTTCGATTTCATCCTCGACACGGTTGCGGCTCCGCACGATCTCGACAGCTACCTCGTTCTGCTCGCCCGCGACGGCGCCATGGTGCTCGTGGGGGCTCCCGCCGAACCGCATCCGGCCACCACCGTCTTCAACCTGATCATGAAGCGGCGCCAACTCGCCGGCTCCCTCATCGGCGGCATCGCGGAGACGCAGGAAATGCTCGACTTCTGCGCCCAGCATGGGATCACCGCCGAAATCGAGATCATTCCCATTCAGCAGATCAACGAGGCTTATGAACGAATGCTCAAGAGCGACGTCAAATACCGCTTCGTGATCGACATGGCCTCGCTCAAGCAGGAGGCTGCCGCTTAAAGCCCGGCAGCCTTGATGCTGGTCTACGGCGACATCGAACGAGACGAGACGGTCGGAGCCAAGCAGGCTGCCATCACGGATCATCTGTCGCATGCCTTCTCAATGCCACCCGGCATCGAGCGGCATGGGGCCCTCGTCACCGCCTTCATCAGCGCGAGCGAACTCGTCCAGGGCATCATCGATGCGGAGTTCCACGAGCGTGGCTTCGACGCCCGCACCAAGAGCCATGAGGCAGGGATGGAATGGCTATCCATCCTGGCCCGTGCCATTGGAGAGTCCTGGCGCAGCGGCTTCGGGCAGCTTACCCCCCTGCCCCCTGCTTTCTTCGAGACGCTGCAAAGGTTCGATCCGTCACGCGCCATTCGGGCCAAGCAGGCGGAAGGCTATGCCTTCTATGCCCTCTACCCGGAAAGCTACCTGGAAGCCGCCAGGGCTTCTGGCCTGGGTCCGGATACCCAGGTCATCGGCATCCGCAGCATCGGCACGGGCCTGAGCGCCCTTGTTGCGGCAGATCTCGGCGCGCCCGCTCCCGTCACCCTGCGCCCGGTGGGCCATCCTTTCGAGCGCGAGGTAAGGGTCGATCCGGACCTCACGAAGAGCCTTGTATCCGACAGCCGGAAAGCCTTCGCCATCGTCGACGAGGGTCCAGGCCTGTCGGGCAGTTCGTTCGGAGCCGTGGCCGACTGGCTGGAGGAAGCCGGGGTCTCGCGGCACCAGATCCACTTCTTCCCGAGCCACGGCGGCGCACTCGGTCCGCAGGCGAGCGCCAAGCATCGAGAACGGTGGAACTCCGCTCCGCGCCACCTCGTCGCCATGGACGATCTCCTGCTGCTCGGCCTGCCTACCCATCGGATCCGGAACTGGGTGGAGAGCCTCCTCGGCCCGCTGGATGGCCCTGTGGAGGAGATCTCGGGAGGAGCTTGGCGATCCCGGCGCTACGCGAACAAAAGCTCGTGGCCGCCGGCCAACATCCAGCAGGAACGGCGCAAGTTCCTGGCGCGGGCGAACGGCAAGGCCTGGCTGGTCAAGTTTGTGGGCCTAGGGGAAACCGGCGTCCGGAAGGTCCAGATGGCCCGCCAGCTTCATGAGGCTGGCTTCACCCCGGAGCCCGCCGGCTGCCTGCATGGCTTCCTCGTGGAGCGCTGGCACGAGGAACTGGACGGCCTTGATCGGTCTCGCATCAGCCGTGAGAGCCTTATCGATCAGATCGGCGCCTATCTGGGCTTCCGCGCTCGGCATTGTCCCGCGGCCGCGCACCAGGGCGCCTCCCTCGAGGCGCTGCGCCGGATGGCGATCTACAATGCAGGCCAAGCCCTCGGGGAGGCCACGGCAGCAGCCCTGGAGCAATCCCTGGCAGATCCGGGCATTCTTGAGGGCAAGGCGCACCGGATCTGCACCGACAACCGCCTGCATGCCTGGGAATGGCTCGTTTCAGGCGACAGGGTGATCAAGACGGACGCGCTCGATCACAGCGCCGCCCATGACCTCGTTGGACATCAGGACGTGAGCTGGGACGTGGCTGGCGCCATCGTCGAAATGAACCTCTCCGAGGACGAAACCTCTCGGCTCTGCCAGATCATCCGGCGGGAGAGCGGTCGTCCGGTCGATCAGGCCCTGCTCGCCTTCATGCGTCCCTGCTATCTGGCCTTTCAGCTCGGCGCCCACGTCATGGCGACAGGCGCATTGGGTGAAGGGTCGGAGGTTACCCGCCTGCGCCAGGCCGCCGTCCACTATGGCCGCCTCCTCACCGATCACGTGTCCCGGTTGAGCAGCCCTGAACCTTTGCAGGAACAAGAGGAAGCGCCGGTCAGTTAAACGCCAGGCAACACACTTGCGTGGCCGGACCGATCCGTCCGGCAGGATCGGCTCTTGCATGCTTTCCGAAACATGGCAGCTCTTGAAGGTGGCGCTCTCAGGCTGGTGGAACGACCGCGCCATGAGTCTCGGCGCCTCGATCGCTTTCTTCACGGTTTTCTCACTGGCTCCGATGCTGCTCGCTGCGATTGCAGTCGCTGGGCTCGCTTTTGGCCGGGAGGCGGCACAGGGCGCCATCGTGGCGGAACTCGGCGGCATGATCGGCAACAACGAAGCCTCGGCCCTTGAGGCGATGATTGCCAGCGCCAGCAACGTCGGCTCCGGCATCATCGGCATGACGGTCGGGATCGTCACCTTTCTGCTCCTGGTGACCGGAGCGGTCGTCGAGCTCCAGGACAACCTGAACATCATCTGGAAAGCGAAACCACCCGCCAGCTATGGCGTCATGAGTTTCATCCGCACGCGGTTGGTGAGCCTCGCGCTTGTTCTCGGCATCGGGTTCCTGCTTCTCGTCTCCCTGGTCATCGATACGGGCCTGACGGCTGTCGGATCATACCTCGAGGCGAATTTTTCAGGCGCGACGATCATCCTGCGCTTCCTCAACAGCCTCGTCGCCTTCACCGTCGCCACGCTCCTGTTCGCGATGATCTTCAAGATGCTGCCGACCGTCGATCTCGAATGGGGCGACGTCTGGACGGGAGCGCTTGTGACAGCCCTCCTGTTCACCCTCGGCAAGTTTCTGATCGGCTACTATCTCGGCAAGAGCAACGTGGCCTCGAGCTATGGAGCTGCCGCTTCGATCATCACGATCCTGCTGTGGATCTATTATTCGTCCCTGATCCTGCTCTTCGGCGCGGAATTCACCAAAGCCTACGCGGAAAGCCGAGGGAGCCGAAGGGGGCGTCCAACGATAGAGCCATAACGAAAACGGGCCAGGAATCCCTGACCCGTTCTGTTGTGATCCTGAGCAGTGCTGCCTACTCAGCAGCCTCCTTCGCGGCAGGTTCAGTCGGAACATCGCGCATGCCGCCCAGAACCTCTTCGGCGGAAGCCTTGTAGTTCTTCACGGAACTCGTCCACTGGCCCCAGACGGTCGGATCGATCTTGTCGCCGTTCTTGCCCAGATTCTGCAGGCGACGCTTGTCCTCGTCGGTCAGCACCTGCTTCGGCAGCGGCTGGAGGTTGCGCACGTCGTCGGCCGTGATCCCGATCATCTCGCCCACACGGGTGCCGTAATCGTCATGAACCAGCAGCAGGTGCCACACCATCCGTTCCTGCACATCGCGCTCGCACTGGCCGAGCAGCGTGCCCAGGTTGAGGACGAGGTCATCACGCTCCCAATCCATCATGGTGCAGTAGCGGCCCCGCGCCTGAACGTAGTCATTGCGGCGCTCGAGGACGCTGCGGGTCAGGCGGCCCCTGATCTCAGGTGCGTTGTTCGGCTCCTCGCGGGATGATTCATGCAGGCCGTTATGGATCGACGGCTCGTAGTTCACATGCGGGTTCTGCCCCGGCGCCAGATCGCGGCGGTAGGACATCTGCCCGCCGTTCAGGTTGGTGGAAACCTTGGCGCTCTTGGCCTGGTTCACCGGCAGTTGCAGGTAATTGGTGCCGACGCGATAGCGCTGGGTGTCGGAATAGGAGAATGTCCGGCCTACCAGCATCTTGTCGTCGGAGAAATCGAGCCCGTCCACGAGAACGCCCGTGCCCATGGCGATCTGCTCGTTCTCGTTGAAGTGATCCTGGACGTTGCGGTTGAGCGTCATGACGCCCACATGCCGCAGCGGGAAATCCTTCTCGGGCCAGACCTTGGTGTCGTCGAGCGGATCCCACTCCAACTCCGGATGATCGTGATCCTCCATGATCTGGACGTACATGTCCCATTGCGGGTGCTCGCCCCGCTCGATGGCCTCAAAGAGATCCTTGGAGGCGGAGCCGAGATCCTGGCCCTGCACCTTGGCGGCTTCATCCGCCGTCAGGCTGGCGAGGCCGCAGCGCGGATGGAAATGGTACTTCACCAAAACGGTGTCGCCCTGGGCATTGACCATCTTGTAGGTGTTGACCCCGAAGCCTTCCATGTGCCGGTAGCTCGCCGGAATGCCGCGCGGACTGAACAGGTGTGTCAGCATGTGCATGGATTCCGGGGTCTGGCTCATGAAGTCGAAGATGCGGTTCGGCTCCTGGCGGAACGTGATCGGATCGGGCTTCAGGGAGTGAATGACATCCGGGAACTTGATGGCATCGCGGATGAAGAAGACGGCCAGGTTGTTGCCGACCAGATCCCAGTTGCCGTCCTCGGTATAGAACTTCACGGCAAAGCCGCGCGGGTCCCGGGCCGTCTCGGAGGAATCGCGGCCGCCGATCACGGTGGAGAAGCGGATGGCGAGCGGCGTCTTCTTGCCGGCTTCCTGGAACAGCTTGGCGCGGGTGTATTTGGAAGCGGGCTCGTCGCCGATCTTGCCGGTCACCTCGAGTTCGCCGTAGCAGACGAAGCCACGTGCGTGGACGACGCGCTCAGGAATCCGCTCGCGGTCGAAATGGGTGATCTTCTCGAGGAACTGATAGTTCTCCAGCGTGGCCGGACCACGGCTCCCGACGGTGCGCTGGGACTGGTTGTTGGTGATCGGATGGCCCTGCCGGTTCGTCAGGACTTGGTCCGTCGTTCCCGACGGTGCTTTGGGGCTCTTGTCCATGGCTTTCTCCTTTGAATAGGTGTTTGGCGGCAATGCGCCTTCTGAAAGACCTTAGAAGGTCTGCAATCATCAATGCCAATCGATATTTTTAGGGTTGTCGATCAGTTTATCTGATCGGACCTGTCAGTGCGCTACCGCATGTTTGCGGAGGCAACATCCGGAGCCGGCATTAGTTTCGCCCAGACGCAAATGACGCGTCGAGGATCTCGAGCCCTACCCGTCTGTAAGGCTCAGCCGAAGATGCGGTCACCCTGCTCGTCGATGATCTGCTTGCCCTTCATAATCGCGAAGGCGGTCGCCTCATCCTTGCTCGGATGGGTCTCGGCACGCACGAAGCGGTGCTTCCTCATGCCGGTTTCGGAGTCCTTTTCGATGATCCCTGCCGTCTGGTACCCGCCCTTGGCCGAATAGGGCGCGGGACGGATCCGGAAGCCCTTGTACTCGACCGCCTCGGCAGCAGGCTCCTCGTGGCCGCTCGCGCCACCTCCGCCTGCAAAGCGGTTCCAGAGGTCTTTCAGGATCGACGGCATGGGCCAACTCAAGCTGTGATGATTCGTGAGGCGAAGCATAGTCGGGCCTTGGCCGATGAGCGAATCCTGACCGTCCCATCACGATCCGATGATCAGCCTAAACCTATGCGCATCAATGCCTTGACGGCGGCTGAACTGCAGTCGACTCTGCAGGACAATATGCCGTCTGCAAGCCGCAGGAGCCCACGATCATGAAATATCCTCTGTTCGGATTGTTCTTCTCCGGGGCTCTCCTGACCGGTGGCATCGCCGTCGCGCATCATGGCTGGGGGAGCTACGACGCGGGCCGGCTCGTTTCGATCACCAGCAATGTCCAGAAAGCCAATTGGGAAAACCCTCATGTGACAGTAGTCGTCACCCATGAGAACAAAAACTGGGACGCGGTGCTGGCGCCGCCCTTCCGGATGAGCGCGAGAGGCTTGAACCCGGACATGATCAAGCCTGGAACATCGGTCAGGCTTGAGGGCTATCCGTTGACCCGCGAGGAGACGGAGATCAGGGCCGAGCGCATCATCGTTGACGGCAAGACCTACGAACTGCGCTAGGCCCCATGTATCTGGACCTGCTCGCAGCCCTGGAAGGCTCCTGGCTGGGCCATGTGGGGCGACATTCCGCATGGCTTTATACGACCGCGAACCTGCTGCATGTGCTCGGGGCCGCCTTCGTGGTCGGCGGCATTGCCGTCTTCGACATCAAGGTGCTGGCGGAGCGTGGCAAACACGCTTGGCAGGTAGGGCGCCATGCCATCCCCCTTGCGGCGGCCGGTCTCGTTCTGCAGATCCCGACGGGCGTGCTTCTGCTTGCCGTGGAGGCCCGTGCGCTCGGAACCAACCCTGCCTTCTATGTAAAGCTCGCGTTCATCACGCTGGGCCTCGTCAATGTCGCGCTCTTTCATGCCCGCTTCGGATCGGCCCTGCGCACTGGTGCCCTGCCGCCGGAAGCCCGTGCCTATGCTCTCATCTCGCTCCTCGCATGGGTCGTCACACTCTTGGCAGGACGCATGATCGCCTATCTGTAGCCTGGCACCATCTGGTATCACCTGACCCCATTCATCACTGAGGTGTTCATGCGCTTGCAGCTGGCGCTTTGCGGAATCCTTCTTTGCTGCAGCGCAGGCTCAGCGCACTCTCAGTCGTCAGGCGAAACCGTCGAGCAGGCCCTGTGCCGGCTGATCGAGGGCGCTGCGCGGGTCCAGAAAATCCCCCGCGACCTGCTCACCAGGCTGATCTGGCAGGAAAGCTCTTTCCGGTCGAATGTGGTCAGCCCCGCAGGGGCGCAAGGCATCGCACAGTTCATGCCTGGCACGGCCAAGGAACGCGGATTGACCGATCCCTTCGATCCTGAGCAGGCGATCCCGAAGGCCGCAGAGTTCATCGCCCATCTTGCACAGCAATTCGGCAATCTGGGCTTGGCTGCCGCTGCCTATAACGGCGGCCCGGCGCGCGTCGCCTCGTGGCTGGCCGGTCGGGGAGGATTGCCGGCGGAAACACAAAACTACGTTGTCAGCGTGACAGGCCGCTCGGCGGAGGAATGGGCCTCCGACGCACGGGACAAGAAGGATGCCGATCGAGAGACCTCCGATACTGAGCCGCAGACATGCCTGCAGATCGTCGCCACTTTGCGGGTGCCCGGTCGTGGCGACACGTTCGAGCCACCCTTTGCCCCCTGGGGCGTTCAGCTTGCCGGCAATTTCTCGAAGGACAGAGCGCTGGCCAGCTTCAGGCGTGCAAGTCGGACATATGCGTCACTGATCAAGGATTCGCGGCCCATGATCATCGGCACACGCCTGCGCTATCGCGGGAGCCGGACCTTCTATCGCGTGCGCGCACCGGCCGAGACGCGGCAGGCGGCGGAGCAGCTGTGCCGGGACATCCGCTCGGCCGGAGGAAGCTGCATCGTCTTGCCGAGCTAAAGAACTTGCCGAGCTAAAGAAAATGCCCCTCGGCGTTTCCACCGAGGGGCTTTCCGGAATGACCGAGATCAGCGGCGCTGGGGCCGGAGCGAACGGGCCAGTTCACGGATGACATTGTCCTCAATGTTGAGGTTCAAATCGTTGTCGTCGTTGTTGTCGTCATCATCGCGCAGGTCGGCATCCGCCGGAGCGGCGGGCCTGGACAGAACACCGCGTTGCGAGGCCGCCGGCCTCTCGCCGGCTTGGGCTGCAGGAGGCGACGGAGGTGCATTTCGCTGACCACCGCCCTGCTCGACAGGATTGCGGGCGGGTGTGTGAGTCGTATAGCCCCTTGGCGCCACATAGCGGTTTTCCAGAGCATCGAGCAGGCTGTTGAGAGCCGCGTTCGACATCGGCACGTCCGGCGCCTGAGGGGCGCCCTCCAGCGCGATGGAGCGGTTTTGATAGGCCACTTCCGTCGTGACGTCCGCACCGAACCAGGACAGGGGGCGGAAATCCCGGGCCTCGTCCTCGCTCTCGAAGAACACGGAAATCAGGTCCAGGGGACCCGGCGTCACGAAGCGGAGAATCTGGATATCGCGGGTGCCGACTGTCAGGTGGGTGAGCAGGTAATCCAGCTTGCCCGGTGTCACGTCGAGAAGCGCCTCGGCATGAGCCCGTGGAACCTCGGTGCGCTCCTCGATCGGTCCGCCAGAACTGGTGTGAACCAGAACGAGGCTGCCCTTGTCACCTTCGACGACTACGAAGGAGCTGCGGTCGGCCTGATTGGGGAAGTGGCCTTCCGTGACACGATTGCCTCCTCGCTCCTTGCGGATGAGACGCGCAAGGGAGGAAGCAATGAGGTAACGCCGGGAAGTAACCATATTAAGTTCTCTACTATTAACGGAGCGCCACGCACCAGCTCGAAGAACTTGCAGCAGTCTGACTTAAAACAACGAAGTTACAATTCATACTCCAGAGGCAACTCGCCTGGGTTCGACATGCAACAACGTTTGATACTGCGGAAATTCGAGCGTGTAAGCGAAATCTCTTGAAAGCCTATGATGGCGTTCGCGTGGCAAAGTTCAATGGATGTGGCAAAAAGCTGCCAGAGTTTTGTCGATAGAGTTAATGGAGCTCAATTCATGTGCTCCAATGTTCACCCAACGAGCTTTTCGAGCTCGAGCGGCTCTTAATTCCGAGGATCAGTCCATCACATAGGTTAAGCTCCGGCACCTTATTGAAGATGCCGGAGCCGGAATGCTTTGCGTCTTGAAGTCGTAAGGTTACTCGCTTGCTGTGGTCTTCGGCACGTAGGGTGAGTTTCCGTCGAAGGTGTAGGCGGTTTTCACCGTGGTGTAGAACTCGGCGGCATACCGGCCCTGCTCGCGCGGACCATACGACGAGCCTTTCCGACCACCGAACGGTACATGGTAGTCCACGCCGGCTGTCGGCAGGTTCACCATCACCATGCCGGCTTCCGCATTGCGCTTGAAGTGCGAGGCATATTTCAGGCTCGTGGTGCAGATGCCGGACGACAGCCCGAACGGCGTGTCATTGGCGATCTCCAGCGCCTCTTCATAGTCCTTGGCTCGGATGACCGTCGCCACAGGCCCGAAGATCTCCTCACGCGCCACCCGCATCCGGTTGTCCACCTCCGTGAACAGGGCCGGCTCCAGATAGAAACCGGGCGCATCGCGCTTCAGAAGCTCGCCGCCCGCCACCAGCTTGGCGCCTTCTTCCTGGCCGATGCGGATGTACTTCAGGTCCTGGTCGAGCTGGCCCTGATCCACCACCGGGCCGATATGGGTGCCGGCCTTCAGGGCATCGTCCACCACCAGGCCGGCCATGCGCTCCTGCATGGCGGCCACGAAGCGGTCGTGGATGCCCTCGGTCACGATCAGCCGCGAGGAGGCGGTGCAGCGCTGGCCGGTGGAGAAGAAGGCCGAGTTGACGGCGCAGTCCACCGCAACCTTCAGGTCAGCATCGTCGAGCACTACCATGGGGTTCTTGCCGCCCATCTCGAGCTGCAGCTTCTTCATGGGATCGGCCGTGATGCAGGTCTGAGCCACGCGGCGTCCTGTGGGCACGGAGCCGGTAAACGAGATGGCCGAGACCTTGGGGCTCTGCAGCATGGCTTCGCCCACCACCGAGCCCTTACCCATCACCAGGTTGAACACGCCGGCCGGCACGCCGGCCCGGATGATGATCTCGGAGAGCGCGTGGGCCGAGCCCGGCACGAGCTCGGCAGGCTTGAACACCACCGTGTTGCCGTAGGCAAGCGCCGGGGCGATCTTCCAGGCCGGAATGGCGATGGGGAAATTCCAGGGCGTGATCAGGCCGATCACGCCTACCGGCTCGCGGGTGATCTCCACGTCGATGAGCGGGCGCACGGATGGCAGCTTCTCGCCCGCCAGACGCAGGCACTCGCCGGCGAAGAAGTGGAAGATCTGGGCCGCGCGGGTAACCTCACCGATACCCTCGGGGAGCGTCTTGCCCTCCTCGCGGGAGAGCAGGCGTCCGAGCTCCTCCTTGCGGGCCAGGATCTCGTCGCCGACGCTCTTCAGGATATCGTGGCGCTGCTGGATCGAGGAGCGCGACCAGGCCGGAAAGGCGTCATAAGCAGCAGCAATCGCGCGCTCGGCCTCTGCCGCCGAGGCGCGGGCGAACTCGCCCAACACATCCTGCGTGTTCGACGGATTGATGTTCGGCGAGGCCTCCGATGCGGCAAGCCACTCGCCCGCAATATAATTCTTCGTCATCGTTAACCTGCCTGTTTGGTGTTGATGAGGCCCCGCTGGGCCAGGTTGGACATGAGTGCGCGGATACCGAAGGTCCAGGGCTCACATTCGGAGCTCGGCTTCATTCGGTTGACGAGCGCCCCAAGCTTGGGAGCCGCGATGGTAACGACGTCACCATGCTTGTGGGTAAAGCCCATGCCAGGCTCGCCCCGATCCTGCGTGGGAGCAAACATGGTTCCCAGGAACAGCGCAAAACCGTCCGGGTATTGATGGTGCGGTCCAACGGTCTGTTCAACCAGATCCTCGGGATCGCGGCTGATCTTCGTGATCGAGGACGAGCCTTCGAGCCTGAACCCGTCCTCCCCTTCCACCGTGAGCGTCACCGTGGTCTGGCGCACATCATCGAGAGAGAAGGTCTCGTCGAAGAAGCGGACGAAAGGACCGACCGAGCAGGACGCGTTGTTGTCCTTCGCCTTCGAGAGCAGCAGAGCAGACCGCCCTTCGAAATCGCGCAGGTTCACGTCGTTGCCGAGCGTGGCGCCCACGATTTTTCCTTGAGCCGTGACAATCACCACCACTTCCGGCTCAGGGTTATTCCATGTGGATTTGGGATGCAGGCCCGCATCCATGAAGGCCCCGACGGAGGAGAGGGTCGGGGCTTTGGTGAAGACCTCCGCGTCCGGCCCGATGCCGACCTCGAGATACTGGCTCCAGGCACCCTGCGCCATAAGGACTTCTTTGAGCGCCATGGCCTCAGTGGAGCCCGGCTTGAGACGGCTGAGATCGTCGCCCACGAGTCGCAGAACCTCGGCCCGAATCTCCGCTGCAGCGCTGGCATCGCCGCGTGCCCGCTCCTCGATGACACGCTCCAGCATGGAGACCGCGAACGTGACACCGGCAGCCTTGATGACCTGAAGGTCGATGGGAGCCAGGAGCCAAGGCTTCGAAGGGTCTCGCCTGTCGGGGGCCGTATTCATGGCAATGTCTTCCAGCGAGCCGACCCTCTCGCCCTGGGCGGCCTTCACGGCACGCGCCGGGTCGTCCATGGCGGCAAGATCGCTGACCGTGGAGCATGCGGCGGAGATGTCGAAGAGGCCATCCTCTCTGACGGCCACCACCGACGGTCCCAGGCCGGGACGCCAGACACGCCCGACGAGCGCACCCTGGAACCCATCTTCCGGCAGAATACGGGCAATGTTCGTTGAAGACAGGTGGTCCATCGGCTGGCGCTCGCTTTCCTTGAGAGCTGTGCTTCGCCCTCTTTCCTTGTGTGCCTTTGATATAGCGAGCATGCCGCAAGGGGCTATAGGGAAAATTCATTGCAGCCTTGCCCTGCAGGGAGGGCTCGGAACAAACCCGGTTCATCCTCCGTTCGCAGCCTAGTTACGCCACTGCGATGCCGTGGAGGTGCCGGCCGGCGCCGAGCCAGGAAGGATGCGAGAAATGTCCCATACACCGTCTCCCAATCCGCAGCCCGATGTTCCCGATCCGATGCCCCAGCCCGTGCATCCCGATCCCGGCCCGGCCGGCATTCCGGGCCCTCAGGAGCCGGTTGGCGTCCCGCCGGTCACGCCCAATGACGCTCCCAGCCCGGCCGAGCCGGTGGGTATTCCCCCCTCGGGACCTCAGGAACTCCCAATCGGCCCGATGGGGAATTAACGCCGCGCTGAAACTGTGCTTTGTGCGTGGCCGGGTCAAAGGAGCCCTACCCCATGGATGACAGCAAGCGCTCGGTTGCGGCGAATATGGCCTCGCCCTCCTACCGCCTGGCAGCACTCGACCAGGATTTCCTGCTCGGCGATTCCACGCGGGGTGTGCGGTTCATGCTGGAATACGCAAAGGCCGAGGAGAGCCTGCGGACCTGGGGCGTGCGATCCACTATCGTGGTGTTCGGCAGCGCCCGCATCCGGGAGGACGGGCCCGGCCGGCACCCGTTCTGGTATCAGGAGGCGCGCTCCTTCGGCGCCATCGCATCGCAACGCGGCGGCGCGATGACGGTCACCAGCGGGACACGCGACAACGTCATCGCGACGGGTGGCGGACCCGGCATCATGGAAGCCGCCAACCGGGGGGCGTTTGACGTAGGTGCACCGTCGATCGGCTTCAACATCACCCTGCCGCACGAGCAGGAGCCCAATGCCTATTCGACCCCGGACCTGACTTTTCGCTTCCATTATTTCGCGATGCGCAAGATGCATCTGGCGATGCGGGCCAATGCCCTCGTGGTATTCCCCGGAGGCTTCGGCACCTTGGACGAACTGTTCGAGTTCCTGACCCTCCGGCAGACGGGCAAGGCCCCGCCCTTGCCCATCGTGCTCTTCGACAAAAGCTACTGGCAATCCGTCATCAAGCTCGACGCTCTCCTTGAGCACGGCATGATCAGCGAGAGGGATCCCGACCTGATCAATTTCGCCGATACGGCGGAAGATGTGTGGACCGCATTGATCGAAAACGGCCTTGTGGTTCAGACGCTCGACAGGCAACCCGATCAGGACTTTTGATGCCTGCACGGTTGCATTACATGTGATCGGCCTCAGGAGCTTTGCCTTAAAATGAACGGGACCGTGCAAGGTTCGACGAGTGCCAGTCCTCAAGACCGGCCTGATCATGGCGTCTCCTTAAGCGAAGCCTTCCGGGTCTGGCTGCGCGTCGCTGCCCTGAGCTTCGGCGGGCCCGCAGGCCAGATTGCCGTGATGCATCGCATCCTGGTCGAGGAGAAGCGCTGGATTTCGGAGAGCCGGTTCCTTCATGCGCTCAACTACTGCATGCTGCTGCCGGGCCCGGAGGCGCAGCAGCTTGCCACCTATGTGGGTTGGCTCATGCACCGTACTCTCGGCGGCATCATGGCCGGCGGCCTGTTCATCCTGCCGGGCATCATCGCCATCATGGGCCTGAGCTGGATCTATGCGCTCTATGGAAAGGTCGGCTTCGTCGCGGCGTTTTTCTTCGGCCTGAAGGCGGCCGTGCTCGCCATCGTCCTCGAAGCGGTGGTGCGGATCGGCAAACGGGCGCTCAAGAACCGGGTCCTGATCGGGATTGCGGCGGCTGCCTTCGTGGCGATCTTCTTTCTCGAAGCTCCCTTTCCGCTGATCATCCTCGCCGCCGGTTTGGTGGGCTTCTTTGGGGGAAAGGCAAACCTGCCGCAGTTTCAGGTCGGTGGGCATGGCGGTCACAGTGCAGAGGAAAATGACAACCTACTCGGAGAGCATCTGCCGGATCACGCCAGACCCAACACAGGACGAAGCCTCAGCATCGCCGCCGTATGGCTGGCACTCTGGCTGGTTCCGGTTGGCGCCCTTCTGCTGCTCCTCGGCGGTGGCCACGTATTCAGCCAGATCGCGATCTTCTTCTCCAAAATGGCCATGGTGACCTTTGGTGGCGCCTACGCGGTTCTGGCCTATGTTGCGCAGCAAGCAGTGGAGACCTATGGCTGGCTGCGGCCCGGCGAGATGCTGGACGGCCTCGGCATGGCTGAAACGACCCCCGGACCCTTGATCATGGTGCTGCAATTCGTAGGCTTCATGGCGGCCTTCCGGGATGCAGGCGCCCTTCATCCGCTTATCGCAGGCACACTGGGCGGCCTTCTCGCTACATGGGTGACCTTTGCACCCTGCTTCCTCTGGATCTTCCTCGGCGCTCCCTACATCGAGGTTTTGCGTGGCAATCGCTCCTTAAGCGGTGCATTGACGGCCATTACGGCTGCCGTTGTGGGCGTGATCCTGAACCTTGCCATCTGGTTCGGCGTCCACACGATCTTCAGGGATCTCCGCCCCATAGAATGGGGGATCCTCAACTTCGACGCACCTGTCTGGCAGAGCGTGGATCTCTGGGCACTGCTGCTCTCAGGCGCAGCCATCGTCGCCATGTTCCGCTTGAACGTCGGAATGCTGACGACTCTCACTGCGACATCGATTGCCGGAATTGCGCTCTATGCGGCCGGGATCATCGCGTGAGAGTACGGGTGAGGCAATGTCTCGCCTCACCCGTACTTCATCAGGTCACGGACGAGATCTGGCCGCCATCGACGCGCAGGATCGAGCCCGTCATGAACGAGGCCTTCTCGCTGGCGAGGAACACGGCGGCGGCCGCGAACTCCTCGATCTCGCCATAGCGACCCGCCGGAATGCCGGCACGAGCGGCGGCAGCTACATCCTCAACGGAGCGGCCCGTGCGCTCGGCATTGGCGGCATCGAGCTGCTTCAGGCGATCCGTGGCGATGCGGCCCGGCGCAATCGCATTCACCGTCACGCCCGAAGACGCCACTTCGCTCGCCAGGGTCTTGCCCCAACCCACGAGAGCGGGACGGATGGCGTTTGAGATGGCGAGGTTCGGGATCGGCTGGATCACCCCGGATGAGATCACCGAGATGATGCGGCCGAACTTGCGCTCGATCATGCCGGGCAGCAGTTGATCGGCGATACGCACGAGATTGACGAACATCGCATCGAACGATTGACGCCACTGATCGGACGACACCCCTTGAGCCTTGCCGGGCGGCGGACCGCCGCTGTTGAGCACGAGGATGTCGACACCGCCTAGGGCCTCCGTCACGTCCTTGACCAGCGCGTCGACCTGATCGACCTTGCCCGTGTCGCAGATGAACGGCAGAACGTCTTTACCGATCTTGTCCGCAGCGGCTTTCGAGCCTTCCATCGTGCGGCTCGCGATGGCGACGCGAGCGCCCTCTTCCGCCAATCCTTGAGCGATGCCGAAGCCCAAACCCTTGCTCGCGCCGAGAACGAGCGCGCGCTTCCCTTCCAATCCTGTCTTCATCTGTGATTCCCCTGTTTTTAAGCGCGCTCAATGCGCTCCATCAGCCATTCGATATCGGCAATCGTTTCCGGGCTCAGCTTCGGCCCGGGCTTGCGCAGCGTGTCGGTCGCGATGATGCCGCGCCGCTTCAGCACGTATTTGCGTACAGCCAGCCCCACGCCGGGCTGCGTCTCGTAGCGCACCAGCGGCAGATGGCGGTCGAAGAGGTCATGCGCCTCTGCCCGCTTGCCCTGGTTGATGAGGTTGACCACGCCCACCAGCATTTCGGGATAGGCATAGCCCGTCATGGCGCCGTCGGCACCGCGTTCCATTTCGAAGGGCAGGAACATGCCGCCGTTGCCGCACAGGATCGACACGCGGCGCGCTTGGCCGGCATCGCTCGCGCGGCGCAGCGTGGTGATCTTATCGAGGCCTGGCCAGTCTTCGTGTTTCAGCATGACGCAGGAGGGGCTCTGCTCGATGATGCGCATGATCACCTTGGGCGTCATGACCACGTTCGTCGTGAGCGGGTAATCCTGGAGCACCCATGGCACATCTGCGCCAATGGCTTCGACAGCATCGGCGTAATAGGAGACGATCTGATCGTCGGTCTTCAGGGTCGAGGGCGGGGCGATCATGACGCCGGCTGCGCCTGCATCCATAGCCTTGGAGGAGAGCCCCGACATGGCGGCAAAGCCTGCAGCCGAGACACCGACGACGACCGGAACGCGCCCTGCCACTGTCTTGATCACTTGGCGCGCAAAGGCCAGCGCCTCGTCAGCCGCGAGCTTCGGCGCCTCGCCCATGATGCCGAGGATGGTGAGCCCCGTGGCTCCGGCCTTCAGATAGGCCTCCACCATCCGGTCGGTGGAGGCTTCATCCACCCGTCCATCGCTCTCGAAGGGTGTAGGACAGATGACATAAACGCCGGCGGCTGAACTGGTGAGCAAGGCTTCCTCCATGGCAGAGCTTGGCAAAGGGTCAGGGGACCCTCATACACCTGCTTTCCGCCCGGCGCACTACCCTTCCAGGGCTGCCCAGCTATGCCTTTAGCTGCGTCCGGAGCCGCTCTTCTTGCCGCCGCCATCCTGCTTGTTGACGGTCGCCCAGGCGCGCCGCTCGGCTTCCTTCTCGGACATGCCGCGGCTCTCGTAGGATTCCTCGATATGCTCGGCCTTGCGCTTCTGCTTGTCCGTATAGGCGGACTTGTCACCGCGTGACATGGCACTCTCCTGATCGTGTCGCCGCTCGAATGAGATGACTTCGCACAGGCTCAACCGAACTATCGGAGAACGGTTCCGTAACTCTGTTCTCAGGTGTCTGTCGCATCAGCCCACTGGAGCAGATCTAGTTGGCAACCGCCCATCGACCCGGATCCTCCGTCTGACCGATGAGGGCAAGACCATAGGCGATCGATTCGAACTGGTCGGCGGAGGTCAGGCAGTTCTCGCCGAAGCGCTCCACGAACAGGCGACGAATGGCAGGCACGAATGATGTGCCGCCCGTAAGGAAGACGCGCTCGATCTGCTCCGGCTTCACACCGGCCTTGGTGAGGGCCTCATCCACAGTGCCGGCAATCTTCTGGACGTCCTCGGCGATCCAGCCTTCGAAATCAGCGCGAGTGATCCGCGCCTGGACATCGACACCCTCACCCTGAAAATGGAAATCCGTCTCTTCCTGGCTTGAAAGCGCTACCTTGGCAGACGACACGGCGCGATAGAGGGCAAAGCCCAGATCGTATTCGATGATGTCGATGAATTTCTCGAGCGGTTCAGGCTCGAGAGCGGCACGGGCGAGTTCCCGCAGCTCCTTCAGATCTCCGCTGCCCTTCATCATGGCGAGCTGGTTCCAGCGGGCGAAGTTGGCGTAGTAGTGGTTCGGGATCGACAGGATCTTTCCCATCGAGCGGTAGAGCCCGCCCTTGCCTAGGCGGGGCGAAACAACCCGGTCGACGATCCGGTAGTCGAAGGCATCGCCGGCAAGCCCGATGCCTGCATGGCCCAGAGGCTCGGCCCGCAGGGCTCCGCCTTTTCTGGAAAAACGCATGACAGAAAAGTCGCTGGTGCCGCCGCCGAAATCGGCCACAAGCACGGTCGCATCGTGGTCGAGCTGCCGCGCATAGAAGAAGGCGGCTCCCACAGGCTCGTAGACATACTGGGCATGGTCTGCCCCAAGGCGACCGAAGGCAGCCCGGTAGCGCTGCATGGCGAGATCGTCATCCGGGTTGTAGCCGGCGAACTGGACCGGCCGGCCGATGACCACGTTCCGCGCTCCCCAATCCAGCCGTGAGCCGCCATGGCGCGCCAGCGTACGCAGGAAGGCGCTCAGCAGGTCCTCGAAGCCGTAGCGCTCCCGGAAGATGCGCGTTTCCTTGAAGGTGGCGCTCGCCGCGAAGGTCTTGAACGACTGGATGAACCGGTGGGCGTGAAGCCCTTCGAGGAACTGCTCGATGGCCCAGGGGCCGCCCTCGACCTCGGTGCGCAGGCCGTTGCCGTGGCGTTCGTCCCAGAAGCAGAGCGCAGTTACATAGACCTTGAGGCTCTCGCCCCCATGCTCGAAGGTCAGCGCCTCCACATGCCCGTCCGGACCTGCAATGGCCACGACCGTGTTGCTGGTGCCGAAATCGATGCCGATGGAAAAATCACGGGATTGTGGCATGAGGACCTCGGGCGCGGACGGGAAGGGCCGGACGGTCTATACGCCAAGGCTTTCGGAGCCAAGCGAAATTGCCGGGAAAAATGCTTTCCCTACGGGCACTGCGACCCTGGCGCTGTGGACTGGCCGTTGACCCGGGGGCGCCCCGCACCGTAGAAGCCGCGCCTCAACCTTTCGGAGACTTTCATGCAATCCATCGGTCAGCGCATTGCGAGCGAACTGAATGTCCAGGAATGGCAGGTCAAGGCGGCCGTCGACCTCCTCGACGGCGGTTCGACCGTGCCCTTCATCGCGCGCTACCGCAAGGAAGTCACCGGCACCCTGGACGACGCCCAACTGCGCACCCTGGAGGAGCGCCTAGGCTACCTGCGCGAGCTGGAGACCCGTCGCAAGACGATCCTCGACAGCATCCGCGAGCAGGGCAAGCTTACCGACGAGCTGGCGCTCCAGATCAACACCGCCGACACCAAGGCGCGGCTTGAAGACCTCTATCTGCCCTACAAGCCGAAGCGGCGCACCAAGGCGCAGATCGCCAAGGAGGCCGGTCTGGAGCCGCTGGCCGACCTGCTCCTGAATGAGCCGACCCGTGACCCGAAAGAGGCTGCGGGCGCTTTCGTGAATGCCGAAAAAGAGATTGCCACTCCGGAGGCGGCGCTTGAGGGCGCCCGCTCCATTCTGGTCGAACGCTTTGCCGAGAACGCGGAGCTGCTGGGTGCCCTGCGCGACATCTATTGGGAGCGCGGCAGCCTCACCTCCAAGGTGCGGGACGGCAAGCAGAATGACGGCGCGAAATTTTCCGACTATTTCGACTTCGCCGAGCCTCTGCCCAAGCTGCCCTCCCACCGCATCCTCGCGCTCTTCCGCGGCGAGAAGGAGGAGATCCTCGATCTGCGCATGGAGGAGGACAAGGACGCGGCCGAGCCCGGCTATGTCAGCCGCTATGAGGGCCGCGCCGCGCTGGCGTTCAACATCACCGATCAGGGCCGTGCCGGCGACAAGTGGCTGCTCGACACGGTGCGCTGGGCGTGGCGGACGAAGCTGCGTTTCTCCATCGAGCTCGATATGAAGATGAAGCTCTGGCAGCTCGCCGAGGACGAAGCCGTGAAGGTCTTCGCCGGCAATCTGCGCGACCTGCTGCTCGCGGCTCCTGCCGGTGCGCGCCCGACGCTGGGCCTCGATCCGGGCTACCGCACCGGCGTGAAGGTCGCGATTGTGGATGCCACCGGTAAGGTGGTGGCCACCGACACGATCTACCCGCACGAGCCTAAGCGGCAATGGGACGAGTCCATCGCTATCCTGGCGCGCCTCTGCCGTGTGCATAAAGTCGAACTCGTCGCTATCGGCAACGGCACGGCCTCGCGCGAGACCGATAAGCTCGCGGCAGAACTGGTGTCGAAGCACCCGGACCTAAAGCTCACCAAGATCATGGTCTCGGAAGCGGGCGCTTCCGTCTATTCGGCCTCCGCCTTTGCCAGCCAGGAGCTGCCGGATCTCGATGTGTCCATACGCGGCGCAGTCTCCATCGCCCGACGCCTGCAGGATCCGCTCGCCGAACTCGTGAAAATCGACCCGAAGTCCATCGGCGTCGGGCAGTACCAGCACGATCTCGCCGAGTACAAGCTCTCCCGCTCCCTCGACGCGGTGGTGGAGGATTGCGTGAACGCCGTCGGCGTCGATCTCAACACGGCATCCGCACCGCTGCTCGCCCGCGTGTCAGGCCTTGGCGATTGGGTCGCGCAGAACATCGTCAGCCATCGTGACGCCAATGGTCCGTTCAAGACCCGCAAGGCCTTGACCAAGGTCTCAGGGCTCGGACCCAAAACCTTCGAACAGGCGGCCGGCTTCCTGCGCATCCCGAACGGCGATGACCCGCTCGATGCCTCCGGCGTCCATCCGGAGGCCTATCCGGTCGTGCGTCGCATCCTTGAAGCCACGAAGAGCGACATCAAGGTGGTGATCGGCAACGGAGCGGTGCTGAAGAAACTCAACCCGCAGAGCTTCACCGACGAGAAGTTCGGCGTGCCGACCGTGAAGGACATTCTAAGCGAGTTGGAAAAGCCCGGCCGCGATCCACGCCCCGAGTTCAAGACCGCCACCTTCATGGATGGCGTGGAGAAGATCAGCGATCTGAAGCCCGGTATGATGCTGGAAGGTGTCGTCACCAACGTGGCGGCCTTCGGTGCCTTCGTGGACGTTGGTGTGCACCAGGACGGGCTCGTGCATATCTCGGCGCTCGCCGACACCTTCGTGAAGGATCCCCGCACCGTCGTGAAGCCGGGCGATATCGTGAAGGTGAAGGTGCTCGAGGTCGATATTCCCCGCAAGCGCATCGCGCTCACCATGCGCATGAGCGACCCGGCCGAGAAGCGGCCGGTCGGCCGGCAGGATGACAATCGCGGAGCTTTCCAGAAGCACCGAGCCCAAGCGGAGCGGAAGCCTGCGGCACCAGCTCCGGCTTCCGGTGGCGCCCTGGCGGACGCCCTTCGCCGGGCTTCAATGGCCAGCGGCAAGGACGGCAATCGGAAGTGATGTCAACAGGGGTGGCTTGTAGCCGCCCCTGAACTGTTCTAGAAGCGAAGCGTCTCACGGGGAGCCTCATACGGGGCTGAGAGGCGGCCAGGCCGCCGACCCGTCGAACCTGATCCGGGTCATGCCGGCGGAGGGAATGAGCATGCGACATCGCCATAAAAGCCATGCCCCGTGCAATTTGCGCCGCCTGTCCGGCCTGCCTCTTGCATGGGAGCGCCCTTAAGATGTTACGCCGACTGCTTCTCACCTTCATTTCGCTCGGGCTCGCCACTGGCCTCGCCCAGGCTCAGACCAAGCCGACGCTCACCGTCTACACCTACAGCTCGTTCGCCGGAAAATACGGTCCGGCCAAGACCGTCGAAGAGCGGTTTGAGGCGACCTGCAACTGCGACCTCACCTGGGTTACCGCCGAGGATGCCGGCAGCCTGCTCGGACGGCTGCGTCTCGAAGGCCAGAACACCAAGGCGGATGCGGTCGTGGGCCTCGACATGAACCTCGTGGCGGAAGCCAAATCCCTCAACCTCTTCGCTCCACACAGCGCCGAGGTGAAGGACCTGTCGCTTCCCATCGAGTGGAAGGACGACACCTTCATTCCGTTCGACTGGGGCTACTACGCCTTCGTGTATGACGCCAACAAGCTGCCGAACCCGCCCAAGAGCCTGAAGGAACTTGTCGACAATCCCAACGGCCCGAAAGTGGTCCTGCAGGATCCCCGCACCAGCGCGCCGGGCCTCGGTCTTCTGCTCTGGATGCAGAAGGTCTATGGCGAGAAGGCCGGCGAGGCCTGGGGCAAGCTCAAGCCCCGCATCGTCACCTTCACCAAGGGCTGGTCGGAGGCTTATGGCCTCTTCATGAAGGGCGAGGCCGACATGGTGATGTCCTACACCACGTCTCCTGCCTATCACATCGTTGCGGAGAAGAAGGACAACTACAAGGCCGCCGCCTTCACGGAAGGGCACTACCTTCATGTGGAACTCGCCGGCATGACCCGCACGACGAAGCAGCCGGAGCTCGCGAAGAAGTTCATGGCCTTCATCCTCAGCGAGCCGTTCCAGACGGCAATCCCTGAGACTAACTGGATGTACCCGGCGAAGAACCCGCCTTCCGGCATGCCGGCGGCTCTCAAGGGGATGATCGAGCCAAGCCAGGCGCTTCTTTTCACACCCGAGGAGGTGCAGCAGAACCGCCGCGCCTTTACCGATGCCTGGCTCAACGCCACCGCGCGCTGATTGCTCATGCTGACCTTGAGGCTGCCCCATCCCGGAACCCTGGTGGCCTTTGCCATCCTCGGCCTGGTTGCGGGCGGCTTCATCGCGCTTGCCACATTCGATGGAGGAACGCCGACGCTTTTCTCCATCGGCCCCTACCTCGGTCGCGTGCTCGCCTTCTCGATCATCCAGGCGACGCTCTCGACCATTCTGTCCCTTGGCCTCGGCATCGGTCTGGCGCTCGCGCTTGTCCGCCGCTCATTCCCGGGCCGAGGCATTGTTCTGGCTGCCTTGAGCACCACGATGGTGATGCCCACCATCGTGGCGGTTTTCGCAGTTTTCGCCGTGTATGGCCGCAGCGGCTGGCTTGCTGAGATGCTGGCCTCCTTTGGATGGGAAGGAAACTTCAGCATCTTCGGCTATCCGGGCATTCTCATCGCCCACGTGTTCCTGAACGCTCCCTTCGTGGCGCGGATCACGCTGGATGGCTTGAACCAGATCCCCGCCGAGCACTGGCGTCTCGCGACGGCCTTCGGCTTCACGCCGGCGCAGATTTTCCGCCACCTCGACTGGCCCGTGCTGCGCGCTGAGCTGCCCGGCATTACAGGCCTCATCTTTCTCATGTGTTTCAAGAGCTTCGCCATCGTGTTGGCTCTGGGCGGCGGCCCGAGCCGCTCCACCCTGGAGGTGGCGATTTACGAGGCGCTCAAGATCGATCTCGATTTCGGCCGCGTGGCCTGGCTGGCGCTGATCCAGCTCGCGATCTGCCTCTCGATGACCGCGCTGCTGCACTGGGCCTTCACACGCCCACCTGTCGGTCACACCATCCGCAATCTCGTCCGCCGTCCCGATGCGAACGATCGTCGCCTGAAAGTCCTGGACGGCATTATGCTCGCGATCGCAGCCCTGTTCATCGCGCCGCTCGCCCTCAGCGTCCTGACAGGCATTCGCAACATGCCCGACATCCTGGAGGCGGATCTTCTCCAGGCTTTCTTCACGAGTATGATGATCGCCGCCGGAGCAGCCGTGATCGCCTGCCTACTCTCTCTCGCGCTCGCCTCCGCCGCAAGGCGCCGGCGCCTTGCCTTACGCTCTCCGCGCATTGCTGCCTTCTACGATTTCCTGCCCGATACGCTCCTTGCCGTTCCGCCCTTTGCGCTCACCGCCGGCCTGTTCCTGTTGATCCAGCGTTTCGGGGATCCTTCGTCCGCCGGTCTGATTCTCCTGCCGCTCATCAACGGGCTGGCGGCCGTGCCCTTCGCCTACCGCTTCGTCGCGCCGCATTTGCTCACCGTCGAGGAACGCTACGGGCGCGTGGCAGCCTCTCTCGGCGTCACCGGATGGGCAAAGCTGACAATCATGGACTGGCCTGTGCTCAAGCGGCCGCTCGCTGCAGGCTTTGCCTTGGCCATGGCCCTGTCGTTCGGTGATTTCGGCATCATCGCCCTTTTCGGCGGCACGGAGCTGGTGACGCTGCCTTACCTTCTCTACGAGCGTCTCGGCGCCTACCGGCTCGACGAGGCCTCGGCCATCGGCCTCGTCATCGTTCTCGTGGCCTTCCTCCTCGCTCACATATCAGGTCGCCTGTCCCATGCTGGCCATTGAGAACTGCCGCCTCTCCTGGCCCGATTTCGTCGCCGATTACTCGCTGACGGTGAAGGCGGGACACCTCTGCGCCGTCATCGGCCCGTCCGGCGGCGGCAAGACCACCCTGCTGCACATGATCGCCGGCTTTGAGACTCCGGAGAGCGGCACGCTGACCCTCGACGGGCAGAACCTGCTGCCGCTCGCACCGGCCAAACGGCCGACGGCAATCGTGTTCCAGGATCACAACCTGTTTCCGCATCTGAACGTGGCGCAAAATGTCGGCCTGGGTCTGCGGCCTTCGCTGCGCCTGACCGATGATGAGAAGCTGCTCATCAGGGAAACGCTGGAATCGGTTGGCCTTGAAGGCTTTGATACCCGAAGGCCCGGCGAGATGTCGGGTGGTCAGCGCCAGCGTGTGGCCCTGGCCCGCGCCCTCGTGTCCGGCCGCCCGCTGATTCTGCTCGACGAGCCTTTCAGCAGCCTCGACCCCACCCTGCGGCGAGACATGATCCTCCTCGTCGACGAGATGCGGCGCAAGCGGCCCGTCACTATCCTCATGACGATCCACACCCCTGAGGATGCCGCCGACGTGGCCGATCAGATGGTGTTCGTCGCCGACGGCAAGGTCGTTGCTTCGGGTCAGCCTGCCGACATTCTCAACAGCGCACTGGCGCCGAGAATCGCGGCAGCCGTATCGGATTCATAGAGGTTCCGCTTCAGGAACGCTCGGGCAGAACCGACAGGCCCGCGGCATCGAAGACATGAAGCGCGCGGGTCGGCACATGGGCTGTATAGTCGCCGCCTGGGCTCGCCTCGGTCTCACCGGGTGCACGAACGATCACGTCGTCCCCGCTGGCCAGCCGCATATAGACATAGCTCGACTCGCCGAGCTGCTCCACGGCGTCGATGGTGCCCCTGAGGGATGTGGAACCGGCTCCCCCCGCTTCCATGTGCTCGGGCCGGATTCCCACCGTCACGTGATCGCCGGACTTCACGCTGCCGGGCCTCACATCCAGGGTAGCCTCCGTGCCGGCAAAGCCGATGGTGACGCTGCTCCCCTCGGCGCGAAGAACCTGTCCCTTGATGAAGTTCATGCGCGGCGAACCGATGAAGCCGGCAACGAACAGGTTGCGCGGCGAGCGGTAGAGCTCCAGCGGCGCCCCCACCTGCTCGATCCGGCCCTGGTTCAGTACAACGATCTTGGAGGCGAGCGTCATGGCCTCGACCTGATCGTGAGTGACGTAAATCATGGTGGCGCCGAGATCGCGATGCAGCTTGGCGATCTCGAGACGCGTGTTGACGCGAAGCGCCGCATCGAGGTTCGACAAAGGCTCGTCGAAGAGGAAGACGCTGGGATTGCGCACGATGGCCCGGCCGATGGCGACGCGCTGCCTCTGACCGCCCGAGAGTTCCCGCGGCTTGCGGTCGAGAAGCGGCGTCAGTTTCAGGATCTCGGCCGCCTGCCGCACCCGGCGGTCCGCCTCTGCCTTGTTGGTCTTGGCGAATTTCAGCCCGAAGGCCATGTTCTTGTAGACGTTCATATGCGGGTAGAGCGCATAGGACTGGAACACCATGGCGATCTTGCGATCCGCCGGCGGCAGCTCGTTCACTCGCCTGCTGTCGATTCGGATCTCGCCGCCGCTGACTGTCTCGAGGCCCGCGATGATGCGCAGCAACGTGGATTTGCCGCAACCCGATGGGCCGACGAACACCACGAACTCGCCATCGTCCACGGACAGGTTGATGTCGCGCAGGATTTCGGTGGCCCCGAAGGACTTGTCAACTCCATGGAGGGAAACGTCAGCCATTGCGGTCAATTCCTGGAAGAAGCTGTCACTTCACGGCGCCGGCGGTCAGGCCGCGCACGAGATAGCGCGAGAAGAGAAGGTAAAGAACGAGAACCGGCGCAATCGCCAGCGTCAGGGAAGCCAGCACCGCATTCCAGTCGGTCACGTATTGGCCGATGAACTGCTGCACGCCGAGGGTAATCGTCTGCTTGCCGTCGCCGGGCGCCAGGATCAGCGGGAACCAGAGATCGTTCCAGACCGGCACCATGGTGAACACGGCGACCGTTGCGATGGCCGGACTGATCAGGGGCAGAATGATGCTGAAGAAGATCCGGTACTCGCTCACGCCGTCGCAGCGGGCCGCATCGCGCAGGTCCTTCGGGATCTGCTGGATGAACTCGCCGAGGATCAGGATTGCGAGAGGCAGCCCCTGAGCCACATAGACGAGGATGAGCGCCGTCAGGGTGTTGACGAGGTTCAGCTCCACCATCATGCGCAGGATGCTGACGCTGCCGAGGCGGATCGGCACCATGATGCCGATGGCGAGATAGAGGCTGAGCAGCGTGTTGCCGCGAAAGCGATATTCCGTCAGCGCCCAGGCGGCCATGGCCCCGATCAGGACGATGAGAACCAAGGACACGAGAGTGACAGTCAGGCTGTTGAAGAAATAGAGGCCGAAATCGGAATTGGCGAAGACACGGTCGAATCCGATTGTCGTCCACGTCTGACCGTTCGGAAGGCCGAGCGGGTCGGCAAAGATCGCCCGCCGGGTCTTGAAGGCGTTGATCAGGATCAGAAAGATCGGCCCGAGCGCCAGGATCGTGTAGAGAATCAGGGCGAAGTGTACGGCGATGCGGCCGGGTCTGATGGTCATGTCCCCGGTCTCCTCAGAACGTATGCCGCTGCAGCCGCCGCTGCACGCCGAACAGATAGATCAGCACGCCGATCAGGATAATGACCAGCATGGCGGTCGCCACCGCTGCCCCCATAGTCGGGCTGCCGACCTGGAGCTGGAAACCGAAGAAGGTGCGATAGAAGAAGGTGCCGAGAATGTCGGTCGAGAAGTTCGGGCCTGCCAGTGCCCCCTTGATCGCATAGATCAGGTCGAAGGCGTTGAAGTTGGCAACAAACGTGAGGATCGACACGACGCCGAGCGTCGGCAGGATCAGCGGCAGGCGCACGAACCAGAACACGCTGAACGGCCCTGCCCCATCGACGGTCGCGGCATCGAGCAGATCGTCGGGGATGTTTAGAAGGGCCGCATAGATCAGCATCATCGGAATGCCGACGAACTGCCACACGGAGATGAGCGAGACCGTGAGCAGGGCCGTCGATTCCTGCCCCAGCCAGGGACCGAAAAGGCTGCCCAGGCCCACCGCCTTCAACAGGCTCGGCGCGATGCCCCAGAGCGGGTTGAGCATGAGCTGCCAGATGAAACCGATGATGACCACGGACAGCATCGTCGGCAGGAAGATGAGGGTGCGGTAGACGCTGCCACCCGTCAGCCGTGGCAGGCTGAGCAGCATGGCCAATCCTAACCCGATCCCGTTCTGCACCACCATGTGAATGGCGAAGAAGATCAGGTTGTTGCGCAACGCGTTCCAGAACTGGCCCGACCAGTTGGGATCCGTCAGAAGGGTATGGAAATTCTGGAAGCCGACGAAGCTGCGGGCGCCGGTCTCGTCGCCGGCATAGAGGCTCAGGCGGATCGTGTCGATCAGCGGATAGATCGAGAATACGCTGTAGATAACCAGCGCCGGCGCCAGAAAAACCGCAATGTGAATCGGAAAGCGCGAACGGGTGGGGACCACGTCCGTCACTGGCACACTGGAGGCCGTGAGATCCGTCATGCTGCTCCAGGTCGAAGGAGAAAGGGGACCGGGTCGCTCCCTCCGAGCGACCCGCCTTCACACGCCTTAGCGCTTACTTCTTGTGCGGCTCATACCAGCTGGCAAGCCCGTCCTCGGCCTTCTTGGCCGCCTCTTCGGGCTTCATGGTGCCGTTCATCACCTGGGCGCTCACGTTCCAGAGCTCATTCTCGAGATTCGGCGTGCCGCGCGACAGGATCTGGTAGGAGTTGCGGATCGAGCTCTCGCAGGTTCCGCGCCAGCCGACGAACTTGGCCGCCACCGGATCCTTTACGTCAACCTTCGCCTTGGAGAGCGGGAAGAAGCCCGGCAGCTCGTTGGCGTAGATCTCGGCGAATTCGGGCGAAGCCACCCATGACAGGAAGGCCTTGGCGGCTTCCATGTTCTGCGACTTGGCGTTGATGCCGATGGCGATATCCGTGTGATCGCTGATGTAGCACTTGTCGCCGGCATTCACCACGGGCGGGGCGAAGGCGTCGAACTCGAAGTCGGCCTGCTTGCGGAAGATCGGAACGTCCCAGGAGCCGGCCGGATAGATGGCCGCGCGGCCCAGGGTGAACAGGTTCTGGGTGTCCGGATATTTCTGCGCCTTGTAGCCGTCGCCCATATAGGGAGCCCAGCTCGCCAGTTCCTTAAACGCGTCAACATAGGGCTTGTCGGTGAACTTCTGCTTGCCCTCGACGAGCGCCTTGCGGCCCTCTTCGCCCTTCCAGTAGTTCACGCCGATATTCTGGAAGCCCATGGTGGCGGCTTCCCACTGGTCGGCCGTGCCCATAGCGATGGGCGTGTACTTGCCGTCGGCCTTGATCTTGTCGAGCACCGCATGGAACTCGGCCACGGTCTTCGGCGGCGTCAGCTTCAGCTCGTCGAAGATTTCCTTGTTGTAGACGAAGCCGTGGATCACCGAGGCCATCGGCATGCAGAAGGTGGTCTTGCCGTCGTCCGTGGACCAGGCGCTCTTCGCCACGTCCGAGAAGTTCTCGATGCCCTTCACGTCGTTGACGGAGGCGAGATTGCCCTTCTTGAACAGGTCGAGGGAGGCATCGAACGGCCGGCAGGTGATGAGGTCGCCGGCGGTTCCGCCTGCCAGGCGCGCATTGAGAGCAGCGTTGTATTCGGTCGGCGGATCGGCCTTGAACTGCACCTTGATGTTCGGATGCTTCTTGTTGAAGGCTGGAATGATCTTGGTGTTCCACACATCCGCGTCGTCGTTTCGCCAGCTCTCGATGGTGAGCGTCTGGGCCGAGGCGGCGTTGGCGAAAGCCAGAGCGGCCGCGACGACGGATGCCGTTGCCAGCAGCTGTCCCGCACGGCGCCGGAAAGCCTTCGAATGGAGCGTCTTCATTGTTTTCGTCCTCCGTAGCCCTAAAGGCGGCTTTGAGGCGCGCCTTGCGAGCATGTTCCCTTTTGTTGCCCCGTGCCCATTATGTGCATTCTTGTGCTTCCAGCGAGCAGCGATGACTGTTTCACTGGACGATGCGTTGGACAAGTGACCTCATATTGGTATCGACAAAATTCAAAGACAACTCCCCTTCGGCTGGATCCTCTGGAAATTACCGGGACTTGTCCACGCTCTGACGAATCTGCATCCACAGGACAGGCATGCTGGGCTCGGGGCAAGACGATCTCTGCCCCTTCCCGAACTGGACATTAAGTGGCATTGTGCCGTCCCATTGTCCGATCCTGAGATCCATCCGCGCATGACCGATCTGCTTTTCCTTGGCATCGATGGCGGCGGCACCAAGTGCCGGGCACGCCTGCGCAATGCCCAAGGCGATCTGCTGGGAGAAGGAACGGGCGGCCCATCCAATATCCGCCTCGACCCGGATCTGGTCTGGAACTCGCTTCTCACGGCCTGCCGCGAAGCGCTGTCCCAGGCAGGACTTCAGGAAAGCGACCTCGGCCGGATTCATGCCGGCATGGGGGCTGCCGGCGCGGGCCAGACCAGCGCCGTGGAGTGCCTGCTGGCGCGCTCCCATCCCTTCGCATCCTTCGAGATCGACACGGATGCCCACACCGCCTGGCTCGGCGCGTTCAGCGGAGGCGACGGGGCGATTCTCATCGTCGGCACCGGCTCCTGCGGCTATGGCGGCGTGAGCGGCCAATGCCATTATGTCGGTGGCTGGGGCTATGAGGTGTCCGACGAGGGCAGCGGTGCTGCCATCGGGCGGGAACTCCTGCGCCGCTGCATCTGGGCTTATGACGGCCGCGCGCCCTCGACCCCGCTCTCGGACGCGGTGCTGGACGAGTTCAAGAACGACCTTGAGATCCTGGTCGACTGGGTCGGCAAAGCCCGACCGAGCGATTACGGGCGTTATGCGCCGCTCGTGCTTAACTATGCCGAACGGCGAGACCCGCTCGCCATCGACCTTGTTGCGAACGCGGCCGCTGGGTTGGGTTTGATTGCCACGCGCCTCCTCGATCTCGGCGCTCCGGCCATCTGCCTCTTCGGCGGCCTCGCCGAGCCGATGCGCCCTTGGCTGCCGCCCCCGGTCCAGCGCACCATCGCGCCTCCCATGGCCGATGCCGTCGACGGCGCCATTCTGCTCGCCCGCACAGCCATGGCAGGGAGGCCCACATGAGCGAGCCATCCGGCGAGGCCCTGTCTCTTCTTCCGCTGAACGAGGCCAACCCGACGCCCCTGTACCTTCAGCTTCAGCAATCCATCGAGGAGGCGGTGCGCAAGGGGGACCTCAAGGCGGATGCCGCGCTGCCCGGAGAGCGGGATCTCGCCAAGCAGCTCGGCATTTCCCGTGTCACGGTGCGCAAGGCCATCACGGGCCTCGTGCAGAAGGGCGTGCTCGTCCAGCGCTGGGGCTCGGGCACCTTCATCGCGCAGCAGATGCGCCTGGAGCAGCCTCTGTCCCGCCTGTCGAGCTTCACGGACGACATGTCGGCCCGCGGCCTGAAATCCTCCGCCGTGATGCTTAGCCAGTCGACCGGACAGGCCTCGACGGACGAGTTGATGGCGCTCGGCCTCTCGCCCGGCGATCGGGTGAGCCGCGTCAATCGCCTGCGCATGGCAAACGGCATTCCTATGGCCATCGAAAACGCGGTCATTCCGTCACGCGTTCTGCCGGATCCTTCCCTGGTGCAGCAATCGCTCTACGCGGTGCTGCACGAGAAGGGCTACATGCCGACGCGGGCGCTGCAGCGGCTGCACGCGGTTCTCCTGACCGAGGAACAGGCTTCGCTCCTCGGCGTTCCGCCCCAGAGCCCTGCGCTCTACATCGAGCGGCGCTCCTTCACGGCCACTGGCGAAGTGGTCGAGTTCACCTCGTCCTATTACAGGGGCGATGCCTATGATTTCGTGGCCGAGCTGACCATCAGCCAGCCCGAGCGGATGCACCATGATGACACCTGACACGAACAGCGCTGTTTCCACCGTCACGGCCATGCTGCGCGAAGCGCAGGAGGCCCCGCAGGTGGTCGCGCGCCTGCTCGACAGCAATGCACCCCTCTGCCGGAACTTGGGCGAGCGCCTGCGCGCCTCTTCTCCGCCCTTTGCCGTGACTTGCGCGCGGGGCAGCTCTGACAATGCGGCAACCTTCGTCAAATACCTGCTCGAGATCCATTCCGGTCTGGTGACCGCCTCGGTGGGCCCGTCGGTGACGTCCGTCTATGAGGCGCGCCCGCGCATGCGCGATGCGCTGTTCCTCGCCGTATCGCAATCGGGGCGCAGCCCGGACATTCTCAATCTCGCCCAGGCGGGGCGCGATGACGGCGCGCTGACGGTCGCGCTGGTGAACGACACCTCCTCGCCCCTCGCCTCCACCTGCGAAGTGGTGCTGCCACTTCACGCGGGGCCTGAGAAGAGCGTGGCTGCCACGAAATCCTTCATCGCAGCCCTGGCAGCAGGCCTGCAGCTTGTCGCTCACTGGTCGCAGGATCAGGACCTGCTGAACGCGCTCGACACGTTGCCGGACGTGCTCGCCAAAGCCTCCGCCGTCGATTGGTCGTCCGCGCTGCCGCTCCTCTCGGATGCCGACAACCTCTTCGTCGTCGGACGCGGCGTCGGCTTTGCGGTCGCGCAGGAAGCGGCCCTCAAGCTCAAGGAGACATCGGGCGTTCATGCAGAGGCCATGAGTGCCGCCGAGCTGATGCACGGCCCCTGGACCTTGGCCGGCGACCACTTCCCCATCCTGGTCCTCAGCCAGCAGGACGAGACCCTCAGCGGCGTCAATGATCTTGTGACGAAGCTGAACGAACAGGGCGTGCCCATCGTAGTCGCAGGCGCGGCGGAGGGTCCTGCCTCGGTCATGCTGCCGGCTGTTGAGAATGTGCATCCTTATCTCGCGCCGATCGCTCTCATTCAGAGCTTCTACCCTCTCGTGAACGCCGTGGCGCTGGCGCGCGGGCGCAATCCCGACAATCCGCCGCGCCTGCGCAAGGTGACGGAGACTGTCTGATGACCATTGCGCTCACAGGCGCCCGCATCTTCGACGGGTCGCACATGCTCGACGGCCGCGCCGTCATCATCGAGAGCGGCCGCATTGTCGGCGTGCCGCATGACAGTGACGTTGGAACCGGAATCGAACGCCGCCCGGTGAGTGGCCTTCTGGCGCCCGGCTTCATCGACGTTCAGGTCAATGGCGGCGGCGGCGTTCTTTACAACGACGTGCGCTCTGTTGAGGGCATCAGGACCATCGCACAGGCGCACCGCGCCTACGGCACCACCGGGCTCCTGCCGACCTTCATCACCGATACGCGCGAAAAGATGGCGGAAGCCGTGGGGGCGATGCGGGAGGCTCTGGCGGCCCACGTCCCCGGCGTTCTCGGCATCCATGTCGAAGGCCCCTTCATCAGCCCCGAGCGCAAGGGCGTGCACAACCCCGCCTTCATGCGTCCGATGGAGGAGGAGGACATCGCCATCCTGACCTCGCTGAAGGAAGGCCGTACTCTGGTGACGCTCGCGCCCGAGCGCAACAGCATGGAATCCGTCGCGCGTCTTGCATCGGCCGGCGTGTTGATCTGTGCCGGGCACACCGCGAGCGATTACGCCACCGTGATGGAGGCCGCTCGCCACGGGCTGCGCGGCTTCACGCATCTCTTCAACGCCATGCCGCCGCTCGCCGGCCGCGATCCGGGCCCTGTGGGTGCGGCGCTCGACAGCCCCGACACGTGGTGCGGTCTCATCGTCGACGGGCATCATGTGAGCGATGCTGCCTTGCGGGTAGCGATTGCCGCCAAGGGCACGGAGCGCATGATGCTCGTGACCGATGCCATGTCGGTGACGGGCACGGATCTGTCGAGCTTCGAGCTCCATGGCCGCACGATCTACCGCAAGGACGGCAGGCTCACCACGGAGGACGGAACGCTGGCCGGTTCCGATCTCGACATGGCGAGCGCCGTGCGCAACAGCGTCAACCGCTTAGGGCTCGCTTTGCCGAATGTACTGCGGATGGCGTCTCTCGTGCCGGCGACGTTCCTGCGCCTCGATCATGAGCTCGGCCGCATTGCACCAGGCTACCGCGCCGATCTCGTCCTGCTCGACGAGGGCCTTCAGGTGCGCCAGACTTGGATCGCGGGACAAAGGGAATAAGGGAAAGCATCGATGAGCGTGCAGAAGGTTCTGGTGGTCGGCCTCGGCAATATGGGTCTGTCCCATGCCCTCGCTTATACGCGGATCGAGGGCTTCGAGATTGCGGGACTCTGCACGCGCAACATCGAATCCATGGAGTTGCCTGAGGCTCTGCGCGGGGCTCCTCGCTTCACCGATTTCGAAGAGGCGCTCGCAGCCACGAAGCCGGACGTGGTGTCCATCAACACCTGGTCCGACACTCACGCGCCTTATGCCATACGCGCGATGGAGGCAGGCGCCCATGTGTTCGTGGAAAAGCCCCTGGCCGATACGGTCGAGGATGCGCAGCGCGTGGTCGAGACGGCGCAGCGCACCGGGCGTAAGCTGGTCATCGGCTACATTCTTCGCCACCACCCGTCCTGGATCAAGTTCATCGAGATCGCCCGAACGCTCGGCACCCCGCACGTCTTCCGGATGAACCTCAACCAGCGATCGAGCGGCGCGGCCTGGGAGGCGCACAAGCGCCTGCTGCAATCCCTCTCGCCCATCGTCGATTGCGGCGTGCACTACGTGGACGTGATGTGCCAGATCACGAAGGCGAATCCGGTTCAGGTCCACGGCGTCGGCACGCGCCTGACGGAGGACATGCCGGCCGGCATGTACAATTACGGCCACCTCCACGTGACCTTCGACGACGGATCGGTTGGCTGGTACGAAGCCGGGTGGGGTCCGATGATGAGCGAGACCGCCTATTTCGTGAAGGACGTGATCGGACCGAAGGGCAGCGTCAGCATCGTCATGGCCGAGACGGTGGGCGAGATCCGCTCCGACGACATCAACGCGCATACGAAGACCAACCAGATCCTGCTCCACCATGCCGCCCTGAATGGCGATGGCAGCTTCGCCAAGGCGGACGAGCGGATCAGCACCACGGACGAGCCGGACCACGACGAACTCTGCGAGCGCGAGCAGCGCTACCTCCTGCGCGCGATCCAGGAGGATCTCGATCTGACGGACCACATGAACGATGCCGTCCGTTCCTTACGCATCGTGCTCGCGGCCGACGAGGCTGTGCGGACAGGCCGGGTGGTGACGCTCTGAGGGATCAGCCCTTCTTCGCGTAAAGAACGAAGCTGCGGCTCTTGCCGGCGAACTCCCGCTCGTATTCGCGCTCCATATGCCAACCGTGACGCTCATAAAAGCGACGGGCCGCATGGTTGTCGCGGAAGCATTCGAGGCTTCTCGCGCCTTGCTGCTCAGCCTCCTTCAGAAGAAGCGCGCCACCTCCCCTGCCGACGGCAGTGGGGTCCATGAACAGCATGTCGATATGACCGTCGGTCATGAGCAGGAAGCCTACGAGCGCTTCGCCTGAACACGCGACGAGCATGCGATCCCAAGAGGACGCAAAGCGTTCGGCAAAGAAACCCTCATCGCGGCTCGCAAGTACATCCGCTTCCAGAATCCCTGCAAAGGTAGCGCGATAGGATCGTTCGGCGACAGCCGCCAGAGCAGATATGTCATCTGCTCCGGCAACCCGCACGATCAAGGCTGTCCCCTCAGGCGCGGATCGAGAGTATCGCGCAAGGCGTCGCCTAAGAGATTGAAGCCGAAGGACAGGAACAGGATGGCAAAGCCTGCGAAGATCGCGCTCCAGGGCGAGAGCATGAGGAAGTTGCGGCCTTCCGACAGCATCAGGCCAAGCGACGGTGTCGGCGGCTGGGTGCCGAGGCCGAGGAAGGAGAGCGAGGCCTCGACCAGAATCGCGGCGGAGAGCAGCAGGCTCGTCTGAACCAGGATCACCGAGGCGAGGTTCGGCAGGATGTGCAGGAAGATGATGCGCGCGTCCGATGCACCGATAGCACGGGCGCCGGCCACGTACTCGCTCTCGCACAGCACCAAGGCTGGACCGCGCAGAAGACGGGCGAAGATCGGCGTGTAGACCACCGCGATGGCGGCGGCAGCACTGTAGGTGTGCGGCCCCAGCACCGCGATGATGCCGATGGCGAGAAGCATGACCGGAAAAGCGAAGAGCACATCCATGACACGCATGATGATGCGGTCGATCCAGCCGCGGTAATAGGCGGCCACGAGCCCGAGGGTGCCTCCGGCCAAAAGTGCAATGGTGACAGCGAGCAGGCAGGCGATGAGGGAGGTGCGGTAACCGTAGAGGATGCGGGTGAGCACGTCGCGACCGAGCTGATCGGTGCCGAACCAGTTCAGCTCGGTCGGCGCCCGCAGGCGCCGCGCGACGCTCTGCGCCATGGGATCGTAAGGCGCGAACAAGGGCGCCCCGAGGGCGAGGATGATCTGGATCGAGACCAGAACGACCGCGAAGGCGAGAAGCTTGTTCTTGGCCAGACGCTGCACGGCTTCAGGCCCTCACACGGGGGTCGACGACGATGTAGAGAAGGTCGACGAGAAAGTTCACGAGGACAAAACCTGCCGTGACCACCAGGATGGTGGCCTGGATGAGCGGGTAGTTGCGCTCGGCGATGGCACCAAGGATGAGCCGGCCGAGACCCGGAATGGCGAAGACCTGTTCGACCACGATGGCGCCGCCAAGCAGGTAGCCCGTCATGATGCCGACGCTGGTGAGGAACGGGATCAGCGCGTTGCGCAGGGCATGCTTGTACACGACGTTACGCTCGGCCAAGCCCTTGGCCCGCGCCGTGCGGACATAATCCTGCCCCAGCGCATCGAGCATCGCCGAGCGCACGAGACGAGAGAGATTGGCGAGAATCGGCAGTGCCAGGGCGATGGCCGGCAGCGTCATGCGCTGCAGGTTGCCGACCGGATCTTCGGAGAATGGCACATAGCCCAGCGATGCGAAGCCCGGCGCCCAGGAGGCGAGAAGGAGGATCAGCACGATGCCGAGCCAGAAGGAGGGAATCGTGAGACCGGCGATGGCCGTGACGCGCATCGCCACGTCGGCCGCACCGCCACGGGTCTGCGCCATCAGGCAGCCCACCGGCACCGCCAGCACGGCCCCGACAAGAAGCGCCAGAAAGGTGAGCTCGAGCGTCGGCCACAGATGCAGGAGAATTTCGCCAGCCACGGGCCGGCCCGTCCAGAGCGAGGTGCCGAAATCGCCGCGCAGCGCAGCCCCCGCCCAAAGCAGATACTGCTCGACGATGGGACGGTCGAGGCCGACCCGGCGGTTGAGCTCCGCCATGCGCTCAAGCGTGATCTCGGTGTTCGCCCCCAGCATGATCGCGACAGCGTCACCCGGGATCAGGCGGATCATCAGGAACACGATGATCGACACGCCGAACAGGACGATGACGAGATCGATAAGGCGCGCGAGCAGGACTCGGTTCATTCAGGCTGGCTCTTTGATAACAGGATCCCGGCGCCACTCGGTTGCGGCGCCGGGCGTTGGGGACCGCTCAGTTGGAGGCGTTGCGCAGCAGCATCAGCGAGCGGTTCGGCATCACGTCGTAGCCCTGCAGCTTGCTGTTCATGGCCGAGAACAGCGTGCCGTAGGTGAGGTGCGCCGCGGGACCGGAGCAGGCGAGCTTCTGCTGCACCTTGTCGTAAGCCGCCTTGCGCGCCGCCTGGTCCTGCTGGCTCCGCGCCTGATCGAGCAGGCCGTCGATCTCCGTGTCCGAATACTTGAACACATTGGTCGATCCGCCAGTGCGGAAGGTTCGGTAGAAATACTCGTCCGGATCCGGCTGACCGGCATTGATTGAGGCGAACATGTCGAAGTTGCTGTTGCGCCAATCCTGGATGAATTGGCCCTGCTCCTGGTTGACGAGTTCAACCTTGAAGCCAGCCTTGTTCAGCTGCTCCTGCACCACCTGGGCGACGTCCTTCACATCCTGACGCGGCAGGACCTTCAGGGTAACAGCCACCGGCGTCGCGACGCCTGCCTCCTTCAGGAGCGCCTGGGCCTTCGCCGGATCGGGCTTGTAGCAGGCGAACTGGTTCACATTGAGCGCCCAGGATTTCAGGGCCGGCGACAACGGTCCACCCGGAACGCCTGCACCGAAGAGAGCCGCGTCCACGATCTCCTGGCGGTTGATCGCGTAGTTCACCGCCTCGCGCACCTTCGGGTTGTCGAAGGGCGGCTTGGATACGTTCATGCCGATAAGCGTGTAGGCGAGATCCATGGTCTCGGCGAGCTTCACGTTCGGCTTGCCTTTGAGCTGCAGCGCGGTCGCCGCATCGATGTTGGGCAGGAGCGCATATTGCCCGTTGCTCAGGCCCACCTGACGGGTGGCCGATTCAGGCACGATGTTGAACTTGAGCCCGGCGAGCTTCGGCAGGCCCTTCTCCCAATAGGCGTCGTTCTTGGCGAGAAGGATAAAGCCATTGGGCTGCCATTCCTGGAACTTGAACGGCCCCGTGCCGACCGGTGCCTTCTGCAGGGCGTCCTTATTGGCCTCCATGGCGCTCGGCACGATTGCGATGGTGGCAAGCGACGACAGGAGCGCCGCGGACGGTTCCTTCAGCTTCAACTCGACCGTCTGGGGATCGACCGCATTGGCGCTCTCAATCGCTGCCAAGCGGCTCGCCAGAGGCGAGGCGATGTCCTTGCTCTGCACCCGCTTGATGGAGGCGACCACGTCCTCAGCGTTCATGTCGGAGCCGTCGTGGAATTTCACGCCTGAGCGCAGCTTGAACGTGTAGCCCTTGCCGTCCGGCGCGGCGGTCCAGGACTCGGCAAGACCCGGGACGGTCTTCAGATCCTTGTCGATGGCCGTGAGGCCCTCATAGATGTTGCCGTTCACCACCATGAAGCTCGGAAATGCGGTGATGAGATGCGGGTCGAGGCCCGTCGGGCCTGCATCCGCGCCGATTTCCAGAACCTGAGCCGAGGCGGAGGCCATTGCCGCCACCATGAAACCTGCGCCGAGCGCGCCGCGCAGAGCTGACCTGACCATACGTTTATTCCTCCCTTGGAAGCCACAGGGTAATTTATAGGTCATTGGCGCGGACCTGTCATGGTCCAATATCATACCACTCTGGACCGGTTCGCGCGCTGTGCTATGGTCGCGACCAACCACGCGCAGTCGGAGACACAGATGTCGGATCGTTCCATTGTCAAAGCCATCGGGGTGATCAGCGGCACATCGATGGATGGCATCGACGTCTCTATCGTCGAAACCGATGGAGACACTGTCGTGAAGCCGGGGCCCGGCCGCACCTTCTCGTATCCGGACGATTTGAGAAAAACCCTCCAAGCGTTGATCGCCGAGCCGGCGCGGGCGCAGAGCGAGCCGCTGGAGGAACTTGAACAGGCAGTGACGGACGCGCATGTCGCCGCCATCCGGCGCTTCATGGACGAAGCGGGGATTGCCGGCACGGAAGTGAAGCTCATCGGCTTTCACGGCCAGACGGTTTATCACCGGCCGGAGATCCGCTTCACGCGTCAGCTGGGGCTCGGCAACAAGGTCGCCGAGGCGCTCGGCATCGATACGGTCTATCGCTTCCGTCATGCGGATGTCGCGTCAGGCGGGGAAGGCGCTCCCTTCGTGCCTCTCTACCACCGCGCGCTCGCCAGCGACCTTCAGCAGCCGATCATGATCCTCAATCTCGGTGGGGTCGGGAACGTCACCTATATCGACGGCGATGTGGTGATCGCCTTCGATACGGGCCCGGCAAGCGCGCTGCTCGACGATTTCGTGCTGCGCCGTCGGGGCCTGAGCTATGACGAGAATGGACAGTTGGCGGCCTCCGGCACAGCCGACGAGACACTCGTCTCCGCGTTCATGCAGAACCCGTTCTTCGATCGGCCCGCGCCGAAATCCCTCGACCGCCAGGATTTTCACGCCCGCGCCAAAGGCGTGGAAGCGCTCTCGGATGAGGACGGCGCGGCGACCCTGGCGGAATTCACCGTACAATCCGTGATCGCAGCCTTGCGGCATGTGCCGCGTGCCCCGCAGCGATGGCTTGTCACCGGCGGCGGGCGGCAAAACGCGCACTTCATGAAACGTCTGCATGAGGAACTCGGCGTTGCGGTCGATCCGGTGGAAACCGTGGGGTGGAACGGCGACTTCCTTGAGGCGCAGGCCTTCGGCTACCTCGCCGTGCGCTCCACCCTCGGCCTTCCCTTGAGCCTGCCGACCACAACCGGCGTGCCGCATCCCATGCCCGGAGGCGAACTCCACCGGGCCGCGTGAGGCAATCATGGCCCTGACGGATCTGATTGACCAAGCCTTTGCGCCTGCCGCCGCCTCGATACGGAGCGGCAACATTCCAGGCGCGGTTCTTGGGATCGTGACTGCACATGGCGAACGCGCCGTGCAATGGGAAGGCCATTCGCAGATCGAGCCGGAGCACGAAAATGTTTCCCGTGAAACATGGTTCGACCTCGCGTCGCTCACGAAGGTGATCTTCACGACGACACGCATCCTGCAACTGGTCGAGGAAGGCCGCATTGCGCTCGACGATCCGTTGGTGACGGTTATCCCGGATCTTCGCCAATACGACATGAACGCGGCCGAGCGGCGGCTCACCTTCCGCCAGTGCCTCGCGCATCAGACTCATCTGCCAGCCGTGGAGCCGCTCTACACCTACGGGCAGGATCCGAACACGCTGCGTGCCTTCATCCTGCAGCGGGTCTGGCAGCCGGGGCCGCCCGTCTATTCCGACATTAATTACATGCTGCTCGGCATCGCCATCGAGCGCATCACAGGCGAGGCACTGATCGATCAGCCGCTTCCCGAACGCTTCTCGTTCAGGCCCGATCCGAAGCTTTGCGCGGCGACCGAGAAGGATACATGGCGCGGGCGCGTGATCCGTGGCGAGGTGCATGACGAGAACGCTTTCGCGCTCGGCGGCGCCTCGGGCCATGCGGGTCTGTTCGGCACCGTCGACGGTGTGCTCGATTTTGCCCACTCACTCCTCGAGGGCACAGGGCTGTCGCCCGCCTCCATCAAGGCCATCCGCACGCGGGAATCGGAGAAGCGGACCGTGGGCTGGGAAGGCTTCTATCCCGGCTGGCACGGCGGCGATTCCTGTTCGCCCGACACCATCGGGCACACAGGCTTCACGGGCACGGGTCTCTGGATCGATTTCGAGCGCGGGCTTGCCTGGTCGCTCCTGACCAACCGGGTTCATCCGAGCCGGCACAAGGACAGCGGGATCCTTCCCCTTCGCCGTGCAACAGGCGAGCGGGTGATCGCGTTGTTCGATCGGCTCGCCTGACTTTAAGGATGCCAACAGAAACTTGAAGGCCAGCGCCCCTCAATCCTCTTCGGGCGATTGTTGCGGGTCTCAACTGGTCCTATATTGGTCTGGAAGAAAGTTGGCATCATGGCGACAGAACATTTCAGTACCCGCTACCAGGACCTTGACACTTGGCCGAGCCTCGATGTGCTCTCGGCCTTTCTTGAGGGGCAACTCTCCGCCGTCGCAGCCGTCAGGCCATCCCTGCCTGCCATCGCCTCCGCTGCGGAAGAGGCCGTGCCGCGTCTGCGTCGCGGCGGACGGCTTGTTTATGCCGGTGCCGGAACCTCGGGCCGGATCGGCGTTCAGGACGGCACCGAGCTGCCGCCGACCTTCAACTGGCCCGACGACCGCATCGTCTACCTGATCGCCGGCGGCGAAGGCGCCATCATGCAGGCAGTCGAGAATGCCGAGGATTCGGTCGAGGACGGCATCGCGGGCATTCGCGACAATAACATCGGGCCGGACGATGTGGTGATCGGCGTGGCGGCCAGCGGCCGGACGCCGTTCACCATCGCGGTCCTTAAAGAAGCGGCGGCACGCGGGGCCCAGACCATCGGCATTTCCAACAATCCCGACACGCCGTTGCTCGAGGTCTGCTCCCATCCGATCCTGGCCGATACGGGCGAGGAGGTGGTGGCCGGCTCGACGCGCATGAAGGCCGGCACGGCGCAGAAGGTCATTCTCAACCTGCTCTCCACCCTGATCATGGTCAGGATGGACCGGGTCTATCGCGGCCTCATGGTCAACATGCGCGCGACGAACGCCAAGCTGCGCCGCCGCAGCGAGATCATGGTCATGCAGATCACCGATTGCGACGAGGCCACGGCAACGGATGCCATCTTGGAGGCCGGCGGCGACCTGAAGACCGCCGTTCTCATCGCCATGGGCGCCAGCCCGGCGGACGCGCAGGGCGCGCTTGAGCGCCACGACGGCAATCTGCGCAAAGCCCTGGCGGATGTGCCCAAGACGTCCTAACAGAAAGCTGGCACTGACAAGAAGGCTGCGGGCGCATGGGGCTGGGGCTGGGCATCGATGCGGGTGGAACCGCCACGCGCTGGCGGCTGGCGGATATGGCCGGCCAATGCGTCGCCAAGGGCTCCGTTGCGCCCCTGACCGGCCATCTCTTTTCGAGTGCCGCGGAAGAGCGAGCGCGCCAGATCGTCCTCGACATGGCTCAAGCCGTGCTGGAAGTCGGCAAGCCGCTCGGCATCATCGCGGGCATCACCGGCCTCACCCGCGACACGCCCGCCGAGGCCACCATGCGGGCGATGTTCGCGGAAACCTTCGAGCTGCCGCCCGACAGGGTCTTCGTCGCCGAGGACATGTGGATCGCCTACCTGTCCTATTTCGCCCTGGGCGAAGGCATCCTGGTCTATAGCGGCACCGGCTCCATCGGCTACTACCTGTCCGAGGACAAGCAGGTGATGCGGGTCGGCGGTCGCGGAAACCTCATCGACGATGGCGGCTCCGGCTTCTGGATCGCCCGCGAGGCGTTGAAAGCCATTCTGCGCACCGAGGAAGAGAGCCCCGGCGCAGGCTGGACCTCGACATTGGGCACCTGTCTTGCCCGGGCGCTCGGCGGCACCGACTGGAACATCGTCCGCTCCTTCGTCTATGGCGGCGACCGGGGCAAGATTGGGTCGCTGGCCCGCGCTGTCGGCGAGGCCGCCTCCGCCGATGACGCCACGGCCCTTCACATTCTAAGGGAGGCCGGCGAGGAACTGGCTCGCCTGGCCAATGCCCTGATCAAGCGCCTTGGGCCCCGGCCCGTCGCTCTCGTGGGCGGCAGCGCGCGTCTCCACCCGATCGTGGCCAGCGCCTTCCGCAAGGGGCTTGTCGCTCCCGTCGAGTTCATTGCCACCGATCTGGACGCGGCCCTGACGGCAGCCCGCCTGGCCGCGACCCTCAACAGGGCCTGAAAACCGCCAAGTCCAAAGGCCAAGCCCGCACGGCTTGCCTATTCATGCCCGCTCGTCCAAGACTCGGGCGGCGAATTCAGCAGGACGATGACTAGCGATGCATGCTCTCTTTGTCGGACAGACCTATATCGACGTGACTTTCCTGGCGGACGAGTTGCCGACCGGGGACGAGAAGACCGTGGCGCGGGATTATGCGATCTCGTTCGGCGGCAATGCGGTCACGGCGGCTTTTGCCTGCGCCAAGCTGGGACTGCCGCCCGACCTGCTCACCTCGATTGCCGACGACTGGCTCGGCCGCATGTTCATCGACATGGCGGCGAAATACGGCATTTCGGTCCACCACCGGAAGGTCCATGAATCCTCCCTGTCCTTCATCATGCCCCGCGGCGGCAAGCGCGCCATCGTGCGCTGCCGCGACGACCATTACCTGCACCCCGTTCCGCCGCTGAACCTGCAGGGCTGCAAGGCCCTCCACCTCGACGGCCACCAGGCCGATGCGGCCATGCACTACGCCAAGGCCTGCCGCGAGGCCGGGATCCTCACCTCCCTCGACGGCGGCGGCCTGCGCTCCAACACCCATGAACTCCTGGAATTCATCGATGTCGCCATCGTGGCCGAGCGCCTGTGCGAGCAGATGGACCTGACGCCTGCCGGAATGCTGGGCTATCTCAAGAGCCGCGGCTGCAAGATCGGCGGCGTGACCTTGGGCGAGCGCGGCCTTGTCTGGTACGACGAGACCGGCCAGGAAGGGGTTCTGCCCGCCCTGGACGTTCCGGGCGACAAGGTGGTGGACACGAACGGCGCGGGCGACATCTTCCACGGCGCCTATGTCTATTCCGCCATGGCCCGGCCTGAGCTGCCCTGGCGCGAGCATTTCATCTTCGCCCGCGGGGCTTCGTCCCATGCCATCCAGCATCTCGGCAACGAGGCGAGCCTGCCGACCATCGCCGACATCGTGCAGGCGCAGGTGCAGTTTTCAGAGAAAGCCCCGTCCCGCGCTCTTCTGGAGGCTCCGGATACCGCTGGACAAAGCAAGCTGACAGCCTAGAACAAGATTGCAAAACAAGATCAGCGTGGCATGACCCCTCCCGTTCATGTGCTTTCGCAAAGGATGTCAGCGTGAGTCCCTCTCAGCCCTGGGCCTATGGTCTCGATGAGATCCGTCTCCAGGGGGGAGCGGAAGGGTTCAGCCGGGAGGCTTTGTCCGAGCTTCTCGAGAATGTGCCGCTGGCCATCTCGGTGACCCTTGGGCCGCACCAGCAATTCGCCTTTGCGAACCGCCTGTTCCGGTCCGCCCTGTCCGTCCCCGACGAGGACATCGTCGGCCGAACCGTGTCCGAGGTCATGGGTGAAAAATACACCCATGAGCTTTGGACCTTGCGGGGAAAGGTGTTCCAAACCGGCGAGCCGCAGGAGCTGAAGGACCATCCCCTCGTCCTTACGCCCGGCACCACCACCTATTGGGATATCAAGTTTCTGCCGGTCCGCGACGGGGGCGATGAGATCAGCGGGATCCTTGCTCTCGCCGCCCATGTAACCGAGCGGGTCAAGGCGCGTGGCGAGGCTGAGCTCAAGGCCCGCGAGGTTGCGCTTCACAACGAGCGTCTGGCGCTTGCCGTCGAAGCCACCGAGATGGGCCTGTGGGAGTGGAACGTCCAGACGGGCGAGACCTTCTGGTCGGACCGGCAGAAGGACATCTTCGGCCTGCCGCGGAGCGAGCCCGCGACTTATGAGTTCTGGTACTCGGCCATTCACCCGGACGATCGCGAGCATGTGGCGAGCAGCGTCGGGTCCTTGAGCGATCCCCGCTCGGGGGGGCAGATCCAGATCGAGCACCGGGTTGTGCGCCCTGACGGTGAGATCCGCTGGATCCTCAGCCGTGGCCGCATGCTCTACGAGATCATCAATGGCGAGCTGAAACCCGCCCGGGTTCTCGGAACGATCATCGACATCACGGAGCGCCGCAGGAACGAAGAGATCCGCCAACTCCTGGTGCAGGAGCTCAACCACCGGGTCAAAAACCTGTTCGCCATGACGAGCGGCATGATTGCCATGACGGCACGGACGGCTGAGACGCCCAAGCAGATGGCTGCCGCCCTGCGCGGGCGCATCGACGCCCTCGCCCGTGCGCATGAGCTGATCCGTCCGGCCATCACGGGCAGTGAGCCGACCGATGAGGAGACCACGGTCGAGAAGATCGTGGAGGCCATCCTGGCGCCGCACGTCAACCAGGACGCGCCGTCCCCGATCACCCTTGAGGGGCCGCCGGTGCGGATCGGCCCGAAGGCTGCAACGATCCTCACCCTGGTGCTGCACGAACTGGCCACCAACGCGTTGAAATACGGCGCCCTGTCGGTTCCCGAAGGTCGCCTGAGGATCGCCTGGATACGGGGCGTGATGCTCACACTCACATGGCAGGAAGAAAACGGGCCGGCGACGCAGGGCGTACCGAGCACGGAAGGCTTCGGCTCGAAGCTCGTGCACCGGAGCGTAACGGACCAGCTCGGCGGCGCCATCGCGTACGACTGGCGCGCGGAAGGCCTGCAGGTGCGCATCGACCTGCCCCTGAACCAGCTCAAGGCCTGAGCAAAAAGAAAGGCGGCTGTTAAGCCGCCTTCTTCTGATAATCCTTCACGTCCGAGAACTGGATCGCCTTGTAGCGATCAACCTCGTATTGAAGGTTGAACTGGTTTGCCGCCATGAACACGGGCGCTTCGTCGAGATCCCGCGCCATGGACGACAGGTGGCTCTCGATGAACTTGTCGAGCTCCCGCGGATCGTCCGCCGTGATCCAGCGGCAGATGGAGAAGCGCGTCGGCTCGTAGTCGATCGGCAGGCCGTATTCGGCGGCCAAGCGCTCCTTCAGCACGTCGAGCTGCAGCGCGCCCACGACGCCCACGATAGCGCCGGAGCCGTCCTGCGGCACGAAGAGCTGCACGACGCCTTCCTCGGCCATCTGCTGCAGGGCCTCACGCAGCTTCTTGGCCTTCATGGCATCCTGCAGCTTGATGCGGCGCAGGATTTCCGGCGCGAAGCTCGGCACGCCGCGGAACACGAGGTCCTCGCCCTCGGTGAGCGTATCGCCGATGCGCAAGGTGCCGTGGTTGGGAATGCCCACCACGTCGCCGGCCCATGCCTCGTCCGCAATGGCACGATCCTGCGCGAAGAAGAATTGCGGCGAGTTCAGGCTCATGGGCTTGCCCGTGCGCACGAGCTTCGCCTTCATGCCGCGCTGGAGCTTGCCCGAGCAGATGCGCATGAACGCGATGCGGTCGCGGTGGTTCGGATCCATGTTGGCCTGGATCTTGAACACGAAGCCCGACATCTTGGGCTCGCCCGCCTCGACAAGGCGCTTGTCGGCCTCCTGGCCGCGCGGCGGCGGCGCGTAAGCAGCCAGCGCATCGATAAGATCGCGCACGCCGAAATTGCGCAAAGCCGAGCCGAAGAACACGGGCGTGAGATGACCTTCGCGGAAGGACTCCAGATCGAACGGCTTGCAGGCCTCCTGCGCGAGCATCACCTCCTCCTGCCAAGCATCCGCCTCTTCCGGCGGCAGCAGGCTCATCAGCTTCGGATCCTCGGGACCGGAGACGGGCGTCGGCTCCTCGTCGGTGTCGATGCGGCGCACGACGTTGCGGCGCAGGTCAAACGTGCCGGCAAAGCTCCGGCCCTGGCTGATCGGCCAGGTGACGGGTGCGGTGTCCAGCGCCAGCGTCTTCTCGATCTCGTCGAGCAGGTCGAAGGGGCTGCGCGCCTCGCGGTCCATCTTGTTGATGAAGGTGACGATCGGGATGTCGCGCATGCGGCACACCTCGAACAGCTTGCGGGTGCGCGCCTCGATGCCCTTGGCCGCGTCGATCACCATGATGGCGGAATCGACGGCGGTCAGCGTGCGATAGGTGTCTTCCGAGAAGTCCTCGTGGCCCGGCGTGTCGAGCAAGTTGAAGACGCAGTCGCCATACTCGAAGGTCATGACCGAGGTCACCACGGAGATGCCGCGCTCCTTCTCGATGCCCATCCAGTCGGACCGGGTCGAGACGCGGTTCTTCTTGGCCTTCACCTCGCCGGCAAGCTGGATCGCGCCTCCGAAAAGCAGCAGCTTCTCGGTCAGCGTGGTCTTGCCCGCGTCCGGGTGGGAGATGATCGCAAAGGTTCGGCGGCGGCCCACCGGGGCCGGAAGATCGGTCATGGGTTTCAAAAATTCTCTGGGATCGAAGTGGGAGACAGAACGCCGCAGCGCCCTGCCCTTTCGCTGGGCTCTTCTCACCCCATATGGGGCTTTCCCGTCAACAACGAAAGGAGGTGATCCAGTGTCTCATTGTCATACCCTACGTTCCCCGGTTGCCGCGACCTGGATCTTGGCCTCTGCTGAGATTTGTGCGTAACGCACCTTTAAGGGCGGCTCTTCGGGGCCGTGGAACCGACAATGGAAAGGCCGCCCTCCAGGGCGGCCTTTCTTGTTTTTAGGCGCTGAGCAGCTTGCCGGTCCGCTTGGCTTCAGTGCCGGCGATCTTGGCCAGCCGCATGCCTTTGGTGACAAAGCGCTGAGCGATCCGGGCGAACATCACGCCGTCGCAGGGCGCCTTTGCCTCGACGGTGGCGCCCGTCAGCGGATCGATGACCTCGGCGATCACATCGCCAGCCTTCACCCGCGCACCGATATCTGCCTTGAACACCAGGATACCGTAGGCCGGCGCCTGAACCGGCTCGGAGGCGGCCAGCGGCGTGGCCCGACAGAGGGCCTCCGGCACCTGCGGAGCCTCACCGGCGATGGCGTCGCGCAGGATCAGATAATCGATCATGGCCGCCGCATCGGCCCGCCCCGTCTCGTGGCTCACGTCCCGCTCGCCCCGGAACTCCAGGGTCGTGGAATGGCAGCCGAAGGGGATCGGGTGATCCGGGAAGCGGTCGGCCAGTTCCGCCCAGGGGCGGCTGCAGGCCTCGTCGAAGGGCTCGTCGCCCGAGATATCCGCAAGCAGATAGGCATGGGCGCCGATCAGCGCAGAGAGGGACGCGAACGCCTCATCCGAACGGGTATGGGTGTAGAGATGCACGACGGCTTCCGAGTCGCAATGCATGTCGAGCACGATGTCGGCCTCTTGCGCCAGGCCCAGCAGAGCCTTCTTCATCGCCTCGGCCGGGTTGGCGGGCTGCCAGGCCTCACATTCCGCCCGCAGAGCCTCGCGGATCAGGCGTACATTCGCCTCTCCGTCGCCGGTCAGCTTGCCGTCGATACGCTCTGCCACCTTGGGCACGAAGTCGGGATAGCCCCGGTTGAAGTTGATGCCATCGCTCAGGTTGAAGCGGCCGATATGGTCGCCCAGCACCCTTTGCGCCAGGCCGATGGGATTGGCCGAGGGCACGAGCACGATCTCGCCCTTGATCCGGCCCTCGTTCTCAAGCGCGACAAGGCGCTCGCGCAGGTGGTGCGCTGCGATCATGCCGGGGATCTCGTCCGCATGGAGCGAGGCCTGGACATAGATGCGCGGACGGGCGCCTTCGGGGCCGAAGCGTTGAACGGTCAGAGAGAGGTCGGCTCCGGGAGCCAGCGGAGCAAGAGCGATCTGTTCGGTTTTCATCATCCATCTGCAGGTTGGAGAGCAGGCGGCCCCTCAGGTAGCCTGCCACCCCTGCGATGGGAAGACGAAGCGCTCGGGATTCGTCACGATGGCGGCCAAGCCCTGCAGGGCCGGCTCCGGATTGACGATGGCGTAGACCGGCACCTTCCGGGCCCAGTCGTCATGCGGCGCCTTGCGGTCGAAGGCCTCGCGGAAGCCGCCGGCCTGGAGGATGTCAATCATCCGGGGCGCGATGCCGCCCGCGATGAAGACGCCGCCGGAGGATTCGAAGGTAAGCGCCAAATCGCCGGCGAAGCGCCCGAGGAAGCGGGCGAACAGGTCTAGGGCATCCTTGGCCAAGCTGTCGCCCTCGCGAGCCGCCGCCAGAACATCGTTGGGCATGGTGAAGGGACAGTCCACGCAGCGATGGGCGGCGAGCGCCCTGGCGATGCGGAAGAGCCCCGGACCCGACAGCACGACCTCTCCGGAGACGCGCCCGCCGACCCGCTCCAGATGCGGCCAGAGAGCTGTTTCCTCGTCGGTGATCGGCCCGAATTCCATGTGGCCCGCTTCCGTCGCCAGAATGGCGAAGCGGTCCTCCACCGGCACCAGGGCACCGGCGCCAAGGCCCGTGCCCGGCCCCAGCACCACGCGCGCGCCCGATCCGGCCGGTGGGAAGCTCCCGAGAGCCGCGAGATCGCCTTTCGCCTCGTCGAGCACCGTCACGGAGGCTGCGACCGGGGTATAATCGTTGACGAGGGTCACGCGTTCGAGGTTGAGCGCCGTTCCGATGGCTTCGGCATCGATGAGCCAGTGAGCATTGGTCAGCCGGATCGCGGGCGCGTCCACCCTGGTCGCCACGGCGATGATGGCAGAGCGTGGCGCCGATCCCTCATAGGCTTCGAGCGCGATCCTAATGGCCCCGACCGGATCCGGCGTCTGCGCCGTCAGAGCGCGTGGCAGGAGCTGAACGGGCTCGCCGGGCGCAGGCAGAACGGCGAAGCGGGCATTGGTGCCGCCGATATCGCCGAGCAGAACGGGAAATGCGAACATCGAAGCCTATCGTCCTTTTTGCCTTTAGCGTTCGATCAGAATGATCAGAACGCCTCCTCCCAGCTTCGGCTCAGGCGCACGGCCGAGTTGATGAGACCGACCATGGAGTAGGTCTGGGGGAAATTGCCCCACAGCTCCCCGGTGGTGAAATCCGCGTCCTCGGAGAAGAGACCGAAGGAATTGCGCAAACTCAGGATGTGCTCGAACAGTTCCTTCGCTTCTTCCTTGCGCCCGATGGCGCTCAGGGCATCCACGTACCAGAAGCCACAGATCATGAAAGCCGTGTGCATGAGGCCGAAATCGTCTTCCACATCATAACGCAGAAGAAGGTCGCCGCGCCGCAGCTTGGTGCCGACGGCATCCACGGTGGCGATGAAGCGCGGATCATCCGGCTTCACGAAGTCGAGCTCGGCCAGGAGCAGCAGCGTCGCGTCGAGATCCTCGCCTTCGAAGGAGGACACGAAGGTGCCCTTGTGGGCGTTGTAGGCGCGCTCGTCGATGACCCGGTGCATGCGCTCGGCATTCTCGCGCCAGAACGCGGCGCGGTCCTCGCGCCCCATGGCTTCGGCGATCTTGATGAGCCGGTCGCAGGCGGCCCAGCACATCACGCTCGGAAAGGTATGGACGGCAGCCTTGGTGCGCAGCTCCCAGGGGCCGGCATCGGGCTGGTCGAACACCTCGATGGCCCTGTGTCCCAGCTTTTCCAGATGCGCGAACAGGGCGTTGTTGCCGGAGCGGATCAGGCGCTTGTCGAGGAAGGCGTGAACGGAGGCGAGCACGACGCTGCCATAGGCATCGTTCTGGATCTGCGTATAGGCCGCGTTGCCGACGCGCACCGGCCCCATGCCGCGATAGCCCGCGAGCGCCGTGGCCTCGCGCTCATCGAGATCGGGCGAGCGGGTGATGCTGAAGAGCGGCGGCATGTCCTTCTGGTCAGGGACGGCATCCATGTCGTCGACGATGTTGGTGATGTAGGTGAGGTATTCCTCCATGGTCTTCGTGGTGCCGAGCCGGTTGAGCGCCTGGATCACGAAATACGCGTCCCGCAGCCAGCAATAGCGGTAATCCCAGTTGCGCTGCGTGTGGGGCGCCTCCGGCACGGAGGTGGTGAGCGCCGCCACGATGGCGCCCGTCTCCTCGAAGTTGCACAGCTTGAGGGTGATGGCGGCGCGGATCACCGCCTCCTGCCAGTCGAACGGGATGGAGAGCGAGCGCACCCAGTCGCGCCAGAAATCGACCGTGCTGTCGAGGAACGCGCGGGCCGTGGTGTCGGCCTCAGAGCGCAGGGGCTCGTCCTCGCCGAAGAAGAACGAGATGGGCCGGTCCGCCACGAAGAAGCGTTCGTCCTGGACATAGGAGATCGACGCATCGGTGGTCAGGCGAAGGGATGTGTCGGGGCCGACGAAGCGCAGGTGATTGCTGCCCCGCGTCAGGCCTGGCTGATGCTCGCCCCATTCGAAATGCGGCCGCAGCCGGACGCGGATGCGCGGGCGCCCTTTGACGGGCGTGACCCGGCGGATCAGCATGGGCGGGCGGAAGGTGCGGTCGAAATGCTTGAAGCGCGGCGCGAAGTCCGTGACCTCCACGATGTTGCCGGAGGAATCCGTCATGCGCGACACGAGCACGGCCGTGTTCTGGAGATAGCTTTGCTCGCAGCTCACCATGCCGGCCATGTCGATGGCGAAGACGCCCTTCTGGTCCGCATCGCTCTGGCCCTCGGGGCAATCGAGCAGGGCCGAGAAGACGGGGTCGCCATCGAAGCGCGGAAAGCAGCTCCAGACGATCTGCGCGCGGCGATCGACCAGGGCCGAGATCATGCAATTGCCGATGACGGCAAGATCCAGCGAACTCATATCAACAATCATCCTCATTGAAGGGACAGGATCCATCGGACGCCCATACGGACAGGCGGTGCCGCAGATCCGCGGGCGTTCCGAGGCGCATCTTGGCGATGGTCTCGCCGCCACCGATGCGCACGGACAGGCCGCCATGGGCGTTCACGGCCTTGAAGCCGTTCTCGTCGGTCAGGTCATCGCCGATGAAGATCGGGCGCCGCCCCTTATAGGGGGCTTCGTGAAGAAACCGCTCGATCACCTTGCCCTTCCCTGCCGCCGAGGGAAGGATTTCTGCCACAGCTTTGCCGTGCTGAACACGGTAATCGTTGCCCAAGGCCTCGATGGCTGCATGCGCCGTGGCCAACGCGAAGTCCTTCTCGTGCGGGGCGAGCCGCCAATGGATCGCCACCGAGCAACCCTTGTCCTCGATCAGGATGCCTTCCTTATCCGCGACGATCGCGTTCAGACGCTCGACCATCTCGCGCAGGGCCGGATGCTCGTCCGGATCGCACATGGAGAGCCGGCCGGCGATGCGATGCTCGAGCCCGTGAAGCCCCGCCATGTCGAATTCATGGGGCACGAAGCGACCATCGAGAAACTCGACGGGACGTCCGCTGATGATGGCGAGTGCACCGCCGAGCCGGGTCTGCAGATCCGTGAGCACCTTCGGCAGGGCCGGATCCACTGCAACCGCGTCGGGCCGCTCAACGATGTCGACGAGGGTCCCGTCGAAATCGAGAAAGAGGGCATAATCCTCGTTTGTCTTGGTCATTGCCTTGTATCCTGCAGAAGCGTCACGCATTGGCCGCTGCCTGCCTGCGTCCCCTGGCGATCAGCTGTCTGATCCGCTGCTGCTTGCGCAGGCGCGACGCCGCAAGCAGCATCTGCCCGGCCCAGCGATAGACATTGCGCTCCTTGACCTGATCGCGCATCAGCCGCATGCGCTCGCGCTGCTCGGGTTCGGGCATGGTCAGGGCACGGTTGATGGCCTGGCCCATGGCATGGGCGTTGTAGGGATTGACGATCAACGCCTCCGACAATTCGCGCGAGGCGCCGGCGAAGGCCGAGAGAATAAGCACGCCCTGCTCGTCGTCGCGGGCGGCCACGAACTCCTTGGCCACGAGGTTCATGCCGTCGTGCAGGCTCGACACGATGCACAGATCCGCCGCGCGGAACAGTTCGAACACCTCGTCGGGCTCGTGGTGGCGAATGAGAAGCCTGATGGGCTGGTATCCGTCGCCGCCGTGACGCTCGTTGATGTCACGGGCGAGAGCTTCCGCCTCCTCTTGGAGCAGGCGATAATTGGCGAGCTTGCTCCGCGTCGGCGCCGCAACCTGCACGAAGGTGAAATTGCCCCTCCACTCCGGATTCTCCCCGATGAGGGCATCGATGGCCTGCATGCGGTCGAGAATGCCCTTGGTGTAATCGAACCGCTCGATGCCGACGCCGATGCGCATGTCCGGCGACAATCCTAAGCGCTCGCGCACGATGCGGCGGCACTCCTCCACGGGCTTCTGGCCTTCCATAGCGGTGGGCGGCCATTCGATGGAGATCGGATAGGGGCGGATCAGGGTTTCCTCACCGCCGAAGAACACGGAATCCTTCTCCCGGTCGATGCGGCTTTCCACGAAGGAATCGACCGAGTCCAGGAAGTTGTTGCAATGGGCCTGGGTGTGGAAGCCGAGGATCGACGAACCGAGCAGCCCGTCGACGATCTCCTCGCGCCAAGGGCAGATGCCGAAGGTCTCGGCATTGGGCCAGGGGATATGCCAGAAGGTCACGATGGTGGCCTTGGGCAGCCTGTCGCGGATCATGCGCGGCAGCAGGGCGAAGTGGTAGTCCTGCACCAGGATGATCGGGTCCTCGCGCTTGGCCTCGGCCACGATGGCGTCGGCGAATTTCTCGTTCACCGAGCGGTAGAGCTGCCAGTCGGCTTCACGGAAGATCGGCCGCACGAAGGCGATGTGGCAGAGCGGCCAGAGACCCTCGTTGGCGGCGCCGTAATAATAACCGTCCTGCTCCTCTTCCGAGAGCCAGACCCGGCGCAGGGTGTAGGACGGGTGATTCGGCGGGACGGGCACCCGGTCGTTGGCGTCGACCACGTCGCGATCTGCTGTGCCGCTGCCATGGGCCACCCAGGTGCCGCCGCAGGCGCGCACCACGGGCTCCAGAGCCGACACGAGGCCGCTTGCGGGGATCTGCAGCGAGATCTCCCCTGCGTCGGTGCGGTTGTGGATATAGGGCTCGCGGTTCGACACCACGATGACCTCGGAGCCGGACAGCTCGTTGGCGAGCGCCGCCCTCAGCGTATCCGGGCTCCAATCCGTATGAGCGGCATCGATGGTCCGCCGGGAGGATTCCAGCTCCTGGAGCACGTCTCGGATTTCCTTGCCGAGCGGGATGATGTTCTCCTCCGTGGCCGGCTGCGCATTGCCCGCGCGGGCGCTCTCCAGCGCCTGCCGGATGGAGGCGAGCCATCGCCGCATGATGAGGGCGGCGATCATGGCGGCAAGCGCCGCCGCCCCGAAGGCGACACCGGCAAGGGCCAGGAAGAGATAGTTTCTCGCCTCCCCGCCCCGCTCGTCGGCATAGCTCAGATCGTGCAGGACGATGAGGTGGCCCGGGCGTCCGCCGGCATTCAAGGGGAAGGAACTGACCAGGACGTTGTGATCCTGGTTCCTGACCGTGGAGAAGCTCTCCGCATCGGAGCGGGCCGCCTCCGCGCAGGAAAAGGATTTGGGCATGTTGACGGTGGGAAAGCGCAGATCCTGTCCGTCGCAATAGCCGATGGCGAGCACGCGCTCGTCGGAGGCGATTCGCTCGAACAGGCCCGCCACCTGCTGGGCATCGTTGCGGGCAAGAAGGCCCGTGACCTGGTCGCGGGCGGAATTGAACACCAGGCGGGACCGCAGCTCGACGTCGCGGCGCGACCATTGTTCCACGAAGGATGTCGCAAAGGGCAGCACCGCCAGGATGACGATGGCCGCCACGAGCAATGCGATGCCGCCAAAGCGGAAGATGATCCTCAAAACACTTAGTTCCTCAAGAAACCAGCACCATCATCGAAGGGGAGGCCTGGCCTCGGAAGAGCCTTCGACATGCCTTCGATGGAGAGCCACGGGGATGCGGCCTTCGCCCCTGTTTATGGGTTCTTGGGCGGAACTTTCCAGACTTGGGTGGAGCTTGAGACGGCTTCAGCCTGGACTTCCAACAAAAAACGCGGCCGGACTGTTGGTCCGGCCGCGCTTCATCTCGGAGTGATGAGGGCGATCAGTGCTCGCGGAAGGCGCGGGTGATCTGCTCCTGCATGGGCTTGAAGAAGTATTGCAGCGGGGTGCGCTCGTTCACCTCGACGAAGACTTCCGCCTGCATGCCGGCGATGAGTTGCACCTTCTCAAGCTTCTTGATCTCATCCTGAGGCAAGTCGACCCGGATGGTATAGAAGGTCATGCCGGTCTGCTGGTCCTTTGACACGTCCGCCGAGATCCGACTGACCTTGCCGTGCAGTTCCGGCGTGTTGCGGGCATTGGAGGCATGAACCCGCACATTCGCCTTTTGGCCGATCTTCACCTGGTCGATCTCGTTCGGGAGAACACGGGCCTCGAGCTCGATCTTGTCGTTCACCGGAACGATGTTCATCACCGGTTCGGCAGGCGAGATCACGCCCCCGATGGTGTGGACATTGAGCTGGTGGACGAAGCCGTCGCTCGGCGCCCGGATATCGATGCGCTTGAGCTGGTCCTCGGCGGCCACGCGGCGCTCGGTATATTCCGCCACCTTGCCCTGGATCTCGCGCAGTTCCTGCACGGCCTCGGCGAGCATCTGCTCGTCGATCTGGATGATCTGGAACTCGGTTTCGGCGATCCGGCTCTCGGCCTGGGCGACCGCTGCGATGAGCTGGCCGCGCTGGCCTTCGATGCTGGCGGCGTCACGCTCGAGAGCATTGAGGCGGGTGATCGGAACCAGGTTCTTCTGGTAGAGATCCCGCACGCCCTTCAGCTCGTCGACGATCAGCTCGGCTTCGCGGGTCTTGGCGTTCTGCTGCGCCTTCAAACCCACGATCTCATCCCGGGACTGGGTGATGCGCTTCCGGAGCTGATCCTTCTGCGCGTCACGCGAGGCGCGACGTGCCGTGAACAGGGTCTTCTCGGACGACATGATCTTCTGAACCGCCGGTTCGTTGAGGCGGCTGGCGAACTCGACCGGCATCACGATCTCGGACGCACCGTCGCGCTCCGCCTCAAGGCGGGCCTGACGGCCGAGATACTCATCGAGCTGCTTTGACACGACCTGCATGTTTGCGCGGGTCACGGTCTCGTCGAGGCGGACCAGAAGGTCGCCTTGGGAGACACGGTCGCCTTCCTTGACCTTCAGCTCGCCAACGATGCCGCCGGTCGAGTGCTGTATCTTCTTGACGCTGGTATCGACCACGAACTGACCGCCGGCCACGACGGCGCCGGACAGGGTCGATGTCGCCGCCCACAGGCCGATCGTGCCGCCGAACAGGGCGATCATGGCGATGCCGCCGATGGTGGACTGGCGCAGGATCCGCTGGTGGGTGGAAGGCTTTTTCTCGGGAGCTTGAAGGACCAACATTTAACCAACCTCTCGCAGGTTAGCAGCCTGGGCGGCCGGCGCCTGCTGCGGGCGGACGGCAGGAGCCGGCGCCGCATTGCGTTTCATGACGGATTGCAGGACCTCGTCCCGCGGGCCAACGGCTTTGATCCGGCCTTCTTCCATGATGGCGACCTGATCGACCTGGCCGAGAGCGGCCGGGCGGTGCGTGATGACCACCACGATGCCGCCGCGCTTGCGCACAGCCAGGATCGCCTGGTTCAGGGCTTCGTCGCCGGCGCCGTCGAGGCTGGCATTCGGCTCGTCGAGCACCACCAGGAACGGGTTGCCGTAAAGGGCACGGGCGAGCGCCACGCGCTGGCGCTGACCGCCCGAGAGCGATGCGCCGCCTTCGCCGATGCGGGTGTCGTAGCCGTCGGGCAGGTTGAGGATGAGCTCATGGGCGCCGGCCGTCTGCGCCGCCGCGATGACGTCGTCCGGCTTCGCGTCGGGCTGGAAGCGGGCGATGTTCTCGGCAATGGTGCCTTCGAACAATTCCACGTCCTGCGGCAGGTAGCCGATGTTGCGGCCGAGGGGATCGGCTTCCCACTGGTCGAGGGCGGCGCCGTCCAGGCGGATCTCGCCGCGCAGGGTCGGCCACACGCCGACGAGAGCGCGGGCAAGGGTCGACTTGCCGGAGGCGCTGGGGCCGATGAGGCCGAGACCCTGGCCGGCCTGAAGCTGGATGGTGGCGGCCTGCACGATCGGCAGGGAGGCGCCGGGCGCACCGACATAGACCTCGTCCACCAGCAGGGTCGACTTGGGCGCGGGCAGCGGCATGCGCTGACCCTGGGCCGGCACGATCGACATGATGTGCGCGAGGCGGCGATAGGCCTGGCGGGAGGCAGTGAAGCCCTTCCAGTGCGCGACCGCAATTTCGATGGGCGCGAGGGCACGGGACATGAGGATCGAGCCGGCGATCATGAGACCGCCCGACATCTGGCCCTTGATCACGTAGTAGGCGCCCAGGCCCAGGACGGCCGACTGCAGGACCATGCGGAACACCTTGGCGAAGGCGCTGATGCCGGCAGACGATTCGCTGGCCATCAGGCCGTCATTGACGTGGCGCACATGCACCTCGTCGTAGCGCTTGGACAGGAAGCCCAGCATGCCGTTGGCCCGGATGGACTCGGCGTTGCGGCGGCTGGTTTCCGCAATCGCATGACGCTCGGCGCCGCTCTTGGTCACCTCGTAGGACGGGCCCTTGCTCTTGGAGTCCGTGTAGATGGTCAGGCCGATGATGATGATGCCGCCCACCACCGACATGACGCCGATGCCCGGATGGATCATGAAGCAGCCGATGAGGAAGATCGGCATGAAGGGCATGTCGAACAGGGCCGTGGGACCCAGGCTGGAGAGGAAGCCCCGGATCGTGTCGACGTCGCGGATCGGCTGCATGCTCTCGGCCTGCTTGGCGCCCTTCAGCGGCATCGTGGCCACGAGGTCGAAGACGCGGTGAGAGAGGAGCTCGTCGAAGCGGGCGCCGATGCGCGCCAGCATCCGGCTGCGCAGCATGTCGAGGCCGCCCGAAAGCGCATAGGCCGCGAGTGTAATCAACGAGAGACCGATGAGGGTCGCGATGTTCTGGCTCGACAGCACCCGGTCATAGACCTGGAGCATGTAAATGGAGCCCGTCAGAGCCAGAAGGTTGACCACCGCCGAAAAGACGGCAACCCCCGTGAATGAGGGAAGGCAGGATTTCAGAGCGTCCTGGACCTCTGTGCTCTCTTCCCGATTTCTCGATGCCTGCTTCATGTCTTCTTTCCATCAGCGCACGCGTGACCGGCGCCAGCTTGATTGCAATGCCGCTCCGCAAGGTTATTACCTAGCACAGCGGTGGCCATTTGGCGATGGCAGCCATTATCGGGGTTTTGGCCCCACAAGAGTATCTCTTCATAGTTAGGCCTAGCGGCCTGCGTTGCTCTTACTCTTATGGGTATTGAAATGCCCCTAAGGTGTCGCTTTCCGTTACGCCACCTGTTGTAACCCTATTATATGTAACTATGTCAATAAAAAGTTCTTAGTAAATATATGCTGGTGTGCGCAAAGTTACCTTCCCTCTTTGTTTAGAGGGGACTGCCAATGCGGACAAAACCTTAACCATAACGCTTTGGTAAACATTCGTGGTTAACCGTCTGTGACCTGCAAATGAGGTCGCAATATGGACATCAACAAACGTCTTCAGGACTGCAGCCAAGCCAAGGCAGAGACCAGCGCGGCGTCCGAGGGAATCGTCCGGATCGACTCTCCGGCCAGCGCCGCCCTGGCCGAGGCCATCAAGAGCGCCCGTGAGAGCGCCAAGCTCACGCCCCCAGTTTCCGAGGCGAAGGCTTCAGACGCTGCCGGCCGCCGGCCTGGCGCCTCCCGCTTCGCCGCCCAGGCAGCCATCGTCCTCCTGCTGCTCGGGGCCGGCTGGTCCGCCTCCTACCTGGGAACACTTGCCAACCGCGGCGCAATCGAGAAGCTCGAAGCCGAAACGGCTCGCAGCCAGGAGATCCTGGCCCGCCTGAGCAGCGACCTCGAAACCCTCAAGAACACGGCTGCGGCCTTCAAGGAGATCGAGCACACCTCGTCCACCACTGCGAAGTCGGACCAGGCGAAGCTCACCGACAAGGTCGAGCGGCTCGCGATCAGCCTCCAGGAGCCTGCCAAGAAGCTCTCTTCGCTCGAGGGCCGGCTGGACAAGATGGAAAGCCAGATCATGACCACCCTGGCCGGCCTGAACACGAAGCCCGCCACGCCGACCGCTCCTGCCACGCCTGCTCCTCCTCCGGCTCCCCCGGTCACTGAGGCGGCAGCTCGCGAAGAGACGCCCGCGCCGAAGCCGGTCAGGAACGAGCCCGTGGACGGCTGGGTGCTGCGCGAGGTTTACAAAGGCGCGGCGCTCGTCGAGAGCCGCAACCGTCGTCTGTACGAGGTCATGCCGGGCGGCATCCTACCCGGCGTCGGCAAGGTCGAGGCCATCGAACGCCGCGGCGCCCGCTGGGTCGTGCTCACCGATAAGGGCTTCATCGGCACCTATCGGTAAACATCAGCCACCAAACTCCGCAGGCTGTAGACGAGCCCCGCGAAGACCGCGAGGCTCGCCACGTAGAGAAAGACGAACCAGAGCAGGCGCTTCCCGCGCCGCTCCCCAGACCGATGCGTATCGTCCGGCATCAGTGATATCCGTAGCCGCCGCCCGAGATCTCTTCCGCCACCTTGCCGCGGAAGACCCAATAGGCATAGGCCGTGTAGGCAAAAGTGATCGGCAGCACGATGGCAAAGCCCACCAGGGCGAAGAGCTGCGAACTGACCGTGTTGGACGTGTCCCAGATCGTGAGGTTCGGCGGCACGTTGTAGGGAAAGAGGCTGATGCCCAATCCCAGGTAACCAAGCAGGAACAGGCCGATCGTCAGGAAGAACGGGCGATAATGACGCCCCTCCTCCAGATCGCGGAAAAGACGGTAGGCCACATAGGCCGTGATCAGGGGAATCGGCGCCAGGAAGGCGATGTTGGGCCAGGTAAACCAGCGCGTCTCGATCTGGCGGCCGAGGAACGGCACCCACACCGACACCGCCGCCATGGCCACGATGGTGAGCAGAAGGAAGCGCACCGCCATGCGCCGCGCCCAGATTTCCAGCTCGCCCGTGGTCTTCATCACGCACCAGGTGGCGCCCAGAAGGGCATAGCCGAAGATCAGGCTGATGCCGGTGAGCACGCTGAACGGCGTCAGGAAGTCGAAGGTGCCTCCGGTGAACTGGCGCCCGTCATTGGCAAAACCCTGCACGAAGGCGCCGAGCACCATGCCCTGAAAGAAGGTCGCAAGCAGAGAGCCGAAGAAGAAGGCATTGTCCCACAGGAATTTCGAACGATCCGCCTTGAAGCGGAACTCGAACGCCACGCCACGGAAAATGAGCGCGATGAGCATCAGGATGATCGGCACATAGAGCGCCGGCATCAGAACCGCATAGGCCACATGGAACACGGCAAAGAGCCCGCCGCCGCCGAGGATGAGCCAGGTCTCGTTGCCGTCCCAGATGGGCGCGACGGAGAACATCATGCGGTCACGCCAGTTCTCCGTGTGGGCGGCCTTGAACAGGATGCCGACGCCGAGATCGAAGCCGTCGACGATCACGTACATGGCCACCGCCACCGCGATGAGGCCCGACCAGATCAGCGGCAGCCAGAAGGCCAGTCCTTCGTATTCCGTGCCAAAACCGAACATGGTGCCGTCTCCTATCGCGCAGGCAGGGCTTTGTCGCCGGGGCGTCCTTCGAGGCCTTCATCCGGCACGGAGAACGGACGCTTCGGCTTCTTGCCGAGATCCTCGCCGCGAATATCCTCGATCGGGTCGGGGCCGCGCCGCAGGAGCTTGGCGAGGTAGTACGAGCCGAAGCCGAACACGAAGGCATAGACGACGACGAAGGTGAGGAGCGATGCGGTGACGGCTCCTGCCGTGATCGGCGAGACCGCATCCGCCGTGCGCAGGTGACCGTAGACCACCCAGGGCTGGCGGCCGATCTCGGCGGTGAACCAGCCGAAGAGCACCGCGCCGAAGCCCGAGGGCGTCATGATCATGGCAGCTGTCAGGAAGGTTCTGTTGGTGAACAGCGTGCCTTTCCAGCGCAGGTAAAGGCTCCAGAGGCCTATCCCTAACATCGCAAAGCCGATGGCCACCATGATGCGGAACGAGAAGAAGACGGGCCAGACCGGAGGACGATCCTCGGGCGGCACTTCCTTCAGCCCGGGCACGACACCATCGAACGCATGGGTGAGAACCCAGCTGCCGATCTTCGGAATGCCGATCTCGTAATGGTTGGTCTCCGCTACCTCGTCGGGAATCGCGAAGAGGCGCAGCGGCATGTTGGCCATGCGGTCCCAGTTGCCTTCGATGGCTGCCAGCTTTGTCGGCTGATATTTCAGCACGCCGAGGCCGTGAAGATCGCCGATGATGATCTGGACCGGCACGAAGATGGTGGCAAACCACAGCGCCATGGACATCGAGCGCCGCGAGGCGGCGAGCTTCGCCTCCGGCGCATCGTGCGGATGGCGCAGCAGCATCCAGGCGGACATGCCGGCGACCGCAAAGGCCGTCGTCAGGTAGCAGCCCATCACCATATGCGCATAGCGCAAGGGGAAGGATGGATTGAACACGACCTTGAACCAATCGACCGGAACCGCCTTGCCGTTCTCGATGGCAAAACCATCCGGCGTCTGCATCCAGGAATTGGCGGAGAGAATCCAAAAGGCGGAAATGAGCGTGCCCAAGGCCACCATGCAGGTGGCAAAGAAATGCAGACGGTCGCCGACGCGCTCCCAGCCGAAAAGCATGATGCCGAGAAACGCCGCCTCCAGGAAAAACGCCGTGATGACCTCGTAGGCGATGACGGGCCCGAGGACGTTGCCGGTGAACTCGGAGAAGCGCGACCAGTTCGTGCCGAACTGATAGCTCATGACGATGCCGGACACGACGCCGAGGCCGAAGGAAACCGCGAAAACCTTCACCCAGAAGCGGAAGAGATTGCGGTAGAGCGGGTTGCCCGTGCGCAGCCAGTTGAACTCCAGCGCCGCGAGCCAGCTGGCAAGCCCGATGGTGAAAGCCGGAAAGATGATATGGAAGGCAATCGTGAACGCGAACTGGATGCGCGAGAGCAGAAGGGCATCAAATTCCATATCCGCTTTCCCCTTGTCGACGTACCTGCCTGCTTTTAGGGCGGCGGCAGGCCAGGACCAGGGGTTCGGCGGGCTAGTAGGTCTGCATTCCTGACATAGGCTCCGAGCGCAGCGGACGCCATCCGGTGCTCAGGCGCTGCAGCGCCTCAAGTTCGACTGGGTCATGGCTGCAGAAGATCCTGACATCGGCACGAGGATCGTTCGCCAGGTCCCGCAGGCGCTCCTGGTTGTGGAGGCGCAGCGGCCGGTTTTCCTCCATCAGCTTCTGGTAGGCGGCGAGCCCCGGCGTGCAGGACGGATCCTCGTCCATCTCGTGCCGGTGGAAATAGGCGTCGCCCGCATTGAGCAGCCAGCCCTCCGGCGTGTCGATGGCGATGCCCGCATGCCCCATCGTATGGCCCGGCAGGGGAATCATCAGGATCTCGGGGGGCAGGCCGTCGAGGTCGCGCACGGAGCCGAAGCCGAACCAGCGCTCGCCGGTCGGATCGTAGAAGCGCCAGTCGCGAACGCCGTCCCATTGCTCCGGGCGGTAGCGGCGGCGATGGATGAAGCCCTGACGAACCTCGGCCTCCTCCAGCTCGGCGCGCAGGACATGCACCGTCGCATCCGGGAAATCCTCCAGGCCGCCCGCGTGATCGAAATCGAGATGCGTCAGCACGATGTGGCGCACGTCGCGCGGGGAGAAGCCGAGGCTCTTCACATGTTCGAGCGCCGTATAGCGGTGCTCCAGCTGGATCCGATTGACGTGGACGAAGAGCGGGCTGAGGCGCTCGTAGGGATCCTCCACGTCACGGGCGCCGATGCCCGTATCGACGAGCACAAGCCCGTTGCGATCTGTCTCGATCAGCTGGCAGTGGCAGACCAGATGAGCGGTCAGCCCGCGGCTCACCCCATCCCAGAGCCGTCCGCCCACCGGACACATGCAGCCGCAATTGAGGTGGTGGATGCGCATGGGAGCCTCGCTGACCGAAGGGAGCGAAGGCCTAACGCGAGGAGGGAGGAAAATGTTCGAGCAGCTGAAATTCCGAGTCGCCGATCACTTGCGGCAGGCGAAAGGCGGGAAGGTGCTCGCCGTGCCGGCATTCATGGCCGCGACCACCATGACGTTGGCCAAGTCGAGCTCCTCTGTGGATCGTGGGCAGACATCGGCCCGTGCCGTGCAGCCTGATGCAAGGAAGGCCTCGTGACGCTCGACGAATTCCGGGCTCAGGCCCTGCCTCCCCCGCCGGGCAAGCGCTTCTGTCCAGGCCTTCCCGTAGCGCTCGCATTTCACCTCGGGCCAGGACTTTGGCGGCGTATTCTGAGCCAAAGCAGGTGAGAATGCGCCCGCCATCAAGCACGCAAGCGCAACAGCCGCCGTTACTCTCATCGCGGGATCCCCCCAAGCCACCGAAGGAGCGCGATGGATCATGCAAGATGCCAAGGGTCAACCCACTGCCTATGAATATGGGCGGGTATACAGGTGGTCATCCCGGACGCTGCAGGCGATCCGGGATCGCACGCAGGATCAAGCGCGGGTTTCCCTCCCCCTTGTGGGGAGGACTAAGGGTGGGGGTGCCGACGTGGAACTGAACCAGTGTAGCGCCCACACCCCCACCTCCAACTCCTCCCCACAAGGGGGAGGAGGGCTCCAGCGCATTCTCGTCTCACGATCCCGGATCTTCGCTGCGCTTCATCCGGGATGACGATAAGGTTTAAGCCCGCATCTCGGCTTGAACTTTGCCCTGCGCCTTGCGCACCGGGGAGCGACGCTTCTTCGAAGGCTTCGCCTCCTCCTGCTTCTTCACCTCGCGGGACAGGCGCTCCTGCAGCAGTGTGAGAACGGCAGCCTCTTCGGGTTTGAGGGATGGCAGATCCTCGCGCAGCTCCGTTTCGATCTCTTCTTTGATATCGAGTAGAAGCTCGCCGTCCATGTAGGAGGTGAAGACCTCCGGGTGCACATAGCACTTGCGGCAGATGCTCGGGGTGTTGCCGAGCCGTCCGGAAACCTTCTCGATGGCGGCGCGGATGTTCTTCTTGGCCTTGGCCTCGCTGTCGAACTCTTCGAATTCTTTGAGGGCAAGCGCGGCGAGCACCGTTCCGGCCCAGGTACGGAAATCCTTGGCCGTGATGTCTCGGCCGGTGATCTCCTTGAGATAGGCGTTCACGTCGGCGGAGGTGATCGATTGCTGCGCACCGTTCTCATCGAGGTACTGGAACAGATCCTGCCCCGGCAGGTCCTGGCAGGCCTTCACGATCCTGGCGATGCGCCGGTCTTTCACTTGAAGCTTCCAGGTCTTGCCGCTCTTGCCCTTGAACTGAAAGCGCAGTTCGCCGCCCTCCACCTTCACATGCGGGTCGCGCAGGGTGGTGAGGCCATAGCTCTTGTTCTGCTTCACGTAGTCGGCATTGCCGACGCGGATCAGGGTGTTCTCGAGCAGATGCACCACAGTCGCCAGAACCTTCTCACGCGGCAGCCCGCGCAGGCTCATATGCTCGTCGATGGTCTTGCGGATCGCCGGAAGGCCTCGGGCGAATTCGAGCATGTGCTCGTATTTCGTGCTCTCGCGAACCTCCCGGAAGGCCGGATGGTAGCGGTACTGCTTGCGGCCCTTGGCATCGCGCCCGGTGGCCTGGATATGGCCATTGGCTTTGGCGCAGATCCACACGTCCGTATAGGCGGGCGGAATGGCCAGTGACTTGATGCGCTCCAATGTCGCCTCATCTGCAACCTTCGCGCCGTCGGGCTTCGTATAGGTGAAGCCCTTGCCGGATTTCTTGCGCCGGATGCCGGGCTCCTCATCCGAGACGTAACGAAGGCCCGCCGTCTCGGCGGCATCCCGCGGGTCGACGATATTCTCGGTGGTGGCGTTGGGTTCCAGCAGCATGGCGCGCCTTGTCTGAAGAGCAGAACGTCAACCGGGTCGCGCCACTTCGGGTTCCCTGCGTGTTCCTGACGCGCGGGGCTGGCTTCGATCATTGCGGATCTTGAGGATGAGAATGGTGGCGCTCAATCCCAGGCTGAGCAGGTTGAAGATCATGATGGGCCAGCTGCCGATCAGGAATCCATAAACCGTCCACAGGACGAAGGCCGTGACGGTAACCATATACATGTGCTTGGAGATCGCCCGCGTGTCGCGCTCCCGCCACGCTTTCAGCACCTGAGGCACGAAGCTTGAGGTTGAAAGGATTCCAGCAATGGTTGCCAGGATCGTTGGCAGCCAGCCCTCCATCTGCGACGCTCCCGTTCATCAAGACAACGGCAACGGGTGCCGCCAGGGGGAGTTCCCTTTCCCCGCGCGGGGGGGTTACAAGGACGCCTTGCTTCACCCGGATCGTCCTTTGCCCTCCATTCCTTCTCCTGACATTCAAGGCCGCAAGCTCGTCTTCGTCGTCACCGAGGACTGGTTCTTCGCCTCCCACTTCCTGCCGATGGTGAGAGCCGCCCGCGAGCTGGGGCTTGCCGTGACGGTAGTCACACGGGTGCGGGCGCACCGGGAGGTGATCGAGGCTCTGGGCGCGAAGGTCGTGCCGCTCGACATCGAGCGCCGCAGCCTCAACCCCATCACCATGGGCGATGCCTCCGGCCAGCTGGCCGCGATCCTCAAGGCCGAAAAGGCCGATATCGTCCACTGCATTGCCATCAAGGGCATCCTGCTCGGTGGTTTTGCCGCTACGCTCGCCGGTGTCGGGCGACGGGTCTATGCGCTCACGGGCCTTGGGTTCATCGGCACCCGTACCGACACGGTCGGGCGCCTGTCGCAGCGGGCGATCCGCCTGCTGATGCGCGGCCTCCAGACGGGCCGGACCCGGTACGTGTTCGAGAACACCGACGATCCGAAGCTTCTTGGCCTCGATCCGGCCGAGGCCCGCGTCACCATCCTGGGTGGCGCCGGCGTCGATCCCGAGGCCCTCAAGCCTGAGCCTCTGCCGGTTCAGCCGCCGCTCAAGGTCGCCGTGGTTGCCCGCATGCTCTGGTCCAAGGGCATCGACGTGGCCGTGGAGGCGGTTCGCATGGCGCGGGCGAATGGCGCGCCCATCGAGCTCTCCCTCTATGGGGCTCCTGACCCGTCGAATCCGAAGGCGATTCCCGAAGCGACCCTGAAGGCCTGGAGCGCGGAGCCTGGCATCGCCTGGCATGGCGCGACGCGGGACATCGCGGGTGTTTGGCGTGAGCACCATGTGGCCTGCCTGCCCTCCCGCGGCGGCGAAGGCCTGCCGCGCACGCTGCTGGAGGCGGCCGCCTGCGGTCGTGCCATCGTCACCACGGACGTGCCCGGCTGCCGGACCCTCGTGCGGCACGATGTCGAGGGGCTGCTCGTGCCGCCCGGCGATGCCGCAGCCTTGTCCGAGGCCTTGATCACCCTGGCTCAAGAGCCGGATCGCCTCGCCCTCACGGGCCAGGCCGCCCGCGCCCGGGTTCTCGACGGTTTCACGGAACGGGACGTCATGGAGAGCGTCAAAGAGCTGTACCGCTCCATGCTGGCCTCATGATCGCCGATCCGGTCGCCTTCATCCTCGCCGAGACCCGGCTCCGTCCGGTGCCCCATGCACCGGAGATCATGCTGCACGTGGCGGATGAAGCCACGGAGCTGTGGCAGAAGACCGAGGAGGAACTGGGCGAGATCGGCCTTCCTCCCCCCTTCTGGGCCTTCGCCTGGGCCGGAGGGCAGGCGCTGGCGCGCTATATCCTCGATCAACCCGAGACGGTGCGTGGCCGGCGCGTGCTCGATTTCGCCTCCGGCTCAGGGCTTGTGGCCATCGCGGCCATGAAGGCAGGCGCCGCCGAGGTGACCGCCTGCGACATCGACCCCTTCGCCGTCGCGGCCATCGGCGTGAATGCGCAGGCCAACGGCGTTGCCGTCACTCCATTGGCCGCCGACATCGTCGGGCAGGACGGGGGATGGGATACGGTGCTCGCCGGCGACATCTGCTACGAGCAGGATCTCGCCGCCCGCGTGATCGAGTGGCTGCTGGCCTTGAGCAACCGGGGTGCGACGGTCCTGATCGGCGACCCTGGGCGCAGCTACCTGCCGAAGGACAGGCTTGAGAACTTAGCCGCCTTTGAGGTGCCGGTGACCCGCACCCTTGAGGATTCCGATATCAAGAAATCGAGCGTCTGGCGTTTCAGGCAGCCGTGATCCGGCTTCAGAGATAGGCCGGCATTTTATCGCCCTGACCATCGAGTTTGCTGTTTACCCCTCAAAATAGGTAGTGTTATAACCTATATGAACGAGGTGGATGCACCTGATTTGCAGGTGTGGCGCCGTACCGCTTTCAGCCTTATTCGAAGAGGGATCCCGATGGTCCACGCTCCGTCTCTGCAGCACCCCCTTCCCGGCGACAATGCTCGCTTCCAGGTGTCCCAAGCTTCCAGCACCGGGAAAGCCCTGGCGGAATCCGAGGCTCTGTGCCGGGCCAAGGGCGTGCGGCTGACGCCGATCCGCCGGCGCGTGCTCGAGGTGCTTCTCGGCGCCCCCAAGCCGCTCGGCGCTTACGACCTTGCGGATGTTCTGGCATCCCAGGGGCGGAGGATGGCCCCCATTACCGTCTACCGCGCTCTCGACTTCCTGATCGAGCAGGGGCTGGCCCATCGCTTGGCTAGCCGGAACGCCTACATCGCCAGCACCGGCAGCCACAGGATCCCAGCCTTCCTGATTTGCGAGGGCTGCGGCGAAGCAACCGAGATCACCTGCTCCGACGTGGCCGAGACCGTCCGCAAGGTGCTGACGGAGCAGGGCTATCAGCCCCTGAGCCGCGCCCTTGAGATCACCGGGCGGTGCCAGCACTGCCAGGATGTTCTCGGATGAATCCTAAAAGCGCAGATCCACTTTTGGGTCTGATGCTCTAAGCCGCGCTTGACGACGGGGGCTTTTGGCATCAGCTAAACGGCGGCAGCCCGGAGCTGCCGTCGTGGGTTGCAGCATGTCCTTCATCTCGTCTCCTGAGACCGATCCCGCCTCCGAGAGCTCGGCAGGTCCCGCGCCGCGCCACCGCACGGTGGGCGTGCGTGTGGGCTCCGTGATGGTCGGCGGCGGCGCGCCCATCGTGGTCCAGTCGATGACCAACACGGACACGGCGGATGTGGACGCCACCGTCGCCCAGGTGGCGGCGCTCGCCCAGGCTGGCTCCGAGATCGTGCGCATCACGGTCGACCGCGACGAGGCGGCAGCCGCCGTGCCGAGGATCCGCGAACGGCTCGACCGGCTCGGCGTCGACGTGCCCCTCGTGGGCGACTTCCACTATATCGGCCACCAGCTTCTCGCCGATCACCCGGCCTGCGCCGAGGCGCTGGCCAAGTACCGGATCAACCCCGGCAATGTGGGCTTCAAGGAAAAGAAGGACCGGCAGTTCGGCGCGATCGTCGAACAGGCGATCCGGCACGATAAGGCCGTGCGCATCGGGGCCAATTGGGGCTCCCTCGATCAGGAGCTGCTCACCCATCTGATGAACCAGAACGCGGCCTCGGCCCGCCCGCGAGACATGCGTTGGGTCACCCGCGAGGCGATGATCCAGTCAGCGCTGCTGTCGGCCGCCCGCGCGGAGGAGATCGGCCTCGCACGCGACCGGATCATTCTCTCGGCCAAGGTTTCGGCCGTGCAGGACCTGATCGCCGTGTATCAGGATCTCGCCCGCCGCTCCGACTACGCTATCCATCTCGGCCTGACCGAGGCCGGCATGGGCTCGAAGGGCATCGTGGCTTCTTCCGCCGCCATCGGCATCCTGCTCCAGCAGGGCATCGGCGACACGATCCGCTTCTCCCTGACGCCGGAGCCCGGCGGCGACCGGACCGTGGAGGTGAAAACAGCCCAGGAACTGCTTCAGACCATGGGGTTCCGCACCTTCGTGCCCCTGGTGGCCGCCTGCCCGGGTTGCGGGCGCACCACCTCGTCGGTGTTCCAGGAGCTGGCGCGCGACATCCAGACCTGGATCTCCACCTCGATGCCGGAATGGCGCCGCACCCATCCGGGCGTCGAGAACCTGAACGTGGCCGTGATGGGCTGCATCGTGAACGGGCCGGGCGAGTCGAAGCATGCCAATATTGGCATCTCGCTTCCCGGCACCGGCGAGCAGCCGGCGGCCCCGGTCTTCATCGACGGCAAGAAGGCCATGACCCTGCGCGGGCCGACGCTGGCCCAGGACTTTCAGAAGATCGTCATCGACTACATCGACAGGAACTACGGCCAGCCCGGTCGCGACGCTGCCGAATGAAGCCGCAAGCTTGACCATGGAACCTTGAGAGAAATTCCGTTTTAAGCTCAGGCACGATATGCTAGAAGCCTGCCGCGCCGGCAATGACGGCCGCCGCGCTCTTTGAAAAGGGCGCCCTTCGTCGATTGCAAAATGACTTGAACAAGGGCCGTCCGCGGACACGTCCGCAAAGAAAAACACCCATGGCAGAACAGCACGCCGTCGTTCCCGGACATGCGGATTCCGCAGTCCCAGAGGCGACTCTTCCCGAAAGCCACCACAAGGCGAGCTTCTGGACCCTGACTCTTGGCGCCATCGGCGTCGTCTATGGCGATATCGGCACCAGCCCGCTCTATGCCATGCGTGAGACGGTGGCAGCCGCCACCGGAGGCCATCATGGTGTCCCGGTCGACCTGACCCGCGAACTGGTGATCAGCATCCTGTCGCTGCTGCTCTGGGCGCTGATCCTCACGGTCACGGTCAAATACGTTATTCTGCTGCTGCGGGCTGACAACAAGGGCGAGGGCGGCTCTCTGACCCTGGTCGCCCTGACGCAGCTCGCCCTCGGCCGCCGGAGCCTGCCCGTGCTCGTGATGGGCATGGCCGGAGCGGCCCTGTTCTATGGTGACGCCGCCATCACCCCGGCCATCTCCGTGCTCTCCGCCCTGGAAGGCCTGAAGCTCGTCGCCCCCTCGTTCGAGAGCTATGTTCTGCCGGGCGCCCTGGTGATCCTCGTCGGCCTGTTTGCCGTCCAGAGCCGCGGCACCGGCAAGGTAGCGGCCTTCTTCGGGCCGCTCACCCTTCTGTGGTTTGTGACCATGGCGGGTCTTGGCGTCCTGCATATCGCCGACGACTGGGAGGTGCTGCTCGCCTTCAACCCGTATTACGGGGTGTCCTTCCTGGTCACGCATCCAGGAACCGCCTTCGCGATCCTGGGCAGCGTCTGCCTTGCGGTGACGGGAGCCGAGGCCCTCTATGCGGATCTGGGCCATTTCGGCCGCAAGCCGATCCGCATGGCCTGGGGAACGGTGGTCTTTCCGGCCCTTGCCTTGAACTATCTCGGCCAGGGCGCCCTTGTCCTGTCGAACCCTGAGACCATCGCGAACCCGTTCTTCCTGCTGGCGCCTCCGTGGCTGCTTCTGCCGCTGGTCATCCTTGCGACGCTCGCCACCATCGTGGCGAGCCAGGCTGTCATCACCGGAGCCTTCTCGCTGACCCGGCAGGCGATCCAGCTCGGCATCCTGCCGCGCCTCGAAGTGCGTTTCACATCGGAGACGCACCAGGGGCAGATCTATCTGCCGCGTGTGAACTGGCTGCTGCTTGCTGCGGTTGTGACCCTCGTGGTGCTGTTCGGCTCGTCGAGCAGCCTTGCCAGCGCCTATGGCATCGCGGTGTTCGGCACCATGGTCGTGACCACCCTGCTTGCCTGCGTCGTGATGAGCCGGAGCTGGGGCTGGGGTCCGGTGAAGACCGGGCTGGTGATGATCCCCCTTCTGCTCATCGACCTCACCTTCCTGTCCTCGAACCTCGTGAAACTCCTGGACGGCGGCTACGTGCCCCTGCTGATTGCCGGCACGTTCTTCCTGGTCATGTTCACCTGGGTGAAGGGAACCCGGATCCTGTTCGAGAAAACCCGCAAGGTCGACGTGCCCTTCGTCGAGCTGGTGCAGATGCTCGAGAAGAGCCCGCCGCACCGGGTGAAGGGCACGGCCGTGTTCCTCACGAGCGATCCGGACACTGCGCCCGCCGCCCTCCTGCACAATCTCAAGCACAACAAGGTGCTGCACGAAAAGAACGTGATCCTGACCGTCAACAGCGCGGACATTCCCCGCGTGGAGGACGAGGACCGCGTCTCCATCGAGCATGTGGGCGATTCGTTCTGGCGGATCCGCCTGAGCTACGGCTACATGGAGACGCCCAACATCCCGCGCGGGCTGGCGATCCTGCGCAAGCAGGGCTTCAAGTTCGACATCATGGCGACGTCGTTCTTCCTGTCGCGGCGCTCGATCCGGCCGGCGAGCCAGTCGGGCATGCCGCTCTGGCAGGACAAGCTGTTCATCAGCCTCGCGAAATCGGCCAGCGACGCTACGGACTTCTTCCAGATTCCCACTGGGCGCGTGGTCGAGGTGGGAACCCAGGTGACGGTGTAAGCCTGTTGCCGTCATGGCAGCCTGATGTCACCTTCGGGCGCCATGACCGACATTACCCTCCTGCGTCCAAGCCTTGCCTGGTTGCCTGCTTACGAAGACGCTCTCGCCCGCGGCTGGTCGCCCAACACCGACCAGGATGTCAGCCGCGAGCAGCTCCGGCAATTGCGCCGCAACCCTGAGCGCTTCCTGCACGATCTCTACAACAGCCCGATGATCCGGCTGGCCGACGGGCGGGAGGTTCCCCGCCTGCCCGCGCACGACTTCTGGATCAGCGACGGAGAATTCTGCGGCCGGATCGGCTTTCGCTTCCAGCGTGGCACGGAAGAGCTGCCGCCCAGCGCCTATGGCCATATCGGCTATACCATCGTGCCGTGGAAGCAGCGGCGCGGCTATGCCACCCAGGCGCTTCGCATGATCCTGCCCGTCTGCCGTGAGGAAGGGTTTTCGCGGGTCCTGATCACCTGCGACGACGACAATGAGGCCTCGCGTAAGGTGATTCTTGCCAATGGCGGCGTGGCCTCCGGGGCGGTCCGGCACAATGCCCGGCTCGGACACGTGAAGCTCCAATTCTGGGTGCCGACGGACTGAAGCAGGGGGGCGCCTCAGCCCGTCGCGCGAAACCGGATGCGAAAGGAGGGGGCCGATCCCGCACCCGGCATGCTCGCAATTCTTGCTATTGCCCGTTGACCCGACGGTCGTCGCCCGGCTCGAAGCGCTTGTCACGATCGAGGCGGCCGCCGTTGTCGTCCCGCGCAGAGACGGGATCATCCGCGCCGCGGGTGCGGGATCTGCGCACATCCGCCACATGATCGGCGCCTCGCGTCCGGGTGCGGGTCTGGTGCTGATCCCGGGTCTGGGTTCGCGTCTGGCCCTGCATCAGGGCATCGTCCGCTCCGCGGCCCCGCCGGTGGTCATCGGCGCGCGCCATTCCATCATCGGCACCCCGGCCGCGTCCACGACCATGATCGTCCGTCCTGTCGCGACCATGATCATCGCCACGTTCGGCATGGTCGCCGCCGCGCCCGCGCCCACGGCCGCCGTCATTGTCCCGGCCATTGTCGTCGCCGCCCCGTCCGCCGCGGCCACCGCTGTCGTCGGAACGGCCGCCTCGGTCGTCACCGCCACCTCGTCCACCACCGTGGTCGCCACGGCCTCCGCCGCCATGATCACCGCGGCCTCCACCATTGTCGTCGCTGCCGCCGCGATCTCCTCCTCCACGGCCACTGCCGCCGTCGTCGCCACCGCCACGGGCCAGGACCGGCGACAGGACCGCACTTGCAACCATTGCCGGAATCGTGGCCGCCGTCAGCGAGGCCACCATGGCGCCCAGGACCAGAACACTCGGACCATTCTTGATCGACTTCAGCATCGTCTTTCTCCATTCATCCGGCGCAGGCTCAATCGGCGCCGATGCCCGAGCAATCTGAATGAAGACCGGCACCTCAACCTGACGGGAGATGTCAGCGAAATATCAGTTTGGGCGTGCTATGCTGGGTTGCGTTGGAAAGCTTCATGACACGGCGTCGCCTCATCGTTCTGCTTCTGCTTCCCCTGACCCTCGTCACGTTGGACCACTTCTGCCCGACCGCCGCCATCGCCAAGGATGGCGACAGCGGAGGTGGAGGGGGCCATGGCGGGGACGGCGGCGGCCGTGGGGGCGGCGACAACAGCGGGCGCGGCAGTGACAATTCCGGCCGGGGCGGAGGGGATGACAGCGGTCGCGGAGACGATGGCGGCCGCGGTCGGGGCCGCGGCGGCGATGACGACGGTGGCCAGGGACGAGGGCGTGGCCGCGGGGGCGACGATGCACCGGCCGGAGCCTATGGCGGAGGCTGGGGCAGCACGTCCTCCGATCATGCCCGTCAAGCCGTCTCCGAAGGTTGGGCCCTCGCCTTGAGCACCATTCTCCCCACCGTCACGAAGGCTGTTCCGGGACAGGTGCTCGAGGTCGACCTGCGCCAATCCTGGAGCGGCGAATGGCGCTATGAATTTCTCGTCCTCAGCCGGGACCGCCGCTACCAGGAGGTCGTCGTGGATGCACGCCGCAATCGCATTCTGCAGATCAGGAGCCGTTGATGAGGATCCTTCTCGTCGAGGATGAACCAGCTATCGCCCGGGATGTCGCGGGCGCCCTGGGCGAGACGGGCTATGTGGTGGACATCGCCAGGGACGGCGAGGAAGGCTGGTTCCGGGCCTCGACCGAGGACTACGACGCCATCATCCTGGACTTGGGCTTGCCGAAGCTCGATGGTTTGTCCGTGGTGCGTCGTTTGCGCGAGGAGGCTAGCACCATTCCCATCCTCGTGCTCACGGCCCGCGGCTCGTGGCTGCAGCGGGTCGAAGGGATCGATGCCGGCGCCGACGACTACCTGACCAAGCCCTTCGAGATGGAGGAACTGCTCGCCCGCCTCGCCGCTCTCCTGCGCCGCGTTGGACGCCATGTGACGCCTCTGATCGAAGTCGGCGCGCTGCGCATCGATACGCGGCGGTTGCGGGTGATGATCGGCGGCCGTGCAATCGAGCTCTCCCCTCTGGAGTTTCGCCTGCTGCGTTATCTCGCCCATAACCGCGACCGCGTCGTCGCCCAAAGCGAACTGGTCGAGCATGTCTACGGATCGGACGAGCCCGGAAGCAACACGGTCGAGGCCTTGGTGGCGCGCCTGCGGCGCAAGATCGGCTCGGAGACGATCGGCACCCGCCGTGGCCATGGCTACATCATGGAGACGCCTGCGCCATGATATGCAACTCCATACGGTTACGGCTTCTGGTCGTCGCCATCACGTCGATCGTTGTGACGATCGCTGTGGCCGGAGCCTCCCTGGTGGTGTTCTTCGAACGTCAGGTGCTTCGCTATGTCGAGCAGGATCTCAACATCCACTGGACCGAGCTCGCCACCGCCTTCGGCACGGAGGGTGAAGCAGGCCTGAGCCAGAAGCTGACGGATCCGCGCTATCACCAGCCCTATGGCGGCGCTTATTGGCAGGTATCCGAGGGAGGGCGGCCGATCCTGCGCTCCCGCTCACTCTGGGACCAGACACTTCCCCCAGGCGAGCCGCGCGCGGGCGCCGAACGCGACAAAGCTTTCGAAGTCGAGGGACCGGATGGCTCGGAACTCTATGTGATCGAGCGCGAGGTCACGATCGACGGCGAGCAGGGTTCACGCACCTTAAGCCTCGCGGTCGCGCTCGATCATGCGCAGGTGGTGGAGTTGCGCCAGGCATTTGGATGGGATGTCACCCGCGTGCTCATTCCGATTGCGGCAGTCCTTGTCCTCTTTGCGTGGCTCCAGCTCTCGCTCGGTCTCCGGCCCTTGCGCGCCGTCGGGCACGATCTGAACAGGGTTCAGACCGGTCATATCCGGCGCATGACGCGCCGTTTCCCCGACGAGGTCGCCCCTCTGGTCGAGAGCATCAACAAGCTGCTCGATCGGCAGGAAAACCTGGTTCGAAAGGCCCGTGATCGGGCCGGCGCCCTGGCTCACGGGTTGAAGACGCCCCTGACCATTCTCGGCGGCGAAGTGCGGCGCCTCGACCAGACAGGCCGGCCCGACGCAGCAGAGCGCATGCAGGAGCAGCTGGAGATCATCCGCACCCATGTGGAGCGCGAAGTGGCGCGAGCCCGCACCAGCGGCGCATCGGTCGGCTGCGGTGCTTACACCCAGGTGGACGAGACAGTCGCCCGCCTGCTTCGTCTCATGCAGCATCTGCCGAGAGGCGAGGAGCTCGTCTGGCAGATCGAGATCCCGGTGGGTTTCGCCGTGGACATGGATCCTCACGATTTCGGCGAGGTCATGGGCAACCTTCTCGACAATGCCCGGAAATGGGCGGACACACGGATCACGGTTCGTGCGGAGCCTATCGGCGAGAAGGCCCGGATTGTCATTGAGGATGATGGAGCTGGTTTCAGCGGAACCCATGGCGCGCGGCCGGAGCGGGGCATTACGGAGCGCTCCGACCCTTCGTCCAGTGGCCTCGGCCTCGGCATCGTGGAGGACATCCTCGCCGAATACGACACGAGAGCCGAGATCGACGGCAACGGACGCTGCCGCATCTCGTTCGAGATCCGACTCTGCCGCGAGCCGCTGCCCCACCTCAAGGAGACAGTCGGCCTGCAACAGGATCAGACCTTGGATGCGCGGCCACAGGTCGCGATAAGAGGCTGAGCGCCACGAAGGGCACCAGACCGCGCTACGTCTGCCGCTCGACCACGAAGCGCACCGCTTCGCGCAACGTGTCCGCCTTTGCGCCGAACCTCTCGAGAGAGGTGTGTGCCTTCTCCACCAGCTGGCGGCATTCACGGCGGGCGCCGTCCATGCCGAGCAGGTCGACGAGGGTGGCCTTGCCCTTCTCCTGGTCCTTGCCGGTGCGCTTGCCGAGCGCTTCCACTGATGCCTCCCGGTCGAGGATGTCGTCGGCCACCTGGAAGGCAGCGCCCAGCGCCCGTCCGTAATCAACGAGGCTGCGGCGCGCCGCAGCATCCGCCTTGCCGAGGATCGCTCCCGCCTCCACCGAGAAAGCCAGGATGGCACCGGTCTTCATCATCTGGAGCAGGCGCACGTCCGCCTCTCCCAACTCCGCCGGCCCGTAGCGGCCTTCCGCCGAGAGATCGAGGAGTTGGCCGCCCACCATGCCGCCGAGGCCCGAGGCGCGGGCAAGGCCGAGCACGAGGTCGGAGCGGATGGCGGAATCCGAGTCTGTCGCCGGGTCGGCCAGCACCTCGAAGGCCAGGGTCTGGAGAGCATCGCCCACGAGAATGGCCGTGGCCTCGTCATAGGCCTTGTGCACGGTGGGACGGCCCCGGCGCAGTTCATCGTCGTCCATTGAGGGCAGATCGTCATGCACCAGGGAATAGCAGTGCAGGAGCTCGACCGCGCAGCCCGCGCGCAAGGCCCCCTGCCCCTCCACTCCGAGGAGGCGCGCCGTCTCGATGGTCAGGAAGGGGCGAAGGCGCTTGCCGCCGCCTAGGGCGGCATGACGCATGGCAGCCATGAGCCGGGGCGGCCGGGCAATCTCGCCGGAAGTGGCTTTGTCTGATAGCAAGGCTTCGAGACTGGCTTCGACCGTTCTGGCCGCCTCGGAGAGCCGCGTCGTAAAAGCAGGGGTGAATGGCATCATGATGAGCCTGGATTCGGGTGGGGCCGCCGCTCCGCCCGAGGGGAACGTGGGTGAACGATCGAAGCCGGAATGGGCGTTGCGGTCGGGACGGTCGGGTAAGCCGATGACGGCTGCCCGCTTTCTCCGCCGCATCGTCCAGATCGGCCTCGGTCTCGTTCTCTTATGGGTCGGCGCGGTCTTTTGGCTAGGCCTTTTGTACTGGGCCGTGCCGCCGGCCTCGACCCTCATGCTCGGCCGCTGGCTCACCTTGCAGCCGGTGGAGCGGACCTTCGTCAGCCTCGATGAGATCGCGCCGAGCCTTCCCCTGGCAGTCCTGACCGCCGAGGACAGCCGCTTCTGCGAGCATAACGGCGTCGACTGGGACGCCCTCCGGGACGTGGTGGAGGCAGCCGACGGGGACGGGCCCGCCCGCGGCGCCTCGACCATTCCCATGCAGGTGGCCAAGAACCTCTTCCTGTGGCCGAGCCGCTCCTACATCCGCAAGGGCCTCGAGATCCCGGTGGCGCTCTATCTCAACATGATCTGGTCCAAGCGCCGGATGATGGAGGTCTATCTCAACATCGCCGAGTGGGGTGACGGGGTGTTCGGGGCCGAAGCCGCCGCACAAAAATACTTCCGCAAGTCAGCCAGGAATCTGAACGCCCGTGAGGCGGCCCTCCTGGCCCGGGCCCTGCCCAATCCCCTGGTCCGCAATCCGGCCAACCCGAGGCCAGGGCATCGGGCGCTCGCCGGGCAGCTGCAGGTCCGGATGGCAAGGGCCGCGCCCTTCACCGATTGCCTGAAACTTGATGCCTCCTGAGCCCCCTGCGGCAATGAAAAACACCCCGAATGCGCCAGGGGGCTAGATATTTGCCCGAAGACCTTGTATGAGGCGCAACCTCATCAAGTTTGAGATGTGAGCGTTCCCCGGTTGAGCGGGCGCTCCGCTTTTTTACCGGAGACGAGAAATGGCCGTTCCTAAGAGAAAAACGTCGCCCTCGCGGCGTGGCATGCGTCGCTCCGCCGATGCCTTGAAGGCCCCGACCTATATCGAGGACAAGGATTCCGGCGAGCTGCGCCGTCCTCACCACGTTGACCTGAAGACCGGCATGTACCGCGGCCGTCAGGTCCTGAAGGTGAAGGCTGACGCGTAATTCTACGCGACATGCGAGTATAACAAACCGGCGCTTCGAGCGCCGGTTTTTTTATGCCCGCAATCCCCAGTTTGCTGATTTTCCAACGCTTTTTACCCTTCATTAAGCCTGAAGGCCGATCCTGCACCCTTGTTCTCCAGGATTGGCCCGATCTGCGACCCATGCGTCGCCATCCTGGATCTGTTGCGTATTCCCAAGGGTGAGAGTGATGGCAGCGAAGCGGCAAGGCCCGATGGGTTTGTTCAAGGGAGCCTCCCGGCCGCCGCGCAAGAGCCAAGCTGCGACCTCTCGCCCGTCTGGCGCCAGCGTTCTCTATGCCTGGGATATGATCACCGACGCCCTCGCCTGGGGACCCGGCGCCGCCGAGGCCCTTGGGCTTTCGTCCAGAGACCTGCCCAAGACCGGCCACGCCTTCGCGCAGCTTGTCGAGCCGGGCTGCGGCCTCGCCCGCCCCGATGCCATCGCGGCCGCGGAAAACCCCATCCATGCCTACGAGACTCGCTACGCCCTCCGGCTTGAACCGGACCAGGTGGTGATGATCGAAGAGGCCGGCCGCTGGCAGCCGGACGTGCAGGGCCGTCCCGCTTTCGCCAGGGGCCAGCTGCGCGTCGATCCTGCCTCCGGCGCGCGGGAGCTTCTGCCTGCCCGGCTGAAGGAGCGCTCGGCGCTTCTCTGCGGCATTCAGGACGCCATCAACGAGGCTGTGCGCGTCTCCCAGACCTGCACTCTCATCGTTGCTGCATTCGACCCGGGCGAAGCCGACGAGATGGCGGAGATCGCCCGCCGGATCCGGCCGATGATGCGCCGCCACGACCTGTTCGCAACGCTTGGGCCAAACCGTTTCGTGCTGGCTCTGGCCTACTGCCCGGCCGTGGAAGCCGCAGGCGCCATGAAGCGCCTGTCAGGGCTCCTGCAGGATCATCCGGTCGGATCCTCGCTGCGCCTGGGCGCGGCTTTCGCGCCGGACCACACCTTCAAGGCCACCAAGCTGCTGCGCTTTGCCGAGCAGGCGCTGGCTGCCGCCATGAAGCGGGATGAAGCCACGGCCCTCTACAAGCCCCGCTCCGCCAAGGCGACGCCTGTGGCCGAACAGTCCCCGTTCGATTGGGTTGCAGCGCTCAACGACCGAAGCCTGATCCTGGCATGCCAGCCCATGGTGGACGCGCAGACCCGTGCGCCGACGCTGGTTCACGCCTGTGCCGCCGTGGCAGGACGCGACGGACGCATCACTCCCTTGGGCCCTGCACCCGTTTTGCCGGAGGCAAATCTTCCCCTGCTCATCGATGGGCGCATGCTGGAATTGGCCGCCGATCACCTGGCCCGGAATCGGGATCAGCGTCTGGCCCTGCCGGTTTCGGGCAAGACCCTTCAGGATGCCGAATGGCCGTCGATGCTGGCAGCCCATCTGGGTGCCCGCCCCGGCATCGAGTCTCGGCTTGTTCTCGAGATCCCCGAGATCGCCCTTGTGGAATGCCGGCGCAATGTCGGCCGCCTTCATGCCATGAAGGCGCTCGGCGTCGGAATTGCGCTGACAGGCTATGGGGCAGGCCATGTGCCGCCAGAACACCTGCGGGTGCTTCCGATCGATCTCCTCAAGATCGACGGCGCCTTCATCCAGCCGCTCAAGCGCTCCACGGACGACCGGCTTCATGTCCGCACCCTTGTCGACCGTGCCCAGCACATGGGCATCGCCACCGCGGCCGAATGGGTCGACGACGAAGCCATCGCGCGGCTTCTCGCCGCCTGGGGCGTGGATTACCTGCAGGGCGGGTTGTTCGGGGAGCCCGAGGCCGTCGTGCAGCCGTCCGCGCTCCGGCAGATGCTGAAGAAGGCGCGGGGCTAGAGCATCGGGCCCAAAAGTGGATTTGCACTTTTGGGGTCGAACCCGATGCGTTCTTCTTGGATGATAGACGTCAGGTCACTTGCTCGCCAGCTTGTCGAGCTTGGCCTGCATGTCGGCCATCTGCTGCTTCAAGGTGTTGAGGTCATCAGGCCCCTCCCCCTTGGGAGCGGACTTCGCCTCGGGTGAGCCCCCGTTCGCCGGCGGGAAGGGCGAGAACATGCGCATGGCCTCGCTGAAGAAGCCCATGTTCTTGCGCACCTGCTCCTCCATGGCCTGGAAGGCCGAGGGGCCGAAGGCCTGCGCCATCTGCTCCCGGAGCTTCTGCTGCTCCTGGGACAGGTTGTTCATCGAGAACTCGAGATAGCTCGGCACAAGAGCCTGCATGCTGTCGCCGTAGAAGCGGATCAGCTGGCGCAGCACCGTCACAGGTAGAAGGTTCGGCCCTTCCTTGTTCTCCTGCTCGAAGATGATCTGGGCCAGAACCGAGCGGGTGATCTCCTCGCCGGACTTCGCGTCAAAGACCACGAAGTCCTCGCCCTTGCGCACCATGCCGGCCAGATCTTCCAGCGTCACGTAGGTCGAGGTGCCGGTGTGATAGAGGCGGCGGTTGGCATATTTCTTGATGACCGTCGGTTGTTTGTCCGTCGCCATGTTGTCCCGATACGCTCCTGGGAAATCCACCGGGCCCGGCACCCTTCAGGATGTCGGCCTCCTTTGATTATAGGCCTTATAACAGAGGTGCAAAGCGCCAAAAGTCTAAGGCTTCTTGAGAGTGGGTCGGATGATCCTATCCTTGACATCCCACCCTCTGGGGCTTTCATCGAGCAAGCACTACATAGATTCCAGCATCACACGGATCAGCACAGGAGACAGGCATGGCCGGAGACAGCATCGTCATCGTCGGAGCGGCGCGCACCCCCGTCGGCTCGTTCAACGGGGCCTTCGCCAACACCCCGGCCCATGATCTCGGCGCCATTGCGATCAAGGCGGCTCTCGAGCGCGCCAAGGTCGACGGCTCGGACGTGGACGAGGTGATCCTCGGCCAGATCCTCACCGCGGCCCAGGGCCAGAACCCGGCCCGTCAGGCCGCCATGGCGGCCGGCGTGCCGCAGGAGAAGACCGCCTGGGCGCTGAACCAGCTCTGCGGCTCGGGCCTTCGCACTGTCGCCATCGGCATGCAGCAGATCGCCAACGGGGATGCCAAGGTCATTGTGGCGGGCGGTCAGGAATCCATGTCCCTTGCTCCGCACGCAGCCTACATGCGCAGCGGCACCAAAATGGGCGACTTCAAGCTCGTGGACACCATGCTGAAAGATGGCCTGATGGATGCCTTCAACGGCTATCACATGGGCAACACCGCCGAGAACGTGGCCCAGCGCTGGCAGCTCACCCGTGAGGAGCAGGACCAGTTCGCCACCGCCTCCCAGAACAAGGCGGAAGCCGCCCAGAAGGAAGGCCGCTTCAAGGACGAGATCACGCCCGTCACCATCTCCTCTCGCAAGGGCGACATCGTGGTGGACCAGGACGAGTACATCCGCGCCGGCACTACGGTGGAAGCGCTCGGCAAGCTGCGGCCTGCCTTCTCGAAGGACGGCACGGTCACAGCCGGCAACGCCTCAGGCATCAATGACGGCGCCGCTGCCCTGGTGCTGATGACGGAAGCCGAGGCCCAGAAGCGCGGCCTCACCCCGCTTGCCCGTATCGCCTCCTGGGCAACCGCCGGCGTGGATCCGGCCATCATGGGCACGGGCCCGATTCCCTCCTCCCGCAAGGCCCTGGAAAAGGCCGGCTGGAAGGTTCAGGACCTCGAGCTCGTCGAGGCCAACGAGGCCTTCGCCGCGCAGGCGCTCGCCGTCAACAAAGACATGGGCTGGGATCCGTCCATCGTGAACGTGAACGGCGGTGCCATCGCCATCGGCCACCCCATCGGCGCATCGGGAGCCCGCGTGCTCGTGACCCTGCTACACGAGATGGGCCGCCGCAACGCGAAGAAGGGTCTGGCCACCCTGTGCATCGGCGGCGGCATGGGCGTTGCCATGTGCCTTGAGCGCTGAAAACCTCTGTGAAGCTCCGTTTGGGAAATTACGGAGCTTCACCCTTCCACGTTCTGCCACATATCGTAAGCTATGTTGTGGGGCGGGCTGAATCGACCCGCCTTACAACGAATGGATCCTTGAGAGATCCGCAGAACTGTCCTGGGAAGGAAACAGCATGGCGCGCGTTGCATTGGTCACCGGCGGCACTCGCGGCATCGGTGCCGCGATTTCAACAGCCCTGAAGCAGGCAGGCTACAAGGTTGCGGCGAATTACGGCGGCAACGATGAGGCCGCAAACCAGTTCAAGGGCGAGACCGGCATCCCGGTCTTCAAGTTCGACGTGTCCGATGCCGCCGCCTGCGAGGCGGGGATCAAGGCGGTCGAAGCCGAACTCGGCCCCGTCGACATTCTGGTGAACAATGCGGGCATCACCCGCGACGGCATGTTCCACAAGATGACCTTCGATCAGTGGTCGGCCGTCATCCGCACCAATCTCGATTCCATGTTCACCTGCACGCGCCCCGTCATCGACGGCATGCGCTCGCGCAATTTCGGCCGCATCGTCATCATCTCGTCCATCAACGGCCAGAAGGGCCAGATGGGACAGGCAAACTACTCCGCGGCAAAAGCCGGCGTGATCGGCTTCGCCAAGGCGCTGGCGCAGGAAAACGCCAACAAGGGCGTCACCGTCAACGTGATCGCACCGGGCTACATCGCCACCGAGATGGTGAAGGCCGTGCCGGAAGAGGTGCTGAAAGCCAAGATCCTGCCGCTCATTCCGGTGGGCCGTCTCGGCGAGGCGGAAGAGATCGCCCGCACCGTGCTCTTCCTGGCTGCCGACGACGCCGGCTTCGTCACCGGCTCGACCCTGTCGGTGAACGGCGGCCAGTACATGGCGTGATGAACGCCCCTTAGTCGAAGTCTGGAATCGGAAAACGCTTCCAGACTTACAAATGATAGAGCTGTCGTGCTCTGGCCAAGTCGATTGGCCTGTCTTCTGGCGTTTCAAGAAAATAAGGGAGCTGCCAAGTCTGCGTTTTCAACGCTTGGTGGCTCGTGGGCCGATCCCAAGGTGGATAGACGCGGATGGCTCGCTTGCCACCTTCTCCTCTGAGCGAGAGAACATCGCGCTCGCACAGGACGGATTGTGGAAAAACGAACTGTCCCAGAAGCTGACCCTTGCGACAGCTGACCACCAGGAAATCGATACGGTCAGCTGCATCGAAAGGCTGAATCGGCCCATTTCCAGTTCGCTTCCAAAAAGTGACGAACTGCCCGACTTTCGTCGGCGTAATCTTAGAAACCCGGAATATCAAAGCCTTCCCATTCATATCGACGGCGCAGGCCCCGTATTCAGCACTCTCCGGTTCGACTTGCGGTTTGGAAGCTTCAAACCCGCCTTGTCCGTAGATGAGTTCCTGAGCCACCAGGAAATCCCGGTGAATTCCTGCATTGAATTTACTCAAGAAGCCGTCCCTTTATATCAGTGCGCACCTGCATCCCTTTCCTCCTCTTAATCATGACAGAGCCTTTCATCAAAAGCTCACGCCAACAAATCTCATCCGACACCGATCAAATCTAAACTTCGCTTCGACCGGGATGCCATGCTAGGTGCCAGCACCATGAAGACTCGCACCGCCACCACCATCGGCCTGATCGCCATTCTCCTCTGGTCCATGCTCGCCCTGTTCACGGCGGCAACCGGCACGATCCCGCCGTTTCAGCTCAATGGCATGACCTTCCTAGTCGGTGGGCTGGTGGGTGTGGCGAGCTGGATTGCGCGACCCCAGGGCCTTAAAGCGCTCCGCCAGAAGCCGGTCGTCTGGGCGCTGGGTGTCGGCGGTTTGTTCGGTTATCACGCCCTTTATTTCGCGGCTTTGCGCTGGGCGCCACCGGCGGAATCTGGGCTGATCAATTATCTCTGGCCGCTCCTGATCGTGCTCTTCTCGTCCTTCCTGCCGGGTGAGCATCTGCGGCGGGCGCATCTCGTCGGGGCGCTGCTGGGCTTTGCCGGGGTGATCGTGCTGATCGCCGGCCGCGGCGCTTTCGACGCGCGGGCGGAATACATGCCGGGCTACATCTGCGCCTTCGTGGCAGCCTTCGTGTGGGCCGGCTATTCGGTGCTCTCGCGCCGCTTCGGCCAGGTGCCGACCGACGCAGTGGCGGGCTTCTGTCTGGTGACCTCGCTGCTCAGCCTCGTCTGTCATCTCGCCTTCGAGACCACCGTATGGCCCGAGACGACCACGCAGTGGCTCGCCCTTGTGGCGCTCGGCATCGGTCCAGTGGGTGCGGCCTTCTATGTGTGGGACATCGGCATGAAGCAGGGCGACATCCGCTTCCTCGGCGTTGCCTCCTACGCGACGCCGGTGCTCTCGACCCTGCTGCTGGTGGTGGCCGGCTATGCGGCGCTGACCGTCTCGCTCGCGGCGGCCTGCGGCCTCATCGTGGCGGGAGCGCTGGTGGCGACGCTCACGCCGAAGAAGAGCGTCCCGGCATGACCCGGTGGGTGTAGCGATAGGCGGTGCCAAAACCGAGCGCCCCGTAAAGCGAGCGGGCGATCTCGTTCTCCTCCCGCACCTGGAGGTAGGCCGTGTGCGCCCCCTCCCCGCAGCCCCAGGCCATCAGGCTTGAGACCACGCGGCGGCCGAGGCCGATGCCGCGCAGGTCCGGCGCGACGACGATGTCGTAGAGGCCGACATAACCCCGCTCCACCACCCCCAAGCCCCAGGCGACGGGCCTGTCGTCGAGGCTGAGCGTGGCGAAAGCCGCCTTCTGGCGGATGCGTGAGACGATCCTCATCAGGGTCTCGTCGTCGGCCTTGTCGCCGCCATAGGATCCCGCGGCCTCCCGCACCCAGCGCTTGGAGACCTGCGGCTCGAGAATCACCTCGGGATCGCGCTCGCAATCCTCGCTGCTGATGGACGCGGTGAGCACATGCGTCGCTTCGATCTCCTTGAAGCCGCGCAGCTTCAGCCGCTTGTCAACATCGGAGGCTTCCACCCCGTTGAGGCGGAAGGTCGGGCGCACATTGGCCTCGACGAAGCGGGCGACCATGTAGTCGATGAGCTCGTCGTCGAGGGTGACGTCCGACCGGAACGGCGTCGAGGAATTGGCGCGCTTCGAATAGCCATCCGCAAGGCGCAGAACCCAGCCGTCATAGATCTGGTAATCGAATGAGGGCCAGGCATTCACGAGGCGGCTCTCGAGTCCGATGATGAGGCTGTGATCGTTCATGAGGCTGTCCGCTCCTGCAGGATCCCGTGCTTTGAGTTTTTTGGTTCGACGCATCTTTTTACGCAAAACCGGTGCCCACTTTTGCGTTCGATGCTCTAGGTCAGAACCGGTTCTTCCATTCGCGCAAGGCCTGGAACACCTCTGCCGGACTGGCTCCCTGCTTATCAACGGATTTCGCGAGCGCTGGCTCCCCGGCGCGCAGGAAAGGATTGGTCGCCTTCTCCTGCCCGATCGTCGACGGCACCAGGAAGCGGCCTTGCGCCTTGGCCTCCTCCGCCTCCTTGGCCCGAGCCTTCAGCGCTGCGTTGTCCGGATCGGCCGCGAGTGCGAAGCGTGCGTTCGAGAGCGTGTAGTCGTGCCCGCAATAGACCCGCGCCTCGTCCGGCAGGGCCGCCAAGCGCTGCAGCGAATGCCAGAACTCCGCGTAGGTGCCCTCGAACATGCGCCCGCAGCCGAGAGTGAACAGGGTATCGCCCGCAAAGAGCGCGCGATCCGCCGCAAACCAGTAGGACACGTGATCGACGCAATGGCCCGGCGTCTCCCACACATGCGCCTGCAGGCCGCCCACATGCACCGTGTCGCCCTCGCACACATAGGCATCGGCATGAGGAACCGCCTCGCGCGCCTTGACCGGCGCCACCACCCGGCAGCCCGTGCGGCGTTTCAGGCCGTCGACGCCCTGAACATGGTCGCCATGACGATGGGTGACGAGGATGTCGGTGAGCTGCCATCCTGTCTCGGCCAGAGCTGCCAGGATCGCGCCCTCGTCAGGCGCGTCAATGGCCGCGCAGGCGCCCGTATTGGGATCGTGGATCAGAACACCGATATTGTCCTGCAGGCAGAGAAAGGCGTGGATCTGGGCTGACATCGGGGAACCTTGTCTTGATGTGCTCTGAGCTATCATGGGACAGTCGGCCCGTGAAACCAGACCCGATCGGGCCGAGAACCAACCTGTTGAGGTCATGAGCATCGACATCACCGATCTGCGCGGCTTCTATGCCAGCCCCCTCGGGGCGGTGACGCGCCGCTTCGTGGGCCGAGCCGTCGACCGGTTCTGGGGCCCGCTGACGGGTCTGCGCGTGCTCGGCCTCGGCTATGCCCCGCCCTACCTCTCGGCCGTGAAGAACGAGAGCGAGCGCACGCTCGCCTTCATGCCGGCGAACCAGGGGGTGGTGAACTGGCCCCGGAGCGGGGCGTCGGCCTCGGCTCTCGTCGATCCTCTAATGATGCCCTTGCCCGACGCCTCCATCGACCGGGTTCTCGTGGTCCATGCCCTGGAGACGGTGGAGAGCCCGAGCGAGCTCCTGCACGAGATCTGGCGCATTCTCACCCCGGGTGGGCGGATCATCCTGGTGGCGCCCAACCGGCGCGGCCTGTGGGCCCGGATGGACACCACGCCCTTCGGCTACGGGCAGCCCTATAGCCGCTCGCAGCTCAAAAGCCTGATGCGCCAGACCTGGTTCTCCCCGGAGGGCTGGGCCGAAACCCTTTACGTGCCGCCTCTCCGCAACCGCTTCCTGCTCCAGACCGCTCAGGCCTGGGAGCAGGTCGGCGCCGGCTTCTCCCTGCCCTTCGCAGGCCTCCATATCGTCGAGGCGACCAAGCAGCTCTACCGGCCTGGCGCCGTGCGAGCCGTGCGGCGCTCGCGCCGCCTCTCGCCGGTTTTCGTACCGGCTCCCGCCTCGCATCTAGGCTGATTATCCTTGATTCCGCCGCGTTTCAGGTGACTAAGCCAGGGCTCAACTTGACTTGGAAGCCCCGAAACGCCAGTGTCCGCCCCGCTTCGGCAGGGCTATAGGGTCACGCCGGTCTTCATTTTCCCATAGAGTCTGATGCGCAGTTATCTCGATTTCGAAAAGCCCGTCGCGGAGCTGGAAGCCAAGGTCGAGGAGCTTCGGGCGCTCGGTGAGAACCGTGACGCCGTCTCCATTGCCGACGACATCTCCCGTCTGGAGGTCAAGGCCGCCGACGCCCTGAAGGATCTCTATGGCAGGCTCACGCCCTGGCAGAAGACCCTTGTGGCCCGGCATCCCCAGCGGCCTCATTTCATCGATTACTGCGCCGGGCTTATCACCGAGTTCACCCCGCTCGCCGGCGACCGCAAGTTCGCCGAGGACGAGGCCATCGTCGGCGGCTTCGGGCGTTTCCGCGGCCAGCCGGTCTGCGTGATGGGCCAGGAGAAGGGCCACAACACCGAGACCCGCATCCGGCACAATTTCGGCATGGCCCGCCCCGAGGGCTACCGCAAGGCCGTGCGCCTGATGGAAATGGCCAACCGCTTCAACCTGCCGGTGCTCACATTCGTGGACACCGCCGGCGCCTATCCGGGCATCGAGGCGGAGGAGCGCGGGCAGGCCGAGGCCATCGCCCGCTCGACCGAGATGCAGCTCTCGCTCGGCGTTCCCAACGTCGCTCTCGTGATCGGCGAGGGCGGATCCGGTGGCGCCATCGCGATCGCTACCGCCAACAAGGTGCTGATGCTGGAGCACGCGATCTACAGCGTGATCTCGCCGGAAGGCGCGGCCTCGATCCTCTGGCGCGACGCGGCCCGGGCCCAGGATGCCGCCACCAACATGAAGATCACGGCCCAGGACCTCCTGCGGCTCGGCATCATCGACGGCATCGTGACGGAGCCCGTGGGCGGCGCCCACCGCGATCCACAGGCGACGATTCAAGCCGCCGGAAACGCCATCGAGGAAGCCCTGCACGACCTCGGCAACATGGGACCGGCTGAGATCCGCGACCACCGGGCCGACAAGTTCCTGGCCATCGGCCGCAAGCTCTGATCCTGCCCCCTCGTGACAGACGGAACCCGCGCGATCCGAGTGGGCTCCGGCGCCCTTGGGCCCGGCTTTACCTCCAAAGGGAGCCCTGATCTCCAAAGAGACAGGCCCAAAAGCTGCCAAAGGCGGATTTTTTACCTTCTGTTCACCACGACTCCATCATGGCCCCGCTTGCAGTAAGGGCGGGTTAAGGCTAACGATTTAGGGGTAAAGGGGAACTGTTTGGCAAAGGCGCTGGGCAGATCAACAAATGCGGGGTCCCCATGATGAAGCGTATCGCATTGGCCGCGAGTCTGGTGCTCGCGCTTGCTGCCTGCCAGGACGATAATCTCTCCCGTGGCTCCACGCGCCACCTTGTGCCGATTCCGTCCGCCACCATGGCGTTGATGTCGACCAAGGGCATGTCCAAGGAAGACCCGATTCTGATCCGGGCCTACAAGAAGGAATCGGAGCTGGAGATCTGGAAGCGCGGCTCCAACGGGAAGTACGCGCTCCTCAAGAGCTATCCGGTCTGCCGCTGGTCTGGCCAGCTCGGCCCCAAGAACCGCGAGGGCGACCGTCAGGTGCCGGAAGGCTTCTACACGGTCACCCCGGCGCAGATGAACCCCAACTCGAATTTCTACCTCTCGTTCGACACCGGCTATCCGAACGCGCTTGACCGTTCGATGGGCCGCAGCGGCGGCGACATCATGGTCCACGGCTCGTGCTCGTCGCGCGGCTGCTTCGCCATGACCGACCAGAACGTGGCCGAGATCTACGCCATCGCCCGCGAGGCGCTCGGCGCCGGACAGCGCGGCTTCCAGTTCCAGTCCTATCCGTTCCGGATGACGGCCGAGAACCTGGCCAAGCACCGCCTCGACCCGAACATCGCCTTCTGGAAAAACCTGAAGGAAGGCGCCGACACATTCGAGGTGACCAAGGACGAAGTCCGGGTGGCCGTCGGCCGTGGGCGTTACGAGTTCAACATCGATCCCGACGCAGCCTCCGTCGTGGCGCAGAAGCGCGCCCAGGACGAGCAGGAAGTGGCGGAACTGGTCGCCAAGGGCGAGAAGCCGATCAAGCTCGTCTACCACGATGGCGATACGCACGAATCCTTCCGCACGGCCCTGGCCAATGTCACGGGCGTGACCGACACCAAGCTCGGCTACGTGAGCCGCACCGAGGGCATCTCATCCGGCCCGCGGGTCGTTGCTCTCAACGACACCGGTAAGGAAGCTCCGGAGGCGCCGCCGACCGCCCTGGCCTTCGCGTCCATGAAGGAAGTTCCCGTCCCGCAGGCCGAGACCCGCGCGGCCGTGACCCAGCAGACGGCTCCGGTGGCGGCTGCCGCAGCGTCTGGAGAGACCCCGTTCTACAAGAAGATGTTCGGCGGCGTCGCCGATCTCTTCAGCACCTCGTCGCAGCCGGTGGCTGAGACGGTTCAGGTGGCGCCTGCCACCCCGGACAAGGCTGCACCGGTCATGAAGCCCGTGCCGCAGAAGCGGGCTCAGGCTCCGACGAAGGTCAATGTGGCCGCTGCGAACTGAGCAGGAACCACAATGAGCATTCAAAAGCCCGCCTCATCGGCGGGCTTTTTTCATGTCCCGCCGTTCAGCCCCGCCATGATCCGGCCTGCCAGCCCCCTGGCTCCGCAGCAGGTAAAGCACCGAGACTCCGCCCCGGCCTTGCATTCCAACCCGATGACGATTCAGACTTAAGCTCAGCAATTCGGCAGCGCTTTCAGCCCTCGCTCATGGAAGGACGCCCGATACAGGTATAATGAGATCAGGCTGAGCGCAGCCAAATCTCAAGGGCCCTTGTCATCGAGGACGTACGGCAAAGGCCCGGTTTACACGATTCCCGAGGGAGGCATCCATGCACTGCCCTTCGCACCGGTTCGTCTGCGTCATTCTCTTGGCTTGTGCCGCAGCCGGCAGCGTGAGTGCAGCTCCCGAGGTCCTCGGCCGCTATGCCGGCTCGTTCTCCGGCTCTGGAACCATATTGGAGGGGCCGGAGGCCAGCCCCCATAAGGTCCGCTGCAGCTTCACGATTCTGCAACAGGGGACGACAGACTTGTCGCTTCAGGGCACATGCTGGGCTTACCTGATCGTGGCGCGATCCGTTAGCGCGCGTCTGTCCTGGGATCCCCGTTCCGGCCAGGTGACCGGCACCTATAGCGGTTCGCGGGTCGGGATGGCCCAGCTCTCGGGTCGACAAGTAGGAACCGACTTCGATCTAACGATTCAATGGCCAAGACCTCTGTATGGGGACATGGCCGCTGAGATGAAAGTTGTCAGCTTCGATCCCGACCGCTTTCGGATCGTTGTCACGGATCGCATCGGTGTGAATGGCCCTGTGCGGGCGACGACGGACCTGACGCTGCTCCGACGCTAGCGTGTCGTACAGCAAAAAGCCCGGCTGTCGCGCCGGGCTTTTCCTCGATCGCCGCTTCAGGTCCAATCACCCGAACAGGGCGTCGATGGCGTCCTGGGAGGTGCGGTTCGGATCGCCGTCCAGGGCCGGACCGTTCAGGAGAGCCTCGTCCCCTTCCCGCTCCGGCATCTTGAAGGCTTCCACGTCGTTGAAGCTTTCCAGGCCGCCCCAGATCTGCGCCATCTGGGTCACGCGCTCCTCGATGAACTTCATGGAGCCCACAACCTTGCTGATGCGCTGGCCGGTAATGTCCTGGAAATTGCAAGCCTCGAAGATCGTGATCACCCGGTCCGAGATCTGCCGCGCCATCTCGGCGTCGGGGCCGGATAGCTGGGTGGCAAGCTTGCCCGTGATCTCGTCGATCTCCTCGGCTGCCGCCAGGATGCTGTTGGTGGCAGCTTCCGTGCCGCACACCACGGCTCCGAGTTCGTCGGTGACGCTCGTCACCTGCCCGCCAGGACTGTGGGAGTGCAGGGTCGCGATCTCGCGCTTGGTGCGCTGGATCGACTCCGTGATGGCGTCGAGTTCATCCTTGAGGTGGAGCGCCTCGCGCAGATCGGTTCGGATCTGATCCAGAAGGGCTTTGGAGGCCCCGCTGCTCGGTTCCATTGCGGCGTGAATGGCCGCCATGCCCCGCATGATCTCGGCGTGGCGACGGGCGGCGATGCTCTCGCGGGACTGGGCCAAGAGATCCAGGCTCAGGGGGTCGAAGGAAACAGGCGGTGGGAGACGCATGGCGGCTACTCACCCAGCACGGCGGCGATCTTCGAGCGCAACGTATCGGCATTGAAGGGCTTGACGATGTAGTTGTTGACGCCAGCCTGCTTGGCCGCAACCACGTTCTCGGTCTTGGCCTCGGCGGTGATCATGATGAAGGGCAGGCTGCCCAGCTCCGCATCGGCGCGCACCTGCTGCAAAAGCTCGAAGCCGGTCATGGGCGCCATGTTCCAGTCGGAGATCACCAGCCCGTACTTCTTCTCCTTGAGCTTGCCCAGAGCCTCGGAGCCGTCCTTCGCCTCGTCGACGTCGTTGAAGCCGATCTGCTTCAGCAGGTTGCGGATGATGCGCAGCATCGTCTGATAATCGTCAACGATGAGCACCGGGAGAGACGTGTTCAATGCCATGATGGTTCGGCCTGCAAAGTGAGAAAGGAAATGTGAAGAAAGACCGTTGAAGGACGCTTCTTCAAAAAAGGTTGTTCGGGTTCCTGCCTTATCCCTCACGATGCTTGCCTCAAGCTGGCGTCACGCAGCAAAAAGCCCGGCTTTTCGGCCGGGCTTCGAGGTTTGATCTTATGGTGTTTAGTGTTCAGTGCCGTAAGCCCGGCGCCTCCTGGCCGGTGCGCTCCACGTATTCGGTGTAGCCGCCGCCATATTGATGAACGCCCTCCGGGGTGATTTCCAGGAGGCGGTTGGACAGGGCCGCCAGGAAGTGGCGGTCGTGCGAGACGAAGAGCATGGTGCCCTCGTACTTCGACAGCGCGTCGATCAGCATTTCCTTGGTGGCGATGTCCAGATGGTTCGTGGGCTCGTCGAGCACCAGGAAGTTCGGCGGGTCGTAGAGCATCTTGGCCATCACGAGGCGCGCTTTCTCGCCGCCCGAGAGCACGCGGCACTTCTTCTCCGCGTCGTCCCCTGAGAAGCCGAAGCAGCCGGCGAGCGTGCGCAACGATCCCTGCCCGGCCTGCGGGAATGAGTCCTCAAGGAACTCGAACACCGTGCGGTCGCCTTCCAGCACCTCCATGGCGTGCTGGGCGAAGTAGCCCATCTTGACGCTCGCCCCGATGGTCACCGATCCCTCGTCGGGCGCGGCGGCGCCCGCTACCAGCTTCAGGAGCGTCGACTTGCCGGCGCCGTTGACGCCCATGACGCACCAGCGCTCCTTCCGGCGCACCCCGAAGTCGAAGCCCTCATAGATGCTGCGGCTACCATAACGCTTGTGCACGTTCTTGAGGCTGACCACATCATCGCCCGAGCGCGGCGCGGGCAGGAAGTCGAACGCCACCGATTGTCGGCGCTTGGGCGGCTCCACCCGGTCGATCTTCTCCAGCTTCTTGACCCGGCTCTGCACCTGCGCGGCGTGAGAGGCGCGCGCCTTGAAGCGCTCGATGAACTTGATCTCTTTGGCAAGCATCGCCTGCTGCCGCTCGAACTGCGCCTGCTGCTGCTGCTCGTTCAGTGCGCGCTGCTGCTCGTAGAACTCGTAATTGCCCGAATAGGTGGTGAGCGAGCCGCCGTCGATCTCCATGATCTTGTTGACGATGCGGTTCATGAAGGCGCGGTCGTGCGAGGTCATGAGCAGTGCGCCATCATACCCCTTCAGGAACTCCTCCAGCCAGATCAGGCTCTCGAGATCGAGGTGGTTGCTCGGTTCGTCGAGGAGCATCACGTCGGGGCGCATGAGAAGAATCCGCCCGAGCGCGACGCGCATCTTCCATCCACCGGATAGAGCGCCGACATCGCCGTCCATCATTTCCTGGGAAAAGCCGAGGCCTGCAAGAACCTCGCGTGCGCGGCCCTCCAGGGAATAGCCATCGAGTTCCTCGTAGCGCGCCTGCACCTCGCCGTAGCGCTCGATGACCGCGTCGAGATCATCCGCCTTGTCCGGATCCACCATGGCGGCTTCGAGCTCGCGCAGCTCTGCCGCCACGGCACTCACCGGGCCTGCGCCCTCCATCACCTCGGCGGCGGCGCTGCGGCCCGCCATCTCGCCCACATCCTGGCTGAAATACCCGATGGTGATGCCGCGATCGACGGAGATCTGGCCTTCGTCCGGCAGCTCCTCCTTGGTGACCATGCGGAACAGCGTGGTCTTTCCCGCCCCGTTGGGGCCCACGAGGCCGATCTTCTCGCCCTTCTGAAGGGTCCCGGAGGCTTCGATGAAGAGGATCCGGTGGCTGCTCTGCTTGCTGACGTTTTCGATGCGAATCATGGGGCTTTGAAACTTGAAGATGTTGGGCGGCGCAGAAAAAGCCCGGCCATGAGGCCGGGCTTTTCATGAATATGGTTCAGGACGTCGCGGCTTTAGGCCACGAACTGCCCGTGGCAGTGCTTGAACTTCTTGCCCGAGCCGCAGGGGCAGGGCTCGTTGCGGCTGACGCGACCCCAACTTGAGGGATCGTTCGGGTCGCGGGACGGCGTCGGCTCGGTGACTGCTGCGGCCGCGAAGCCGAGGGCCGGTCCGGCCCCGAAGGCGCTCCCTTGAGCCAAGTCGAACTCGTTCTCACCGGTGGCCGGATCGAGGTGCTGAGCGAACATGGGCGGCAGCTCCTGCGGCTCGGGCTGCTGGAAGACAACCTGGATGCGCATGAGCTGGCCCGTCACCTGCTCGCGCAGGTGGCCGATCAGGCCGTTGAACAGCTCGAAGGCCTCGGACTTATACTCGTTGAGTGGATCGCGCTGGGCGAGCCCGCGCCACCCGATGACCTGGCGCAGATGGTCCAGGGTCACGAGGTGCTCGCGCCAGAGGTGATCCAGGCTCTGGAGCAGAACCTGCTTCTCCACGTAGTTCATGACCTCGGCCGAGTTCGCCTCGATCCGCTGGGCGTAAGCCTCATCGGCCGCCTTGGTGATGCGCTCGCGGATCTCGTCGTCGGCAATGCCCTCTTCCTTCGCCCATTCATCGACGGGAAGGTCGAGGTTGAGGAAATTGAGGACGTTTGCCTTGAGGCCCTCGACATCCCACTGCTCCGCATAAGCGTTCTCGGGGATGGCGCGGGCGACGATGTCTTCGATCACGCCATGGCGCATGTCGTCGATGGTCTCGCGCACGCTCTCCTGCGCCATGAACTCCTTGCGCTGTTCGAACACGACCTTGCGCTGGTCGTTCATGACGTTGTCGTATTTCAGGATGTTCTTGCGGATGTCGAAGTTGCGCGCCTCGACCTTCGCCTGCGCCCGCTCGATGGCCTTGTTGATCCACGGATGGATGATGGCCTCGCCTTCCTTCAGGCCGAGCTTCTGCAGCATGCCGTCCATGCGGTCGGAGCCGAAGATGCGCATCAGGTCGTCCTGAAGCGACAGGTAGAACTTGGAGCGGCCAGGATCGCCCTGGCGGCCGGAGCGGCCGCGCAGCTGGTTGTCGATGCGCCGCGACTCGTGGCGCTCGGTGCCGAGCACATAGAGCCCGCCGGCGGCGAGCGCCTTCTCCTTGAAGGACGCCACCTCGTCGAGGATCTCCTTCTCTCTGGCAGCGCGCTCCTCGCCCTCGACGCCGGCGAGTTCACGCTCGACGCGCATCTTGGCGTTACCGCCGAGCTGGATGTCGGTGCCGCGGCCGGCCATGTTGGTGGCAATCGTGATCGCGCCCGGCACGCCGGCCTGGGCGACGATGAAGGCCTCCTGCTCGTGGAAGCGGGCGTTCAGCACCGCGAAGTGCTTGGTGCCGCGTCCAGCGCGGGCGTCCTGGTAGAGAGGCTCGAGCGCCAGCGGATTCTCGAAGTCGATGAGGGTGTAGCCCTGCTTGACCAGCATGTCGGCCAGATGCTCGGACTTCTCGATGGAGGTGGTGCCGACCAGGATCGGCTGCCCTTTGGCGGAGGCCTCCTCGATGTCGCGGATCACCGCCTGATAGCGCTCCTCGAAGGTCCGGTAGACCTCGTCGTCGTCGTCGATGCGGGAAACCGGTCGGTTGGTCGGGATCTCGACCACTTCGAGATTGTAGATCTCCAGGAACTCGTCGGCTTCGGTCGCCGCCGTGCCGGTCATGCCGCCGAGCTTGTCGTACAGGCGGAAGTAGTTCTGGAACGTGATGGAGGCGAGCGTCTGGTTCTCGGGCTGAACCTGAACCTTCTCCTTGGCCTCGAGCGCCTGGTGCAGGCCTTCCGAATAGCGGCGGCCCTGCATCATGCGGCCGGTGAACTCGTCGATGATCACCACTTCGCCGTTGCGGACGATGTAGTCCTTGTCGCGCTGGAACAGGGTGTGGGCGCGCAGCGCCTGGTTCATGTGGTGGACCAGGGTGGCGTTCTGGGCGTCGTAGAGGTCGCCCTCTTTCAGAAGGCCGATCTCCCGCAGCAACTCCTCGATCTTCTCGGTGCCGGCCTCGGTGAGGGCTACGGAGCGCTGCTTCTCGTCGAGCTCGTAGTCGCTCTTGTCGAGGCGCGGGATCACCACGTCGATGGCGTTGTAGAGTTCGGAGCGGTCATCGAGCGGGCCGGAGATGATGAGCGGCGTACGGGCCTCGTCGACCAGGATCGAGTCCACCTCGTCCACGATGGCGAAGTTGTGGCCCCGCTGGACCATCTGCGCCATCTCGTACTTCATGTTGTCGCGAAGATAATCGAAGCCGTATTCGTTGTTGGTCCCGTAGGTGATGTCGGCCGCATAGGCCTGGGCACGCTCCACATCGTCGAGCCCGTGGACGATCACGCCGACGGTGAGCCCCAGGAAGCGGTAGATCTGGCCCATCCACTCCGAGTCGCGCTTGGCCAGGTAATCGTTCACCGTGACCACATGAACGCCCTTGCCGGCGAGCGCATTCAGGTAGACCGGGAGCGTCGCCACCAGGGTCTTGCCCTCGCCGGTGCGCATCTCGGCGATGGATCCCTCATGGAGGACCATGCCGCCGATGAGCTGGACGTCGAAGTGGCGCTGCCCCAGCGTCCGCTTGGCCGCCTCGCGGACGGTAGCAAAGGCCGGCACCAGGAGGTCGTCCAGGGTCTTGCCTGCCGTGAGCTGGGCCTTGAAATCCTCCGTGCGGGCGCGGAGCTGCTCGTCGGACAGGGCCTCCAGCTCGGCCTCCATCGCGTTGATGGCCGCAATCTTGGGCCGGTAGGACTTCAGCCGGCGATCATTGACCGAGCCAAAGATTTTCTTCGCGAGAGAACCGAACATCGGGAGCCTTCGAAAATTCCGTAAAGGGATAAGGGGCGTTTGGGCCGCCTTATAGACCTAATCATGCCAGATTGCATCTTAAAGGCCGTGCCTTTAGTGGCGCAGCCCCAGGGGGTGCCCGGAGGGGTGTTCAAGACCCCGCGAGCGGCGATGCTGTGACATAAATATGCCATCTCTTGCAAACGTAAACACATTCGGCCATCTGATCGTCGCTGTCCGTGGGCGATCACGCTCACCAGAGGAAACACGAATGAATCGCTCACTCAACGTCCGGAAGAGCCTTCTGACCCTCGGCGTCGCCCTGCCGCTCCTAGCCGGCGCCGGCGCTGCCCTCGCCCAGACCCCGCCTGCCCCCGCGACCTCGCCGGCTGCCGTTCCGGCCGTCGACCCCGCCAAGGTGGTGGCCCGCGTCAACGGCATCGAGATCACGGAAGGTGATCTTGCCATTGCGGCCGAGGACTCAGCCCTGCAGATGCCGAACGTGCCCGACGAGCAGAAGCGCGAGCTTCTCACCGGCTACCTGATCGACCTGAAGCTCGGCGCCAAGGCGGCCGAGGCCGCCAAGGTTGGCAGCGGCGCCGAATTCGCCCGCAAGCTCGCCTATAACCGGGACAAGACCCTCCTCGACGAGTACCTCGACCAGGAATCCAAGAAGGCCGTGACCCCGGAGGCCGCCCGCAAGCTCTATGACGAGACCGTTAAGAGCGTGCCGTCCGAGCAGGAAGTCCGCGCCCGCCACATCCTGGTGGAGAACGAGGACGACGCCAAGAAGGCCGCCACCCGCGTGAAGGGCGGCGAGGATTTCGCCAAGGTCGCCGGGGAACTCTCCAAGGACCCGGGCTCCAAGACCGACGGCGGCGACCTCGGCTTCTTCACCAAGGACCGTATGGTCGAGCCCTTTGCCGAGGCGGCCTTCAAGATGGAAGCCGGTCAGATCTCCGATCCCGTCAAGAGCCAGTTCGGCTGGCACGTGATCAAGGTCGAGGAGAAGCGCAACAAGCCGGCTCCGACCTTCGAGGAGACCAAGGACCAGGTGGAAACCTACCTCGCCCGCAAGGCCCAGCAGGACCTGATCCTCGGCCTGCGCAAGAACGCCAAGGTCGAGCGCCTGGACGACAAGGGCAACCTCGTCGAGCAGAAGCAGCCGTAAGCGTCAGGGCTTTGGCAAAGATTTAGGGCGGCCTCCGGGCTGCCCTTTTCATTGGTTGACGCTGTCGCTTATTCATCCAGCCCGGATCAACGGCAGACACGAGGCGTCGTTGCGCGTCGTGACGGTGACGCTCGGTGAACCTTGCACTTGACAAAAAGCCTTAAAAAACCGCAGGTCGCGGCTCGCAACGTCGTATCTCAACACCTCTCCCGGATTCCTCATGTCCAAGACCGTGTCTCCGCTCGCCCCCAAGTCGGTCCCGACGCTCCCCGCCCTCGAGGGCGTGAGGATCGCCACCGCGGAGGCCGGCATCCGGTACAAGAACCGGACGGACGTGCTCTACGTGACGCTGCCGAAGGATACGACCGTCGCGGGCGTGTTCACCCGCTCCAAATGTCCCTCTGCCCCAGTCGACTGGTGCCGCAAGAATTTGACGAAGGGCACAGCACGGGCGCTGGTGGTGAACTCGGGCAACGCCAACGCCTTCACGGGCAAGAAGGGCGCAGAGGCGGTGAAGCTCACGGCCGACATCGCCGCCGAGGCCGCAGGCTGCCGCGCCTCGCAGGTGTTCATCGCCTCCACGGGCGTCATCGGTGAACCGCTGGACGCCACCAAGTTCCAGGGCGTGCTGAGCGCCTGCGAGAAGAAGGCCAAGCTCACCGGCTGGACCGATGCGGCCAAGGCTATCATGACCACCGACACCTTTCCGAAGGTGGCGACCCGCACGGCCAGAATCGGCGGCGTCGAGGTGACCATCAACGGCATGGCCAAGGGTGCCGGCATGATCGCCCCCGACATGGCGACGATGCTGTCCTTTATCTTCACCGATGCGCCCATCGCGGCCAACGCCCTGCAGGCCCTGCTGAAGAAGGGCGCCGACAAGAGCTTCAACTGCGTGACGGTGGACAGCGACACCTCCACGTCCGACACGTTGCTCTTCTTCGCCACAGGCACCGCCGCCGCCAAGGGCGCGCCAACGATTTCCCTGCCGAGCGACCGGCGCCTCAAGGAGTTCCGCGCAGCGCTTGAAAGCCTGCTTTGCGACCTCGCCCAGCAGGTCGCCCGCGATGGCGAGGGCGCGCGCAAGTTCGTGACGGTAAAGGTGACAGGCGCTACGGGCGCGACCTCGGCCAAGCGCATCGCCATGGCCATCGCCAACTCACCCCTGGTGAAGACCGCGGTGGCCGGCGAGGACGCCAATTGGGGCCGCGTGGTCATGGCTGTCGGCAAGGCGGGCGAACCCGCCGAGCGCGACAAGCTCGCGATCTGGTTCGGTGACATCCGCGTGGCCGTCAAAGGCGCCCGCGATCCGGACTACGACGAGGCCAAGACTACGGCCTATATGCAGGGCGACGAGATCACGATCCGGGCGGATCTCGGCCTCGGCCGCGGCGAGGCCACGGCCTGGACCTGCGACCTCACCAAGGCCTATGTGGAGATCAACGGCGATTACCGGAGCTGATTAGAGACTAGGAACGACAGTCACCTTGCGCTTAACGGAAACTCTCATCGGCCCGCCATACTGGTCCGTGCCGATATAGGTGTAGGTGAACTCGTCAGGGCCTTGGTAGCCAGGCTTTGCCACATAAACCGGGCGGAGGTTTTCAACGCCTGCCCGACCATTCTTCGGAGCCTGAGTAATCTGCACCTCTTTGATGGCTCCAGGAACACCATTGACTCCGAAGGCGCAACCCGTTCCTGCCTTGACCGTAAGTGGGACTTCAAGCTCGGCTAAGTTTCCTGGGATAATGAAGGGAGGTCCTTTGCATTCGGCGTGTGCTGCGCCGGTGGATACCAGCCCAACAACGATCAGCATTCCCCTCAGCATATTCTTACGCCCAATCATTCGTTGCTCCCCCACAAATATTATACGAAATATCATCACATACATCTAATTGGTCAATGCGAATTGTTTTCTGCTGTGGAATCTGCTGAGTGAAAGCTAGCTATGAAAACAAACACGCCTCCTCTCAAGCTCACCCTCGTCGTTGCGGTCGCCCTGATCGACACGGACAACCGCATCCTTCTGGCGCAGCGCCCGGAGGGGAAGCAGCTAGCGGGGTTGTGGGAGTTTCCCGGTGGCAAGGTGGAGCCGGGCGAGCGACCGGAGGAGACCCTGATCCGGGAGTTGGAGGAGGAGCTTGGAATTACGGTGAAAGAGGCATGCCTCGCGCCACTGACCTTCGCGAGCCACCCTTATGAAACCTTCCACCTGCTCATGCCGCTTTATATCTGCCGCCGCTGGGAAGGCTTCGTGCAGCCGCTGGAAGGACAGGGGCTGAAGTGGGTCAAGCCGCAGGAGCTGCGCTCCTATCCCATGCCGCCGGCCGATGAGCCGTTGATCCCCTTCCTCGTCGATCTCCTGGGTTGAGGTCGCGCATGTCCGTCGCACCCGGGGAAGCCGCCGCGCTTCCCGCAGCCCCGACTCCGGTCTTTCTGGCGGCGAACCTTCTCGTCTGCTCGATGCTGTGGTCCACCTCGTTCCTGTTCATCAAGCTGAGCGGAAACATCAACCCCTTCGTGCTGGCCTCGATCCGTGGCCTTATCGGTGCGTCCGCCCTCCTCGTGTGGTTCACCGTGCAGGCCAAGAGCATCCGCCCCGACAACGGACAGTGGCACCATTGGGTGATCCTCGGGGCGCTTAACGGCTGGATCCCGAACGTGCTCGTGGCGCATGCGCTGACCCAGATCGGAACCGCGCCGGCGGCCATGATCCAGGCCTCCGGGCCGCTTATCGTCGCGGTCCTGTCGCACCTGCTCTACGCGGACGAGCGGCTGACCCCGCGGCGCTTTGTGGGCGTTATCGTCGGCATTGCAGGGATGGGCATCCTCATCGGACCCGCCGCCCTGCCGGACAGCGGCATCAGCGCCTGGGGCGTGCTGACCATGGTGGCGACGGCTCTCAGCTATGCGATGGCGAACCTCTATGTTCGCTCCATCAAGCAGGCGGACCCGGCCCGCCTCGCGCTCGGTCAGCAGATCTGCTCGGCCATTCCGGCAACCGTGCTGGCACTCGTCGTCGCAGGCCCTTCCGCCTTCGTAGCCGTGCCGGGCAGTGCGCCCTCACTCCTGGCGCTCGGCATCGTCTCCACCGCTCTGCCGATCCTGCTCTTCATGCGGCTCATCCGCCGCGCAGGTCCGACCAGGGCTTCGATGGTCGGTTATCTCCAGCCGGTCTGGACGACGATCCTTGCCGTCCTCTTCCTCAACGAGATCATCGGACTGCGCGAGATGATCGGCGGCGCCGTGGTGTTGTCGGGTGTGGCGCTCGTGTCGTTGAGCGGGCGGATCAGGTCAGCTCGCTGAGCATGGCGCGCGTCTCGCGCGGGATCTCCACGGGCTTCTGGGTTTCACGGTCCACATAGACATGGACGAAGTGCCCCTGCGCGGCCGCCGCTTGAGCGCCCTGCTTGAAGATCGCGATCCGGTAACGCACCGATGAGCGCCCGAGATGCGCCACCGCGATGCCGGCCTCCAGCGCGTCCGGAAAGGCGACGCTCTCGAAATAGGTGCAGCCCGACTCCACCACGAGGCCAATGGTCGGGCTCTCAGTAATAGTGAGCAGCCCCTTTTCGACGAGCCAACCATTCACGGCCGAGTCGAAATACGAGTAGTAATGCACGTTGTTCACGTGCCCATAAGCATCGTTGTCCATCCAGCGGGTGGCGATGGGGCGAAACAGCTTGAATTCCGAGCGGGCGGGACGCGAAGGACGATCCGTCATGGCGCGTCTTACCAGGCCGCTTCGTAGATCGCGCGCGCATCCTCGAGAGTGAGCGGGCGCGGATTGTTCACCAGAAGGCGCGTCTGCTTCATGGCATCCTCGGCCATCAACGGGACTGCCTCCTGCGGGATGCCAACGTCGCGCAGGCGCGGCTGCAAGCCCACCTTCGTGCACAGGGAGGCCAGCGCCTCGACGAAGGCCGAACCCGTAGCGCGGTCTTCGAGTTCCGGGAAGGCATGAGGGGCAAGTTCCGCGTAAGCTTTCTCGCAGGCGCTCGCGTTGAAGCGCAGCACATGCGGCAGCACGAGGGCGTTGGAGAGCCCGTGCGGAATGCCGAAATGCCCGCCGATGGGATAGGCCAGCGCATGCACGGCGGCGACCGGCGAGTTGGCAAAGGCCTGGCCGGCCAGCATGGAGCCCAGCAGCATGGCGGAGCGCGCTTCCACATCCTGCCCCTGATGCACCGCGCGCTCGATGTTGCGGCCGAGCAGGCGCAGCGCCTCCTTGGCGAGCGCCTGCGAGACCGGATTGTTGTTGGCGCTTGTCGAGGTATAGGCCTCGATGGCGTGCACCATCGCGTCGATGCCGGTGGCTGCTGTCACATGGGGCGGAAGACCGAGCGTGAGATCGGGATCGAGCAGCGCGATGTCCGGGATGATGAGCGGCGAGACTACGCCCTTCTTCTCGTGCGCGCCGGTGGTGACGATGGAGATCGGCGTCACCTCCGAACCTGTCCCCGCCGTGGTGGGAATGGCGAGCAGCGGCAGGCGCGGCCCCTTGGCGACACCGACGCCGTAGATGTCGGCCAGCGACTCGCCGCTGGCGGCTAGCAGCGCGACAAGTTTTGCCACGTCGATGGACGAGCCCCCGCCGAAGCCGATGACGGCTCTCGCATCAAAAGCCTTGGCTTTCTCGACGGCGGCCAGCACCACGTCTTCCGGCGGATCGGCCACGACAGCGTCGAACACGTCGACGGCGACGCCTGCTTCCTCCAGGGCGCGAAGAGCGGACGCGATAAGCCCGGCTTTCATGAGGCCCGCATCGGTGACGAGCGCCACCCGGGGCCCGAGGCGCTGGGCGGCGATTTCCCCTAAGCGCGCGATGCTGCCGGAGCCGAAGACGAGGGACGGAGCGGTGTTGAAGGTGAACGGCGTCATGGGTGTTTCCTCTGGCGCCGAAGATGCCCCGTGCTTGCCGAGGCAGCAACCCGGATCCCTTACACCCTTAGGAGAACGCCCTAATCCTTGAACTCCTCGATGGCATCGACCTTGTTCGGGTAAAAGGCGAGATGCTCCTTGATGCTGGCCACCGAAGGAAACGGCTGCTTATAGCTCCAGGCCGCATTCTCCCGCACGAGCCCACCTCCGTTGACGGTGAAATAGGAGGCCTCGCCCTTGAAGGGGCAATGGGTGTGGTGATCGGTCGAGTCCAGCAGGTCCATGTGCACATCCTCGCGGGGGATGTACTGAACCGGCGGGTAATTCGCCTCCTGCAGGGTGAGCGCCTGCGTGGTCTCCGCGACGATGAAGCCGCCGAGCATGACCCGGATGCGATGCGGGTTCTGCGTGATGGTGATCGGATGATCCGGGCCGGGCTCCTTCATGGCACTTCCTTCTCCAAGACAGGCTCTCTGGAAAATGAAGATAGGGCAACCTGGTTGCACCCCAAGACGCGAGACGGCCGGCTACTCCTTCTCAGGCTTGGGCGCGCCCTCCTTCACGCCCAGGGCATCGGCCAATCGCACCTTGGCGGAACCAGGGCGCAGGGGCTTCTGCTGGCTCTCATGCGGTGCCCAGCCGGAGAGCCACACGATCTCGAAGGTCGCCGGAATACGGCCATCGGCCTCGCCGAAACGCTCCGCATAGATTTCCGCCGCCCGGATCAGGGTAGCGCGCTTGAGCGGTGTCTTACGACGGTCGTTCAGCGCGTTGGTCAGCCCCATCTGGCGCAGGTCGCGCATGAGCGCAAAGGCATTGGCATAGCGCACCCTGACGACATCGGAATCCGTCACCGGCAGGGCAAAGCCTGCACGCTGAAGCAGCCCGCCGATGTCGCGCAGATCCGCGAAGGGCGCCACGCGGGGGCTGACGCCGCCCTCCAGCTCCGACTCGGCCTGCGTCAGCGACTGGCGCAGCTCGGTCAGCGTGCTGCCACCCAGCAGCGCTCCCACGAACAGGCCATCGGGCTTAAGCGCACGGCGGATCTGAATGAGGGAGCCCGGCAGATCGTTGACCGAATGGAGGGACAGGAGCGATACGGCGAGGTCGAAACGCTCGCCGGAAAACGGCAAATGCTCCTCGTCGCCCAGAATGCTCCCGGGCTCCGGCACCGGCGAGAGGCGGATCACCGTCTCGGCGCGCCCGCTCCGGCGCAGGACCTCTGCGGCAGCCGGCGTGGGGGTGCCCACGTCGAGGACGAGCGGAAACTCCCGCAGAACGGCCGAGAGCCGCTCTTCCAGGTCTTCGACGGCGCGGACCAGCAGGAAATCGGCATAGCCCTGGCGCATTGCGCGGGCCAAGCGGCAGCGGACAAGGGGACGGTCGAAAACGAGAGGCGTGCTCATGAGGCGCTGGATATGGCGTGTGACGGCTCAGGAACCAAGGATTTTTTGATCGCTTCGACAGGGAGGTGGCAGGACATGGCTCATCGGCTAAGCTTCACCCATGAGCGACCCTCTCGACGTTGAGCCGATCCAGCTCCGCGCCCGCCTCCATCGGGGAGCGTGGGAGGTTTGGCGCTCGGCGCTCGGTCTCCTCTACCCGCCCACCTGCATCGCCTGCCAGGCTGCCACAGGGGAGCCTCACACCCTCTGCGCCGCCTGCTGGTCGGGCATGCGCTTCATCGAGCGTCCCTATTGTGAGCGGCTTGGGACGCCCTTTTCCGTCGATCTCGGCCAGCCCGTGCTCTCGCCGGCGGCCATCGCCGACCCGCCGGTGTTTCAGCGGGCCCGAGCTGTCGCGGAATATGACGGCACCGCAAGTCTTCTCGTTCACCGCCTCAAATACAACGACCGTCTCGAACTCGCCCAGGCTCTCGGTGGAATGATGACGCGAGCCGGGGCGGAGCTTCTGGCCGATGCGGATGTGATCGTCCCCGTGCCGCTCCACCGCTGGCGGCTCTGGTGGCGGCGCTTCAACCAGGCCATGGCGCTGGCGAAAGCCGTCTCGGCGGAGAGCGGCATCCCCTGCGACCCGTTCCTGCTCGCCCGTGTCAAGCACACGCAGCGGCAGGTGGGGCTTACGAAGGCGCAGCGGCAGGAGAACCTCCAGGGTGCCTTCCGCGTCTCCGTGGAGGCGAAGGCGCGACTGCAGGGCAAACGGGTGCTCCTCGTCGACGATGTGCTCACCACCGGCGCCACGGCCAACGCCGCCTCCCGGGCACTCCTGCGCGGCGGAGCGGCTTCCGTGGACGTGCTTGCCTTCGCCCGGGTGGTGAAGGAGTTGTGATAGAGGCGCAAGGCTTCCTATATCCCTGCCAACCACAGGAGACCGTTCGACCATGACTGCCATCACGATCTACACCAAGGGCTGGTGCCCCTATTGCTCGGCCGCCAAGAAGCTTCTCACCGAGAAGGGCGCCGCATTCACCGAGATCGACATCGAGAAGAAGCCTGAAGCCCGGGCCGAGATGATTCAGAAGGCCAAGGGCCGTTCCACCGTTCCGCAGATCTTCATCGGCGAAAAACATGTCGGCGGCTGCGATGACCTGTATGATCTTGATGACAGGGGCCAGCTTGAGCCTTTATTGCAGGCCTGACGGAGACTGACAGTTCATGAACCCGCCCCGCTTCACCGCTGCCTGCATCCAGATGCGCTCCGGGCGCGATGTTCTCAAGAACCGCGACGATGCGGTGGCCCTGGTGCGCCAGGCGGCCGATCAAGGCGCGCATTTCGCCCAGACGCCGGAGATGACGTCGCTCGTCTGCCGCGACCGGGACGAGTTGTTCTCGAAAGTCGGGCCGGAGGTGCAGGATCCGGTGTTGGCTTCCCTACGCGAGGTGGCGCGGGAGCGGAGCATCCTGATCCAGATCGGCTCCATCGCCGTGAAGGAGGGCGATAAGGTCGCCAACCGGGCTTTCCTGATCGATCAGGATGGCGAGGTGATCACATCCTACGACAAGATCCACCTCTATGACGTGGACCTGCCGAATGGCGAGAGCTGGCGCGAATCGGCCACCTATACGGGTGGCGCCTCGGCCGTGGCCGCCGAGACGCCCTGGGGCTATCTCGGCATGACCATCTGCTACGACGTGCGCTTCGCCGCCCTCTACAAGGCGCTCGCCGAGAATGGCGCCTCCTTCCTGTCGGCACCTGCCGCCTTCACCAAGCAGACGGGTGAGGCGCATTGGCATATCCTGCACCGAGCCCGCGCCATCGAAACCGGCTCCTTCATGATCTCTGCGGCCCAAGCGGGTCTGCACGAGGACGGGCGCGAGACCTATGGCCATTCGCTGATCGTCGATCCCTGGGGTCGCATTCTAGCGGAAGGCGGCACGGAGCCCGGCGTGTTCCTGGCCGAGATCGACACCGCCCTCGTGGCGGAGGTGCGCGGGCGCATTCCAACACTCAAGAACGCCCGGCCCTTCAAGGTCGAAATCGTCCCCACCATCGAGACGGATCGGGCGGCCACCGCCTGATCCCTTCCTTTTCCGATCCAGAATCCTTAAGTCTCACCGAGACATGATCAAGTACGCCCTGGCCTGCGAGCAGGCCCATGAGTTCGAGAGCTGGTTTCCTTCAAGCGATGCGTTCGAGACGCAGCGCAAGCGCGGCTTCGTGATCTGTCCGTTCTGCGACTCGGCCAAGGTCGAGAAGCAGATCATGGCCCCATCCGTCGCGCGCACGGACAAGGCGCCGGTTGCACCGGTTCCGGAGCCGCAGGCCATGGCGGTTCTCTCGGACCGGGAACGCGAATTGCGGACGGCGTTGCGGGCCTTGCGCGAGCACGTGATGAAGAATGCCGAGAACGTGGGCAAGGACTTCGTCGAGGAAGCGCGCAAGATGCATTTCGGCGAGACAGAGGAGCGCTCGATTTACGGCGAGGCGGACCTTGCCGAGGCGCGAGCGCTCCTGGAGGAAGGCATCGACGTGCTTCCTCTGCCCATTGTGCCTGACGACAGGAATTAGGAGCCGTCTCCCAACTGTCCCGCCATTTCTAGACAGGCTATTTCTTCGGCGTGATCAACTCGACGCCGAGCTGGGTCTCGCCCTTGAAGGCCCAAATGCTCTTATACCCGCCTTTGTTCTCGTCATCCTCGACGAGAAGGGCCGTCCCGCTGGAGCCTTTGCTGGTGAAGCTCGCCGCGAGAAAGCGCTCGTCGCCGATCGCGAACCCATCGTACTTTTCACCGGCAATGTTCCAGGTGAGCTTGAACGTATCCTTGCTCGTCTGAACGATAGTCAGTGTTCCGGTGTAATCGCTGTCTGGTTCGCCATTGTTGCCCTTGACCGCATAGACGCCAGGGCCGCCAGCGATGGCCGGAAGGCTCACGCCCATGGCAAGGCCCATGAGGGCCAGTCCGAAAAGCTTGGATTTGATCATGTGTTGTCTCCCGCGAGGGACCCTCGGAGCCAGAGGCTCAGCGCTGATAGGTGAATGTCGAAATGGAACAGACATTGACGGCACGCCTCACATGGGAGGAGCCATCGGTGAAGACCGCCTTGAAGTCGAACTTGCAGGCTCCCGAGCCGTCGTCGATATCGACGTCGAACACTTCTCCATTCGCCAGGGTGTCCGAACCGAGGATGTCTTCCTCCCAATCGTCGGCTCCGGTGGCAGAGGCATAGAACTCCGCCATGGTCATTCCGGTATCGTTGACGATATCGACATGCCGGTTGGCAGCATTCGCTAGGCTGAAAGCAGACATGGCAAGAAAGCCCGCCACGGTAAGGCTGGTGATGATCTTCAAGATTTGCCCCTCAAAGTTGCAGTGATGGCAATATTGCCCTGCAGAATGCATCTCAGTTACAGCGAGCCTAGCTGTTGGGGACTTTTATTGTCTCGATTTGGCAGGATGCGGATTCGGCATAGCATAACTTACGTTAAGGAAGCATTTTCAGCGGGATCGACCGCTCCGGCCCTTCATGATCGAACTGAACTCTCCTCCAAGGTCGACGTTTCAACCTCGAGCTTCACTTCACAAAGACGAGTTGCAGGGGCTGATTTGGCGACTTTCTTCACCAGCGACACCCATTTCGGCGACCCCAGGGTGCTGCGCATCGACAAGCGCCCGTTCAAGACGATCCCCGAGCACGACGAGGCGCTCATCGCCAACTGGAACGCGATTGTCTCGCCCGACGACGAGATCTGGCATCTGGGCGACTTCGCCCTGCATGTGCGCCCGGAGCGGATCGATGAACTGCTAGGGCTCCTCAATGGACGCAAGCACTTGATCACCGGCAACAACGATGGCGCAGCAACCCTTGCGGCCAAGGGCTGGGAGAGCGTGCAATCTTACGCCGAACTGATGCTCGACGGGCAGGCGGTCGTCATGTGCCACTACGCCTTCCGCACCTGGAAGAACATGGGCCGTGGCTGGATCGACCTACACGGCCACTCCCACGGCAAGCTCAAACCTCAGACCCGGCAATACGATGTAGGCGTGGACGCCTGGGAATATCGGCCCGTCACCCTCGAAACGGTGCTTGGCACGAGACGCCGGCGCCCGGCTGCCATAACGGGCTGATCCAGCAGAGTTGCTCCTGGTTTTGTTATTGGACCGGATCATTTCCAGAGGCTTTAACCGAACCATTCGCCCCAGGTCCGGTTGGGGTTGAAAGGAGCCCCGGATGGATCAGCCGAAAAGCAGCGTGAGGCCTGTGCGACGCATCTCGCTCATGCGTCGCTTCTTCGACAGCGAGGCCTCCGGCGGCATGATCCTCATGGGCGTGACGGTAATCGCCCTCGTGATCGCCAACTCGCCCTTGGCCGATGCCTATTTCGGCCTGCTCAAGACCTATGTCCTGGGCCTGAGCGTCCTGCACTGGATCAACGACGCCCTGATGGCAGTGTTCTTCCTGCTGGTGGGGCTCGAGATCAAGCGCGAAATGCTGGACGGTCAGCTCTCCACCTGGCCGCGCCGCATGTTGCCCGGCATCGCGGCCTTCGGCGGCATGGTCGTGCCGGCGCTCGTTTATCTCGCCATCACCTGGAATGAGCCAAATCTCCGCTCCGGATGGGCCATCCCGGCCGCCACCGACATTGCCTTCGCACTTGGCGTCCTGGCGATTCTCGGCTCCAGGGTGCCGACCTCCCTCAAGATCTTTCTGACGGCGCTGGCGATCCTCGACGATCTCGGCGCGATCATCATCATTGCCCTGTTCTATACGAGCGATCTGTCGCTGATGATGCTGGGCGCAGCCGCCCTCTGTCTCGTCGTTCTGGTGGCCTTCAACCGTCTCGGGATCGTGTCGCTTCTGCCCTATCTCGCCGTCGGCGCGGTGCTGTGGTTCTTCGTCCTGAAATCGGGCATTCACGCCACACTGGCAGGCGTTGCGCTTGCGCTCACCATCCCGCTCCAGGCGGGCCCGAAAAAGACACGTGCCGAGGACGCGCCCCTCCACAGGCTCGAGCACGCCCTGCATGGGGCTGTCGCCTATGCGATCATCCCGGTCTTCGGCCTTGCCAATGCGGGCGTGTCGCTGTCCGGGCTTTCCCTCGATGCAATCTTAAGTCCCCTGCCGCTGGGTATCGCCCTGGGCCTCTTCATCGGCAAGCAGGCAGGTGTCTATGCCTTCTCGGAGCTGGCAATCAGGCTCAACCTCGCCGATGTGCCGGCGGGCGCGACACGCCTTCAATGCTACGGCGTCGCGCTCTTGTGCGGCATTGGCTTCACCATGAGCCTGTTCATCGGAGCGCTCGCCTTCCCGGGCCAGCCGGAGCTGACTGACGCCACCAAGATCGGCGTTCTCATAGGATCGGCCCTCTCGGCGATTGCCGGCTATCTGGTGCTCAGCGTCGCCCCGCGGGAGATCTCGATCAAGCCTTCGAGGCCAGCAGCATATAATTGACGGCGGTATCGCGGGACAGGGACCAGCTGTCCCGCAACGGGTTGTAGGCGACGCCCTTGAGGTCGTCGACCTTGAAGCCCGTAGTCTCGATGGCGGCGGTCAATTCCTCGGGGGTGACGAACTTGTCCCATTCGTGGGTGCCTTTGGGCAGCCAGCCCAGGATGTACTCGGCCCCCACGATGGCGGACGCGAAGGAGCGCAGGGTCCGGTTGATCGTTGCCATGGCGAGTGCGCCGCCCGGCTTCACCGCCTGGGCGCAGGCTTCCACGAAAGCCTCCCGATCGGCCACATGCTCCACCACCTCCATGGCGAGCACAATGTCGAAGGTCTCACCCCCGGCGACCACCGCCTCCACGGTCTCGTTGCGGTAATCGACCCGCACCCCTGCCCGCTCCGCATGGAGCCGGGCAACGGAGATGTTCGTAGGGGCAGGATCGAGCCCCGTCACGGTCGCTCCCAGGCGTGCGAGCGGCTCTGAGAGCACGCCCCCGCCGCAGCCCACATCTAGGATGGAGATCCCCTCAAGCGAGCGCGCCGAACGCGGGTCGCGCCCGAAGCGGCGGCAGGCCTCGTCGCGGATATAGCCTAAGCGCACCGGATTGAACTTGTGCAGCACCTTCATGGGCCCCTTCGGGTCCCACCAGGTCTCGGCGATCTTGTCGAAACGGGCGACCTCGGCGGGGTCGATGGTGGTGGATGCGCCGTGGGTCATCGGAGCCTGATTCCTTAAGGCAAAGAAATGGTTTCCGCGCGTTGACAGGGCGCGGCCCTACCGTCATGTATACGCGCCTTTCGCACCGCGAAGGGCAAAATTTTCCCTGAACCCTTAACGGCCTTCTTCGACCATGCCCCGTCTCGTCATGAAGTTCGGCGGAACATCCGTCGCCACCGTAGAGCGCATCCGCAACGTGGCCCGGCATGTGAAACGCGAGGTCGAGGCCGGCTACGACGTGGCCGTCGTGGTGTCCGCCATGGCGGGCAAGACCAACGAGCTCGTCGGCTGGGTGAAGGACGCCTCCCCGCTCTACGATTCCAAGGAATACGACGTGGTGGTCGCCTCGGGCGAGCAGGTGACCTCGGGTCTCCTGGCGCTCGCCTTGCAGGAAATGGGCCTCAAGGCGCGCTCCTGGCAGGGCTGGCAGATCCCGATCATGACCTCGGAAGCCCATGGTTCGGCCCGTATCGCCGCCATCGACGGCACCGGGATCATGAAGGGCTTCACGGACGCTAGGCAAGTCGCCGTCGTGTCCGGTTTCCAGGGCATGCATCAGCCCTCGGGCCGCATCACGACCCTTGGCCGCGGCGGCTCCGACACCAGCGCCGTGGCGCTGGCCGCCGCCATCCAGGCCGAGCGCTGCGACATCTATACGGATGTGGACGGCGTCTACACCACCGATCCGCGCATCGTGCCCAAGGCCCGGCGCCTGGATAAGGTTTCTTACGAGGAAATGCTGGAGATGGCCTCGCTGGGGGCCAAAGTGCTGCAGGTGCGCTCGGTGGAGCTCGCCATGATGCATCGTGTTCCCACTTATGTGCGCTCCAGCTTCGACGATCCCGCCGACCCCAAGCTCGGCACCCTCATCTGCGACGAGGAAGACATCATGGAACAGCAGATTGTCACGGGCATCGCTTATTCGCGCGACGAAGCCCAGATCACGCTGCGGGACATTGCCGACAAGCCGGGCATCGCGGCCTCGATCTTCGTGCCCCTGGCCGAGGCCAACATCAACGTGGACATGATCATCCAGGTCGTGTCCGACAACGCCGCCACCACGGACCTGACCTTCACGGTGCCCACCGCCGATTACGAGCGGGCCTGTGCGCTCCTGAACGCCCACAAGGACGAGATCCAGTTCCAGGATCTCCAGGGCGCCACCGACGTTGTGAAGGTCTCGGCCATCGGCGTCGGCATGCGCAGCCATGCGGGCGTGGCGGCCCGCGCCTTCAAGGCCCTGGCCGACAAGGGCATCAATATCCGGGCGATCACGACCTCAGAGATTAAATTCTCAGTCCTAATCGAATCGGCTTACACGGAGCTTGCGGTTCGCACGCTCCACTCGCTATACGGCCTTGATCAAGCCTGATTGACGAGGGATTGGTCGGGCTGCGACAGTGAACATGCCGGCCGCCGGTCCGCCCTGCCGGCCCTGATAGGACGGGAACAGAGAAGCTCATGCCAAGCGCTCCCGGCGGTCCGCGCCTACTGCTGCGCCGCCTCCGCGAGATCATGGCGGAGCCGGTCGGGGCGCAGGACCGTCTCGACAAAATTGTCACCCAGATTGCCGCAAACATGGTGGCGGAGGTGTGCTCCGTCTATGTGATGCGTGGCGATGGCGTGCTTGAGCTCTTCGCCACCGAGGGCCTGAACCGGGAGGCCGTCCACCTCACCATCATGCGCTCGGGCGAGGGCCTCGTGGGCCTCATCGCCGCGACGGCCGAACCCCTGGCCCTGTCCGACGCCCAGAGCCACCCGGCCTTCTCCTACAAGCCCGAGACGGGCGAAGAGATCTATCACGCCTTCCTGGGCGTACCGCTGCTGCGCGCCGGCAACACGCTTGGCGTTCTGGTCGTCCAGAACCGCACCTATCGCGTCTACACCGAGGAAGAGGTCGAGGCCCTTCAGACCACCGCCATGGTGGTGGCCGAGATGCTCGCCACGGGCGAGCTGCAGGCCCTGGCGCCCGTCGAGACCGGCATCGCGCTTCGCCGCCCCCTCTACCAGAAGGGCGTTGCGCTTGCCGACGGCGTGGGTCTCGGTCACGTGGTGCTCCATGAGCCCAGAGTGGTGGTCAAGAATCTCATTGCCGAGAACATCGAGGCGGAGCTGAAGCGGCTCGACGCCGCCATCGGCGAGGTGCGCCTGTCCATCGACCAGCTCATCGAGCGCGGCGACGTCGCCCATCACGGCGAGCACCGGGAGGTTCTGGAGACCTTCCGCATGTTCGCCCACGATCAGGGCTGGCTGAGGCGCATGCGCGAGGCGGTGACCTCCGGTCTGACGGCGGAAGCAGCCGTGGAACGGGTGCAGTCCGACAACCGCGCCCGCATGCTGCGCCAGACGGACCCATACCTGCGCGAGCGCCTGCACGACCTCGACGATCTCGCCAACCGCCTGCTCCACCGGCTGGTGGGCCGGGAATTCGTCACCGAGCGCGAAAATCTTCCCGAGAACGCCATCCTCGTGGCCCGCTCCATGGGCCCGGCCGCACTCCTCGACTATGACCGCTCGCGCCTGCGCGGCCTCGTGCTCGAAGAAGGTGGACCGACGAGCCACATCGCCATCGTGGCCCGGGCGCTCGGCATTCCGGCCGTCGGCGAGGTATCGAACGCCACCTCGCTTACGGAACAGGGCGATGCCATCATCGTCGATGGAGCCGCGGGCGAGGTGCAGATCCGCCCCAACCCGGACGTGGAGGCCGCCTATGCCGAGAAAGCGCGCCTGCGCGCCCGCCGGCAGGAGCAGTATCTCAAGCTGCGGGACGTGCCCTCCGTCACCAAGGATGGCGTCGAGATCACCCTGCAGCTCAATGCCGGCCTCGTGGTCGACCTGCCGCATCTGGCAGAAACAGGCGCTGCGGGCGTCGGGCTGTTCCGCACCGAGCTGCAGTTCATGATCGCCGAGCGCATGCCCTCGGCCTCCGAGCAACAGGCGCTCTACAGCACCGTGTTCGCGGAAGCCGGTGACCGGCCCGTCACCTTCCGCACCCTCGACATAGGCGGCGACAAGATCCTGCCGTACATGCAATCCGTCGAGGAGGAGAACCCGGCCCTCGGATGGCGCGCCATCCGCATCGGCCTCGACCGCCCGGGCCTGCTGCGGGCCCAGATCCGCGCCCTGCTGAAAGCCGCCGCCGGGCGGCCCCTGAAGATCATGTTCCCCATGGTGGCAACCTGCGACGAGTTCGAGCGCGCCAAGGAATATGTGGAGCGGGAGAAGATCCACCTCGCCAACCACGGCTATCCGCTGCCATCGGACCTGAAGCTCGGCGTGATGCTGGAGGTGCCCTCACTCCTGTTCCAGCTCAAGGAAATCTGCGAGAGCGCCGATTTCATCTCGCTCGGCACCAACGATCTGATGCAGTTCCTCTTCGCCAGCGACCGCGAGAACCGGCGGGTGGCCGACCGCTTCGATCCCCTGAGCGCACCCATGCTGCGGGCTCTCAACATGGTGGCCGAGCACGCCGAGGCCTCCGGCTGCCTGGCGACGGTCTGCGGCGAGGTCGGCGGACGCCCTCTCGAGGCCATGGCGCTGATCGGCTTAGGATTCCGTTCCCTATCCATGTCCCCGGCCTCTATCGGCCCGGTCAAGGCCATGCTGCTGGAGATGAACGCCGCGGAGGTCAGCGCCCTGATCCGCGAGGAACTTAAAACAGCCGGGGGCGGCCAAACGCTGCGCCCGAAGCTTGCCCATTTTGCGGAAACCCATGGTATTCCGGTCTGATGTCGATTGCCCCTCCCTCTGATCGCCTGAACGCTATTCTCGCCCGCCATGACATCATCACGGCGACGCTCAATGCCGGGCCCGACCCGGAAACCTTCGTGTCGCTCTCCCGCGAGCTCGCAGAGCTTGATGGGGTGGTGGATGCCATCCGGGCCTATCGGGCCATGGAGGACAACCTCCATGGCCTCCAGGCCATGCTCGACGATCCCGCGATGGATGCCGAGATGCGCTCGCTTGCCGAGGACGAGCTGCCCCAGGCCCGGGAGGATCTGGAGAAGGCAGCCCAGGACCTGCGCCTGATGCTCCTGCCCAAGGACGAGGCGGACGAGAAGAGCGCCATCCTGGAAATCCGCGCCGGCACCGGCGGCGACGAGGCCGCCCTCTTCGCTGGCGATCTGCTGCGCATGTACACCCGCTATGCGGACCTGAAAGGCTGGAAGGTCGAGATCGTCTCGGAGAGCGAGGGCACGGCCGGCGGCTACAAGGAAGTGGTGGTCGAGATCAAGGGTCGGAGCGTGTTCGCCCGGCTCAAGTTCGAAAGCGGCGTCCACCGGGTCCAGCGCGTGCCGGACACGGAAACGCAAGGACGCATCCACACCTCCGCGGCCACGGTTGCCGTGCTGCCGGAAGCCGAGGACGTGGATATCGTGCTCAACGATGCGGACCTGAAGATCGATACCATGCGGGCGCAGGGCGCCGGCGGCCAGCACGTGAACAAGACCGAATCCGCCATCCGGATCACCCATATCCCCACCGGGATGGTGGTGTTCGTCCAGGACGAACGCTCCCAGCACAAGAATCGTGCCCGCGCCATGGCCCTGCTGCGCGCCCGGCTCTATGACGCCGAACGCACCGCCAAGGATTCCGCCCGCGCCGCCGACCGCAAGGCCCAGGTGGGCTCCGGCGACCGGTCCGAGCGCATCCGCACCTACAACTTCCCGCAAGGGCGCGTGACCGACCACCGCATCAACCTGACCCTCTACAAGCTCGAAGAGGTGATGGCCGGGAATGCTCTCGACGAGCTGATCGACGCCCTCGTGACCGAACATCAGGCGGCCCAGCTCGCCGCCCAGGATCAGGCGGCATGAGCGAGGGCAGGGTCGAGGGCCTCAGCCACATCACCCTGATCACCCGTGATCTCGACCGCATGACCGCCATCGTGGAAGGGGCGCTCGGCGGCCGGGAAATCTATGCGTCCGGCCACGACACCTTCTCCCTCTCCCGCGAAAAATTCTTCGACGTGGGCGGGCTCTGGATCGCCGTGATGGAGGGCGAGAGCCTGCCTGGCCGCAGCTACAACCACATCGCCTTCAAGATCCCGGCCTCCGCCATCGGTGAATACCGGGCCAGGATCGAGGCATTGGGGCTGGAGTTCCGCGAGTCCCGGCCTCGGGTCGAGGGCGAAGGGCATTCGCTCTATTTCTACGACGATGACAACCACCTGTTCGAGCTGCATACCGGCACCCTGGACGAGCGGCTGGCACGCTACCGGCAGGGCCGAAACCCTTGAAAACCCGCGCTGAGGCCTTGAGGGAGCTGCGCCGGACCCTCGCCGAGGCCGGGTTCGAGACCGCAGCCCTGGATGCCCGGCTGCTCGTTCTGACAGCACTTGGCATTTCAGCGACTGATCTTATCACCTGGCCTGACACTCCCCTGACGCCTGACCAGGCTGGCACCCTCGCCGCCTTCGCCCAGCGCCGCCTGAACCATGAGCCGGTGGCCCGGATCGTTGGCGAGCGGGAGTTCTGGGGCCTGCCCTTCCGGCTCTCCCCGGAAACCCTGGTGCCCCGGCCGGACACTGAGACCCTGGTCGAGACCGCCCTCGATCTGCTTCCCGACCATCAGGCCCCTCTGAGGATCGTGGATTTCGGCACCGGCTCCGGCTGCATCCTGGTGGCCCTGCTCCATGAACTGCCGCAGGCCACCGGGCTTGGGGTCGATCTGTCCTTTGGTGCCGTTGTGACAGCGCGTGCCAATGCGGATGACAATCGGGTTGGCAACCGCTGCCATTTCGTCCTGTCGCGCTGGGCCGATGCGATTTCGGGCCGGTTCGACCTGATCGTCTCGAACCCGCCCTACATTGCCTCCGGGGTGATCCCAGGCCTGGACCAGGAGGTGCGGGAGCACGACCCCAGGCTCGCCCTCGACGGCGGACCGGACGGGCTGGAGCCCTACCGGATTCTCCTCGCCGAAGCGGAGCGGCTGCTGGCTCCCGGCGGGCTGCTGGCGGTCGAGATCGGCTACGATCAGGCCGAGGCCCTATCGAGCTTGGCCGGGCTTCATGGCCTTGAAATCCTGCGGATCGCACACGATCTACCAGGCAACCCGCGCTGCGTCGCCATGAAGCGATTGTGATGGCCTGGGTGAGGCTTTCTTGTCCCATCCTGGGATAAAGTCGGAAATAGCCCTTGTTGGACCGAGAGGAACCCGCTAGATTCAGGGTAGAGATCGTCCTCGGTCTAAACAAATCGGTGGCCCCTGGAGGGGCATGCCGGAAGACCAAACGATATCAATCGCGCAGGCAGGGGCTTTTGAACGAAACGGCCTAGCGCGATCACCTGAACCCGACACTGAAGGATGGCCAAGCTTCTCGAAGGCTGTGGCTGAACGACAGACGGTTTGCCACGCGAACGGTGGGCGTTGAGCCCGTTCGTTGAATATTGGCTTGCATATCGCGTGGGCTTTAAAGAACCAGCGAGGCTCGTAGAGCGAAAATGAGACCAGGACAAAACAGGCGTATGCGCGGTCGTCCCAACAACAACCGCAGTAACAACAACAAGGGGCCCAATCCCCTGACGAAGAGCTACGAGTCGAACGGTCCGGACGTGAAGATCCGCGGCACGGCTCAGCATGTCGCCGAGAAATACAGCCAGCTCGCCCGCGATGCGCAATCCAGCGGCGACCCGGTGGCGGCCGAGAACTACTTCCAGCACGCCGAGCACTATTTGCGCATCATCGCGGCCGCCCAGGAGCAGCTGCGCGAGCAGTACGGCTACCAGCAGCAGCAGCGCTCCCTCGACGAGGACGGCAACGAGGAAGAAGGCTTCACCCAGGGTGAGCGCCCGAACTTCGAGCGTGCCGGCGGCGGCCAGGATTTCGGCAACGGCGACGAGGGCGATTTCGGCTCCCAGCCTCAGCCCTACGACAACCGGGCCGAGCGCCAGCCGCGTTTCGACCGCGGGGACCGCAGTGATCGTAACGACCGTCAGGATCGGGGTGATCGCCAGGATCGCGGCGATCGTCCCGATCGCGGTGACCGTCGCGATCGTTTCCAGCCGCGCGACCGCGGCCCGCGTCAGGACTACCAGCCCCGCGACGAGCAGCAGCCCTTCGAGGCCCGTCCGGAAAATGGCGAGCGTCCTGAGCGCAATGACCAGCGCCCTGCCCGCTTCGACCGCAACGACCGCCAGGATCGGGGTGACCGTCCCGAGCGCACAGATCGCCCGGAGCGCAATGACCGCTTCGATCGCGGTGACCGCCCGGAGCGGCGCGAGCGTTTCCAGCGCGACCGCCGCCGGGACGACGAGCCGTCCGACCAGGGCACCCTGCCGGCCTTCCTGACGAACCCGGTCCGTGCGCCGGCTCCCGTGGAAGCCGAAGCTCCGGCTCCCGCGCCTGTGATGCAGGAAGCGGCCAATGACGAGACCGCAGCCCGTCCGCGCCGTCGCCGTCGCACCCGCCAGGAAATGATCGATGCGGCCAATGCCGAGAACCCCGGCTTCATCCCGGATCCGGCCGAGACCCCGGCTGCCGAATAAGGCAGCGCGATTACCTGAAACGAAAAGGGAGAGCCCAGGCTCTCCCTTTTTTGTTGGCGATAGGATCCTTTCGCAGCGGTCATCGCTCCGCTGTCATTCCCGGCCGAAGCGTCAGCGGAGGGGAAGGGAATCCACTCGCACCCTCAGCGCTATGGATCCCCTTCCCGGCCTTACGGCCGCCGGGGATGACACCAGGGCCGCATGGCCTCCATTCCCCTACAGCGCCAGTTCCGCCTGCTCGCGCTCCAGGCTCCCGCCTGCTTCGAGCGAACCGTCGCCCACCACCTCGGCATAGATGCCGCAGTCGAAGTGCCCATAGGCCTTCATCAGGCTTTTCGGGATCTCCAGGTCGCGGATGCCGGTGTCCGGGTCCACGTTGGTGGCGGCGCAGCGCTCGATCCGCTTGGTGACCTTCAGGCGCAGGCCCGAGGGCGCGGTGAGCACCTGGCCGACGAGGTCGAACTCCTCCCAGGCTTTCAGGCCCTCCACATGGATGTTGCCGCGAAAGCGCAGGGGATCGACGGGCGCGCCGATCATGGTCTCCAACTCCCGCACGCTCGCCAGATTGATGAGGGAGACGAAGCCGCGCCGGGAATCGGTGAAGCGGAAGCCTTCCGGGGCGGCGAGCACCTTCGGCGGGCCGCGCAGCTCCTTCGGCATGAAGCGGCGGAAGAAGGCCTCGATGGCAAGCCGCCCACCAGGGGTCGAGAGATCGCCGCGCGCCACCTCGCGCCCGCCCTGCTCGATGAACAGGGTCGTGATGGAATCGATGTAGCGGGTTCTCAGCCGCGCCAGGCTCTCGTTCCGCATCAGCATCAGGAACTTGATCTTGGGCTGATACTGCGGGTTTTCCGGCTCGAACCCGGCCGGGCCGTTCTCGATGGCAAACAGCCGGTCACCGGGAAAGTAGTCCCCCTTCGTGAGGGTGACGGAGGACAGGGTCTCGGGCGAGAGGCCCTTCACCGGATAGCGCTGGAGGGAGACGATACGGATGGTCATGAAACCATGGATACGGTCTCGGCTTAAGACGAGCAAGGTGGGTCCAGGTGCCATGCCCGGCTTCTGCGCCTGAGGCCTTGAGAATTCACCGGATGACGGAGCGAACCGCCCGTTCCGCGCGTTAGCCGCATGGGGCTAATTCCGGCTGAATCGGGGCCTCTGCCATGGCACAGGTTCGGAGAACTCCGCAGCATCAGGACAACCGCCTTTTAGCGGCCCTGGCGCCAGAGGATTTCGCATTTCTGGAGCCGCATCTCGCCGTCATCGACCTGCAGCGCGGTGAGATCCTCTACGAAGTCGGCGACACCATCGTGTACACCTACTTTCCTCTTGATGGGATGGTGTCCCTCGTGACTGTCATGCATGACGGCAAGTCGGTCGAAATGGCGACCTTCGGCTGCGAGGGCTTGTTCGGTCTGGTGAGCGCCTTCGTGACCCGCCAGTCGTTCGGCCGCTACATCGTCCAGCTGAGCGGCACCGCCTCCCGGGTCGAACTGAACATCATGCACGAGGCCATGGCGGCCCGGCCGGCCATCCAGCACCTCGTCATGCGCTTCACCGAGGCGCTGATGGCGGAAACTCTCCAGGCTGTGGCCTGCAATGCCGTTCACAGCGTCGAAGCCCGCTGCTGCCGATGGATCCTCATGACCCAGGACAGAGCAGGCCGGCCTGAACTGCCGCTCACCCATGAGTTCCTGGCAGAGATGCTTGGCGTCCAGCGCTCGACGGTGAGTGACGTAGCCAGGTCGATTCAGGACAAAGGACTGATCCGCCAGGGCAGAGGCATCATCACAGTTACCGATCGTCCGGGCCTCGAGGAAGCCGCCTGCGAGTGTTATGGGATCATCAGGCGGAAATTCGAGCAGCTTCTGCCGCACACCTACGAGCGGGCTGAACGGAAACATTATACTGCCGATATGGCTCTTAAGCCCGATCGATAGAGCGGCTCATAGGGAAAAGCCCCGCCGAACGGCAGGGCTTTTGTCTCATGCACAATCGCGAGAAAGCTTACGAAGCATCCCCCGAGCGGGCAACCCTGGAGCGCTTGAGCTCGGGCGTGTTGAACCCCTCGCGAGCCGGGATGTGATCCTCGTTCGTGGTCTTGGGGTTCATGCCCTCGCTGGCGGTCTGGTGCTTAGGAATGTTGGTCTGGGGACCGGCCTCCTGCTTCATGCGCAGCGCCTTCTCGGCATTGGCCACCAGCTCCTCATGGGCCTTTTCGGCCTTGCGCTTCTTGGGGGTGAACATGGAGAAGATGTCGGAAAGAGCCATGTTGATTTACTCCTTGGCGCGGGAGAGGACGCCGTCCTCTTCGTCGCTGCGATGGGTCGGTGGGGATTGGACGTTCTGACGCGAGACGGGAATATCGCGAGAGGTCGCGATGGTGCCGGTGGAGTCGCTGACATCGCGGTCCGCCGCGTTGGACGACCGGCCTTGATCATCCCGGATCACCCGGCCGTTCTCGGTGGTGTCGCCGAACGTCTCCGGCGTTACCGAGGGCTGCTGCTCGACCGGGCTTTGCGGCACGCCCAAACCCATCTCCGCATTGCGGGCGAGGTCGGCACGGGCTTTTTCGGCCTCCGAGCGCGGGTCGCGTGTCATGGGAACCTCCTCAAACTGTCGTGGGGTCAATGCCAGCACTGCGAGCAGGTTCCCCCTCTTGTTGTGACGAATTAGACACACCATCTTGGAGCTCAGGCGGACGCCTCGAGATGAGGGTCCGACATCGCAGGATTTGTCCGTGCCTCAAGCAGGGCGGGTGGATCTGAGGAGGGATGATTGATGAATTTCGAAAAATACACCGAACGCGCCCGGGGTTTCGTGCAGGCGGCGCAGAACCTCGCCATGCGGGAAGGCCATCCGCAGCTGTCGCCGGGCCATGTGCTGAAGGTCCTGCTGGACGATCCGGAAGGCCTCTGCGCCGGTTTGATCGACCGGGCCGGCGGGCGCTCCCGCGACGCCCATGCGGCGGTCGAGCAATGGCTTGCCAAGCAGCCGAAGGTGTCAGGCTCCGCCGCGCAGCCGCAGGCCACCCGCGATCTGATGCGCTTCTTCGACACGACCGAGAAGGCAGCCGAAAAGGCGGGCGACTCATATGTCACCGTCGAGCGGATGCTGCTGGCGCTCGCCGTCGAGAAGGACTCGGAGGCAGGCAAGATCCTGGCCCAGGCCGGCGTGACCGCTCAAGGGCTCAACACCGCCATCAACACGCTGCGCAAAGGCCGCACCGCCGACAACGCGACGGCGGAGAACGCCTATGACGCGCTGAAGAAATACGCCCGCGATCTCACGGAAGCGGCCCGCGACGGCAAGCTCGATCCGGTGATCGGCCGCGACGAGGAGATCCGCCGTACCATCCAGGTGCTGTCGCGCCGCACCAAGAACAATCCGGTGCTGATCGGCGAGCCCGGCGTCGGCAAGACCGCCATCGTCGAAGGCCTGGCGCTGCGCATCGTCAACGGCGACGTACCGGAGTCCCTCAAGGACAAGCAGCTGCTCGCGCTCGATATGGGCGCGCTGATCGCAGGCGCGAAATATCGCGGCGAGTTCGAGGAGCGCCTGAAGGCCGTGCTCAGCGAAGTGACCTCGGCCGAGGGCGGCATCATCCTGTTCATCGACGAGATGCACACGCTCGTCGGCGCCGGCAAGGCAGACGGCGCCATGGATGCATCGAACCTGTTGAAGCCAGCGCTCGCCCGCGGCGAGCTGCACTGCGTCGGCGCGACCACGCTGGACGAATACCGCAAGCACGTGGAGAAGGACGCGGCGCTCGCCCGTCGTTTCCAGCCGGTCTTCGTGAGCGAGCCCACGGTGGAGGACACCGTGTCGATCCTGCGCGGCCTGAAGGAAAAGTACGAGCAGCATCACGGCGTGCGCATCACCGACTCGGCGCTGGTGGCGGCAGCCACGCTGTCGAACCGCTACATCACCGACCGGTTCCTGCCGGACAAGGCCATCGACCTCGTCGACGAGGCTTCCTCGCGCCTGCGCATGCAGGTCGACTCGAAGCCGGAAGAGCTCGACAACATCGACCGCGAGATCGTGCGCCTCAAGATCGAGCAGGAAGCCCTCAAGAAGGAGACGGATGCCGCCTCCCGCGACCGCCTGGAGCGCCTCACCAAGGAGCTGGCGGAGCTCGAAGAACAGTCTGCCTCCATCACGGCCCGCTGGAAGGCCGAGAAGGACAAGCTCGGCACCGCGGCCGATCTCAAGAAGAAGCTCGAGGAAGCCCGCAACCAGCTCAGCCAAGCGCAGCGCGCGGGCGATTGGGCGAAGGCCGGCGAACTCTCCTACGGGGTCATTCCGGGCCTGGAGAAGCAGCTCACGGATGTCGAGGCTCATGCCGATGGCGGCGGGCTGATGGAAGAGGCCGTGACGCCCGACCATGTGGCCGGTGTCGTGTCGCGCTGGACAGGCGTTCCCGTCGACAAGATGCTGGAGGGCGAGCGCGAGAAGCTGCTGCAGATGGAGCAGGCGATCGCCAAGCGCGTCGTCGGTCAGGCTGAGGCGGTGGCGGCGGTTTCGACCGCCGTGCGCCGTGCCCGCGCCGGGCTGCAGGATCCGAACCGGCCCATCGGCTCGTTCATGTTCCTCGGCCCCACGGGCGTCGGCAAGACGGAGCTGACCAAGGCGCTGGCGAGCTTCCTGTTCGACGACGAGACCGCCCTCGTGCGCCTCGACATGTCGGAATACATGGAGAAGCACTCGGTGGCCCGCCTCATCGGCGCGCCCCCCGGCTATGTGGGCTACGAGGAGGGCGGCGCTCTGACTGAGGCCGTGCGTCGCAGGCCCTATCAGGTGGTTCTGTTCGACGAGATCGAGAAGGCGCACCCGGACGTGTTCAATGTCCTCTTGCAGGTGCTCGACGACGGACGCCTCACGGACGGGCAAGGCCGCACCGTGGACTTCCGCAACACGCTCATCATCATGACCTCGAACCTGGGCGCCGAATATCTGGTGAACCAGAGCGAGGGCCATGACACCGACGAGGTGCGCGAGGAAGTCATGGGCGTGGTGCGCTCGCACTTCAGGCCCGAGTTCCTCAACCGCGTGGACGAGATCATCCTGTTCCACCGGCTGAAGCGCTCGGAGATGGGCGCCATCGTGGACATCCAGCTCGGCCGCCTGCAGAAGCTGCTCACGGATCGCAAGATTACGCTGGAGCTCGACGATGAGGCACGCGCCTGGTTGGCCGACAAGGGCTACGACCCGGCCTATGGCGCGCGTCCGTTGAAGCGCGTGATCCAGAAGCACGTGCAGGATCCGCTGGCGGAACTGATTCTTGCTGGCGAGATCAAGGACGGCGAGACCGTGCCGGTGCATGCGGGCCCCATGGGCCTGATGATCGGCGACGTGACCGTCAGCGGCGCCGAGCGCCCGCCGCAGGGTGTGCGGTTGAATTAACTGCAATGCTGGAAGCAAGAATGGCCGGGCGCGAGCCCGGCCTTTTTATTCGGCACTTCACTGCCATTGTCCTTCAGCTTGGCTTGGGGGTCACACCCTCCGCGTCATGGCCGGGCTTGTCCCGGCCATCTCGATTCTGAGAAACACGCGCTTCGCACAACCGGGATCACCGGCACAAGGCCGGTGATCCCGCAGTCGAATAAAGATGTCTGGCTACTCCGCGGCCGCGCGGTAATCGCTCTCGTCGTTCATAGGCAATCCCGCATTGTCGGCAGCCCGTTGCGGAGCCCTTGATCGCGTCGCTTCGCGCAGGAGCATGTCCTTGTCGGTGCGCTCGCCCTTGTCCTCGCGCAGCTCGCGCTTCGTGCGGCGAAGCTGCTTGGCGGTTTTCTGCAAGGCGGCCCGGAAGGCGGTATAAAGATCCTTGTCCTTGGCTTCGCCGGTCATCACCTTGATCGCGCCCATCTGCATGTTGACCGTGCATCGATAGGTCGGCCCCTCGCGGGTGACGTGCACGGAACCCATGCTCAACCGCCCGAAATACTTTCCGGCAATGCGCTGGATGTTCGTTTTGGCAAATTCGGGAAAATTTTCGCCCAGATCGACTGTTGCGCTTTGAACGAGGATGTTGTTGTCGCCGCTATCAGGGTTCATTCAGTCCTCCGCTGGTGAAGGTTCGATGGCTAACGGCGAGAGGGAGACAAGGTTGCGGCCGGGGTGAAACAAATTCGACCCCGCCAATGTTTTACGTGGTTCAAGGTCTGCGCGAGCGTGCTCCCTGCTGGTCCACATCGATGACAGTGACCTCGACGGTCTCGGTGCGGTTGTTGCGCACGATGGAGAGCCTGACCGTATTCCCGACGCCGGTTCGCTCGAGCCTGTCGGTCAGGTCCGACAGGCGGCGCACGGGTGCATCCTCCACGCCCACGATCACATCGCCGATGATGCCGGCCCGCTGGTCCACGCCGCGTAAGCCCGCCCGGTCCGCCGGCGATCCCGGCACGACGTCGGCCACCACCACCCCGGTCACGCCAAGCTGAGCGGCGAGCGTCTCATCGCCGGCGAGGATGCCGATGCCCGGTGTCGGCACGCGGCCGGTGCGGATGAGTTCCGGCACCACCCGGTTCACCACATCGACGGGAATCGCGAAGCCGATGCCGGCATTCGTCCCCGATGGAGAGAAGATGGCGGTGTTGACGCCAATGAGGCGACCGGCGGAATCGAGCAGCGGGCCGCCGGAATTGCCCGGGTTGATGGCGGCATCCGTCTGGATCACGTCGGCGACCTCGCGCCCGCCGCTGGTGGGCAGGCGGCGCTTGAGCGCGCTGATGACCCCGGAGGTCAGCGACTGGTCGAGACCAAACGGATTGCCGATCGCATAGGCCGTCTGCCCCACTTTCAGATCGGCCGAGCTTCCCACGTTCACGGGCGCCGGCAGGGAGCCCTGACGCTGCAGCCGCAGGATCGCGAGGTCGTAATTCGGGGCGCGTCCGATCACCTCGGCGGGCCGCACCTCTCCCGAGGCGAGGCGCACCGCGAAGGAGGAGCCGTTTGCCACCACGTGGTCGTTGGTTACGATATGGCCGGCCGCATCCCACACGAAGCCCGTGCCCGAACCCGAGGGCTCAGCTTCGGTCGTGCGCCCGCGCCTCGATCCGCCCCCTGACAGGCTCACCACCTGCACCACGGAGGGCGCCACCGTCTCGAACACTTCGATCGTGGTGCGTTCGAAATCCGCCAAGTCGCCCCGTGCTGCCACGGGCCGGGGCTCCCGGGCGGATGTGAAATAGGTGTTCACGTAAGGCTGCAGCACCAGGATCGCGAGCAGCACCGCCACGACCAGCATGATGATTCGTGTCGTGCGGTCCTGCATTGGGCCTCCTGTGCCTGATCGATCCCTGTCACAACGGACACGCTTGAACGAAGTTCACCTCAATTCGGCGCAACCCGTTGGAGGAACCCGGCGGCCATCATCCGCTTGTCCCTGCGGATGGATGATTGAGCTTGGCCGGCGAAAGGCAAGGTCTCGCGCACCCACTTGGCCCGGGAGGATGCTGTCTTGCATGATCCGTCACCGCCAGGAAGCCGTCCCGCTGTTCACGCGGGCATCTTCCCAACCTTCTTCCTGTCGGGTTTCGAGTGCTCCACCTTTGTCTGGAAGGATCAGGGCCGCCGGGACCTCGTGGCCGAGACCCAGCACCGGGAGCATGTGGACGAGGATTACGCCTTCCTGCGTTCGCTCGGCATCGCGGTGGCGCGCCAGGGCATTCCCTGGCCCTTCGTGGACCGGGGCGGCGTTTACAATTTCTCGGGGCTCGATCCCTTCATCGCGGCCATGAACCGCCACCAGATTCTGCCGATTTGGGATCTGTGCCATTACGGCTATCCCGATGACGTCGATCCGTTCGCCGATGATTTCACGAAACGCTTCGCGGCTTACGCGAAAGCGGCGGCGGAATATGTGACGCCGCGGATCCGGGGCCCGCATTTCTTCACGCCGATCAACGAGATTACCTTCTTCGCCTTCATGGGCGGCGAATGGGCCTGGACCGCGCCGTTCGGCAATACCGACGAGCAGCGGCAGCGCTTTCGCCTTGCTTTGTGCAGGGCCGATATCGCGGCTGTCAAAGCGATCCGCGAAGTCGATGCGCAAGCGCGCATGGTGCATATCGACCCGCTCATTCTCGTAGTCGCGCCGCGTGATCGCCCCGACCTCAAGGACGAGGCGGAGCACGAGACCTATACGGACACGTTCTACGCCTGGGACGTGATCGCCGGACGGCGCCACCCGGAGCTTGGCGGCTCGCCGGAGGTGCTCGATATCGTGGGCGTCAACTGCTACTCGTTCGGCCAGATGGAGTATCGCGAGAACGGTCCGCACGCCTCGCTTGAGCCGCATGACGAGCGCATCCGGCCGCTCGGCGATCTTCTCACCTATGCCTGGGAGCGCTACCGCCGCCCGATGATCGTGGGCGAGACGAGCGGGCTGCGCGAAGGCCGTCCCGACTGGCTGTGCGACATCGTCGAGGAATCGCTCGCCGCCGTGCGCAAGGGCATCGACCTGCACGGGGTGTGCCTGTTTCCCGCAATCGACATGCCCGATTGGCACAAGGGCAACTGGCTGCATAACGGCCTTTGCGATCTTGTGGAGGAGAACGGACGCCTGAAGCGGGTGCCGTATCAGCCTTACATCGACGAGCTGCGGCGCTGGCAGAAACGCCTGAACCGGGTGACGGAGCTCGACGAGGATCCGTTCAGCGATCCCGTCGATCTCGACGACATCAAGCAAGCGGCCGACGAGATGCAGATGAGTTCGGACAAGGATTGGTGCTGACCGCCGCTTCCGACGAGCCTGAACCAAACTTTCCCGCAAACGTTCGCTCTCACGATCCCTTTGCAGGAGAATTCCCGATGTCACGCCGTCTCGTGATCGCCGGCCTCATGGCCGCTGTCGCCATTCCAGCCTTCGCCCAGCAGCAGAACCAGGCCATTCCTCAATCGACCACACCCCAACCTGCGGAGACGCAGACCAATCCGGCGCTCGGCCAGAATGCGCAGCAGCGCCAGCAGCGCACGCAGCAGGGCGGCGCCCCGCAGGATACGCAGACACCAGCCCGTCAGGGCCAGGCCAACAGCGCCCCGGCCGCCATGGGCGAGGCACAGTCGCAGGCCGACCGGCAATACATTCAGCAGGCGCTGGCGCTCGGCACCGTATCGCTGCAGCAATCGAACTTCGCGCTGAGCAAGGCGCAGAATCCGCGCGTGAAGCAGTTCGCGGAGTTCGAGGTGGGCGAGCAGAACCTGCTCGCCGAGATCATGCATTCCTTCGCCGATCCGAACGCCACTGCGTCCACCACACGCGGCGCCCAGGCTGCGGCCTCGACCGCACCCGAGCTTCCGGCCAAGGACGCGCAGGCCATGGAACGCCTGTCCAAGGCTGAAGCGGGAGCAGCCTTCGACAAGGATTATGTGGCCCTGCAGATCCAGGGGCACCAGGAACTGCTGAAGCTGCAGGAGAGCTATCTCAAGCAGGGCTCCGGCAACCGCGAGACGACGAACGTGGCCAAGCTCGCACGCGGCCAGATTCAGGAACATCTCACGATGCTGCAGGACATGCAGAAGGAGCTTGGCCGATAGCATCGTCGGGCGAAGTAGACGCCTCACGTCAATCGTCCGGCCCTGCCTTTTCACGATCGCAGGGCCGGAACACCCGTCCCGAACAGGACGTTGGCTCTGTGAAACTCTTTAAGCCATCAGCCTGCTGATACCCGAAGAAGAGGAATAGCCCATGGCGCAAGACAAACGAGGCCGCCCTCCCGAGCCGCCTGTCGATGAAGTGCTGAACGAGGTCACGCAGGAAGAGACCGGAGACGACTTCGTCGCAGGACCGACCCAGCGCAACGATGTCGGCAACACCAAGCGCGCGGCCGCCAAGGCCACAGGCGCGATGGGCGCCTCGAAGAAGCTCGACCCCGATCTTGACATCAGCCACGTGGATGACGGCCGCGTGAAGAGCGGCTCAAATGCTGGCCTGCACTCCTTCAAGGAGGTGCCGGAAGAGGAAGATGACAACGCCGGCTTCCAGCTCTCCAACGAGGAGATCGCCGAGGGCGTCAACACCACCGCCAACAAGAGCCCTGCTACCCGTGCCGCTCAGACGGAAGGTACGACAGGCCCCTCGGGCATGAGCGGCGGTGCGGCCTCCCGGGCCCGCGTGCCGGCCCCCGGCAATGCGGTGGACGTGCCCAAGGGCACCCTGGTGCGCGGCCATCCGACCGCCAGCCAGTCCGGCGGAAAGTCGACCGCCTCGACCGGCGACGAGAAGCCGCCGAAGCGCTCCGGTCGGGCCGCCGAGGGACAGGTGGACCGTCCGCTCTCCAAGGGCGGCAGCGAGGAGCGGTAGGCCCACCATCCACCTACTCGTCATCCCGGACGGCGCAAGCCGATCCGGGATCGGGTGCAGGATAAGGTGCTGTTTCCCTCCCCCTTGTGGGGAGGGGTGGCCGCGGCAGCGGCCGGGGTGGGGGTGTAAGCGATAGCCTATGCAGGTCTGGCGCCGACACCCCCACCTCCACTCCTCCCCACAAGGGGGAGGAGAGTTCCCGCGCCACACTCGTCGAGCCATCCCGAGTTCTGCTGCACTCCATCCGGGATCGCCCAATGAGCCTACTGCATAGCTGTCTCTACGGAAGATGGAGTGACAGCCGCAGGCCTCCCGCTTTATGGATTGTTCAGCCGAACCGGCAGTGACGATATAAAACGGTTGAGGAAACGCTCATGGACAGAAGAAAAGTTCTCAAAGGCGCAGGCCTGGCAGCTGCAGCGGGCGCGGTTGCGTCCCCGGCCATCGCGCAGGCGCAGCCGGAGGTTCGCTGGCGTATGGCGTCGGCCTATCCGAAGAGCCTCGACACCCTCTTCGGCGCGGGCGAGATGATCTCCAAGCGCGTGGCCGCCGCCACCGACAACAAGTTCCAGATCCAGCCGTTCGCCGCAGGCGAGATCGTCGGCGCGCTCCAGACCCTCGATGCCACCCAGAACGGCACGGTCGAGTGCTCCTACACCCTGTCGAGCTTCTTCATCGGCAAGGACCCGACCTTCATGTTCGACACCTCGGTGCCGTGGGGCATGAACGTGCGCCAGCACAATGCCTGGATGTATTACGGCGGCGGTCTCGACCTCATGCGCGAGTTCATGAAGGACTACAACGTCTATCCGATCCCGGCCGGCCAGACCGGCGCGCAGATGGGCGGCTGGTTCCGCAAAGAGATCAAGTCCATCGCGGACCTGAACGGGCTGAAGATGCGCATCGCCGGCATGGGCGGCCAGATCATGCAGAAGCTCGGCGTGGTGCCCCAGGTGCTCGCCGCAGGTGATATCTATCCGGCGCTGGAGCGCGGCACCCTCGACGCGGTGGAGTTCTCCGGTCCGCATGACGACGAGAAGCTCGGCTTCGTGAAGGTGGCCCAGTACTACTATTATCCGGGCTTCTGGGAAGGCGGCGCGCAGCCTTCGCTCTACGTGAACATGAACAAGTGGAATGAGCTGCCGGCCCATTACAAGGCGATCCTCGAGGCAGCCTGCGCCGAGGCCAACGCCATGTGCGTGGCGAAATATGATGCGCAGAACGCCGACGCGATCCGCCGTCTCGTGGGCCAGGGCGTGCAGCTGCGTCCGTTCCCGCGCGACGTGATGGAGCAGAGCTACAAGGAAGCCTACAAGCTCTATGGCGAGCTCGCGGCCTCCAACGCCAAGTTCAAGAAGGTGTACGATTCCTGGAACGCCTTCCGCGAGAAGGAGCTCACTTGGTTCCGCATCGCCGAGCTGCCCTTCGACTACTTCGTCAACCAGCAGCAGGGCCAGCCGCGCTGATCTTTTTCAACGCTCAGGAACGGCGCCGCAAGGCGCCGTTTTCTTTTGGGCATTCGTCCGGCGGATCGAAGCTTGGCGCCTTGCGTTGTCCCAATGACAAGATGAGCAATCCAGCCAAGGAGGCAGGCTATGACTGACAAAAATCGCCCTGATGAAAACGCTCAGGACAAGAACGACCGCAAAGACGACAACCAGACCGAGAAGAAGAAGCACCAGGAAGAGCTTCTTGATGAGGGCGTGGAAGAGACCTTTCCCGCCAGCGATCCGGTTTCCGTGAAGATCATCACGAAGTAGTCCGCTTTCCAGAGACCAACTCGTAAATCTCAGTCCTTATCCTGAGATCTGTCCGAAAGAACTTGGCGCGTGTTTCCCCTCCCCCTTGTGGGGAGGGGTGGCTGCGAAAGCAGCCGGGGTGGGGGTGCTGGCGTTACGCTAGTCCAGCTCAGTGCTCACACCCCCACCTCCAACTCCTCCCCACAAGGGGGAGGAGGGCTGCCGGCGCTTTCTTGTTCTCAGTTCCTGCTCGCCACCGCGACGCCCAACGCCGCGAGAGCCATGCCGGCGAGTTGGATCGGGCTTAGGGTTTCGCCGAAGAGCGCGAAGGCCATCAGGGCTGCGACCGGCGGCACGAGATAGAGCAGCGTCGCGACGCCCACCACGGCGCCCTGCCGGATCAGGAACAGCAGCAGGCCGATGGCCCCGATGGACAGGCCGAGCACTGCCCAGGCAAGCGCGCCGAGGAGTGGCAGCGTGAGTTCCAGATGTCCCTCTTCCAGCAGCAGCATCAGCGGCAGGGTGACGATCGCGGCCCCGATATACTGGATCGTCGCATTCACCCGCAGGTCGAGATTGCTGCCGGTGCGCTTCTGCCAGATGGTCCCGAAGGTGATGGAGAGCATGCCGAGCACGCAGATGAAGAGCGCCAGCGGCGGCACGCCGCCATCGCCGAGCTTCGGCGCCACCACAAGGGCTGCGCCCATGAAGCCGATGCCGATGCCGGCCCAGCGGCGCGGCGACACCCGCTCGCCCAGCAAGGGTCCTGCAAGCAGGCCCGTGGCCAGGGGCTGGAGACCGGCCACGAGGGCGGAGATCCCGGCGGGCAGCCCGTGCTTGACCGCCCAGAACACGCCTCCGAGATAGAATCCGTGCAGGAGCACCCCGGCGATCATGCTGTTGCGCCAGTCGCTCCACCGGCGCGGCCAGGACACCCGCGCCACCACGACGATGCCGGCCAGCACGAGGGTGGCGAGCACGTAGCGCACGAACAGGAACGTCAGCGGCTCGGCATAAGGCGCCACAAGGCGCGCCACGACGAAGCCCGTGGCCCAGATGAGCACGAACAGCGGCGGCGCGAGGCGAGCGAAGAGGGATGGGCTCATGACGGGACGGGAACGGAAACCACAAAAGAGGAAGAGCCTTGTAGGCCCGAGCCTTTATGTTTGTCGATCCGTAAGGCCTCATCCAAATGTCGACCTTGGGACGCCGCGCTGTGCTGCGTCTGTGAAAACCTGCTAGGCTGACAGGTGTTGTTTCCTTGCCCTGAAACCCCTACCGCACCATCTCCAGCCTCCTGGAGACCCCGCTGTTGAACCGCCTTCGCCTCTGGCTCGAACTCGTCGCCATCGCCTCAACGCGCTTCGTGCTGCACGATGCCTGGGCGATCGCGAGCCATATCGCCCTGTCGGTGCTGACCTCGATGTTCCCGTTCCTCATCCTGGTCACGGCGCTGGCGAGCCTGTTCGGAACCGGGACTCTGGCAGACGAGGTGGCGGACATCATCCTGGAGGCTTGGCCCCGGGAGATCGCGGGCCCCATCGCGGGCGAGGTGCATACCATTCTGTCGGTCAAGCGCAGCGACGTGGTGACCTTCGGCCTCGTGCTCGCGCTTTACTTCGCATCGAGCGGCGTGGAGAGCCTGCGGGTCGGGCTCAACCGTGCCTATGGGGTGCGCGAGACCCGCGCCTGGTGGCTGACGCGGCTCGAATCCATCGCCTTCGTGATCGCAGGCGCCCTCATGCTGCTCGCGCTCGCGCTGCTGGTGGTGCTCGGTCCTTTTCTGTGGCGGTTCGTGCTGTCGTGGGTGCCGGCGCTGCAGCCCTTCGACGGGTTGATCGCCTTCCTGCGGATCGGCGTAGCCACCATCGTCATCGTGGCGGGCCTGCTGCTCGCCTACAAGCTCATTCCATCGGGGCGGCGCAGCTTCCGTGCGGTGCTGCCGGGCGTGGGCGTGACCCTGGCTCTGTGGCTTCTCGGCGGCTTCGCCTTCAGCTGGTATCTCGAGTTCTACCCAGGAGCCTATGCGTCCACCTATGGGGGGCTGGCCACCGCCATGGTGGCGCTGATCTTTCTCTATACGTTGTCCGCCATCTTCCTGTTCGGCGGAGAGATCAACGGCACCATCATCCTGGCCAAGCGCCGGCGCCTCGGCAAGGAGCCGAAGCCCGAGCACCTCAACGACGTGATCGCCCTGCCCTGACCGGGCGCTCCGTCAGGGCATTCAGGGGGTTAAAATCACCATCAGGACGAGCCCGAACAGGCCGATGGCGGCGATGCCGATGAGGCTGAGCCAGGGATATCTGCTGTCGCGGTCCGGATCCAAGAGCAGGGCTCCCTTCATGTGCCGAGGGTGATGATCCAAAGACAGAGTCCAAGACCGACAGCGACGGCAAGCCAGTTCAGGGAGCGATCCACGACCAGGTTCCATGATGCCGGAACGGCCTGGGCGAGCTTCTTCTGCGGGGGGAGATCGACGGGCATGGCTGATGCTCCAAAGCCTGAGGAGCTTCGAGACGCACCATGCGCCCAAAAGGGCAGCGGTCGACTAAGGAATCGCTGATGAGTGAACCATACAGGGCCAATGCGTCATTTGTAAGTGTGGTTCATGTCCAGGATAGCCGCGATGGCCACGCGGGTCAGATGATCGTCGAGCCGTCCGTTCTCACCCGCTCGTCGCCGATCTGGCGCACGAGCTTATCGGCTTCTCCGCCGCTCACGCGGATGCGCACCAGGGTCCACTCGTTCTCGGATTTCCAGAGGCGGAACGAGAGCATGAACCCGTCGCCGTCTTTCTGCGCATCGGCATGGGTGGCATTGGGCAGGTCATAGGGGCCACGGCCATCGAAGGTGATCTGTCCCACGGCGTTCTCCGGTCATGAGGATAATCTCCCAACGACTGAGCGCCTGACAGGTTCATGGCCTGCCTTTGTCGTGAGCAGACGCCCCTGTCAGAGATTGGGCGTGATCCTCAGCTCGAGCCTCGCCGAAGCGACGGGCTGCGTACGCGGCGCAAGGCCATAGCCGATTGAGACGTTGAGCACCGACTTGAGCCGATCCGCGGGTGCGCTGAGCAGCGCCTGGCCCATCACTTCCGACAACAGGCCGGTGCTGAAATCCCCGTTGGCGGCATCGAGGCTGATGCTCGGCGCAAAACGCAGCTGCGTGTTCCAGGACTGGAGCGGAAGGTCGAGGGGGATCCCCATGGTGCCGCTGACGGATTGGGCGTAGCCGTGGCTCGTCATGTCCATGAAGCCTGCCGTCGACAGCCCGAAGGTGACGCCGCCCAGGCTCTCCCAGTCGTGCGTCGTGAAGGCTTCCCACGTGGCTTTCGACTGCAGCGACCCCTGATACCCGCCGCCACGGATCAACTCGGTTCCAACGAGAAAATTGTAGTCGTGCAGGGGCTGCAGCTTGGCCCCGACGGCATGGTCGGAGGCATTTCGCTGGAAGCTCTGGACAGGGCTCCTGGCAAGGCCGTTCGTCCAGACCTGCGTGCGCTTCAAAGTGTAGGAGGAGCGCGGACGCTTGCTGCGCCTTGACACGGCAACATGCTCATCGAGCCACTGAGGCGTGAGATTAACGCTCCAGATATCGGCTTCTTGGGTCGTCTCTTGAGCCCATGACGCGGTGGAGCCCAGCACGAGGGACAGCAGGAAGCATTCGGGTCGGCGAAGAAGCAAAAACATCGAGGAGGTCAGAATAAAAGCTTAATGAAGGATGCAATGTCACCTCCATTCCAATAGAGGCCGGTTAATCGTCGGTTAATCGTTCTTCGATCTTCGAAGGCGCTGATTTTTTAGCCAGCGCCCGACGATGCACCCAAGGAATTTCGATTGCGAAATCAGAGACGTGCCTCGTGGGACTGCCGCTTTTCTCACCAATAGCCAAAAGGACGCACCGCCTGATCGAACCCGTTCTTGCGCCGCTTCCCAACGAAAACGGCCGGGCGTGAGCCCGGCCGCCTCGCATTCAGCTGAGGACAGAATCAGCCCACGATCTTGTACTTCACGAAGCCTTCCGGTGCGTCGCCCATCTTCTCGACCTTGATGCCGGCCGGCTGATAATTGGCGGCGTTCGGGCCGGTGGTGAAGGTCATGGTGACGCCGGCAGGAACCGCGAGCGACCAGGAGCCATCAGCCTTCGGAGCCACTTCCTTCTTCTCGATGATGAAGCGCATGATCGCGTCGCGGGTCAGATCCGGGGCCTCGAACACGATGGTGGTGCCATCGGCGCCCGGGAAGTTGCCGCCGCCGCCGGCGCGGTAGTTGTTGGTCACCACGAGGAACTGCTGATCGTCCGCCACGGGCTTGCCGTTATAGGACAGGTCCTTGATGCGGTGGGCATCGGCATTCACGACCTTGCCGTTGTCGTCGTAGCGCGAGGCCTGCGTCGGGTCGATCTTGTACTGCACGCCCGCGATGACGTCGAAGTTGTAGGCCGGGAACTTCGGGTTGACGAGTTCCTGCTCGCCGCCCTTGGCCGGGTCGATCTGGTTGTAGATGCCGGCCGAGCGCTCGAGCCACTCGCGCACCTGGGCGCCGGTGACCTTCACCACGCGGATCGTGTTCGGGTAGATGTAGATGTCCGCCATGTCCTTGATGGCGAGCGGGCCGGGCTTGATCTCGGTGAAGTAGTTCGGGCCGCCGCGGCCGCCTGCCTTGAAGGGCGCGCCTGCGGAGAGGATCGGCAGATCCTTGAAAGCGGACGCTTTCAGCTGGTCGGCCACGTACCAGGCCTGCGCCTCGGTCACGAGCTTCACGGAGGCGTCGTCCGACACGAGCGAGAAGTAGGAGTGGATCGGAACCGCCGTGGTGCCGACGGGCTCGCGCACATATTTCAGCGTCGCCTCATGGCCTTCCTTGGCGGCCGCCATCACGGCTGCGTCGGATTCCACCTTCGCCACCACCTTGCGGTCGACGCGGTCGTAGATCGGGCGCGCCTCGGTGCGGAAGTTCGCCACCTTCCAGGCATTGCCTTCCTTGGTCAGCTCCAGGTCGATGAGGCCGAGATGGCTGCCCCAGAAGCCGGCCATGACGGCGGGCTTGCCGTGCAGCGTGCCCTTCTGCACGTCGACGCCCGGGATGTTGTTGAATTCCTTGCCGCCCGGGAACGTGAAGTGCTGGTGGCCGGTGAGGATCACGTCGATGCCGTCGACCTTGGCGAGGTGCAGGGCCGCGTTCTCCTCGCCGCCTTTGCGCTCGCCGCCGGCGATGCCGGAATGGCAGAGCGCCACGACGATATCGGCACCGGCCTTCTTCAGGTCGGGCACATCCTTGTTGGCCGCATCGACGATGTCGATCGTGGTGGCCTTGCCGTCGAGGTGCGACTTGTCCCATTGGACGATCTGCGGCGGCACGAAGCCGATCACGCCGATCTTGATCTTTTGCTTGGCGCCGGCCTCATCGGTGAACTCGCGGTCGAGCACGATCCAGGGCTTCTGCAGGGTCTCGCCGTTGGCTTTCAGCACGTTGGCGCAGACCAGCGGGAATTTGGCCGTGCCCAGCGCGTTCTGCAGGAATTCGAGGCCGTAGTTGAACTCGTGGTTGCCGAGCGTGCCGCAATCGTAATTGAGCTCGTTCATGGCGGCGACCATGGGGTGCACGTCGCCCTTCTTCATGCCGCGGCGATAGGCGACGAAGTCACCCAACGGCGAGCCCTGGATCAGATCGCCGTTGTCGAACAGCAGGGTGTTCTTGGCCTCAGCCCGGGCGCCCTTCACCAGGGTGGCCGTGCGGGCGAGGCCCACCGTGTCGTCGGCCGCGTCGCGGTAATAGTCGTAAGGGAAGACGTTCACGTGAAGGTCGGTGGTCTCCAGGATGCGGAGCTTCACGACCGGGCCGGCGGCCCAGCTGACTTGCGACAGGCCGGTGAGAGCGGCGGCAGCCACGCCGGTCTGAAGGACGCGGCGGCGAGTGATGGATTGGGTCATGGTCTTCCCTATGGGCTTGTTGTGCAGTGAAACTTAATTCGCCTCTACACGACAGAAGCACAGGTTTTGTGACAGAATCAATATAGCCGGCGAAGGAGGGCCCAGAATTCACCGCCCTCCCTATCCGTCATGGCCGGGCTCGTCCCGGCCATCCACGTTTTCAGCGCCGTAAGACGTGGATGCCCGCAACAAGTGCGGGCATGACGCTGGTGTCATCCCCGGCGCACGAAGTGCGGGAAGGGGATCCATGGTGCTGAGCGGCTGAGTGGATTCCCTTCCCCTCCGCTACGCTCCGGCCGGGAATGACACAGGGAATTACCCGCGCAGCGCCTCATCAAGATCCCGATACAGATCCTCCACATCCTCGATGCCCGTGGACAGCCGCAGCAGATCCGGCGGGCACGGGGTGCCCGGCCCCTCGATGGAGGCGCGGTGCTCGATCAGGCTCTCGACGCCGCCGAGCGACGTCGCCCGCTTCCACAAGCCGACTCGCGCCGCCGTGCGGATCGCCGCGGCCTCGCCGTCCGAAACCTGGATCGAGAGCATGTAGCCGAAGCCGTTCTCCATCTGCCGGGCGGCGATGTCGTGGCCGGGATGCTGCGGCAGGCCGGGATAGAGCACGCGCGCCACCTTGGGATGAGCGGAGAAGCGCTGCGCGAGATCAAGCGCGTTCTTGGCTTGTGCAGCCGTGCGCACATGGAGCGTGCGCATGCCGCGCATCAGGAGATAGGCCTCGAAGGGGCCAAGGATCGCGCCCTGCATCTTGCGGATGTTGGCAACCCGCGCCCAAAATTCGTCCGCCCTGGCGCCCGCGAGCGCGCCGGCCACCACGTCGGAATGGCCGTTCAGCACTTTTGTCGCCGCATGCATGACGATGTCGGCGCCGAGACTGAGCGGTCGGGTGTGGATCGGCGAGGCGGTGGTGGAATCGACCGCGAGCCTGGCGCCTGCCGCATGCGCGATCTCGGCCGCGGCGGCGATGTCCGTGATGGTCCAGAGCGGGTTGGAGGGCGTCTCGATCCAGACGAGCTTGGTCTTGCCGGGCTTCACGGCCTCGCGCAAAGCATCGAGGTTGTCGGTCTCGACGAAATCGACCTTGAGGCCCCAGCGCACGGCCTCCGTCATCAGCCAGCTGCGCAGAGCCCAGTACATGACCTTGGAGGCCACGATGTGATCGCCCGGATCGAGCGCCTGGAACACCGCGGTGGCCGCCGCCATGCCGGAGGAGAACAGGAGGGCACCGGCCTCGGCCTCCTCCAGCATCGCCAGCACTTCTTCCGCCTCACGGATCGTGGCGTTGTCCGGCCTTCCATAGACGAAGCCGGACGAGTAGGCATTGTCCTCATCGCGGATATAGGTGGTCGCCACATGGATCGGCGGCACGACCGCCTTGGTGATCGGATCCACATGGCCCATGGCCTGAGCGGTCAGGCTGCGCTTCGACCAACGGGAACGCGATGACGACATGGGGAACCTCCGGAGAGCGTGACAGTTGCGTCACGAGAGAAATGACGCAACGTCCTTAAAGGGATTTCAGGGATGCATACAGAGCAAACTGCGCCGGGCAGCCATGCCATGCCGCCGCTGCCACGTTTTCTTGTGGCCGTGCTGCCGGTGGTCGCCGTGGCGGTGTCGGCGAGCCTGATCACGCAGCCGAACATCCCGGCCTGGTATGCGGGCCTCCAGAAACCCGGCTTCACGCCGCCGAACTGGGCCTTCCCGGTGGCCTGGACAATTCTCTACGCCATGATGGCCTATGCGCTCTGGCGCATTCTCTCGCTGCCGGAGAACCGACCCGGACGAGCCGCCGCCATCGTGGCGTTCTTCGTGCAGCTGATCTTGAACGGAACGTGGTCCTTCGCGTTCTTCGGCGGGCAGAGCCCGGTGGCCGGGCTTGTGGTCATCGTGGCCCTGATCGTGGCGATCCTCGTCACGATCCGCACCTTCTGGCGGCTCGACCACACGGCGGCAGGGCTGCTCATGCCGTATCTCGCCTGGGTCTCTTACGCGACCCTGCTCAACGGCACGATCTGGCGGCTGAACGGCTGATCAGGCCTCGGGCTTGTCGAACAGATCCGGGTCCTTGTCGTGGTGGTCGAGGACACCGACGAAAGGCAGCTGCCGGTAGGAATGGGCCACGTCCATGCCGTAGCCGATCACGAATACGTCCGGGCAGGTGAAGCCCACGTAATCCGGGTGGATCTGCACGGCGCGCTTGCCGGGCTTTTCCAGCAGCACGGCGGTCTTCACGCTGTTGGCGCCGCGCGCCATGAGCAGATCCTTGGCGAAGGTGACCGTGCGGCCGGATTCGAGGATGTCGTCGACGAGCAGCACGTCGCGCCCGCGCACGTCACTTTCGATGTCGCGCAGGATGGTGACATTGCCGGTGGAGACCGTTCCGTTCAGGTAGCTCGACAGGTGCACGAACTCGACCTGAGGGGTGAGCCCGGTCCGGTGCAGGGCGCGGATCAGGTCCGCGGCGAACATGAAGCTGCCCTTGAGGATCGCCACGACGAGCAGGTTTTCGGGCTTGGAGGCCGCGATCTCCTGGGCCAGCGCCTCGTTGCGCTTGGCAATTGTGTCTTCGTCGAAAAGAACCCGGATGCGGTGGGCAGTGCTCATCATGATCGTCCAGAAAAGAAATATGGGGCTCCTAAAGCCGCCTCTTCACGACCATGCTTGGCCTGGGATGTCAAACGAAGTTGGCGCGATTCGTAAGGATTTGGGCCGCAGCCGGGCCGTCCTGCGGCAATGTCCCGCGAGAGGCTCGCTTCCCGTCACAGGCCCGCAAGTTTATGGCTTGCTAACCATAACGGGGCGATAAGGAAGCGAATCGCCGAATTTCTTCACCTCAAGGATGGCTCGGATACGTGTGAAAGCGCTCGATCACGACGATTATCACTACGATGAAGGCGCGCCGCCGGTGGTGCATTTCGAGAATGTGGGCGTGCGTTACGGCATGGGGCCCGAGGTTCTGCGCGACCTGACCTTCTCCATCGAGCCCAACTCCTTCCAGTTCCTCACCGGCCCGTCCGGCGCCGGCAAGACGACGCTGCTGCGCCTGATCCTGCTCTCGGTGAAGCCGACCCGCGGCCTGATCTCGATGTTCGGCGAGGACGTCTCCCGGATCTCGAAGGACGAGCTGACCTCCTTGCGCCGCCGCATGGGCGTGGTGTTCCAGGATTTCCGCCTGCTCGATCATCTGACGACTTATGAGAACGTGGCCCTGCCGCTGCGCGTGCAGGGTAAGGAAGAGGCTAGCTACCGGGCCGAGGTGGTCGAGCTCCTGCGCTGGGTGGGCCTGGGCGACCGCATGCATATGCTGCCGCCGGTGCTCTCGGGCGGCGAGAAGCAGCGCGCGGCGATTGCCCGCGCGTTGATCGTGCGCCCCGACCTGCTGCTCGCCGACGAGCCCACCGGCAACGTGGACCCGTCGCTGGCGCGGCGCCTCCTGCGCCTCTTCATCGAACTCAACCGGCTCGGAACCTCGGTGGTCATCGCCACCCACGATTTCAGCCTCATGGATCAGCTCGACGTGCGCCGCCTCGTGCTCGGCGACGGCCAGCTGCATATCGACGAGTGAGCTGAGATGAGCGGTTCCCCACAGCCCCGCTTGAGGAAGGCCTCCGCGTCCTCCGACGGGGCGAGGCGCCCCCTGCCCGCGTCGTTGAGCCGGAACGCGCCGCTCGTGCCGGTGGACTCGGCCGGAGGCCAGGCGCTCGCCGCCGTCATCGCGATCCTGACCTTCCTGGCGGCCCTGTGCGCCGGCGGCGCGGAGCTCGTGGCGGCCTCTTCCGCCCAGTGGCGTTCCGAGATCGCCCGGGAAGTCACCATCCAGATTCGCCCTAATACCCAGCGCTCCATCGACCAGGACGTGGAGCGCGCGGTGGCGCTCGCCCGTCAGGCGCCCGGGGTCGAGACGGCCCAGGCCTTTTCCAAGGAGGAATCCGAGCGCCTGCTTGAGCCATGGCTCGGGACCGGGCTCGACTTCAACGACCTGCCGGTGCCGCGCCTGATCGTGATCAAGATCCAGGAAGACGCGAAGCCGGATTTCAGCACTTTAAGGCAATCCCTCCAGCGGGATGTGCCGGGGGCTACGCTCGACGATCACGCCCTCTGGGTGTCGCGGCTCTCCACCATGGCCAACACCATCATCGGCGTGGGCGTGTTCCTGGTCAGCCTGGTGCTGATCGCGGCGGGGCTCGCCGTCATCTTCGCCACCCGGGGCGCCATGGCGAGCAACCGGGAGGTGGTGGAGGTGCTCCATTTCGTGGGCGCGAACGACGACTTCATCGCCAAGGAGTTTCAGCACCGCTTCTTCCGGCTGGGGCTGCGCGGCGCTGCCTTCGGGGCGGGCGGCGCCATGGTGCTGACCCTCCTCCTGGGCCTTGTGACCCGCTCCTGGCGGGCGAGTCCCACGGGCGACCAGATCGAGGCCCTGTTCGGCGCCTTCACCATCGGCTGGCGGGGCTATGGGGTTGTGGTGCTGATAGCACTCTTCGTAGCCGTCATCACGGGCATCGTATCGCGGTTGACCGTGAGACGCTTTCTTAACGAAAATGGTTGATGGTGAGAGTTAACAGGGAAAAAGCGGGCTGCCTCTCCATTGCCGCAATCTCCACTATCCTCGTCCAGGATGACCTCGCAAACGCAGAGTTTGGGTACGCCGGACGCCACGGAAGCCGTCGGCTGGGGCTGGACGATGCAGGAATCGCCTAAGGCTCCCGCCCGGCGGTCGTGGACGCGCCGCGTCTTCGGCTGGGGATTCTGGGCCGCAACATGCGCGGTCATCGTCGGCTTCCTGGGCTTTCTCGCCTTCGTCTACAGCCTCGACCGCTCCGAGCAATGGCCGGAAACACGGGCGGACGGCATCGTGGCCATGACCGGCGGCGCCCAGCGCATCGGCGACGCCATCGACCTTCTGGATAAGGGCTATGCCAAAAGGCTCCTGATCTCCGGCGTCAACGAGAATACCAGCCGGGACCAGATCGCCCGACTCAATCCGGGCCAGCGGCGCCTGTTCGATTGCTGCGTGGATCTCGACTACCGGGCCCGCAACACCATCGGCAACGCCATCGAGACCCGCCGCTGGGCGGAGAGCAACGGCTTCGACACCATCATCGTCGTCACCTCGAACTACCACATGCCGCGCACCCTCGTGGAGCTCGACCACGCCCTGCCGAACCTCCAGAAGATCCCCTACCCGGTGGCGGCCACCATCGACCCGCACGATTGGTGGCACAACCCGGCCGTGGCCCGGGTGATCTTCACCGAATACCTGAAGTTCCTGGCCGTTTGGGTGCGCACCTATCTCGAGGACGACCCGGAGCGCTCCTCGGTGGCCCACCTCATCAGCGGCGGGTCCCCGGTCAAGGCGCAGGTCATCGCCGAGCCTCTCTGGCGCTAGACCCGAGGCGAAAACCTTCTATGGTGGGGGCCGCGGGGCAAGAGGCTCCGCATTTCCTTTTCAAGACGTCATGCTGATCCTCCGCTCCCTGCTGTTCAACATCGCCTTTTACGCCAACCTGATCCTGTGGCTGATCCTGCTGATTCCGGGCCTTCTGGTGCCGCGCCGGACCTTCATGGAGATGGTCAAGCTCTGGGGCCGCACGTCGATCTGGCTTCTGCGGGTCATTGCCGGCATCAGGGTCGAGATTACAGGCCGGGAGAAGATCCCGCCGGGCGGGGCGCTGGTGGCGGCCAAGCACCAGTCGTTCCTCGAGACCTTTGCGATCGTGACGATCCTGGACGATCCGACCTACATCCTGAAGCGCGAGCTGATGTGGCTTCCCATCTTCGGCTGGCATCTGGCCAAGGCCCAGTGCGTGCCGGTGAACCGCAAGGCCGGCACGATCGCCCTGGTGCAGATGACCCAGCGCGCGAAGGAAGAGGCCGAACATGGGCGCCAGATCATCATTTTCCCCGAGGGAACCCGCCGCCCGCCGGGCGCGCCGCCGGCCTACAAGTACGGCGTGGCGCATCTCTACCAGAACCTCGGCTTCCCCTGCATTCCGATTGCCCTGAACGCCGGCCTCTACTGGCCGCGCCGGCAGTTCATCCGCCGGCCCGGTACGGTGCGGATCGAGGTGCTCGATCCCATCCCGGCGGGCCTGCCGCGCGACGAGTTCTTCCAACGGGTGCAGACCGAGATCGAGACGGCCTCGGACAGGCTCTACGAGGAGGGCCGCAGGGAGCTCGGCCTCAGCCCTGCAAAAGCCTCGGAGACGTCGCTGTCGAAGGCGTGAAACGACACTCGCCTCGTCATGGCCGGGCTTGTGCCGGCCATCCCGATACGGGCAAGCGCAACGCCTCAAATGTTCGGGATCACGGGCACAAGGCCGATGATGACAGCAAGAAGCCAAGTGCTTGCGACCAACTGCGCAAAAATCCTGCAAACCCAAGCCCTGCCAAGCTTTTCATTAACTTGACGACTCACCCGGCCGTTCTTACATATAAGAACATATGGCGAACAAACGAACCATATCCTGGAACGCGGCCATGCGGGATCTCCGCAACGACCGAATGCGGAGGGCTGGCGTGCGCGAGGAAAGGCTACGGGCGACCGCAGGGCTTCGCTCCTCTTCCACCTTGAGTTCCTGGCGCGGCCGTTCGGGCCGCCGCTACATCGTCGGCGTGCATCCGCTCAACGAGGCGGAGCTGCTCGACGTCACGGACGCCGTGATCCTGGCTGTCAGGCGGGACCGGGACGGCACCGGCACGGTGATCGATGCCGCCATGGCCGCGTCCGAGCCGGCCGAGCACACCCGGATGCGTTGGCTTGCCAAGGTCCAGGCGTCAGGCGCCACCGAGCTTCACATCCACCGGCTGGCCGAAACGGACGAGGATCGCCGCGCGATCTTCGAGGATCTGCGCGAGGACGAGACTCAGGCTTCCTGATCGAGCGCACCCACGATCTTGTGCAGCAATGGGTCGACCACGCTCATGCCGATGAGATGGTCGTAGGTGTTGCGCACGTAATCCGGGTTGCGCCCGGACACGCCCTGGCCCTGCCGCACGTGCTTCAGGACATCCTCGAAGGACAGGCGCCCGGCATATTGCCCATGATAGCGGTCGACCACATAAGCCAAGGCGTGAGCCCGCCGGCCATCGGCGAGCCGCACCGGCAGGCGGCGCTCCAGATAGACGGCGGTGACCTGCTCGCGCTCGCGCAGATATTGGATCGTGGCCTCGGCCTCCTCCGGGGCGACCCGGAACGCCACGCCATGGCAGCGCCCGCCGCGATCAAGCCCGAGCACCAGCCCCGGATGTTCGGGGGTTCCGCGATGCACATGGGAGAAGACGCAGAGCGACCGGTGATAGCCGTAGAGATGGGCATGCACGCGCTCCAGAAAGGGAAAGCCCGGCCGCCACATGAGCGAGCCGTAGCCGAACACCCATAAATCCTCCGTGAGGTCCTTCATCTCACCCCGCCCGAACCTTGCCTGCTTCGGGCCTATAGCATCGAACCCAAAAGCGGGAACCACTTTTGGGACTGAATTCGATGCTTTGTATTTTCATGAGCGCATCGTGCTCGCGGAAAAAGTGAGGTCCACTTTTCCGCACGAGGCGCTAGAGCTAGGAAGCACCAACACAACAGGAGATCGCGCATGGATCAGGCCGCCCCGACGGGGAATGTTCGCCGCAGTCGCTTCTGGCTCTACACGCCCTTGGTCCTGCTGCTTCTGCTCGCCATTGCCTGGAGCATCGCCTGGTTCGTGATCCGCAACCGCACGGCGGAGGCCCTCGACGGCTGGATCGCCGCGGAGGCGCGCGCCGGGCGGCAATGGACCTGCAGCGACCGCACCATCGCCGGCTACCCGTTCCGCATCGAGGTGATCTGCAACGCCCTCGACTTCAAGCGCGGCGCAGTGACGGCCTCCTTCGGGCGCACCGAGGCCGTGGCGCAGGTCTATCAGCCCCGCCGCATCATCACCGAGGTGGCTGGTCCGTTGCGCGTGACGGATGGCACCGTGACGGTGCAGGGCAGCTGGGATCTGCTCCAGGCGAGCCTCAATACCTCCACGAGGGGGCTTCAGCGCGTGTCGCTTGCCGCCAATGCGCCCAAGGTGACCGTCACAGGATTGCCGGCCGGCGAGTTGACCGGATCCGGCAAGCACCTGGAGCTTCACGTGCGGCCCAACCCCTCGCGATCCGCCGAGCAGGCCGCCGACGTGGCGGCTTCCGTCACGGAGGCGCGCATTCCGCTTCTCGACGCGCTCATCGGCGGCGCGGAGGCGACGAACCTCAACGCGGACGTCACGGTCACGCAAGCCGATGGTTTCAAAGGCGGCACCATTGCCGACGAGATGGAGCTGTGGCGCAAGGCCGACGGCAAGCTCGACATTCTGATGCTCTCGGCCACCAAGGGCACGCGCCAGATCGAGACCAAGGGCGAGCTGCGCCTCGACGATCAGCACCGGCCCGCCGGTCAGCTCAACGTGGCGGCCGCCGGCCTCGACGGCCTCCTCGGCAACCTCACCGGAGGGCGCCTCGGCGGCAATCTTTTAGGGATGCTGCTGGGCCAGGGCTCACGCGCCAATGCGGCGCAGCCGAACGCCAAGCCGCAGCTCGCCTCCCTGCCGCCCCTGCGGCTGGAGAACGGTTCTCTCGCCATGGGGCCGTTCGTGATCCCGAACGTGAAGCTGCAGCCGTTGTATTGACGCCCCTCCACGTCATCACCGGCCTTGTGCCGGTGATCTCAATGTCAGGCACACCCACTGTCATTCCGGGGCCGCGCAGCGGAGCCCGGAATCCATAACCGCTAACGGTGCAAGGACTAGTGCGACGTTGATCATCCTTTTCTGACACGTCGTGTTTATGGATTCCGGGCTCGACCTGCGGTCGCCCCGGAATGACAACAGGGTGACCGTCCCGCGTTGATGACCGCGGCTTAAGCCTTGTCCTCTCGCCGCCGGCCGAAATCCGGCTCCGGGGTTTCCTGGCCCGACGAGATGATGCCGCGGCGGATGGCGCGGGTGCGGGTGAAGAGGTCGAACAGCTTGTCGCCCTCGCCCCAGCGGATGGCCCGCGCCAAAAGCGCGATGTCCTCGTTGAGGCGGCCGAGCATTTCCAGCACGGCCTCGCGGTTGTGCAGGAACACGTCGCGCCACATGGTCGGGTCCGAGGCCGCGATGCGGGTGAAATCGCGAAAACCGCCGGCCGAGAACTTGATCACCTCGCCCTGCGTGACCGTCTCCAGATCCGCCGCGGTGCCGACGATGTTGTAGGCGATGAGATGCGGCACATGGCTGGTGATGGCGAGCACGAGGTCGTGGTGCTGCGCGGTCATGACCTCGACGTTGGAGCCCATGGCCTCCCAGAAGGCGCGCACGCGCTCGACCGCCGCCTCATCCGTGCCCTCGGGCGGGGTGAGGATGCACCAGCGATTGTGGAAGAGCGTCGAGAAGCCCGCGTCAGGCCCTGAATGCTCGGTGCCCGCCACCGGATGCGCCGGCACGAAATGCACGCCCTCGGGCAGATGCGGCTGCACCTGCGCAACCACCGAGGCCTTCACCGAGCCCACATCCGACACGATGCTGCCGGGCTTCAACCCTGACCGCATCGCTTCCGCCACCTTGCCGCAGACACCGACCGGCACGCAGAGGATCACGAGATCCGCATCCCGCACGCCCGCCACGATATCGGTGGTCGCCTCGTCGGCAAGCCTAAGCTCGCGCACCCGCGCCACAACGGCTTCGTTCGCATCCACCGCCACGATGGTGCGCGCGAGGTTGAGATGGCGGGCCGCGCGGGCAATCGACGAGCCGATCAGCCCGAGGCCGATGAGAGCGACGCGCTCGACGAGGGGCGTTTCACGCGGGGGACCGAGACGCTCAGGCATGTTTGCCACCGAGAAAATCGCGCAACGCCGACACCACGAGGCCATTCGCCTCCTCGTCGCCCACGGTCAGGCGCAGGGCATCGGGCAGGCCGTAAGCCTCGACCTGGCGCAGGATGAGCCCGCGCGATGAGAGGAAGCTATCTGCCTCCTTCGCCGTCCGGCCTGCTGCTTTCGGGAAATGGATCAGCATGAAATTGCCGACGCTTGGCGTCACCTGCAGGCCAAGCGCCTCGATCTCGCGGGTAAGCCACGCGAGCCATTTATCGTTGTGCTCGATGGCCTTTGCGATATGCGCCTCGTCCTGGATCGCCGCGATGCCGGCAGCAATCGCCGGGCCGTTCACGTTGAACGGGCCGCGGATGCGATTGATCGCATCCGCAACATGGGCGGGCGCCACCATCCAGCCGAGGCGCAGGTTGGCGAGGCCATAGATCTTCGAGAAGGTGCGCGTCATCACCACGTTCTCTGAAGTTGCGACGAGTTCCAGGCCCGCCTCGTAATCGTTGCGGCGCACGTACTCGGCATAGGCCGCGTCGAGCACCAGCAGCACATGCGGCGGCAAGCCCGCGTGCAGGCGCTTGACCTCATCGAACGGAATGTAGGTGCCGGTCGGGTTGTTGGGATTGGCGAGAAAGACGATCTTGGTCTTGCTCGTCACCTTCGCCAGAATCGCATCCACATCCGTGTGCAGATCCTTCTCGGGCGCCACGACAGGAGTGCCGCCGGCTGCCATGATCGCGATGCGGTAGACCAGGAAGCCGTGCTCCGTGAAGATGCCCTCGTCGCCCGGGCCCACATAGGCGCTCGTGATGAGCGACAGCAATTCGTCCGAGCCCGTGCCGCAGATGATGCGGTTCGGATCGAGCCCATAACGGGCCGCGATCGCCTCGCGCAGCTTGGTGGCGGCGCCGTCCGGATAAAGCTCGAGATGATCGAAGGTCCGGATCGCTTCCATGGCCCTCGGCGAGGGGCCGAGCGGCGTCTCGTTCGAGGAGAGCTTGTGGATCTTGGCAACCCCTGCGGCCTTGCTCTTGCCGGGCACATAGGCGTCGATCTGCATCACGCCGGGACGGGGCTGGGGACGAACGGACATTTTTAGTTCCTAACAATCGATCTGTTGGCGGATGCTCTAGCTCAGGCTTGATTTCATTTCACGTGGAAACGTTCGGCATGGCTGCCGACCTCGGCAAGTTGGGCCAGACTCGCACCTGCCTTCGTGAGGGTTTCGTGCAGTTGTGCGGGCGCGACGGTGCCGGGCACGGCGATGAGCTCCGACAGGCCATGGGCGTCGGCGGCGCTCGCCACCACTTCGCCGCCGAGGCGGACGAGCGCCTCGTTGGCGCCCCGGTGCCAGCGCTCGAACTGGGCGGCATAGAGCACCACGTCGTGCACGGCCGCATCCACCAGCGGCTTCGAGATGACGAAAACGGGCGTGCCGGCCGGATGATCGGGCCGCTCGATGAAGGGCAGGCGGGCGATGACCTTCGGGCGGTCGCGGTCGGCGAGCGTGCGCCACCAGGCGCCGCTCGTCGCCCCCTGGTCGAGGCGGAAGATGCCGAGATCGCCCCCGGAGGAGGCCACCGCCTCGATCACCGCAGCGGCGCTGGGATGCGTGACGTACGGCACCGTGAAGCCGAAATGGAACCGGGCCGAATCCCGCATGGGCGCATCGCCCCCGGACACGTCCGCATGGACGGAATAATTCGACTGCACATAGGTGAAGGTGCCGATGATCACCCGCCAGATGCTCTCCACCGTGTCGAGCGGCAGCAGGCCCTCGTGGCGTTCGGCCAGCGCCTTCATCATCGAGGCCTCGCGGCCGGGGCGGAAGGCGGACGCGATGCCGGTCTTCGAGGCCTTCTTGGAGGCGATCAGACGGTCGATGATGGTGCCGCGCTCCATGAGCAGCCGGTGCATCGCCTCGTCAATGCGGTCGATCTCCTGGCGGAGTTCGGCAAGGGCTGGCGCGGGCTTCTCGGCGGTCATGGGCAGGGATCCTCAAGGGAGAGGCTTTTCTTTGGCGGTTTTGGCCGGGCTTGTCATCTCTGATTGCGCGACGGGTTTGAGCCAGCACCTTGGGGCCCGCAGCGTGAGCTGCGAGCCTGAAGGTTGATCGAGGGTGGCGCGTCGGGCAGCCTGACTCGATGTGATGGTGAGAAGTGAGAGCCAGACTGCTCGTCACGCGCGGTTTGTTTCAGCGGACCTGGAGGCATGCCAGGATCGGCCACCCGCGATCACAGGCGTGCGAGGCCTGCGGCGGGACCGCTCCTTGCCCCGCATCTGCGACGCCTCGCGAGCGCGCCCCTCATTGGACGAGGATGTCTCTAGCTATAGCCGAGCTTAGGATGATTGTCAAGAACAAAGTCAGAACATGCGCACTCTTTCCCTCTCCCCTGTGCGGGAGAGGGTGGCCTGCGCAGCAGGTCGGGAGAGGGGCCGAGTTCGTTCGATGACTGCCCCTCTCCCGGCTCACTCCGTTCGCCACCCTCCCCCGCAGAGGGGGGAGGGGAAAACTCGCGCCTCATCCTTCACCCGATCCCGGATCGGCTCCGCCGTCCGGGGCGATCATAGTGCGAATGAGGGAAGGCATGGCAGGAACGGAAGTGTCATTCCCGGCCGGAGCGCAGCGCAGGGGAAGTGAATCCATGGCGCAGTGCCTGATCGTGGATCCCCTTCCCGACCTACGGCCACCGGGAATGGCACCCTGAGCCATCCGCCGAGACGTTATGTTCGTTGACGCAACCGCCTCCCCGCAGTACCGATTGTTCGAAAGAACGAACGTTTCCGCTGACAACATGTCCTTTGCTCCCCTTGTCTCCGAACCGCGAAGCCAGGTCGACGACCCGTCGAGCCTCGTGATGCGCTTTGGCCAGGATGAGCCCCTGATGATGGATGCGGGCATCGCGCTCGCGCCCTGGCAGATCGCCTATCAGACCTACGGGACGCTCAATGAGACTAAGTCCAACGCGGTGCTGATCTGCCATGCGCTCACCGGCGACCAGCACGTGGCGAATGACAATCCCGTTACGGGCAAGCCCGGCTGGTGGCTGACCATGGTCGGGCCCGGCCGGCCGGTGGATACCAACCGTTTCTTCGTGATCTGCGCCAACGTGATCGGCGGCTGCATGGGCACCACGGGCCCGGCCTCCATCAACCCGGCGACGGGCCAGCCCTACGCCCTCGACTTCCCGGTCGTGACCGTGCCCGACATGGTACGAGCGCAGGCCGCCCTCATCGACCGGCTCGGTATCGAGAAGCTGTTCTGCGTGGTCGGCGGCTCCATGGGCGGCATGCAGGTGCTGCAATGGGCGGTGAGCTATCCGGACCGGGTGTTTTCGGCGCTTCCCATTGCCACCGCCGCGCGCCACTCGGCCCAGAATATCGCCTTCCACGAGGTCGGCCGCCAGGCCGTGATGGCCGATCCGGAATGGCGCGGCGGGCGCTACCTGAACGAGGGCACGCGCCCTTCCAAGGGGCTCGCCGTCGCCCGCATGGGCGCGCACATCACGTATCTGTCAGAAGTGGCCCTGCACCGGAAGTTCGGGCGCAACTTCCAGGACCGGGCCGCCCCCACTTTCTCCTTCGATGCGGATTTCCAGATCGAGAGCTACCTGCGCTACCAGGGCATCGCCTTCGTCGAGCGCTTCGACGCCAATTCGTATCTCTATGTCACCCGGGCGATGGATTATTTCGACATCGCGGCCGAGCATGGCGGCTCGCTGGCGAAAGCCTTCAAGGGCACGCCGACGCGCTTCTGCGTGATCTCGTTCACCTCCGACTGGCTGTTCCCAACGTCAGACTCGCGCGCCATCGTCCATGCGCTGAACGCAGCAGCAGCGTCCGTCGCCTTCGTGGAAGTGGAGAGCGACAAGGGGCACGACGCCTTCCTGCTCGAGGAGCCCGAGATGTTCGCGGCCGCCCGCGGCTTCATCGATGCGGCCGCGCGGGTGCGGGGGATCGCATGAGCCTGCCCGGCACCCTGCCTCTCACCGACACGGCAAGCGGCCACCGCCTCGACTTCCTGATGGTCACCGACATGGTGGAGCCCGGCTCCCGCGTGCTCGATGTCGGCTGCGGGGACGGGGCTCTGCTCTCGCTCCTGCGCGACCGCAAGGGGGTCGACGGGCGCGGCATCGAGATTTCGCGCGAGGGCGTGGCCGCGTGCCTCGCCAAGGGCCTTCCGGTGATCCAGGGTGATGCGGACACGGACCTTGCCGATTACCCGGACGACGCCTTCGACTACGTGATCCTGTCGCAGACGATCCAGGCCACGCGCCAGCCCAAGGTGGTGCTCGAGCATCTGTTGCGCATCGGCCGCCGGGCCATCGTGTCCTTCCCCAATTTCGGACACTGGCGCGTGCGCATCGACCTCGGCGTCCGGGGCCGGATGCCCATGACCGAGAACCTGCCCTATTCCTGGTACGACACGCCCAACATCCACTTCTGCACCATCCGCGACTTCGTGGAACTCTGCCGCGACGTCGGCGCCCAGATGGAGAAGGCCGTGGCGCTCAACGCCGGCGGCCAGCCTATGCGCGTCACCCTGCCCTGGTGGGTGTGGAACCTGCTCGGCGAGCAGGCGGTGTTTCTGCTGAAGCGGCGGTGAGATTCGCCTTCAGTGTCATTCCCGGACGAAGCGTCAGCGGAGCGAAAAGGGAATCCATAGCGCTGCACCCAGTCGTGGGTCCCCTTCCCTCGCTTTGCTCGCCGGGGATGACACCCTCTTCGTCATGGCCGGGCTCGTCCCGACCATCTCGATGCAGTGAGGCTCAGCGTTTTGTCCAATCGGGATCACCGGCACAAGGCCGGTGATGACGGGAAAACGCGACTACCCCTCCCCACCCTCCGCCAGAGGATGCAGGTCCCGCACCATGCTCTTCAGGCGCTCGTCGAGCACGTGGGTGTAGATCTGCGTGGTCGAGATGTCGGAATGGCCCAGGAGTTCCTGCACCACGCGCAGGTCGGCCCCGTTCTGGAGCAGGTGGCTGGCGAAGGCGTGGCGGAGCACGTGGGGGCTGACCTTGTCGGCGCGCAGCCCCGCGGCGCCGGCCACCGCCTTCAGGTCGCGGGCGAAGGCCTGGCGGGTCAGGTGGCCGCTCTCGCTGTCGGCCGGGAATAGCCAGGGGCCCGTGGCCTTCTTCTGCTCTTCCAGCAGGGCGAGGTAGGTGTTGGCGGCCTGTTTGGCCGCATCGGTCAGCGGCACCAGCCGCTCCTTGGCGCCCTTGCCACGCACCACGAGAAAGCGGTCGCGGGTCTTGGCGGCGCTTTTGGGCAGGGCGATCAGCTCGGAGACGCGCAGACCCGTGGCGTAGAGCAGTTCCAGCAGGCAGGTCATGCGCGCGGCGCGCAGGCGCTCCGGCTGCGTGGCCTGCGGATGCGCGATGCCCTCGGACGCGACATGCAGCAGGCGGTCGACCTCGGCGACGGAGAGCACCTTCGGCAGTACCCTGCCGCGCTTGGGCGCCGACACGGCGGCTGTCGGGTCGGCCGGGGCATAACCCTCCACATAGAGGAACTTGTGGAACTGGCGCACGGCCGAAAGCCGGCGGGCCGCAGACGACGCCTTGAGGCCCCGCTCCTCCAGGCTCGCCATGAAGCCCCGAATGGTCGTGGAGGTGGCGCTGTCGGGCTGGGCGCCGGCTTCGGCGAGGAAGCTCAGGTAATCGTCAAGATCGCGCCGGTAGGCATCGAGCGTGTTCTTGGAGGCGCCGCGCTCGGCGGCGAGCATGTCGAGGAAGAGGCTGGCGTGGCGGGCGCCGCTCATGAAGACGAGGGCGGACGGCTGGTCTGAACCGGAACGTTGATCTCGCGCGGGTCGGGATCGACAAGGGTCGCCAGGGCAAACATGGCGGCAAAGCCAAGGCCCGCGAGAATGGCGACAACGAGGAGAAACCGAAAGAGCGTGGGCACCTGAGCCTCTTAAAGTGTTAACCCGCTAGAACCATGCCAAGGTCCGGAAGGCAACCCCCTGTGGTCGGTTAAGTTTCGGAGGACCCGAGGGTAACGCCCTTGTGACAGGCCGCCGCGCCCGTGCTAGGACATGGAGCTATGAACAAAATCAGCCGCTTCAATTCGCTCGATGAAGCAGGCGGGCAAGACCAGGCAAGCCAGCGCGGCCATCCCATCAGCCGCCTGCTCGGCACGCGATCGCTCGTGCTCGTCGGCCTCATGGGCGCCGGAAAGAGCACCGTGGGCCGCAGGCTCGCGCAGTCGCTCAAGCTGCCTTTCCGTGACGCCGATCACGAGATCGAGGCGGCGGCCGGCATGACGATCCCCGAGATCTTCGCCATCCATGGCGAGGAGCACTTTCGCGACGGCGAGCGCCGCGTGATCGCCCGCCTCCTGCAGGAGGGGCCCATCGTGCTGGCTACCGGCGGCGGCGCCTTCATGAACGAGGAGACCCGCCGGCGGATCGCCGAGCAGGCAGTCTCGGTCTGGCTCAAGGCCGATCTCGACGTTCTCATGCGCCGGGTGCGCAAGCGCTCGACCCGCCCCCTGCTGCAGAATCCCGACCCTGAGGGCACCATGCGCCGCCTCATGGACCTGCGCTACCCGGTCTATGCCACGGCCGACATCACGGTGGATTCCCATGAGGCCCCGCATGACAAGGTGGTGAGCGAACTCGTCAAGGCCCTGCGTGACTGGTTCGAGCACGACCGGCAGGAGAGCGCCCGGACATGACGCTTTCATCGGCTAGAATGGACAGCCATTCCCCAATTACTGTGCCGGTTCCACTCGGCGACAGGGCCTACGACATCCTGGTCGGGCGCGGCCTGATCGAGTCCGCAGGCACGCGCATTGCAGCACTCGGAGCCCGTGCCGCCGCCATCGTGACGGACGAGCATGTCGGCCCGCTCTATGCCTCTGCGCTCACGGCTTCTCTAGAAGCTCAAGGGTTGCGGGTCTGCGTGATCACCCTGCCTCCCGGCGAGGCCACCAAGTCCTATGCCAGCCTGGAGTGGGTCTGCGATGCGGTGCTGGCCGCGAAAATCGAGCGCGGCGATCTCGTGGTGGCGCTCGGCGGCGGCGTGATCGGCGATCTTGCGGGCTTTGCCGCCGCTGTGGTGCGCCGGGGCGTGCGCTTCGTGCAGGTGCCCACCAGTCTGCTCTCCCAGGTGGATTCTTCTGTTGGCGGCAAGACCGGCATCAACTCGCGCCACGGCAAGAACCTTGTCGGCGCCTTCCATCAGCCGAGCCTCGTCATCGCCGACACGGCGCTGCTCGATACGCTGCCGTTGCGCGAGATGCGTGCCGGCTATGCGGAGGTGGTGAAGTACGGCCTCATCGACGACGCGCGTTTCTTCGCCTGGTGCGAGGCCAACTGGCAGGGCGTGTTTGCCGGCGGCCATGAACGCGACGAGGCCGTGGCGCAGAGCTGCCGCGCCAAGGCGGCTGTCGTGGTGCGCGACGAGCACGAGAACGGCGACCGCGCGCTGCTCAATCTCGGCCACACCTTCGGCCACGCGCTGGAAAAGATCACGGCCTACGATTCCGCGCGCCTTGTCCATGGCGAGGGCGTGGCCATCGGCTTGGCGCTTGCCTTCCGCTTCTCCGCGTCCCTCGGCCTCTGCCCGATGGCGGATGCGGAGCGCGTCGAGGCTCATCTGAAAGCCGTGGGGCTTCCCACACGTCTGTCCCAGGTTCCGGGCGGCTGCGGCACGGTCGACGAATTGCTCGACGCCATGGCTCAGGACAAGAAGGTCAAAGGCGGCGCCCTCACCTTCATCCTGGCGCGGGGCATCGGCCAGAGCTTCATCGCGCCCGGCATCGCGGCCGACGAGGTTCGCAGGTTCCTGACAGGCGAGATCAGCGCGTAACGATCATGGTCGAAGAATCATCCGGCAATCTCTGGCTTGCAGCGGCTTTCGTCGTTTTCTGCCTGCTGCTCTCGGCCTTCTTCTCGGCGAGCGAGACGGCCTTCACAGCAGCCTCCCGCTCCCGCATGCTGGTGCTGGAAAAGACCGGTGACAGGCGCGCAAAGCTCGTGAACCGACTGCTCGAAATGCGCGAGCGCTTCATCGGCACGGTGCTGATCGGCAACAACATCGTCAATATCGGCGTCTCGGCCTTTGCCACCAGCGTGCTTGTGGCGATCTTCGGCGATGGCGGTGCGATCTACGCCACGATCATCATGTCGATCCTGGTGATCGTGTTCGCCGAGGTGCTGCCCAAGACGCTCGCCATCTCCTCGCCCGAGACCGTGTCGCTCGTCCTCTCGCGCCCTATGTCCTGGGCCGTGGCCCTACTGGGGCCGCTCGCCATCACGGTCGAGCGCATCGCGCGCCTCATGCTGCGGCCCTTCGGCATCCGGATCGGCGAGAACACGCCGATCCTCTCGGCATCCGAAGAGATCCGCGGTCAGGTGGCCCTGCTGCACAAGGAGGGCGGCGTCGCCAAGGCCGACCGCGACATGCTGGGCGGCCTCCTCGATCTCAAGGACCTGAGCGTCTCGGAGGTGATGGTCCACCGCACCAAGATGCGTACGATCAACGCGGACCTGTCGTCGGAAGAGATCGTGCGCGAGGTGCTGTCCTCGCCCTATACGCGCATGCCGCTGTGGCGCGAGAGCCAGGAGAACATCGTCGGCGTGCTGCATGCCAAGGACCTGCTGCGGGCGCTGGATGCAGTCGGCGGTGATGCGAGCAAACTGAAGGTCGAGGCGATTGCGCTGGAAACCTGGTTCGTGCCGGACACCACGTCGCTGCGCGATCAGCTGAAGGCCTTCCTCGCCAAGAAAACGCACTTCGCCCTCGTGGTCGACGAGTACGGCGAGGTGATGGGTCTCATCACCCTCGAGGACATCCTCGAGGAGATCGTCGGCGACATCAAGGACGAGCACGATCTCTCCGTGCAGGGCGTGCGGCCGCAACCCAACGGCTCGGTGAACGTGGACGGTTCCGTGCCGATCCGCGACCTCAACCGCGCCATGGACTGGAACCTGCCGGACGAGGAAGCCACCACCATCGCGGGCCTCGTGATCCACGAGGCGCAGGCCATTCCCGACACGGGCCAGATCTTCACCTTCCACGGCTTCCGCTTCCAGGTGCTGCGCAAGTCCCGCAACCGGATCATGGCCGTGAGGATCACGCCGCTGTCGCTGGTGCGGACGAGGGCGGAATGAGGGTCAGGCCTTCAAAAACTCCACCAGCGCCGCGTTGACCGCCTCCGGCTCCTCGTGCTGAACCCAATGGGTGGCGCTCTCGATCCAGCGGATGCTGCCTTTCTCGCACAACGCAAGGCTCGCCTCCGCCAGCCCCTTTTCCAGGAAGCGGTCCCGGCTGCCCCAGATCACCAGCGTGGGCGCGCGCACCGTCGCATCCTTCATGCTGGGCTTGAACGGCAGCGCACGATACCAGTTCAGCATCGCCGTGAGTGCGCCGGGCTGCGACCATGCTTTCTCGTAAGCCGCGATATCGTCATCCGAGAACGTGCCCCGGCGGCTTGTGCGCTGGAGTGCATCCTTGAGGCTGCGGTGGCCATTGGCCGAGAGCATCGTTTCAGGCAGGAACGGGATCTGGAAGAAGCCCACATAGAGGCTTCGCATCATCTGGCTCGGATGGGAGCGCATATAGGCGCCGGCCACATGGGGATGAGGCGCGTTGAGGATGCCGAGGCTCTTCACGCGGTCCGGATAACGCGAGGCCGTCCACCAGGCCGCCAGCCCGCCCCAGTCGTGGCCGACCAGGGAAAAGGTCTGCCGGCCGAGAGCATCGGCCAACCCGACGACGTCCTTCGCCAGCATGTCGAGATCGTAGGCCCGCCGGCCCTCCGGCTTGTCGCTGAGATTGTAACCGCGCTGGTCGGGCACGAGCACGCAAAAGCCTGCGTCAGCCAGCGGCCCGATCTGGTAGCGCCATCCCCACCAGAACTCGGGAAAGCCGTGGAGCAGGATGACGAGTGGACCGTCCTCCGGCCCTGCCTCGATGGCATGAAGCGTGATGCCGTTGGTGCGGTGGCGGGTGCCGGGCGTACTGGGATCGAAGGTCTGGCTCATGCGTGTGCCGACACCTTCACGCGCTTCGGCGGCGGCTCGTCGGGAGCCATGAACTGTGCCCTGGCAAGCTCCGCGAAGCGTCCGCTTGTCGCCACGAGTTCGTCGAAGGTGCCACTTTCGATGACGCGCCCCTGATCGAACACGAGGATGCGGTTGGCATTGCGGATCGTGGCGAGGCGGTGCGCGATCACAAAGGTGGTGCGGCCTTTCATGACCTCGTCGAGCGCCATCTGCAGCTTGCGCTCGGTGGCGGCGTCCAACGCGCTCGTGGCCTCGTCGAGAATGAGGATCGGCGGGTTCTTCAGGAGCGCGCGGGCAATCGACAGGCGCTGGCGCTCGCCGCCCGACAGGGAGCGCCCGCGCTCGCCGATCACAGTGTCGAGACCGTCGGATTGCCGCGCGATGAACTCGATGGCCTGTGCCCGCTCCAGCGCCTCGATCATCTCAGCATCCGTCGCATCGGGCCGGCCGACCTGCAGGTTCTCACGGATGGTGCGGGCGAACAGCATGGGCTCCTGGAACACCACACCGATGTTGCGGCGGAGCGACGAGAGCGTCACGTCGCGGATGTCGAGCCCGTCGATGCGGATGCTGCCCGATTGCGGATCGAAGGCGCGGTGCAGGAGACCGAGCGTCGTCGACTTGCCGGACCCGGTGGCACCCACCAGCGCGACGTTCTCGCCTTCATGGACGGTGAAGGAGACGTCCTGCACGGCGGAGCGCTTGCCGTCATAGGAGAAGCTCACATTGTCGAAAACCACGTCGCCCCCGTAGCGCGGCACGTTCTGGGCGTTCGGACGGTCGTGCACCACCGGCGCCGTGTCCAGAATCTCGAAGAATTCCTGCAGCTTCGGCGCCTGCATGAAGAGCTGGTTGATGAAGCTCACGGCCTGCTCGAGGCGCCCGATCAGCATGGTGGCCATGCTCATGAACATGACGATCTCGCCGATGGTGGCGAGCCCGTTCAGGTGCAGCCACGTGCCGAGCAGGAAGATCGCCGTGACCGTGATGGTGGCCGACGCCCGCGACGCGACGGCGGCGAGCGCCCACCAGGACAGAACGGGATTCTGTGCCTGGAGCAGCTGGTTGATGATGGTTCTGAGCGAGCGCGTCTCGGCCTCGACGCGGGTGAAGGATTGAATGACCGGCACATTGCCGAGCGCGTCAGAAGCATGCTCCGCGAGATTCGAGTGGTAGCGCTCGACGGAGCCCTGCAGGGTTTCGGTCTTGCGCAGGACGACGGCGGTCAGCACCGCGAACACGGCGACGAGCGCGACGAGCAGGATACCGAGGCGCCAGTTCAGGAATACGGTGAGCGGCAGCAGCACCACGAGTGCAATCAAAGCCGACATGTGCTCGCGGAAGAAGCCGAGCCACAGCCAGGACATGGCGCCCGAGCCGTCCAGCATCACCTTCAGGACGCGGCCCGAATGAGTGGAGGTGTGGAAGGCAAGCGGCAGTTCGAGCACGTGCTCGAAGTAATTCGCCACCACGGCGAGGCGCCGGCGATGGGCGAGCCGGTCTGCATGGAGCGCCACGAGGGCGCCTGCCCCGATGGAAAACATGCCGAAGGCCACCCAGGCCAGGATGAGCGGCATCAGGACACCGAAGGTCACGGGCGGCGTATTGGGCAGCTGGCCGCGGGTGAGCACGTCGATGATGCGGCCGAACAGGATCGGCTCTGCGAAGGCGGAAATCGCCAGCGCCACATTGGCCAATGCGAGCACGGCGCCGATCCGGAGATCGGACCCGAGCTCGCCGAGAACACGGATGTAGAGCCTGATCAGCCGCATAGGGATGACTCTGCCATGGGAACGAACCTTAGGACGGAAACTCCGCTCACGATAGAGAGTTGCGTACCTCCGGACCATGCCGCCCGCATCGTGTCATCCCTCGTGGGCATGAGCCGGCCGCAGCCTCCGCCGGAAGCGGCCGATCCATTTCGGTCCCAGCTTCGGCCTCGAGTGACGCACCGGCCGCGCGAGAAGAACGGCGCCCTCGCTGGTCTTGCGGATGTGCAGGGTGCGGGTGTGGAACTCCTCCAGGCCCGGACGGTGCCCGATGGACAGGACGCTTGCGCCCTTCAGCTCGTTCTCGAACAGCGCCAGCATGGAGGCTTGGTTGTCCTCCTCCAAAGCGGAGGTTGCCTCGTCCATGAACACCCATTGCGGCTTGTGCAGGATCACCCGGGCGAAAGCCACCCGCTGCTGCTGACCGAGGGACAGGCTGCGGTCCCAGCGCTCGTGCCGGTCGAGCATGTCGAGGAATTCGCCCAATCCGCAGCGCTCAAGCGCCGCGCGCACGTCCGCATCGTCAAAGGTGTCGGGCGAAGCCGGATAGCTGATGGCCGCCCGCAGGGTTCCCAAGGGCAGGTAGGGGCGCTGCGGCAGGAACATCATCTGCTCGGGCTTCGGAACGCGGACCTTGCCGGAGCCCCAGGGCCAGAGGCCGGAGATGGCGCGAAAGAGCGTGCTCTTGCCGGCGCCCGATTCGCCCATGATCAGCACGCGCTCGCCGGGCTTGATCTCGGCGGTGGCATCCTCGATCAGGATGCTGCCGTCGCTCAGCGCGATCGACACACTCTCGAAGCTGAGCCAGCCCTGAGGATGCGGGGCGATGTCGATGCGGCGGCTCTCGGCCGCGACTTCGTCGAGAGCCAGGGCCGCCTGCCGGAAGGTGGCCACGCGCAGCACCGCCGAGCGCCAGTCGGCGATCTTCGGGAAATTGTCGACGAAGTAGCGCAGGGCCGACTGCACCTGATTGAAGGCGCCCACCACCATCATCATCTCGCCGAACGAGAGGCGTCCGGCGAAATAATCGGGTGCTGCCGCCAGGATCGGCACCACGATGGCGAGCCAGCCATAGCCCGATGTGATCCAGGTGAGCCGGGCCAAGCCACTGGAGAGGCGCCGCGAGGCCTTGAGGACGGCTTCCACGAACTCGTCCAGGCTGCGGCGCTCGTCCGGCTCGCCGTTGTAGAGCGCTACGCTCTCGGCGCTCTCGTTCACGCGCACGAGCGCATAGCGCAGCTCCGCCTCGCGGGCGTAGCGTTCGGTGTTGAGCCGGATCAGCGGCCGGCCGACGAGCCAGGTGAGGCCCGACCCGATGCCCGCATAGCCCAGGGCAACCCATACCATGTAGCCGGGGATCGTGATGGCGTTGCCCGCAATCGTGAAGGTGACGGGGCTGGACAGGCCCCACAGCACGCCGATGAAGCTGACGAGCAGCAGAAGCGCCTGCAGCATGCCGACCCCGAGCTCCGTCGAGAGCTCGGAGAAGAGGCGGCAATCCTCCTGCATGCGCTGATCGGGCTGCGCCCCGCTCTTGCCCATGAAGCCGAGCTGGTAGGCATGGTTGGGCTTCAGCCAGAGATCGAGCAGAACCTGGGTGAGCCGCTCCCGGAGGCGGATCTTGAGGCGCTCCTGCAGCCAGGTCTGGGCCACCACCAAGGCCAGCAGAACCACAACAATCACGATGAAGACGAGGAGCTGGTCGAAGAACGCCGAGGTGGCGCGCTTTTCCACCGCGTCGAAGAAGGCGCCGTTCCACTGGTTGAGCCGCACCTGACCGAACATGTTGCCGATGAGGACCATGAGGATGGCCACGGACAGCCGCAGCATGGGCCAGCCCTTCCGGCCCCGGAGCATGTCGCGGAAAAGCGCATAGAGCTCCCGGCCGATGCTGGGCTTCACCTCGGCGATGGCATCGTCAGGATGGTGAGGATCGGGCTCGTGCGCGGCCGCTTTCCTGGCTTCCTTGGCCAACGTGTTATCCTGCCCGGGACCGACTTCCTGTTCCCGTCCTGTCGCTGGCGGCGGGGGCACTTGCCTGCCCAATTTCGGGTCGTAGTCCGGCATGTTAAAAAAACGCGCACTCGTAAAGCTTGAGAGTTCCTCAAGCTAAAGCCCGCTAACATGGGTTAAGTTCCGGACTGCTCCCTTGTTGCACCAGGCAAGGAGTTGCTGAAATGCCCTGCGGATCTCACCGTCAGAGGCAGTTGGTGGATCAGCAACTGGTGATGCCACGTTCCCGGTCCATGAGAGCGGCCACGGCTATTGAGGCAGGATCCGTCGTGGTCCGCAGGCCCGCCACCGCTCCTTGGTGATCGCTCAATCCTTTGTGCTGCCCGAGCTTCCAGTTCCCCTCAACAGTATCCACCTCAATCGTGAGGCCAACGATGGCATTCATCATGGCTGCGAGGCGGTGAGGGTCAACCTTTTCGGAAGTCCAGGGCATCTTCCGCAACCACGCCTCAAACTTTGCAGACAGCCGATCCAAATGAGCCGGAAGCCAGTCCTTTTCCATGAGCTGAGCACGCCCGGTGGCGTGAACGGCGATGTAGTTCCAAGTTGGAACCTGATTGGGCGAGCCATACCAATCCGGCGACACATAGGCATCAGGCCCTGTGCAGACGAGAAGAACCTGAGGGTGAGCGGCAACGACTTCGTGAATGGGGTTGGCGCGAGCGACATGCAGCTCAATCAACCCGCCTCTTTCATTGGTCTGGAAAAGAAACGGCACATGGACCGCCACCGGCGTGCCGGGACCTGGAACGATAAGCGTTCCAAACCCTCGTTCGGCCAGAAACGCTTTACTCGTCTCGATATCGGTTTTGAAAGCGGGATGAACATACATAGGAGCCTCCGTTATGAAGAGCTGGAGGCTCAGACCGCCTACGGACCGACCGCTCCAGCGGCCAGTTGCGGCAGTCGACGAGGGCTATGCCTCAGACGCGCGTCACCGAACCGGCCTTGAAGAAGGCGCGGCGTCGTGAGGAGCGCTGACGGGTCATAACCATGGCAGCCGCTATAGGATTACAGCCGAGCTGCGTCAACAAGCAATCAGCGCTTGTCGGCCGCGACAGCCAACGCCCAGTAGACCTTGTACTTGGAGTTGGGCGCATAGGCCGTGGCGATGCCGATCCGGGTCGCTCTCGAGTCAAGCAGCACCCGGTTGTGCGACGGGCTCTCGCGCCAGCCGGAGAAGGCCTCGGCCAGGGTGTGATAGCCGGCGGAGAGGTTTGCGGCCGGCTGGGCAAAGCCCGTGGAGGCAAGCCGTGCCTTGAAGCTGTCGGCGGAACTCGGTTTGTCGGCCCGCGCCATGGCGTCGGCTTCCGCCTGGGCTGCGGCCTGGAGATCCGGATCGAGCGCCAGCGGCCGCAGGCCGTTGTTGCCGCGATAGGCGCTGATCATGTCGCGCGCCATGGCGGCATCCACTTCCGCTCCGGCTTTCGCCATGGAGACGTAGAAGCTCGGGGTCTGGCCCCGGGTGACGGGCTTCTCGCTCTGGCAGGCGGCCACGGCGAGGGCGGACAGGCTGATGAGGATGAGACGCTTCATGCAGGCGTCTTATCCTTGAGAAGGGTTAAGGCTTCATCCTCCTTCTCGTCTGATTTTGAGGCTTTGTCCTCCGGGGCTTCCTCAGGCTCGGGAGCCGGCGCAGGCGCCGGCGCTCCGATGCCGGCTTTGCGCAGGCCGCGGAAGATCTCGAAATAGAGCTCGCTCGACACCCGCCCGGCCGCATCGATGTCGTCAACGAAGCAGACGAGGTCAAAATCGATGGTGTTCTCGGTGACCTTCTTGAACAGGACGCGCGGATTGGGCTCGCTCATCACCTCCCGGTGGGCCAACGCCCCCTTGCGCATGATCTCCGCCACCTGATCCGGGTCGGACGCACGGGGCACCGGAACCGAGACGAGCACGCGCCCGACGCGGTCGTTGCGCACGCGATTGCGCACGATGCCGGAGATCAGGTTCGAGTTCGGCACGATGATCGTCGAGCGATCGAAGGCCTGGATCTCCGTCGAGCGCACGTTGATCCGGCGCACATAGCCCTCGCCATCGCCGACGACCACGAGATCGCCGACGCGGATCGGACGTTCCCAGAGCAGGATGAGGCCTGAAATGAAGTTGTTGACGATGGATTGCAGGCCGAAACCGATACCGACCGAGAGAGCGCCGGCCACGATAGTCACCCGCTCCAGGCTCAAGCCCAGATAGGTGAAGGCCATCACGCCCGCGACGATGATGCCCACATAGCCCGCCGCCGTGCTGATCGAGTTGCGCAGGCCCGCATCGAGTTCGGTCGCCGGCAGGAACGTGTTGTTGAGCCAGCGCTGGATGATCCGCGTGACGGCGAAGCCCCCGGCAAAGAGCGCCGCCGCAATCAGGATCGACGACAGGGAGATGGTGACCTCGCCGACGTTGAAGCCGAAGAAGAGCGCCCTGAGCGAGCCCGTCACATCGGCCGAGTCGATGCCCCAGGGCAGCAGCACGAGCAGGACAGCGATGATGATGAGCGCAAGACGCGCAACACCGCTCACCAGAATGCCGATCTGCTCGAGCGAGCGGCGGCGCAGGCCCGTATTGGCCTGCAGCGTCGTGGCAATCCGGCTCTGGCCGCGCAGGGATCCGCCGATGAACTCGTCGGCGAAGGCGATGCCGAGAACCAGCAGGGCGATGATGATGGAGATGCCCACTGCCTGATCGACCAGGAACGACGCCAGGGCGATGTAGCCGCCCACCACGCTGCCGATGATGAGGGCTACGATGAACCAGCCGAGGCTGCGCAGGGGGCCGCCGATATCGACCTCCTGCGGAACGTAAGGCCCGAGGCATGCTTCGTCCTGCGTCTCCCGGGCCGCGAACCGGCGCAGCAACTCGGCGAAGATAAGAGCCGCTGCGAGCGCGAAAACCGCCCGGGTGATCACCGTGACCGGCAGGGCGGCTGCAATCGCCTTGTTGAAGGCCTCGATCACCTTGCCGACGACCATGACCGTCGCGAGGGTGATGGAGAAGCTCATGATTCGGGTGGCGGAGGCATCCCGCACCGGGATCAGTCGCCACGAGGTGTGATCCGGTGCCAGGATGGCGTCGATCAGGGCACGCACGAAAGCGATGAAGGCCAGACCGCTCAGGATGGCCCTGCCCACCTGCTCCAACCGGGGCGGCACGATATCGGCGGAGTCGAAGGCGACCCAGACGATCCAGCTGCCGGCAATGGCCGGGCCTGCTCCCAGGATCAGCACGCCGAGCGCCGCCAGCAGGCGGCTGCGGCGGGATGGATCGGTGATGGCTTGGTCGCGTCGCACAAGCCGGGGAGCGATGGAGCGCCGGCCGACATAGAGCGCGATCGCCGCCCCGATGGCGAGCCCGAGAAGGAGCAGGACGCCGAGCGTCGTGCTGCGCCGGAGCTGGTCGAGGGCATCCTCGGCGATGAGGCCGAGCGCCCGGAACTCCCGCGGAACCGCCTCCACCACGTCCATCCAGAGGCTTGGGCTGAGCAGGCCGTCGCTCTGCTCGAACAGGGCGCGGGTGAAGCCTGTCCGACGCAGGTCCCCGATCTGCGTGCTCAGCTGCTCGGCCTGCACCAGCAGGGCGCGGCCGAGGCGCTGGGTCTCATCGAGTTCCGCGACGGCTGCCTCGCGCTCCGCGCGGTCCCGGGCGACGTCGGCGCTCTCCTCGGGCTGGCCTTTCTCGGGCTTGGGCCCGAGCTGGGTCAGGCGCTGCCGGCTGGCCTCGAGCCTTGGTGCCTGCTCGTCCACGACGGTGCGGATATCGGTAATGATCGGCTCGATCTGCTGACGGATGTTCTGCAGATCCGCGTCAGGCATGGTCCGACCCTGGATCGCCGCCTCCTTCTGGTCGAGGTCGGCCTTGTAGCCATCGAGCTTGGCGCGGGCAGCCTTGGTTTCCGCCGATATGGTGGCTGGAGCGGGTGCAGCGGCGGCCTGTGCGGGGGCAGGAGTGGCCTGAGGCTGCGGTTGAGCCGGCGCTTGGGTCTGAGGATTGGGAGCAGTTTGTGCCTGCTGCGCGTTCGACGTCCCGCCCGCTGCAATCGCCAGCACGATAACGGCGGCCCCGAAGAGCCGCTTGAGGCCAATACCCGTCATTCGATCTACCCTATCGCATTCCTGGAAAGCCTGGGTTCGGTCCCATGCTTCCGTTCTGCCGTTCCGTTCTCCGCACGATGCCTGAGCGGGTCGGTTCTTCGCGAATCAATACGGCGAAAACTCGCCGCAGGGCAGGCCAAGCGCAACAAAAAAGCCGGGGAGGCTCGCGCCTCGCCCGGCTGACTTTAGGGAAGCTGCGTTACTGCTTCGGAGCCTCGTTGGCCGAAGGCTGGGCATTGGGCGCCGGATAGGCCGGGTTCGCCGGCGAAATCCGGTTGGTGGGATTGGCATTGGACGAGCCGGTGGTGGAGCCCGTCGTAGCCGAGCGGGCGGCGTCCGTGCCCGGATCGTCGGGCGAGGTCGATCCAACCCAGATCATGTAGCCGCCGACGGCCACGGCGAGGAGCAGGAGCGAGCCGATGAGAACGCCCAGGACCGGACGGCCTGAGCCTCCCTGCCGGGTACGATCGTCGGGGATCATTTGAGCCATTTTCCAGCCTCTTTCAAAAGAATCGGTATCGGGCGAGCAGCGAGGCTCGGCATTATCAGGGCAACGCCAGATGCAGGAGGCGGTTCCTGCCCGATTCAATCTTGGCCATTTAACGTTGCGCGCTCCTGCCGTCTGGATCCAATGAAGCTTTTTCCCGTTGTCCGACACAGGCCGCCAATCACGGTCAGAGACGAGGGGCCAATGGGTCGAGCAAGCGTGCGTGCACGAGGTGTCGCAGGGCGGTCAACGAACCCCGCCGGGCTGCTCTCAGCCATGTTTTCGCCGTTTTCGAAACCCTTGGGTAATCTCTGATTCAAGGAGAGATCATGCTGGACAATCGCATCAGTCTGGACGGGACTTGGGAATTTTTGCATGTGGCCGACGACCGTCTGGCTGGCCCGGCAGAGGTTCGCCAGATCACGGTGCCCAGTCCTTGGCAGGCCCAGTTCGCGGACCTGCGCATGCGCGCCGGCATCGGCATTTATCGCCGGACGATCAACATGGAGGAGGAGTGGCTCCACGACAGCGTCTGGATCCGCTTCGGCGCTGTCTTCCACAACACCAAGGTCTTCGTGAACGGCGAGGCCGTGGGCCACAACGAGGGCGGCTTCCTTCCCTTCTCCTTTGACGTGACCCCTCACCTCAAGCCCGGCGCAAACGAGATCAAGGTCCGGGTCGACAGCCCCACCGACAACCCGGCCGAATTCCCGGATTCGCCCTTCGCCGAAATCCCGTTCGGCAAGCAGAGCTGGTATGGCCCCCTCTCCGGCATCTGGCAGTCGGTCTATCTCGAGCGCCGCATTTCCGATCACATGAGCCGTGTGCGCCTCGTGCCCAACCTGACCACCGGCCGCGTGACCTCGGGCGTGTTCTTCGCGCGTCCCCTCACGGACGCGACGCAGATCCGCATCCAGGTGACAGACCCGTCGGGCGACGTGGTGCTCGACGAGATGCATGAGACACAAGTTGGCGTGACCTCGATGCCGTTCGAGTTCACCCTTGATGACGTGCGGGCCTGGTCGCCCGATCATCCGAACCTGTATCGGATCACCCTGCACCTCATGCGCGACGGCGAGGTGAAGGACGAGATCGCCGACAATTTCGGCTTCCGCTCCATCGAGGCCCGCAACGGCAAACTCTACCTCAACGGTGAGCCTCTCTACCTGCGCTCCGCGCTCGACCAGGACTACTACCCGGACACGATCTGCACCGTGCCGTCGGTGGAGTTCCTGGAGGACCAGTTCCGCAAGGCGAAGGAGATGGGCCTCAACTGCCTGCGCTGCCACATCAAGGCGGCGGATCCGCGCTACTACGAGGTGGCGGACCGGATGGGCCTGCTCATCTGGACGGAGCTGCCCAACGGCGGCATGGCCACCGACCGCTCGCGCGGGCGCAAGGAAAAGCTCCTGAAAGGCATCGTCGACCGCGACTGCAACCATCCGTCCATCGTCATCTGGACGATCATCAACGAGAACTGGGGCGTCGACCTCGTTAACGATGCGGATCACCGCGACTGGCTCAAGCGCACTTTCGCCTGGCTCAAGGCCTACGACCCCGCGCGCCTCGTGGTCGACAACTCGCCGCTCGCGCCGAGCTTCCACGTGGAATCCGACATCGCGGATTATCATTTCTATGCCGCCTATCCCGATCACCGGGAGCAGTGGGATCAGTTCGTCGATGAGCTGTCGGGCCGCGCCTCGTGGCTCTACTCGCCCCATGGCGATGCGGTGATCACCGGCCGCGAGCCGCTCATGTGCTCGGAGTTCGGCAACTGGGGCCTGCCCTATCCGAAGGACCTGCGCGACGAGAAGGGCGAGGAGCCCTGGTGGTTCGAGACCGGCCACGACTGGGGCGAGGGCGTGATGTATGCCCACGGCGTCGAGAACCGCTTCTCGGACTGGAGCCTGGACCGCGTCTTCGGCGACCTGCGCCGGTTCGTGATCGCGGCCCAATGGCAGCAGTTCCGCGCGCTGAAGTACGAGATCGAGGCGATGCGACGCAAGCCCAGCCTCGCGGGCTACGTCATCACCGAGCTGCACGATTGCCACTGGGAATCGAACGGGCTGCTCGACATGCGCCGCAACACGCGCGTGTTCCACGAGCTGTTTCCCATCGTCAATTCCGACACGGTGATCGCGCCGAATTGGGAGCGAGCCTCCTACTGGTCCGGCGAGAAGGCCTCCCTCGGCCTTGCCATTGCCCATGGTGCCGGGCCCGTGCTCGAAGATTGCTCGCTGGAAGTCTCAATCGGCGGCGAAACACAGACGCTGCCCCTGCCCCGCATCGAGGCGCCGGACGTGTTTGACCTAGGCCGCGTCGAAATCCAGCTGCCGCAGATGGACGAGCCTTCGCTCAGGCGGATCAACTTCGATCTGCGCGCCTCCGATGGCCGCGTGATCGCGCATAACCACCACGACATCGCGATCCACCCCAAGCGCGGCCGGCCGGCTCATGCGCGCGAGCTGGTATGGTCGCCGGACGAGGACATCCGCGACCACTTCCGGGCGCTGGGTTACACCCTCGCCCGCGCCTTCGAGGAATCGACCCTCGTCGTCGCCCGCACGCACAACAAGGCGATTGCCGACCATGTGCGCGCCGGCGCCAAGCTCCTGCTGCTGCCCGAGAGCGACATGAGCCTCTACCCGTTCTTCCCGCACTGGCAGGCGGTCAGGGTGCAGCCCCGTCACGGGACATTGTGGTCAGGCGACTGGGCGTCGTCCTTTGGCTGGCTGCGGCGCGCCGGGCATTTCGCCCGCTTCCCATCCGGGCCGCTGCTCGACGAGACCATGGACCGGGTGCTGCCGGACTTCGTGATCTCGGGCTGCAACCTGCTCGATTTCCAGGCCCGCGTCTTCGCCGGTCTCGTGGTCGGCTGGATCCACAAGCCGGTGGCGCTCGGCGTCGAGCGCTCCTATGGCCGCGGTCGATTGGTTGCCACGACCCTGCGCCTGCTCCGGGATGCGCCTCTCGCCGACCCGACGGCCACGATGCTCACGGATGCCCTGGTGGAGCTCGCGGTCGAATCGCGGGCAGCCCGCCTCGAGGAAGCGGTCCGGGCCGCGGAGGCGGCTGCATAAAACGCTTTGTACATGCGCAAGAAAGGGCGGTGCAGACATCTCTGCACCGCCCTTTGCATTTCTAGCCTGAACAGAAATGGCCGGCACCAGGCCAGCCATTGCCGATGGTTCTGAGCGGAACGGTTATTCGGCCGCCACCTTCATGATGGTGTCCGACCATTCCACTTCGTTCTCCGCGAAGAAGCGGTCGAGGGCGCTCTCCAGGCGCGGCATGAGAATGCCTCGTTCAGTCGACAGCGCCGTGTTGAGGGCCGGCAGATCGCCCGCATCGGTGACGAGGCTGGAATCGAACCCCGCTCGTTCGGCCGCCATGGCGGCGAGATCCCGCCAGGAGGTTTCTCCGATATTGGCCATATGCCAGATGCCCATGCCGCCATCGATCAGCAGATCGAGAGACGTGTTCACGAGATCGGGTACATAGGTGGGCGATACCACATCGAGGCTGGCCTCCACCCCTTCTCCCTTGCTCAAGGTGTTGAGGATGGACCAGACGAAGTTGTAGCGGTCCCAGGGGCCGAAGAAGGCGCTCGTGCGCAGGATGAGCGCCTCGCTGTGAGTCTCCAGCACACGGCGCTCTGCCTCGGCTTTGCTCTCGCCATAAACCGTGGACGGGTTGACCTCATCGCTCTCCACATACGGCCTGTCGAGTGAGCCGTCGAAAACGAGATCGGACGAGAAGGTCACAAGCGGAATGCCGAGATCGGCGCATACCTTCGCGAGAGTCTCGGCGCCTTTGGTGTTCTCGCGGAAGCAGGCCTTCCGGTCGTTCTCGGCCTCTGCCACGCGCACGTAGCCGGCGGTGTTGATCACCGCCCAGGGGCGATGGCATTTCAGAGCCTCGGCAACGGTCTTAGGATCGGCGATATCCATGTCCTGGCGCGAGAGCAGCGCATGGTTGAGTCCGCGGAAATCGCACAGGCGCGAATAGGCTCGACCGAGAGTGCCGGTGGCCCCCGTGATCAGGAGCTGGCGCGGCTCGTCGGCGAGCCAGCAGGATCGGGATTGCCGCGAGGGGCGCTTGTAGAAGCGGATGTCGCGCTTCCACCAGCCGGCGCGGTCGAGAACCGGGTGATCGAAGGTGCCGGTCTTGGCCAGCGCTTCGGCGGCATGCGCCAGGGCGGTGCGCCGCGGCACATCTGTGCGAACATCGAAAGGACCTGGCTCGTAGAAGCCGTTGCGGCGGGTGAGAAGGCTGTTCCAGTCCACCGCTCCATAAAGGGACCAGATGGTGACCGCGCGAATATCGGCGCCCTCGTCACGAAGCGTGGTGACGTCGTTCCACACCTCCATGAGCCAGCGAAGCTGGTCGTCACGGGTGCTGCCATGGTGAGCCTCGGTGACAGCAATCGGCCGTCTGTAGCGTTCCCACACCTCCCGCAACCGGGCAGCTGGGCCGAGATCCGCAGCTGGCAGCGGCATGCGAACCGCTTCCGCATCGGCATATTGATGCCGGCCGTTGCCGCCCCAATGATGCTCGGGATAGCGGCGCATGCGCTCATCGAGGTAGCGCTCGCTCGTGAGGTAGTGGTTGATGCCGATGATGTCAGGCGCGGCATCGGCCTCCAGGAAGAGTTCGAGATCCGCTTGATCGACGCCGTGATCGATCATGATCTGCCACCAGGGGTGATAGCGATCCACCATCCCGCACAGGAGGTCGAAGCTCAGGAAACGGCGCTGGTTCTCGTGCTCGGCCTGATAGGTGAGCATCGGCGTCGAGAAGGTCTTGCCCATATCGTCCGTCTGCACAAGTTGCGCATCGGACCGCACCTTGCGGATGGCCCGCATGGACAGAACGGTCGCCTTGCACTCGGTCACGAGGATCTTGAGGAATGCCTCATAGCTGGTTCCGTGCGGATACCAGTGGCCATAGAGCCCCGAGAACCGCGCGGTGGTGAGCGGCTCATTTACCGGCGTGTAGAGATCGAGATGCGGATAGCGCTCCGCCACATTGGCCGCATGGCGCGCCAGAAGCTCGGGCCAGGCGGGATCGAGCATGTTCGTATAGCGCGGTCCGCTGCCGTGATGGCACAGGCCCGCGATGGCGCGGATGTTCAGCTCTTGCAGGCGTTGCAGGCGCGTATCGTGCCAGGAGAAGTCCGTCCGGTCCGGGCTCTCGGGAGAGATTGTCTCCCAGAGCACCGGATGACGGAGCGTGCGGATCCCGAGTTCAGCGATGCGATCGAGATCCTCGATGCGATCATGATAACCGGTCTCCAGGCTTTGGTCGCGGTAGTCGTCGCCTACTCTTGCGACAGTACATTCCAACCCGCCCCAAAGCTCTAGTGATCGTTTCATCATGCAACTCCGAGCTATTTCACTAAGCGTTCGTCAACTGTTCTTAGCGCGGAATGTTCGATGTTTTTCAGTTGATTACGAAACTAATCCTGCTGGCGACGACATGACCTTGACGGCCGATGTGTCCGCACCGACCGGCAGGGACTCGTTGATGCGCCGGAAGGTGGCGAGCGCTTGGCCGACGATCTGGTCCATGTTGTAGTAGCGGTAGGTCGCAAGACGACCCACGAACCACACGTCGGGGGTGGCCAAAGCCAGGCGCTCGTACTTCTTGAAGAGCTCCTGGTTCTCCGCCTTCGGAATCGGATAATAGGGGTCGCCTTCGGCCGACGGATACTCGTAGGTGAGCGCCGTCTTGGCGTGCTCCTGACCGGTCAGGTGCTTGTATTCCGTGACTCGGGTGTAGTCGTTGGTCTGCGGGAAGTTCACCACGCCGACGGACTGGTGCCAAGGCTTATCAAGGGTCACGTGCTCGAAGCGCAAGGAGCGATAGGGCAGCTTGCCGAACTGGAAATTGAAGTACTCGTCGATCGGCCCGCAATAGATGACACGACGATGCGGGATGACATTCTTGACGTCGTCGTACTCGGTCTGGGTCATGATGTCGATGTTCGGATGGCTCACCATCTTCTCGAACATCCGGGTGTAGCCGTGCTTCGGCATGAACTGGAACTCGTCCGGGAAGTAACGGTCATCCCGGTTCGTGCGGGTCGGCACGCGGGAGGTCACGGACTTGTCGAGCTCGGACGGATCGAGGCCCCATTGCTTGCGGGTGTAGCCGCGGAAGAACTTTTCATAGAGTTCGCGGCCGACCACGGAGACCACCACGTCCTCCGACGTCTTGATCTCGCCGATGGACTCGGCGCGCTCGGCGAACCAATCCTGCAGCTGCTCGGAGGTGAGGTTCAGCCCATAGAGCTTGTTGACCGTGTCGAGATTGATCGGGATCGGCACCTGCATGCCGTCGACCTCCGCCAGCACCCGGTGCTCGTAGAAGCGCCATTCGGTGAACTTGGAGAGATGGTCGAAGATCTGCTTGGAATTGGTGTGGAAGATATGCGGACCGTATTGGTGGATCAGCAATCCGTCCTCGTCATACCGGTCATAGGCGTTGCCGCCGATATGAGGACGACGGTCGATCAGAAGAACGCGCTCGTTGCGCTCGCTCGCAAGACGTTCCGCCAGAACGCTGCCCGCAAAGCCGGCGCCGACAATCAGCCAGTCATACATTCCAGATCACTCCGCAGGCGTGGTGGCATAAACGGGAAGGGACGAAGCGGGGCGATCGGCCGTTGCATCGCCGGTCGAATCCAGCATCAGCTTGTGCATGGAACCCCAGGTCTTGTCCCAGGAGCCGGCGGCAAGGTGCCGGTCCACCCTGGCGAGCCAGGGATCCTTCGGACGGCCTAGAACGATCTCGACCTTGGCGACCACCTCCTTGGCGTTTCTTGCAATCTCGACGAGACCCTTCTCGCCGTAGGGACGCACCACGTCGGTGATCGCCGTGGAGACGACGGGAACACCGGCGGCCAGAAACTCGGGCGTCTTGGTGGGGCTGATGAACTTCGTCGCCTCGTTGAGGGCGAAGTTCATGAAGCCCAAGTCCCAGCCGGCCAGATAATGCGGCAGTTCGTTGTAGGATTTGCCGCCGAGCCAATGGATGTTGGGCCGCTGCGGCAGGCTGGCGGGATCGATCTTCACCACCGGGCCGATCATCACGAACTGCCAGTCGGGGCGCAGGTCGGCAACCTCGGCCAGGAGATCAATATCCATGCGCTCGTCGACCACACCGAAGAAGCCGAGGCGCACATGCGGGATCTGCGCCTGATCCTCCGGATCTTTGTCGATGGAGCGGGCTTGCGAGAAATGATTGAAATCGATGGAGGACGGGAAGCCGTGAACGCTGCGATGGCGATGCTTCTTGGCCTCGTAGAGGCTCATTCCGCCGGTGAACACGAGATCGCAGCGCGAGAACAACGCGCTCTCCAGGTCGATGAGCTCCTGCGATGCGCCACGAAAGAGCGAGAGCTCATCCATGTTGTCGTAGATGCACAGGTCGCATTCGAGATCGCTGGTGAAGGCCATGGCCATCGGCGTGTAGTACCAGAATACCCGCGGGCTCGTCGCCTCGCGGCCGATCATTTCTTCAATGAGGTCGTGCTGCTCGGAGATGATATCCTGGTGGGACAGGCCTTCGGGGAGCATGGGAACGGCGATCGTGACGCCCTGCGGACGCTCACTTACGTCCATATGCGGAGTCACGCCGGCTTTGAACATCGGCTCTTCGATGATGACCACGTTGTAATGCTTGGCGGCGCGGCTGAGAAGGTGTTGAGGGCGCTGCCAGACGAAGTCCCAACGGAGATGAGAAAAACAGACCAGGAGAGGCTTTTCTGAACCGGCTTTGATAGGCGAACGAAGGGCATAGGACTGCGTCGTCAAACGCTCATGCATAGCGCGAACCTCAGATAAAGGTGTGTTGTCACGATCGGACAGAAGAACCCGGTCCGGGGCGAATAAAGTGATATCTTTAGTGAAGCGCACCGGCGAAGGGTCGCGGTCGCAATCGATTTTACAACGCAGATGAAACCGTTTGGTTCCATCTGCGTTCATCTTGGTGAACGGCTATTCATGCGAATAGTGGGCGTCACTTCTTTTCAAGCAAGAGCGTTCCCTGCTTTTGGATGAAGGTCTTTGCCTTCTCTGCAACCATTGCAAGTATCCACGGCAACTGCAGTTCGACGCGCACCTGATCCTGCATGACTTCAAGATGGCCGCTGACATTCTGGCCCATGGCGCCGACGCGAAAATCCATGCGGTTTCCGCTCCAGGTTTCGTGAATGGACGCGACCTTGTCGCCGAACTGCGATTTCATACCCGCCATGCCGCCTTGAAGCCGGCGCATGGCTTCGGCTTGGCCCAGGTTGTGGGGAATGGAAACGACGAGGGGCTTCGACATAAAAGTGCTCCGCTTTTTGATGGAACAAGCGAAGCCGTGCCACATGAGTTCCGTAGTTAAATCATTTCCACGCGAATCGCCCGGATCACAATGGCTTCCTGGTCGAAGCGGCGCTCCAGATCAGCGCGGTAGCGTTCCCACCAATGGTGATCGATCTCGCGCGCCATGACCTCAAACACGACAATATCATCATGCGCCGTGTGTCCGCCTTCTTTCCAGACGCCTTCGGCCGGCGCACGCGTGAAGCTTGTGATGCCGCCGAATCGTTCGGCCAATTCTGAGCGCACGCGCCCATAGGCTGCGCCGTCGAATCGGCGGCCCGCATTGTCGGCAAGCGGCAGAAGGATTTGAATCAGGTGCATCGCCTTCTCCTGAGCCATGGCCGGATGAGGACATAGCTCACTGATTGGGAAAGGCGAGTCCCTCAGGCCTGGAGGGCCGCGAACACATCCTCGTCCGATTCGGGGATACTGTCGTCGATTCGGTAGGATCCCGAAGGCTTCGATACGCGCCAGGGCAAAGCCGTCGAGGCATGAAAGGCCTCGGAGGGGCGAAGCCGCCGACGCATGCCGTCGGCCTGAAGCTCATCAATCACGACGAAACCGAAGATGGTGAGCCGCGTGGCCATGGCCTTGGTCATCCGATCATCGGCCCCGATCGTCAGGGAACCGGCAGAATACACGGCATCCATAAGGCTCTTCTGGTCACGGCGGGGATTAGCCGACGAGCGCGCGCCCGGAAAGCGGATGACGTTCGTCGACTGTGACGATCTCGATTCCATGTAAGCAACCCTTGGTCCCGAATCGGGGCAAGAATCGCCGCAAGGGATTAAGAACCGCCTAATCGAGCCGATGAAGCGAGACGTACCCGACGCCGGACGAGGTCAGGCCGAGAGCCTGTGCCGGTCCCTTGGCGAGATCGATGATGCGCCGATGGGCGAAAGGCCCACGGTCGTTCACCCGGACGACCACGGAGCGGCCGTTGGTCTCGTTAGTGACTTTGAGCCGGGTGCCGAACGGCAGGGACCGATGCGCCGCCGTCATGTCGTAGGAGTTGAAGCGTTCGCCGCTAGCGGTTTTACGGCCATGAAAGCCGGGCCCGTACCAGGAGGCGGTGCCGCGCTGAAAGGCTTTGCCTGTCTCGATATTGGCCGTTGAGATGGATCCCGTGACAGTGGGGTCGTTGGAGGCAGTTGTATTGCAGGCCGCCATGAAAAGAAGTGGCACCATTGCAGATGCTCGGGCGAGGATATTCTTCAAGGACAGTCTCCCCTTTCATTGTGATTGGAAGTGAAGCTGATCTTTAAAAAGGCAAGAATAAGGCGACTAAATTTTTTCCTGCCTCACTCATACTTCAGAGATATGGAATTATTGGCAAAACTAGCCTGAAGAATTTTTCTTCTATCGCTCTATATGTGGAACAACGTTTCTTTTTGCCTGTCCGAGAAGATATTCACCCTTCCGTGATCGCGTGGATATGTGTCTGGCCGGACAGCCGGGCCGCCATAGGTAAGTCTCCACTGTCCCCAAGGCAGCCGAGGGCACCTGTTCGATGCTGAAATCTTCCCCATCCCCGCATGTTGCCATCGTCGGGGCCGGCCCAGGCGGCTTGGCGTCGGCCATGCTGCTGGCCCGCGAGGGGATTCCGGTGACCATCTTCGAGAGCGAGCCGGCTGTCGGCGGCCGCACCCGGACGATGCACGCTCCGGGCGGCTACAAGTTCGACATCGGCCCCACCTTCTTCCTGTATCCGCGCGTCCTGAAGGACATCTTCGAGGCCTGTGGCGAGCGCCTGGAGGACCATGTCGAGCTCAAGCGTCTCGACCCGCAATACCACCTCGTCTTCGAGGGCGGCGGCGACATCCGCGCGACCTATGACCTCGAACGCCTCGAGCAGGAGATCGCCCGTCTGGCGCCTGCCGATGCGAAAAACGTGCGGCGCTTCCTCGACGACAACCGTGACAAGCTCGAAGCCTTCAAGCCTGTTCTGGAACAGGCCTTTTCGAGCCCGGCGGATCTCTTCTCGCCCGCCATGCTGGCGGCGCTGCCGAAGCTCCGGCCGTTCTCAAGCGTCGACAGCGACCTCAAGCGCTATTTCGCCGATCCGCGCGTGCGCCTCGCCTTTTCGTTTCAGACCAAATACCTCGGCATGTCGCCGTTCCAGTGCCCGAGCCTGTTCACGATCCTGTCGTTCCTCGAATACGAGCACGGCGTGTTCCACCCCATGGGCGGTTGCGGCGCCGTGTCGGACGCCATGGCGAATGTCGCTCGCAAGATGGGCGTCGACATCCGGCTGAACACGCCCGTGGACCGCATCGTCTACGAGAACGGCGAAGCCGTCGGCGTCGAGGCCGCCGGCGAGCGGTTTGCGGCGGGCTCGGTTGTGGTGAATGGCGATTTCGGCCACGCCATGCGCCGCCTCGTGCCCGAAGAAATGCGCCCGCGCTGGAAGAACAAGAAACTCGATCGCGCCAAGATCTCCTGCTCGACCTTCATGCTCTATCTCGGCATCGAGGGTGATCTCGGCGACCTTGCCCATCACACGATCCTGCTGTCGAAGGAATACGAGCGCAACATCCATGAGATCACCAACGGCATCCTCCCCGAGGAGCCGTCGATCTATGTGCATCATGCGGGCGTGACCGACCCGTCCCTGGCGCCGAAGGGGCATGCGAGCCTCTACGTGCTGGTGCCCGTGCCGAACCTGCGCTGCGACGTCGATTGGGAGCGCGAGGCACCGCGCTATCGCAGGATCGCGTTGGAGCGATTGAAAGTGCTCGGCCTCAAGGACATCGAAAGCCGCATCCGCTATGAGCGCGTGGTGACGCCGCGCGGCTGGGAAGACGATTTTGCGGTCTTCGAGGGCGCTACCTTCAACCTCGCGCACAATCTCACGCAGATGCTCTATTTCCGGCCGCACAACCGCTTCGGCCGCAACGTCTATCTCGTGGGCGGCGGCACCCATCCGGGCAGCGGACTGCCCGTGATCTACGAGGGCGCGCGCATCACGACGCGCCTGCTGCTCGAAGACCGCGAGCACCGCAAGGTCGGAAGCGATGAACCGGAACCCGCCGTTGCACCTTTGGGCGAAGCGGCTTTGTGAGGGAGCATGCCATGAGTCGAATCGGATTGCTCGCGTTTCTGTTTCTCACTCCCTCGCATGAACCGAAGCCATCCGCTCAGCCGCGCCCTTCGTCGAGGATGCCTCGATGAAGGCACCACCCTCGATCCGCTAGACTCCCATGCTGTGGCGCGCCTATGCCCTTCTGTCTCATGGAGGAGACCGCTTCGGCCTCGGCCCCATCGGCCTTGGCTCCTGGCGCATGCCCCCCATTCCGACAACCTTCCGAAGAAGCAATGATGTCCTGAAGGTGCTCGAGGAGGCAGACACAGCCATCTGGTCGGCGAGCGCCCTGTCGGCTTGCGCCGAGTGCGGCCTGCTGGCGCGGCTCGGGCATCCAGCCATGATCGGTGAGTTGGCCTTGGCGCTGTCGCTTCCGCCGGCCCTCGTCCAGAGCCTGATCGATGCGCTTGCGTCCTTCGGCTTCGTCACATGGAAGGATGGCCGGGTGCAGGCCTCGCCTGCCCTGATGCCGTTCACGTCGCCTGAGGGAACGGAGACCTTCAGGGCCGCTTTGCGCGCGCCGCTGCTGCAGAGCGAGGATTTCCGGAACAGGCTCAAGACCGGAACCCTGAGCCTCGACGGCTGGTCCCATACCGACGATGCCATCATCGAAGCGCAGGGCACCCTGACCCGGCATTGGACCACACGGGCCCTGCCGAAATTGAAGTTCCTGCCCGGCCTCGTGCCAAAGCTCGAAGCTCCCGGTGCGGCGCTTCTCGACGTGGGCGCGGGCGCCGCGGGCCTGTCCATCGCGCTCTGCCGGCAGTTCCCCCGCTTGCGCGCCGTGGCGCTCGAGCCGGCGCCGCATCCGGCGGAGATCGGCGAGAGGCATGTGCGGCAGGCAGGCCTGGCGGATCGCATCGCGATCCGCCGCGAGCGGGTGGAGGACTTAGCTGAAGACAAGGCATTCGACCTTGCCTTCCTGCCCCAGATGTTCCTGCCCGATGCTGTCATCGCGGAGGCCGTTCAGCGGATTTTCCGCGCTTTGAAGCCGGGCGGCTGGCTTCTGGTTGCAGCCCTCTCTCACGAGGGATCGGGCGCGGCCTCGGCGGTCAACCGGCTGAAGAACCTGCTCTGGGGTGGCAACACCCGCGACGTGGCTCGCATCAAGCCGCTTCTGGAATCGGCCGGCTTCGATCCGGTGATCCGGGCGCCAGGGCGGCAGTCCCTGCGCATGATCTGTGCCCGTCGCCCAAACCTGCGTGATCTGCCTTGAACTGGATCATGCCATTCCTAGAACCAACACAACTGGACACAGGCCTCGGAAAGAATAGGCTTGTGCCCTCCGGGAGGACATCGTGAGCGCTCAAGGTACTTCGGTTGCAGTCATCGGCGGAGGCCTGGGCGGCTTGGCGGCCGCCTGCGTTGCGGCCGCCCGCGGCCATAAGGTCACGCTTTACGACAAGAACGCCTGGATCGGCGGCAAGGCGGCGGTGCTGCACGAAGACGGATTCCGGTTCGACATGGGCCCGACGATCCTCACCGTGCCGCGGGTTCTGGAACGCATCTTCGCGGAAGCCGGACGTAACCTCTCCGACTATCTCGACCTCGTGCGACTCGATCCGCAATGGCGCTGCTTCTTCGACGACGGCACGCAGATCGACCTGCAGGAGAACATCGGCGCCATGGCCGAGGCCATGGACCGTTTCGCGCCCGGCAAGAACACCGGCGAGGGCTATAAGCGCTTTCAGGAGATCTCGGCTCATCTCCACGAGATCTCGAACAAGTTCTTCTTCTGGAAACCAGTGGAGGACCTGTTCGACACCATCAACATCCGGGCCAACATGAACCCCGGCACGCTGCGGGACGTCTTGTCCCTGCGCATGGGCTCATCGGTCGCCGGCACCATCCGGTCGAAGGTGAAGGACGAGCGTCTGGCGCAGATGCTCGACCACTTCACGCAATATGTCGGCTCGTCGCCTTATGGTTCGCCCGCGGTGCTCTGCGCCATCGCCCACATGCAGGCGGCGGACGGCGTGTGGTATCCCATGGGCGGCACACGCGCGGTGGCCGAAGCGCTGGCGAAGCTCGCGACCGAGCTCGGCGCCAGCATCAAGACCGACAGCGACGTGGCGTCTCTCAACATCGAGAAGGACGCCGTGACCGGCCTCGTGCTCGCCGATGGCGAAACCGTGTCTTATGACAACGTGATCTCCAACATGGATTCGATCCGCACCTATCGCGAGCTCGTCGGCGGCGAGGTGGGCGAGCATTACGCGAGAAAAGATTTCGAGCCGGCCTGCTCCGGCGTGGTGCTCTATCTCGGCCTCAACAAGCGCTACGATCACGTGCTTCACCACGACTTCGTGTTCTCGCGCGATCCGGAGGAAGAGTTCGACTACATCTACCGCCGGGGCGAGCCCGCACCGGATCCGACCTGCTATCTCGCAGCGCCAGCCGCCACCGACCCGAGCGTTGCACCGGAAGGCGGCGAGGCGCTCTACGTTCTGGTGCACACGCCATACCTTCGCCCGCACCATGACTGGTCGCAGATGTACCCGGCCTATCGTCAGGTGATCATCGACAAGCTGAAACGCACGGCCGGCATGGCGGATATCGAGGAGCGGATCGTCGTCGAGCGCCACCTCACGCCGCAGGACATCCACGACCGGTACAAGGTGCTCAACGGCGCCATCTATGGGCTCGCCAGCCACGGCAAGTTCATGGGCGCGTTCAAGCCGGGCAACCGCAGCCGCCAGGTGCAGGGCCTTTACCTCGCCGGCGGCGCGGCCCATCCCGGACCGGGCATGCCCATGGTGATGATGTCGGGCTGGATCGCCGCCGACGCTCTGGATGCGGACAGCAAGGCTGCGAATCTACGGAACGTGTCTTGAGGCAGGAAGCGAACACAGCCACCGGAGAACGCTCCCTGCCTCACCGGGCGGGATCGTCTCCCGTGGCGCGTCGCTCTCCCCTGATCCATCGCTTCATGGTCTCCACGTTCCGGCGTTATTTCACGCGGCACATGAATGCCCTGCGGGTTGCCTCATGGGGCCTGCCGGCCGTTCCGCAGAGCGGCCCGATCATCATTTATTCCAATCACCCAGCCTGGTGGGATGCGGCTATCTATATTCTGGCCGCGGACCATTTCTTTCCTGATTACGAAAGCTACGCGCCCATCGATGCCGCGATGTTGAAGCAATATGGAGTCTTCGGCCGCATCGGCGCGTTCGGCGTCGATCTCGACAGCCCTCGCGGCGCGGCGGAGTTCCTGCGCACCAGTGCCGAAATCTTATCGTCGCCGACTCATGCCCTGTGGGTCACCGCGCAAGGGCGTTTCAGTGATGTGCGCGAGCGTCCACTTGGCCTCAAAGCCGGCGTTGCGCGGCTTCCCGAACTCGCCCCCGACTGCACCGTGATCCCGCTTGCCATCGAATACGGCTTCTGGCTTGAGCGCGGAGCCGAGGCCTTCCTCGCCTTCGGCAAGCCCATGCATGGCAGGGACCTCTTAAATCTTGCGCGCCCTGCCCGCCTGGAGCGTCTCGAGGCGGAGCTCGCGACCACCCTCGACCGGCTGAGCGCCGATGTGCAGAGCCGCGACCCGGCGCGCTTCCGCGCCATGCTTGAAGGCCGCGCCGGGGTAGGCGGCATCTATGACCAATGGCGCCGGATGATGGCGACCGTGCGGGGCCGAGCCTTCGATCCGTCGCATGAGGGACGCCCCTCATGATCGTTCTCGGCCTCATCCTCTTAGGCCTCGCAGCGCTTTCCTTCGCGTTGGCTCTCGTGAACCTGAGCATCCTGCGCGCGACACCGGCGCATGCGCCCAAGGGAGACGTTCGCGTCTCGATCCTGATCCCGGCGCGCAATGAGGCGAAGAACATCGGTCCGGCGCTTGATGCAGCTCTTGCCAGTGTCGGCGTACCGGTCGAGATCCTGGTCATGGACGATGGCTCCACGGATGCTACCCCGGAGATCGTCAGACACTACGCTGCGCGCGATGAGCGCGTGCGCCTTCTCACGGCGCCTCCTCTCGCGGAGGGATGGACCGGCAAGGTCCATGCCTGCCATCATCTGTCCGAGGCCGCCACCGGCACACACTTCCTGTTCGTGGACGCCGACGTGCGCTTGGGTCCGCATGCGGCCTCACGTCTGGCAGGCCACGCGCAGGAAACGCATGCCAGCCTGGTGAGCGCCGTGCCGCGGCAGATCATGCGCACGCTCGGCGAGTTGCTGACAGTTCCGACGATCAACCTGCTGCTTCTCGGCTATCTGCCCATGGGCTTCATGCGCCTGTCGCGCGACCCCGGTCTCGGCGCGGCCTGCGGCCAGCTCATGCTCGTCGAGCGGGAGGCTTACCGTGCAATCGGCGGTCATGCGGCCATCCGCACGCGCATCCATGACGGCATTCAGCTGGCGCGGCTCTTCCGCCGCAAGGGCTTCATGACGGATCTCGTGCCGGGCGATCACCTCGCCTCCTGCCGGATGTACACACGCTTCGACGAGGCTTGGAACGGCTTTGCCAAGAATGCCCATGAGGGCATGGCGACGCCGGTTGCCCTGCCGATCTGGACAATGCTTCTTCTCGGCGGGCATGTGCTGCCCTTCGCGTTGCTTCCATTCGCCCCGACCTTTCCCATTGTGGCAGCGGCGCTCCTGTCGCTTGCAACCCGCACGCTCGTGACGGTGGCGACACGGGAGAACCCCTGGTCAATCCCCTTGCATCCCTTCACCATGCTGGTCGGGCTCGCGATCCAATGGAGCGTGCTCCTGCGGATCGGCACCACCCGCCGCGCTGGATGGAAGGGACGTCTCTATCCCGTGGGGGTGAAGTCATGATCCCGGACACCGCTCAGGCCACGAAGCGGCCGCGGGATGAGAATTTTCCGGTCGCCTCGCTGGTGCTCTCGCCCGAGCACCGGGATGCGGCACTCGCCTTCTATGCCTTCGCCCGCATGGCTGACGACATCGCCGATGCGCCCGAACTCAAAGCCGCCGAAAAGCTCAACCGGCTTGATGCGCTCGAGCAGGCGCTCGTTGCCGGCGACCCTGCGATCCCTCAAGCCGCGCGCCTGCATGCAGCCGACAGGCAGCACAAGGCCGGGATTGTGCAAGCCCGCGATTTGCTGCGCGCTTTCCGGCAGGACGTGGTGAAGGCCCGCTATAACGAGTGGGCGGAGCTGATCGAGTATTGCCGCTTCTCGGCCAATCCGGTCGGCCGTTTTCTCTTGGGCATCCACAAGGAGCGCAGCGCCGCTCAGGCTCCGGCCGACGCGCTGTGCACGGCGCTGCAGATCCTCAACCATCTGCAGGATTGCGGCAAGGACCATCGGGATCTCGGCCGCATCTACATCCCCTTACGCTGGATCATGGGAGCGGGCTCCGAGAAGGCCTTCTTCGATCCGGCCCAGACTGCTCTGCGCCGCAGCGTGGTCGATGCCATGCTCGACCGGGTCGATGCGCTGATCGATCAGGCGCAATCCCTGCCGGAGCATCTGCAGAACAGGCGCCTGCGCGCACAGAGCATCGCCACGATCGCGCTTGCCCGGCGTTTGAGCGAACGCTTGCGCAGCAAGGATCCGGTCCTGGAACGGGTGCAGGTGAGCAAGGCCGATGCCGGCATGGCGTTCCTGCGCGGACTTGCCGGCACGCTGCGCCAGCCGGTCAACACCGATCACCGCATCACCGCCGCCATGGTGCGGCGCTCCGGATCGTCTTTCCGGCTCGGCATGCAGAGCCTGCAGAGCGAGCGCCGGCGCGCCATGCATGCGGTCTATGCCTTCTGTCGCGCGGTCGACGACATCGCCGATGGCGCCGCGCCGCCCTCCGAGAAGCGTGTTTTCTTGAGCGAATGGCGGCGCGAGATCGACCGGCTGCATCGCGCGCCTGAAACGCCCATCGGGCGGGAGCTCGCCCGCGCCTCGTCTCTCTTCAAGCTGCCGGCAGGGGAGTATCTCATGCTCCTCGACGGAATGGATATGGACAGCGCGGAGCGGTTGCGGATCGCAAGCGATTACGAGCTCGGTCTTTACGGCCGCCGCGTGGCGGGTTCGGTCGGAGCCCTGTCGATCCGAATCTTCGGCGCACCCTCCGCCCATGATTTCGCGCTCAATCTCGGGCGCACCCTGCAGCTCGTGAATATCCTTCGCGATGTCGACGAGGATGCCGCCTGCGAGCGCGTCTATGTTCCGCTCTCGCGACTGGCGCAGCTCGGATTGCAGGATGCGCCGGCCACGATCCTCGTGACCGATCCACGCTTCGCCCGCGTCTGCGAAGGCTTGGCCGAGGAGGCGCATGCAGGCTTTGCGGCGGCGGACGCTGCCCTGATGCGCCTCGACCGCGCGGCATTGAAACCCGCGATCCTGATGATGGAAAATTATCGCCGCGTGCTTGTCCGATTGCAGGCGCGCGGCTGGGGCACCCGGCAGGGCCGGCTGCGCCTGAGTGCCGCCGACCGTCTGCACCTGATCACCCGCGCCATGAGGCCCGCATGACCCCACGGCGCACCCATATCGTCGGAGCGGGCGTCGCGGGCCTGAGCGCAGCCTTAGCCGTCACAGCCGACGGCGGCGAGGCCGTGCTCTACGAGGCGGCGCCTCATCCGGGCGGGCGCTGCCGCACGCTGCACCCGACCGATGGTTTCGATCACGACAATGGCACCCATGTGCTGTTCACCGCCAACGGGCGCGCGCTTGATCTCTTGCGAACGGTGGGTGCACGCGAGCGCTGGGTCGAGCCCGAGGCCAAGGGCCTTCCGCTCTATGACGGTCGCACCGGCGAAATGCGCCGCGTCGGCCTCTCGCCCTGGTCCTGGCTGCTGCCATCCCGCCGGCCGCAGGGGCTGACCCTCTCCGATCTCATGCGCATCATGCGCTTGGTTTTCGCCTCGAAGGATTGTCCGGTCGCGGCGATCATCGGCAAGCGTCCGATCATGGACAGCCTGATCGAGCCCCTGACGGTGGCGGTTCTCAACACACCGCCCGATCAGGCCTCCGCGCAGCGGCTCGCCTGTGCGCTGCGCCAGCTCATCCGCCCCGGCGCCGGTCGTCTCCTGGTGGCGAGGAACGGCTTGAGCCAGGACCTGATCGAGCCCGCCGTCGCGACCCTGCAGACCAGGGGCGTGCCCGTTCTGACGGGACAGCGTCTGCGCAACCTTCTCACCGTCAACGGGCGCGTCATCGGTTTGGCGCTGAGCGACCGCACGGTGATGCTCGGCCCCGACGACCGGGTGATCCTGGCGCTTCCCCCTTACGAGGTGGAGCGGCTCTTGCCCGCCCTTCCCGTGCCGACGCAGTTCGAGCCGATCATCAACGTGCATTACCGTATGGAAGGCCTCAAGCATCCGCGCTTCATCGGCTTCACCGGCACGCTGGCCCAATGGGCGCTGATCCGCGACAACCATGTGAGCGTCACCGTGTCTGCGGCTGACGCGGTGGTCGATCAGAACGCACCCGACGTGGCAGCCCGCATTTGGCGCGAGATCGCCCCCGCTTTGCGGTCCCTCGGCCTCGATGCGCATCCTGATCGGCAGCCTGAAATGCGGGTCGTGAAGGAAAAGCGCGCCACGATCCGTCAGGCCGCCGAGATCCTGCCGCAGCCGCCCCTGCGTCCGCTCGCGAATCTGGCCCTTGCCGGCGATTGGATCGGCTCGCTTCCCGCCACCATCGAGAGCGCCGTGATGGCAGGCGAGCACGCCGCCTCCATCCTGCACCATGCCCGCGGCACCCGGGCCACCCTGGTCAAAGATCGAGCCTTGAAGACGGAGAACGCGGCATGATTCAGGACCATCCGCCGCTCACCGTTCTACTCGCCGCACCGCGCGGCTTCTGTGCCGGCGTCGAACGCGCGATCCGGGCCGTCGAGGATGCGCTCGATCAAACGGGAAAGCCCGTCTATGTGCGCCACGAGATCGTGCACAACAACCGGGTGGTGGACGACCTCAAGCGCAAGGGCGCGGTCTTCGTCGACGACATTGCCGAGATTCCCGACGGGGCGGTTGCGATCTTCAGCGCCCATGGGGTGTCGCGCGCGGTGGAGCGTGAGGCGGCAGGACGCGGCCTCTCCGTGCTCGATGCCACCTGCCCGCTCGTGCGCCGCGTTCATCTCGAAGGGCAGCGCCATGCAAAGGCAGGCCGCGAGGTCATCGTCATCGGCCATCGCGGCCATGTGGAGATCGAGGGCACGACGGGGCAGATCGACGGGAACGTGCATGTGATCGAGAGCGTCGAGGAGGCGCTTAACGTGCCCGTCCTGAACCCGGAGCGCATTGCCTACATCACCCAGACCACGCTCTCCGTAGACGACACCCGCGAGATCATCGCTGCTCTGAAATCACGCTTTCCGGCCATCCTTGGCCCGGACGTCAAGACGATCTGCTACGCGACGCAGAACCGGCAGATGGCCGTGCGCGTCATCGCCAGGCGCGCGGAGCGGATCATCGTGTGCGGGGCGCGCAATTCCTCGAACACCAACCGCCTGTGCGAGGTGGCCATGGGCGAGGGCCGCCAGGCGCTTCTCCTGCAGGATCCGAAGGATCTGACGCTGTCCTTCATCGACGGTGCTGCCGTGATCGGCCTCACCGCCGGAGCCTCCGCGCCCGAGGATCTGGTGCAGGAGGCCCTGGCGCGGCTGGCGCAGTGGCGGCGCCTCACGGTGGAGGAAGTGACCGTGACCCGCGAGGATGCGCAGTTCGCCCCCGTGGATCTCTCGCGTCTCGTCAATCAGCTGGCGAATGCCTCCTGAACGTCGGCCGGCATGGCCGTGACCAGCCCGAGCCGGTCGCGGCGCAGCCAGCGCCACAGCATCAGCCCGGCCACGACGGCGAGCCCGCTGGCGAGCCCGATCCAGATCCCGATGCCACGTAGCGGCGTGTTGAAGGCCAGGATGATGCCGAGCGGCAGGCCGACGCCCCAATAACCCAAGGCCGCATAGACCATCGGCACCCGTGTGTCCTGGAGACCGCGCAACATGCCGGCACCGACTGCCTGAGCACCATCCACCAGCTGGAAGATGGCCGCCACCACCAGGAACGAGCGGGCCAGCTCGACCACGAGCGCATTCTTCGGATCGCTCAGGTCGAGGAAGGCGCCGAGGAGCAGGTGCGGGGCGAACATCATGAGCGAGGCCGTGATCACCATGAAGCCGGTGCCGAGCGCGAACGATGTCCAGCCGGCGCGGGTGACCCCTGGCGCATCCTGCGCACCATAGGCGCGGCCCACGCGCACCGTGACGGCCTGTCCGATGCCGAGCGGGACGGAGAAGCAGAAGGAGGCGATCTGCAGGGCCACCGCATGGGCGGCCAGCTCGCTCGCGCCGAGCCGGCCCATGAGCATGGCGGCCGCGTTGAAGATCGTCACCTCGAACATCAGCGTCAGCCCGATGGGAATGCCGAGACGCCACAGGGTGCGGTAACGCGGCCAGTCGGCGCGCCAGAAGCGACCGAAGACGTGATAGCGCCTCAGCTTCGGGTCGAGGACGATCACGAGGGCAAGCCCGAGAAACATGAACGTGCTCGACAGCACCGTGCCGAGACCCACGCCGATCAGGCCGAGGGCCGGCAGGCCGAATGCGCCGACCATCAGGGCATAGGCCGCGCCGAAATTCACCGGGATGGCGAGCAGGCCGATGAACAGCGCCCAGCCCGGACGCTCCAGCGCCGCCAGGAAGGAGCGCAGTACCAGGAAGAACAGGAACGGCAGCAGGCTCCATTGGAGCGCGCGCATGTACTGGCCGGCATTCTCGGCGAGCCGCGGCTCCTGGCCGATGGCCAGCAGAATCGCCTCTCCGTTCCAGGCCACGATCCAGATCGGGATCGCGACCGTCACCGAAGCCCACAGGCCCTGGCGAACCGTGCGCCGCACCTCGCGGACGGAATGGCGTTTACGGCCAAGCTCCTCGGCGATGATCGGCGAAGTGGCGTTGACGAGGCCGATGCCGAAGATCAGGAAGGCGAAGTAAAGATTGGTGCCGAGCGCACCCGCCGCGAGCGACTCCGAGCCCATCCAACCCATCAGAATGACGTCGGTGGTCATCAGGGCGTTTTGCGCAAGCGTAGCGAGAACAAGCGGCCAGCCGAGGGCCAAAGTCGCGCGGAGCTCCGCCAGCCAGGCGGTGCGTTCGGTCAGTGCGGTGCGGTGAATCATGGTGCGGGGCTTGTAGCCAACCTGCCGCCGGAAAGCCACCGCAGGAACCCTGACGCCGTGAAGGAACCTCACCTCAAGCGCATCCGTTCCCCTCCCTGCTCACATTTTCGTGTTGGTTTCCCGGAGTTTTTCATGGCGCAGCCGGCGCTCCTCACCGCAATCGACTTCGCCCTGCCGCCGGTCCTGCACAACGAGCGGGGCGAAATGCGCACGGTCGGGGTCGAGATCGAGTTCGTCGGCCCCTCGGCGGAGAAAACCGTGCAGGCCCTGCAGGAGGCGCTCGGGGGCCGGCTGATCGAGGAGGACCCTCATGCCTTCGCGTTGAAGGAATCGGCCATCGGCGACCTGACTGTGGAGCTCGACAGCCGCATCCTGCATCCGGGCAAACAGGCCGGCACACAGCGCGGGGTGCTGCCCAAGATCGCGGCTCTCTTCGGCTTTGCCGCAAGCTATCTCGTGCCCTGCGAACTTGTCACCGCCCCGACACCCATCGACCGCCTGGAGGAGTTGAACCGCATCCTGACGATCCTGCGCCAGCTTGGCGCCAAGGGCACGCAGGATGCGCCTTTCTACGCTTTCGGGCTGCACTTCAATCCGGAAATCCCGCGCCGGGATGCGGCCACCCTGACGGCCTTCATGAAAAGCTTCGCGCTGCTCAACTCATGGCTCCGGCGCGAGGCGTCCCCGGACGCGACCCGCAACCTCCTGGGCTTCGCAGACCCCTTCCCGGCCGAGTACGTGCGCAGGATCGTCCAGCCGGATTACCAGCCGGACATCGCCACCTTCATCGACGACTATCTCATCTTCAACCCGACGCGAAACCGCGACCTCGATCTCCTGCCGCTCCTGCACTACTTCGATGCCAAACGCGTGCGGGCCGTTCTGCCGAACGAGAAGATCAATGGCCGCCCCACGTTTCACTACCGCCTGCCCGATGCGCGGGTGAGCGATCCCGGCTGGAGCATCGCGCCGGACTGGAACCGCTGGGTCTGCGTGGAACGCCTCGCCGCCGATCGCGAGAAACTCGACGCGGTGGGCTCCGCCTATCTCACCTTCGAGGGGGAGGACAAAAGCTGGGCCAACGTGGTGGAGCAGGTCGTCCGCTCATGACCAGTCCCCTCATCGGCGTAACCACGTCTCGCCGCGGTGGCTGGCGCAGCTACCTCATGCACCGGCTGGCGCTGTATCGCGCAGGCGCGCGCTCCATCCGGCTCGTACCGGGCAGCTCGCTGCCGGAGGAGCCGCTCCATGGCCTCGTCATCGGCGGCGGCGACGATATCGGGGCGGAGATCTATGGCGGAAAGGTTCTGCCCGACGTGCGCATCGACCCCGAGCGCGACAAGCTGGAGCTCGGGCTGCTGAAAGCGGCTCTGCCGGTCGGCTTGCCGGTGCTCGGCATCTGCCGAGGATCTCAGATGATCAACGTGGCGCTCGGCGGCACGCTGCACACGGACATCTACGAGGTTTATGTGCAGGCGCCGAAGATGCGAACAGTTCTGCCGCGCAAGACGGTAACCGTCGAACCGGGATCGCGCCTCAACGGCATCCTGCGCTGCAACCCCTGTCTCGTGAATGCCCTCCATCACCAATCGGTGGACCGGCTCGGCCAAGGCCTCAGGATCGCGGCCCGGGACGAGAGCGGCATCGTGCAGGCCATCGAGAGCGAAAGCGCGCCGTTTCTGCTCGGCGTGCAATGGCATCCGGAACTGCTGGTCTGGAAAAGGCCGCAGCAGCGGCTGTTCGCGGCTTTGACCGAGGCCGCCCGCGAGGCGGCACTTCCTCTGTCAGCAGCGCCGCTTGCCACCTAGATCAGCGGGCACGTTTCGATGCGCGAGGGAAAAGCGGGATCACCTTGCCGTTGCTGGGTGGATTCAGGTGCCGCTGGATCGCCGCGTGCAGGTCGCGGCTGACGATGGGCTTCTGCAGCAGCGGGAACTCGCTCTCCTCGCCGGCTGCTCCGGGATTGCCCGTGATCAGCAGAACGGGCAGAGCGGGTGCGATCTGCCGCACCTCACGGGCCAGCATGACGCCGTTCATCGTGCCCGGCATGGCGATGTCCGCCAGTACCAGCGCTGGCCTGCGGGTATTCAGAGATCGAATCGCCTGCGCGGCATCGGTGGCGATGCTGGCCACGTAACCGAACTCCTCCAGGCTCGACTGCAGCGCGAGCGCCACTTCGAGTTCGTCGTCCACCACGAGAACCTCGGTGTGGTTCGGCACCGGCTCTTCGGGTGCCTCGTCTTCGCTCGGCGGGCCGGGCGGCAGCAGGGTCGCGGCCTCGGCCCGCGGCAGGTAGAGGATGATCGCCGTGCCGGTTTCGTCCCGACGCACCTCCGAGGCGCCGCCGAGGCCCTCCAGGAAATGCAGGCTCTGCCGCAGCGACAGCCAGGACGAGAGATCGAGATTGCGCAGCACGAAGGCCTGCTCGAGATCGGCCTCGGGTGCGTGGCGCCCGTCCTCGGGTCCTGAGCTGCGGATCGTCAGCTGCACGAAATCGCCCTCGCGCGACAGGTCCGGCAGCGATCCTCTCTCGACCGCAACATTATGAGCCTCGAGCGTGATGGTGCCTCCCTGAGGCAGGGCATCCCGGACATGTCCGCTGAGCGTCACGATGGCCGTCTGGATATCGTCCGGATCGGCCTCCACGGGCCAGAGATCGTCCGCCAGGGACAGCCGCATGTCGACGGTATCGCGCAAGAGCGAACGGCTCATCAGTTCGGCCACCGAACTCACCTGCTCGGCGATGTTCACATACTGAACCTTCGCCTCGCCCTGACGGGCAAAGGCCGTCGACCGGGCGATGAGCTTGGCGGCCTGATCGGCGGCCACGAGGGCCGACAGCAGCTTGCGCTGCAGGATCGGCTGCTCCTTCAGCTGGCGTGCCGCAGCGTCGATATTGGCGCTGATGACCATGAGGCGGTTGTTGAGGTCATGGGTGATGCCGTCGCGCAGCCGATCCACGGCCTGGGCCTTCTGGAGGCGGCGCAGGGCGTCGTCCTCATCCGATGCGGGCGTCACTTCGGGAAACGCATCCTCGGCAAAAGCGAACGGGACGGCGGACTCCTCGATCAGGTCGGCCGTGACATCCTCGAACACGGAGAATTCGTCGGCCTCGTCAGCCCCCTTGCCCCGCAGAGCCTCCCGGATCTGCCGCCCAATCAGCAGCGGAGCACCGGCCGCCAGCAGCAGGAAGAACCCGGCCGCTGCGGCGATCAAGGTGGAATCCCTGAAGAAGGCAGCACCGGCCAGCGCGAACCCCGACAGGATCACGGCGCAGGACACTGCCAGCAGAGACAGCTTCAACAGGGCAGGCAGCACAGGCACTCAAGCTTCCCGAAAATATGAATTGACCCGGCGCCCCTCAGACGCCACTTGCAACGGCTATCTTGTGTAACACGGACCGAGGGCAAGCGCGGTTGCCTCGCGATAAAGTGTTACTACCTGACAAAGGAGATGATTGTGCGGCTTTCTGATGTCCATGGATTGGCGCGGCTAGAGCATCGTGCGGAAAAGTGGACCCGGTTTTCTGGTCACACGATGCTCTCATTCAAGAAGAAAGCTTCGGATTGGTCCCAAAAGTGCAAATCCACTTTTGGGTCCGATGCTTTAGCGCTTGCGGTGGTTTTGACGGCCTCTTTCGTCCCGCAGGCCAAGGCTCAGGAAACCGCCGCGCAAACCATCGAACGCCGCGTCAACGAACTCCTCGGGCAGATGACCCTGGAGGAGAAGGTCGGCCAGCTGAACTTAGTGTCGCACGGTCCGCCCCTACGCTGGGAGGACATTTCCGAGGGCAAGGCCGGGGCCCTGCTCAATTTCAACAGCGCTCCCGATGTCGCTCGCGCCCAGGCGCTCGCGCGCCAGAGCCGCCTCAAGATCCCGCCGCTCTTCGGCCTCGACGTGCTGCATGGGTTTCGTACCCAGTTTCCGCTCCCCTTAGGGGAGGCGGCAGCCTTCAGCCCCCGGGTCTCGCGCCTCGCATCCGAATGGGCCGCCAAGGAAGCGGCCTATGTGGGCGTGAACTGGACCTTCGCGCCGATGGCCGACCTCTCCCGCGACAGCCGCTGGGGCCGCATCGTCGAAGGTTTCGGCGAGGATCCCTATCTCGGCTCCGTTCTGACGGCTGCCCGCGTGGAAGGCTTCCGCCAGGGGGGCCTTGCCGCCTCGACGAAGCATTTCGCCGGCTACGGCGCACCGCAGGGCGGGCGCGATTACGACACCACCTACATCCCGCGCGCTGAGATGTACGACACCTATCTGCCTCCCTTCCGGGCTGCTGTGGAGGCGGGTTCGGCAAGCTTCATGGCCGCGTTCAATGCGCTCAACGGCGAGCCCTCCACGGCCAATCCCTGGCTGCTGACGGACGTGCTGCGCAGGCAATGGGGCTTCGACGGCTTCGTCACCTCCGATTGGGTGGGCATCGGCGAGCTGATCAACCACGGCATCGCGGCCAATGGCGCGGAGGCCGCCCGCAAGGCAATCCTCGCCGGTGTCGACATGGACATGATGGGGCTCCTCTACATCAAGCACCTGCCGGACGAGATGCGCGCCGGCCGAGTGCCGGAGAGCGTGATCGACGAGTCCGTGCGCCGCGTGCTGCGCACCAAGTTCCGCATGGGCCTCTTCGATAAGCCGGACATGGACCCGTCCCGCTCCGACACGGCCTTCCCGAATGCGGAGTCGCGCCAGGCGGCACGCGAGGTCGCACGAGAAACCTTCGTACTGCTGCAGAACCGCGGCGACGTGCTGCCCTTAGCCTCCAGCGCCCGCTCCATCGCGGTCATCGGCCCGCTCGCCGATGCGCCGCACGACCAGATGGGGCCGCATGCCGCCCGGGGGCACAAGGAGGACAGCGTCACCATCCTGGAGGGCATCCGCCGTCGCGCGCAGGGTGCCGGCATCACGGTGCGCCACGCCCCCGCGTGCGATCTCTTCTGCCGCGATACGGCGGGCCTGCCCGCAGCCCTTGAGGCCGCTCGCCAGTCGGATGTCGTGATCGCCGTCTTCGGCGAGCCGCAGGAGCTCTCTGGCGAGGCCGCTTCCCGCGCGCATCTCGAACTCAACGGAAAGCAGATCGAGGTGCTGGAAGAGCTTGCCAAGACAGGCAAGCCGGTGGCGCTCGTGCTGATGGGAGGACGGCCGCAGGTGCTCGGACCGGTGGCCGAGCGCATCCCGGCGATCCTGATGACCTGGTATCCGGGTACGGAAGCCGGACCGGCCGTGGCCGACGTGCTGTTCGGCGACGTGAGCCCGAGCGGCAAGCTGCCGCTCACCTGGCCCCGCGCCACCGGACAGCTGCCGCTCTACTACAACCGACTGCCCACCGGTCGGCCGACGAAGCCGGAGAATCGCTTCACCCTGCAATACATCGACGAGGCGATCACGCCGCTCTACCCCTTCGGCTGGGGCTTGAGCTACACGCAGTTTTCCTACTCGGATGCCGCGATGGCGCAAAAGCAGCTCAACCAAGGCGGGGTGCTGGAGGTCTCGGTGAGCGTGAAGAACACTGGCGCCCGTGAAGGCCAGGAGGTCGTGCAGCTCTACACCCGGGACCCGGTGGCAAGCCGCAGCCGACCTTTGCGCGAGCTGAAGGCCTTCGAGAAGATCGCGCTGAAAGCCGGTGAGACGAAGCGCGTGACCTTGCGGGTGCCCGTGGAGTCGCTCGGCTTCCATCTCGACGACGGCACCTATCTGGTCGAGGCCGGCGCCATCGAGGTCTTTGTCGGCGGCTCGTCGCTTGCCGAACCGGCCGGGCAGGCCGAGGTCATGCAAACCTTCCGGATCCCGCCCATGGAGCGGCGCGCCTCCGCGTCGACAAGCGTCGCTCAGTGATGGAGCATCGGCTGCCCGATCAGCGACGTTCGGGCAGCCCTCTGCCGCATTGGATCTCTTAAACAATCGGCGCTAGGCTTGCGCCATGAACGCCCAGTCGTCCAAGCCGGAGCCCCGGGACTTCACCATCCGTTCGGTGAAGGCCATTGTGGCCCATGAGCGGACGGGCGCAGCCGATACCCTGCTCGGCATGGCTCTCACCTTCGTGGCGGGCGCGATCAACGCCGGCGGCTTCCTGGTCGTCGGCCAGTATACGTCGCACATGTCGGGCATTCTTTCGGGCGTGGCCGACAATCTGGCCCTCGGCTCCATCAAGCTTGTTGGGTTCGGGCTCATGGCCTTCCTGCCCTTCGTCGCAGGAGCCGCCTGCTCGGCCATGCTGATCAACTGGGGGCGGCGCCATCATCTCGGCAGCCGCTATGCCATGCCGCTGATGCTTGAAGCCTTTCTGCTACTCGGCTTCGGCATCCTGGGTTGGCTCGCCCATCCCTCGCCGGCCTTCGTGACGCTCGCCGTGCCCCTCCTGTGCTTCATCATGGGCCTGCAGAACGCCACCGTCACCAAGATCTCGGGCGCCCGCATGCGCACGACCCACGTCACAGGGATCGTCACCGATATCGGCATCGAACTCGGAAAATTCCTGTACTGGAACCGGAACCCGGACAATCCGGACCGGGTTCTGGCGGACCGGGCCAAGCTGCGCCTGCTCGCCCTGCTCCTCGCCTCCTTCTTCATCGGCGGCGTGACCGGCGCCATCGGGTTCAGCCAAGCGGGTTTTCTGTTTGCCCTACCTTTCGCGCTCCTGCTGCTCGTGCTCGCCGGGCCTCCCCTGGCCGAGGACACCTCCACCCTGGTCCGGCAACTGCGGAAGCGCTGAAGCCCGTGCGCCACGTCTCCTTCGCCGAACGGAACATCGATGGAGGCTTGGCGGTTCACTCCTGACAGAGTGGAGCCGTCACCCATGCCCGATCTCAGCCGCAATCCTGTCGAAACCCTGGCCCGGTTCGGCTATGGGGCAAGAGGCGTGGTCTATGGCCTCGTCGGTGCCCTGGCGCTTCTCGCCGCCATCGGTTCCGGCGGACAAACCGGCGGCAGCCGCAGCGCTCTGCAAACCCTCGTGTCACAGCCGTTCGGCAAGGTCTGGCTCGTCCTGATCGCCATCGGGCTGTTCGGGTTCTGCGCCTGGCGCGTGTGGGAGGCACTCACCGATGCCGACAATCGCGGCTCCGACATGAAGGGCTGGGCGATCCGGGGCGCACATCTCATCAGCGGCGTCATCTACGCAGGTCTTGCAATCTCTGCCCTGAACCTCGCCCTTGGGCGCAGCCAGGGAGGCGGCGGCGAGGATCAAGGCGCCCAGGACTGGACGGCCTGGCTCATGAGCCAGCCCTTCGGCCGGTGGCTGGTGGGCCTCGTCGGCTTTGTCGTGATCGGCGTGGGCCTCGCCTTCATCGTGAAAGCCTGGCGCGGCCGCGTGGCGGACCGCCTGTCCCTGCCGACCGACAAGCGGGATTGGTTCATCACGATCGGTCGCATGGGGTTTGCAGCGCGCGGCGTCGTGTTCCTGCTGATCGGCGGCTTCCTGGTTCTTGCCGCCCTCCACGCCTCGTCGTCCGAGGTGCACGGGCTCGGCGGGGCGCTGGAGGCCCTGCAGCAGCAGCCCTATGGCTGGGTGCTCCTGGCGCTCACCGCGCTCGGCCTCTTCGCCTTCGGCCTCTTCGGCCTCATCCAGGCCCGCTACCGCCACATCGACGCCCCGGATCTCGACGACGCGAAAGCCGCCGTCGCGCGGGTCGGGCGATAAGCAGATTGCCACGGAAAAACTGGCGATCCCGGGAAGACTCGAACTTCCGACCTTCGGTTTAGGAAACCGCTGCTCTGTCCTGCTGAGCTACGGGACCGCTGAAGATGCGGGATTTAGCACGGTCGGCAGGGGCATTCCAGTGGGTTGCATCAGCGAAGGCAGGATCAGGCGGATCCTTGGCATGATTGCAGCGCCAGGCTGACGGAACTCCCCACGGCCAAGCCGGTTGGTGAAGGCAACTGGAGGCACATCATGGCGCAGACGCTTCGCGATTTCCTGAAACAGGTCGAGAACCGTCCCCCCGACACCCTGGTCTGCGTCGCTGAGGTGGATGAGGCCTTCGCCGCCCATGTGGCGGAGATCGAGGTCATCGAGGACGCGAAGTCTCAGAACCCGAAGGCGGAGGGAATCGAGGCGGTGGAACTCGGCAACGGCAAGGAACGGGTTGTGGTGATCCGCTGGTAGCCTGCAACGAGGTGGGTTTTCGCCCGAAATACCCTTGATCTGGCCGCAACATTACTTTGACTTTGCAACTGGCCCCTGAGGCAGCACCCCCGCCCCTCCAGGAGGCAATATGCGTCGGTCAGGATCGTTCATGACGGAGAACATCTCAAGGCCCCCGCAGGAGGGCCATGGCGGCTCGAACACTCGCGGCACGCAACCGCAGCAATCCGAACCAGACGCGCATCGCGAGCACGATGGGCCCAACGTCAACATGAGCGGTCAGTAGGGCGATGGGTCCCATGGGGAGAGCCGCGACCACAACAAGCACAACGACTCAGGGCAGAGCGGGCGCAGGCCGCAGCAGCACGAGCAGGAAAAGCACTGATCCGGCTCTTCCAAGCGTAGCCGTTTCGGCCTGAGCGGGTATGATCCCGTTCCATGACGGGATCGATCTTGCGGATGCTGCTGGCCCTGTGCTTCGGACCTGCCCTGGATATTGCCATCCAAGAGGCCATCGCACAGCCATTGCCGGCGCCTCGCCGGACTGCCGTATGCATCGGCGAGGCTCGGAGCGACCGGCTGCAGGGCCTCACGCCGGAAGGCGACCTCATCCTGGGCGCAGGGCAACTGGCCCGTCTGGCCGGGATCCGCCTTCCCGACGCTCCTCCTCATCGCGAGAATGCCCTCTCCTGGCTCAAAGCGCGAAGCGGTGAGCCGGCCCTCGTCCAGGGGACTGACAAGCACGACCGCTGGGACCGAATCTCCATGCGGATCAAGTCGCCCGGCGGCCCGCCGCTCGATTGGGCCCATGGATTGGTCGAGGCCAGCCTCGCTCTGGTCGATGCCGGGCTGGACAGCGTATTCTGCCAGCCCGAACTCCTTGCCCTCGAGGCCACGGCCCGCGAACGACGCCTTGGTGTTTGGGCCGATGACCGCTATAAGCCTCTCGATGCAAATCAATCCGAGCGCCTGCGCGAACGGGTCGGCAGCTTCGTGCTGGTCGAAGGCCGCGTCAGGAGCATCGGCGAGCGCAGGCAGCGCGTCTATTTGAACTTCGGGGGGCTCTGGGCAGAAGACTTCACGATCATCATCCCTAGGACAACCTGGAAGCAGATGCTGGATCGCGGCCTGGGCGTTGAGGCGCTCAAAGGCCGGCGGATCAGGGCCCGAGGCATTTTGCAGCCTTGGCAAGGGACGGCTTTCTCCATTGGAATGCCGGATATGATCGAACGTCTCGAGGGCGACCGCCCGGCACGATGAACGAGCATGAGCAGAACAGGTCGAACAGGTAGCTTCGGGATTGTCGGCAGCGTGATGCTCGCAGCCGTCCTGGCCGGCTGCTCGGGTTTTGGCGGGGATGTGTCGCTCCCGGCGAACGCCCCGCGGGTGATCGGCCCGGATCGCGACCGGGATCATGTGCGCCTCGTCAGGGCCTTCGGCGGCGAAGGCCGGGCACCGCAGCTCCAGCAACTCCTGACCGATGTGACGAACCGGCTCGTCATGGCCACCGACCGGCCGGACGAAGCCTTTCAGGTCACGATCCTGAACTCGCCCGTGGTCAATGCCTTCGCGCTGCCGAACGGTCGCCTCTACGTGACCCGCGGCTCGCTGGCGCTCGCCAACGACACGTCCGAGGTGGCGGCCGTCCTGTCCCATGAGATCGCCCACGTCACCCTGCGCCACGCCTCCCAGCGCAGCGAGCTGCAGGCCCGCTCGGCCCTGATCGAGCGCGTGGCCGAGAACGTGCTGAACGATGCCGAGGAAGCGGCCATGGCGCAGAACCAGGCCCGCTCGACGCTTGCCAGCTTCTCGCGGGCGCAGGAGCTCGAGGCGGACCAGACCGGCGTGAAGGTTCTGGCCCGCGCCGGTTTCGATCCGTTCGGAGCCCCGCGCTTCCTCACGTCGCTCGGGCGGTCGGGCACGAGTTCCGACGGACAGACAGGAGACCGGCTGGCCTCGCATCCGAGCACCAACGATCGCGTCTCACGGGCCCTGCAGGCCGCACGGCGGACGGAACTGCCAAACGGCGAGACCGGGCGGCTTGCCTATCTCAGCGCCCTCGAAGGGCTCTCCTATGGCGACGATCCGGCCGATGGCGTCGTGAAGGGCCGCCGCTTCGTTCATTCCCGGCTCGGCGTCGCTTTCGAGGCTCCCGATGGCTTCAGCCTCGAGAACACCTCCCAGGCCGTGCTCGGATCCTCCGCCGACGGCGATCGCCGCCTGCTCTTCGATGCCGCCGATACGCCCGAGGGCCAGAGCCTGGAGGACGTGTTGCGCTCCACCTGGACCGACACCATCGAGCCCGGCACCCTCACGACGGGCACGGTGAACGGCCTTCCCGTGGTCACGGCCTTGTCCAACGGCAAGGAGTGGACCTTCCGTCTCTCGGCCGTTCGGATCGGCAGCACCACCTTCCGGCTCATCATGGCGACCCGGGGCAACAGGGGCGATCTGGAGTCCATCTTCCAGCAAACCCTGAACAGCGTCCGTCAGGTGCAGCCCGAGGAGGCCCGGCGGATCAGACCCCTGAAGCTGCAGATCGTGGTGGCCCAGCGGGGCGACACCGCGCAGAATCTTGCCGCCCGCATGCCCATCGACCGGCCTCTCGAACGCTTCCTGCTCATCAACGGGCTCGACCGGAACGCCTCCCTAAAGGTGGGCGAGCGCTACAAGATCGTGGTGGAATAAAGCCGACGCCTGCAAGCCATAAAACGGCATCGGCGAGGCAGTTGCCTGCCTCGCCGAGCACGATTCAGAAAATCCCCTGCCTTAGACGAAAGCGCCGGAAGCCTGGGGGTAGCGCTCCACCAAGGCGCGCTTGAGCTTTTCCAGGGCGCGGTTCTCGATCTGACGGACACGCTCCTTCGAGATCCCGAGGCGGTCGCCCAGGAACTCCAAGGTCACCTGCTCGTCGTCGAGGCGGCGGGCGCGCAGGATGCGCAACTCGCGCTCATTGAGCACTTCGAGAGCCTGCTGCAGCCAGCGCACGCGGCGCTCGGTGTCGATGGAGTCCGTCACGGTCTCGTCGGGCAGAGGGCTGTTGTCGACGAGGAATTCGACCCGCTCGGCGGAGTTCGATGAATCGGCATCCAGCACCGGTGCATTGAGGGACGTATCCGGCCCCGACAGCCGGGCATCCATGAGCGCCACATCGGCTTTCGACACCCCGATCGCCTCCGCAATCTTCGCATGCACTTCAGAGGAGATGCGCTCTTCCCCACCACGGGTCAGACGGGCGCGCAGGCGGCGTAGATTGAAGAAAAGGGCTTTTTGCGCGGAACTCGTTCCGCCGCGGACGATTGACCAGTTACGAAGGATGTAATCTTGCACGGAGGCGCGGATCCACCAGGTCGCATAGGTCGAGAAACGAACCTCCCGTTCAGGCTCGAACCGGGCCGCGGCTTCGAGAAGGCCCACATGGCCTTCCTGAACCAGATCGGCCATAGGCAGGCCATAGTGACGGAAACGAGCTGCCAGCGCGATGACAAGGCGCATATGGGCAGCGGTCAGTTGATGCAGCGCCGCCTCATCGCGGTTTTCTTTCCAGCGCACGGCAAGAAGGTGCTCCTCTTCTCTTTCGAGAAAAGGCGCATTCATGGCAGCGCGGACGAACCGGCGGCGAACCCCTGAGATTTCTCCCATTGTGTGCTCGCCCTTGGCAGAGACACAACGAGCGAGGCCGCAAAAAGTTCACCTCCAGCAGCCAAGTTCGGCAAAATAGATTCCGGTCTTTGAAAAACAAGGTTCCGGACACAAAAAAGCCCGGCCTGAGGCCGGGCTTTCGAGGCATTGAGACAGGCGGCCGATCAGGCGGCCTCTTCCTGCATATCGTCGCCTTCCCCATCGCCATCCTCAGCGCCCTTAACGCGGCGCGGTGACTTGGCGAGGCTCTGCTCGATGAGCTTGAGGGCTTCCGTATCGGTGATCTTGTTCACGGCTGCGATCTCGCGCACGATCCGGTCGAGGGCGGATTCGTAAAGCTGACGCTCGCTGTAGGACTGCTCGGGCTGGGCCTCGGAGCGGTAGAGATCGCGCACGACCTCAGTGACGGCGATCAGGTCGCCGGAATTGATCTTGGCCTCGTATTCCTGGGCGCGGCGCGACCACATGGTGCGCTTCACCCGGGCACGCCCCGTCAGAACGTCCAGAGCTTTTTGGACCAGTGCCGGTTCGGCAAGCTTGCGCATGCCGACGCTGGAGGCTTTACCCGTGGGGACACGGAGGACCATTTTGTCCTTGTCGAAGGAGACGACGTACAGCTCCAGTTTGAATCCCGCGATTTCCTGCTCTTCGATGGCCGTGATGCGGCCAACGCCGTGAGCGGGATAGACGATCGCTTCACCGGACTTGAACCCAAGACGCTGGGCGGACTTCTTGGCGGTTGTCATGCGAGAGAGGCCTCCTTGCATGGCCCTCGCCTGAACGGCGAAGGGAGCTGTTGTCTCACCGGGCAGGGTCCCGGTGGAACGAGGATAGGATGTGAGTGTCACGGAAGTAGACGGTTCCGCTCGTCTCCCTGAGTCAGCCAGCGGCTACAAACGCTCATGCCCTTGACCAAGGCAGCAACGCTCCCTTAAGTCAAAGGATGCGAATCTTTGCTTCATTATGTGAACCGCCGGTCTGCAGAGACGGTGCACGGCTTGAGCGCAAGCGACGGCATTCACGGACCCTATCACAGGCCGGCCGAAAAAGCAAAAATATTTCAAAGCACAGCGTTAAGACAGCCCGTTCAAGCCAGGCTTGAACTCAGTCGCCTTCGCCGGGATTGGGCGAGAAATGCGCCTCGAACTTGCCCGCCACGCCGTCGAATTCCTTGGCGTCGGCAGGCGCATCCTTCTTGAGGGTGATGTTGGGCCAGCTCTTGGCCATGTCGGCATTGAGCTTCAGCCATTGCTCGAGCCCCGGCTCCGCATCGGGCTTGATGGCCTCGGCTGGGCATTCCGGCTCGCAGACGCCGCAATCGATGCACTCGTCCGGATGGATGACGAGCATGTTCTCGCCCTCGTAGAAACAATCGACCGGGCATACTTCCACGCAGTCCATGTATTTGCACTTGATGCAATTTTCAGTGACGACGTAGGTCATGCAGGGTCCTTCGCAGGTCTGTTTCAGGCGAGAGATGTATATGGTGCCGCACAAGCGCATCGTGCGGAAAAGTGGATCCGGTTTTCCGGTCCACACGATGCGCTCTTCAAAGAATGGAGCATCGGATGGATCCCGAAAGTGGAACCCACTTTTGGGTCCGATGCTCTAGCCCTTGTCAGGGTCGCTGACAAGCGCCGCATTGTCCTGGCTTAGATCCAGGTAGAGCAGCCTTGCTTCCGGTGCAGGGCCCCGGCGTTGCCCGAGCCCCTCAATCCGGACCACCAGGGTGGCCCGAGGAAGCGCGATGGTCACCACGTCCCCGACAGCCACCGCCTTGGCGGCGCTGTCGGTGCGTTGTCCATTGAGGCGAACATAGCCGCTGGTCACCATCTTGGCGGCCAGCGTCCGGGTCTTCGCGAAGCGCGCGAACCACAGCCACTTGTCGAGCCGCTGACGGTCCTCACGCATGCACTCAAAACCTCACTTCTTGTTATCCTCGAGCTGCGCCTTGAGGGCCATGAGCTTGGCGAAGGGCGAGTTCGGGTCCGGCTGCTTCTCGCGCCGATCGCGGCCACCATCCTGGCGGTTATCCGGGCGCTTGTCGGGCCGCGGCCCGCGGCGCTCCTCGCCACGGCGGCCTTCACCATGACCGGGTCCACGCGGCGGACGGTTCTGCGGGCGGCTGCCCTCCCCTTGCGCGTCCCGACGCTCGGGACGCGGCCGGCGCTCACCGGCCTGATCGCCCTGGCCCGCCCCGTGACGCGGGCGACGGTCGCCGCGATCCTGGCGCTGCTCGGAACGCTCGCCGCGCTCGTGACGGCCGCCACGGGCATCGCGGCCCTGGCGGGCCTGCGCGCCGTCGTGGTGGCGCCGGCCCTGGCGCCAGACCTCGATCATCTCGGGTTCGGCGGGAGCGGCTTCCGCAGGGGCAGTCTCAGCTGACGCATCGACTGGGGCCATCGCCTCGCCCTCGGGCGACGCCACGGCCTCGGCGGCGCTGGCCTCGACCTCCTGCTCGGAGACGGACGCCTCGGGAGCCTCGACGGCAACCGCACCAATTTCCTCGGTGCCTACCGCAGCTTCGGCTGTGTCAGTGGGAGCCCCCTCGGACGAGGCCTCTTCGGCCGGAGCGGCAGCCTCGCCCTCGGGGGCTGGGGCCTCGCCCGCCGGAGGCGGGGTCTGGGGCTCGATAGCCCGTGGGGCTTCCACCAGCGGCACGGTAATCGCCGGACCGGGTCGGCGGTCCATCACGTAGCCGAGCGACTTCAGGATCGTGGCGAAGTCCTCGCCGGCGCAGCCCACGAGAGACGTCATGGCAACGGTCGGCACGAAGCCCTCGCCGTCGGCGGTGCCCGCCGGCGGCTCGCCGGGGGTGATGCCGGGACGATAGGAGATTGCCGGGCGGATGAGGTCTGCCAGGCGCTCCAGGATATCGACGCGCACGGCGCGGCCGCCGAGCACCCGGAAGCCCGCAGCCCGATAGAGGCCATGCCCGATTTCCGGATCGACCGGAATCGAGGTGCGGCCGGACTGGGCGAGATGGGCGATCTCGTCGATGCCCTTCTGGTCGAGGCCGCCGTTCTGCAGCGCCCAGAGCTGGGTTGCGAGCACACGGGGCGCCGGCTTCAGCAGGGCAGGCAGGTAAAGATGATAGGCACCGAACCGCACGCCCGCCTTGCGCAGGGCGCTCCGGGCCTCCTGATCGAGGCTGCGGACGTCGTTGAGGACCTTGGCGCGCTCGAGCACGCCGAGCGCCTCGCCGATCTGGAAGCCGATGCCCCGGGCCAAGCCCTGCAGCTCCTGACTGTCCTCGAGCTGCAGCAGGGGCCCAAGCAGGCGCACCACATAGGCCTTGAGCCAGGCGCGCAGGCGGGTGTCCACCTTGTCCCGGGCCGGACCCGTGAGATGCTCGTCCGAGAGGATGCGAAGCTTGGGATCGAACAGCTTGTCGCCCGGCTCCAGCTTGGCCACCGGGTCGCCCATCCAACGGATGGTGCCGTCGTTGGACAGCACGAGCATCGTGTCGGGGGTTTCGGCGAATCGGTCCGCCCGCGCTTCGATCTCGCCGGCCAGCGCCTTGCCGGCGGCGTTGCGCAGGGTCTTGACCTCCGTGGTGTCGGCCTGGGGATCAGGCACGAAATGGAAGCCGTGCAGGTGACCGATATGCTGACCCTCGACAGTGACGTCGCCGGTGGTCGTAATTTCCGCTTCGAGCATCTTGTTCTCTCTCAAGCGCCGCATGAGAACGCTCGTCCGCCGGTCGATGAACCGTTGGGCGAGGCGTTCATGGAGCGCATCCGATAGCTTGTCCTCTACCTGACGCGCAACATCCTGCCAATGCTCCGGATCCTTCAACCAGTCGGGACGATTGGCAACGAAGGACCAAGTTCGGACCTGGGCGATGCGGTTGGAGAGGGTATCGATATCCCCATCGGTCCGATCCATAGCGGACAGATGGCGGGCAAACCAGTCGGCCGGGATGGCCCCGTCCTTCATGAGGAAACGGTAGAGCTGGCCGACAAGATCCGCATGGGTCTGCGGAGAAACTTTTCTGTAATCCGGCACCTGGCAGATCTGCCAGAGCCGCTCCACGGCATATTGCGAGCGGGCCATGGCCTGGATGTCGTCTTCACGGACCAGAACCTCGAGGGAGAGGATGTCCTCTCCCGTGGGAGCCCGCACGAGCCCATGCTCCCGCGGCTGCACCCCGAGCGAATCGCGCAGGCGGGCGAGCGACGAGAAATCGAGATCGGGATTGCGCCATTGCAGGATGCGAACCGGGTCGAAAACGTGGTTTTCGAGCGCCTGGACCGTCTCCGCATCGAAAGGCGGGCAGCGGCCGGAGGTGCCGAAGGTCCCGTCGCGCATGTAGCGGCCGGCACGGCCGGCGATCTGGGCCAGCTCGGAATTGTTCAGCTTGCGGAACTGGAACCCATCGAATTTCTTATCGGACGCGAAGGCCACATGGTTCACGTCGAGGTTGAGGCCCATGCCGATGGCGTCGGTGGCGATGAGATAATCCACGTCGCCGTTCTGGAAGAGCTCGACCTGGGCGTTGCGGGTGCGGGGCGAAAGCGCCCCGAGCACCACGGCCGCGCCGCCGCTCTGGCGGCGGATGAGCTCGGCGATGCCATAGACCTCCTCGGCCGAGAAGGCCACGATGGCCGAGCGCCGGGGCAGGCGCGAAACCTTCTTCTCGCCGGCGAACGAGAGCTGCGACAGGCGCGGCCGGGTGACCACGTGAACGCCTGGGATCAACGCCTCGATCACCGGGCGCATGGTGGCCGAGCCGATGAGCAGCGTCTCCTCTCGCCCACGCTGGTTCAGCAGTCGGTCGGTGAAGACGTGGCCCCGGTCGAGGTCGCTGGCGAGCTGGATCTCGTCCACGGCCACGAAGGCAACGTCGAGATCCCGGGGCATCGCCTCGACGGTGGAGATCCAGTAGCGCGGCCGGTCCGGCTTGATCTTCTCCTCGCCGGTGACGAGGGCGACGTTGTGGGCGCCCGCCTTCTCCACCACCCGGTTGTAGACCTCGCGCGCAAGCAGGCGCAGCGGCAGGCCGATCATGCCGCTGTCATGGCCGAGCATGCGCTCGATGGCCAGATGGGTCTTGCCGGTATTGGTGGGGCCGAGCACGGCCGTGACGCCGCGCGAACGCACCTGCGGGGGAAGGGAACGACGGGCCATGCCTGGATGACGGGTAATGCTTGAACGTCCCGGAGTAACGAGAGGCTGTACAGGCCGAACGCCGGAGCCGGAAGCCTTCTCTTCGAGGCAGCCCGGCCCTCGCGGCCGGCTGCGGGCTATGCCCTTATATGGGCGCGAACGCCGCTTTCGCTACCCGTGGCGGGTGCTTTCGCCAGGGATTCTCTGGGCTTCATTTTTAAAGCCTACTGTATGGTCCCTGCCTGGACGGCCTCATCCGCCCGCACGGCCCGGCGCATCGGCCGGGCTGCCTTGCCATCCCCTTCCAGCGACCAGAGCGAGGCCTGCATCTCGCCAACGCCGATCATCGTGCGCACGGAGACCTTCAAGGGGAAGAGCAGGCGCGGGCCTTCGACAGGAGCAAGCCAGACCGACATGTCCCGGTTTTCCTGCATGAACTTGGTGGCCGGCCGCTCGGGCCGATGGCCGGAGACCGGCACGTAGCGCGCATTGCAGACCAGAACCGGGCCGGAATAGCCCTCGACCTCGACATTCTTGGTCTCCGCATAGGTGAGAACCACGTTCATGCGGGAGGCACCGTCGAAGACGGGGATGGTCCGGTTACAATTGTCCGGATCGGTCAGGCCTTTCGACGCCACAGCCGGCATGAGCAGCGCACTCATAGGATCGACCACGCCGCGCTTGTCGGCGGGCTTGACCGGGATCCGGTCTTCCTTGGGCTCCAGCGGCGGATCGATCTCGACCTCGGCCACCCGGCCGCCCTTCAATCCCATGCGGACACTGCGCTGGTTGTCGGAGGTCTTCGATACGACGGCGAAGTTCCTTGAGCGAGGGCCGGCCTCAACGAGGGTGCCTGACGCGGAAGCCTCACCCTTCCCGCCGGTCAGGATCATAGCAAGGCCGGTCAGCTTCGCATTGCCCTGCATCTCGTACTTCTTTCCCTTGAAGGACGAGATCAGATCTGCTTTCCCTAAGGGCAATCCGGCGAGAGAGAGATCGTACGTCACCTTGAGGGTCTGCCCCTGAGCGAACGAAGCCGTTCCGGCAAAGGCTAAGGTGACGAGAGCTGAGGCGATGAGGCGCATAGGGCTGTTCCGATAGTCTATTCTGTTGCATCGCACGAGATTCGGAATAAATCGTGACCACGACGCCGAAAAAAAAGAGGGTGCGACGTCGTGCTATTCTTGACCCACACCCCTGTTTCGGCTTATAGGCTCGCACCTTCCAAGGACTTCTGGTGTCCGGCCGCGTGGGATCTGCGATCAAGCAAACCCGCGAATTGTGGTCGCGACCCTCACACGACGAATAGGATTGAACCCATGTCGCGCCGTTGCGAACTGACCGGCAAGGCCGTGCTGAGTGGCCACCTGGTGAGCCACTCGAACCGCAAGACGAAGCGGAAGTTCCTGCCGAACCTCTGCAACGTCACGCTCCAATCTGACGCTCTGCAGCGCTCCTTCCGCCTGCGCGTCACCGCCAGTGCGCTCCGCTCGGTCGAGCACCGCGGCGGCCTCGACGCCTTCCTGACCAAGGCCAAGGCTGAGGAGCTCTCCACCACCGCCCTGACGGTGAAGCGCGAGCTCGAGAAGAAGCTCGCCGCTGCGAGCTGATCTCTGATCGCTAAAAATCTGCTTGCGGGCGGCCCTGGTGCCGCCCGTTTTGCGTTGTCTCAAGGCTTAAGCATTGTCGGGTAGGGCCCAATCCATGACCCAGATCGATCGCCGCGACTTCCTCATTGCACTCACCGCAATGACCCTGGTCGTCCTCTCGTCGAACATCCTGGTTCAGCATCCCTTCACCCATTGGGGCATGGGCGATTACCTGACCTGGGGCGCCTTCAGCTATCCGTTTTCGTTCCTGGTCACCGACCTGTCGAACCGCCGCTTCGGAACCCAGGGGGCCCGTCGCGTGGTCTATGTGGGCTTCGTGCTGGCCGTGGCCCTCTCCGTGATCCTGGCGACGCCGCGCATCGCGATCGCGTCCGGCGCGGCCTTTCTGACGGCCCAGCTTCTCGACATCAGCATCTTCGCCCGCCTGCGCAACAAGGCCTGGTGGATGCCGCCCTTCATCTCCTCGGTGATCTCCTCGGGACTCGACACCGCAATCTTCTTCTCGTTCGCCTTCTATTGCGGCGTGGTGCCGGGCTTAGGCCTCACCATCAGCGAGATGCTGGGCCAGACGGGGATCGTGGACGAGTGCATCGCCCTCCCGTGGGTCAACTTGGCCATCGCGGATTACGGGGTGAAGCTCGCCCTGGCTGCCATCGCAATTGCCCCTTACGGCGCTATCCTGGCGCTCATGCGCCCGCGGCTGCAACGGACCGCCTGATCGCCATCGTTAATCGCGACGTCGTGAGACATCCGTACGCTTGGCGTCTCCACCGGCAACGACGGCACCCGCGACTGCGGGACCCTGCCGACCGCATTTGAGGCGGCGCAGATCGACACCGGGCGTAGGCCAGTTGGCCTTCAGCGTGCGGAGATTGCCGATTGGAGAGGTGTCTCCCGAGAGCCCGGCATCGAGCAGGTCCTTCGTAATCCGCGTCCGCACGGCCGCGCTGGGGGACCCGAGAACCACCGCGATGACGCGCCTGCCGCCGCTCACGGCCGAAGTGGCCACGTTGAAGCCGGAGGCGCAGACATAACCTGTCTTGGTCGCCTCGAGGGAGGCATAGTCCTCGATCAGCTTGTTCGTGTTCTTCAGCGTGCGTCCGTTGACCTCAATCGCCGGCGTCCTGAACAGGCTGGTATAGGTCGAATGATAGCTCAGCACGGCCAGCATCAGGACGGCCATGTCGCGGGCGTTGGTCACCTGGCGATCATCGTGCAGGCCGTTGGCATTGGCGAAGCGCGTTCCGCTCATCCCAAGGCGCGCGGCTTCCGCGTTCATCGCGGCGACGAAGGATGCCTCGCTGCCGCTCACGGCCTCCGCGACCGCGACCGCCACGTCGTTGGCGCTCTTGACCAGCATCACGGCCAAGGCATCCTCCAGGCGGAGAGACGTGCCCGCCGGAACGCCCAGCTTGCTGGGGGCTTGGGACACGGCCCAGGCACTCAAGGGCACGGACGTATCCATGGAGAGCCTGCCGGACCGGACTGCCATGAGGGCAAGATGCGCCGTCATCAGTTTGGTCAGCGATGCCGGGTGCCAGGAGCGAGTGGCTTCCTTGGCCGCCAGGATGTTGCCGGAAGAGGCATCCACCAGCAGCACGGGCGAAGCGCCGACGGGGGCGCTTGCCAGGGCAAGGCCGGCAGTCAACAGGATGGCGATCACCTTCATGGGCCAATGGCTCGGTGGGAGTCCCTGCTCTGGCCGCCATGGCCACTCATCTCATTCAAGATCACGCATTCTGCCATCATCGGATCCTCTCAGCCTCCCGCGGGGCAACGGGCAAATCTGCATCAGACGTGTCTGAAGAAAGCTTAGTTGCCTAAAGCTCAGGTCTTCAAGAGCTCTTTGAAGGTATCCGAAGAGATCCCGACGGCCATGAACGTGAGGAGAAGAACATCTGCTCATTCGCGAGGCAGCGCTCTCGGCCGCCTCATTCGGACAGCGCGAACTCCAGCAGGACGGTTTTCTGCAGGGAACTGAAGTTATTGTCGGAGATCAGCGACAGAACCGTCTCGCCGCCCTCGCGGTGAACGGCCAGCCCTTCCATGTTGTCGACCTGATGCGAGGACTCGCTTTCGTAGAGCACATCCCCGTCGATGCGTGCTCCCGGTCGGATCGCCGCCGCCGCGACACGGCGCAGGCGGCACGCAAAGCCGCCGAAGAGCGAAAAGCGGCGCTCCAGAATCACGGCATCGCCATCGGGCAGGAAGACCAGGTCGGTGACGTTATAGCCGCCAGAGAGGGCCACCTGGAAGTCTCCCTGCCGGGATCCTGTGAGAATGAATCCGCTGCCGCCCTCAGCAATGCCGATGAGCGCGCCGCTTAAGACTGAGCGTTGCGGCGCAACGGCAAGCGCCTCCAGGCCGCCATTGCTCGGCAGATCCCTCAGGGCTTTTGGAACGGGAATCGGAACGCCCCGGATGATGCTGCCGGCAGGATTGCGCTCGAAGCGGATGATGGCGTGGTTGCGCTCCGCACCGATGAAGACCGCGTTGCTCGAGAGCGCGAAGCTCTCCGTATCGTAGTAGCGAGAGCGCCGCATCGGGACGCCGTTGCCCAGGATCAGGGGAGACAGGACCGGACCGGACAAGCCCGAGAGACGCCCGTCCGCAGTTTCGATGCGGGCCTTCAGGATCTGCGCATTGTCCGCAAGGGCAATGATCTCCTGCCCGGTGCCGGAGCGCCACAGGCCGGAAAAGCCGCCGAAGGCCGACACATCGGAGCGCAGGATGGCCCCGGAGCGGAACATCAGCCTGCCGAAGCGGCTGCGGTCGGGGTCCGTGACCGAGAGGCGGCTGATCGGCTGCGCCTCGACGCGGATGGCGGTCGCGCCTCGAAAAGCCTGCGGGCGCTGCGCCAGCGCGACGCCCGTACAGGCGAGTGTCGCGGCAGTGGCCCCGCCGCCGATCAGGAAGTTGCGCCGGGTGAGCCTCAAGCAACGGCCTTGCGGCGCGGAGCCCCACGGGCCGGCGGTCCGGCATTCTCCTCGAACAGCTCCGCGAGCTTTTCGGTCATGACGCCGCCGAGCTCCTCGGCATCGACGATGGTCACGGCGCGACGGTAATAACGCGTCACGTCGTGGCCGATGCCGATGGCGATGAGCTCCACGGGCGAGCGGGTCTCGATCTCCTCGATGACATAGCGCAGGTGCCGCTCGAGATAGTTGCCGGGATTGACCGACAGGGTCGAGTCGTCCACCGGCGCGCCGTCGGAGATCACCATCAGGATGCGCCGCTGCTCGGGCCGGCCGAGCAGGCGCTTGTGTGCCCAGTCGAGAGCCTCGCCGTCGATGTTCTCCTTGAGCAGGCCTTCGCGCATCATGAGCCCCAAGTTCTTGCGCGCGCGCCGCCAAGGCGCGTCCGCCGACTTGTAGATGATGTGGCGCAGGTCGTTGAGGCGGCCCGGATTGGCCGGCTTGCTGGCCTGCAGCCACGTCTCGCGCGCCTGCCCGCCCTTCCAGGCGCGGGTGGTGAAGCCGAGGATCTCGACCTTGACGCCGCAGCGCTCGAGCGTGCGCGCCAGGATGTCGGCGCAGGTGGCCGCCACGGTGATCGGGCGTCCGCGCATGGAGCCGGAATTGTCGAGGAGCAGCGTCACCACCGTGTCGCGGAAGTTCGTGTCCTGCTCCTGCTTGAAGGAGAGCGGCTGGTACGGATCCATGATGATGCGCGGTAGGCGCACGGGATCCAGCGTCCCCTCCTCAAGGTCGAATTCCCAGGACCGGTTCTGCTGCGCCATGAGACGGCGCTGCAGGCGGTTCGCCAGACGCCCGACCACGCCCTGGAGATGGGCGAGCTGCTTGTCGAGATAGGCACGCAGGCGCGTCAGCTCATCCGCATCGCAGAGATCCTCCGCGTGGATGATCTCGTCGAATTTCTGAGTGTAAGCCTTGTAGTCGGGCCCACGCGCTTCATTGGAGCGCGACGGCGGGCGCCAGGATTCGCCAGCATCCTCCGAGTCGGCTTCTTCGGATTCCTCAGGCATCTCGCCGGAAGGACCGTCGGCCTCTTCCGTGGCGCCGTCTTCCATCTCGTCGCTGGAATCCTCGCTGATCTCCGTTTCGGCCCGGTCGCCCTGGCTTTCCTGCTCGGATTCGCCTTCGCCCTGCTGCTCCTGCTGCTCGGATTGGTTTTCGTCCTCGTTCTCCTCATCCTCGGAATCGAGAGACGCCTCGTCGGCCATGTCGAGGGAGGAGAGCAGGTCGCGGATGTTGCGGGCGAAGCTGCGCTGGTTCTCGATGTTCTTGAGCAAACCGTCGAGGTCGCGCCCGGCCCGGTCCTCGATGAAGTCGCGCCAGAGATCGACGATCTTGGCCGCCGAGGCGGGCGGCTTCTGTCCGGTCAGGCGCTCGCGCACCATGAGGGCCACGGCATCCTCAAGCGGCGCATCGGCCCGGTCCGTGATCTCCTCGTACTTGCCGCCGCGATGGTAGCGGTCCTCCAGCATGGCTGTGATGTTGGACGAGATGCCGGCCATGCGCCGGGAGCCGATGGATTCCACACGCGCCTGCTCGACCGCGTCGAACACGGCACGCGCCGCCTGGCCCTCAGGGGCGAGCTTCCGGTGGAGAGTGGTGTCGTGGCAGGCGAGCCGCAGGGCCATGGCATCGGCATTGCCGCGCAGGATCGCCACGTCCTGCGAAGTGAGCCGCCGCGGCGGCTCCGGCAGGCGGGCCTTGTCCTGGCCCATGAGCACCGGGCGGTCGGACGCAAAGGCGACCTCAAGATCGGGCTTGCGGGCGATCGCCTTCATGGTGCCGGCGATGGAGCGCTTCAGCGGCTCCGCCGGCGCTTCCTTCTTCTCACCTGGCTTGCGGTTCGAGATGGACATCGAATTCCTTCATCCGTCATCCCGGCTAGAGCATAGTGGAGAGCCGGGATCGCTTAAACCAGCGAAGCTCCTAACGATCCCGGATCGCGCCCGTGGCGCGTCCGGGATGACGCCTTATGACAGCACCATGTTGACCGCGCTCTCCGGCAATTCCTTGCCGAAGGAGCGCTGGTAGAACTCGGCCACCAGGGTGCGCTCGAGCTCGTCGCACTTGTTGAGGAAGGTGACCCGGAAGGCGAAGCCCGTGTCGCCGAAGATCTCGGCGTTCTCGGCCCAGGTGATCACCGTACGCGGGCTCATGACGGTCGAGAGATCGCCGTTCATGAAGGCCGAGCGGGTGAGATCGGCCACGCGCACCATCTTGTTGACGATGTCCCGACCGGCCGAATCCTCCTGGTAGTGCTTCGCCTTGGAGAGGACGATGTCCACCTCCTTGTCGTGCGGCAGGTAGTTCAGCGTCGTCACGATGGACCAGCGGTCCATCTGGCCCTGGTTGATCTGCTGGGTGCCGTGATACAGGCCCGAGGTGTCGCCCAAGCCCACCGTGTTGGCGGTGGCAAACAGGCGGAAGGCCGGGTGGGGCCGGATCACGCGCTTCTGGTCGAGGAGCGTGAGCTTGCCCGACTGCTCCAGCACGCGCTGGATCACGAACATCACGTCCGGCCGGCCGGCATCGTACTCGTCGAACACGAGGGCAACGTTGTTCTGCAGGGCCCAGGGCAGGATGCCGTCCTGGAAGGCCGTGACCTGCTTGCCCTCCTGGAGCACGATGGCGTCCTTGCCCACGAGGTCGATGCGGGAGACGTGGCTGTCCAGGTTCACGCGCACGCAGGGCCAGTTGAGGCGGGCGGCCACCTGCTCGATATGGGTGGACTTGCCGGTGCCGTGATAGCCGGTGATCATCACGCGGCGGTTGCGCGCAAAACCCGCCAGGATGGCCAGGGTCGTATCCCGGTCGAAGAGGTAGTCGGGGTCCAGATCGGGCACATGCTGCTCGGCTTGCGAGAAGGCCGGGACTTCCAGATCCGAGTCGATGCCGAAGACCTGTCGCACGGACACCTTCATGTCAGGCGTCAAAGTCGCTGTCTCGGTATGTGCCGTCATAAGGGGCCTCTTGTTCGGATCGATGTCGTGAAGGTGTCATGGGCTTCTTAAACCCCATGACGGAATGGTGCAATTTCCTAATCGGCCTATCGACCCTCCCTGAAAGGATATTGTCTTCAGCAGAGACCGGCACTTTTGAGGGTGTCGTGCGCCTTGATGATGTCGCGCAGGCGCTCCTCGAAGGAGCGGTCGCCGCCATTGGCATCCGGGTGGAATCGCTTCACCAGGGATTTGTATTGAGCCTTGATGGCGGGCCCATCGGCGGTATCGTCGAGGCCGAGGATGTCGAGGGCCCGGCGCACCGCCCCCGTATAGCGCGGGCGCTTCGGCTCAGGCGAGGCCCGGCGCGTGCGGGCCTGGGTAAAGTCCTCTCCCCGGAGAACGCCGAGCGGATCGACATATTCCCACTCGCGGGGCTCGGCCTTGGCACCCTGCCCTTCGCCAGCCGCCGCGGAGTTTACCCCCATGGCCCAGGTCGGCCGGTGGCCGATGATGGAATCCTTCTGGAATGCCGCCACGGCGGTGTCGGACATGCCGGAGAAATAGTTGTACGACGCGTTGTACTCGCGCACGTGCTGGAGGCAGAAGCGCCAGTACTGGCCCTCCCGGTCACGCCCCTTGGGTGCGCGGTATTCGCCGGCGGCCTTGCAGGCAGGATGCTCGCAGACAGGCCCCTTGGTCTCCTGCGGCTCGTCACCGGAAGACTTGATGCGGATGCGGTCGAAAAGAGGCGAGTTGAGATCCATGATTCAGCGATTATGAGTGTCTTGAGGCTTTGAGCCAAGGCCTGAGCGCTTTTGGCCGCAGACCCGTTCAAAAAGGTTTACAGATCAGAATGACCCTCACCCACTGGATCACACAGACGCTGCAGGAGAACCTGCAGCCGACCGAACTGACCGTCACCGACGAATCAGAGAAGCATCACGGCCATGCAGGATGGCGGGAGGGCGGTGAAACTCACTTCCACGTCTATATCGTGTCCGACGCCTTCTCCGGCAAGAGCCGCGTGGAGCGTCACCGCCTCGTGAACGGCACGCTGAAAGGCGCCTTCGACAGGGGCCTGCACGCCCTGGCGATTCAGGCCAAGGCGCCAGGGGAGTAGGCGGCTCAGATCAGTGTCATTCCCGGCCGGAGCGTCAGCGCAGAGGAAGGGAATCCACCCGACACTCAGGGCCATGGATCCCCTTCCCTCGCTCCGCTCGCCGGGGATGATAAAGCCCTAGAGCTTTGTCACTTGATCCGCTCGAGCACGCTGACGTAGTTCGCCACCGCGGCGCCGCCCATGTTGAAGATGCCGCCGAGCGCCGGGTTCTTCACCTGAATGCCGCCGGCTTCCTCGCAGAGCTGCATGGCGGACAGCGCGTGCATGGACACGCCCGTGGCCCCGATGGGATGGCCCTTGGCCTTGAGGCCGCCGGAGGGGTTCACCGGCAGCTTTCCGTCACGATTCGTCCAGCCTTCCTTGACGGCGATCGCGCCCTGGCCGCGAGGGGTCAGGCCCATGGCCTCGTACTCGATGAGCTCGGCGATGGTGAAGCAGTCGTGGGTCTCGACGAAGGACAGGTCGGAGAGCTGGATGCCGGCCTGGGACAGGGCCTGGCGCCAAGCCTCCGTGCAGCCCTCGAACTGAACGATGTCGCGCTTCGACATGGGCAGGAAGTCCTGCGCGTGGGCGGTGGCGCGGAAAGCGACCGCGCGCTTCATCCGCAGCGCCGTCTCCGTGTCGGCCAGCACCAGGGCGGCGGCGCCGTCGGAGACCAGCGAGCAGTCGGTGCGCTTCAAGGGACCGGCCACGAACGGGTTCTTCTCGCTCTCGGCCCGGCAGAAATCGAACCCCAGGTCCTTGCGCATCTGCGCGTAAGGATTGTCGACGCCGTTCTTATGGTTCTTGGCCGCGATCATGGCCAGCGCATCGGACTGGTCGCCATGGCGCTGGAAATACGCGCCCGCGATCTTGCCGAACACGCCGGCGAAGCCGCCGGGTGTCTCGCCATCCTCGGGCAGGTAAGAGGCCTTCAGCAGGTTCTTGCCGATCTCAGGCCCCGGCGTGCGGGTCATCTGCTCGACGCCCACCACCAGTACGGTCTTGGCACGCTTGGCCTCGATGGTCTTGATGGCCTGATGCACGGCGGCCGACCCCGTGGCGCAGGCATTCTCGACACGGGTCGCCGGCTTGAATCGGAATCGGTCATTGGCCTGGAACACCAGGGAGGCGGTGAAGTCCTGGGCGGAGAAGCCGGCATTGAAATGGCCGAGCACCACCTCGTCTACATCCTCGGGTCCGATCCCGGCATGCTCCAGCGCCTCATTGGTGACGCGGACGATCAGGCTCTCGACGGTCTCGGCGTCGAGCTTGCCGAAGGGGGTATGAGCCCAGCCAACGATGCAGGCGGTCATGGAGGTCTCCTCAAGGATTGTGCTGTTGGGCACAAGGTGGCCCTCTTTGGGTCATTCAGCAAGTCGGATGCCATCTTGAGATTGACGCCAAGCTGCGGTTCATCATGGCGCGAAGCGAATCATGAAGGACGGCCCATGCGCCTGTGCGTCTTCTGCGGCTCGAATGCCGGTCAGGATCCTGTCTATCTCAACAACGCCCGCGCCCTCGGTGAAGCCTTGGCCGCAAGCGGGATCGGCCTGGTCTATGGCGGCGCCTCGGTCGGGCTCATGGGTGCCGTTGCCGATGCCGTTCTCGACAAGGGCGGCGACGTGATCGGCGTGATGCCGAAGGCGCTGGTGGACAAGGAAATCGCCCACAAAGGTCTGAGCGACCTTCGGGTGGTGGGCTCCATGCACGAGCGCAAGGCCCTGATGGCGGAGCTCGCCGACGGCTTCATCGCCCTGCCCGGGGGCCTCGGCACCTTCGAGGAGCTGTTCGAGGTGTGGACTTGGGCGCAGCTCGGCTACCACCGCAAGCCCTGCGCGCTCCTGAATGCCGGCGGCTTCTACGACAAGCTGACCGACTTCCTGGACGACGTGGTGGAACGTGGCTTCGTGAAGCCGATCCACCGCGCCATGCTGATCGTGGAGAATGACCCGGCGGTTCTCATTCAGGCCATTCGTGCTTACGAACCGCCGCAGGTCGACAAGTGGATCAAGGCAGGCGAGCGATAATTCCAATCACGCTCTGTAGGCGCCGACGCCCTCGCCGAGATGGGCGTTATTCGCTTCACGCACCTTCGCGGCCTCCTCGTCATAGAGGAACGGCAGGAAGGCAAAGCGGCGGCCTTTCGTGACGCGAGAGACCGCGTGCAGAAGCGGGCAGGAGAACACCACGGCACCGCCGGGTGGAGCCTTGTAGCTGCGTGGCCCATATTCCGGGAAGCTCACCTCGCCACCCTCGAAATCGCCATTGAGGTTGATGGACACCGCAAAGCGGCGATGGGCCGTGCCGCTCGTGGTGTTGTCGCGATGGGCGCGGAAATGCCCGCCATCCTCCGCCGCATAGCAGGAGACAATGTAGCGCTCCATGCGTGAGGGCTTGAAGAAATGCACCCGCTCGATCTCGGGATTGATGCGGCGGATGATGCGGTGCTGCACCTGCCGGATCAGGTTCGGGTCGGCGATGGTGTAGTCCTTGCGGCGCTTGTGGTTGGGATCGTGCGCAGCAACGGTCTTGCCGTTGACCTCGCGCATGAAGCCCGATTCCTCGCCGCCATGCTCCTCGTAAAGACCGATCAGGTGCTGGCAGAACTCGGGCTCGAACACGTCCGGAATGACCAGCACAGGCGCCGGCAGCTCGAAACCGGCATAATGGCTGACCGGCGGCAGGTCGCGCAGGTAGGCCATCACCTTCTCACGGTCGCTGCCATTCTCCTCGAAGGGAAATATGGCGCGCACGCGCAAGGAAGGATTGAGCACCATCCAGAAGCGTCGGATCGGGACGGGCCCCTGCCCTGGCTGGACATTGCGCGGCAGGGCGCCATAGAGGCGTCCGACCGTGCCGTCGAAATCCCAGAAATGGCGGATGCCCGGGACGATCTGTCGGGCACGATCCTCGGATTGGTCCGACGGATCGACGCTCACACCGAAGAGGGCGATCTTGTCGTCGTCGAACAGGGAGCGGTGCTCGCCCTGGAATGACGCCAGGGTTGCCCGCCCGACCTCGTCCGAGCCCATGCCGTAAAAGCACAGGACGATGTAGCGGCCCGCCACCGTGTCGAAGCTGAAATTCGGATTACTGGTCGAGTTCTGTTTGAACCATGGAACCGGATCGCCCACCTGGAGAACGCGATAGGCAGGTTGCAGGGTTTCGGGAGCAGCAGCGTCTGTCATCATCAATCCGAAATACGTTCACGACTTATGTAACGTTGTTCGTTATCATGCGACTGCCGCAGCGACAAGCTAACCTTGGAACAGGAGGAGCAGGGCAACTCCTGTAAGAATGAGCAGCATTCCAGCCAGTTCGCGCTTTGTTGTCGCCTGCGCCAGGAAATGATGGGACACAGCCTGCGCCATCAGCACCTCCACCAAGGCGAGGGTGCGCACATTGGCCGCCGTGGTGAGCGCAAAGCCGATGAACCAGAACTGGGACGCCAGCGCTCCGAGGAACCCTGCTCCCAGGGAGGGGCGCCACGCCGCGAAGCTCGCCATCAGCGCCTTGCGATCGAAAAGGCCGAGCCAGACGAGGAGAATGGCGGTCTGCAGGCCGAGGCCCCAGACTAGGGTCGTGGAGGCTCGGATCAACGGGGAGCTCCCGTCGAGGGACAGGATCGCGCCGCGAAAGCCGATGGCGGCCAAAGCGAAGAAGGCCCCCGAGGCGAGGCCGAAGAGAATGGGCCTCAGGCCGGATGAGGTCAGGCTCGTACCGGGCTTCACCGACATGAGCAGCACGCCGCCTGTAGCAACCGCGATGGCGAGCGCCATGGCCAGGGTGAGCGGGTCCCCTAGGAGCACCAGCCCGAAGAGGGCCACCTGCACCGGCTCCGTCTTGGTATAGGCCGTGACGACGGAAAAGGCGCGCTCCCGCATGGCCGAGAGCATCAGCGCGGTGGCCAGGATCTGCGTGAGAGCGCCCATCAGCGCATAGCCGAAGAAGGCTGCATTGGGCGCCGGCGGCGTTTCACCGGTGAAAAGGCTCATGGCCGTCAAGGCGAGGAGCGCGAAGGGAAAACCGTAAAGGAACCGGACCTGGGTTGCCCCCACGGTTCCGATGGTCTCGGTAAGGCGGCGCTGGGTGGCGTTGCGGCCGGTTTGCGCTGCTGCGGCTAGAATGGTCACCGGAATCCAGAGAAGGGATGCGCTCATGTCGACCTTTAATCCGCGCGGCTCTTGCCACTCTCTTGCCATGGAATTCGTTAAGAAGGGGAGACAAGCAACCAACAAGGGGCCAAACCTAGCCAAGGCCAAGGTTTGGCACTACAAATAGCCCAGCTTACAGGCGGGGCCGATCCATCCTCTCCTATCGTCGAACGAAGCCAAGGAGTCGTTCCGCATGAACGTTAGCCGAGCCCTCCGCGTGACAGCCTTTGCCCTTGCCGCCCTGATGAGCGGTTCGGCGCTGGCTTCCGGCGGCCCTGCTCTTGTCGTCGAACTCGAATCCGGCCGCGTTCTCCACGCCGAGCGGGCGACCGAACCCTGGTTTCCGGCCTCCATCACCAAGCTGATGACGGCCTATGTGGCTCTCGAGAAGGTGCGCTCCGGCCAGATGAGCATGGACACGCTGCTCATCGTGTCCGAGGGCGCCGCCGCCCTGCCCCCGTCGAAGATGGGCTTCAAGCCCGGTACGGAAATCCGGCTCGACAACGCCCTCAAGATCATGATGGTGAAGTCGGCGAACGACGTCGCCGCCACCATCGCGGAGAATATCGGCGGCTCGATCGACGGGTTCGCCGAGCTGATGAACGCCCACGCCCAGCGCCTCGGCATGGTGAGCAGCCGCTTCGCCAATCCCCATGGCCTGCCCGACGATCGCAACCAGACCACGGCCCGCGACATGGCAATCCTTGCCCGCGCGCTGCTGACGGAGTTCCCGGACCACAGGGACCTGTTCGATATCGGGGCCGTTCAGTTCGGCCGCCGCATCATGCGCAACACCAACGGCCTCATCGGCCGCTATCCCGGCGCGGACGGCATGAAGACCGGCTTCATCTGCTCGTCCGGCTTCAACGTGGTGGCGAGTGCCCACCGCGACGGCCGTCATCTCATTACGGTCGTGCTCGGTGCCCCCTCGTCCAACGAGCGCACCATCAAGGCCGCCGAGCTGTTCGACCGCGGCTTCAGCAGCAAGGTGAACTTCACCAATCCGGAGCTTGCGGCGCTGCCGGTCTCGGCCAATACCAGCCCGCCGGACATGCGCCCGGTCATCTGCGACCGCCGCGGACCGATGCCGCAGGAAGATGACGCTCCGGCCGTCGCCGAAACCGACAGCAACATTCCGAACCTGTTCTCCTCGGAGGTCATGGCTTTTGCCGGCGCTGCCGCCAACAAGCCGGTGCGCACCGTGCTCGGGCCCCGTACCGCCGTTGAGCCGGAGAAGGTCTGGGTGGGGTTGAATCCGCCCAGCGAGGCCGAGATCGCCGCACAGGCGGCAGCCGAAGCTGCGGCCGAGCAGGCGCGCAGGGCGAAGACCAAGAAGGCGGCTGCTCCCAAGAAAGGCAAGGCAGCAGCCAAGCAGGAAGAAGCCGCGGAGCAGGATGACGAAAAGGCTGCTGAAAAGGAGCCCGCAAAGGCAACAGTCAAGAGCACCGACAAGGCCAAGACCCCGCCGCGGGTCAGCGTTACCGTGAAGCCGGTGACGGGCGCCAAGCCAGCGGCAAAGCCCGCAGCGGACACCAAGGCAAAGGCGCCTCAGAAGGCCGATGCGGCCGGGAAGCCGAAATCCGTCGCGAACTGATCCGCTGGATCACCATGTGTGAGCAACGCCCGGTCCTCGACCGGGCGTTTTTCTTTAGCCTTGCAATTCGTGCCTGTCCGGGCAAACCCTTCGGGCCCGTCATGCAAGTCCTCCCATGAATCACTCCTCCCCGGCCAGCGGCCTGCTCTTCGCCCTCGTCTCGGCAAGCCTCTACGGCTTCAATATCGTCTATGCCCGCATGGCCTCCTTTGCGGGTGCAAGCGGCTCTGCCATCGTGGTCTACCGGGTGTTCCTGATGCTGGTGCTGGTCGGCATAGTGGCGGCCGTCATGAGGAAATCCCTCAAGGCTGCCCGTGAGGAGCGCGGCACCCTGCTCCTGCTCGGCGTCGCCACGGCGTTCGTGGGCATCTGCTATCTCTCGTCCGTCGCCTATATCCCGGTCACCGTGGCGGCCGTGGTGTTCTACACCTTCCCTATCCTGATCGTACTGGCGAGCCCCTTCGTGGAGGGCACGAGGCTCACGCCGACATTGCTGGGGGTCGTGGCCGTTGCAACTCTCGGCGTGGCTCTCGTCGTCGGCCCGGCCTTCGGCGGTCTCGACTGGCGGGGCCTTGCCCTTGCCTTCGGGGCGAGCATCGCCACGGCCATCCAGTTCTTCGCCGCCGCGCGCTGCCGCAGGACTGGCGTCATGGCCAAGACGTTCTGGATCCATGTGCTTGTCCTGCCGACAGCTGCGCTCATCAGCCTGGCGGCCGGGCAGCTTGCGCCGCCCTCCTCTCTCGCTGCCGCGCCTTTCGCCGTTGCCATGACGGTCGGCGGCTACATCTTCGGCTTCGTGCTGCAGTTCCTGGCGCTCGGGCGCATCACGGCAGTGGCTGCCGGGATCATATACTGCACAGAACCCGTGGTGGCCGCCATCTCATCGGCTCTCATCCTCGACGAGGTCCTGTCACCCCTGCAGATTGCGGGCGGCGCCCTTGTGCTGGGAGCCATCATAGCCAACGTTGTGCTGGAGCAGCGCCGTCTTAAAAGTGCACCCCTGGTGCCGATTGCGGATTGAACACGATGACGAACAGCCCGATGATCCCACCCGCTCCCCTTCCGCTCACCATTCTCACGGGCTTTCTCGGCTCGGGCAAAACCACCCTGCTCAACCGGCTCTTGAAAGATCCGGCGCTGCGGGACAGCGTGGTGATCATCAACGAGTTCGGCGAGATCGGCCTCGATCATCTGCTGGTGGAAAAGGTCGACGAGGGCATGGTGCTGCTCTCCGCCGGCTGTCTCTGCTGCACCGTGCGCGGCGATCTCATCGCGACGCTGGAGGACCTCCTGCGCAAACGCGACAACGGTCGCATCATGCCGTTCAAGCGCGTGATCATCGAGACCACGGGTCTCGCCGATCCGGCGCCGATCCTGCACGCGGTGCTCTACCATCCGTATCTGTCCATGCGCTATGCGGTGGAGGGCGTGGTGACCGTGGTCGATGCGGTGAATGGAACTGGAACCCTCGATGCTCATCGCGAAGCGGTGAAGCAGGCCGCTGTGGCCGAGCGCATCGTCCTCTCGAAAACCGACCTCGTGACCGATGTGTCAAAGCTCTCAGAGCTGCGGGAGAGGCTGCGTCAACTCAATCCCGGCGCAACGCTCCTGGAGGCTGATGCGTCCACGGAGGCTATCATCGCGGGTGGCCTCTTCGATCTCGACGGCAGGATTGCCGATGTGGCCGAGTGGCTGAAGACGGAGGCTGTCGAAGCGGCCGAGCGGGAGAGCCACACACACCAGCACGGGCACCATCACCACCATGACGGCCATGATCATCACCATCATCACGATGTGAACCGGCACGATGAAAAAATCCGTGCCTTCTGCCTCACGAGCGACCAGCCGATCCGCCAGGGCACGCTGGACATGTTCCTCGACCTCCTGCGCTCATCGCAAGGCGCGAAGCTTCTGCGCGTGAAGGGCTTGGTGGCCCTGGCCGAAGATCCGGAGCATCCGGTCGTGATCCACGGCGTGCAGCACGTGATCCACGTGCCGGCCGTGCTGCAGCGCTGGCCAAGCGAAGACAGGCGCAGCCGCATCGTCTTCATCGTGGACGATCTCGAACGCGACACGGTGGAGAAGCTCTGGGACGCCTTCCTCGGCAAGCCAGCTGTCGATCAGCCAGACGCGACGGCACTATCGGATAACCCGCTGTCGCTCCGGCGCTAAGCCGCCATCTGCGAGCGCTGCGCCCAACCGGTCATGGAGCGTTCCGCATAGGCCGTGATGGCATACATGATCACGCCGAGCACCGCGAGAACCACGAGGGCGGCCCAGACGAGGGGCACCTCGAAGGCGGCCGAGGCCCGCGTGAGCAGGTTGCCGATGCCCACATTCGAGGCGTTCTGCTCACCGATCACGGAGCCCACATAGGCGAGCGTGATCGCGACCTTCAACGAGCCGAAGAAATACGGCATGGCGCGGGGCACGCCGACCTTGAACACGATGTCGCGCTTCGAGGCGCCGAGCGCCCGGAGCACGTCCTCCATCTCGGGCTCCACCGTGGCGATGCCGGTCGCCACATTCACCACGATAGGGAAGAACGAGATCAGGAAGGCGGTCATCACCGGAGGGACCCAGCCGACGCCGAACCAGAACACCAGGATTGGCACCACGGCCACCTTGGGGATCGAGTTGAAGCCCACGAGCAGCGGATAGGTGCCTGCATTGATGAGCCGCGAGGAGCCGAGCACCATCCCGAGCAGGAGGCCGAAACCGACTGCGAGACCGAAACCCGCCAGCGTCATCCAGAGGGTGTGCATGGCGTGGTAGGCGAGCTGGCTGCGGTATTCCCACACGGCCCACATGATCGTCGAGGGCGCCGGCAGGATGAAGCTCGAGATCTTCAAGACATGGCAGAGGATCTCCCACAGGGCGAAAAACCCGACGGTAAAGACCCAGGGCGCCAGGGCGAGCTTGTTCTTGGTTTTCATGGGTTCCTCACGCCGCCTGGCGCGCCTGCGCGATGTGGCCTCGCAGCTCGTGAACGAGGGCCGAAAATTCTGGCGTATAGGTGATCTCGAGATCACGCGGCCGCGGGAACTCCACCTCCCGCTCGGCGACGATGCGACCAGGCCGCGCGCTCATGCAGAAGATGCGGTCCGCCAGGAATGCCGCCTCGCGCAAGTCGTGGGTGACGAGAATGATCGTGACCTTCTGGGCTGCGTGGAGGTCGCGCATCACGCACCACAACTCCTCGCGGGTGAAGCTGTCGAGCGCGCCGAAAGGCTCGTCGAGCATCAGGAGCTTGGGTTCGTGAATGAGCGCGCGGCACAGGGAAGCGCGCTGCTGCATACCACCGGACAATTGCCAGGGAAACTTATGACCCTGTCCTTTGAGGCCCACCTGGGCGAGCAGGCTCTCGGCCTTTGCCACATATTCTGCCTTGTGCCGCCGCAGTCGGGAGCGGTGAGGCTCCACGATCTCGAGCGGCAGGAGGATGTTGTCAAGGGTGGTGCGCCAGGGCAGCATCGTCGGGTTCTGAAACGCCATGCCGGCGAGCTTCACCGGCGCGCCGACCTGCTTGCCGTCCACGATCACGGTTCCCTCGACGGGAAACTGCAATCCGGTGGCAAGCTTCATCAGGGTGGACTTGCCGCAGCCCGAAGGGCCGACGATGGCGGCGAACTCGCCTTTGTTCACTTTAAGATTCAGGTTCTGGACCGCCGGCAAGCCGTCCTCCGCCCGCGCATAGACGTGGGTCACGTCGTGGATGTCGACGAAAACAGACAAAGGGCGCTCCGTGGTCTCACCCTCCCCTTGAGGGAGAGGGTCGGCCGTCAGGCCGGGGTGGGGTGGGATGCGCGACTTTGAAGAACGTTGCGTTTCCACCCCACCCCGCTCGCTTATGCTCGCGACCCTCCCCCTCAAGGGGAGGGTAAGGGAAGATCTCAGTTCACCTTGCGCTGATCGGCGGCGGGAAGGAACTCCTCCGTGAACACGGCTTCCACACTGGGCTTGGCCTTGTAGGTGAAGGTCAGGCCGATCTGGTCGAGAGCCTTGGCAAAGCGGGCCTTGTCGATGCCGCCAAAGCCGTTCTCCTTAACCCAGGGGGTGATCATGTTCTGCTCCAGCACCATCTTGAGGCGCTCGAGCTCCACGTCCTTCTTGGCCACGTCGTTGCGCTTGATCACGGCATCGACTGCGGTTGCGGGATCCTTCACCGTGTCCTGCACGCCCTTCATGATAGCGCGCAGCAGGCCTTTCACGGCCTCTGGCTTCTCCTGGGCGAACTTCTGCGAGACGATGATCGTGTTGCCGTAGAGATCGACGCCGTAATCGCTCATCTGCAGGACGACGATGTCCTCCGCCGGCACGCCGCGGGACTTCAGGTTGATGTAGGACGACATGGAGAAGCCGAACACCGCATCGACCTCACCTTGCGCCAGCATGGGCTCGCGGACCGGAAAGCCGACATTCTCGAACTTCATGGTGGAATCGTCGATCTTGTTCACGGTCTTGAAGATCGGCCATTGCGCATAGGCGCCATCCGCGGCCGGCGCCCCGAACTTCTTGCCCTGGAGGCTCGACACCTCCTTGCTGATGCCACGGCTTTTGCGGCCAATGAGGGCGAAGGGCGGCCGGTCGTAGATCACCATCACGGCCTTGATGTCGGTGCCAGGATTCTCATCGCGGAAGCGCACGAGGGAATTCACGTCACCGAAGCTAACGTCATAGGTGCCGGAAGCCACACGGGAGATCGGTTCGCGGGAGCCCGCCGCCGGATCGATCGTAACGTCGAGGCCCTCGGCCTTGAAGTAGCCCTTGTCGATAGCAACAGCGAAGGGGGCCGCCGGCCCTTCCCAGCGCCAGTCCAGGGAGAACCGCACCGGGGTCTGGGCCTGGGCCGCCGCGGATCCGAGAAGCGCGGCTGCGCCCGCCATCATCCCCGTGATCCACTTGGCCTTGGTCGAACGATCCGCAAACATCACCGTCACCTCTGTTTTATGTTCGGGAGCCTTGTGGCGCCATTTCAGCCACCTGCCCTGTTCTTGACCATGCAATCAGATCGGCGCCTCGGGTCAAGTCTCTTGCCATGGCATTCCTGCCTCCCGGACAGGCATCTGGCAGAAAATTGAGCAGAAATTCTCAACCTTGAGACCCTTGACGGTCTTGAGAGCGCTCCCCACGTTGGACCCATCGGTGACCGGGCCCCTCTGGCAGGACGCTAGCGCGACTGTGATGTCGGAGCCGATGCTTGAACATAAGCAATCATAGGTCCGGTTATGCCAGAATTCCTTCTCATGGAATGGCTGGGAAAGCCCGTCTGGATGTGGACGGCCTTCCTGAGCCTTGTCGTTTTTCTCCTCGCCTTCGATCTCGGTGTCCTGAACAGGAAGGACAAAGAGCTCGGCGTGAAGGAGAGCCTTCTCCTGTCTGCCTTCTACATCGGCATCGCGACCGCTTTCGGTGCCTATATCTGGTGGTCGTTTGAAACCGGCCTCCTGGTGACAGAGGACGGGACCCATGCGGGTATCTCCTACTTCACGGGCTTCCTCATCGAGAAGTCTCTGTCGATCGACAACGTCTTCGTGATCTCGCTGATCTTCAGCTACTTCGCGATCCCCCGAAAATACCAGTACCGGGCCCTTGTGTGGGGCATCATCGGCGTCATCGTTCTGCGCGGCATCATGATCGCCGTGGGCGCCGCCCTGGTGCAGGAATACGCCTGGATGCTCTACATCTTCGGCGCCTTCCTGATCGCGACGGGCATCAAGATGCTGATCGTTCCCGAGAGCGATCCCGACATCGAGAAGAACGCGATGGTTCGCTTCCTGCGCAAGCACATGCGGGTGACGAACCGCCTTCACGACCAGCGCTTCTTCGTGCGCGAGACCGACCCGAAGACGGGTAAGCTCGTCACTTGGGCGACGCCGCTCTTCCTGGCCCTCGTGGTGATCAACGTCGCCGACCTGATCTTCGCGGTGGACTCGGTGCCGGCGATCTTCGCCATCACCACGGATACCTTTGTGGTCTATACGGCCAACATCATGGCGATCCTGGGTCTGAGGGCGCTCTACTTCGCGCTCGCCGCCATGGTGCACCGGTTCCACTACCTGAAATATGCCCTGGCGCTGGTGCTCGTGTTCATCGGTGGCAAGATCTTCTGGAACCAGCTCGTGGGCAAGCTCGATCCCACCATCTCGCTGGGCGTGACCCTCACGCTCATCGCGGGTGGCGTCGTCTACTCGCTCTGGAAGACGAAGGACGAGCAGGAGACCGTTGCCGGCTAAAGCTTAAAGACGGGAGAGGCGGCGAAAGCCGCCTCTTTCACGTTTAAACCGGCAACATCCCGTCGCTCTTCACCTCCTCCATCACCGCATAAGTGCGGGTCTCCTTCACGCCCGGCAGGGCAAGAAGAATGTCGCCGAGGAAGCGGCGGTAGGCGGCCATGTCGGCCACGCGGGTCTTCACCAGATAATCGAAGCCGCCCGCCACCATGTGGCACTCCAGAACTTCAGGCGCCCGCTTCACGGCCTCGGCGAACTTCTCGAAGACATCCGGCGTCGTCTTGTCGAGGGACACTTCTACAAAGACAAGAAGCCCGAGCCCGAGCCGGTGCGGGTCCAGCCTCGCCCCATAGCCGGCGATGAAGCCCTCCCGCTGGAGGCGCTTGACCCGGTCACTCGTCGAGGTAGGAGACAGACCGACCTTTTCGGCCAAGTCCACATTGGCGATGCGACCATCCGCCTGAAGGGCTTTGAGGATCTTACGATCCGTTCTGTCCAGATCCGTCATTTTCACGGCCTTCTACATTCTTGTCCGGGATCCATAAGGCAGAGTCCGGTATTTTGCCATCGAAACACGGTCAGTGGCCTCATATATTCCGGGGAACATCCAGAGGAAATCACAATGACCCCTGCCCTCGGCGCTGCCCTGCCCTTCAACCCTCCTTTTGCGGAAGACGACAAGGCCATTGCGGCCCGCCTCCTTGCCAGCTCTCGCCTGTCGCCGGAGCGGGAGAAGCGCGTGGACGAGCAGGCGGCCCGCCTCATCGAGGCGATCCGCGCCAAGGGTGGCGGGCTCGGCGGCGTCGAGGAGATGCTGCGGGAATATGCGCTCTCCACCAAGGAGGGGCTGGCCCTCATGGTGCTGGCCGAGGCGCTGCTGCGGGTGCCCGATGCCGCCACCGCCGACCGGCTCATCGAGGACAAGCTGGGACAGGGCGATTTCGCCGGCCATGAGTCGAAGTCCGATGCCTTTCTCGTTTCGGCTTCGGCCTGGGCACTCGGCATCACCGCGCGGGTGATTCAGCCCGGCGAGACGCCGGAAGGTATTCTCCGCCAAGTCACCAAGCGCCTTGGGCTTCCAGCGGTGCGCACGGCAACCCGCCAGGCCATGCGGGTGATGGGCAACCACTTCGTGCTCGGCCAGACCATCGAGGAAGCCCTCAAGCGGGCAGGATCCTCGAAGGGCCGTGTGTACCGCTATTCGTTCGATATGCTGGGCGAAGGCGCCCGCACGGCCGACGATGCGCGCCGCTACTTCGCTTCCTATGCCTCGGCCATCGATGCCATCGGCCGCTCTGCCGGCAACGAGCCTCTGCCGAACCGTCCCGGGATTTCGGTGAAGCTGTCGGCCCTGCACCCGCGCTACGAGGCCACGAGCCGGGAGCGGGTCATGCGCGAGCTCGTGCCGCTCGTGATAGAGCTGGCGCAAAAGGCCAAGTCCTACGACCTCAACTTCACCATCGATGCGGAAGAGGCTGACCGGCTCGAGCTCTCTCTCGAAGTCATCGAGGCCGTGCTGACCGATCCATCGCTTGCCGACTGGAAAGGCTTCGGACTTGCGATCCAATCCTACCAGAAGCGCGCCGGCTCGGTGATCGACGCCATCGCGGCTATGGCGGAGAAATACGACCGCCAGCTCATGGTGCGCCTCGTGAAGGGCGCCTATTGGGACACGGAGGTGAAGCGCGCCCAGGAGCGCGGGCTCGACGACTACCCGGTCTTCACCCGCAAGGCGATGACGGATCTCCACTACATGGCCTGCGCCGAGAAGATGCTGAGCTTGCGCCCACGCATCTACCCGCAATTCGCCACGCATAATGCGCTCACCGTCGCGTCCATCATCGAGCGCGCCGGCGGCACGGAAGGCTACGAGTTCCAGCGCCTGCACGGCATGGGCGAGGCGCTCTATGCGCGCCTTCTGGAGGACAATCCCGGCCTCGCCTGCCGCGCCTATGCGCCGGTGGGGGGCCACCGCGATCTCCTCGCCTATCTCGTGCGCCGTCTTCTGGAGAATGGCGCGAACTCGTCCTTCGTGTCCGTCGCGGCGGATCCGAACGTACCTGTGCGGGACCTGCTGAAGCGCCCTGCCGACATCATCGTGTCCGCCGACAAGGCGCGCCATCCCAAGGTGCCCTTGCCGCGTGATCTCTATGGATCCGAGCGCGCCAATTCGAAGGGCGTCGAGTTCGGCCATGAAGCCTCGCTCGATGCGCTTCTGGCGGAGATCAGAAAGAGCGGCCAGCAGAGCTTCAAGGCGGAAGTTCTCATCGACGGCAAGGCGGCCTCAGGCGCGTCCCGCCCGGTCGTCAGCCCCATCGACGGCAGCACCGTTGCCGGCCACGTGACGGAAGCTTCGCCCGAGGTGGCGGATCGCGCCATGGCGGCTGCGCAGGCGGGCTTCGCCAAGTGGAGCCGCACAGACGCGGACATGCGCGCCAAGGCGCTGCAACGCGCTGCCGATCTCCTGGAGGAGCGTCGCGGGGCGCTGCTGCACCTGCTGCAGGTCGAAGCCGGCAAAACCCTCGACGATGCGCTCTCCGAGGTGCGCGAGGCAGTCGACTTCCTACGCTATTACGCCGTTCAGGGCCGCACCCTCTTCGGCAATGGCGACCTCATGCCGGGACCGACGGGCGAGAGCAACATGCTGCGTCTTCGCGGCCGCGGCGTGTTCGTGGCAATCTCGCCCTGGAACTTCCCGCTCGCCATCTTCATCGGCCAGGTGAGCGCGGCGCTCATGGCCGGCAATGCCGTCGTGGCCAAGCCCGCGGAGCAGACGCCCCTGATCGCGGATCTCGCCGTGCGCATCCTGCACGAGGCCGGCGTCCCGAAAACAGCCCTTCATCTCGTCCCCGGCGATGGACGCGTCGGTGCGCGTCTTGTGGAGCATGAACGTGTGGCCGGTGTGGTGTTCACTGGTTCGACGGAAGTCGCCCGCATCATCAACCGCACGCTCGCGAACAAGGACGCGGCCATCGTGCCGCTGATCGCCGAGACCGGCGGCATCAATGCCATGATCGTCGACGCCACGGCTCTGCCCGAGCAGGTGGCGGACGACGTGGTGACCTCCGCGTTCCGTTCCGCCGGCCAGCGCTGCTCGGCACTTCGTCTGCTCTGCGTGCAGGACGATGTGGCCGACCGCATGATCGAGATGATCGCCGGCAATGCCCGTGAGTTGAAGCTCGCCGACCCGCGCGAGATCTCAGCCCATGTAGGCCCGGTGATCGACCGCGAGGCCAAGGACAAGCTCGACGCGCATATTGCCGATATGAAACGGCGGGCGAAGGTGCATTACGCCGGCGAGGCGCCTGCGACCGGCACTTACGTGGCACCGCATATCTTCGAGCTCAACCGGCCGCACGATCTTGCCCAGGAGGTGTTCGGTCCGGTGCTGCACGTGGTGCGGTATAAAGCAGACCGCCTTGAAGATGTGCTGCAGGCCATCGAGGGCACAGGCTATGGCCTGACGCTCGGCGTCCATTCCCGCATCGATTCCACGGTCGAGCGTGTTGTCGAGGCCTTGTCTGTCGGCAACGTCTATGTGAACCGCAACATGATCGGCGCCGTGGTCGGCGTGCAGCCCTTCGGCGGCCATGGCCTCTCCGGAACGGGTCCGAAGGCAGGCGGCCCGCACTACCTTCTGCGCTTTGCCACCGAGCAGACGGTGACGATCAACACGGCGGCAGCCGGCGGGAACGCCAACCTGATCGCCATGGGGGAGTAGAGCCTCGTGAACTCCCTCTCCCGTTTGGGAGAGGGTTGGGGTGAGGGAAGACCAGTGCCAGCGGTAGTGCTGCGGGTGACGTGCTGCCGTAGAGATGATCGAGCCTGGCTGGTCAACCGCCATGCCCTCACCCCTGCCCCTCTCCGAAACGAGAGAGGGAAGAGGGCGCTTTGAATCCGAAGGTCCTGACCATCTCCCATGGCCCACCGCGATACCACCACAGGTCCAGCGCCACACCTCTGGCTAGAAACGGCTGAAAGCTTTCGCTCAGATCCTCCAGCAGAGCTCTCGCCTGTGCCGGATCGACCTTGTTCTGCACGGTGACATGAGGGTTGTGGTTCTGCCGGTCCTGGGGCTTGAGCCAGTCATTCCATTTCAGCGCGAGATCACGGCGCATTTCTGACAAAGCAGGAGACCTCAGTGTATAGGCGACGCCTCGTCCAAGAGAGCGCGGGCCTGTCACGTCGATGGCAAACGGCTGCTGTTCGGAGGCGTAAACCTCGATATCTCGTTGAATAACCGGAAGATGCTCGCCTGGCAGATGATGGAACAGCGTGAGATGGGCCGGAATGAAGTTCCGCTCGCGAGGAAAGTAGCGCCGCCGCTGCTCATCGAAGAATGCGAAGGAGCGCTCGTCGAGGCGGAGCGTGAGGATGAGAGGCGCTGTCGTATCCATGGAAAAAGAAAAACCCGGCTCGGGGCCGGGTTGTTTCAGGTCTCAAGCTGTAAATCGCTTTAGAAGTTCAGCGCCGCCTTGGCTTCACGCAGCTGCGCGACCGCCGATTCGGCGGCATGCTTGGTGGCCGGGTCGTTGCTGGCATCATAGGCCATTTCAGCCTGGAGGATCTCGTGATCGAGGATCTCCTGCGTCAGTTCCTCGGCCGGAAGCGCCCGCTCGGCCAGAACCGTGAGGCCGTTCTGGTTGACGTCGGCGAAGCCGCCGCGCACCAGAACCCGCCGTCCGTTGCCGGGAGTGCTGGTGATGACGAGGAACCCGGTCTTGAGGGCGGTCATCACCGGCGAGTGGCCGGCCAGAACCGTCATGTCGCCTTCGGTGGCCGGCAGTACCACGGCGTCGACATCGCCGGAGAACAGCACGCGCTCAGGAGAGACGAGTTCGAAGTTGAAGGTAGCCATCTATCTGAGCTCCTCGTCATCCCAATCACGATCGGGAGTCGTTTGGGAGATACGCTTAAACGCGTCATCCCGGAGCGTGCTGACACGGCTCCGGGATGACGCGAGACTCGAATTAAGCAGCTTCGGCGGCGAGGCGCTGGGCCTTCTCGACAGCTTCTTCGATGCTGCCGACCATATAGAAGGCAGCCTCGGGCAGGTGGTCGTACTGGCCTTCCACGAGGCCCTTGAAGCCCTTGATGGTGTCTTCGAGAGCCACCAGCTTGCCCGGCGAGCCGGTGAAGACTTCGGCCACGAAGAACGGCTGAGACAGGAAGCGCTCGATCTTGCGGGCGCGGGCCACGGTCAGCTTGTCCTCTTCCGAGAGCTCGTCCATGCCCAGGATCGCGATGATGTCCTGAAGCGACTTGTAGCGCTGCAGGATCTGCTGGACCGAGCGCGCCACGTTGTAGTGCTCCTCACCGAGGATCGCGGCGGAGAGCATGCGCGAGGTCGAGTCGAGCGGGTCCACGGCCGGGTAGATGCCCTTCTCGGCGATCGAACGCGACAGCACGGTCGTGGCGTCGAGGTGGGCGAACGATGCGGCAGGAGCCGGGTCGGTCAAGTCGTCGGCGGGCACGTAGATGGCCTGCACCGAGGTAATCGAACCCTTGTTGGTGGTGGTGATGCGCTCCTGCAGCATGCCCATGTCGGTGGCCAGCGTCGGCTGGTAGCCCACCGCCGAAGGAATACGGCCGAGAAGCGCCGACACCTCGGAGCCTGCCTGGGTAAAGCGGAAGATGTTGTCCACGAAGAACAGCACGTCCTGGCCCTGGTCGCGGAAGTTCTCGGCGACCGTCAGACCGGTGAGAGCGACGCGGGCACGGGCGCCCGGGGGCTCGTTCATCTGGCCGTAGACGAGCGCGCATTTGGAGCCTTCGCCGCCGCCATGCTTGTTCACGCCCGACTCGATCATCTCGTGATAGAGGTCGTTGCCCTCGCGGGTGCGCTCACCGACGCCGGCGAACACGGAGTAGCCGCCGTGTGCCTTCGCGACGTTGTTGATGAGCTCCATGATGAGCACGGTCTTGCCGACGCCTGCGCCACCGAACAGGCCGATCTTACCGCCTTTGGCGTAGGGAGCGAGCAGGTCGACGACCTTGATGCCGGTGACGAGGATCTGAGCCTCGGTGGCCTGCTCGGCATAGCTCGGAGCGGGCTGGTGGATGGCGCGGACGCCTTCCGACGGGATCGGGCCGGCTTCGTCCACCGGCTCGCCGATGACGTTCATGATGCGGCCAAGCGTTCCGGCGCCGACCGGCACCGAGATCGGCGCGCCGGTGTCGGTAACCGGCTGGCCGCGCACGAGACCCTCGGAGGTGTCCATGGCGATGCAGCGGACCGTGCTCTCGCCGAGCTGCTGAGCGACTTCGAGCACCAGGCGGTTACCGCCGTTGGTGGTCTCGAGAGCGTTCAGGATCTCCGGCAGATGGCCTTCGAACTGCACGTCGACGACGGCGCCGATGACCTGGGTGATGTGACCGGTTGCAATGCCCGGGGTAGTGGCGGTGTTGGCCATAGGTGGCTCCTCTCGGATGCTGGTCAGAGCGCCTCGGCGCCCGAAATGATTTCGATCAGTTCCTTGGTGATCATCGCCTGACGCGACCGATTGTAGGTCATCGTCTGCTTCTTGATCATCTCGCCCGCGTTGCGGGTCGCATTGTCCATGGCGCTCATGCGGGCGCCCTGTTCGGAGGCGGCGTTCTCAAGCAGCGCGCGGAAGATCTGCACGGTGAGGTTTCGCGGCAGGAGCGTCGTCAAGATCTCGCCTTCCTCGGGCTCGTAATCGTAGACCGCGTCGGACGAGCCGGTGCTGGCTTCGATCTGGGCCGGGATGATCTGCTGCGCCGTCGGGATCTGGGCGATCACCGAGCGGAAGCGCGAGTAGAACAAGGTCGCCACGTCGAACTCGCCGGCCTCGAAGCGTGCGAGCACCTTCTGGGCGATCATGTCGCCCTGCTCGAAGCCGAGCTGGCGCACGGAGCGCAGGTCGATGAGCTCGATGATCTGTTCGGCGAACTGGCGACGCAGGATGTCGTAGCCCTTCTTGCCGACGCAGATGATCTTGACCGTCTTGCCATCCGCCATCAGGCGATTGGCGTGGTCGCGGGCGAGACGCGCGATCGACGAGTTGAACGCACCGCAGAGACCGCGCTCCGCGGTGCAGACGATCAGCAGGTGAACGCGGTCGGAACCGGTGCCAGCGAGCAGACGCGGCGTCTCGGGCCCGACGGTGATGCCGGACGCGAGGTTGCCGAGCACCGCGGACATGCGCTCCGCATAGGGACGCGCGGCTTCCGCCGCGGTCTGCGCGCGGCGCAGCTTCGCGGCGGCCACCATCTGCATGGCCTTGGTGATCTTCTGCGTCGCCTTGACCGAGGCGATGCGGTTACGAAGGTCTTTTAAGCTCGGCATCGAGCGGCCCTACCCTCTCCGGAAATCCGGCTGGATCTTACGAGAACGCAAGTCTTTACGAAAAAGACCTTTACGAGAAAGACTTGGCGTAGCTCTGGACAACGTCCTTGAGCTTCGCTTCCGAGTCGCTCGACAGGTCCTTCGAAGCGCGGATGGCTTCAAGGAGATCGGTGTGCTTGCCACGCAGGAGCGAGAGCAGACCATCCTCGAAGGCGCGCACCCGGTTGAGGGGCAGGGCGTCGAGGTAGCCGTTCACGCCGGCGTAGATCACGGCGACCTGCTCTTCCATCTTCAGCGGCGAGAACTGCGGCTGCTTCAGGAGCTCGGTTAGACGCGAACCGCGGTTCAGCAGGCGCTGCGTCGTGGCGTCGAGATCGGAGCCGAACTGGGCGAAGGCCGCCATTTCGCGGTACTGGGCCAGCTCGCCCTTGATCTTGCCCGCGACCTTCTTCATCGCCTTCGTCTGGGCCGAGGAGCCCACGCGCGACACCGAGAGGCCGACGTTCACCGCCGGGCGGATGCCCTGGTAGAACAGGTCCGTCTCAAGGAAGATCTGGCCGTCGGTGATCGAGATCACGTTGGTCGGGATATAGGCCGACACGTCGTTGGCCTGCGTCTCGATGACCGGCAGAGCGGTGAGCGAACCCGAGCCGTTGTCCTCGTTGAGCTTCGCGGCGCGCTCGAGCAGACGCGAGTGCAGGTAGAACACGTCGCCTGGATAGGCCTCGCGGCCCGGAGGACGGCGGAGCAGGAGCGACATCTGGCGGTAGGCGACGGCCTGCTTGGACAGGTCGTCATAGGTGATCACGGCATGCATGCCGTTGTCGCGGAAATACTCGCCCATGGCGCAGCCGGCGAAAGGCGCCAGGAACTGCATCGGGGCCGGATCGGAAGCGGTGGCCGCAACGATGATGGAGTATTCCAGAGCGCCGTTCTCTTCGAGAACCTTCACGAACTGGGCAACCGTCGAGCGCTTCTGACCGATGGCGACATAGACGCAGTAGAGCTTCTGGCTCTCGTCGTTGCCCTGGTTCAGCGGCTTCTGGTTGAGGATGGTGTCGAGGGCGATGGCGGTCTTGCCGGTCTGGCGATCGCCGATGATCAGCTCGCGCTGGCCGCGGCCGACCGGGATCAAGGCATCGATGGACTTGAGGCCCGTCGCCATCGGCTCATGCACGGACTTGCGCGGGATGATGCCGGGAGCCTTCACGTCCACGCGGCGGCGCTCGGTGGCCACGATCGGGCCCTTGCCGTCGATGGGGTTGCCGAGCGCGTCGACGACGCGGCCGAGCAGGCCCTTGCCGACCGGCACGTCCACGATGGCGCCCGTGCGCTTCACGGTCTGGCCTTCGGCGATCTCACGGTCGGAGCCGAACACCACGATGCCGACATTGTCGGTCTCGAGGTTGAGGGCCATGCCCTGCACGCCCGACTCGAACTGCACCATTTCACCGGCCTGGACATTGTCGAGGCCGTAGCAACGGGCAATGCCGTCGCCGACGGACAGAACCTGTCCGACTTCGGTGACTTCAGCTTCGGTGCCGAAGTTCTTGATCTGCTCTTTGAGGATCGCGGAGATCTCAGCGGCTCGAATGTCCATCAGTGGACCTCTTTCATCGCTAGACGAATGGAATTGAGTTTGGTGCGCACCGAGGCATCCACCATGCGGGAGCCCATCTTCACGATGAGACCGCCGATGAGGCTCGGGTCGATTTTGACGTCGACAGCAACGTCAGCCTTGGCGACGTCGCGCAGCGCCGCCTTGATTTCGTTGAGAACGGTGTCCGACGGCGCCTCCGCCAGAGTGACCTGCGCCCGAACGATGCCCTTCGCGTCGGACACGAGGTCCTGATAGGCGCGGATCATGTCCGGCAGAGCAAAGAGCCGACGCTTGGTCGCCACGAGACGGATGAAATTGCCCGCAAGGCCCGAAATGCCGGCCTTGTCGAGAATGGCTCCGATCGCGTTCGACTGCTCTTCAGCCGTGAAAATGGGGTTCCGGATCAGGCGCTGCAGGTCTTCGCTGCCGCGGATCAGCTGGTCGAAGCGAGCGAGATCGCCAGCCACAGCGTCCACCGCCTTCGCTTCGCGGGCGAGTTCGAACAGCGCCGAAGCATAGCGCAACGCTACGCCCGACAGGAGGGGTCCTTCTTGGGAACCGCTTTGCGCCACGTAACCATCTCTCTCGTGTCATAACGGGCCTCGGACCGGAAAGGCCTGCAAACGCGGCATCCGGGAGACCCGTCAGGTGTGGAAATGAGCCCGGGACGGGAGCCTTCTCCGCCCGTCAGGCGAGGGTGCACTAGCATGGGTTTTTCTGAGGCGCAAGGCGAGCTGAGCCCTGTTCGGACCGGAAAAACCGGGCACCGCTCGAGGCGGGCCTAAAGTTCCAGGGCGGCGACTTCGCAATTTGTGAGGAAGCGCCCGACGAGCCTGCTGAAAAAAGTGCCGTGGCCCACGACCGCGATCATCGTCTCGGGCCTTTCCGCCAGCCAGGCGCGGAACCGCTCGACCCGCTCCTCGAACACATGGGCCGGCTCATAGACAAAGCCCCGCTCGTTCACCTCGCCCTCGTTGTGCCACCAGACCTCGTCCAGGTGGCCGAAATGCAGGTGCGGGAAGTCCTGAGACAGATGGGAGACGGCGCGGCCTACGTCGCAGCTGCTCTCCAGATGCTCCCGGTGGAGGCATTCCACCAGGATCGAGGGGGACGCAGGGTGATCGCCGAACAGCCCCATAGTGGTCTGGATCGCCCGGGTCAGAGGCGAGGTCACGACAAGTTCATAGCGATGCTCGCGCAGCTCCGGCGCCCGCTCGGCCACCTGCTGCCGGCCAAGCTCCGTCAGGGGCGCATCGAAATGCCCTGGATCGACGCCGTACTCGACCCAATGGGCGTTGAAGGTGGATTGGCCGTGGCGGATGCAATGGACGATCTTGGGCATGGTACCTGTCTTAACAAGAAACTCTGTTCGGTCACAGAAAACTCTGCGGATCCACATCGATGGAGACCCGCGTATTCCCACGGATCTTGGGGCAGCGGGCCATCCAGCCGCGCAGATAACTCTGGAGATCCACCTCCCGTTCGGTCTTGACCAGAAGCCGGAAGCGGTAGCGGCCACGAATGAGGGCAAGCGGCGCCTCGGCGGGGCCCAGCACGGTAACGCCGGGCGGGGGCTCCGCTACCAGCGCCATGGCGCGGGCATGGGCCTCCGCCACCTCGCGCTCGGCCGCCGAGACGATGAGGGAGGCCAAGCGCCCGAAGGGCGGCAGGCCCGCCATTTCCCGCACCCGGGTCTCCTCCTCGTAGAAGCGCTCGGCATCGCCCGAGATCAGAGCGGCGATCACCGGATGGTCAGGCTGCCAAGTCTGGACCAGGGCACGGCCCGGCTTCTCGCCGCGCCCGGCGCGGCCCGTCACCTGCTGCAGCATCTGGAAGGTGCGCTCGGCGGCGCGGGGATCGCCCGAGGTGAGGCCGATATCGGCATCGAGCACGCCCACCAAGGTCATGAGCGGGAAATTGTGCCCCTTGGCCACGAGCTGGGTGCCGATGACGATGTCGAACTCGCCCGCCGCGATGGCGGCCAGCTCCGTCCGCAGCCGCTCCGTCCCGCCGGGAAAGTCGCTGGAGAGCACGATGCAGCGCTTGTCGGGAAACAGCGCCGCCACCTCCTCGGCGATCCGCTCGACGCCAGGACCGCAGGGCACCAGCGAATCGACGCTGCCGCATTCGACGCAGGCCTGAGGCGTGCGCTCCACATGGCCGCAATGGTGGCACACAAGGGAGCGCCGGAACCGGTGCTCCACCAACCAGGAGGAGCAGTTCGGGCACTCATAACGGTGGGCGCAGGACCGGCAGAGGGTGAGCGGGGCATAGCCGCGCCGGTTGAGGAACAGAAGCGCCTGCTCGCCGCGGGCCACAGTGTCTTCCACGGACATCACCAGGGTCGGCGAGAGCCAGCGGCCCTTCGGAATCGCTTCCTTGCGCAGGTCCACGGCGCGGATCTGCGGCATGGAGCGACCACCGAAGCGCTCAGGGAGGCGCACATGACGGTAGCGCCCGCGCTCCACATTGACCCGGCTCTCGATGGAGGGTGTGGCTGAGGCCAGGATGACGGTGGCATTCTCGATCTTGCCGCGGACCACGGCCATGTCGCGGGCATGGTAATGCACCCCGTCGTCCTGCTTGTAGGCGGTCTCGTGCTCCTCATCGACCACGATCAGGCCGAGATCGGCGTAAGGCAGGAACAGGGCCGAGCGGGCGCCGGCCACCACCTTCACCTCGCCAGACGCGATGGCCGCATAAAGCCGCTCGCGCCGTCGGCCCGTGACCCCGGAATGCCAAGTGGCGGGCTTCACGCCGAAACGGGCGGCGAACCGATCGAGAAACTGGGCGGTGAGCGCGATTTCCGGCATAAGGATCAGGGCCTGCCGGCCTGTGCGCACGGCCTCGGCCACCGCCTCGAAATAGACCTCCGTCTTGCCGGATCCTGTGACGCCCTCCAGCAGGATCACAGGCGGATGCTCCTCGCGCATGGCGGCCACGAGATTCGCTGCCGCCTCGCCTTGTCCGTCCGAGAGAGCAGTGTCGCCGAAGGCGGGGTCGGGCATTTCAGCCACGGGCTCGGCCAGCAGGGTCACGGTCTCGAGAGCCCCTTCGTCGATCAGGCCGTTAATGACCCCGGCGCTGACGCCGGCCGCCTGGGCGAGCTCGCTTTTGAGCCGCACGGCGCCGTCCTGGGCGATCTCGACCACCTTCTGCCGTGCGGGCGTCATGCGCTTCGGAAGGGCGCCCACCAGCCTCACCCCGACGCGGGCGACCTCCTGCCGGTCGGCATCGGGAACTTTAAGTCCCATGGCGAGCGCCGAGCCCTTGGGAGCGAGCGTGTACCAGGCAATCCAGTCCAGGAACTTGCGCATCTTCGCCGACAGATTTGGCGCGTCGATGATTCCGGTCACCTTCTTGAGGTTGCCGCCTTGGCCTTCCCGCAAACCCCAGACGACGCCCACCACCTCGCGGTTGGCGAGCGGCACCTGCACCACGTCGCCCTCCTCGACCCCGAGGCCGTCTGGCACGGCATAGGAATAGGCCGTGTCCAGCGCCAGCGGGATGAGGACATCGGCAATCTTGGCAACCATCAGGGGGCGGGGAAGAAAATCGACATCATGGCTGACAGCTTAGACCCGATTTTCCTTCTCGAAAGCAAGCATGCTCCAGCTCACATCCCTGCGGCCAAGCATATCGGCAAATTCGTGTTGACGAAGGAGCGTAAGGCCGAGGGACTGCGCCTGCGATACAAGCGGATCGATGGGCACCTCGAACATTCTTCGCCCAGTGGGCACCGGCCCTTTACGGACGGTCATGAAGACACGGCCCGAAGAAGCGAGAAGTCCCGCCACCTGCGGCAGGGCACGGGCGCGATCGCTCTCATCGAGATGCATCCAGACGGCCGTCATCAGGATGAGATCGAAGCGTTCGCCGCTGGCATGGACCTGCGCCAGATCCGGCAGAGAATCGTCGACCCAGACGATATTTGCATCGGGATGAAGACGCTGCGCATGCGAGCGCAGCTCGGCGGTCGGCTCAACCGCATGAACCTGAAAGTCCCGTTGGGCCAGGGCAGCCGCATCTCGGCCCGTGCCGGCGCCGACGTCAAGGGCCTTCCCTCCAGTCGGCAGAAGCTCAAGAAGCGGACGGTAAAGCTCATCGAAGACAACGCTCTCATACGAATCAACAAGGCTGCCAGCCTGTGCGCTGTATCCCTCTGTTCCCGGAACGACGTTCCTGTTCTGGCTCACACGACTCATCCCTAGTGTTCTGTGAGCCCCAATAACCCTTCAACTTCACCTTTTGGCAAGGTCGTGAACAGATAGTCGGATAGTGGCTGACGCAAAGACTCCATCCTCAATCCTCAACCTCGTGCTCCCCGGTGCAGACGACACCCGCCGGGAGGCGATGGTGTGGCTTGCGTCGCTGGCCAAAGAGCGGCGACTCTCGGCCAAGACCGTCGAGGCTTATACCCGAGACCTGCGCCAGTTCCTGGCCTTTCTGACGAACCATCTCGGCGAGCCGCCGAACGTGAAGGGCATCCTGGGCCTGAAGCCTCTCGACATCCGCGCATTCCTGGCCGCCCGGCGCATGGATTCGGTGGGCAGCCGCTCGCTCATGCGCCAGCTTGCGGCGCTTCGCTCCTTCGCCCGGCATCTGGAGCGGGAGGGCCACGGCACCGCCTCGGCCTTTGCGGCGATCCGCACGCCCAAGGTGGAGAAGAACCTGCCGCGCCCCCTCTCCGCTTCATCTGCGGTGGCCGTGACGGAGGCGCAGACGCGGGCGTCCGAGAACCGCAAGCCCTGGATCCTGGCGCGGGATGCTGCCGTGCTGTCGCTGCTCTATGGGGCGGGCCTGCGTATTTCCGAAGCGCTCGGCCTGCAACGCCGGGACGCGCCCGTGAACGGGCTCGACGCCATCACGGTCACCGGCAAAGGGGCTAAGATGCGCAGCGTGCCGGTGATTCCGCCGATTCAGCGGGCCGTGGAGGAATATCTGGCGCTCTGCCCCTATGCGATCCCGCCTGAGGGGCCGCTCTTCGTCGGCGCACGCGGCGGACCGCTCTCGCCCCGGATCATTCAGCTTGCTGTGGAAGAGCTGCGCGGCGCCTTAGGCCTCCCCGACAGCGCCACGCCGCATGCGCTCCGCCATTCCTTCGCCACGCACTTGCTCGCCAAGGGCGGTGACCTGCGCGGCATCCAGGAGCTTTTAGGCCACGCCTCGCTCTCGACCACGCAACTCTACACGAAAGTGGATGCAGCCCGCCTGATGGACGCGTTCAATGCGGCGCATCCGAGGGCGAGGGTGAAATAGCTCTTGAGTGTCATTCCGGACGCGCTGCAAGCGATCCGGGATCGTATGCAGAACCGGACACTGGAACCTCAACACTGTCATCCCCGCGCAGGCGGGGATCCATAAACACGACGTTTTAAGAAGGGCGAACAGCGTCACGCCACACTCTACACCGTCAGCGGTTATGAATCCCGGGCTCCCCTACGCGGCCCCGGGATGACAGTGCTAGCTGGTTTACGCGATCCCGGATCTTCGCTCCGCTCCGTCCGGGATGACGATGGTGGCTATTCTGCCGCCACGACTGTTTCGGCCAGCAGCTGCCGCGCGGCGGGGCCGATATCGCCCGCCGTCCAATGCGGGCGGCAGACGGAGACGTAACGGCCTTCGCCGCCGATCTCGACCACCTCGCCGGAGCGCACGGCTTCGCCGTTGCGGTCGTATTTCAGGATCATCGTGGCCTTGCGGCCGCAATGGCAGAGCTGCTTGATTTCCTGGAAATCCTGCGCCAGCGCCATCATGGCGATGATCGCGTCGCTGAACAGCGTGCCGTAGACGTTGTTCTTCAGGCCGTAGGCCATGACGGGCACGTTCAGCTCGTCGACGATCCAGGCGAGCTGGCGGACCTGATCGGCGGTCATGAACTGGACCTCGTCGATCAGCACCACCGTGACGGGCTTCTTGGCATGCTCGGCCGCCACGGTGGCCGCGATATCGTCGCTCTTGCGCAAGGGAATCGCATCGGCCTCAAGGCCGATGCGCGACTTCACCTTGCCGACGCCGAACCGGTCGTCGATCAGGCTGGTGAACAGCAGCACGTTGCCGCCATTCTCGATGTAATTGTAACGAACCTGCAGGAGATGGGTCGTCTTGCCTGCATTCATCACCGAGTAGATGAAGTGGAGCTTTGCCATGAATCCATATTACATGTGAATGGCGCGCTTCTCCACCGCCAACGCGGCTTCCTTCACAGCCTCCGCAAGGGTCGGATGCGCATGGCAGGTGCGGGCCATGTCCTCGCTTGATGCCCCGAACTCCATGGCGATCGCCGCCTCGTGGATGAGGTTGCCGGCTTCAGCGCCGACGATGTGCACGCCGAGCACTTTGTCGGTCGCGGCATCGGCCAGGATCTTCACGAAGCCGTCCGTCGTGCGGTTCACCTTGGCGCGGCCATTGGCCGTGAAGGGGAACTTGCCCGTGTTGTAGGCGACACCTGCGGCCTTCAGTTCCTCTTCGGTCTTGCCCACGGAGGCGACCTCGGGGAACGTGTAGACCACGCTCGGGATCACGTCGTAGTTCACGTGGCCCGCCTTGCCGGCGATGATCTCGGCCACGGCCACACCCTCATCCTCGGCCTTGTGAGCGAGCATGGGGCCGGCGATCACGTCGCCGATGGCATAGATGCCGGTGACGTTGGTGGAGAAATGCGCGTCGGTCTGGATGCGGCCGCGGTTGTCGAGCTGGACGCCCACCTTGTCGAGACCGAGCCCCTGCGTATAGGGCACGCGACCGACGGCCACGAGCACCACATCGGCTTGAAGCGTCTCAGGCGATCCGCCGGCGGCTGGCTCGACGGTGAGCGTCGCGCCGTTGCCGGTCCGCTCGACCTTGGTCACCTTGGCGCCGAGCTTGAACGCAAAACCCTGCTTGCTGAGGATGCGCTGGAAGTTCTTGGCCACCTCGCCATCCATGCCGGGCAGGATGCGGTCGAGATATTCCACGACCGTCACCTCGGAACCGAGGCGGCACCACACGGAGCCGAGCTCCAAGCCGATCACGCCGGCGCCGATCACCACGAGGCGCTTCGGCACGGTCTCCAGATCGAGCGCGCCGGTGGAGGACACCACCACCTTCTCGTCGATCTCGATGCCCGGCAGGCGGGTCACGTCGGAGCCGGTGGCGATGACGATGTTCTTCGTCTCGAGGATCTGGTTCGAGCCGTCCTCGGCCGTCACCTCGACCTGGCCGGCAGCCGCGATGCGCGCGGTGCCGATGAAAGCATCGATCTTGTTCTTCTTGAGCAGGAACTCGACGCCCTTGGTGTTGCCGTCGACGCCTTCCTGCTTGAACTCGAGCATCTTCTTGAGATCGAGAGTCGGGGCGCTCACGCCGATACCCATGTCGGCGAAATGCTGCGAATCATGGAACATGTGCGAGGCATGCAGCAGGGCCTTGGACGGAATGCACCCCACATTGAGGCAGGTGCCGCCATGGGTCTTGCGCTTTTCCACCACGGCCGTCTTGAGGCCGAGCTGCGCGGCGCGAATGGCGGCCACGTAGCCGCCGGGGCCGGTGCCGATGACGATGACATCGTAGGACATTGATTTACCCTCGCTTCGTCATCACCGGCCTTGTGCCGGTGATCCCGATACGGTGAAGCGTATTGCCTCTCCGATCGAGATGGCCGGCACAGGGCCGGCCATGACAGGAATGTTGAAAACTTACAGGTCGAGCACGAGGCGCGCCGGATCCTCTAGGGCTTCCTTGACCCTCACGAGGAAGGTCACGGCTTCCTTGCCGTCGACGATGCGGTGATCGTAGGAGAGCGCGAGATACATCATCGGGCGCACGACCACTTGGCCGTTGCGCACCACCGGACGGTCCTCGATGCGGTGCATGCCGAGAATGCCCGATTGCGGCGCGTTGAGGATCGGTGTCGACATGAGCGATCCGTAGATGCCGCCGTTGGTGATGGTGAAGGTGCCGCCCTGCATCTCGTCGATGGAGAGCTTGCCGTCACGGGCGCGCTTGCCGAAATCGGCGATCTTCTTCTCGATGCCGGCGACGGAGAGATCGTCCGCGTCGCGCACCACAGGCACCACGAGGCCTTTCTCGGTGCCGACCGCGATGCCGATGTGATAGTAGTTCTTGTAGACGAGATCCTGGCCGTCGATCTCGGCGTTGACCGCCGGCACGTCCCTGAGGGCCTGAATCACCGCCTTGGTGAAGAAGCCCATGAAGCCGAGCTTGGTGCCGTGCTTCTTCTCGAACACGTCCTTGTACTGGCTGCGCATGTTCATCACTGCGCTCATGTCCACGTCGTTGAACGTGGTGAGCATGGCGGCAGAGTTCTGGGCATCCTTGAGGCGGCGCGCGATGGTCTGGCGCAGCTTCGTCATCTTCACACGTTCTTCGCGCTCTGCGTCGCTCGGTGCGGAAGGCGCACGCACCTGAACCGGGGCGCTCGGCGCGGCAGCCTGGGCGCCGCCCGTGGCAATGGCCGCGAGCATGTCGCCCTTGGTCACGCGACCATCCTTACCGGTGCCACCGACATTGACCGGGCTCACGCCGCTCTCTGCAGCAAGACGAGCCACGGCCGGGCCGTGATCCTGGGCGGCGCCGGGAGCGGCGGCAACTGGTGCAGGCGCTGCAGCGGGAGCCGGAGCAGCCTTGGAGGCTTCAGCCTTCGGAGCAGCAGCAGGAGCCGCCGCCGCGCCGCCGTCGACGATGGAGCCGAGCACCGCACCGGGGCTCACCGTCTCGCCGTCCTTGGCGATGATGTCGCCCAGCGTGCCGCTCGTGGGCGCGTTGACCTCGAGGGTGACCTTGTCAGTCTCCAGCTCGAGCACGGGCTCATCGGCCTTCACGGGATCGCCGGGCTTCTTGAACCAGCGGCCGATGGTGGCCTCTGATACGGATTCGCCAAGGGTGGGTACGCGGATTTCGGTTGCCATGATCGTCTTCGGGTCTTTGCGGAGCCGGTTGCCCAGCCCCTCGGAATCGGATGAGTGCTCCCGCGGGCTTTAAGCCGCGAAAGCCTCGTCGAGGAAGGCCTGCAGCTGGGCCTGATGCTTGGACATGAGGCCGGTGGCGGTGGCAGCAGAAGCGGGGCGGCCTACATAGCGGGGACGATCCACCTTGGAGCCGGCCGTCTTGAGCACCCACTCGAGGTAGGGCTCTACGAACATCCAGGAGCCCATGTTCTTGGGCTCTTCCTGGCACCACACCACGTCGGCCTTCTTGAAGCGGGCGATCTCGGCCGCGAGCGACTTCGCCGGGAACGGGTAGAGCTGCTCGACGCGCAGCAGATAGACATCGTCGATGCCCCGCTTCTCGCGCTCCTCGAGCAGGTCGTAATAGACCTTGCCCGTGCAGATCACCACGCGCCGGATCTTGTCGTCCTTCACCAGCTTGGTAACGTCGCGCCCGGTCTGAGCATCGTCCTGCAGCACCCGGTGGAAATACGTTCCCTCCGAGATGTCCGAGAGGGCCGACGTGCAGCGCTTGTGGCGCAGCAGCGACTTCGGCGTCATCAGGATCAGCGGCTTGCGGAAGTCGCGCTTCAGCTGCCGGCGCAGGACGTGGAAGTAGTTCGACGGCGTGGAGCAGTAGCTCACCTGCATGTTGTCCTCGGCGCACATCTGGAGGAAGCGCTCGAGACGGGCGGAGGAGTGCTCCGGGCCCTGGCCCTCATAGCCGTGCGGCAGCAAGCAGACGAGGCCCGACATGCGCAGCCACTTGCGCTCGCCCGACGACACGAACTGGTCGAACACCACCTGCGCGCCATTGGCGAAGTCGCCGAACTGGCCTTCCCACAGGGTCAGGGCATTCGGCTCGGAGAGCGTGTAGCCGTACTCGAAGCCGAGCACCGCCTCTTCCGAGAGCATCGAGTTGATGACCTCGTAGCGGCCCTGATTCTCGCTGATGTGGTTGAGGTTGGTGTAGCGCTCCTCGTTCTCCTGGTCGGTGAGAACCGAGTGGCGCTGCGAGAAGGTGCCGCGCTCCACGTCCTGGCCGGAGAGGCGCACGCGGTGGCCCTCCAACAGGAGCGAGCCGAAGGCAAGCGCCTCGGCCATGGCCCAGTCGAAGCCCTCGCCCGTTTCCAGCATCTTCTTGCGGTTGTCGAGGAAGCGCTGGATCGTGCGGTGGAGGTGGAAGCCCTCCGGAATGGTGGTCAGCGCCCGGCCGATCTGCTGCAGGGTCTCGGTCGACACGCCGGTCTGCCCGCGGCGCGGATCGTCCTGATCCTCGCGCACGGCCTTGAGTCCCGACCAGCGTCCATCGAGCCAGTCGGCCTTGTTGGGCTTGTAGTTCGACGCGATGTCGAACTCGGCGTCGAGCTTCGAGCGCCAGGTCGACTTCATCTCCTCGAGCTCGGCCTCGGTGATGACGCCCTCAGCAAGGAGCTTCTTGGAATAGAGCTCCACGATGGCCGGATGCGACCGGATCTTGCGGTACATGAGCGGCTGTGTGAAGGCCGGCTCGTCGCCCTCGTTGTGGCCGAAGCGACGGTAGCAGAACATGTCGATGACGACAGGCTTCTGGAACTTCTGCCGGTACTCGGTCGCGACCTTGGCGGCGAAGACCACCGCCTCCGGATCGTCGCCGTTCACGTGGAAGATCGGCGCCTCGACCATCTTCGCCACGTCCGAAGGATAGGGCGAGGAGCGCGAGAAGCGCGGATCGGTGGTGAAGCCGATCTGGTTGTTGATGATGAACGAGATCCAACCGCCGGTGCGGTGACCGCGAAGCCCCGACAGCCCGAAGCATTCCGCCACCACGCCCTGGCCGGCGAAGGCCGCGTCGCCGTGGATGAGGAGAGGCATCACCGCCGTGCGGTTGTCGGGCGTGCAGCCGTGCTGATCCTGCTTGGCCCGCACCTTGCCGAGCACCACGGGATTGACGATTTCCAGGTGCGACGGGTTGGCGGTGAGCGACAGGTGGACGTTGTTGCTGTCGAAGGTGCGGTCCGACGAGGCGCCGAGATGGTACTTCACGTCGCCCGAGCCTTCCACGTCGTCGGGCGCGAACGAGCCGCCCTTGAACTCGTGGAACAGCGCCCGGTGCGGCTTGCCCATCACTTGCGTCAGCACGTTGAGGCGGCCGCGATGGGCCATGCCGAGCACAATCTCCTTCACGCCGAGATTGCCGCCGCGCTTGATGATCTGCTCGAGCGCCGGAATGAGCGACTCGCCGCCGTCCAGGCCGAAGCGCTTGGTGCCTGTGTAGCGGACATCCAGGAACTTCTCGAAGCCTTCCGCCTCGACGAGCTTGTTGAGGATGGCGCGCTTGCCTTCCTTGGTGAAGGTAATCTCCTTGTCGGGCCCCTCGATGCGCTCCTGGATCCAGGCCTTCTCGACCGGATCGGAGATGTGCATGAATTCGACGCCGAGCGTCTGGCAATAGGTGCGGTCCAGGATCGCGACGATCTCGCGGATCGTGCCGAACTCAAGGCCGAGCACGTTGTCGAGGAAGATCTTGCGGTCCCAGTCGGCTTCCGTGAAGCCGTAATGGGATGGGTGCAGTTCCTGATCGTTCGGAGGGGGGTTGATGTTGAGCGGATCGAGCTTGGCGTGCAGGTGGCCGCGCACGCGATAGGCGCGGATCAGCATGATGGCGCGCACGGAATCGCGGGTCGCCTGCTGCACGTCGGCTTGGCTGATCTCGGCGCCCTTCGTTTGCGCCTTCGCCTTGATCTTGTCGCCGACGGCCTTCTCGACCTGAGCCCAGTTGCCGTCGAGCGCCGAGACGAGATCGCCATTGGCGTGGATCGGCCAGTTCGCCTTCTCCCAGGACGGGCCCTTGGCGGCTTTCTCAACAGCCTGCTTGTCGTCCTTCAACGCGCCGAAGAAGGCCTGCCACTCGGCGTCGACCGAGGAAGGATCCTGCTCGTAGCGGGCGTGAAGATCCTCGATATAGGGTGCGTTCGCCCCATAGAGGAAGGCCGTATTGAGAAGCTTTTCGTTGGCGTCTTGGCGTGCCATGACAATACTCGATTGAAAAAATGACTGTGGGCCGCCCCGGGTTCGAGGCGGCCTTTATCGGTTACTTGCCCTTAAGAACCTCGACGAGGGTCTTGCCGAGGCGGGCCGGCGACGGCGACACGCGGATGCCCGCAGCCTCCATGGCGGCGATCTTGTCTTCCGCACCGCCCTTGCCGCCGGAGATGATGGCGCCGGCATGGCCCATGCGGCGTCCGGGAGGCGCCGTGCGGCCGGCGATGAAGCCGACCATCGGCTTCTTGCGGCCCTTCTTGGCCTCGCGGGCGATGAAGTCGGCCGCTTCTTCCTCGGCCGAACCGCCGATCTCGCCGATCATGACGATCGACTCGGTCTTCGGGTCGGAGAGGAACATGTCGAGCATCTCGATGAACTCGGTGCCCTTCACCGGGTCGCCGCCGATGCCGACCGCGGTGGTCTGGCCAAGGCCCTCATTGGTGGTCTGGAACACGGCCTCGTAGGTGAGCGTGCCGGAGCGCGACACGATGCCGACGGAACCCGGCTTGAAGATGTTGGCCGGCATGATGCCGATCTTCGACTCGCCTGCGGTGACGATGCCGGGGCAGTTCGGGCCGATGAGGCGCGACTTGGAGCCTTGGAGCGAGCGCTTCACGCGCACCATGTCCTGCACCGGAATACCTTCCGTGATGCAGACGATGAGCGGGATCTCGGCCTGAATGGCCTCGCAGATGGCGTCAGCCGCACCCGGCGGCGGAACGTAGACGACGGAGGCGTCGGCCCCGGTCTTCTCGCGCGCTTCCATGACCGTGTCGAACACGGGCAGGCCGAGATGGGTGGAGCCGCCTTTGCCCGGCGAGGTGCCGCCGACCATCTTGGTGCCGTAGGCGATGGCCTGCTCGGAATGGAAGGTCCCGTTCTTGCCGGTGAAGCCCTGGCAGATGACCTTGGTGTCTTTGGTGATGAGGATGGACATCGGGTCGAACCTTACTTTCCGCCGCGCACGGCGTTCACGATCTTCTGGGCGGCGTCGTCGAGGTCGTCCGCCGGGATCACGTTGAGGCCGGACTCGCGGATGATCTGCTTGCCCTCTTCCACGTTGGTGCCCTCGAGGCGCACCACCAGCGGAACCTGCAGGCCGACCGTCTTCACCGCCGCGATCACGCCGCGGGCAATGACGTCGCACTTCATGATGCCGCCGAAGATGTTGACCAGGATGCCCTTCACGTTCGGATCGGCCGTGATGATCTTGAACGCCGCCGTCACCTTCTCTTCCGAGGCGCCGCCGCCGACATCGAGGAAGTTCGCCGGCTCCTCGCCGTAGAGCTTGATGATGTCGAGCGTCGCCATGGCAAGGCCCGCGCCGTTGACCATGCAGCCGATGGTGCCGTCCAGCGCGATGTAGGCGAGGTCGTACTTGGAGGCCTCGATTTCCTTCTCGTCTTCTTCCGTGATGTCGCGCAGCTGCACCACGTCAGGGTGACGGTAGAGGGCGTTGCCGTCGAAGGAGATCTTGGCATCGAGGCACTTCAGGTGCCCGTCCTTGGTGACGATGAGCGGGTTGATCTCCAGCATCTCCATATCCTTCGCGATGAAGGCCCGGTAGAGCTTTGCAACCACGTCCTCGGCTTCCTTGGCGAGCGGGCCGGTCAGGCCGAGTGCCTTGGCGACGGTGCGGCCGTGATGGGGCATCACGCCGGTCGCCGGATCGACCGAGAAGGTGAGGATCTTCTCAGGGGTGTCGTGAGCGACCTGCTCGATATCCATGCCGCCTTCGGTGGAGACGACGAAGGCCACGCGGCCGGTCTCGCGGTCGACGAGCATGGAGAGGTAGAACTCCTTCTCGATGTCGGAGCCGTCCTCGATGTAGAGGCGGTTGACCTGCTTGCCGGCCTCACCCGTTTGGATCGTGACCAGCGTCTTGCCCAACATCTGCTGGGCGAACTGCTTCACCTCGTCCACGGACTTGGCGAGGCGCACGCCGCCCTTTTCGCCGGCATCCGCTTCCTTGAACTTGCCTTTGCCGCGGCCGCCGGCATGGATCTGGGACTTCACGACCCAGAGCGGACCGCCGAGTTCCTTTGCTGCAGCCTCAGCCTCGTCGGCGGAAAAGATGGCCCGGCCGTTGGAGACGGGCAGACCGAACTCCTTCAGGACCGCTTTGCCTTGATACTCATGGATGTTCATTCGTTTCTCTCCGCGTCGGCGGTTGAAGACGTGGATGGCCGGAACAAAAGCCCGGCCATGACGCAAAATTGTTTTAAGCGAGAGCCGGGTTGATCTGCTTGCAGGCGTCGACGAGACCCTGCACGGACGCCACCGACTTCTCGAACATGGCCTTCTCCTCGCCGGAGAACTCGACCTCGACGATGCGCTCGACGCCGTTCTCGCCGATCACGATCGGAACTCCCACGAACATGTCCTTCACGCCATATTGGCCATTGAGATAGGCCGCGCAGGGCAGGACGCGCTTCTTGTCCTTGAGGTAGCTCTCGGCCATGGCAATGGCGGAAGCGGCCGGCGCGTAGAAGGCGGAACCGGTCTTGAGCAGATTGACGATCTCGCCGCCGCCTTTCCGGGTGCGCTCGACCATGGCGTCGAGCTTCTCCTGGGAAGTCCAGCCCATCTTCACGAGGTCGGTTAGCGGTACGCCGGCGACCGTGGAGTAGCGCACCAGCGGCACCATGTCGTCGCCGTGACCGCCGAGCACGAAGGCGGTCACGTCCTCGACCGAGACATTGAACTCCTCAGCCAGGAAGTGGCGGAAGCGGGCCGAGTCCAGCACGCCGGCCATGCCGACGATCTTCTCAGGAGCCAGGCCGGAGAACTTCTGGAGCGCCCACACCATGGCGTCGAGCGGGTTGGTGATGCAGATGACGAAGGCGTTCGGGGCATATTGCTTGATGCCGCCGCCGACCGCTTCCATGACCTTCAGGTTGATGCCGATCAGGTCGTCGCGGCTCATGCCGGGCTTGCGCGGCACGCCGGCGGTCACGATGATCACGTCGGCGCCGGCGATATCGGCGTAGTCGTTCGCGCCCTTGTACTTGGCGTCGAACCCGTCGACCGGCGCGGATTCCGCAATGTCGAGACCTTTGCCCTGGGGGATGCCTTCCGCGATGTCGAAGAGAATGACGTCGCCGAGTTCCTTCAAGCCTACGAGATGGGCGAGCGTACCGCCGATCTGGCCTGCACCGATGAGCGCGATCTTTTTCCGGGCCATAGTGTGTCCTTGGGTTTGCCTTGGATTGTTGGCATGAGCCTTTGCGAGGTGGCGCTGTATGACATCAGAAATGGGCAGCCATCAAGCGATCAAAAGGTTAACAGGCCAGGCTTTGAGACCCCGGAAAAGTGTTCTCAAGCTTAACAATCAGGAAATACTTCGTGTTTACAAGAGCTTGCTGAGGTAAGCCTGCCGGAATTTTCCTGTTACAATTTTCGAAATTTGTAACTGACCCTAGACGCTGCCGTTCGCCAGGGCCCTCAGCACCACCCGGATCATGGTGGCGAGACGCTGGTCGAGGATGTCCTGCGGCACCTCCGCGTCCAGGCGAACCGTCAGCGGGTTGATGAAGCGATAGACCGCATCGCTGATGAAGGCATGGGCTTTCTCCCGATCCCGTGGGTCGAACTTGCTCGTGACGATCCCCTCGTCCAGAACCCGCTCAATCAGCTGGCGCATGCGGGCTCGGTGCTTGCGCACGAGAGGACGCGAGGTCTCGGTGGCCGTGCAATAGACGTCGAAGAGGTGACCGTCTTCCTTCAGGAGATCCCGGTGGATCCTTGCCCAGGCCTGGATCAGGCGCTCGAGCTTGTCGTCGGCCGGATCGGGGGAGTCCGCGATGTCGGCAATCGTCGCCTCCATCCGCCGCAGCCATTGGCCGGCAACCGCGTCGATGAGGGCGGCCTTGTTGGTGAAGTAGCGGTAGACGTTGGCATGGGTCATGCCGGCCGCATCGGCAATGCCCACCACGGTGACGTGCCTGGGGCCGAACTCCTTGAGCTGGTCGGCGGCAATAGCAAGCAGCCGGGTGTCGGCCGGAGCGGTCTCCGCCCCCTTCCCCAGGCTGCCGGCCGGCCGCTTCATGTCTCGGCAAGTCCCGCCGAACCGCCTGAGGCCTCGGAATCCGAGCGGCCGTGCGGCAGGGACAGGTATTCCTCGGAGCGCATTTCGATGAGGCGCGACACTGTGCGGTCGAACTCGAACGCCTCGCGGCCGGAATCCGCATGATAGAGTTCAGGCACCTCGGCCTGCGCCGAAGCCAGAAGCTTCACATGGGCATCGTAGAGAGCATCGATGAGCATGATGAAGCGCTTAGCCTCGTTGCGCCGCTCCAAGCTCATCGTGGGGATGTTCTCCAGGATGACCGTGTGGAACTCCTCGGCGACAGCCAAGTAATCGGCGGCCCCCAGGGGTTTGGAGCAGAGATCCTCGAAGGAGAAGCGCGCCACGCCGCCCGCGGCCTGGGGCACCTCCACCGGGTGGCCCTTCACGGTCAGGGTCACTGGCTTACCCTGCTCCCGGCCCGTAAGGCTCCTGAAGGCGCGGGTGAGCGCCACGTGGGATTGCTCGTCGGCCGGCGTGTAGAAGACCGGGCTGCCGGCGAGCTTTTCGAGCCGGAAATCGGTGCGGGACTCGAGCTTCACCACGGCCATCCGCTCCTGCAGGAGCCCGATGAAGGGCAGGAAGAGCGAACGGTTGAGGCCGCCCTCGTAGAGCCGGTCCGGTTCGACGTTGGAGGTCGCCACCACCACGACCCCATGGGCGAAGAGCGCCGTGAACAGGCGCCCGAGGATCATGGCGTCGGCGATGTCGGTGACGGTGAACTCGTCGAAGCAAAGCACCCAGGCCTCGTTCGCGAGCGCCTCAGCCACAGGCGCAATGGGATCGTCGCCCGAGACCTCACCCGCCTTCAGTTTCTGCCGGTAGGCGTGGATGCGCTCGTGCACGTCCGACAGGAAGGCGTGGAAATGGACTCGGCGCTTGCGTCGCACGGGCAGAGCCTCGAAGAACAGGTCCATGAGCATGGTCTTGCCGCGCCCGACCGAACCCCAGACATAGAGCCCCTTGGGCGGCGCGTGGTCCTTGCTCTTCTTGCCGAAGAGCCAGCCCAGCGCGCTGGGCTTGCGGGCGAGGCGATGATTGGCGAGGCTTTCCGCCAACGCCTCCAGCCTTTTCAGCAGCGCAACCTGCGCCGGATCGCGCTCGATGGCGCCGGACGTGACCAGGGCGTTGTAGCGGGCCGTGATGGAGCGGGGCGAGGAGAAGGAGGTGTCGTTCACGGGATGATCGATAGCGCTCCAGGGCGTTGAGCGCAAACGCCTTCAAGCCAATCGTTTTAAAAGACAGCCTATTCCGTCATCCCCGGACTTGTTCCGGGGTCCACGTCTTCAAGCTTCTAAAACGTGGATGGCCGGGACAAGCCCGGCCATGACGGTGGAGACTCATTCGCTGAAGGTCAGCGGGTCCTTGCTACCTGTTCGTTACCGCGAGAGCGACAGCGGAGCACCCGACTTGGCCAGCACACCGCTCAGCGACCCGGACGAGCCGCGCAGGCGCGCCGCCACGGCACCCCCGGTCTGGTAGAGATAGACCTCACCGTCGCGATAATCCCAGGCATTGACCCGGGACAGGTCCTGGTTGGAGCAGCCTGAGGCCGAGGCGCGGTAGAGGTCGAGCGCTGGTGAGCTGGAGAGCTGGATGCGGCAGCTGCCGCCGGATGTCTGGGCGCTCCAGCTGCCGACCATCGCGGTGCGGCTTGTCGGCGCTGAAGCGGCGGCGGGCGCAGGGGCCGGTCCGCCAATGGTCGGAGGCGGCGGAGCGGGGGGCAAGCCGGCGATGTCTGTGCCTCCGGCCGGGGGAGCCATGGGATCGGAGGCGAGCGGCGCGCCGGCGACCGGGGGCAGGGGCGTCGCCTCGACAGGGCCGGACGGCACAGCCTCGACCGGCGGTGCATCGACAATGGGAGCGGCATTCGCGCTGCGCACCGGCGGCCCGCCGAGACGGGTCGAGGAGCATGCGCCAAGGGCGAGAGCGGAGCACATCACGGCCGTCGCGAGCCAATGGTAAGTCTTCATCCTGGTCCTCTCATGCGAGGCCGTTTTCAACGACGGCCTGATTATCGGCTTGAGGTTATTCCGAGGAATATGAACCTAGGCCAACATTGTTCCGGTTTCGACATATGGGATCGCAAATCATAAAAAAAGGCGCCAAAGGCGCCTTTTGATCAAAGTGTTGCCAGGAGGCGTCACCAACGACGCCTCAGACCGCGCGAGCGATCATCATCTTCTTGATCTCGGCGATGGCCTTGGCCGGGTTCAGGCCCTTCGGGCAGGTGTTCGCGCAGTTCATGATCGTGTGGCAGCGATAGAGCCGGAACGGATCATGCAGGTTGTCGAGGCGCTCGCCCGTGGACTCGTCGCGGCTGTCGATGAGCCAGCGATAGGCCTGGAGCAGGGCAGCCGGCCCCAAGAACCGGTCGCCATTCCACCAATAGCTCGGGCACGAGGTGGTGCAGCAGGCACAGAGAATGCACTCGTAGAGCCCATCGAGCTTCGAGCGCTCTTCGGGGGTCTGGCGCCACTCGGTCTCGGGCTCCGCCGTCTGCGTCTGCAGCCAGGGCTCGATGGCCGCGTGCTGGGCGAAGAAGCTCGTGAGGTCCGGTACCAGATCTTTGAGCACCGGCATGTGCGGCAGCGGATAGATCTTGATGGTGTCGCTGTCGCAATCGTCGATGCCGAGCGTGCAGGCCAGCGTGTTCTTGCCCATGATGTTCATGGAGCAGGACCCGCAGATGCCCTCGCGGCAGGAGCGGCGGAAGACCAGGGTCGAATCGACGTTGTTCTTGATCCACAACAGCGCGTCCAGAACCATCGGGCCGCAATCGTCACGGTCGACATAATAGGTGTCGATGCGCGGATTGGCGCCGTCATCCGGGTTCCAGCGATAGATACGGAACGCCTGAAGGTTCGCCTCATTGGCCGGCTTCGGCCAGGACTTGCCTTCGGTGTACTGGGAGTTCTTGGGAAGCGTGAACTGAGCCATCGTTTTTCGTCTTCCTTAGTACACGCGAGCCTTGGGCTCGATGTACTGGATGTCGTTCGACATGGTGTAGGTGTGCACCGGGCGGTAATCGAGGGTCACCTTGTGGGAGGTGTCGTCGAGCCACGCCAGCGTGTGCTTCATCCAGTTCTTGTCGTCGCGGTCCGAGAAGTCCTCGCGGGCATGCGCGCCGCGGGATTCCTGACGGTTGGCCGCGCCTTCCATGGTGACGACCGCCTGTCCGATCAGGTTGTCGAACTCCAGCGTCTCGAGAAGGTCGGTGTTCCAGATCAGCGAACGGTCCGTGACCTTCACGTCGGCAGCGGCAGACCAGACCTGGTGGATGAGCTGCTTGCCTTCCTCCAGCACCTCGCCGGTGCGGAACACCGCGCAGTTGTTCTGCATGGTCTTCTGCATCTGGAGGCGCAGTTCCGCGGTCGAGGTCGAGCCGTTGGCATAGCGGAACTTGTCGAGGCGCGAGAGCGCGAGCTCATCGGCGCTCTTCGGAAGGTCCGTGTGGCGGGCATTCGGCTCCAGGATCTCGGCGCAGCGCAGGCCCGCCGCGCGGCCGAAGACCACGAGGTCGATGAGCGAGTTCGAGCCGAGGCGGTTCGCGCCGTGCACGGACACGCAGGCTGCTTCGCCGAGCGCCATCAGGCCCGGTACCACCGTGTCCGGGTTGCCGTTTTTGAGCGTCAGCACTTCGCCGTGATAGTTCGTCGGGATGCCGCCCATGTTGTAGTGCACGGTCGGCAGGACCGGGATCGGCTCCTTGGTCACGTCGACACCCGCGAAGATCTTGGCGCTCTCCGAAATGCCGGGCAGGCGCTCGTGCAGGATCTTCGGGTCGAGATGGTCGAGGTGCAGGTAGATGTGGTCCTTATTCTTGCCCACGCCGCGGCCGGCGCGGATCTCCATGGTCATGGCGCGGGACACCACGTCACGGGAGGCAAGATCCTTGGCGGAAGGCGCATAGCGCTCCATGAAGCGCTCGCCTTCCGAGTTCGTGAGATAACCGCCCTCGCCGCGCGCGCCCTCGGTGATGAGGCAGCCCGAGCCGTAGATGCCGGTGGGGTGGAACTGCACGAACTCCATGTCCTGCAGGGGCAGGCCGGCGCGCAGCACCATGGCGTTGCCGTCACCTGTGCAGGTATGGGCCGAGGTCGCCGAGAAATACGCGCGTCCATAGCCGCCTGTCGCCAGGATCGTCATGTGGGCGCGGAAGCGGTGGATCTCGCCGGTGGACTGGTTGAGGGCCACGACGCCGATGCAGCGGCCGTCGGAATCCATCATCAGGTCGAGGGCGAAATACTCGATGAAGAAGTTGGTCTGGTTGCGCACCGCCTGCCCGTACAGCGTGTGCAGGATCGCGTGGCCCGTGCGGTCGGCAGCAGCACACGTGCGCTGGGCGGTGCCCTTGCCGAAATCGGTGGTCATGCCGCCGAAGGGGCGCTGGTAGATCTTGCCCTCGCTGGTGCGGGAGAACGGCACGCCCCAGTGCTCCAGCTCATAGACGGCGGCGGGCGCATTGCGCACGAGATACTCGATGGCATCCTGGTCGCCGAGCCAATCCGACCCCTTCACGGTGTCGTACATGTGCCAGCGCCAATCGTCCGGCCCCATGTTGCCGAGCGAGGCCGAGATGCCCCCTTGCGCGGCAACTGTGTGCGAGCGGGTCGGGAACACCTTGGTGATGCAGGCGGTGCGAAGACCGGCCTGTGAGCAGCCGACGGTGGCGCGCAGGCCCGCGCCGCCCGCGCCCACCACCACCACGTCGAAGGTATGGTCGATGATATTGTAGGCCTTGCCGTTGATGGCTGCGCCGTTCGTTGCTTGAGCCATGGAAAAATTCCTTAAACCAGGATGCGGCCGAGGCTGACCTTGAGAATGGCGTAGAGGCAGGCCACTCCAATGATCACGGCATAGAAATTGTTCGCGATCACGGCCGCGATCTTGAGGCCCTTGTCGTGCACGTAATCCTCGATGACGATCTGCATGCCGAGGCGCATGTGGTTCGTCACCGAGATGACCGCGAGGATCAGGATGATCGCGACGAGCGGATGCGAGATGATGGCGATCGCGTCCTGATAGGAGGGCGAGGCCGCCAGCGCCGCCACGATGATCACGAAGGCGATGATGAGCGGGATGTTCGATACCGCCGTCATGCGGTGGATCCACCAATGCTCGACGCCATGCCCGGAGGCGCCGAGGCCCTTCACGCGGGCGAGCGGGGTGCGCATGGAAACGCGGGTGTCAGCCCTATTGTCGGCCATTGTCCGGTCTCCTTAGAACGCGATGAATGCGACGACCCAGATCGCCAGCGTGAGCGCGACCGAGCCGACAAGGGTGAAGCGGGCCATGTTGATGCGCTGAGCCGCCTCCATGCCATGGCCGAAATCCCACACAAGGTGGCGCACGCCGCCCAGCATGTGGTGCATGAGGATCCAGGTATAGCCGAAGAGGACCAGGTACCCGATCGGCGAGCCGAAGAACCACTGCACATTGTCGAAGGCGTTAGGCCCAGAGGCGAGCGCCACGAGCCAGACGGCGAAGAGAGCAATGCCGCCATAGAGGGCGACGCCGGTGATGCGGTGCACGACGGACATCGCCATCGTCCAGCTCCACCGGTAAATCTGAAGATGGGGGGACAAGGGCCTCGGGGCCACTTTCGCCTCAGCCATGGTGTTCACTCCTGATCGGCGACGGGTGGTCGCGCCTAGTTTGGAACGGTTCGTATAAGATGCGCGGCGACACCGCAATGCGCCTTCCGCCCAATCAGGCTACAGAAGCGCACACTTCGTCAGCCGCGAAGATATAGCGCCCCTCGCTTAACGGACAATTTTTAATTATTCTTATCTCCCTTCGCCAATGACGAAGGAAACCTATGCAATTCGACCTGACCGATCTGAGCCTCTTCCGCCACGTGGTGGAGGCCGGCAGCATCACCCACGGGGCCGAGCGGGCCCATCTGGCGTTGGCCGCCGCCAGCACGCGCATCCGCAACATGGAAAAGTCCCTCGGGGCTCCCCTCCTCCTGCGCACCCGGGCGGGCGTGACCCCGACGCCGGCCGGCCGCACCCTGCTCCAGCACGCCCGCACTCTGCTCGCCGGGGCCGAGCGCCTGCGGGAGGATCTGGGCTCCTATACCGGCGGCCTCACCGGCCAGATCAGGATCCTCTCCAACACCAACGCCCTCACCGAGTTCCTGCCCGAGGCGCTGAGCGCCTTTCTCGCCGGGCACCCGCAGGTCTCCATCGACCTGGAGGAGCGCCTCAGCGACGAGATCGTCGGGCTGATCGCCGAGGGCGTAGGCGACATCGGCATCGTGGCCGGCACTGTCGATACCGGACAGCTCGAGACCTATCCGTTCCGCAGCGACCGCTTTGTCCTGGTGGTGCCGCAGGATCATGGTCTCGCCGCTCGGCCGGGCATCTCCTTCACGGAGGTGCTGGAGCACGATTTCGTCGGCCTCGATCGGGCGAGCGCCCTCCAGCGCTTCCTCGCCGCCAAGGCCAGCCGCACCGGCAAGCCCATTCGCCTGCGCGTCCAGCTGCGCAGCTTCGATGCGGTTTGCCGCATGGTGGAAGCGGGGGTAGGCCTCGGCATTGTGCCGGAGACCACGGCGCGCCGCGCCGCCCGCACCATGGCGATCGGAACCGTCGACCTGGAAGATCCCTGGGCCACCCGCGATCTGACCCTATGCATCCGGGCCCTGAAGGACCTGGCCCCCTCGGCGAGGCAACTGGTGGAGCATTTGCGGCAGGGTGCATGAGGCAGGAGACCTCGGAGCGGCATTCATGGCTTGGTGTCCCGCTCCTCACATCGGCGTGAGGAGGGAATGACTCCTGAATTAGAAGTGTCATTGTGACCGGGGGTCTTCACATCCTTCGGAGGAAACAATGCGTGGAATGGACGGCGTATCGCTCTTGGGCCTCATCGGCCTTCTGACCCTGGCCTCACCAGACATCGCCCAAGCCCAGACGGCCCCGGCCGACACGAGCTTCTTCGTGACCAGCGTGGGATCCGGCAAAGGCGCGGATCTGGGCGGCCTGGATGGCGCCGACCGGCATTGCGAAACCCTGGCGGAAGCCGCCGGCATTCGCGGCAAGATGTGGCGGGCCTATCTCTCGACGCAGGGGGCGAACGGCGTCAACGCCAAGGACCGCATCGGCCGCGGGCCCTGGCAGAACGCCAAGGGCACCGTGATCGCCAAGGACGTGGCGGACCTGCACGGACCCAACAACAACCTCAACAAGCAGACGGCGCTCACCGAGAAAGGCGAGCCCGTGAAGGGCCGCGGCGACCAGCCGAACCAGCACGACATCCTCACCGGATCGCAGCCAGACGGCACGGCCTTTGCGGGCAACGAGGACATGACCTGCGGCAACTGGACGAAGAGCGGTACCGAAGGCGCCGCCATGACGGGCCATCACGACCGCCAGGGTCTCGACGAGTCGCCGCCGGCCAAATCCTGGAACTCGTCGCATGCGACGCGAGGCGGCTGCAGCCAGGACGCCTTGCGCGGCACCGGCGGCGCGGGCCTGTTCTACTGCTTCGCGGCCAATTAGCTAGGCGGCGAAATCCACCGCCGGCATGGTGAGACCACGGCGCAGGCACGCTGCCTCCAGCGTGTTGCGCAGCAGGCACGCGATGGTCATGGGGCCGACGCCGCCCGGCACCGGCGTAATGGCGGAAGCGACTTCGGCCGCTTCCGCGTAAGCCACGTCGCCCACCACCCGGGTCTTGCCCTCGCCGGCAGCCGGGTTCGGCACCCGGTTGATGCCCACATCGATCACGATGGCGCTGGGCTTGATCCAGTCACCGCGCACCATTTCGGGCCGGCCGACAGCGGCTACGAGAATGTCCGCGCTGCGGCAGACATCGCGCAGGTCGCGGGTCTTCGAATGAGCCACCGTCACCGTGCAGCTCTGGCCGATGAGCAGCTGCGCCATGGGTTTGCCGACGATGTTGGAGCGCCCGATCACCACGGCGTTGAGCCCGGCGAGATCACGGCGCACCGATTGCGCCAGCAGCAGACATCCCAGGGGCGTGCAGGAGACGAAGCCTGGTACGCCGGTCATGAGCCGGCCGGCATTGATCGGGTGGAAGCCGTCCACGTCCTTGGCAGGGTCGATGGCCTCGATCACCTTCTGGGCATCGATCTGCTTAGGGAGAGGCAGCTGCACCAGGATGCCGTCCACCGCCGGATCGGCGTTGAGCCGGGCGACGAGGTCGAGAAGCTCGGCTTGAGACGTGGAGGCGGGCAGCACATGCTCGAAGGAGCGCATGCCCACCTCGACGGTCTGGCGGGCCTTGTTCTTCACATAGAGCTGGCTTGCCGGGTCCTCGCCGACGATCACCACCGCAAGGCCCGGCATGACGCCTTGCCCGGCCAGAGTCTTCACGGCCCGGGCGATGCGGGCACGCAGGCCTTCTGCATAGGCTTTTCCATCGATGATCGTGGCGCTCATGGGCTTCCCTGTCCTGTAACAGTGGCAAGGGCTTCGGCCAGTGCGCTCCCCTCGCCCGAAATCACAAAGGTCTTCAGCCGGGCGGTGGCGCCCGCCTCCAGGCTCACCGCCGAGGCCGGACGCTTCAGCGCCTTGGCAAGCAGGCGCCGGACGCCCTCGTTCGCCGCCCCGTCCTCCGGCACCGCCCTGACCCGGACCTTCAGCACCGGCCTGCCATCCGACAGGGTCTCGATGCCGTCGATGGCATCCCGCCCGCCCTTAGGCGTCACGCGCACCCGAACCTCCAGGCCGTCGGGCCGGACGCGCCAGGGCATCACTCCGCCGCCTTAGAAGGCGATCGGCATCAGGTAGTCGATGATCAGGTTCTGGATGAAAATGATCAGCAGGATCAGGATGATGGGCGAGATGTCGACGCCACCCAGATTGGGCAGGATGTTCCGGATCGGCCGCAGTACAGGCTGGGTCACCGCATCGAGGAAATTCCAGATCGAGCGGACGAAATCGTTGCGGGTGTTGACTACGTTGAAGGCCACCAGCCAGCTCAGGATCGCCGAGGCGATGATGAGGTAGGTGTAGAGCTGGAGAGCCAGCAGAATGACATTGAGGAGCGCGCGCATGGGAAACCTGTCAGGGATCGGCGCTGCTCATGTAACGATTGAAGCGGGGCTGAACAACCCATAACCGCTTCACAAGCCGCCCCATGCCGCTCCCGGGGTTCTGGAGCCCCCTCTCCGGCCGATTGACAGACCAAAGCCAGCGGGCCTAAATCTTGCGCCACTTGGCTCGATTCAATCGACCGGGGCTGTAGCTCAGATGGGAGAGCGCTGCAATCGCACTGCAGAGGTCAGGGGTTCGATTCCCCTCAGCTCCACCAAGCCTTTGATCCTGTTTAATTATTCTGCGATCCCAAGATTCCTGCAACACGGCGTCGTACACGCTCGCCAATGATGCGGCTTGAGCAGCGTTCGATTGGGCTCGGGTTGCGGGGCCGTCTCGGAACAGCGGGAGAGGGGTCTGCCATATTGCCCCAATCTGCGGCGTTTACCTTGTGTCTTAAGGCTTTGTCGATACTATGTTGCTAATAGTCCTTCTGGGTCAAAGATCCAGATCAAAGGACATAACAATGGCTCTGACGGGGCGTTTTAATCTTCGGAAATCTTTTTCCGGACGCATCATTTTACAGGTTGAGGAAGAGGTTGAGAGCGCCTGGCGGCTGTTCTCACAGAAGCCTAGGCTTCGTAGACGCTGGCGGGATGCGAAGCCGATGGATTTGCCGGCCACGGAACTGCGTGGATTGATGGATCTGCGCAACCGGCCGCAGTTCATGCAGGCTTTCGAGCCGACGCACGTGGCACGTCCATCAGCTCATAAGATGGATCCGATCCCATCAACAGTCGCCAGTTCTGCCTTACCGGGCGAAGGGAGTTCGGCAATCGCGCACTGACGAGTAGTCTGCTCGCCTCGGGTAAAGCGGCTGGACCTCTTCCCTAGAGCATCGGATTGGTCCCAAAAGTGCAAGTCCACTTTTGGGTCCGATGCTTTAGCCTTCACATCGGTCCCGCAGGAGCGCGGGATCGACTTGTCACCTGTTCACTCGCGCCCGCGGCTCTCCAGGTAGACACGCGCCGATTTGAGCGCAGCATCGCATTGAGGAGTGTTGCCGATGATGCTCTCAGACTGGGTCTGGCCGGTCCAGACATTGAGAGCTGTGGTCACGACCCAGAGAGGCTCGGCCGTGGCGCGCTTGGCCAGCCCCGGCAGTGAGGCCTCGGCGCAGGTTCTCACATCCGCGATCACGGATTGCCTGCGGAACCTCGGGTGACTGCATCCGGTTTAAAGCCAAGATACCCTTGAGGAGGCCACGCTCGCTCTGAGCGGCCAAACGTGCCGGGCGGGGGCGATGGAGAGAGTAGCGGTGCAAGTGTTGCGGCCCGGTCATACATGCTGGCGGATCGAGCAGGCTGACCGCGTTGCCCTCATCGTCGATGCCGCCGACTACTTCCGGGCCGCTCAATCGGCCATGCTCAAGGCGCAGCATTCCATTCTCATGATCGGGTGGGATTTCGATACCCGGATCGATCTCGACCCAACCGACGGGACAGACGAGCATCCCCAGCACCTGGGGGCGTTCCTGACATGGCTCGTCGAAACCAAGCCTGACCTTCACGTCAATATCCTGAAATGGGACCTCGGCATGGTGAAGTCCCTGTGGCGGGGCACGACGCTCTTCCGGGTGGCTCAATGGGCCATGCATGAGCGCATCACCTTCAAGCTGGATGGCGTCCATCCGCGCGGGGCGGCGCACCACCACAAGATCGTCGTGATCGACGACGCTGTCGCGTTCTGCGGCGGCATCGACATGACAGGCGACCGGTGGGATACGTCGGAGCACCGCGATGACGATCCCCGTCGCCGCCGCCCCTTCACGCGGCGTGCCTATGGGCCATGGCATGACGCCACCACGGCCGTCAGCGGTGCGGCCGCCAAGGCTCTGGGCGATCATGCCCGTGAGCGGTGGAAGCAAGCCTCGGGAGAAGTCCTGACACCACCGCCTGCCGGCTCGGATCCCTGGCCCGACGGACTGCCCGTCGATATGGCCGATGTGGCGGTCGCGATCGCCCGGACCATCCCGGCCTACGACAATCAGGCAGAGGTGCGCGAGATCGAAGCGCTGTACCTCGCCGCAATCGCAGCCGCGCGCCGAAGCATTTACTTCGAGAGCCAATACTTCGCCTCGCGTGCCGTCGCGGAGGCCATTGCCCGACGCTTGGAGGAGCCGGACGGACCCGAGTTCGTGATCGTCAACCCTGCATCGGCTGAAGGCTGGCTCGAGGAGGAGGCCATGGGCTCGGCGCGGGCTCGTCTCCTGGCCATGCTCCGGCGCCGCGACCGCTTCGGGCGCCTGCGGGTTTACACGCCGGTCACCGAGGGCGAGCAGCCGATCTATGTTCACGCCAAGATCATGATCATGGACGACCGGCTGCTGCGGGTGGGATCATCCAACCTGAACAACCGCTCGATGGGCTACGACACCGAGTGCGACCTCGCTCTCGAGACGGATGACGACACGCACATCGCCCACGCGATCAGGAGCTTTCGGGCTCGGCTGCTGGCAGAGCATTTGGGCACGTCGCCGAAGCAGGTCTCGGCCACCATGGCCGAGCGAGGTTCGCTGATTGCAGCAATCGAGGAACTCTCGGGATCCGGGCGCTCTCTTCGGCCGTTCGATCCACCATCCATCAACGATGCAGAGAAGGCGCTGGCGGATCACGAACTCCTCGATCCGGAGCGCCCGCGCTCCCTCTGGGATGCCCTGTCCCGGCCTCACCTGCCCATCTTCAGGGGATGAGCATCACGCCCCGCGGCTCTCCAGGTAGACACGCGCCGATTTGAGCGCTGCATTGCATTGAGGAGTGTTGCCGAGGATGCTTTCAGGCTGGGTCTGGCCGTTCCAGACATTGAGGGCTGTGGTCACGACCCAGAGAGGCTCGGCCATAGCACGTTGCGCGAGCCCCGGCAGCGAGGCCTCGGCGCAGGTTCTCACATCGGCGATCACGGCCTGAGGCGCACGCACCTGCGCCAGACGCTCGCTCATTTCCGCCTGCAGCGGATCGACGATCAGCAGGCCGACGAGGGAAGCCAAGAATTCTTGAAACATGATTGCCTCTGTGCGGTAGCCGGATCGAAGCGATCCGACATCACGCAAGCGCCACCGCTTCTTGCGTCAGAGGGTCCCGGATCAGGGGTCTGTTTGACAGTTAAGCATGACCAATCGGCGTTCAAGAGCGAGGCAGGAAATAAACGAACGATACAGCGCGTCTTTCTCGTAGCGACTTTCGTACGTGAATGGCGCGCATCTCCCTTGCGGTGTGGCAAGTTCGCTTGGCTTTCTTCAATGGTCCTATTCCGGTGCCGGAGCCTCAAAGTTGCCGCGATTGACCCTGTATGAGCTGACCTGCGCCTACCCAAGTGATTTGCGGATCGAATCGTCAGCCTCATGAGCTCTTCGCCTCAGCATCAAACCGATTTCACCTTTCCCTGGTCCGCTGCCGATCAATCGCGCCATGAGCTCATCGAAAAGCTCGAACAGGTCTACAGGTTGTGCCATCTGCGCTGGCGCATCGTGGAGCACTATGGGGCTGCGGCGCGTCCGGTGCTTCACCGGATCGGCAGGGCCGTCGATCAGACGGCTCTGGCCACCGCGCTGATCGTGCTTCCGAAAGTGTTTGCCGAATGGGACCGCTATCGTCCCATCTTGATTTCGAACGCCAGGACCCTGCTTCCCTTCGTTCCGCTCGTGAAGAGCGTAGAGGAAGAGGCCCTGGAGCAGGATCCGATCTGGAATCTCCTGGGAGAGTTCAAAACCCTCGCGCCCGACCAGCAGGACAAGGCCGCCAAGAACCTGGCGCTCCTGTGGGCCCATTTCGAGGATACCTTCGAAGGCTTGAGCGGCTTCCTCGCGGAGCCGCAGACCGAACAGGCCCTCTACCTCGACAAGCTCGACACCGCCTCCCGACGCATGAAGCTCGCGCGAGGGTCCGATGTGGCATTCCACTATGTCACGGTCGAAGTGATGCGGCTTTATGTGATCTGCCTGCAGACAAGGCGCTCAGATCGAGCCGCCCTCTCGCTCGCCACCTGCGCGGCCACCCTGATCAATCGCGGGCGCATGATGACGCCGGCGATTACTCACCAAGCCGCCTAGCTCGACGTGCTCGTCGAGAGACGAGACGATCCGGCACGACAAAGAAAAGGCCTGAGCGGATCAACCGTCAGGCCGTCGAGTTGCCAGAGGGAACGAAGGGATTCGAGAGGACAACGGCCAAGCCTCGCGCCGGTTCCCGACGCTTTACTTGCATTCCATCAACGCGGCGCAGCCTCGATGGCGTTCTGCTCGACGACGCGTTCGATCATCTCCGTCTCGCTCTTGATGCAGTAGAGCGGCACGCCGCCTGCTGTTGCCGGAAGCAGGCGCAGGATTCTGAAAACGTCGTGCGGAAGAACGCGGCAGGACGGATGAGGCCTGACGACTTCGCCGACTTTGAACATGTGCGCGATCATGGAATCCTCCGGGGTGTGATGCAGCCGCGATGTCAGATCGGCCCTCGCGGAACATCATGCCAGTAATCTCGCATCTCCTGCTCGCGCCTGCGGTCGGGCCAGACCGTATCGTCGCCGTAGAAGGCCGGTGCTCCCTGAACCTGGGCTTCGGTCACGTCGGTGCGGTAGCCTTCGAGCTCCTTGTCGTAGGACAGCTTGTCCCACGGGATCGTGTGGTGCTGGACGCCGAGCCCGAAAAAACCCCCGAAGGTCACGTCGACATAGAGCACGCGGCCGCTCACCTTCTCGATCAGGAGACGCTTGATCGTGCCGATCTGCCGCGCGTGCAGATCGTAGACGGCGGTTCCCTCCACCCGGTCGCTTTCGATCACCGGATGGGACGAGGTGGCGCGGTTCACGGGACCCCAGAGATAGAAGCCGTTCTCCAGGATTCCGGCCGCCACGATGGCGCGGCTGATGCCGAGGCTCCACTCCTCATCGGGGCCGATCTCCTGGGTCGGCGTCCAGGGTCCCAGATCGGCCGGCAGGGCCTCGCCCGTGGCGGTCTCGGTAAATCCGCGCAGATCGGGCTCCGCCTTGGACTGAAACACGTAATAGGTTCTCATGAGCGCCTCCCCTGCAACAGGATCGATCGCATCGCCCCCTACGCATGAGCGGACGTGAAGCCTGCTCATGCGACGATTGTAGACCTCCATGGTTCGCCATCAAACAGGCAACATCATGTCGCAAGCCGCCGTCTTGCGTCGTTGGAAGAAAGATCGTTCGATGGTAGGCTCGAAGGCGAGCGTAATGGACCTCTCATCGCAGGGAAGGAACAGGTGGCAGACTTGGCGATATCCTTGCTGGTCGTCCTTGCGGGCGCCGTCGGAATGCTCCTCCTGCTCCTGACGTGGTTCGGCAGCAGAAGCATCACGCCCGAGATCGAGGACGATTTCGATCCGATTCTGGGACCGCGGGATCCCACGGCCATCTATGAATCGCACGGACCCTTCATTCCCATGCCGGCTCATCTGAAGACGAGCGATCAGATGGTCGACTGGATGACCAAGGAACTGCCGAAGCTGACGGCGGAGATCGCGAATCCGCGCGGCTGAATGAACGGCTTGGCGATCAGGAGCGCAGCGAGATTTTTTAAGGGAACATCAGGGCCGAGGTCACGATGCTGGCCCCATAAGCCATGGCGATCAGGAGCGGGGCGACCATCGCGGCCGAGGCCAGCAGGAAGATCGATAGGCTGAGACTTCGCATGGCATCCCTCCTCGTCGAGATGTCAGCAGCCTAACCGGAACCGTGACCGCAACATGGCACAACCTTGGCCAAAAGCGAGAAGCCTTGGAGCAAGTATCGGACCCGCCTGCCTCAGGCGCCAGGGATCCGGTCCTGCGGCCGCTCGCGCGGCGCCGGGCGTGTGGCGATGTAGAGCGCAACGCTCCCCATGATGATGGCAAGAACGACAGGCAGCAGCTCGATCTCCGTGAACCACAGGATAAGCCCGTAGGAGACGGCAAGCATGGTCAGTGCCGTGATCTTGGCGCGCCGCGGAATGGCCCTCTGATCGCGCCACGTGGTCAAGAGATGGCCGAACCGGGGATGGCTGTAGAGCCGCTCGGCCAGAGCCGGATTGGAGCGGGCAAAGAACCAGACCGCCAGGAGAACGAACGGTGTCGTCGGCAGAACCGGCAGGAAGATTCCGATGACGCCGAGGGCAAGGCTCGCATAGCCGAGACAGAGATAGAGTTGGCGCATCATCCGGCTTAGGCTCTCCAAGGCTTGCAGAAGCGATCATAACGCCGGTCGGCTTGATCGGTGCCAGCGGCCCTCGATGTATCCGATCCTCCTCGCCTCGGACAGCGAGAGCGTTCGGGTGATCGGATCAGCCGGCCAATGCGCGTTCCACCCCGGCGGCGATCTCCAGCAGCCTGCGATCCTGCCCGTGGCGCGCCACCAGCATGAAGCCCACCGGGCGCTCGCAGCCGGCGACGGGCAGCGACATGGCCGTGAGGTCGAACTGGTTGCAGAACATCGGGTTGCGCAGGATGTGCCAGTCCGTCTTGTTGTAGAGCTTGTCGTCGGCCTCCAGCGGCGCAGTCAGGGGCGCCGAGACGGCCGTCGTCGGCAGCGCCAGCACGTCGACTGGGGATAGACGCGCATCCATGGCGGCAGCCAGCGCCGCGCGCTGGCGGATCATGCGGATGTAGATCGGCGCCGGAACGGTGCCGCTGCGCGCAATCGACCATCGCACGCGCGGATCGATTTCCGCCGCCTTGGTCTCCAGCCAGTCCGCATGAATTTCTGATGCCTCGATGGAAGCGATGGAGGCCGCGGCGGTGGTCTCCGCCATGGCCGTGAGCAGATCGTCGATACCGTGATCGTCGATCCTCGCACCAGCCTGCGACAGGCGGCCCAAGGCCGTCTCGAAAGCCTGCTCCACCATCGGCTCCGTGTCCGAGAACAGGCGCCCGCGCGGAATGCCGATCCGCAATCCAGCCAGAGGATGAGGGTTCACGGTCCACGGGTCTTCTCCGGCCATGACGGCATCCGTGGACGCGCAGTCCTGAACGGACAGTGCGAGCGGTCCGATCGAGTCCAGCGACGGCGCGAGCGGAAATGCGCCGTCGAGCGGCACCCGGCGGGCGGTCGGCTTGAAACCGACCACGCCGTTCAGCGCCGCCGGAATGCGCACGGACCCGCCTGTGTCGCTGCCGATGGAGATCTCGCTCGTGCCCTCCGCCACGGTGACACCGGCACCCGAGGACGAGCCGCCCGGAATGCGCAGAGGATCGGCCGCATTGCCCGGCGTACCGTAATGCGGGTTGAGTCCGAGCCCCGAATAGGCGAACTCCACCATGTTGGTCTTGCCGAGAATAACGGCGCCCGCTTGGCGCAGGCGGCGGACGATGCTGGCATCCCTCATTGCCGGCGGCCTGTCGCGCAGGGCGATGGAGCCCGCGAGCGTGGTCTCGCCCGCCACGTCGAACAGATCCTTGATGGACACGATGGCCCCATCGAGCGAACTTAAGGAGATACCTGCCTTCCGGCGCGCATCGGCAGCGTCGGCCGCCGCGCGGGCGGCCTCATGATAGAGGCGGACGAACACCCGCTCGTCGGCGGCCCGCGCGTCGAGACGCTCCAGGATGGTTTCGAGCTTGTCGCGGATGGTCGTCATTGAGGCACCGGATGGAGAAGGGAAAGATTCAACTTAGCGCATCGCAGCCGTGGCGCCCTGTCAAGCAGGACGCCGCCTCAGGACGCGTAGCGCTGCCGGGTCTCGTCGGCTTCGTCGGAATCGGTGACCATGGTCTCGATCGGGAAGGTGATCACGCAGCGGATGCCCGCCGGGGCGAAATCGAGCTTGATCTCGCCCCCGAGCTGCTGCGCCAGACCGCGTTGGATGAGCTTCATGCCGAAGCCCTGACGCTCCGGCTTCTTGACGGGAGGGCCACCGCTTTCGACCCATTCGACGAGCAGGGAGGGCGGCGCGCTTCCGGTGGTGAGTGCCCACATGACGTGAACCCTGCCGTCCGGCACCGAGAGGCTGCCGTACTTGACGGCGTTCGTGGCCATCTCGTGAATGGCGAGACCTAAGGCGAGCACGGCGCTCGGCTGGAGATTGATGCGCGGTCCCTTCAGGCGGATGCGCTGGCGCATGACGTCCTGGTAGGGATCGAGCTCGTTCTTGAGCACATCCTCCAGAAGCGCGCCCTGCCAATGGGTGGTCGTCAGAAGATCGTGCGTCTTGGCGAGACCGTGCAGGCGATCCATGAAGGCATTCCAGGCCTCAGGATCGGTGTTCTGGGTCGAACGGCGGGTCAGGGAGGCCACGGATTGCACCGTCGCCAGCGTGTTCTTCACGCGATGGTTCAGTTCGCGCAGCAGAAGCGCCTGGCGCTCGTCGGCGAGCTTGCGCTCGGTGATCTCCTGCGAGACGCCCACCATCGACATCTGGCCGTTCGCCCCGATGCGCGTCCGCCCGCTGACGCGAATCCAATGCTCGCTTTCATCGGGCCAGATCGCGCGATACTCCACATGAAGATCCGTGTTGGCCGCAATGGCCTGCGCGACGGCCTCGGCCTGCATGGCGCGGTCGTCGGGATGAATGGACAAGACCAGATCCGCGTATGTGAACGGCTCGTCGCGACTGCGGCCGAAATTGGCCCGGCAGGTTGCCGAGGTGATGAAGGTGCCCGTTTCCGGCGTGAACTCCCAGGAGCCGAAATGCCCGGCATTGAGCGCGAGCCGCAGGCGGGCCTCGCTCTCCGCCATCTGGGCGAGAACGTCCTCCCGGTCCTGTTCGTGCGTGCGGATATCCGCCGACGCTTCCGCCAGCGCCGTCCTGATCGTGTCGAATTCCAGAACCTGTGTTGTGTCCGGTCCGGAGACTTCCTCCCGGCGGCCAAGCGCTTGCGCGGCCGCGACGAGTTGGTCCACAGGTCTCGCAATGGCCCGAGCCAGAAGCGCCGCCAGAATGAGACCGCCGAGAACGACTGCGGCCAGGATCATGAGCCAGAAGAGCGAGCGCTGGATCGACTGCGCCAGCTCCGAAGTCGGGATGCTGATGACGAAGGACCAGCCATAGGCCGGTGACTGGCTGAAATAGGTGCGAACCGCAATGCCGTCGAGCGTGACGCTCTGGAGGATGCCCTCGGAGGATGCAGCAAGGGCCTCCTGAACATTGGCGCTGGCGGGCTGACCGACGAACCGCTCCGGCGCGCGGGATCGGGCCACGATCCGCTTGCCGCGGTCGAGCACGGCGGCGTTCCAGCCATCGACGATTCTCTGATCGCGAATGATGTTCTGGAAGGCCTCGGGCGTGATGGCGAGTGTCAGAATATAGGCCACCGTCTCATTGATGACGACCGGAACGTCGATGGTGATGAGGCGCTGTCCCGTCAGGGAACCCGTATAGAGATTCGAGATATGGGGCTCGCGCGTTTCCTGAACCTGCCGAAGAGCATCCATCCGGTTGCTGTCCGGCAGGCGAACGCCGTAGGGCACGCGGGTGTTGAAGATGGTGCGACCGTTCGGCTCGAAGAGGGCGATCCAGAAAGGGGCCGTGAAACCGGCATCCTTGACCCCTTTGTAGAAGCTCTCGTAGTCGCCGCCGGCAAGGGTCGGTGATCGAGACAGGACTCGCATGGCGAGCACCGACTTGTCGATTTCCCGATCCAGCAGCAGGCTCAAGGCCCGGGCGGTCTCCTGCATGCGCTGATCGACGGCCTGCTGCTCGGCTCGGTAGCCGGAGTAGAAGCCTCCGGCCGCCACCAAGATGATCGGCAGCGAGATGGCGAGCACCAGCCCCCACAGAACCTGGCGCAGCGATATCCCGGCTTTCCTGGGAAGACCCGTGGCCGCCTGCGCAGTGTTCGTTCCGGCCGTGGGTTCCTGCACCATCGGCTAGCTCACGTCCTGCGCCGGCATGGTGATGCGCACGAGTGTTGCCGGCTCCCCCTGGGGCCATTCCACATGGGCATCGAGCTGGCGTGACAGGGCCTTCAGGACCGTGCCGGACGCGCTATTCTGTGCAGCCTGCTTCTCATCGGGACTGAAGGCGTCGTCCGACAGTTGGAACAGCAGAACCCCGCCCCGGATGCGCAAGGTCAGCTTCAGCTTGCCATGGCGTTCGATATAGGCGTGACTGAGGGCGTTGACGACGATCTCGTTGAACAGGAGCGCGATGGGCGCCGCCTTGGAGGCCTCCACCTCCACGTTCTCGACCTCGAATTCCGGCACGATCCTCACCCCGGGAATTGCGGCGGTGAGTTCCTGGCAGAGCCCTTTGGCGAAGCTGGATGCATCGAAGCGCGCCGCGCCCTTCCCGTCGTAGAGATCCCGATGCGCCGCGGCCAGCGCCTGCATGCGCTCCCTCATGCGGCCGAGCACCTGCCGGCTCTGATCGTCTTCGGCCTGCCGGATCTCGATTCCGATCAGGGACAGGATAAGCTGGAGGTTGTTCTTCACCCGGTGGTCGAGCTCGTGCAAAAGCGCCGTCTGGCGATCGAGCAGCGCGTGAAGAGCATCCTGCGCATGGCGCTTGTCGGCCCGTTCGCGAGCTTCGGCGAGCGCCCGCAGAACGGTGCCGGGAAGTCGGTCGAGGCTATGCTTGAGCACGTAGTCGGTGGCGCCGCGCTTGAGCGCTTCGACCGCCACCTCCTCGCCGAGCGCCCCGGACACGAACACGAAGGGCGTGCCGGGAGCCCGTGCCTGCACGATCTCCAGCGCGCTTAAGCCGTCGAAGGCGGGGAGCCTGTAATCAGCCAGGATGATGTCCCAGCGCCCCTCCTGCACGGCTCGCGTGAAATCGGCCGCCGTGTCGACGCGCTCCATCGAAACGCTCAGATCGGCGGAGGCCAGAGCCTCGCTCACCAGCTCAGCATCGAGCGGGCTGTCCTCCAGGAGGAGGATGCGCAGCATCGAGGCGAGCTGAGGATGGGCCTGCACGCTCATCGGTGGCGCTAGCCTCCGTTGCGCCGCGGCGGCGGTTCATTGAGGATGGCCCAGAACACGCCGAGATCCTGGATGGCATCGAAGAACTCGCGGAAGCCCACCGGCTTCACCACGAAGGCGTTCACCCCGAGCTCGTAGCTGCGCACGAGATCGCTCTCCTCCCGCGAGGAGGTGAGCATCACGACCGGCGTCTGCCTGAGATGCGGATCGGACTTCACCTTCTCCAGCACCTCGAGCCCGTCGACCTTCGGCAGCTTCAGGTCGAGCAGGACCACGGCGGGATCGCTGGTGTTGCGGCTCTCATGGGCGCCGCGGCGGTAGAGAAAATCGAGGGCCTCGGCGCCGTCGCGCACGATGACGACCTCGTTGGCGAGCTGGCTCTGCTCCAAGGCCGCCAGGGTCAGTTCGAGATCCTTCGGGTTGTCCTCAACCAGCAGGATCGGTTTCAAATCCGGCATTCACGCCGCTCCTTCAGTCTTTGTTTCATCCGGCAGGGCAATGGAGACGGTCGCGCCCCGGTCGAGCGCGCCTTCGGCCCAGGCCCGGCCTCCATGCCGTTCAACGATGCGGCGCACATTGGCCAGCCCGATGCCGGTTCCCTCGAAATCTTCCATCCGGTGCAGCCGCTGGAAGACGCCGAAGAGCTTGTCGATGTACTTCATATCGAATCCGACGCCGTTGTCGCGCACGAAAAAGATCGTCTCCCCAGCCTTGCGGGTGGAGCCGATCTCGATGCGCGCCTTCTCCCGGGGACGGGTGTATTTTAGGGCATTGTCGAGAAGATTCTCGAACACCAGCCGGATCAGCACCGGATCGGCCGTCACCTCGGGCAGGTCGCCGATGACCCAGTCGACCCGACGGCCGCCCGCATGCACGGTGAGCTGCTGCCGGATCTCGTCGACCAGGCGACGCATGTCGATCCGACGCGGCTTGAGAGCCGTGCGGCCCATCTGCGAGAAGCGCAGCAGGTTGTCCACGAGGGTTCCGGCCGTGTAGGCGGAGTCGATGATCGTGTCGACGTAGCGCCTGCCCTTCTCCGACAGATCGCTGCCTTCCTGCTTCTTCAGAAGCTCGGAATAGCCGACGATGTGCCGGAACGGGGCGCGCAGGTCGTGGGAGACCGAATAGGAGAAGGCCTCCAGCTCCTTGTTGGAGCGGCGCAGCTCCTCGGAGATGGACGCCAGCTCCTCGGCCCGGCGCAGCACGATGCCCACGATGGCGTGGCGCAGCTCCCTGACCGCCTCGATCTCGCTCCGGTCCCAGGGAAGCGACCGCTCCTGCACCGTCTCCTTCCAGATCTCGAAGGAGCGGCGGGGATGGAGCCGGGCCGTGCCAGCCTCTTCCTGCACGGGCTTCTGCGGGTTGCCGCCCCATTTGACGGTCTGGACCACCTCGGGGCGGAACCAGAGCACATAGCTCGACTGCGCCTTCGAGATCGAGATCGCCAGAAGGCCGCTGGCCCGGTCCGTATAAGCCTTCGCCGCCGGGTAGACCTGAGACAGGCTGTCGGTTGCGAAGACGTCCTCCTGATTGTTCCGCGAGAGCCAGGCGAACAGAGCCTTGACGTCCTTCTCGGCGGGGGTCTGGCCGAGGCACCAGCAATGATCCTGCGTCAGCACCGCCGCTCCTTGCGCGTCTGCCAGGAGCATGAGGTCGTCCGGGTGGTTCACGAGGCCTGCGATGAAATGTTCTTCCGCCGCCATGTGGGCGAGGAGCCGCGTCTGCACGGTGCCGAGACGCACCCGGTTTTCGGCCAGCGACGTGTTCTCGCGCGCCTCGAGCTGCAGGGAGAAGATCTGCGTGAGGAAATCGCAGGCGTTGCGCACCTGGAGCGAGACCCGCTTCGGCTCCTTGCTGTGGCACGAGATCAGCCCCCACAGCCTGCCGTCGCGCAGGATCGAGATCGACATGGAGGCGAGCGTCCCCATGTTGCGCATGTATTCGAGATGCACCGGCGAAACGCTGCGCAAAACCGAGTCGCTCAGGTCCAGCGGTGCGGGATCCCGCGACTGGATCGGGACCGGGATGTAGTTGGCATCCGAGATGATGCGCAGGCGATTGCGTCGATAAAGCTCCCGCGCCTGGGCCGGAATGTCGGAGGCGGGAAAGCGCAGGTCGAGGTAGGACGGCAGGACCTCGTTGCGATCCTCGGCAATGACGGTGCCGTTCCATTGCTCGTCGAAGCGATAGATCAGCACCCGGTCGAACCCGGTCATGCGGCGGATGTCCTGCGCCGCGAGGCCACACAGGGCATCGATGCTGGAGGCCCCCTGCAATTGCTCCACGAAGCGGCGCAGGGTGGGATAGAGCGAGTCGAGGCTGGCGACGGCCTCCGAGGGCGTTTCCTCGAGCTCCAGGACGGCACATTCGCCCGAACGGGAGATCGCGGCCTCGTAGGTCCGCCGGCCCTGTGCCGTCGAAACCTCGATCGTGCGCAGATACTGCGTGGTCCCGGCCGGTGGCGGATCTGCCAGCGCCGCCTCGAAATCCCGGCTCAGAACCGGCAGAACCTCGGCGAAGGATCGACCCAGGGTGTCTGACGGATCGAGCCCGAAGATCTCCGCGATGTTGGCGCTGGCATAGGCGAGCGTCCGGTCGGAGAGCCGGACCGCCAGCAGAATCCCATGCGGCTGGATGCTGCCCGGAATGTGGATCGGCTCCCGGTCGCAGGCGGTCAGGTCGATGTCTTGCGGGGTTTGCAGGGTCATGGGGTCTCGCACAGCCAGTCATGCATCACGTCGAAGGTCTTCTGTGCGGACTCGACGATTTGACCGTCGGCCTCCGGCGAGGAAGCCTCGAGAAGCACAACGCCGAACGACTTCCACATGGCCGCAATATCACGGCCATAGCTGCGGAAATAGGCACAGCCTGTCTCCGCGTCGAGCCCGAGCCGGTTCTTCACCTCGCGGGCGATGATGGCGCCGCCCAGGGTGGAGCCCTCGACCACATACATGCTCCCCAGCACCGCCTCCGGGCCCGGGAGCGGCATCAAAGGCCGGCATTGTGGCAAACGGATGATGTCATCCGACTTCAATCCTAGGGCTTCGAGATCCTGAACCAGAAGCTGCGTCTTGCGCCGGCGCTCGAAGAAGCCCTGGTCGGGGGCTCGGCCCGCTGCCTCCGACTCCCAAGCCTTGTGGAACCCGTAAAAGCGGATCAGCAGATCGCGGTAGCCATCGCGCGTGGCGATCCGGCGGTCGAGATCCATCGCCGCCTCGATGCGGTCGTGCGCCGCACGGGTTTCGGTTTTCAGTCGCGCCAGAATCGTCATGCAGTCCCGTCCAGGGGGCGGCCAAGTCGCCTCGCAGCGGCCCGCTCGACCAGTCCGAGCCCGTCGTGGATCAGAACCGCCAGCAAGGCAACCACCAATCCGCCCTGGAGAATGAACGCCACGTTGTTGGATTGAAGGCCCGCGATGATGACCTCGCCCAACCCCTTGGCCGCCACGGTGGAGCCGATGGTGGCGGTCCCGAGGCTGATGATTACCGAGAGGCGGATGCCGGCGAGGATCACCGGCAGGGCGAGCGGCAGCTCCACCTGCCACAGGCGCTGGCGGGCATTCATCCCCATGCCCTTGGCGGCCTCGAGTGTCCGGGGTGACACGCCCGTCAGGCCGGCCAGGGTGTTCTCGAAGATCGGCAGGAGCCCGTAGAGAAAAAGCGCGATGAAGGTGGGCTTTTCACCGAAACCCACAAGCGGCACCGCAATGGCCAGCACGGCGATGGGCGGGAAGGTCTGGCCGATATTCACGAGGCTGCGCGACAGCGGCAGGAACTCACGGCCCTTGGGCCGCGTGACGAAGATGCCGAGCGCAACGGCCAGGACCGTGCTGGCAAGCGTCGCCAGGGCCACGATGCGCAGGTGCGACAGGGTGAGAGCGAGCAGGCTGCCCTGGTTGTAGATCGCCGGCGCATTGTTGGCGGTGAGCGGCGCGAATGCGAAGGCGAAGAGCTGCGGCGCCGTCACAAAGGCGACGAGCAGGAGCAGCGCCGCGGCGCGCAGGATGACGGCGCGCACGCTCATGCGAGCGGCCGTCCATGCTTGAGAATGCCGTCGACGCTGATGCGCCCGATGGGAGCGCCCGATGCATCGGCAACAGGAAGCACGGGCCTGCCGCGCCAGATCAACTGCGCCAGCGCATCGCGTAAGGTCGCCGAGACGGTGATCGGTTCTCCATCGGCGTGGCCGGGCTCCATCGCATCCTGCACCGTCATGAGGGACAGGAGGCGGAAAGGCCGCTCCGCTGTTCCCACGAGCTGTTCGACGAAGGCTTCCGCCGGATGGGTCAGCAGATCGGCAGGCTTTGCGTATTGCAGCAGCCGCGCCTGATCCATGACGGCGATGCGATCACCCAGATGGAAGGCCTCGTTCATGTCGTGCGTGACGAGCACGATGGTGGTGCCGAGCCGGCGCTGGATCGCCAGAAGATCGTCCTGCGCCTTGCCGCGAATGACGGGATCGAGCGATCCGAACGGCTCGTCCATCAGGAGAAGCGCGGGCTTTGCGGCGAGCGCCCGGGCGACACCCACGCGCTGCTGCTGTCCGCCGGACAATTGATGCGGAAACTTTCGGGCAAACTCGCCCGGATCGAGTTGGAACAGGTCGAGCAGTTCCTCGACCCGGGTGGCGATGCGCTTTTTGTCCCAGCCGAGAAGGCGCGGGACGGTGGCGATGTTCTCGGCGACGGTACGGTGCGGGAACAAGCCATAGCCTTGGATGACATAGCCGATGCGATGTCGAAGCTCGTCCTCCGGGATGGTTGTCGTATCCTGCCCATCAATGAGAACGCGACCCGCACTTGGCGCGACGAGCCGGTTGATCATGCGCAGCAGGGTCGACTTGCCGGCGCCCGAGGTGCCGACGACGACCGCGATCTCACCCTCGCCAATCGTGAAGGACACGTCGTCGACGACGATGTTGTCACCGTAGCGCTTGCTGAGATGCTCGATCTCGATCATGCCGCGCCCCGTCGTGTGAGATCGATGATCGCATCGAGAATGATGGCGGCCGCAAAGGACAGGGCCACGGTCGGAATGGCCCCCAGCAGCACCAGGTCGATGGCCGTCTGGCCGATGCCCTGGAACACGAAGGTGCCGAAGCCCCCGCCCCCGATCAGCGCAGCAATCGTGGCCAAGCCTAAGTTCTGCACCAGCACGATGCGGATGCCGGCGAGAATCACGGGAAACGCCAGCGGCAGCTCGATCTGCGCGAGACGCTGACGCGGCGACAGGCCCATGCCGCGCGCGGCCTCGATCACATCGGCCGGCACCTGGCTCAAACCTGCCATGGTGTTGGCCACCACCGGCAGCAGGGAATAGAGAAAAAGCGCGATGAAGGCAGGCGCCGCGCCGATGCCTCGGATGCCCAGCGCTGCGGCGAGCGGCACGTTTGCCGCGAGGTACCCGAGCGGCGCGATCAGGATGCCGAAGAGCGCGATGCTCGGGATCGTCTGCACGATGCCGAGCCCCTGCAGGATCGCATTGCGCAAGGCGGGAACGCGATGGCTTGCCAGGCCCAGCGGCAAGCCCACGAGACAGGCAGCCCCCATCGACCCGAGGGCGAGCCACAGATGCTGGCGCGCCTCGCGCCAGAAGCTCTCCGCCCGGTTCGCGTACTCCTTCATCAGGGAGAGATCGTTCCAGGCTCCCGACAGGAGCAGAAGCGCCAGCGCGCCTGCCGCGATGCTCAAGGCCGCAAGCCGCCCCCAAGGCCCCAATCGCAGGCGTGTCAGCGCGTCAGTAGCCAGGAGCGCGAAGGCCAGAGCGAGAAGCCAGAAGCCGATGGCGGGCGACACGCGGGCGAAGGTGTTGCCGGCCGGCGTGACGAAGCCGGCGGAGAATCCGACGGCCGGAAAGATCACGCACAATCCGAGAGAGGCCGCGGCCAGCCGGACGAGAGGCTTGCGAGCCAGCGCGGCGCAGAGCGCAACGCCGAGCACCACCGCGATGGTGACGAGAGCGCCTGCGGGCGGCAGAGCATCGACGAGCAGGCGCCCTTCGCCCGAGACGATGCGGTTGGCCCGATAGGTGACGAAGGGACTTGCGAACAGCGCAAGAGCGATGAGCCCGGCGATCACGCTCCCGAGCCGGTCCAGATGCAAGGTGGGGCGCAAGGTGGGCATGCCGGGCGCAGTGGTTCGGGAGGAAATCGTCGTCACAAAGCGTCCGGCCTTCGTCGTGCAGCTCGACCTTCGAATCGACCCGTCAGGTTACTTCAGAAAGCCCTTGGACTTCAGGTAATCCATCGCCACCGTCTTTCCCGGTTCGCCGCCGACCTGCACGCGGGCATTGAGCCCCTGGAGGGTGGTGAGATCGAGGGAAGCGAAGATGGGCTTCAGGATCTCGGCGATCTTCGGGTTCTCCTTCAGAGCCGCTTCGCGCACGATGGGAGCCGGCGCATAGACGGGCTGCACGTTCTTGTCGTCCGCCAGTACCACCAAACCGGAGGGAGCGATGCCGCCGTCGGTGCCATAGACCATGGCGGCGTTGGCCCCGTTGGTCTGCTCGGCCGCCGCCTTGATGGTGGCTGCCGTGTCGCCGCCGGAGAGCACGATGAGCTGCTCGGGCTTCATGCGGAACTCGTAAGTCTTCTGGAAGGCCGGCAGGGCCGCTTCCGAGTTCACGAACTCGGCGGAGGCTGCAAGCACCACCTTGCCGCCCTTGGCGACCCACTGGCCGAAATCGGACATGGTCTTGAGCTTGTTGGCGTCGGCCACTTCCTTGCGCAGGGCGATGGCCCAGGTGTTGTTGGCCGGCGACGGATCGAGCCAGACGATCTTGTTGGCGTCGTAATCGAGCTTCTTGGCGGTCTCGAAGCCCTTGGCGGCATCCTTCCACACGGGGTCGTCCCCCTTGTTGAAGAAGAAGCCCGCATTGCCGGTATATTCGGGGTAGATGTCGATCTCGCCCGCCGTGAGCGCCTTGCGCACCACCGGGGTTGCCCCGAGCTGGATCCGGTCCTGGGTCTTGATCCCGTTGGCGTCGAGAGCGAGCAGGATGATGTTGCCGAGAACGGAGCCTTCCGTGTCGATCTTGGACGAGACGACCACATCGGCCCTGGCGGCACCCATCGCAGCCAGCCCCAGGCCGGCGGCGAATGCGAGCGACTTTAGGACGGTCTTCATGTGCAACCCCTTGGAAATCCTTGCCCGGCTGTTTTTAGGACAGTTCGGCGATTTAGGCAGAGGGGGTCTCAAGAAGATTGCAGCGGGAGGATAAAAACTTCGTGTTTTCACAAAAGATCCCGCCGGAGGACATCATCCTCCGGCAGGGTGGCCATGAGCGCCTCCAGTGGCCTCTTTAGGCGCTCAGGACCGACGGGGGCTCCTGGGCGATGGTGAAGCGGACCTGGGCCTGCGGCCGGTGATCCTCGGAGAGAGTGCGCCAGGTGCGCTCGGCCTCATGGCGGCTCTCGAAGGGGCCGACGACCCGTTCGGTGCCCTGGACGATCTTTTCGCAGTCGCAGGAGGTGTACTCGCCGCCGACAACCCAGAAACGTGATGTATTCATTGCCGTTCTCCGTTGGTGCAAAGGTTTGGGGATGTTGAAGTCTATTCGGCTGCCTGAAGCTTGGTGGCGGATTGGAACTGGGCGGTTTCGGTCGACTCGGCCATGGCGGTCGTGGAGGACTTGCCGCCGGTGATCACCACTGAGACCTTGTCGAAGTAGCCGGTGCCGACCTCGCGCTGGTGACGAGTGGCGGTGTAGCCGCTCGCTTCCGCGCCGAACTCGGCGGCCTGGAGCTCGGAATAGGCCCCCATGCCACGGTCGCGGTAACCGCTCGCCAGGTCGAACATGCCGTAATTGAGCTGGTGGAAGCCGGCGAGCGTCACGAACTGGAACTTGTAGCCCATGGCGCCGAGCTCGCGCTGGAACTTGGCGATGGTGGCGTCGTCCAGCTTCTTCTTCCAGTTGAACGACGGCGAGCAGTTATAGGCGAGCAGCTTGCCCGGATAGCGCTTGTGGATCGCTTCCGCGAACTTGCGCGCATCGTCGAGATCCGGGTGCGAGGTCTCCCACCACAGGAGGTCGGCGAGTTCCGCGTAAGCCAGGCCACGGGCAATGCAGTGGTCGAGGCCGGTGCCGTCCTTCAGGCGATAGAAGCCTTCCGGCGTGCGGCTGTCGGGCTCGATGAACGGGCGGTCGCGCTCGTCCACGTCCGAGGTGATGAGCTTGGCGGATTCGGCGTCCGTGCGGGCCATGATCAGGGTGGACGTCCCCATCACGTCGGCGGCAAGCCGCGCGGCGATCAGGTTGCGCTCGTGCGCCGAGGTCGGGATCAGCACCTTGCCGCCGAGATGGCCGCACTTCTTTTCCGAGGCGAGCTGGTCCTCGAAATGCACGCCCGCGGCACCCGCCTCGATATAGGCCTTCATGATCTCGAAGGTATTGAGCGGGCCGCCGAAGCCGGCCTCCGCATCGGCCACGATGGGCAGGAACCAATCCCGCTGCGCGCCGCCCTCGGCGTGCTCGATCTGGTCGGCGCGCTGGAAGGTGCGGTTGATGCGCCGGCACAGCTCGGGACCAGAATTGGCCGGGTACAGCGACTGGTCGGGATACATGGCGCCGGCGACATTCGAGTCGGCGGCCACCTGCCAGCCGGACAGATAGATCGCCTCAAGCCCGGCACGGGCCATCTGCATGGCCTGGTTGCCCGTCATGGCGCCGAGCGAGTGGACATAGGGACGCTCGTGCAGCAGCTGCCACAGCTTCTGCGCGCCGCGCTCGGCGAGCGTATGGGCGATGGGGAAGGAGCCACGCAGGCGAAGCACGTCCTCGGCCGTGTAGGGACGGCTCACACCATCAAAGCGGCCCTCGGGAGCGGAGGGGATCAGGTCGTGCAGCGAACCCGGGGACGTTTGGGCGGTCATGGCTTATCCTTCTGTTTTACATTCCTTGACAAAACTCCCCTGCAGGCCAGTATTGATGCAATGCAGCAGGGTGCGTTCCTCTAATAATCCTTGAAGAAGCTTTTGTTTCAACGATGGAATTGCGAAGAAAAGTGGCCCTGTAAAGCTATGACAAACCACCTCCTGTAAACTTGTAAAAAGATTTACAACATGGATGAGAGCAGAAAGCTTTTCGTCGGCCCCCGCCTGAAGCGTTTGCGGCGGGACCTCAACCTGAGCCAGTCCCGTATGGCCGAGGAGCTCGGGCTCTCACCGAGCTACCTGAACCTGATGGAGCGCAACCAGCGCCCGATCACCGCGCAGGTGCTCATCCGCCTCGCCCATGCCTACCAGCTGGACCCGCGCGAATTCGCCAACGACGATCACGGACGCACGGTCACGGAGCTGGAGGAGGTTTTTGCCGATCCGCTGTTCCGGTCGACGCCGGTGGCCCGGCTCGAGCTGCGCGAGACCGTGGAGAGCGCGCCATCCCTGGTGGATGCCATCAACCGCCTCTACCGCGCCTATCAGGCCATGCGCGGCGCCCGGGAGGCGGTGACGCCCAATCTCAACGACCGCGACCGGGCCGAGGACGCCCCGCAGGTCAACCCGGTCGACCGGGTGCGGGAGCTGATCCACGAGGCCAAGAACCATTTTCCGGAGCTGGACGAGGCGGCCGAGGCCCTGGCCTCGGAACTCGCATCGAGCGGGCACGACCTGTTCTTTGCCATCGGCGAGCGCCTGCACGCCCGGCACGGCATCCGGGTGCGGGTGATGCCCATCGACGTGATGCCGGATGCCCTGCGCCGCTACGACCATCACCGGCGCCAGCTCCTGATCTCCGAACTGGTAGACCCTTCCGGCAGGACCTTCCAGGCCGCCTATCAATTGGCCTTCGCCGAAATGCGCGAGACCATCGATGCGCTCGCCGCGCGCTTGGAGCCGGCGGACGGCCCGGCCCGACGGCTGCTGCGGGTCTCGTTCGGCAATTACTTCGCCGGCGCCCTGATGATGCCCTATGCGAAGTTCCACGCGGCCGCGGAGGCGTTAGGCTACGACGTGGAGGTGCTGGGCGCCCGCTATGGTGCGAGCTTCGAGCAGGTGGCGCACCGCCTGACGACGCTCGCACGCCCCGGAGCGCGGGGCATTCCCTTCTTCCTGGTGCGGGTGGATTCGGCCGGCAACGTGTCGAAGCGCTTCTCGTCCGGCCGCTTTCCCTTCTCGCAGTTCGGCGGCACCTGCCCGCTCTGGAACCTGCACTCCACGTTCCGCACGCCAGGCCAGGTGGCGACCCAGATCGTCGAGCTGCCGGACGGCTCGCGCTGGTTCTCCATGGCGCGCACGGTCAAGCGCGCCTTCAACCCCTGGGGCGCGCCCGATCCGCGCTTCGTGGTGGGACTGGGCTGCGAGCTGAAATATGCCAACCGCCTCGTTTATGCGCGCGGCCTCGACCTGTCCTCCGCCGAAGCCACGCCCATCGGCATCAACTGCCGCCTGTGCGACCGCGTCGCCTGCCCGCAACGCGCCGCGCCTCCCCTGATGCATGCGCTGATCGTGGACGAGATGAAGCGCGGCGTGTCGCCTTTCGAGTTCGATGCGACATGAGGCCGAAGCGCCTTAGATCGGACGGTCGTGACGATAGAAGGCGTTGGGGATGCCATCGACATCCCTGATGCCGGCAAACGACATCCCGGCCTTTTCGAGCACCCGGCGCGAGGCTGCATGCTCGGCCACCGCAAAGCCGATGACATGATCGACGGGCTTGGCCCTGTAGATCCAGTCGAGCAGCGCGCAAGCCGCCTCGGTCGCATGGCCATGGCCCCAGAGATGGCGCTTGAAGGTGTAGCCGAGTTCGAGTTCATCGGTTTCCGGAAACCAGCCGAAACCGGCACGGCCGAGAAATGCCCCTTGCCGGTCGGTGACCTTGAACTTGGTCCAACCGTTATTCGTATAATCGGCCCGGAAGCTCTCGAACTTGGCCCGAAGATACGCGTCGTCCCACGGCGGATCGCCCATCTGCAGGAAATGCTGCACCTCAGGGTCGCTGTGGAGTGATGCGAACAGTGGGAAGTCTTCCGCCTCCCAAGGATGGAAGCACAGGCGCTCACTGGTCGGAACGGGAGGCGTCATGAATGGCTCCTAGCGCCTCTCGTCGAGCCAGTGATCCAGGAAGCGGTCGAGCCAGCGGGAGACATGCGGGTCGTGCTGGTAGCGGCCTTCGAGCTGGCGGATCCGGTCCTGGGCACCCGGCATGCACAGGCGCTCCTCGGCGACCACGGTCCAGCGGCAGAGCATGGCGTGGGTGACCTCCGGGTGGAACTGGAGGCCGAAGGCCTTCTCGCCCACCCGGATCGCCTGCGTCGGGAAGTCGTCGCCGGTGGCAAGCGTCTCGGCACCCGCAGGGCAGTCGAACCCCTCCCGGTGCCAATGATAGACATGGCTCGGCCAGGGCACGCCCCAATCGGTGCTCAAGGCTTCGCCCGCCTGTGTCGGCACAAGCGGGTAATAGCCGATCTCGGCCCGGCCTTCGGGATGCGCCCAGACGCCCGCGCCCAGGTGCTTGGCCATCATCTGCGCACCGAGGCAGAGGCCGAGATAAGGCTTGCTCTCCTTGAGCGGCACCTCGATCCAGTCGATCTCCTGCTTGATGAAATCGTCCGGATCGTTGGCACTCATCGGCCCGCCGAACACGACGGCGCCGGCGTGCCCTGCCAGCGTCTCCGGCAGCGGATCGCCGAAGCGGGGACGGCGGATGTCGAGGGGATAGCCGCGCTCCAGGAGCAGGCGTCCGACCCGACCTGGGGTCGAATGCTCCTGGTGCAGGACGATGAGGATGGGTGCCCTGGATCGCCGCCTAGGCATGGTGGCGGCTCCAGGCAGACGCGCAGGCGGGAGGATGACTGAGAAGACGCGAGAACATTCGTCGATTATTCAGGACAAGCCTTGGCTTCCGCAAGAGGGCATACGGGCACCTACCCTCCCGGACGGCGATGAAGCTGGTTCAGGTAACGCTCGGCCACATCCCGGGCCGGCCGTTCGTCGACCACGATTTCCGCATTGAGGGCCTGAAGCTTGGCCGTGCTGAGCGAGGCGAAGACCCCGTTCAAGGCTTTCGAGATGTTGGGAAAGCGCTCCAGCGCCTGGGCCCTCACCACCGGAGCGGGCTCATAGACGATCTGGGCGCCCTTCGTGTCCTTCATGACCACAAGGTCCAGGGTGGCGATGGCTCCGTCGGTACCATAGACCATGGCGGCGTTGACCCCGCCGATGCTCTGCGCCGCCGCCCGCATGGTGGTCATGGTGTTGCCGCTGGTCTGAACCGCGATCCTGTCCCGGGGGAAGCGAAAGCCGTAGGTGGTCTCGAAGGAGGTGAGCGCCGCCGGACTCTCGACAAACTCGGCGGAGGCCGCCAGCCGCAGGTTCATGGACGCTCTGACGGCTTGAGCGAAATCATCCATGGTGGCGAGGTTGGAGCGCCGGGCGAGATCACCTCTCACGGCGATGAGCCAGGTGTTGTTGGCGGGAGCGCGGTCGAGCCAGGCGAGCCGGTGCCGCTCCGCGTCTAGGCGCTTAACCAGTTCATGGGCCAAGGCCGGCGCCTTCCAGGCCGGTTCACTTTCGAGGCCGTGAAAGAACGCCCCGTTGCCCGTGTATTCGGGATAGATGTCGATCTCCCCCTGAAGGATCGCGTTGCGGACCAGCTGGGTCGGCCCGAGCTGAAGGCGGGTCTCCACAGGGATTCCTTCCCGTTCCAGCACAAGGGCGATCATGCTGCCCAGCAGGGCGCCTTCGGTATCTGCCTTCGAGGCGACGACGATGGGGTTATGCCCGTGAGCAAGGCTTGGCGCACTCGACAGCGTCAGAAGGACGCCGAGGGATGCAAGGAGCCGAAAGGCCTTGAGAATTCTGGGTTTTCCTATCACGTCAGCCCATCGCCTTAAGAGGGTTCCGGATCTAGGCACGGGGCCTCTCTGGCCCTATGATCCTGTTCTATAATGATATCATGGATCAGGGCAGTGTCAGGTTCTTTTGCATGGAGACGCAAAAGTGATAGAAGCGTCTGAGTCTCAAGGCTTGAAGTCCAGAATATCCAGGGCATGTGTTCCGTGTTCTGGGAAACAATCTACCAGCGCCTTGCCTGAAAGAAAGCGAAACCGTGACCGATAGCGTAATGAGCGACGGCGATCTCAATGGCCTGCGAATCCTTGTCGTCGAGGACGAGGCCGCGATTTCCCTGCTTCTGGAAGACATGCTGCTCGATTTCGGCTGCGAGGTGATCGGTCCGGCGGCGCGGCTGTCTGCGGCCCTTGAGGCCGTATCCCGCGAGCAGGTCGATCTGGCCATCCTCGACGTGAATGTGGCCGGGGAGCCGATCTATCCGGTGGCGGAAGCTTTGGCACAGCGCTCGATTCCGTTCGTGTTCTCCACGGGTTACGGCAGCGCCGGGATCCGCGACACCTTCCGCGACAGGCCTGTCCTGCAGAAGCCCTTTGCTCAGCACGACCTGAAGCAGAAGCTCATCATGGCGCGCGGCAAAACCGCCTGATACGGCCCTATCGTCGCGACTCACAGCCATATCTGTGGCGCATATGCCGCAATCGTTCACCCTGTGCTCCAAAACACAGCGTCGCTGATGTGAATCGACTTTGATCCTAGGCCCTTCCTGCTAAGCTGAAGTAACGTTAAAGCAGGTATCCTTTCGAATAAGCCGGTTCATTCATGTCTCCTCGACCCTTCAGGTTTTTGGCTGCGGCCAGCGCCCTGGCGCTTTGCCTTGCCAATGCACAGGCCCAGTCCCCCTTGCCGCGCCAGGCTCCCGCAGCAGGCGCCATCGTGGCTGCCAAGGGCGGCGAGGAAATGCGCTTCGTGCGCGAGGACCTGTGGCGCGCGGCCCAAATCCAGCAGAGCGTCGTCGGCGGGGACACCTTGCGCACCAACGAGATCGGCAATCTCGCGATCCTGTTCTCCGATCAGACTCAGATCCGTGTCGGCCGCAACTCGACCCTGACAGTCAATGATGTGGCCGGCGGCCAGGCCGGCAACACCCAGCTCAGCCTACAGGCCGGCAACATCTGGGCTCGCGCAGCCCGCGGCGGCTCCGGCGTCGACGTCAAGACACCCGCGGCCGTTGCGGCGATCCGCGGCACGGATTGGTCTCTGACGGTCGAAGGAGGCCGAACCTCTCTCATCGTGCTCGAGGGCGTGGTCGAGCTCACCAACGCCCAGGGCTCCGTGACGGTCCGCCAGGGCGAGGGCGCCGTCGCTTCGATCGGGCAGGCTCCGACAAAATTCGTGATCACGAACTCGAACGACCGCGAGCAGATGCTCTTCTACATGAGCCTGCGCGAGACGTTCTCGTCCCTCTCGACCACGCCCCTGACGGGGCCGACCTTGAGAGCGGAACGCGACAGGATCAAAGCCATTCCGCCGCAGGCCCGCAGCGTCGAGGATTGGCTGACCCTCGCCGAGATCGCTCCGTCCTATGACGGCAGGACTGTTGCCGCGCAAGCACTCGCCGAGGCGCGCAGCGGCCGCATGAGCGCCGCACAGCGCGCCCGCGCGGACATGGTGGAAGCGGCCCTTCTTGGATCGCAGCATCGCTGGGCCGAGGCCGCTTCCCTGTTCGCGAAAGCTGAGCGGAATCTTGACCCCAAGCGGCGCGTGCTCGCGTCCTACGGGCGCTACATCACCCAGTCGCTGGCCGATCCGAACCGGATCTATACGGAGCCCAAGGCTCCGGGCACCGATCCGTTCGCGGCCCTGGCGCATGCCTATGTGGTCGCCTTCAAGCAGGATCTGAATGCGGCGGCCGAGGTCTTGAAGGCAGCGGAAAAGCGCTTCCCGAACGATGCGCGGATTGCCATGACGGCCGCAACGGTGGCCTATGCGCTGAACCGACGCGAGGAGATGCGGGCCTCCATTGCGAGAGCCAAGGCTCTGGACCCGGACCATCCCGAGGTGATCGCCGCCGACAGCAACATTCGCGGCGACATCGACGGCGAGGTCAACGCGGCGGTCGAGGCCCTGCGCCGGGCCGTCGAGATCGCGCCCGGCAATTCCGCCCTCTGGAACACGCTCGGGCTTTTCGAATCCGACCGGGACCGTCCGCTTGCCGCTGAAGAAGCCATGCGCCGCGCCATTGCGGAAGACCCGTTCAGCCCGGTCGCCTACGCCAACCTGGCGATCTTCCTGCTGGACCAGTACCGGGTCGAGGAAGCGGGCGCGATGATCGACAAGGCGCTTGCTCTCGATCCCGGCTACCACGTGGCCTATCTCGCCCGTGGCCGCTACCTGATGCAGAAAGGCGACCCAGTTAAAGGCCTGGAGGCCATTCTCGCGGGCTCTGCCGCCAATCCTGGCCTGTCGCAGGGCCTGCTGCTGGCGGCTGCCTCCTATTACCAGAACGGCGACGACGACCTGGCCATCCAGGCTCTCGACAACGCGGACCGGCTCGATCCGAACGACCCGGCCGTCTCGAGCGTGCGCACGGGCATCGCCATCGATCAGTATCAGGCGGATCAGGCCGTACTCGCGGCTCGTGAGACCCTGCGCCGCTACCGTCAGCGCGGCGGCGATTTCGCCGGCATTGCCATCAACAAGGATGGCGGTTCCTACCCGGCCCAAGCCTATCGCTTCCTGAACCTCAACGAGTGGTCCCGCTTCTACGGCGACCGGGTGTTCGATCCTTTCGAGGCGTCGAGCTATTTCGACCAATCGGCGGTGGAGCGCCCCGGCCTCGTGACGGGCCGGCCGGACGTTTCGAATATCGAGAGCGGCGTGGGCGTCGATCTCTCGGCGCTCAACCTCACCATCCAGGGCCTCTTCTTCGATCCGCTGGCTGTCTCCGGGCGCATCGGGCGGCCCGACTTCTATCGCCGACCTTTTGTCGACGCGGAGGTCGGCGGCTCGCTCCTGCACCACAATGGACGCTTCGGCTGGGGCGCGGACGCAACGGTGCAGGGCTTCTCGAACGAGCCGGTTCCGACCTCATTCAACATCACGGCAAACCGCCTCAAGACCAACGGGCGCGATCTCATCGACCAGGAGAATGCCGATAGCGGCTCCTTCTTCGTCGGCATGGCGCCTTCGGCCACCGACCGCTTCCTCGTGTTCGGCGCCGGCGCGAACAACGATCCGGCCATCGCCACGATCAACACTCCGACCAATTTTGTCGAGGGAACGCAGAACAATGCCGCCGTGCTCGGTGGAGCGGGCTGGAGCCATAGCTTCAGCGACCGCAACGTCCTGACCGGTGCCGTCTTCGGCATCAACGCCATCGACCGCAGCTACACGAACGCCGCGAATGCCGAACTCAACCCCGGCTTCGTTGTTGGAGGCAACACTTGGACGCGGACGCGGGTTGAGGGCGCTTCGGCCGCCCTGTCCCACATGATCGGCTTCGGGGACCTGACCCTGCATTACGGCTTCGAGGCACAAAAAGGCCGGACGATCACCCGCAACACGGGCCGCGCATTCCTCTACAACATCGCCACGGACACGTTCGACTTCGAAGACATCGATGATCAGTCGAGCGCGAGCTTCCGCACGACGCGCCTCTACGCTGACGTCCTCTGGCGCCCCTTCGACTGGCTCGAGGCTCAGGCGGGCATCGAGCACAGCACGGTCAAGGTCGCGAACCAGCCTGTCGATGATGCGATTTCGCCGCGCGTCGGAATCGGCATCTCGCCCTTCGAGGGGCAATGGCTGCGTGCGGCCTACCGCCAGGACACCGGATCTCCCATCCCGTTCACCCTGGCGCCCGTGACTACGGTCGGCCTGGTGCCGAATGCCCTGCCCATCCAGCTCGGCGGGGAAACCAAAACCCTGGCCTTCCGCTGGGACGCGGAATGGTCACCTTACGTCTTCACTGCAGTCGAGTATCAGCGCCAGGATGCGGAGAACCTGAATCTCCCGATTGCCTACAGCTTCGACGACATCGGCATCGGCAAGGCGCGTGTCGATCGGCTTGCTGCAACGGCCAACCTCTGGCTGACCCACGGCATCGGCGTGTTCGGCACCATCGGGACGATCTCGTCGGAAATTCGCTCCGAGGAGGCACCGGGGGCCGACGTGCCTTTCATTGCCGGCAAGTTCGTGCGGGCGGGCGTCACCTTCGTCCATCCGAGCCGCCTCAAGTTCACTCTCGCGGGAACCTACCTGGGAGATATCACGGGCAACCTGCAGGGGCGTGACATCGACGATTACTGGACGGCCGATGCGGCGCTGACCTGGGAGACCCCGGATCGCCGCCTGCTCTTCGGCCTCAGCGTGCTCAACATGCTCGACGAGGATTTCGAGCTGGCCCCCGACATTCGCGGGCCGGGGCGCACCATCGAAGCGAGCGTGAAGGCCAGGTTCTGAGGTGAAGGGTCCCGAGACGACACGCGACCATGGCGGCGGAGAGCCTCTCTGGCGCCACTTCGCCATGGCCGGGATCATCGCAGCGCTGCTGATCCCCTTCGTGTTCTTCTTCCAGCCCATGCGCCTCATCGAGGCGCGGCTCTACGATCTGCTCTCGGTGATCGCCCCTCCGCTGCCTGTTGAGCCCGGTGCCGTGATCGTCGCCATTGACGAGCCCTCCATCGGCGAGATCGCCCAGCGCTGGCCCTGGCCCCGTGACATCCACGCGAAACTGATCGAGAGCTTGCGCGCGGCCGGTGCGAAGGTGATCGCCATCGACATCATCTTTGCCGACCCCACCACGGAGGAAGCCGATACGGCCCTCGCCACGGCGCTCGGCCCGGATGTGGTGCTGGCGGCGGACGATGTCACCACGATGCTGAACCAGGGCGTTCAGGTCACCCGCGTCAGCCCGCTCGATCCGTTCCTGGATACGGGCGCAGCGTCGGGCGTCGCCTCGGTCCACCTCGACGGCGATGCTTACCTGCGCCGCATGCCCGAGTTGCGGGACAGTTTTGCCGGCGAGGCCCTTCGCCTGATGGGGGAACCGAAACCGGCTGCTCCCGAAGGCGCGCTGATCCAATACATCGGGCCGGCCTACACCTATCCTCGCGTGTCCTATTACCAGGCGCTGGATCCAGCAAATTTCCTGCCGCCCGGCTTTTTCAAGGACCGGATCGTTTTCGTGGGATTGAGCCTCAAGCAGGCGACCTCCGCCGATATCGGCACCCCCGACGCTTTTCCCACGCCCTATACTCTGACCGAGGGCACGCTCACGCCCGGCGTCGAGGTGCAGGCCAACATTCTCGACAATCTCCGCCACGGCCTTTACGTGCTCCCGGTTTCGCGCCCGCTGATGGTGATCCTCGTCATTGCCGCGGCCTTCCTGGCCGCTGCATTCTCCACAAAAGGCATGACGTGGCGCACGGGTCTATCCGCAGCTCTCGTGCTCGCCTTCTTCATCGTCGGGGCTTGGGCTCTCTTACGCTTCGGACGGGTTTGGGCGCCACCCGCTCTACCCGCGGCCGCAGCGCTGGCTGTGTTCGGAGCGCGGTTCGGTCTCGACTATGCCCGCGAGCGGCATCTGCGCCGCACCGTGTCGGAGGCTTTCTCGCGCTACCTGTCGCCGGATCTCGTGGCACAGCTCGCCCGCGATCCCAGCGCCCTGAAGCTCGGCGGCGAGCGCCGCAACCTGTCCATCCTGTTCTGTGACGTGCGCGGCTTCACCACCTTGTCGGAGAAGCTGAAGGACGAGCCGGAGCGGCTGACCACTCTCATCAACCGCCTGCTCGATCCGCTCTCGGAGGCGGTGCTGGCGGAAGGCGGCACCATCGACAAGTATATCGGCGATTGCGTGATGGCGTTCTGGAACGCGCCCTTGCCCAGCCCGGACCATCCGTTGAAGGCCGCGCGCGCCGCCCTGCGCATGCTGGAGGCAGTCAACATCCTCAACGCGGAGCTGCAGCAGGAGCAGGGTGAGGACGCTCCTCGTTTTGCCATCGGCGTCGGCATCAACACCGGCGACTGCGTGGTGGGCAATGTGGGCTCGCGCTGGCGCTACGATTATTCGGTGCTGGGCGATACGGTGAACCTCGCCTCACGTTTGGAAAGCCTGTCGAAGGAATACGGCGTCTCGATCGTCCTGGGTCCTGCCACGGCAAAGGCCCTGCAGGAGCATTTCGTGCTGATCGAACTCGACCGAATCGCCGTGAAAGGGCGCAGCGAGAAATCGGCGATCTTCACCATCGTGGCGCCGGTCGAGCAGCGCCAGAAGGATCCGGCGCTTGCGCAACTGACGGAGCTGCATCCCACCCTTCTCGACACCATCGGGGCCGGCAAGCGGGCCGAAGCGTTGGCTCTCGTCCAACAGTGCCAGACGCTCTCTCCGCCCCTGTCGATCTATTACAAGAAGCTGATGGCCAAGGCGGCGGCGATTCCTGAGTGACGCCTCCTGGAGGTTCACATCAAGGCTTGATGCAGCTTGGAAAAAAGTGAGACGACCTGTTTCCGAAACAGGCTTGACATTCACCCTACCGCTTTGGCGCTCATCATGACTTTGCAAACGATTAGCAAGTAAAAACAAGTTCTTGCGCTTAAAGAAACAAGCTCTATAAGGTCGCGTCGTTTCCCTCTCCGCCATCTTTTCAAGTGTCGCGCCATGGACAAGATTCAAAAACTTGCCATCGGCAGCATATTCGTCGGAACCGTTGTTTTCGTCCTGAAATATGCCGCCTATTACATCACGGGCAGCATTGCGCTCTATTCCGACGCGCTGGAGAGCATCATCAACATGGTGACGGCGGTGGCGGCCTTCCTGGCCGTTCGCCTGAGCGCCGCACCGGCGGACGCCAATCATCCTTACGGCCATCATAAGGTCGAGTATTTCTCGGCTGTCCTCGAAGGCGTGCTGATCATCGTCGCGGCTCTTGCGATCCTGCGGGAGGCCTATTTCGGGTTCCTGTCCCCGAAGGTGATGGATGCGCCCATGCAGGGGCTCGCCATCAACGCAGGCGCCAGCGTGATCAACGCGGTATGGTCGTGGGCCCTGATCCGTTACGGACGCCGCCTGCGCTCTCCCGCGCTCGTGGCAGATGGGCGCCATCTTTTCACCGATGTGGTCACATCGGCGGTGGTGATCATCGGCCTCCTGCTCGTGCCGCTCACCGGATGGGCGTGGCTCGACTCCGCCCTTGCCGCCATGGTGGCCGTCAACATTCTCTGGTCAGGCTGGGGACTGATCAAGGAAAGCGTCGGCGGTCTCATGGACGAGGCGTTGCCGGAAACGACCCTCGTCCGCGTGCGCGAGATCATCGCCCTGAATGCGGAAGGTGCCATCGAAGCGCACGACCTGCGCACGCGCCATGCAGGCAGGATGACTTTCATCGACTTCCACCTCGTGGTGCCGGGCGCCATGAGCGTCACAGACGCCCACGACATCTGCGACCGGCTGGAACGGGCCCTCAAGTCCGCCGTCGAGGACGCGCTCATCACGATTCATGTGGAGCCGGACAACAAGGCCAAGCACTCCGGCATCGTGGTGCTCTAGGCAGAAGCGGTGTTCAGGATGCGGACTCTTAACAATTCGTAAATTGATCTTTGTCTCTGCTTTTAGTTTCAAAGACATTAAGAAAAACTTACTTCACCACTAGGTATTAACCGTAATAGCTCAGGTTAATATTCCCGGCTACAACTGCGCAGCCTGGATAAGCGCGTCGTGGGGGCGCGCGCCTCCCGCGGCCATGCGGGCAGGCCATTGAAAATCGATGCGCGCTTTGAACAATCTCAAGATCATTACGAAGCTGGCCATTCCAGTGATCGTGATGATGGCTGTCACAATTGGCCTTATCATTTTTGCCAAAGCCGGTCTGGATACTCTTGCCGAGGAGACCCAGCAGATCGTCGACGTGCACGCGGCCCGACGCAGCATGGCGCTGAACATCAAGGCCTCTGTCAGCGAGGCGGCGGTCCAGGAGAAGAACCTGATCATCGAGACGCGCTTCCAGGAGATGGCCGTCTTTGAGCAGGCCTTCCGGCAGGCCAAGGAGGAAGCCCTGAAGGGCCTTGATGCCCTGATTGCGCTGTCTGAATTACCGGAACGCCGCGCGAGCAATGAGCAGCTGAAGAAGATTGTCGAAGATTATTTTGCCATCATGGGCCGAACCATCGCTCATGCCCAGCTCAACGAAGCCGATGAAGCCTTCAAGCTCTCAAATGGTGAAGGACGTGACATGCGCCAGAAGGCCTCGCAGGCCCTCAACGAGCTTGCCGCAGCCAATGCCGCGACCCTGGAGCAGGAAAAGCGCGATGCAGCTGAACTGGCTTCGTTCACCTCTGCCGAGTTGATCATCGCATCCGTTGTCGGCTTGACCCTGGCCATCGCCATTCTTGGTGCGATTACAGTTTACGGCATCACACGCCCCCTCAATGGCATGACGTCTGCGATGGGCCGGTTGGCTGCGGGCGATCTGGACGTGAGTGTCACGGGCACGGAGCGCCGCGACGAGGTGGGGCTGCT
>NZ_JAERQE010000029.1 GCF_016734765.1 Microvirga soli | reverse complement strand
TCCTGTTGCTGGTTGGATCCGGTCGATCGCCGCAACGGGCGTGACTCAAGCCGCCAGACAATTCTTCACGGACGACTCGGTAAACGAAGGAGGGAGCAGTATGAGGAACAATCTCTCCTCTCAGGTCGCGCCGAACCCCGGGTGGTATGTGACTTCGCCCTTGGGTGTGATTTCGGCAAAACTCAACCGCTGGAAATACGCCGGCGGCACATCGCTATACCAGAGTTCAGGATCGCTCACGAAGCCGAAGCGTCCGTAGTAGGCGGGTTCCCCAAGAACCACGCAACCTTGCGCATGCATTCCTCTGAGGCGGCTCAGTCCTGCGCTGATCAGAGCCTGTCCGATACCTTTCCTCTGCTGATCGGGCCAGACAGAGACTGGACCAAGGCCATACCAATTGGTCGCCTCGCTGTTGATCGTGATAGGCGAGAACGCAACATGACCGACAATCTCGCCGTCCTTGACCGCTACAAGCGAAAGGGCCAAGGCACCGGCATCCCTCAGCGCATCGACAATAGCGGCCTCGGTCTGACTGCTGTAGGGCACATCCCTAAATGCGGCAGTCGTCAGACTTCGAATGGTGTCGACGTCCTCAGGACCTTCCGGACGAACATGCATGGTAACTCTCTCCTTTCAAAATTGACTCCGGTAGGGCCGTGTATGGAACTCGTTACACCATGGCCCAGCTCTGCTCGTCATCCCACGGCATTTGGGCTAAGCTGATGGCCAACTCCAACGCTCCCAGGAAAAGTTTATGCCAGCCGCTGCTCTGATCCGGAAGCTTGAGCAGTTCGACCGCATCTCAGATGCGGAGCGCCAGCTCCTGGAGCAGGCCGCCGTCCGGCAAAGGGCCGTGGCCAAGGGTGAGGACCTGGTGCGGGAGGGAGACCGCCCATCGGAGAGCCTCTTCCTCATCACCGGCTTTGTTGCCCGCTACAACCTTCTGCGCACCGGTAAACGCCAGATCACAGCCCTGCACGTGCCCGGCGACTTCGTCGACCTCCACAGCTTCCTGGTGAAGAAGATGGATCACGGTGTCATGGCCATCACAGCCTGCACCGTGGGTGTGGTGCCTCACGACGCGCTGCGCCTCATCTCCGAGACCCAGCCTCACCTGACCCGCTTGCTGGGCCTGAACATTGCCGTTGATGCGGCCATCCATCGGCAGTGGATCGTCACTATCGGCCGCCAGTCCGCCCTGGAGCACACCGCTCACCTGTTCTGCGAGATGTTTCTCCGCCTCCAGGCGGTCGGGCTCACCGAAGATTACGGCTTCAAGTTCCCTCTGACCCAAGCCGAGCTGGGGGACACCCTTGGGCTCTCGACGGTTCACGTCAACCGAATCCTCCAGGAGCTGCGGGCAGAAGGCCTGATCACCTGGCGTGGGGAAACGGTGGTCATCACGGATTGGCCGCGCCTGCAACAAATCGCCGACTTCGACCCGACGTTCCTGAGCTTGGAGCAAGAGCCGCGCTAGCAGGAGCAACAATCTCGGCAGTTCCATGCTGAAGGCAGAACAAACCAATCCTCGTAGAGTTTGTAAGCATCAGATCATGGGAGAGAGCAGTGCCCTGGTTCTATTTCGACGTGCGGGAGGGGACGCGCTTCATCCCTGATGCAACAGGCCTGGAGCTCGAAAGCCTCGATGCTGCCGAACGGGAGGCCGCGAGCGCTGCGGCCGAGATCGGCCGGGATCGGCTGCCGAAGGGGGATGCCCGTGAGATTACGGTCGAGCTCATGAACGAGCATCGCCAGCGGGTGCTTACGGTAACAGTCACGATGGAGATCCAGCGGGTTGACCCGGAGCCGCCGCCCCCGGGCGCGTGAGAAAACAGTCCGCGAATTGCGCGTGACGAGACGTTATGGAATGTAGCGCCACGCAATTGTCCACTTCGGGCAGGTGGTGAAAATCGTTCACTGACAGCAGCGTCCGGTGTTCGTGTCCAAAGCGAATGTTCGGCCCACATCCGGAAAGCAGTGCTGAAATCGGCCCATTGGCGTGACTGAGTGGAGATCAGTTCATCACCCAGTTGTAGACGGTAGGGAATACCACCGGATGGGTAGCAAATGGCTCACTGACCAGGGATCACGCCTGGAAGCGACGCAGCTCCGAAGTTCCGATCGCCTTCCGGAGTTCGCAGCTAAGGCAAGCCGGCAGCACAGGCTTGGAGAGCGCGATCAGGTCGTGGGGGCGGCGGCGAACATCTTCCGGGATGACACCGCCCGTGTAAATCACGGCTGGAATGCCCCGTGCGCTCAGGGCCTCCAGGACGGGCGTAACCGAGCCGTCGGCGAGGTTCACATCCAGCACGGCAGCATCCCTGATGAGCTGACGCGCCTCGCGCACGCTGGAGGCTGTCCGACCGGCACTCCCTCTGCGTCAGTGAGCATCGCGCTGAGCGCCTCATCCTCTACCACGAGAACACGGTATCCAGCCAGCATCGCGCTTCATCCTTTTGACGCTGGCCAAAGAGTACACGCAAGTGGATGTTCGTTGTCGCGAGGATCCTGACGTACGATTTCATGGCTGCTGTCCCGGGCACCCCTGTGCCAGCGATCAGGGGTCGGGTGAACAAGGCTAGGAACCGCTTGGCCGCGCTGATGCGTCCTGTCGAGCGGTTCCTAAAGCTGGGCTGGCGCTGCACGCGCCTGACATCAGCGTGCGGGCGAACTGAATGACGGCCCGGCCACGTTGGTTCCGAGGTTGGACCCGTTCCTGCAGCCGGGCGTTCTCGGCTGCAAGCCGGTCATTCTCAGCCAACAGGATCGCTACCTTCTCCTCGGCAATTTTCAGCCGAGCCCGAGCATCATCCCGCTCCTGCTCCCGGATCTGTGCACGGTCGCGCCAGAGACGAGAAGCAACGGTTTCGTTGTGGTCGCTCCTGAACGGCTCCTCTTTGGTTAGGCAGCCCTAAGCATCTCGACCGGAGCGTTATCAACCGTTTCAGACAATGCCAAACCCTTCAATGTCTCAAGCACCATCATTGGGGCATGCGGCGGGACGAATACGGCGTCCACTGAGGGACAATCAGTCTCGAGGATCTCTTCGGACAACAGGACAACCGGCCTGTCCGGATTGTGCCGATGATACTCATCGGCGAGGAGCCATCCATCCACCAGCCCAGGAAGTCCTACTCTCGTCACCAGCCAACCAATTTGAGCCTGCAGCTGGCAGAGCGATAGGAGCCCTGCGTTGCCCGTGGAAGCCGCCAAGACCTGACAGCCGGCGGTATGAAGAATGTTCTCCAGCAGCTCGCGTGTGATGGGGTCATTCTCGACGACAAGAACCGTAGCTGAGGCAAGCATTTTGGGGCATCGCGCATTGTGTGGGAGACGTGCTGATGTTCTGCCGGTTTGGTTAACGCTTCGTTAAATTGCCTAGCGGCCGGAGCCAGTGCGCCAAGGCGACGCGCCCCAGATTTGCCGATTGTCCCGTTAGGCAAATCAGCTCACTCTCGCCCCAGCTGCCTGTCAACGACAGCTGTCGACGAGTCCCGGGGTCGGCACGGATGTACTGCCCTCCCGGGCTCCTCGTGGACCTGGCATAATCCGCCCTCGCGGGCGTCAAACAGCAGCGCCGCGCTCTGGAACCCCCACGCCTCGAGGGCAGCCTCACTCCAGCCCGGTCCCTTACAGGGTTCGTTCCGTCGAAACAGGGACTCTTGCATGAACCATGTAATGCCTGAGCGTCGATCGAGTGAACGGGTTCCCGCGGGCTTAGAGGGGTGGTTCGCAAGCGAAACCACCGGCAATCCGGTTGCCTGTACCGTGTGGGACCTGTCTGAGACGGGTGCGCGGCTGGTGATCCCCGCCCCAGCCGATGTCCCCTTGGAATTTCAATTAAGGATCCCGCACGAAGGAGCTGTCGCCAGGGTTCGTTTGGTGTGGACTGCTGGCAGCCAATACGGGGTGAAGTTTACCGATTGAAGATCGAACCCGACCAAGTCCGAGGTTGAGAGAGGTAGAGATCTCGGGCTTGGCCGGGAGTTCGGTTGGGCGACCGGTACCCTAAGATGGCGCAACCCCACTGAATCGTTGGTGAATGCTGATCAGCCTCTCCCACCGCGGACTCCTCAGGTTACCGTGACATCATCGGACCAACTCCTTGCCGCGTCATTCGGCGGACGATAATCGCTGTTTGATCACGCCTGCTGACCCACGCTTTGCTGACTGTCATCAGAAGCCGCCGCTAGCCGACGCATAGAAAGAGAGGCAGCGTTTCCACACTCTGAGCCTGAAAGCCGCCACTCCGCTTGCGGCCACGACCGCCTGTGCGGCTTAGCGCACTTGGGTACGGGGCTAGGCGTGGGATACGACGGCGTCGGCGCGGTCAGGCCGGCACCATCTCCGGCGCATTCTCCCGGAACGGCGCGAGCTGCGCCGCGAGCGCCCGGTGGAATGCCGGCCTCGCCTCGCCGCGCGCCAGGTAGGGCCCCAGCACGGGGTCGGAGGTGACGATGTCGGTGTGACGCAGGATCCTGAGTACCGTCACCATCAGCAGGTCAGCGGCGGTGAACCGGTTCTCCAGCCATTCGCGGCCGTCCAGCCGCCGGGCTAGAGACGAAAGCTTCATGCGGGTGAAGGCCTCCTGGCCCGGCCGCCGCGCCTTCGCCCACTCCTCCTTCGCGTGGAACAGGTCGAGATTGGCCAGGTTGGCGACATGCGGCTCGACCGAGTTCATGGCCGCGAACAGCCACTGCGCCACCTTGGCCCGGCCGACCGGATCACGTGGCGATAGCGCCTCGGATCTATCAGCGAGGTACTGGACGATGGCGGCGCTCTCGAACAGCACCAGACCGTCCTCCTCAATGACGGGAACCTGCCCCCAGGGCTGGATGCTCCGGTAGGCGGACGCGTCCTTGTCGTCCTGGCCGAGCAGCTTGGTACCGTAGGGAATGCCGGCCTCCTCCAGCGCCCAACGGACGCGAAGGTCGCGGACTAGGCCTTGGGCGAAGTCGGGCACCCACTTGAAGGCGTAGAGTGTGATCATGAGGCGTCTCCTTGAGATCTGGCCTCGACATAGGCCTGCTGGCGATCGAGCAGCCCGCTCCAGCCCGTGATATGGCTGTTGCGGCGCTCCGGGTTGGCGAAAGGCGTCTGATGGAAGGTTTGGATTGTCTGGCCATGGGCTTCGGCGAAGGTGATTGTCACGGAGGTCTCGATAGCTGCGGACGGTCCCCCATCCCAGACAAAACTGAAGACGATCCGGCGATCCCGATCGATCTCGCGGTAGACGCCGCTCTGCCAGTTTTCGCCTCCGGTCTCGGAGAGAAAGCAGGCCCGCCACGCGCCGCCCACGCGGAACTCATGGCTGAAGTGGGTGCAGCGGCAGCCCTTCGGTGCCCACCAGTGGGTTCGGTGGGACGCGTCCTCCCACATGCGGAACACCAGCGCGACCGGGGCGTCGAACGCGCGCACGATCAGCAGTTCGTCGTCGCGCAAGGGCATTCCCGGGTCGCTGCGGCGCTCGGCCGCGCCGCTCCGGGTGTCAGTTCTCGCGTCCATCGGGGTCTCCTTTTGTGATCGTCGCGAGGTAGGCCTCCATCTTGTCGAAGCTACCCTCCCAGAAGCGGCGGTAGGAGGCGAGCCAGCCGTCCAGGTCTTTGAGCGGTCCGGCCTCGAGCCGACACGGCCGCCACTGGGCCTCCCGACCCCGCGAGATTAGGCCCGCCGCCTGCAGCACCTTAAGGTGCCGCGACACCGCGGGCAGGCTGATGTCGAACGGCTCGGCCAACTCGTTCACGGTGGCCGCCCCGCGCGCGAGCCGGGCCAGGATCGCCCGTCGTGTGGGATCCGCGAGGGCCGATAACGTCGTGCTCAGAGGGTCTAGCGCTGGCTGCATTCGCTCTCCTCCTCGACCCTGCGGTCGTTGATCGCCCGGCGACCGCCCAGCCGCTTCAGCCACGGCGTGACGTGGAAGGTGCACATGAGCAGGTACATCACGACCATTGCGTCCAGCGGACAACCACTCCCGGGCCCGCTGAGCGCATCTGTCGGCCCACTCGCGGCTACACCGCTTACCAGCGCCATAGCCGCAAAGGTCGGCGCCGCGTCGAGGTTCAACCGCTCCGCGGTCTCGGGCATGGAGGTTCCGTTCATGCTTAGGCGCCCGCGCTAGCGGTCCGGAACGCCGCCTCACCGACCTCAGACACCGCGACCCATCTGGGATCCGGGGCGCTGTCCGGTGCGTAGCTGTCATGCCAGTTCCACCACTTATAAGTCGGCGTCTGTGGGTATCCTTCCGGCGAGTCCTCCCAAGCCTCCTGGCGGCCGAGCGCCGTCAGGTCGAGGTAAGTCCAAAGGGTACCCATCGCCTCGTCGCCGCGATTGTTGATGAAGTAGGTGCGCACCACGCGCTCGCCGTCACGGAAGAACACGTTGTGCCCGTGCCATTCGTCGACGCCGAAATCGGCATCAAAGCTGTCGGTCAAAGTGTACCAGGGCATGCTCCAGCCCATCCTCGCCTTCAACCGCGTAATATCCGGCTGCGGCGCCCGCGAGACGTAGGCCAGAGTCGTGTCGCGGGCATTCAGGTGAGCGAGGTGGCCTACCTGGTCCGCGCCTAGCGAGCAACCGCGGCAGGCATGATCGGGCCAGCCGTGCACCCCGGGCTCGAAGAAGGCTCGATAGACGATGAGCTGTCGCCGGCCTTCGAACATGTCCAGCAGGCTGACTGTGCCGGATGGTCCTTCAAAGGTGTAGTCTCGCTCGACCGCCATCCAGGGCATCCGCCGCCGTTCGGAAGCAAGCGCGTCGCGGGCGCGGGTATGAGTCTTCTCCTTCACCAGAAGCTCGAGGCGTGCAGCCTCCCATTCCTGTGGCGAGACAATCGGAGGGGATTTCATCGCAATGGCTCCTTTCACGCAGCCTGTGCCAGTATTCGCTTTATTTAACAAGTACGTTAAATACAAGCTTGGACGAGAGTCAACCCCTGGCGCCTTGCGCTCGCTGTCCGCGTGAAATCCTGAAGTCACGCGCGTTGTTGCACGAATAGGCGAGTTGGTAACCAGAACCGGGCGACATAGGAGGACTGCGCGCCTCCTGTCGGACATCTGCCGTGCCGTTCAAAGCCAATGCCGCTCGCCGGCACCGTATTCCCAAGCAGCGGTACCGGGTGACGAACTGGGCCGAGTACGACGCCGTCCTGCGTCAGCGGGGAAGCCTGACGGTCTGGTTCTCTGCGGAAGCCATTGCCGCTTGGCGGGCCGAGCCTCGCACCACACGCGGTGGTCAAGCCCACTATTCGGCTTTGGCGATCCAGACGGCGTTGACACTGCGAGCCGTGTTTCGGTTGGCGCTGCGTCAGACCAAGGGGCTAATCGGCTCGGTCCTTCAGCTTCTCGGTCCGGATCTGGCGGTGCCGGATCACTCGACACTGAGTCGGCGTGCCGAAACCCTGGAAGTACCGCGACCAAATCAGCACGCCGAACCTGTGCACCTCCTGGTCGACAGCACAGGCCTACAGCTCTGTGGTCCTGGTGAGTGGCTGATCGAGAAACACGGCACCCGGAGACGCCGGACCTGGCGTAAGCTCCACATGGCCGTCGATGCTGAGACTGGACAGATCCTCGCTACCGAGCTGACGGGTAGCGAGGTCGATGATGGCTCGCAGGTCGAGCCGTTGCTGGACCAGATCCCCAGTCCACTCGCCTCCTTCGTGGGCGATGGAGCCTACGATCAGGCCGGCGTCTATGCCGCTGTCGCCAAGCGCTATCCCAACGCTGCGGTCATCGTGCCACCGCGATCAACTGCCGTACTGAGCGAGATGGCGAGCAGAGCTCCCACGCAGCGCGATCGGCATCTCCAAAGCATCGCGGAGCATGGACGCATGGGGTGGCAGAAGAGGTCCGGGTACACGCGTCGAGCCCCGGTGGAGGCCGCCATAAGCCGGCTTAAACGGGTGAATGGAACCGCCTTACGCTCGCGGACGAAACACCGCCGCGCCACTGAGGTCGCCATTGCAGTTCATGCCCTGAACCGCACGCTTGAGCTTGGATGCCCGAAGTCCATCCGCATCGCTTAAGCAAAGGCTTGGGGTGGGCTCAGTACGTCCACCAACCGATCTGTGCAACACAGCCTTCTCAGGTGCTTGTTACCGCGTTTGGAGATCTTGCCCAGGATGGTGCGGTCGCCGGTCGATCCCTGCCTGGGCACCAGCCCGAGCCAAGCGCCGAAGTCCCGCCCCTGCTTGAACCCGGCTCCGGTGCCAATCGCCGCCACGACGGCGGACGAGATGATCGGTCCGACCCCGGCACGCTCATGAGGCGTTGGCAGTGCTCGTCCTGGGTGGCGAGCGCCTCGATCTCGACCGAGACATGGCCAATGCGCTCATCCAGCCGGTGCCATTCCTCCATCAGGTCAGAGATGAGGTGCACCAGCCGAGGTGAGATCGCGTCGGAGGACGAACCCAGAATACCGGGCAGCGCCTGCCGCAACGGCGCAAGCCCCTGGCGCACGGTGATGCCGCGCTCAAGCAGGAAGCCGCGGATCTGGTTGGTCACGCCGGTGCGCTGGCTGACCAGGCGCGAGCGCACCCGATGCAGAGCCAAAAAGTCCATCTGCTCGGGCGTCTTGATGGCCACGAACGACATGGTAGGCCGCTGCACCGCCTCCGCGATGGCTTCAGCATCGCGATAGTCGTTCTTGTGCCCCTTCAGAAACGGCTTCACGTACTGGGCCGGGATCAGGCGCACGTCATGGCCGAGCGCCTGGAGCTGGCGGCCGATGTGGTGGGCCCCGGCGCAGGCTTCCATGCCGATCAGGCAGGGTGGAATGTTGGCCAGGCGCTGGGTGAGCTGGGGCCGGGAGAGCTTGATCCGCCGCACGATGGCGCCGCGCTCATCCTGACCGACAAGGTGGAAGCTGTTCTTGCCCAGATCGATGCCCAGGGTGGTGATCGCAGCAGAGGCAGAAGACCGTGACATGGGACGTGCTCCTTGCGTGGCTCGAAGCCCCACAGCTTACAGGCAAGCGGGAAAGGAGCACGGCCGGACCATCCCATTAGGAGACGTTCACCCCAACAAGACCTGCATTGGTGCCGATGTAGCGCCCGTGATCAGCCGAGCGGTTACGGGCAGCACCTGGATCACGTGCATGCGATCCATGCAGGCAAGGTCGCACCTTTAGCTAAATATGTCTCCTCCACCTTCCTACTGCCTCGTGCTGCCTTCTTCCTGAGCCTTGCCAGCAAGCTGTCTGAGGACGTCCAGGAACACGTCGAACCGCTCCTGACCAATCTCCTGCGCCCACTCTCTCTGCAGGCGCCGTAGGCAGGCAAAGATCGCCTCCGCAATCTGCCAGCCTCGAGCCGTCAGGTAGACGAGGCGTCGGTCGGCATCAGCGTTCTCACCAGCGCGCCGCTCCACATACCCGAGCCCTTCAAGCTGCCCGAGGAGATAGTTGATCGCCTGCCGGGACATCTTCTTGTGCCGTGCCAGCTCAGAGGGCCTGACACCATCGGGTAGCGGATAGGAGAAGACCGCAAAGTGAGCGTCCTGGAACTCAGGAAAGCCCGCCTCGTGGATGGCTTGGAGCATCTGGTGGCGCACGTGCTGCCACGTGAGCCGCATGAGCGCCCCGAAGGATGGATCAGGCAGTTCCCTGGCCCGTGCAGCGAGAACCTTAGTCTTCTTGTGTGTTGACATATATGTAAAGCTACTTTACGAAAATTGTAAAGCCACTTTACGATAGGGAGAGGGACAATGGAAGTGGGTCAGCAGGATGTCGTGCGCATTGGCGAGTTGGAGCTGTGCTTTCGCGTCTCTGAAGCCGGCGCTACCGTCTTCGAGTTCTTCGTCCCCTCTCGGGCTCGGGTGCCGGCCCCTCACTACCACCAGGAAGCAGACGAGATCCTGTATGGGATCGAGGGCACGCTGACGGTCACGGTCGACGGCAAGACTCAGGAGCTCGCAGGGGGTGATGTCATCTTCATCCCGCGTGGCAGCGTGCACCATCACGAGAACCTGCATGAGGACGCCTCGCGCACTCTCGTCGTGATCACACCAGGAAGCATTGGGCGCGATTACTTCGAGGAGTTGGCGGAGGTGATCAACGTTCCCGGCAAGCCGGATCTGGCCAAAGCTCGCGAGATCATGCTGCGTCACGGCCTCGTGCCTGCCTAACCTCCCACTCCAAGTCCTACGCTTCGCGACCGGCCGTCGAGAGCCAAGCCACAGAGGAACGTGCCGCCATGTCCGCCGCTCAGACTGACACCTATTATCTCGCAGGCATCCTGCTGCGCTTCCTCGTCCGTGACCCTGGCGCTGGATACTGCCTCGTCGAGGCGCTCGTTGCACCTGGAGCCGGGCTGCCTAACCGGCATCCTGCCGATGATGAAGCGTTCTACGTCCTCGAAGGCACGTTCGAGTTCGGCGTCGGATCCGAAACGCGCACCGCAAAGCGCGGGGACTTTGTCAGGGTTCCAAACGGTGAGGTCCACACGTTCAGGAACATTGGGCAGGAGCCCGGGCGACTGCTGGTCATGAATTCGCCCGGCACGCTTCACGTCAACTTCTTCTCGCAAGCAGGTGAACCGATGCCTTCCGGGACTTGGGAGCTGCCCTCTCCATCTGGCCCGACGGATGTGGCACGCCTCCTCGAGGTTGGGCGGCAGAACGGGATGGAGTTCATCCTGGCCCAGCCCTGATAACAGAAGAAGCCAAGATAATTGGGTTTGACTAACTCTACCTACCTTGGTTTCCCTTGAACGCCATACCACGCAAGAACTGAAGTTCCGCAGTGGGCCAGGTAATGAACTTCGTTCACCAACAAGAATGTCCGGTGTACCTGCCTTGGGCCGACATTCACCTTGCTTCCGAGAAGTGCCATTACCGGTCGTCCACCAGCGTCATACACGCTCACGCTGCAGTCCTAGGTTGATTGTGTACGGACTAGGTCAGAGTTTATCATCTCGACGCGGTCTTCTCGGATTAAGTCGGCAACACCTTCCAAGCCGGCTTCTCCATGACTTAGGTCTGCATCAGCGCCTGAGTCGGCTCCACTGCGCATCTGACACTTCTCTCAGGTGTAACCTTTTTCAGCCCTTCGGAGCCATTCTCAAGTAGCCCAATCTCAAAGAGTTGCACCCCAGCTGACACCTTTTGGCTCTATCCTTTTCCTGAGTTCCACTGGCAGGAGCTACAGCTTGACAGTCTGGTTGAGGGCCTTACGGTTCGATGGATGATCCGAGGTTTAGGATCTGACAGTTGTCAAAGAGACACAAGGGGAGCGCTTCGGTGCTAACGGCCGTGACAACTGGTGTGCTGTCATTCTGCGAGCGAAGATCCCTGTTGCGCTTGCGGCTTTAGAAATCTGGGAGGATTTGATTTGCTCGCGAAACTAGCTATCTCAACTGCACTTGCTCTGGCAGTCAGCACTCACGCTTACGCTGAAACACCACGCAACGGTGGCACAATCCGCTTCTCGGCACCCTATGGTTCAAGCTTTTCAAGCCTTGACATTCACACATCGCACCGCGCTCAGGACGAGATCTATGCCAAGGCGATTCATCGCTCGCTCTACAATTGGGATGCCAGCAACAACCAGCCGGTTCTCGAACTCGCCAAATCGGTCGATATCTCCGAGGATGGACTGACCTACACCTACAAGCTGCGGGATGACGCCTACTTCCACCACGGCCGGAAGATGACCGCAGACGATATCATCTGGTCGTTCACGCGCATCATGGATGGCGCCAAGGCATATCCAGGGGCGCGCTTCGTCCGCATCATCAAGGGAGCCGTCGAGGTCGAGAAGGGACAAACCAAGGAAATTTCAGGTCTCAAGAAGATCGACGACCACACCTTGCAGATAACTCTCACGGAGCGGGTCGATCCCGGCTTTTATCTCAGGACGGCGGCAACATCCATCTATCCTGCCGATGAGGCGGCCAAGGAATCCTTCGTGATCAAGCCGATCGGACTTGGACCTTTCAAGTTCGTCGAGCATGTACCGGGATCCCGGTTTGTTGCAGAACGCTGGGAGAAGTTCTACAAGCCGAGCAAGCCTTATGCCGACAAAATCGTGATCTCGACCATGGGTGAGGCATCCGCACGCGACGTTGCTTTCCGCAACAAGGAAATCGACGTCTCGATCCTCGGGCCGGCGCAATATGTCGCCTATCAGGCCGATCCGGAGCTCTCGAAAGGCATTCTCGAGGTACCGGAGGTCTATACCCGGATTATGGGCATGAATCCCGATTTCAAGCCCTTTACCGATAAGCGCGTTCGACAGGCGATCAACCACGCCATTGACGCAGATCTCATCATCAAACGTCTCAACAAGAATAAGGCCTACCGGGCCACAAGTTGGCTTCCCCTGTCGTCACCAGCCTATGACAAATCCTTGAAGCCGTATGCGTATGATCCGGAGAAAGCCAAGAAGCTGCTTGCTGACGCCGGCTACTCCGGCGGCTTCGAGTTCGAGTGGACGGCGACGCCAAACGAGAGCTGGGGAGTCCCCATTGTCGAGGCTGTCATTCCGATGCTCGAGAAGGTCGGGATCAAGGCGAAGATCAAGCCTGTGGAAGGATCCGTTCTTGCCGGCATCGTCAGCAAGGGCGAGTATCAGGCCTACATCTGGTCGAATACGTCTGGCCCCGATCCGCTTGGGTCGCTGAAGTGCTTCCACTCGGCTACTCCCCAGTCGGCCTGTAATTACACCGCGTTCAAGAACGCAGAAGTCGACAAGTTGCTGGACCAGGCGGGAGACGAGCGCGATCCAGGCAAGAGGATCGAGTACCTGAAGAAAGCAAATACGATTATTCAGGAAGAGGCTCCGATGTGGTTCTTCAACTACAACAAGGCCGTCATGGCTTATCAGCCTTGGCTCAAAGGCTTGCAGCCGAACTCAACGGAGCTTGCGTTCCAGAACTATGAGGATCTGTGGGTGGACGAAACCTCACCCGCTGCCAAATAACGGCGGCAGTCCAGCACGGTTGAACTGACTTTCGTCCCGGCATCTTCCAGAGGTGCCGGGATGATTTTCTTGGGGACAGCGCATGACTGAGCAGGTGGGCCGGTCAGTTACCATCCCACCGCATAGGAGGCTCGCCTAGGGTCCGCGGCTCCAGCATGAACTCCGGTAGATACATCTGTCAACGCAGCGCAGACTGCTCCCGCGAGCCATGTCCAGTCCGGCCAGGAATGAACATCGTGCCCCTTGCCCCGCAGATCGCTTCCGACCGTGGTGGAAAAACGCCCCTCGAGAGCCAACCGGGCCGGGAAGTAATCGTGCGGATCAAACGAGTTCGGAAAACTGTATGTGGCAAAGCGCGGTGCCTCGACGGCAACCTGGAGATCGTGCCCGAAGATTACGCGGTTGAGGAAGACCTGCAGCATGGCCTGGCACTGCACGTCACCGCCCGGTGTTCCGAACGGCATGATCCACTCACCTGCCTTGATCGCAAGAGCCGGATTGCAGGTGAGGCGCGGGCGTCGACCGGGGTTGATATACCCGGAGTGGGCCGGATCCGTGTATCCTTGAGAGCCGCGCGAGGAAGGGCACAGCCCGGTGCCGGGCACCATGACGGAATCATAGGATGTATCGCTGGGTGTCGCGGCAAATGCGTTGCCATGACGATCCACGACACAGACGAACGACGTATCACCTGGGGGTCCCGGCTGTCCGGATGCGGCAGCCAAATCAGGCAAATTTGCACCGGAGCCTGACGGGACCGGCAGGCCGGGAGCGGCGCGGTCGGGGTCGATCATCGAACGCCGAGCCATTCGGTTTTCGTCCGAGAGTAGCATCTCGAGAGGCACTTGGATCGCCTTTGGATCCCCGTAATAGCGCTCTCGGTCCGCAAAGGACAGCTTGAGCGCCTCCACCACAGTATGGATGTACTGCGGGGAATTGTGCTCAAGCCGACGAAGATCACTCGGATCAAGCAGGCCAAGTGCCTGCAAGAGCACCGGCCCCTGCGTCCACGGTCCGCAGACATGCAGATCGACGCCCGCAAAGGAGCGCATGACGGCAGGCTCGACTGGAGCAGTGAACTCCTCCAAATCGTTGGCCTGCAGCCAGCCTCCCTCCTGCCGGAAAAAACGATCTATCGCAGCCGCGATATCACCCCGGTAGAATGCTGCATGCGCGGCCTCCAATCCCGCATCGCGACCGCGCGATGAAGCTGAGCGCTCTTCATCGGCGAGATACTGAAGCGTTCTTGCGAGGTCTCGCTGGACGAAAATCTCCCCTGTCCGGGGAGGACGCCCCTGCGGCAAGAAGACGGACGCATTCGACGGCCAGCGCATGTAGTCTTTCTCATGAAGGGCAATCATATCGGCGAGCAATGGGTACATCGGGAAACCGTTGCCGGCGAACTTAATGGCCGCAGATGCAACTTCTCCGAAGCTCATGGTTCCGAAGCGCCGCAGAGCCGTGATCCAGGCTGACGGCGCTCCGGGAACGATGCTGCGGAGGATCCCGTGCGGGATTCTGCCGCCGTACTCGCGTCGAAACACCTGCACATCCGTGCGCCGAGGCCATGGCCCCAGTCCTGCTATCGTGTGAACCGATGCAGTGTTGCTGTCATACAGGATGATCGGCGCGACACCGGCAAAGTTGACCAGATCGCACTGAACCACAGCCAGAACAATGCCAGCAGCCACCCCAGCATCCACAGCATTGCCGCCGGCTTCGAGAACTGCAAACGCGGCATGTGAGGCTGCATAATGCCCGGACACGGCCATATGCCGGGTACCCAGCAACGTTGGACGGTGAGCGCCTGTGGACCCGAGACTGAGACCTGGATTGGGAGGCTGAGCATTCATGAAGGCACTCGTTGAAATGGCTGCGCGCAGAGCTTGCAGCGTAAAACTGTTTCCATTTTGATGGAAACAGCCCTCTTCTATTCCTCGTCGCTTTATTAATGGCGAACCGGATCCTCTTCGTCGCAACATGCTCCAAGATTAGTCCTGCGGCTCCGGAAGTGATCTGCCGCTCAGCCTATGGCTGTTGCCAATCCGTCCGGGATGGCAATCTCGTCGACTCTCCGGCACCGGACGTGGTGCTCCCCTCCCCGATTTTCGAGCGCTGGCGCTGGGGGCGTCCGGCAGATGTCCCGCGCTTCCGGGCATCGGGGGTGAAATCCGCAGCCTGTCGGCGGACTGAGCGGGTTCGGGATCTCGCCGGTGATCTTGGTGCCGCTGCTTCGTTTGAACGGATCGGGAATCGCCGCGATGAGCGCCCGTGTGTAGGGATGCCCGGGCTGCGTGAAAATCGTGTTCCATGGGCCGCTCTCGACGATGCGGCCGAGATACATAACGGCGACCCGGTCGCTCATGTGCTCGACCACACCGAGATCGTGGCTGATCATGATGTATGAGAGATCGAGCGTCTCCTTGAGTTCGAGAAGCAGGTTGATGATCTGGGCTCGGATGGAGACATCCAGTGCAGAAACCGGCTCATCCAGAACGACGATCTTCGGCTCGAGGATCAGGGCGCGCGCAATTCCGATCCGCTGTCGCTGTCCGCCGGAAAACTCATGCGGATAGCGCTCTGCAGCCTCTGGCCGCAGGCCGACGCGCGCCAGCATGTCGCCGATCCTCCCGTCGATCTCGCTCTTTGCTGTCATGCCGTGCAGGCGCAGAGGAGTCTCGAGCGTCTTCCGCACCGTCTGACGCGGGTTGAGCGAGGAATATGGGTCCTGGAACACCATCTGCGTGATCCGCGCCCTTGTCTTCCGGTCCCTCCCAGCCGTGCCGACCTCGTGCCCATCAATAACCACACGGCCACGTGTCGGCGCCTGCAGGCCCAGGATGGAGAGTGCCAAAGTCGACTTGCCGCAGCCCGACTCGCCGACGAGACCAAGGCATTCGCCTCGCTTCAATTCCAGGTCTACCCCGTCCACCGCATGCACGAACCGCCGCAATCCTCCGAGGAGCCCTCGCCCAATCGGAAAATGAACCGCGAGGTTTTCGACTTTCAGGATCGTGTCGCTGGAAGTATCAGTCATGATAATGGCACCGTACGAGACCGCTGTCGGGCAGCGACGTCACAACAGGATCTTCGGCTCGACAGAGGTCGGTCGCGGCATGGCAGCGGGGGTTGAACCTGCAGCCGGTTGGAAAAGCCACGACAGGGGGCACCACGCCTTCGATCTCCTTAAGCTTTTTGCGGCCAAACTTGGAGCGGGCTCCTAGGAGCGGGAGCGCGGCGAGGAGCCCCTGCGTATAGGGATGCCTCGGAGCTAGAAAGATGTTATCGGCGGCGCGCTGCTCGACCAGGCGACCGGCATACATAACTCCGACGTTCTGGCACATGTTGGCAATAAGCCCGAGATCGTGGCTGATCATGAGAACCGCGGTCCCCTGCGCTGCGGAAAGCTCCCGGATCAGGTCGAGGATCTCGGCCTGGACCGTCACGTCGAGCGCCGTCGTCGGCTCGTCAGCCAATAGAAGATCGGGCCCGCAAGCCAGCGCCATGGCGATCATGACACGCTGCCGCATGCCGCCCGAGAGCTGATGCGGGTAATCTTTCACGCGCCGCTCCGGTGCGGGCACCCGCACCCTTGCGAGGGCTTCCACCGCCTGGCGCTCTGCCTCCCTCCAGTTCGCACCCTTGTGAAGCGCGAACATCTCGGCAATCTGTCGCCCGACCGGCGACAGCGGATTGAGGGCCGTCATCGGCTCCTGAAAGATCATCGAGATCCGGCTGCCCCGCAGCTTGCGTATGCCGTCCGGCGACAGATCCCGCAGCTCCTGCCCATCGAAACGGATGCTGCCGCCTCCAATGCTGAGGGGATTTCTCAGCAGACCGATCAGGGCAAGAGCGGTGATGCTCTTCCCGCATCCGGACTCACCTACCAGACCGAACGTCTCTCCGCGCCTGATACTGAACGAGACATCCTGCACCGCCGGATACCTCCGGCCGTTGACGGACAGATCGATTCGGAGATCCTCGACCTCAAGAAGCGCTTGTCCTGTCATGCCCGTCGGCTCCGCGACTGAGGATCGAGAATGTCGCGAAGGCCGTCGCCGAGCAGGTTCAAGCCAAGAACCGTGACGAAGATTGCAACGCCGGGGAAGATCGAAATCCAGGGCGCCGTGGTGATCTGATCCCGCGCATCGGACAGCATGCTGCCCCAGCTTGGGAACGGCGGGCGGATGCCGAGACCAAGAAAGGAGAGAGCAGCCTCGGCAAGAACCGCACCGCCCATGCCGAGGGTGCCGATAACGATGATGGGGCCGAGCATATTGGGCAGAAGCTGCGTCAGCATGATGCGCACGTCGCTGTAGCCCAGGACCTTCGCCGCCTGGACGTATCCCTGGCTCTTAAGCGACAGGGTCGAGGCGCGGGCAAGGCGGCAGGTGAAAGACCAGTTGGTGAGGCCGAGCGCAATCAGCAGACTGCTCAGTCCCGGATTGAGGATCGCCATGATCGCGAGGGCAAAGACGAGAGAGGGAATGGCCAGCATCATGTTGGTCAAGCCACTCACGAAATCATCCCACCAACCGCCCCAATATCCGGCGGACACACCGAGGCAGACTCCGATCACTGTGTTGATGAGCTGCGAAATGATCCCGACGGTGAGCGAAATCCGCGCCCCGTAGAGCACCCGGCTGTAGATATCGCGTCCCTGCGCGTCCGTGCCAAACCAGAACGCGGCTCCCGGCGGCTCCTCCGCATAGAGCAGGTCCGCATCCATGACCGGATCGGTATGAGCAAGCCAGGGCGCAAGGGTTCCTGCGATCACCACGGCTGCAAAGAGAAGTCCTCCGATCAGGAGATTGGCTCCGATCTTCATATCGTCCCCTCAGGTGTACTTGATGCGCGGGTCGATAATCGCGCAGACGACATCGACGAGGGTGTTGATCAGGAGAAAGAAGAGGACGATCACCAGGATTGCCCCCTGCACGACAGGGATGTCCCTCAATGTGACGCTGTCAACGAGCAGGGATCCCAGTCCTGGCCAGGCGAAGAGTTTCTCGACGACGACGGCCTGCCCGATGACGGTGCCGAATTGCAAGCCGATGGTGGTGAGCACGATGACAAGAGCGTTCCGCGTCAGGTGCCATTGCACCACGCGAGCCTCGCTCATTCCCTTGGCTCGGGCGGTTCGTACGAAATCAGCATCCATAATTTCGAGCACCGTGGCCCGTGTCGTGCGCGCCAGAAGCGCCATTGGTGCAACGCCGAGGGCAATTGACGGCAGGATCAGGTAGCGTATGCCGCCGTCCCCGTAGCCAAAGCTTGGCAGCCAGCCGAGCACAAGGGCAAAGATGTACATTAGCATCAGGCCGAGCCAGAATTTTGGGAGCGACAGACCCGACACGGCGCTGATCATTGAAATCGTATCGATCCAGCTTCCCTGTCGCAGAGCGGCGATAAAACCGAGCGGGACACCGAAGACGATGGCAAACAGCATGGAAGCGAGGGCAAGCTGCGCGGTCGGCCACATTCGGTCCGCCAAGACCGTCGTGACCGGTTGGCGCGTCCGGAACGAGGTTCCGAGATCGAGTGTCGCAAGCTGGCCTACATACTTGCCGAATCGGATGTAAACAGGATCGTCCAGCCCAAACTCTTTGTTAATTCGAGCCGCAACTTCGGCGTCCATGACGCTGCGGCCGTCGTCGTTCATGCTCGATACGAAAGTGCCTGGAATCACGCTGAACATCAGAAAGATGACGGCGGCAATAGACAGGACAATCGGAACCATTTGCAGCAGGCGCCGCAGGACGAAAGAAATCATTCAAGACTCCAACCTGGCGCTCGCAACACAGGGTTCGCGAACATCAGGACTTGCGGTGCATCCTGAGGCTTGGCCCAGTTGCCATATAGCAATCATCTCAACCACACCCGATAGAACCGTTCTGCGAGACAATATCCACTATTGGCAACACAATAATTTCTCCGATCGAGGAGGTTGATGCGCTTGCTAAGGAAAATCCCCATTCCGCTCATATTCTTAATCAGACAATTAAATTGCATCTAGAGGCCAAATCGGGCGTCTGATCTTGCGATAAGGCCGTTCCTTGAAGTTCCTCGTTGATAGAGCTCCCGTATCGACCTCAATAACCTCTCGGGCAATCGGCTCAAACGCAGCCCGGAAGTGTTGCATCGACTTCACGATCAGAGTGGACTTTCGCGTCGGGTCGATACCTAGTGACGTGAACTGTCCGAGATCATTGGCCTGCCCGTTGTGGCTGATCACGATAATCTCGACTCCGCCAACACGCAGGAGAAGGCTCAGGCCGTAATTGCGCCGCGCTCCGCCGCCCATAGGTCCATAGGCGATGAAGCTGCCATCAGTAATGGCCGCAACATGGCCTGTGACCTCAATCGGTCCGCCACCCATAGTCGGATCGGTTTTGCCACCGAGCAACAATGTCACGCGATTGCCCACACCTGCAGCCTGTGCCTGTAGAACAGCTTCGGGATCGTGGATGGCATGAAAGCCAGCGTTCTGCAGATTGGCATCAAGTACGGCCTTGAGCAGATTGGTGGCGTCTCCATAGGCTCCCGATCCCGGATTGTCGGAATAGTCGGAAATGACGAGAGGCTCGCCCGCACCGGTGTCGGCTTTCGCCTTTGCAATGGCCTCGTCCAGCGGCGTGAAATGAATGGACGAGAACGTCCGCTGCTCCCACACATAGTCCATGAGTTGTTCGGCAATGGCCTGCGCCGCAGGCAGGTCATTGGCCGTCACGGCGATGGAAGGGCCGATGTCATGGACGTCGGCAGACGAGAAACCGGCCTGAATGCTGACCACGAGAGCCTGCCCGGCGGCTTCGATCTCATCACCGCGGCGCAGCAGCTCCATCATGGGCGGCGAGGTCGTGCGACCTCCGTCCAGGGCGTACAGGATCGGCCGCCGGGCCAGTGCCACCTTCGGTGTCACCTCTCCTGTCATTACCCTTTCCAGGAGTTCGGCAGCCTGCCACGTGCGCTCGTACTGATCAATGTGAGGATAAGTCCGGTAAGAAATAAGCGCAGTGGAATTGTCGGCCATGCGCTGCGTGACGGTCGCATGCAGGTCGAGAACCGCGACAATCGGGACGCGGGCGCCGGCCCGTGAGCGGATGCGGGCCAGCAACTCGCCCTCCCCATCATCATGGCTCTGCGTGGACATGGACCCATGGAGGTGAAGCAGGATCCCGTCGACGTCATCACAGGCATCAAGGATGAGCTTCGTGATCGTTTCGAAACAGTCATCGGTGACGCGACCGGACGGATTGGCAGAAGCGGCGATGGGATGAACGAGCTTCCATCGTAACTTTTCGGCGGCTTCGAACACGGCACCGATCGACGTACGCGTTCCTCGAAAGGCGGGGATGATGTCTTCATCCTGATAGTAGCTGCAGTTCCTAAATGCGCTCTCATCGGTTAGCTGAACACTGAACGTGTTCGTCTCGTGCATAAACTCTGCGACAAGAACGCATTTCACCATTTTCTCTATTCCCCCTCATATCTTAGGGCCGCAGGAGCGCTGGCTCGCCGACACCCGATCGATATGTCATGTCCCTCAAGCCTCTAAGGGCGCAGTTTACTGATGTTGGCAAAGGCTGGAATATTCTTCAACCCGGAACTTTAGGACGAGCCATCCTTCCGCGGGTTGTCTTAGCATCGAAGATAGATACGGTCTGTCTGCTCTCCGGGAAGGCCTTCGTGAGGCATCGGAGGTTTCCGCCGTCGTGACCGGAAGGAAAAGAGGTCATGGAGGCTCAGAGCAAGCAAACAGAATAACCATCCATTGCTAGCCTGCAAAGGCCCGACCACTGGGAGCTTTCCCGTTTCTCGCCTCATTCCCGAGGCGACCTCATGAGCAGTGCCTCTAGGGCCGCCATGGGTCCAGGCTGTGTGGAAACGCCTTTATCTGCTAAGCTGGTGCTGATCAGCGGAGGGCAGCATGAAGCGTTTCGTTGAAGGGGAAGACCGCCGGCAGGCCACCCTGCTTCCTGAGTGCCTGGACGACTATGTGGCGCCCGACAATCCTGTGCGCACTGTCGAAGCTTTTGTCGAGGAGCTCGACCTGCACGCTCTGGGGTTCGACGGCGTTCTCCCGCACGCCACAGGCCGCCCGGCCTATCATCCGGCGGCCCTGCTCAAGATCTACATCTACGGCTATCTCAATCGCCTCCCGTCGAGCCGCCGCCTCGAGCAGGAGACCGGCCGCAACCTCGAGCTGATGTGGCTCACCGGTCAGCTCCAGCCGGATCACAAGATCATCGCCCGCTTCCGCAAGGACAACGGACCGGCCATCCGGGCGGTGTGCCGGCAGTTCGTCGGGCTGTGCCGCCAGCTCAACCTGTTCACCCGGGCGGTGGTGGCCCTCGACGGCTCCAAGTTCAAGGCCGTCAACACCGGCGACAGGCTGTCATGGGCACGCCGGACTTGGAGGCTTTGGCTGACAGGGGCTACTACAAGGGCGAGGATATCCTGGCCTGCGAGAGAGCTGCGATCACGCCCTATGTGCCCAAGACCCTCAACTCGAGCGCCAAGGCTGACGGACGCTTCGGCAAGCAGGACTTTGTCTATCATCCCGAGGATGACACCTATCGCTGTCCCGCTGGAGAGCGCCTGACGCGACGATGCTCCACCATCGAGCATGGGATGCTGCTGCATCTCTACTGGACCACCTGCTGCCAAACCTGTGCGCTCAAAGATCAGTGTACGCCCGGCAAGGAGCGCCGGGTCAGACGCTGGGAGCATGAGGATGTGCTCGATGCGATGCAGGAGCGGCTCGATCGGGCACCGGAGATGCCGCGTCTGCGCCGGCAGACGGTGGAGCATCCGTTCGGGACGATCAAGGCCTGGATGGGCGCCACGCACTTCCTGACTCGAACCTTGGAGCGGGTGCGCACCGAGATGAGCCTGCACGTGCTCGCCTACAACCTGAAGCGGGTTCTGGCGATCCTCGGGCCGGGACCGCTGCTGGCAGCAATTCAATCCTGATGAAAGGCCTCAGAGGCGCCCAAGCCGCTCACGATGGCTTGGACACCAGCGAGAATAACATCCAGCCGTGTCGAAGAGCCAAACGGCCGTTGGCTCTCGTGCTCCAGCCGATCAGAGGACCACAGGGGTGATCTCACTCGGTCACGAGCCGCGTTTTGACACGACCTCCGTCAGGATCCGATGATCCGTGCCTTCACATAAACGTCCGGTTTCTCCGCTTGAGGAGATATTCGCCTTACTTCCGCGTGGTGCCAGAAGGCGGCAATTTTTGCGACGGACAGCTACATCTGAAGAAAAGGGCCGCTGTTTCCAGCGGCCCTCCCCTGGAGATTATTCTGCAAGCTGAATCGGTGAGCATGCGTGGGGCTAGCTCTCCATCTTGCGTTACTTTCCCCAATCGTTAAGCGGCTTTGACGCCTGTGAGGAAGTCCTGGACCTCGCGGGAGAGATCGTTGGAGTGGCGCGACAGCTCCTGGGCCGCCCCCAGCACCTGAGAGGCCGCCGAGGTGGTCTCCCCCGCGCCCTGCTGTACGTCCACGATGCTGCCGGTCACGGCCTCCGTGCCGCGCGCCGCCTCCTGCACGTTGCGGGCGATCTCGGCGGTCGCCGCCCCCTGCTCCTCCATGGCGGCCGCAATCGACGTGGAGATCTGGCTCATCTCGGTGATCGTGCGGGCGATCTCCTGAATGGCCGCCACCGTCTGCTGCGTGGCCTGCTGCTGCACCGAGCCGATCTGGGCTGAGATCTCCTCGGTCGCCTTGGCCGTCCGCGAGGCCAGCTCCTTCACTGGATGCGTCGCAAACGTTTTGTTTCAGAGTTTCTGCTATAGCCACCTCGGCTTCAAGGAAGAGGGCGGCATGTTCAAGGGCAGGCATTTTGATCGCTCGGTGATCCTGCTCTGCGTGCGGTGGTATCTCGCCTACAATCTCAGCCTTCGGAATTTGGAAGAGATGATGGCCGAGCGGGGCATCTCCGTCGACCATGCCACGGTACATCGCTGGGTTGTTCGTTACTCTCCCGAGCTGCTGCAGCGGTTCAATCAGCGCAAGCGACCTGTAACGGGCAAATGGCATGTCGATGAGACATACATCAAGGTCCGCGGCCAATGGCGGTTTCTGTACCGTGCCATCGACAGCCATGGCGACACGGTCGAGTTCTGGTTCAGCGAGCGGCGCAATCTGACTGCGGCCCAACGCTTCCTACACAAGGCTCTGAGACGGCATGGCCGACCTGGGCGGATTGTGATCGACGGCAGTCAGACCAATCGTGAAGCGATCCTGGCCCGCGATACGGACCACCGGCTCCAGGATCGATCAAGACTCCAGTTGAAGCCGATCCGGATCCGGCAGAGCCAATATCTCAATAATCGCATCGAACAGGATCATCGCGCCGTCAAGCGGCGCATTCGTCCCATGCTCGGGTTCAAGTCGGTGGCGTCCGCTCGGACGATCTTGAGCGGCATTGAGATGGTTCACATGATGCGGAAAGGACAGGCGAAGTATGCATGCAATCCGCACCCTTCACTGGCAGAGCAGTTCGATCTGCTTGCGGCCTGAACCTGTGACGGGGCGTCGGACGTCTTCGTGTCCCTGATCGAAATTTGCGACGCAACCCAGCGATCTCGACGAGGCCAGCCTTCTGCTCGAACCGCAGCACACCGTCGCGGTCGCGGCCATGGCGTGCCAGCACATAAGCCGTGCCGACATTGGGATGGCCGGCAAAGGGCATCTCGGCCGTGCGATGGAAGATACGCACACGAGCGTCATTGGCCGGATCCTCGGCTGGTAGAACGAACGTTGTCTCGCTGTAGTTCATCTCCGCCGCCAGCGCCTGCATCTGCGTGTCGGAAAGCCCACGCGCATCGGTGAAGATAGCCAGCGGATTGCCACCGAAGGCGCGGTCGGTAAAGACGTCTACAGTCTCGTACGGAAAGCGGGGCACAGCAGGCTCCGAAGGAGGATTGGACTCGGCCATTTCCTATCAGCGGAACCGACTGAGAACAAATGCAGTGATGGAATGCCACTGATCACCTTTGCTGATTGTCGAAGCTGGCCTGATCAGCGTCCTGTCTTCGGTGTTGCGACCCCTAGAGCCACTGGAAGTTCGCCCCGAAAGTCTGCAAAGTCGTCGGGACATGCTGCCGGATATGCCCTTCACCGATAAGCGATCGGTTCTCAGGGTCAATCCAACCCGTCAATCTAGGCAGGCTCGGGCAAGTCCCTCGATCAGGCGCTCCCGATCCTCGGCGCGGACGAAACAAGATGTTGCTCCGACCCAGTCCCGTGAGATGTCGGGGACGAGCGACTTGAGCCGTCGGAGCATTTCCGTGGCAGCCTCCTGGTTGCCCAGAAGTCCGGCACAGGTCGTGCCGATGATCAGCGGATATACGTGGCCGGACCGCAAGCGATGCGCCTCCCGTGCATACCTCAATCCAAGCTCATAATTCGCGCCCTGGAAGTACGCCATGGCGTAGTAGAACTGAAAGTCGCCGAGAAAAGCCTCGCGCGGGCTCAGTCTGAGGGCGTAGTCGATGCAAGGAATCGCATCCGCCGCACGGCCCCCGTTGGCATGCACAAGTCCCAACTGGCCGTGGGCAAACGCGGAGTTGGGGTTGATCGCGACAGCCTGGCTGACCGCCGCCATCCCCAGAGCATCGTCACGCGTCGCATAGGCCGTCATCGTCTGCGCTAGGTAAGCCCATGGTTCCTTATCGTCCGCGGCAATGGCCTGTTGGACGCCATCCCTGGCAAGTGCCAGGGCGTATCCCATGTCCTCCCACCCCTGGAACGCGCGCCACATCATGATCCAGCCTTTCATGGCGAGCGCCTGGGCATAGTCGGGAGCCAGTCCGATGGCCCGATCGAGCAGGGGGAGCATCTTTCGGCTGCTCTCCTCAGACAACTGGGAACACAGGAATACCGCCCGCACGACACATTCCCAGGCATCAAGGCCATGATGCGGCTTGGGGCTCTCACGGGCATGCTCTGCCGCCAGGAGTTCCGGCCCGATGCGGCCGACGACGCTTGTGGTGATCTCGTCCTGAATGACGAAGATGTCGCCGAGGTCGCCGTCGTACCGCTCGGCCCAGAGATGGGTTTCGGAGGCCGCATCGATGAGCTGCGCGGTCACCCTGACGCGGTTGCCGGACTTACGGACACTCCCCTCGAGAACATAGCGGATCCCGAGTTCGCGACCGATGGCGCGTACATCCACGGGCTTTCCCTTGTAGGTGACCATCGTGTTGCGGGCGATCACGAAGAAGTCCTTGAGCTTGGACAGCGCGGTGGTGATATCCTCGGTGAGCCCATCGCTGAAGAAGTCCTGCTCCGGGTCGGCGCTCATGGCGTTGAACGGCAGCACGGCAATGGATGGTCGATCCGGAAGTGCGAGCCTGAGCGATGCCGTTCGTGCGGTCGTCCCTTCCAGAAGCGGGCGGTACAGTCGCACCGGCCGCTCCATGTTCTTGAGCGCGCGTTCGCCCAAATACTCGTAATCGCAATCAAGCTTGCCCTGGAGGTGATCGTACGCCGTGCCGGAAATGCAAATGCCGCCGGGATCTGCCAAGGTCTGGAGGCGGGCCGCGATGTTGACGCCATTGCCGTAGAGGTCTCCGTCAACCTCGTGGATCACATCACCGAGATTGACGCCGATCCGGAAGATGATGCGTCGCTCTGTTGGGATATCGGTCTGGTTCTCGGCAACGCCCTTCTGGATGGCGACCGCGCACGCGACGGCATCGACGACCGAGCCGAACTCCACGAGCGCACCGTCGCCCATCAGCTTGACAATACGGCCCTGATGCTCGGCCACCAGCGGATCGATCACCTCCTGGCGCAGAACCTTCAGGGTCGACAATGTCCTAGCCTCGTCATGTTCGACGAGGCGGGAATAGCCGACGACGTCAGCGGCCAAGATCGCGGCCAGCCGCCGCTCCGCTCTTGCAGTCGCCATGGCTGTCTCTCCCTCAGGAGATCCGCCGGATGAAGCCCAGGCAATTGACGCGACATACACCATCCGGCTGCCCGACACCGCGCCCGTGCTGGTTCATGATAGCACCGGGACGGTTGGGTGGCGACGCTTCACGGGAGGGCCGCCTTCAATAGGAACAAGATCCGCGAAGCGGTCACTGCAAAGGTCTGTTGCGGTCCAATGGAAGGACGGCGTCATTCGAAGGGAGGTCCGTTTCCGGGACTTCGAACCCACGGGCGCGCTGAGAACTTGCCGAAGCGGTTTCTTCCGTCGGCGGTGGGAACAATCGCTCTGTCAGCCACGTGTCCCAACCTCAGGATGGTCCGGAGTGGGTCAAACCAAGAAATTGAGCAGACGGAATGAACGTCTGCTCACCGCGGAAAGGCAGACATTCGAGTTACTTCCGCCTCGTGCCAGGAGCGGTCGTTCGCCTTAGCCCACCAGCGGAGCGTCGACCGAGCGCCATCCAGACATGACGGTGCCACAGCGGGTGCATGATTGGCCTGGGCCATCAGCATCTCCTTACCCTGTAAAACAAATCCTCTCGGAGACTGGGAGCAGCGACTGATGGGGTGCTGCTCAACGTTCCCTGGGAGCGACCATGGCTGCGGCGACGATGGTAGCGGCATACGCTGCCAAGGCGAAGAGCGGGCCAAGCACGGTGGCTGCCAAAAGGATGCTGACCGAGGTCTTGAGGGCACGCATTACGAAGGCTCCACCCAGGTTGAGGTCGGAGCCTGGCTGGAGGAAGTTAACCGCGAGTTAACCTTGGCCTCTAGGCTCCATGGCCCAGCCTATGGATTGCCCTCGGAATACCTTCCCGTCTCCTATCTATCAAAGAACCAAGGTGGATCATCCACGCAGGTATATCCAACGGGGCACTTCGGGGTATCAGCCGTGGGCACCCAAGCGGGCCGAACGTACTCATTACGCAAGCAGAAGGCTTGGCTGCTGACGTAGCGGTCGTAGGTGTAGCGTCCTGTGCCCAGAACGATTGCGCCTCGATTGGCGACAAGGGAGCGGGCTTGGCCGCAACTCATGGCAAGGCTTAAGGGTCGAGGTTGAGCGATGACTTCCGTCGACAGTCTAGCCATCGCGATGAGGATCAGGCTCAATGTCTTCATGGCAGCCACCGCATAGAACAATGACGACGCACATCTCCACCTACAGGATTGAACTGCTAGCGGCGCAGAGATCGTCAAGGGTAGAGCTGGCTTGGAGAATTTGAACAGAGGGATAAGTGGAGTTTCTGCCTAACTGCGGCCAGAATGGCTGCCGAACAGGAGAAGCGATGAGCAAGAGACCCCGCCGGAACCACTCTCCGGCTTTCAAGGCCAAAGTGGCCTTGGCTGCCGTGAAGGGCGAGAAGAACCTGGTCGAATTGGCCCAACAGTTTGATGTCCATCCCAACCAGATCACCCAGTGGAAGGCGCAGCTCCTCGACGGGGCGGCCGACATGTTCGGATCCGAGAAGGCTGCAGCCGCCAACCCGCCGGTGGACGTGAAGACGCTACACGCCAAGATCGGTGAGCTGACGCTGGCCAACGATTTTTAGAGCACGCGCTCGGCAAAGCCAGAACGTGGCCGAGCGCGAAGCGATGATCGACCGCCTGCATGCACTGCCGCTGGCCCGGCAAGCCGAGGAACTCGGGATCAGTCGGGGGAGCCTCTATTATCAACCGCAGCCTGTCTCAGTGGCAGGCCTCGCCTTGATGTACTAACCCTCAGTGTCCGATGGCCTACCAGGCCAGAACCCTGGATGCGCCTGTTGCCATGTCGAACCGCTCCGAGTTTACCAACGCGGTGAACAGCATCCAGCAACGAGGGCCAACTGGGAATGGGCCGGACCTGGCACCTGCGCCAAATCCGGCCCATTGATTATCATTGAGCCCCTGAGACGGCCAGCACGGTAGTCAGGATCGTCTTCTTCACCGTATGGTTGCTTTCCGGATCAGTGTCGATCCACTCGTCAAGCGAGTGCGAGCGGTCAGCCTTGCCGACACGGGGGATCGTGACCGCCGGTATGCCCAAGCTCATGGGCATGTTCGAGTCGGTCGAGCCGCACTCATAGGTCGGCTTGCTTCCGTTCGCCAGGAAGGCGGCCGTTGTCAGTTGCACCAGGTCTGTCTTTTCGTCCGTCCGCCCCGCGGGTCGGTCGCCAACCAGCTTGATGTCCGCCGTGATCGATCCTTCCTTGGTCGACCGAGCAAAGTTTTCCGTCTCCAAGGACTGGTTCACGATGGCCAGGAAGCGCTTCTCGAGACGGTCGAGTTCCTTGGCGTCCTCGGAGCGCATGTCGAACTCCATCCAGACCTCATTCGGGATCGAGTTCACCGAGGTACCCCCTTGAGTCACGCTTGCCGAGTACGTGGTCTTAGGCTTGGCGGGCGTCTGGATCTTGTACATCTCGACCACGGTCTGAGCCATCGCCGCCATAGGATTGACGAGGCCGAAGGCACCGAAGCTATGCCCGCCGGGGCCCTTGTAGGTCACCCGATAGCGCTTCGACCCGACGCCGCAGTTCGTGAGGCGGGTCGTGCTGCTGCCATCGAGCGAGTAGAAGTACTTTACCTGGTCCTTGTACTTGCCCTTGGTGAAGAAGTAGCGCACGCCGCGCAGGTCGCCGAGGCCTTCCTCTCCGACGTCGCCTAGGAAGACGATGTCGCTCTTCGTCTTGATCCCGGCGGCATCCATCGCGCGGACGATGCTGAGCAGGGTGGCGAGTCCAGCGCTGTCGTCGCCGACCCCTGGGGCCGCCAAGCGGGTGCCGTCCCGCCTGACCTTGACGTCCGTTCCCTCGGGAAAGACGGTGTCGAGATGGGCGGACACCACCACCAGTGGACCGCCTCCGGTGCCCTTCCGCACGCCAATCGCGTTGCCTTCCTCGTCGAGCTCGACGTCGCTCAGGCCATGGGCCTTGAACATCTCCATGTAGGCTTTGGCCCGCTCCTGCTCCTTGAACGGCGGTGCTGGGATCTCGGTCAGCTTGATGACCTCGCTGATCCAGCGGTCATGGTCCTTCTGGAGCGCGTCGACCGCCGTTTTGAAGGATTGGCTGTCCATGATGCGCTTCACGGTTTCCGTGTGCGCTGGTGCAACGTCTTGAGCAATGGCCGGGCCTGCAATCAAAGTTCCGACCACCAGAGCGTATCTCAGTTTCCTTAGAGTCGAATGCATCGATTACTTCCTCCTGGTTGTTCAGTGCTGGGATCAGCACCAATGGAAAAGGCAGATGATCGGGAGCGTTGTTTAGCTCTCTGCAAGGGAAATCGCGAGCGATCGTCGCTGAACCACGTATGCGGGCAGAAGAGCCAAGATCCATCCTGTGGCTAGTATGCTGGCTGCGATGAGGTACTCGCTTGAGTCGAGTGTTGGGGTAAGCTCCACGCCGGTATCAGCGGCAAGCCACTGGCTAACTCCATATGAGAGCCCGTATCCGGCCACAAGACCGAGCCCCACACCGGCGAGCACCAACGTGGCGGTAAAGCCCCAGGCAATGGCAGCAATGAAGAGTCGAGGAGCGCCTAGAGCCCTCAGAGTGATGAGCTGTGGTACGAGAAATCGAAACAACAATAGCACACCCATTACGATGGCCATCAAGACCAGCGCTTGTGTGACTATGGCGAGCAGGCTCATGAGCTGGCGCAAGTCGCCCATTACAGAATAGAGACGGGTCAGCGCTTCGGCAGGAAAGAACCCCATGGACTCGTTGGTCGTATAGGCATTGCGAAGCTGATACGCGGCGGCGATCGTAGTAGGTTTAACTACTGCCGCCGGGACGCCAGGCGTTCGGGCTGGATCGAAGGGCGGACCGACCGCTTCGCTGCCTTCCTCGTGGCCATAGGGGAGTGAATGGAGCTGCCAAACGAGCTCTACCGGCACCATGATGGCGCTGTCCCACGGCGAGCCTGTCGGCTTCATCCGGCCTACGACCGTGATCATTGAACCATGCTCGTGAGGGTCAGCGTCTTCCTCCGGGTTGCCGTCGCGTGGTATGCCGTGCGTCGGTTGGAAAGTCTCCCCGACCTTCATGGGCGAGGCAGCTCCCACAACCGCCTCCTCTCGACGGGCGAAGACCCGGCCTTCCTGCAATTCGTTCGATAAATGAGTGACGAGTTGGCTTGTTGTTCCAACAATAGGCGCGCTGCGGTGGCTGTCTCCGAAGCCGATTGGAGCCACAAACGCCGCGCGTTTGTCGTTCAAGAGTCGCACTGTTACTTCCGGCGGGAGCAGTTTAGTCGTTCCAGGGCGCAGAAACACAGCGGTAAGCAAAACATCGGTTTGGCTCCCAGGAGCTGCCACGATCAGATCGAAGCGGTCAGCCGCACGGGCGCTGCCGGTGCGCAAGGCGCGTTCTTGCGAGATGAGCGCTACCGCAAGGCTGACACCTGCCGCAACGAGGAAGACGAACGCGAGGGCGGCCCAGCGATGCCGGACGAGGAACGCACGTACAATGGGCCAGGGATTCAAGCGTGGTCTCCCGCTCGGAGCCCAACGAAAGGATCCACAGCAGGCGTGCCAATCCGCCCAGCTTTCAATGAAATGACCTCGTGTGCCCGGGAAACGAGCAGGTCGTCATGAGTGACACATACGACGGCCTTCCCCTGTCCGGCGAGGCCCTCAAGGGTCTTGGCGACCGAGGCGGCATTTGCGCGATCGAGGCTGGCGGTCGGTTCGTCCGCGAGGATAATCGCAGGGTCCATCAGGAGAGCGCGGGCAAGGGCGACCCGCTGCCGCTCGCCACGGGACAGACGCGACGTCGAGACGGAACGCTCCAGCAATCCGAGATCACGAATTAGCGTGCGGGCCCGTTCGCGCAGGATCGAAGGAACCCGATAGTGACCGAACAGCGCTGGCGTTGTGACATTCTCAAGTACAGTGAGTTCGTCAATGAGGCGAAAATCCTGAAACACCATTCCGCAGTTGTGACGCCGCCAGGTGTCACGAGCACTCTCCCCTAAGGAGCTGACGATCACGCCGCCGTGACGAATTTCGCCTGAACTCGGAACGAGAATGCCCGCAATGCAATGCAGGAGGGTCGTTTTTCCAGAACCCGATGGGCCAACGATTGCGGTAACTCGACCGGGTTTGAACTGCGCAGTGATGCCGGACAGAGCATCGAACCGGTCGCCGGTCACGTCGCAGAAGGAGGCCCCAAGCTGGAAGACTGAAAGGCCTGCCTCAGCGTCATGAGGGTTCACGCACCCGCCCTCTGGAAGACTGCGTCTGTCAGCCTGACCTTACTGACGAACCCAGTTGTCGGGTCGGTCGCAGGGCCAACCTCAAGCGTTCCCTGCACCAGGATGAGTGTTCCAGGCGCAGCCATCTCCTGCTTGGCGCGCATGCGCACAAACACAATCGAGTCGATCCATTCACCCTCCGATGCACAGAAGGGGCAGGTCTCGACCGGTGTGTTCGACAAGATGAAGAAGTCGGAGTCGACCTTCAGATGGGGGGCCATGAAACCCTGCATGGCGATGCGTGTCCCCTTCAGCTCATCTGCGCGTGGCGAGAAGGACCCGTCGTGATTATAGAGTTCGCCCATGCGGATCCTGGTCGCGGCAAAACTCGCTTTTGGAAGAAGTCCGGCCGTCAAAGCGGCTGTGAGGAGAGTTCGTCTGGTCACCATTGCCAGTATGCCTCCTGACACGCTTCGCTCAGGTTGACGGCTGGGCTTGAAAACGGCCCAATCCAGCCTGCTCTATTGTGATTAGACCCACGAGTCGTCGATTGGTTCAATAAACTTGAGCCTATCCTTCGCGACCAAGGTGTCAACGGTCATAGCCTCGATCAAGGCCTTCAAAGACATGCTGCCGTGCCTTGACCGAGCGTTGCAGCAGCACCCGGTACAGCCAGCAGGAAGGACGAGCCATACCGCTGCCTGAGGTCGCACATTGATACGTTACCCCATATATCGTTGGATCCATACGCCAGTAACAGTCAGCATCAAGCTTGGATCAAATAGTTGTTTCGCTGATCCAGCAGCATGTCGGCTGTGGCGCAATCCATAGGTTGCTATTCCTTGCTCTCACGCGCACTTTGGAAGGTCCGCCGGGGGTCGAGGCCGTGTCAAAACGCGGGCGGGTCGCTCCGTCGAGGAGTTAAAATTCCTGCAAGTCTTGGTAGACCAGGAAATCCTCGGTACTGGAGCGGGAACTTGTACAAATCGTTCGGCACGGCCGAGCCGGTTCGTGTTTTGACACACTCTCGGTCATGCAGTGACGACGCCATATCCCGGGAACGTCTGCTATTCATTGCTGGAGCAGACCCCCGGCCTACTTCCGAGATGTGCCAGGAAGAGACGTTCCGCAGCCCCTGATCAGGCGCTTCCCGTCTGGCCAGCTCACGCTCGACACAGCATTGAAGGAGGAGTACCATGACTGACTAGTCAGTCATGGTCCAAGACGGGGCGATAATGGCAAAGCGGCATACCTTTAAGAAAACCCCCGCCCGAAACGAGAGCGACCGCCAAGCTAAGCTCCAGGCGATCCTCGACGCCGCGCTCGACGTCTTTTTGGAAAATGGTTTCGCAGAAGCCCGCCTCGACGACGTCGCCGCCCGGGCAGGCGTCGCCAAGGGCACGATCTATCTCTACGTGCCGTCCAAGCAGGCTCTGTTCGAGGCACTAGCACAATTCGGAATCGGTGGGGCGATCGGAACGATCGAGCAGAGGGTACTCGCCCTCGATATTCCAGCCGAGGAGCAGCTCAAGGCCCTTTTTGCCTTCTTGCGTCAAGAGGTGCTTGGTACCCGCCGGGGCGATATCGTGCGCTTGCTGCTGCGGGAAGCGTCCCGCTTCCCCGAACTCGCGGAAATCTATCATCGCGAGGTCATCAGCCGTGGTCTGGAGCTTCTGCGCACCATTGCCGAGCGCGGCGTCGCCCGCGGCGAGTTCCGCTCGGACGAGCTCGTGCGCTTTCCCCAGCTTGTTGTTGCGCCGGGGCTGGTGGCGCTTCTCTGGACGAGTTTGTTCCAGCACCTCGAGCCGATCGACGTCGGCGCGATGCTGGAGGCGCACCTCGCCCTGATGATGAAGGCGCTGAAATGCCCCTCGTCATGAAACGCAGGCTGGCCATCGCTGCTCTTGCGATCCTGCTCTTGGCGGGCGGAGCCAGTGCTTGGTTCCTGTTGCGCCCACAGGGGAGCGACGTCGGCTTTCAGGGTTACGTCGAAGGCTACTTGGTCTTCATGGGGCCGGAAGACGGCGGGCGCATCGAACGCCTTGCAGTCGACTCCGCAGACCGGGTCACACAAGGCCAACTGCTCTTCGAGCTCGAATCCTCTATGCAGACTGCCCAGCGCAACGAAGCCGAGGCGCGGCTGCATCAGGCTAGGGCCCAGCTGACCGATCTCCAGTCTGCTCTGCAGCGCCCGGAGCAGATCGCAATCCTGAGGGCCCAGGAGGAGCGGGCAAAGGCGCAGCTTAGCCTCTCACAAGCTGAGCTCGACCGGCAGCGGACCCTGTTCGAGCGCGGCATCGCTGCTAAGGCCCAGTTCGATCAGGCCCGCACCGCCTTCGAGCGCGACAGGGCCGCTGTAGAAGAGGCGCAGCGCCAAATCGAGGCCGGACAGATCACTGGCCGCTCCGCCGAGATCAGGGCCGCCGAAGCCTCCGTACAGGCCGCCGAGGCGGCTCTCCGCCAAGCCGAGACACGCCTTGCCCGTCGCCAAGTGGTTGCACCCGCCGCAGCCCAGGTCCAGGACGTCTATTTCCGCGCTGGCGAGACGGTGAGTGCCAGCCAGCCGGTCCTTGCGTTGCTGCCATCGGAGAACCGGCGCATCCGCTTCTACGTTCCGGAGCCGCGCCTCTCCACTCTTGGGCTGGGCACCCTCGTTGGTCTCTCCTGCGACAGTTGCCCAGCGGGACTCCAGGCCCGGATCCGCTTCATCGCCCGCGAGGCCGAGTTCACCCCGCCTGTCATCTTCAGCGAGGAGCAGCGCGCCAAGCTTGTCTTCCGGGTTGAGGCGCGCCCGGTCTATGGTGCCGAATTGCCGATCGGCCTGCCTGTGACTGTCAAACCCGTCGAGACGGAGGCTGGATCATGAGCGCCGACCCGGCCGCCCTGCCCGCGAGCACCTCCGATATCGTCATTGACGTGCATGGTCTCACCAAATCCTTCGGCGGCCGAACGGTAGTGCGAGATCTATCCATGCAGGTCCAGCGTGGCCTGATCTACGGCTTCCTAGGCCCCAATGGCAGCGGCAAGACCACCACGCTGCGCATGCTCTGCGGACTGTTGACGCCGGATGACGGACGCGGCACCTGCCTGGGCTATAACATCCGCACCCAGTCGGCCGAGATCAAGCGCCACGTGGGCTACATGACACAGCGCTTCTCCCTCTATGCGGATCTCTCGATCCGCGAAAACCTCGAATTCGTTGCCCGCGTCTATAACATCGCCGATCCGCACGCGGCGGCCCGCAATGCGATCCAGCGGCTCGATCTGGAGAGCCGCGCTGGGCAGCTCGCGGGTGAATTGTCGGGTGGATGGAAGCAGCGCTTGGCGCTCGGCGCCTGCATCTTGCCGGGCCCTCAACTCCTGTTGCTCGATGAGCCGACCGCCGGCGTCGACCCGAAGGCACGCCGAGACTTCTGGGATGAGATCCATGTGTTGGCCCATGATGGTATCACGGTGCTGGTCTCAACCCACTACATGGACGAAGCCGAGCGCTGCCACGAGATCGCTTACATCGCCTATGGGGACCTGATCACTCAGGGCTCGGTCGATGAGGTGATCGCCAACGCGCACCTGACCACCTACAATGTCACGGGTCCAGAGCTCACGGCTCTGGCGGAGCATCTGAAGTCTCTCCCTGGCGTTGACATGGTGGCGCCCTTTGGCACGGCGCTGCACGTGAGCGGACGCGACGCGGAGCGGCTCGACGTTGCGACGCATGACCTTCGCAAGAGCGGACCTCAGGTCTGGACTCCAGGACATGCGAGCCTTGAGGATGTGTTCATCGACCTGATGAGCCGCACGAAGGACAACTTCGCATGAGCGCCGGACCCGCCGTCCCACGGCGCACGCAGGGCCTCAAGCGTTCGATGGAGCGCATCTACGCCGCCTTCATCAAGGAGCTGCTGCAGCTTCGTCGCGATCGCATAACTTTTGCGACAATGATTTTCATCCCGCTCTTCCAGCTGTTCCTGTTCGGCTACGCCATCAATACTGACCCCAAACACCTGCCGACCGCAGTGCTGATCCAGGACGAGAGCTCTTTTGCACGCTCCTTCCTGGCGGCCATGCAGGTGAGCGAGTACTTCGACATCGGGACCAGCGCTGCGAGCGGGGACGAGCTCGATCATCTCATCCTGTCGGGCCGGGTCCAGTTCGGTGTACAGATCCCGGCCCATTTCGGCCGGGACCTGATCCGCGGCGAACGCCCCGCCGTGTTGGTGATCGCGGATGCGAGCGATCCCGTGGCGGCCGGAGGCGCGGTGGCGGCCTTACAGGGTCTATCATCGAGCGTCTTCTCTCGCGAGCTCACCGGGCCAGTGGCCAATCTCGCGCCGAAGCCCCTGCCCTACGAATTGCACGTTCACCGCCGCTACAACCCGGCCGGCGAGACGCGCCTCAACATTGTGCCCGGCCTGATGGGCACGATCCTGACGTTAACCATGCTGATCTTCACGGGGTTATCCGTGACGCGTGAGGTGGAACGCGGCACCATGGAGAGCCTGCTTGCCATGCCGATCCGCCCGGTCGAGATCATGCTTGGCAAGATCGGTCCCTATCTGGCAATCGGTGGTCTGCAGGCGGGATTGATCCTCGCGGCCGCCAAGCTCCTCTTCGGCGTGCCCATCATCGGCAGCCTCGCGGTCCTCGTAGCGCTGACGCTGCTGTTCATCCTGGCCAACCTGGCGGTCGGCTACACCTTCTCGACCATCGCCGCGAGTCAGCTCCAGGCGATGCAGATGTCGTTCTTCTTCTTCCTGCCGAACATCCTGCTCTCCGGCTTCATGTTCCCGTTCCGCGGTATGCCAGGCTGGGCGCAGGTGATTGGGGAGGTACTGCCCCTGACCCACTATTTACGGATCGTTCGCGGCATCATGCTGAAAGGGGCTGACTTTATGGATCTTGAAGCCGACGTGCTGGCGCTCGCCGCCTTTACACTGGCGGCGATGATCATTGCCGTCCTGCAGTTTCGTCAAACGCTAGATTGAGCTTCTCAACGGGATTTTGGCGTGGGTCCTGAGCTCGACTTTGGCCATTTTTCAGGGCGCCGGAGGATCAGACGTGGATCCAGAAAGCGGGCTGAGAGGCGATGTAGTCGACGGCTTGGCCGACCGGCATCGTCAGCCTGCCGAATGGGCCAGGAGCCTTCCAGCGCTCACCATTCCACCACATCACCTGAACCTTCTCGGGATCGTCGGTCGGACGCAGCCGTGCCACCGGCGCTCCGGTGCGCCGGGTCAGCAGCGAGTAGCCGCCTCCTCGCTTCTCCACCACCAGATCATGCACCTGGCAGAAGGCTTCGAGCCCCTCCAGGATGAGATCGCGTTCGGGCATGTGCAGGCCATCTCCGCGGCCGGGCGTTGATCTATCGGTCAGTACGTCCATCAGAGCGCGCCATGATACCTCCCGTACCCGCCCCTGTCCTGATCCCATGGTTCGCACCCTTTGCGAGCGCGTTCACCGCGCCGACCTTGCGGGGCGTGCTCGTGCTGATCGCCGGCGCCATCCTGGCCCCCGGCCGGCGAACCGTCACATCAGCCCTGAGCATCATGGGCCTGCGCGAGAGCGCCACCTTCCATCGCGTGCTCAACCGCAACCGGTGGTCGCCACGCGATCTCGCATGTCGGCTCCTGCATCAGCTCGTTGGAGCCTTCGTGCCCGAGGGGCCGGTGGTGATGGCCATCGACGAGACTATCGAGCGCCGTTGGGGTGCCCAGATCCGGGCCCGCGGCATCTATCGCGATCCGGTCCGCTCCAGCCATGGCCACTTCGTCAAAGCCGCGGGCCTGCGCTGGATCAGCCTCATGCTGCTGGCGCCGATCCCCTGGGCTGGTCGCGTGTGGGCGCTGCCGTTCCTGACCGTCCTGGCGCCCTCGGAACGTTATGCCCGTGAGAGGGGACAGCGGCACAAGCTGCTGACGGACTGGGCACGCCAGATGCTGCTCCAGGTTGCCCGTTGGGTGCCCGAGCGACAGATCATCATCGTGGCCGACATGAGCTATGCGGCCATCGAGTTACTCGCAACGGTGCGGCGACACCTGACGGTGATCACCCGTTTGCGGCTCGATGCGCGCCTGTTCGATCCACCCCCGGTGCGGCAGCCCGGCCAGAGAGGACGGCCGCGGGTCGCGGGCCCTCGCCAGCCCACCCTAGCGCAGCGGCTGACCAATCCTGCCACGCGCTGGCGACAGGTCACAATCAGTCACTGGTACGGGGAACAGGATCGGGGGCTGGCCATCGCCTCCGGCACGGCGCTCTGGTACCACCCGGGCAAGAGCGTGCCGATCCGCTGGGTGCTGGTGCGCGACCTTGCGGGTGAGCTCGAGCCGCAGGCTCTCCTGTGCACGGATCTGGCGGCGGATCCGGTTGACATCGTGAGTTGGTTCGTGCGGCGCTGGTCCGTGGAGGTGACGTTTGCGCAGGTGCGTCGCCATCTCGGCGTCGAGACACAACGCCAGTGGTCGGATACAGCGATTGCCCGCACCACGCCGGCCTTACTGGGCCTGTTCTCGTTAGTGGCGTTGTGGGCGGGTGAGGGTCTCAACGATGACTGGAAGCCACGCCGCGCCGCCTGGTATGCAAAATCTCGCCTGACCTTCAGTGATGCGCTGGCAGTCGTTCGGGCCAAAGTGTGGAGCGCCAGTTTTGAAACGTCCCGGCACGACTGTGATCAGGTGAAAATCCCGCGGGCTCTGCTCAACCGCTTAACAGACGCTGCATGCTTCCCCACCTGAAAGGACCAAACTCCAGCTGAGGATAGGCCGAACTTATGCACGCGGGCCTGTAAACGTTTATGCCGCGAGCCACTGAGCCGGAAGTCTCCCTGCACTTAAGCTGAGCCTTTGGGCCAGGCCGTATGAAGGTCCGCTTGCTCCCGTGAATGCGGAACTTCGGCCGTCGTCCGCCTCGTGCCGCCAACTGACGTCGCGCTCTGGAGAAACAAAGCGATGTTGCCGGTCATGAGCATGAAACCGGCAGCATCCGAACTCCTTCATTCAGTTCAGTAGGGGCTTACAGAAGATGAGTTCTACTCCCCTCCCATAAGATCTCATCGGCGGCATGTAACAGACGGTATGTCTTGCGGCTACATGGATGCCACATCCCTATTCAGCAACTCATGAGCGGTTTCATCGAGCGTGAGCTTGAAGCGCTTCACCATGTCGTGGACCTGCTCTTCATTGATGATCAGTGGCGGGCAGAACGCGATGACATCACCAATGGCTCGGATAATCAATCCATTCCCATGAGCGCGTGAAAAGACGTGCGCACCGATCTTGCCGACGGGATCGAACTTTGCCTTCGTCGCCTTGTCCGCCACCAGCTCAACAGCTGCGATCAACCCGACGCCACGCACCTCACCAACAAGGGGGTGACCTGCCAGCTTGCGAAGTTCGACCTGCATCACCTCGCCCACGCGCCGCGCATTCTCGACCAGGTTCTTCTCTTCGATGATGTCGAGATTCTCGAGTGCAACCGCCGCAGGAACCGGATGGCCGGATGCGGTGAAGCCATGACCGAACGTGCCGATCTTATGGGAATTGTCGGCGATGCCGTCATAAAGCTCCTGGCTTATCATCACAGCCGCGAGAGGCTGATAGGATGACGTGATCTGTTTCGACAATACCATAATGTCGGGATCGATTCCGTAATAGTCACACGCGAACATAGTCCCGAGGCGGCCGAAGCCGTTGATCACTTCATCAGCAACGATCAGAACGTCGTACTTGCGGCAAACAGCTTGGATCTTGTCCCAATAGGTTGCGGGAGGCGGCAGGACACCACCCGCGCCCATCAGCGGCTCACCGATGAATGCAGCCACCGTCCCGGGACCTTCCTCCAGAATGACCGCTTCCAGCTCGGCGGCAAGGCGATCGGCAAACGCTTCTTCGCTCTCGCCTGGTTCAGCAAAACGGTAGTGGTGCGGGCAGGTGACGTGTCGCACGGGGACGAATGGAAGATCGAAATCGCGTTGGTTGGCAGGAAGGCCTGTCAGACTGCCTGAGGCAAGAGTGATCCCATGGTACGCATTGGTGCGGGAGACGAACTTCTTCTTCTGGTGCAGCCCCCGTGCATTGTTGTAGTACCACACCATCTTGATGACACTATCGTTCGCTTCCGATCCCGAGTTCGTGAAGAAGGCGCGTTTGAGACGATCCGGCGTCATCCTCACCAGACGCTCCGCCAGCAGAACCGAAGGCTCGTTAGTCTTGTGGGAGAAGGTATGATAATAGGGCAGCTTCGCCATCTGCCGCGCTGCAGCTGCAACGAGGCGCTTCTCACCGAAACCGACAGCCACACTCCAGAGGCCGGCCAAAGCCTCAAGGTAACGATTTCCCTGGTCATCGTAGACGTAGATCCCCTCACCGCGATCGATCACGATAGGCCCGATCTCCTCGTGCTTCCTGGCATTGGTGACGGGATGGAGCACGTATTCCACATCACGGGCTTGAATTGAATTTGGGAGTCCACGCATGATAATCAATCCTTTCGTTTTTGAACCTCGGTTGACGGGGATGTGAACCGAAGCTTTAGTCATGTCCCTCAGCTATGAAGAGAGCTTAGTCATATTGCTGATGGCGCTGTTTTTAGAGCGCTTCGCTTCTGACGCCATCGCAGCAGAGCAGCGAGCCCGCCAAGGCATAGCGTACCGATGATGAGGAGAAGCGCTGCCGCGGCGACTGTCGGATTGATATTCTCGCGGATGCTCGAGAACATCTGCCGCGCTAACGTCCTCTGGTTCGGGCCCGCCACGAACAGGGTCAGCACGACCTCGTCGAGGGAGGTTGCGAAGGCGAAGATCGCGCCCGACACCACACCCGGAACAGCCAGCGGCAGGGTCACGCGCCGAAACACCGTGACGGGCGGAGCCCCCAGGCTGCTCGCCGCGCGCTCGATGGATGGGTCGATTCCCTGTAGGGCCGCCGAGACGCTGACGATCACGAAGGGAATGCACAAAACAGCATGTGCGATGATGACGCCGAGATAGGTACTCGCAAGCCCAAGCCGAACGAGGAAGATCTGCATGCCGACACCGAGGACAACAGCCGGCACCACCATCGGGAGCAGGAACAAGGTTCGCAGCAGGCCGACCATCGGCAGAGCCCCTTTGCGCATCCCGAGGGAGGCCAACGTGCCGAGCACGGTCGCAAACACTGTCGCGCCGCCGCCGATGATGAGGCTGTTGACGATGGAAGTTCGCCATACATCGGCTGTGGTGAGCTCGTGCAACCAGCGCATCGAGTAGGCAGGGATGGGATAGTTGAGAAACACGCTAGACGTGAACGCCAGTGGCAGGATGGCGAAGATTGGCATCAACAGGAAGATGACAATCGCGGCTCCGAAGGTGAACTGAAGCGCTCGAAACATAGCCTCAAGCTCCCGGCAATCGTGAGGACGTCGAGAAGCGCCCATAGATGGTGTAGAGCATGGTGGTTACCACGAGGAGGATCAGGCCGAGAGCGCCTGCCAGCCCCCAGTTGGCGGTGCCGGTTGCGTAGAACGCAATCACGGAACTGATCATTTGATCGTTCGCTCCACCGAGCAGCGCTGGAGTGATGTAATAGCCTATGGCAACCATGAAGACGAGCAGCGATCCCGAGAGAAGACCTGGCAGACTCAGGGGCAGCAGCACGCGCCAGAACGCTCGAACCGGTCCTGCTCCCATCGACTGCGCAGCAGACATGAGGTTACCCGGGATACCAAGGATGACGCTGTAGATCGGCAGCACCATGAAGGGTAGAAGCACATGGGTCATGGCGATTACCACGCCGAGCCGATTGAAAATCAATGGCAGTGGAGAATCAATGAGCCCGATAGCCTGCAGCGCACGGTTGATGAGGCCCTCGTTCTGCAGGAGGATAAACCAGGCGGCCGTACGCACAAGCAGCGATGTCCAGAGCGGCAGGACAACCGCAAGCAGGAGAACCGACCGCTTCCACCCTGTCAGCGAAGCCGCAAGCATCGCGTAGGGAAGCCCAATGGCAGCGCAGGCGATTGTCACCATGGCCGCGACCAGAAGAGTGCGCAGCATGATGAGGCGGTGAGCCGAGGCGTCCGCACCCTCAAGCACGATGCTGCCCGATCCATCGCGCTTCATGTCGACGGCGGCCAGGATGTTACGATCCGTATAGGGCGGCATCGCTTCCTTGAGCGCTACCCAGAAGCGTGTGTCCTTCCAGCGCGGATCGACCGTGAGAAGATCAACCTGTGCGGGTTCAGACGCGGCTTTGACTGCAGGGATGGTCCGCCCGAGCAGGGTGCGGAAGCCCGATGCCGCGCTGTTGAGCCGGCGCACGGCCTCGCCTAGAGCCTGCTCGTCCGTGGCGGCCGTGAGATCCTGCACGAATGCCTTTTGGGCTGCTTCCGAGGGAATACCCTGGCCATCCCAGGAAACAATAATGGCCGCCGTTCGCGGCAGAACCTTGCTGACTGCGTCGTCGACGAAGGCGGCGGTGACCATCGCCCAGAGGGGCCACAGGAAGAAAACGGCCATGAAGACGAGGACTGGCGAGACCAGCAGCAGGGCACCAGAGCGCTCGCGAAGTATAGCTGCTTTCATTGTGTGAGCACCGTGCAATCGCTGGGGTCGAACGAGGCGACGACTGAGGCGCCGACAGTCCAGTTTCCAGCTAGCCGCTCGCACCGCGCTACCAAGCTGAAATCGTCACGGGTGAGTTGAACCCGCATGTGATCCCCGTGATAGATGCAGTCGGCGATGGTCATGTCGAGCGCGTTGCTCCCCTCTGGCACTGCCCCGAGACGGATCCGCTCGGGACGCAGGGAGAAGGATGCCGTCTGGCCAGCCGAAAGACCATTCCCGGCATGCGCACGCGCGCTGAGGCCGGCGCCGAGGGAGATACGGGCCACGTGATCGTCGACGCTCGCGACCTTGGCCTCGATCAGGTTGGTCTCGCCGATGAACTCCGCCACAAAGCGTGTGCGCGGCGTGTCGTAAATTATCTGAGGGTCGTCGATTTGTTCGATCCGCCCCGCGTTGAACACCGCAATGCGGTCCGACATCGTGAGTGCCTCGGATTGGTCGTGGGTCACGAAGACGATGGTGAGGCCGAGGCGCTTGTGCAGTTCACGGATCTCCAGCTGCATGTGTTCCCGTAGCTGCTTGTCGAGCGCGCCGAGCGGCTCGTCCATAAGAATCACGCTCGGCTCGAACACGAGGGCCCGCGTGAGCGCGATGCGCTGCTGCTGGCCGCCAGAGAGTTGCGAAGGCCGCCGGTCCTTCAACTGCTTGAGCTTCACCATGTCCAGCGCGCGTTCGACCCGCTCGGCGATCTCGGCACGCGGCACGCGCTGCATCTCAAGCGGAAAGGCAACGTTCTCGGCAACGCTCATGTGTGGAAAAAGGGCGTAGTTCTGGAACACGACGCCCATCTGCCGGCGGTAAGGCGGCAGATGATCGATACGTCTGCCGTCAAGATAGATTGCGCCCTGTGTCGGTCGTTCGAATCCCGCCAGCATCATCAGGATCGTGGTTTTACCGGAGCCGGACGGGCCTAGAAGGCTGACGAACTCGCCCTTCTCGATGGCGAGATCGAGCGCGTTTACCACGGTGACACTGCCGAAGGCTTTCGAGACCGACTCGAACTGAATGAAAGGTCGCATTTTGCTATGCCCTTGATTGTGATTGCCGCGGATGAAGCCTTGACGGGTGCTGCATCCTGCGCCCTCAGCTCGAACATAACGGCAAGAGCCATCTTTCCGCAGAAGAGGCGCGGGCTTTCGCCCGCGCCTCAATTTAAAGGTGCATTGGCCACGCCAGGAGCAGAGTGATGGATCAGGCGCCGCATCGAGTCTCTGAAGCTCGCATACCACCCGCTCCTGTTCGCGTGGATTGCCTCGCTGCTACTTTGCGAGCCAAGCGTTAAAGCGTTTGTTGAGCTCCTCGATGTTGTCAATCCAGAAGTCGGCGTCGAGTGGCACCGCGCCTGCCAGGTTGTCAGGCGCGGTCGGAAGGTCCTTCTGCAGGTTTGCCGGCACGGCAGCTGCGGCCGCTTTGTTCGGAAGGCCGTAAGCAATGTATTCAGGCAGCTTCACTTGGTTTTCCGGAACGTTCGCGAAGGCGATGAAATCCATCGCGGCGTCCTTGTTCGGACTACCTTTCATGATCACCCAGCTGTCGATGGCGTAGAGGCTGCCGGGCCATACGACCTTGAAGTTTTTGCCTTCGGTCTTGTTGATGCCCGAGATACGGCCGTTATAAGCGGTAGTCATGACCACCTCGCCGGACGCCAGGAGCTGCAGCGGCTGAGCGCCCGATTCCCACCATACAATGTTCGGCTTCAACTCATCGAGCTTCTTGAACGCGCGATCGACGCCCTCTGACGTGCTCAGCACCTTGTAGACATCCGCGGGAGGCACGCCGTCAGCCATCAGGGCAAACTCAAGCGCGTATTTGGGGCCACGGCGGAAGCCGCGCTTGCCGGGGAACTTCTTGGTGTCCCAAAAGTCGGCCCAGGACTGCGGCGCTTCTTTCAAGCGGTTCGCGTCATAGCTGAGGGCGGTCGTCCATACGATGGCGCCTACGCCGCAATCGCTGACAGCGGCCGGAAGGTAGGCGTCCTTGCCACCGAGCTTGCTCCAATCGAGCTTCTCATAATAACCGTCCGCGCAACCGAGCGCGAGCTCCTCGGACTCGACCTGCACCACGTCCCAGTTCGGTACGCCCGCCTTGATCTTGGCAGCGATCACGCCGATGCCGCCATCCCAGGTCTCGTCGAGAACCGGCTTGCCGGTCTTCTTGGCGAAGGGCTCGAAATAGATCTTCTTCTGCGCGTCTTGGTAGTTGCCTCCCCATGACACGATGGTGAGATCGCGAGCCTGAGCAGACGTGACGGCTGCGCCCGCAACAAGGGCTGTGAGGCAGCCGACAAGCGTCAGTTTGTTGGCGAGTGTCATGATTGGATCCCTCTCTGGTTATTGGTTCCTTCTGCAGGCAAGCACATCCACGGTCGCAGGTGAAAGCGTCTTGGCTCCGAAGCGGTGAAAATATTAAACATAAATCTGGTTGAACCCGTCAGCTCTTAGTTTAGTAGGTCGGCGGCGTAACGGCGCTAAGAACGGTACTCGGCTCGTTGGCAACGTTGCGAAAGCGGTGAGGCATCCGGCTGTCGAAATAGTAACCATCCCCTGCCTTGAGAACACGGAACTCGTCGCCCACTGTGACCTCAACGGCACCGTGCAGCACTGTCCCGGCTTCCTGCGCCGAGTGGGAGAATGGCTCTCCCGTATCGGCCCCGACTGCGTAGGTCTCATGCAGCATCAGGATCTGCCGATTGGGATGATTCATTCCCAGCATGCGATATGAGATCGTCTGCGCCTTGCCGATTTCGACCCATTCGCTCGCCTCGTAGAACGGCGAGTGCGGCACGGTGGAGTTCAGGTCCGAGAAGAAGCCGGTGAGCGTGGTGCCGAGAGCATCCAGAATGGCGCTAAGAGTATCGACCGAGGGGCTCATACAGTCCCGCTCAATAAGCGAGATCGAGGAATGTGAGATGCCGGATCTCAGGGCCACTTCACGGACTCCGAGGTTCCGCCGGCGGCGAAGTTCCCTGAGCCGTGTCCCAATCTTCGGCATGCCTACCTCTTCTTGGCTTGAGAGCCTTGCCCGTCGAAACCTGATCCGGTTTGGACAAATCCCGGGCTGCCCATCGCCTTCGCCACCTTACGCATGGTTAGAATACTGAACAAGAGGGTCAGAGCCAATTGAGAAGCGCCACCACATCATCGAGAGTTGGGCCCGGCCAAAAGGAACAAACAATGTTACGATCGATGTCGACTCTGACCGAAAAGGTCACACATCTCAAAGCTCCGAAGCGTAACGCTGATACGGACAACCGCGAGATCGAAGCCACCGTTCGTGATATCATCGGCGCAGTGCGGACGCGGGGGGACGTGGCTGTGCGGGAGTACGGCAACGCGTTCGACAAGGTCGATGTGGCCGCCTTTGAAGTCACCGACGAAGAGCGCGCCAAGGCCGTGCGCAACCTTGATCCGCAGACCCGACAGGACACCGAGTTCGCCATCGAGCGCGTCCGCGTATTCGCACAGGCTCAACTCGGCACCATCTTACCCCTTGAGATCGAAGCCCTGCCGGGCCTCAACCTGGGGCACCGCGTTATCCCGATCAAATCCATCGGCGCCTACGTGCCTGGCGGTCGCTATCCCCTCCTGTCTGCTCCGATCATGACAATCGTGCCCGCGAAGGTTGCTGGTTGCGAGGAGGTAATCGCATGCCTTCCGCCGACTGCCCACCCGGCCATGATCGCCGGATGCCATCTCTCCGGGGCCGACCGAATCTTCCGCATCGGCGGCGCACAGGCGATCGCCGCGATGGCGTATGGCACGCAGACTGTGCCGGCCGTTGACAAGATCGTGGGCCCCGGCAACGCCTTCGTCAACGAGGCGAAGCGCCAGGTGTTCGGCCCTGTTGGCATCGACCAGCTTGCCGGCCCCAGTGAAATCTTCGTGGTGTCGGACGAGACGGGCGATCCGGAGATGATCGCGGTGGACCTTCTGGCACAGGCCGAGCACGACATCCGCACCCGGGTGGGCCTCATCACCACGAGCCGGAAGCTGGCTGAGGCCACTCTCACTGAAGTTGAGCGCCAGTTGCAGAACTTGTCGACGGCAAACGTCGCCGGCCCAGCCTGGCGCGACTATGGAGAGATCGCCGTCTGCGCTGACGAGGAGGCGATGATCGCGTATTCGGACTTCATCGCGGCAGAGCATCTGCAGGTGCACACGCGCGATCCGCATGCGACTGCCAAGAATTTGCGTAACTACGGCTCGCTTTTCATCGGGCCGCTCTCCAGCGTGGTTTATTCGGACAAGTGCTGCGGCACCAATCACACGCTGCCGACCATGGGAGCCGGCCGCTACACAGGTGGCTTGTGGGTCGGCTCCTACGTGAAAGTCTGCACGCACCAGTGGCTTGACGAGCGCGGTGTTGCGGCGGTTGCGCCGCCTGCCTGCCGCCAGAGCGAGAGCGAAGGTCTCGAAGGGCATCGCCGCGCGGCCGCCCTCCGCTGGAGCCGTGAGCAGTTGTTGAAGAACGGGCCGATCTAATCTCCCGACCGGCAGAAACTAAACCTTCAACGACCGGCGGCAGCGCCGGTCGCTTGCTGTTTATCGGGATGCTTAGGCCCGAGAGACGATACCAGCCAGGGTCTCGTCCATGGCAGAGAGGAAGTGGTCGGCGTTCGCCTTCGAGAAGACTAACGGCGGCCGGATCTTCAGGCCGTTCGCCGCACGTCCCGTCGCGCTGATGAGCACGCGCCGCTCGCGCAGGCCGTTCACCAGGGCCGCCGTCTCCTGCGGCGCGGGCTCCTTGGTGGCGCGGTCCCGCACCAACTCTACGGCGACGAACAGACCGGCCCCGCGCACATCGCCGATGATCTGGTAGCGGTTAGCCAAATCCTGCAGGCCTTGTCGGAGATAGATGCCCACGCTGCGGGCGTTCTCCACCAACCCTTCCCGCTCGATGACCTCCAGAACGGCGATACCGACTGCCGAGGAAACGGGATTGCCGCCGAAGGTGTTGAAATAGCGCGCGCGCTTCCCGAACTCGTCCAGAACCTCAGGCTTTGCCACCATGCCGGCTACAGGATGACCGTTGCCCATGGGCTTTCCGAGGGTCACGATATCGGGCACGATCCCATGGCGCTGGAAGCCCCACATGGCCTCACCTGTGCGGCCGAAACCGGGCTGGACCTCGTCCGCGATGAAAATCCCGCCGGCCTTGCGGATTTCCTCAACCGCTGGCTTCAGGAAACCTGCCGGATCCGAGAACACGCCGTCGCTTGAGAAGATCGTGTCGACGATCAACGCTGCGGGCCGAATGCCATGGGATCTCATATCCTCGATAGCGGAGCGAACATGCTGCGCAAAGGTTGCGCCCACGTCCTGCCCGTTCGTTCGGTACTGGTCCGGTGCCGGCACGGTGCGCACGTGATCCCCGAGCCGCATCCCAGTACCGAGCGAAGGCGACATCTCTGCGATGATGCTCGTAACGCCGTGGTAGGCGAAGTCGGTGATGATGACGCCGGTGCCACCCGTGTGCGTTTTGGCCACCCGCAAGGCCAGATCGTTCGCCTCGCTGCCCGTGCAAGTGAACATCACCTGCGGGTTCTCGATTGGGAAATAGCCGAGAAGCTTCTCGGCGTAATCGAGAGCCATGTCGTGGAGGTAGCGGGTATGAGTGTTGAGGATGGACGCCTGCTTGGACAGCGCAGCAACGACGTGCGGATGGCAATGGCCGACAGACGCCACATTGTTGTAAACGTCGAGATAAGTCCGGCCATCGGGATCATAGAGCCAAACGCCCTCCCCGCGCACCACATGGACCGGGTTGGCATAGAACAGCCGGTAGGCGGGCCCGAGCAGGCGCTGGCGACGGGCGATGATCTCTTGCTCGCGTGCACCAACTTCGGTGGCTTTGGCGGGATCATAGGCGTTGATCATGGACATCGGTCACTCCGGGCAGCTGTTTCGACGAAGGTAGGCTTGCGCTTCGGCGCGGTCCAAGGCGGCGAGTCGTTCCAACCCTGCCCAGGCTGACGGCACGTTGCGCAGGATGTATTCGCGGTTCTCCGGCTGTATTGCGGCGCGCCAGCTTGTGATCAACACCGTCAGTATCATGCGCGTCGCCACGAGGTCGAACAGGATCTCGAACTCAGCGTCGTCAAGCGGAAGAACGGCATGGTATCCGGCAATGAACTGAGAGACAGTTTCAAGGGGATGTCTGGCATCCACATTCCGATAAGCGGCAGCGACCGCGGGATCGTTCACCAGAGGAGCCAACACTGCATCGCCGAAGTCGATCACGCCGGTCACACGATCATGATCGCAGTCTGCCACGAGCACGTTGTACGGGTTCAGGTCGTTGTGGATGACCTGCGTGCGCAGGTTCGGTATGGCGGGTAGCACGAACTGCTCAAATCGGTCGACGAATTGTTCCACCAGAGCCCGCCGTTGCAGGTCCTCGATATGCACTAGCAGGGGACGCAGGCGGTGGGCATGCTTCATGTCCCACATCAGCTCGTGGTTCGAAGCCGGGTGCTGGAACTCCCGCATGGCGAGATCGATCCGGGCGAGCACTCCGCCCATGTTCCGCTGCTGGCGTGGGCTGGACGGTGTTTTGTGCAGGGGGACGCCTTGGAGAAACGTATAGAGGCGCACGACGCTTGGCGGTTGACCCGGAAGCGCGAGGATGATTTCGGGCGTGCCTTCGACGGATCCGATAATGCGCGGCACAGGCAACGAGGGGTCGGTCTGCTCGATGTGCAGCAGGAGTTTGGTCTGGAAACCCGTCACCTGTCGGTCTTCGACAGGATTGCTGATCCTCAGGAGGAAATGATTGCCGTCCTCTGTCCTGATGTGGAAGTTGCTATCCCGCTCGCCTGGCAGCCGGGTTGGGTCGCCGCGAATGCCGAAATGCTGAAGCGCAATCGCCTTCACTTCGTCGGTCGCAGCCACAGGCGCAGCGGTTTCGAGCACTGCATTGCTGCTCGCTTGCGACGTCATCGACATGATCGGGCTTACCTCGACAGAACGGCCTGTGGTCATTTAGACCTTGGAACATGTGGACGGTTCCGCATGGCAGAGGCCTCAGGTGGACAATAGCCGTCCGAAGCAATTTGTCAGCCATTTTCCGCCAAAAGATGAGCGTTCTTCCTCAGCACTCTTGACCGCAGCGTCTCGAGCACGGCGGTTCCGCCTCCATGCGGGCTGGCCGAGGTAGTTCTCGACCGACAAGGCATGCCGTGCAAGCGGAGAGCCGCTACGGCGGCTAGTGCGCCGACAACCCTCGGATCTGGGCTTTTTCCCGGGGCCTCCCCAGACCTGTACAGGCGTATGCAGCGATCCGGAACAATGGTCCCGCCCTGTTACAAGGAGCGACGCCCTTGCTCCATTGATGCACCCAAGTGCCTGAATGTTTGGCATAACAGGTGGTGACCAGAGAGTTGACGTACGAAGGACAGCTCTGGGTCATCCAGCGACGATCCTTGGTTTTCGGGAATGTCAGCTTTTTCTGCCCTAAGCCGACCTGCGGCTTACTTCCGGGAGGTGCCAGGAACAGACGTTTAGGATGGCGTCTATCAGCTGCAACTTACGCTTCGGACTGAGAATCAGCTGGTTGGCTTTCACCTCAAACTCTGGCCTACTACCATGGGTAGACTTACACTCCGCCTCTATAGTTCGGAAGATTCACCGTGAGACAGAGCCTGTGCCTGCCCGGCGGACACCTCATCAGCGGAGAGCCACAACTGTGCCGGCAGCGTTGAGCCGGCATGCCACGTGAGATCGGCGGACTTGGCGTGAACTCGCCCGGGCGTAAACAACTCTCACAGCGATGGGGGCCGTGAGCCCTCCGTCTGGTGTGCGGCTCGCCTGCCCGACACTGGCTGCATCCACCTGCACAGCCCCGTACGGAAGCGCTGCCGTCACAATGGAGGTACGGCAGGCCTGGACAATCCGGCTTGAAACACCGACCCGCCGGACGAGTGGCTCCACAAAGCTTGCAGTTTCTGAGCCTGATGTTTCAAGACGTGGCACAAGGGAGGACGGCAAGGCCAAGGCGGTACTGCTTCTGCTGACACTAAGGGATGGCGATGTTGCCGTCACAGTTGTTGAAGCTGCGACAGCTCGCGTTGCTCGTGTACTTGCCGCAGTTGGCGTCGGTTGTGAACTTACTTCGGCCGGTGCTGCGCGGGAACTCGTTGTGCTTGGCGTATCTGGTGCTGCGGATATGGATGCTGGAGCCGACGCTCCTCCCGGTTTTCCGCTGCCGTTGTTGCTGGTCTGACTGCTTGTGCCTATAGCGCTCCCAGGGCCTCTGGTACCAGTACTGCCTCCGCTTGCATTGCCCTGGCTGGCACTGCCACTGGTCCCGGCGCTCGGATTACGACCAGCTCCAGCGCTGCCACCGCTCTTGCCGCCACCTCCAGCGCTGCCAGCACTGCTGCCGTTCCCAGCCCCTTGGCCGACGCCAGCTCCAGCTCCCCCATTGCCCCTGCCACCTCCCCCGGCGTTTGCGCTGCTGCCTCCATTGCCTGGGTTGGCACTGCCACTGTTCCCAGCACCCTGACTACTGCCGCCTCCAGCGCCCCCACCGCCTTTACCCCCGCCATTTCCATTGCCCTGACCGCCGCTGGTGCCGCCGCTATTTCCACTACTCCTCTCACCGTCGCTGTTATTTCCGCTGTCTCTCCCGCCTTCACTACTTCCATTGCCCTGTGCGCCACCTCGCCCGCCACTTCCACCACCGCCGCTGTTTCCGTTGCCGTTACCCCCGCTGTTCCCGCTTCCCTGACCACCACCGCTATTCCCGTTACCGGAGCCACCGCCCCCTTTGCCGCCACCGTTGTCATTGCCCTGACCACCGCCACCGGCATTACCGCCACCGTTCCCCCCTTCACCGCCGCCCTTGGCAAAGGCTGGCTGAGTTGCCAACAATGCAATTGTGATGATGGACATGAGTGATAACCGAAGCATGGCTTTTCCCTTAATTGCGCCGGTCAGACGCGCCTGCGCTGATCTTCGTGTCTTGGTTTTAGTTTAATCTGTCCCTTGGAGGCGCCATGCTCACAGACTATGTTGCGCCTAGGGCGGAGCACGCGATCAGCTACTCATTACTGACCTGCATTGTGGCTTCGCCATGCACCCCCATCGGCAATTCAGGAGGATGATCCTTTTGAGGCCGTTCGACGCTTGAACAGAGAGCGTCGTGCGTGGTTCGGCTTGGGTCTACGTGGCCCCTCCATCTGCCCAAACATGGCCCTCCCATACGGGGGCATGGAGGCAGGGATCGTTGGTGCCCAATCGGAACTCCTTGGCTACAGCGGCTTCATCAGCAGCACCGGTGGCACAAATCCTCCACTGACACGAGAACAGCTCGACCACGCGGGCCGCTGCATTCGATAGGGACGTGACCCGGGCTTGCTAACTGCCCTTTGTTCACGAACTCACTGTCCGACCGCCTGATAAGGATCCCTTTGCATTGATGGGTTGCAGCGACCGATACCCTGCAGAGGCTACTGTCTCTTCCGCTTCGCGTATTGGCCGTTTATTGCCAAGCTTAGGGTTCGACACAATAAGTGATTTGATGGCTTTCGTTCATCTCGAATACGGTACACGCGGGGTGGTCAGTACTTTGTTTGGCGCACCTGTGAATTCGTCGGTGCGCTAACGCATGGCTGTGGCGCAGTTAGCAGGCGCCGAAGCGCCGGTCACGAGAGATGATCATGGCACGCTGGTGGCAACATATCCTTGTTACGATTGCAGGCACGGCCGCTGCCCTGCCCCTCTGCGTTCAACTGGATCTCGGCCATGGGTTCAGCCTTCCCATCCTCAACGGGTCTGCGCTTGCCAAGGGTGGTGATGGTAATGGGAATGGCGGCGGGAACGGCAATGGTAACGGTGGAGGAAACGGCAACGGTGGCGACAAAGGCAGTGACGGTGGCAGCAAAGGAAACGGCGGCAAAGGCAGCGATGGCAGTCCCGGCGGTGGCGGAGCTAGTGCCGGCAGTGGTGCAGCCGGAGGGGGTGCAGGCCCCGGCGGCAACGGCAATAGCGGGAGCAAAGGAAGCTCGAATGATGGTGGCCTCGGCGGCGGAGCTGGCCTTGGCAACAGCGGGGGCGTTGGAGGCATCGGTGGCGGAGCGCTAGGTAGCGGGACTGGCCATGGCAATAGCTCCGGCGGCAGCGTCGGCGGTGGTCTTGGCAATAGTGGGAGTGGCGGCCTCGGAGGCAGCGTTGGCAACAGCGGCGGCAGTGGTCTTGGCAACGGAGGCAGCCGCGGCAACAGCTCAGGTGGCGGTGGCATCGTCGGAGGTGGCATCGGGGCCGCGGGAGGGCTCGGAGGCACCGTTGGCAACAACAGCGGTCGCGGCAACGGCAGCAGTCCTGGCGGGGGAGTCGCAGGCGGCCTCGGCCCCAGTCAGGGCGGCTCCAAAACCGGAGGCAGCAGCCGTGGGGTTGGAGGCAAGAGCTCGAACGCTGATGCGATCAGTGGCAAGAAGAGCAACGACAGCAGCAGCGTAGTCAACGATTGGGTCATCCCAGCCGGCAAGAACGGGAAGGCCGGGGCGCAGGGCGCTGCCGCCGCGAAGGCCAGCGGCAAGGCGACCGCTGGCAGAAGCATCGGGAGCTCCGCGAAAGCCAGCAAGGCAAGTAACAGCCAACGGGCCAGCGCCAAGGCTGTGGCAGGCAGCACCCCAATCCAAAAGGGCAAGGGCACGATCCCTGCCAATCGGGCGGCACCAGTCCAAGCGCCGCTCCCCCCTCCGGCCCCAACGACAGCACAGGTGTCACCAGCGACCAAGGCCGTTCCAGCAGTAGCTCCTCCCAGCCCGCCAGCGACGCGTCAGAGCACCGTCCCAACATCTAACCCGCAAACAGCAAGCCAAGCCCCTGCGAGGCCTGCGAGTCCCTCTTCATCCTCAACGGGCCGAGGCACAAATCCCGCCTCGAACCCACAGGCGTCAAGCCAAGGCCAGGCGGCCTCTCCAGCGCCAGCAATAACACCGAACACAAGCCCGACGGCCGTGGTGCAAACTGGCACCTCTATCGTGGTCGACGATGTCGACCCCCGCCCCAAGCCGCGGCAGGCCGCGGAATCCATTGTGGCCTCAGGCCTGTCGCGCGACGCTCTGGCCCGGCTCACCGCGCAAGGTTTTCAGATCGAGACCCAGACCGCAGGCCGCATGACCGCACAGATCGTCCGACTGCGCGCGCCCCAAGGCACCTCCCCGATCCAGGCCAGGCAAGCCATCCAGTTGGTCGATGCGGGTGCCACGACCGATTTCGACCACTTCTACTATCTCGATGAACACCTGGGGACGTGCACCGGCGCCGAGTGCCAAGCCACTGCTCTGGTGAGCTGGTCGGCAGCCCGCGCCACCCAATGCGGCCCGACGCCCCTCATTGGTGTGATCGACACCGGCATCAACCTCGACAACGATGCGCTCAAGGGTCAAGCTATTGAGGTTCTGGCCCGTCCTGCGCTCCATGCTGACGCATCCCTGCCGGAGCATGGCACCGCGATTGCCGCTCTCCTGGTAGGGCGTTCGGGGAGCTCAACGCCGGGCCTACTGCCGGAGGCGAAGCTCGTTGCTGTAGATGCCTTCTACCGCGACGGCGGCACCGCCGATCGGACTGACGTGATGTCGCTTGTGTCGGCCATCGAAGCCTTGGCCGAGCGCGGCGTGCGGGTGATCAACCTGAGCCTGTCAGGCCCGGCCAACGCAGTTCTCCAAAACGCCATTGAGGCAGCCCAAGGCGAGGGCATTGTGGTCATTGCCGCTGCGGGCAACAACGGTGCCGGCGCGGAGCCGGCGTATCCGGCGGCCTTTCCCGGTGTCATCGCGGTCACGGCGGTGGATCAGGACTTGAACGTCTATCGCCGTGCCACACAGGGTGCCTACATCGACCTTGCAGGACCTGGGGTGAATGTCTGGACGGCCTCGTCCGAGGGCAGCGGCACCATAAGGACGGGAACGTCCTATGCGGTCCCCTTCGTGTCAGCCGCCGCAGGCCTGTTGCTTGCCTCCAACCCGCAATTACACGCTAAAGCGGTTCAGGCTCACTTGGAGCAGCACACCCGCGATCTCGGCAAACCCGGATGGGATCCGACCTATGGGTATGGCCTGATCCACATGGCCGGCCTGTGCGCGCCACCTTCGAGCCTGACGCCGGTGGCTGCCACCCAAACGCCCGCAGTTGCTTCATCGGTCGCGAGGCCAAGCCTGAGAACACCCTGACCTCGACGGGCCTATCGTAAACATATCATCTGGCGCTGAACCTCCAGCTTGGGGCAACGAGAGCACCCACAAGCCTTGATCGCGACTCTTCGCCTGCAGGTCCGCTGGCTCATGATGGGTCACGACTCAAGTAGTGTGGAGGGAAGGTTCTCTCGCTGCTAGCAAGGTGCATCAGGGTCGCATAGGAGCTTGGCATTTGAAGGTCGTCTTTGGATCAAACTGAGCCGTTGGGCTTGGCCTTATGAAGGTCAGCTTACCCTATAACTACCAAAGTTCGGCTTTCGTCTGCCTCGTGCCACTGGCGGACCTTCGTGTTGACCGGTTCCTATCCGGGTGGCACCTGACGTCAGGTGCTGGGCCTCCCGCAGAGCTCAGGTAGCGAAAAGGCTTCGATGGCCCGTCCCACCCCTCGGAGCTCGTGCCATCCGAGCGACTGGAGGGGGCCGCCGTAGAGCGATGCGGCGACGTCTGAGATCACAAGCGGCACACAGCAAGCGCTTTGCACTGGGCCTCCAGGCGACAGACCTCGTTGACGGCAGGGCCCGTGGCCGTGAAGTCGAGGCGCCGCGCCGAACCCACGTTGCCATACATTACGTCCCCAGCGTGGAGGGCAATGCCGCAGCGGATCTCGCCCGCCCCGGTCGCGGCGCGATGGGCGTTGACGTCTCCTAGCCGACCGAGAGCATCCCGTGCTGCCGCGAGCGCAAGCCCAGAGGCGTTCGTCCCAGCTTGCGTGCCCTCCTCGAAGGGGAACATCGCCAACACGCCGTCCCCCGTGAACTTCAGGATCTCGCCACCCTGGGCATCGATCGCGTCAACGACGCAGTCAAAGTATGCGTTGAGTGTCGCGAGGTAGGTCTCAGGCGATGCGCTGGCAGCTAAGACTGTTGAGTCCCGCATGTCGCTGTACAAGATCACGGCGTGGATGCGGCGGCCGTGGCCGCGCTGCACATGGCCGTGCAGGACGCTCCGGCCGCTAACCGCCCCGAGATACGTGCCAAGGAGGATCTCTGCCATGTCAACCGTCGCCGCAGCCTTGACCGCGACTGCAAATGGCAAAACAAGGGCTCGGAGGACCTCCAGCTCGCACTCGGTAAACCCATCGCGGCGAGCGGTGCTGAAGGAGCCTGTCACGCCGGCGCGCATGACAGTCCCAGGCGCCAAATCCGGCCAAAGAGTCGGATCCGCAGAGCTGCCGGACGGCTGGAAGAAGGCGAGATAGTCGGTAAAGCCCAAGCTGCGAAGATGACTGAGGAGCGGAAACGGGAGCGGCTCCCCACCATCATTGAGCTGGTACCGCAACTCCTCCGTGCCAGTGGTCTGCATGTGCAGGAAGGGCGAGGGCAAGCGTCGGATATCCGGTTGTGTGGCGGCCTGACGCTCTGCCCGGCCTGTCTCCCGGGTCCAGGTAAAGGTCATGCCGTCAAACTGCGGATGGAGCACAAGGTAGGCGACAACCGCTCGATCCAGATCGAGGCCCAGGGCAAGCGCCTGCCCGCATAATCCTTCGAGGATTGTCTCAGCAGTGGCTCCCGTCAGCGCCTGCTGGTGAAGCCATGCTGCGAGGGAGGCGGTCTCGCCCGAGAGAGGGGGGTGTGCCATCAGGGTACGGTGCCAGCCCCATGAGAGACCTGCAAGCGAAGCAGCGCAAGAACTGCTTTTTTCAATCTGTCAGCCTGCGGGAGCACTTTAGCTTGGTGTCGCGCTAAGCGAGCGGACCTGAAAGTCCGCGTTGGGTCAGGCATTGAAATTCGCGGACCTTGAGCGCCGTCCTATGTTCCTGTCCAAAGCGAAAGTTCGGTCCACATCTGGGACGTGCCATTGATGGACCTTCGCGAGATCAGCGGTCCTGTTTTCTTCGTGCCGCGGCCGACCTGAGGCAGAGTTATTGCCTCACACTGCTAACCATGTGCGGGATGGCAGCATCCTGGCTACAACCCTGACCGGACACTAGGGTTGACTCTCTGGACGATGTCTCTCGGCAGGAGCTCTCATGAGCATCATGTGGACCGTGACGCTCGGCTTGGCCGCCGGCGTCATCGCTAGACTGGTTATACCCGGCAGAAAGGGACCGTTCGGGCTCATGCTGACCGGCCTCCTTGGCATGATCGGCGCCATAGCAGCCTCATATCTGGGGCAAGAGGCAGGCTGGTATCAGGCGGAGGACAGCACCGGTTTGATAGTAGCTGTCCTTGGAGCGATCGTCCCCCTTTTGATCTGGGGTCTCCTGTTCAGGAGTCGACGCTCAGCCTCCTCTATCTGACATTCACCAGTTCAACGGCTTCATCCTTGTCGACGTCGAGGAGCGCTCAGTAGCGGTTCATAGGTCCTGTACTCGTCTTTCGTGACAGCCGCTCCGGCCGATGGCACCTTCCCCGCCTGATCAAGAGGATTGATACGGGACGAGCCTCCTCCGCTCCCACCCGGAAGAAATCGCGTGCTGCCCCGTCCCTTCGCGTGCCTATATCATCACTTCCTATGGCAGTAGGACCTTGCCTTATCAGTAGAACAAATCCGGTGCGATCGGGAGTACAGCATCGGGGAGCAGACATACGGTGTTCCCGTCCCTACCGCTGAGGCCTTCCTGCGCCTTGCTTTCAACGGCCGCAATGGCAGCGAACGCGATGATGTGTGAGGAGATCTGATGATCACAATGTGGTTGGATCTGGCGCGGGAGTATGCGCAAGTCCTTTCTATCTCCTGATCCAGAGTGTTGATCAGCTCTATGCTGACCTGATCTGTGTCGCCTGCCTCCTTTGAGGTTGCTCAGGCATGAGTAACCATCAACTTTGATATACCAGCGGCTTAGACCCGGCACCTTCTAGGTACTGGGTTCCTTACTCGGTTCTCTAGGGCGGGTGGGATGCGCCATCAGCCGTTACCCCGTAACGGAGCGAGGCTGATAGGCTGATGAGAAACCGCGAGGACGGTTATTTTGCCTCGGAAATAACCCCGTTGTTTTCGGAAACCATGATGTAGAAATCGCATTGGAAAGGGCGATCCCCGGCAAGGCGTCACGCGATGTCCGTCTTCTCGCTCGTCAATCCTGATCCTATCCTCAAGGCCCTGAACCTCGTAGGCGAGGAGCTCCGCGACCGGAGAATGCTTGGCGAGATCATGGTCTGCTCCGGCCACGTCTTCCTCCTGCGCTACGGATGGAACGATGACGGCAACCCCATCGAACAGGTCGACATCTCCTTCGACGGCAAGAATGGTCCCATCCGACAGGCCTGCGACCGGGTAGGACAGGTCGTATGGCTTCCGGATGGCTGGGTCGAGCGCCTCCTGCCTAGAGTGTGCCGGGATGGCACCCCGCAGTCTGGGGACTTCCCCACCGGGATGTATCCCTCATGGGAGAGGCCCGGGCTCCGGGTGCTGGCGGCTCCGCCCCGCCTCCTGATTGCGATGGTGTTCCTGGCCACCATGCGTCCAATGCCCGACACCACTGTCGAGGACCTGGAGGGAGCCTTCCGGATCGCAGCCGATGCCGGCATCAGGACGGGTAAGGGCCTAAGAAAGCTTGTCATGCCGTACATCCAGAGGAGGACGGATGAGGACAGTGACTTGCGGAAGGTTGTTGAACACAAGCTGTCAGCTTTCGAGATGGGCCTCGATCGGTTCAGTCTGGGACCGCCATTGAAGTTCAGGCCGAAGTGCTTGGCCGATGTCGCTGAACTCATTCGCGGAAACCCAGACTGGTTTCATTACGCGATGTGGCAGTTCCAGGAGGCGTTTTACCTGGAGCCCAGCAGGGATACCCAGCAGACGATGCTCGATCCGGCGCCCGCGCCGCTGGAACTCGGCTGGAACGACGCGTGGATCGGTGCCATCGGGGAGCATCTGGCCCAGCGCTGGAGCCTCAGGGTGCCTCGCTGGACACAGGAAGAGCCATTCATGGGCAATGGCATTCCCGACTTCTGGTCCGCGGAACCCATAGCACGGGACATCGAGATCGTGGAGACGCCTCCAGCATTCCGTCGAAGACTGCTTTTCACGTCCGCAGAACCGCTCATGAGCGCGAAGTTCCCGAACCACATGAAGCCGCGGATGCCATATTGGATTTGAGGGAGGTCTTTCCTCTCCCAGTTTGTTGCCTCGCAATGCTCAATCAGCGCCATTGCTCGCCCTGACTAGCCTGTCGAACCGTTTTCCTGCTCATTGAGTGCCATGTAGGCAGCACAGGGTAAGAAAACCTATTCCGGAAATTCTCTGCTGAAGATGTCCGCTTTACCCTTCAAAGCTGATGAAATCGCAATGTCTCAGATGTGCCAAGATCAGACCTTCAGAGTCTTTGAGGCAGTGAACGCCGACCAGGTTGTGACCGTCGTTGGGGCCCCCGCGGACGTGCAGACGGTGGTCACGGATATAGAGATGCCCAGCTCGATGGACAGCCTTGAACCGGCCCGCATGGTTCAAGAGCCCTGGCCAGGGATCGGGGTTGTTGTCACCTCAGGGAGGGTACGCCCTGGCCCCGACGACTTGTCGCAGAAGGTTGCTTTTCTCTCCAAACCTTATCTTCCTGACACTGTCATTAAGTCATCCGCCAGATGGCCAAGCCGCATTAAAAACTGAGTTGTTGCAGTCTCAAAGCTCGAAAACTAAGCGTCATACGATTAATACCAAAAATAAAACCACACATGTAGAAATATTCGTGATACTAATTGCTTCTGGTGAGAAGATAATTTCTTACCTGATCCGAAAGATAATCTCATAAGAGCCTCGGTATGGCTGAAACCAGGGCTGCATGGCGTGGCATTCGACGCAATTGCAGTGACTATGATCGGGTTCAACTGGAGTGGTTGGGCAACGGGCGGCACGGCCCGGCAGATGGCCGCAGAGCAATCGCGAACCGATGTGGTCGCAGCGCTGGCTTCGATCTGCGTCGACCAATCCAAGCGTGATCCGCAACTCGCGGAGCGGGTTGCACTCCTGAAAGGAGCTTCCTCCGATGAGCGCAGCGACACAGTTATGGAGAATGGCTGGGCAACTATACCCGGAACATCTGAAGGCAATCGCCTCGTCGCAGTTGCCTGTACTGACAAGGTCGGTGTCGAGGCTGCCCCCACTTGAACCACGGAGAATGGCCATGAGTTTGCGCACCACATCCAAGACGATCAGCTTCGCGCGACCCTTCTCGCTGGATGGATTAGACGAGACCCAGCTGGCCGGGAGCTACACGGTCCAGACAGACGAGGAACCTATCGAGGGTTTATCCTTCTTGGCCTACCGCCGTGTTGCAACAGTGATCTTTCTTCCCCTAACCCACGGTGGGGCAGGGTCATTCCAAGCGATCCCTGTCGCGCCGGACGCTCTCGATGCAGCACTGGCGCGGGATGCTTCCGGATCCCACGGGTCCTGATCGGACGATCGGCCTACCGAGTTGGCCTTCATGAAATGGAGGGCTGGATAATCGACATCCTGCCAGCGCTGCTTGCCTAGCCAAATACAGCTCGGGTGTGGCCTCTTCTGCTGGACCAGCGAAGCCGTGAGCGCACGGAACACACCGCGTTTGCAAGCCTTGGTAAGGAGACCGAGGGCTCAGACAGTTCCATCGGCAGCGCCGCAACCGGAGGTAAGCTTGGATATCATCGTTACTCCAACGATTGATGGCAAGGTATGGAGCCTGACCGACCTGCTCGGCCGTCCGATGGGACGGATCACAGAAGCATCCGCTAAGCAGTTCACAATCCAACCGGGTGGCCATGCTTTGGAGACCATGCTCGGCATCGAGCATGGTCCCTTCGCATCCCTCGACACCGCTTTGGCGGCCATCGAAAAGCACACCCGGGGTGTCTGCCGGCGCAATCCGGGCCAGGATCAACCATGATCAGAAGTAAGCTGAATCTCACTCTGCTCTGTAACGAAAGAGAGATCATGCAGATTCGCGTTGGCTGCGGGGTGGCATACGAGCTCGGGCAAGCCACGCCCGTCATCGCCATCCTCAACGTGCACTCGTCGAGAGTGTCCTACTTGGAGCGGCCAGACGACCTCATTACAAACTCGACTCACGACTGAGCTTATCTTTTCTCAATGAACTGACGAACAATGGAGACAAGCCATGGCCAAGGGCGAACAACGCGGCAACCGTGAGGCTAAGAAGCCGAAGAAGGAAAAGCCAAAGACTGCGGTCGCGACGGTCTCAACCTTTGCCAACCGAGGCAAAGGCAGCGCACCTGCAAAATTGTCGGGCGCCAAGCGCTAGCGTCTTCACGCATCTCCTGCTGAAGGAACTGTATTCAACGCGTCGACGTGTCGAGATCATGAGCAAGAAGATGCGTGACGCGCGGACCAGCCACGAAGATCGCGCAGAGGGATGTCTCGGGATTCATCCGCCTAACATGAACCTCTGCGCTTTCTGTCGTCACACTTTGCCGGGACCGTCCGATCCGGAGCCGCTCCTGGCGGAGGGAGCGTTCGCGGTGACGCCTCTGCTGGTGTCGCTACTGCTCGCTTCACCGTTCAGCTCACGCTCGGCTTGCTGCCAAAACTGTGCCTCATGGCCTTCGCGGCTGCCGTGTTTCTCCCAGAGCTCGTAGGCGCGCTGCCTCACGCGGTCCTGTGTCTCATCGGCATGATGTTCCATATCGCTGTCCTTCCTGCGTTTTCTTCCGGATGAATACGATCCATACAGTGGCTTATTGAGGGCATATGCGGAGCACAATAAATAACCACAAAGTATTTTGACGTATCATCCCCGCTGAAATCATGTATGATACCTAGAGAAATATTCTTAAACTATTTCAATTATTTAACCAGTTGCTTGCATCAGCGCAGCACCAGTCTTGGATCGACCGCATGATTTGCACCAACGTCGCGATGCAGCTTAGTGCTCAAGACATGTGTGACTGGCGCCAGAAGGCAGCTTTTGTCTTGCAACCTGCCTTTCCTATAGATCGGACCACCTATGAAAACGCCGACAATTCTCCTTACAATTGCTCTCCTCAGCATGCTCGGTGTCACGCAAGCGATGGCAGATTGCCAGATCGCAGACGCCAAACTCGAAGAAGCCATCCTGCAAAGGCCAGAACTTCGCGGGAAGGCCAACCGCCAAACAGTTCGTGACCTGCGCAATTTGCGCGATGCCGCGATCACCCTCTGGTCTTACGGACGTCATGACGATTGCGAGCGCCTCGTGGGCAACATTCGCGAGCTCCTCTCTGGCCCTCCAATGAACTCCTTGGGTGGCAACGACGAGGAGGATGCGGAGAAGCAGATGGGCGCACGCGAGCCCAAGATCCAGCGTGGCGCAGTGCAAGGGCGCCGTGACAGGAAGGATGCCAAGCCGCTTATCAACATTGACGAGCTTGCCCCTGGCTTGACGGCGGATCAGATAATTGGCGCAGAGGTGCGAAGCGCCGACGACAAGATCGTGGGCGAGGTCCGGAACGTCGTCTTCGGCACGAAGGATCGCCGTGACTACGCGATTGTGGCGTCAGGAGGGTTCTTCACCCCCGGCAAGGACAGCATTGTCGTGCCGATCCGCTCCCTCAAGGTCTCACAGGAGCGGGACAGCTTCTTCCTTCCCATGCCCGAGGCGCAGGTGAAGACCGTGCCGCACATGCCCGATCAGGATTACAAGTGGCTCTCGGACGAAGCATGGCGCGCCCGGAACGACGCAATCTTTGCAGATCGCCCGTAACCGAGAGTAGAGGCCGATACTGCTCCTTCAGAATCAGGAATGCTCGCCCGTGGCGCTCTCAGCCCTGGAGGAGTAGCGCCCGGATCAGCTCAAGCAGTCGGTCAGGGCTAACGGGCTTTTCTACGAAATAGGTGCCCTCCGGCAAATCACCGGGTGCGGGAGCCACGCGTCCCGAGGAGATTAGAACGCCAATGTCCTGTCGATCCTCCCGTACTCTGCGGGCCAGCTCGAAGCCATTGATGCTCCCGCGCGGCATTTCCACGTCCGTGACGACCACCTGGACGTCAGGAGCGGCCGCGAGAATATGGAGCGCCTCGTCCGCGTGAGCCGCCTCCATGACCTTGAAACCAGCATCATCCAGCACATCGACCAGCATCATACGGACAAGAGCTTCGTCCTCGACAACCAGAATGAGCGCGCGAATGTCAGGTTTCTTCTCAGGAATGTCGAATGGAATGGGGATCAATCCTCTACCTTTCTAAGGCCAAGATGATGTCCGGCCGGACTGGGGTCTGGCGCCTATTGGGACGCCTCAGGGAACGTGAGTGTCACCACAAGCCCAGCCTCATTTCGAATGCCGATGTCCCCCTGGATCTGCTGAACGAGAGACCGAACGAGGCCATAGCCGAGCGATCCTTCCCGCAGGCTCGACATCCCGATCCCATCATCCTGGACGACCAGTTCGACCCATCCTGGTTGGCTGCGGCGTGCCTGGATGAGGATCGTCCCTGACCGTGGTGCGGGAAAAGCATACTTCACGGCGTTGGTAATGAGTTCGGTGAGCACGATACCAAGCGGAACCGCCGTGTCGGCGTTGACTAGGATCCCGCCCGCCATCTTTGTCTCAAGACGGATGCGGTCATCGTTTTCCGTGATCGGCCTCAATGCCTCGCATAGGTCTCCCACATACGCGGACACGTCGATCCGTTGAGCCTTCTCCGACTTGCTGAGAAGGTCGTGTACCCGCGCCATTGCGTTGAGTCTGTCCTGGGCTTCCTCGAAGAGGGCCCTCACGGCCGGATCCGGTTGCCGTCGGCCCTGGATGGCGAGGAGAGAGGCGGCTATCGCAAGGCTGTTCTTGGCCCGGTGGTTGACCTCCACCAGCAGCATCTCCCGCTCGGTGACCAGAGCCGACAGCTTCGTGTTGGCGGCTTCCAGTTCCCGGGTTCTGGCCGCCACGCGGGTCTCCAGTTCCGAGGTCAGCGCGCGAAGGTCTTCTTCGGCGTCATAGCGTCGGGTGATATCGAGGTAGGAGAGAAAATGATTGGTGATGGTGCCCTGGCCGTCATCCACGGGACTGGCGAACAGCATAGCCCGAAACGGTCTGCCGTCCTCGCGGTACTGGAGGATCTCCAGGGTTTCGTCCCGTCTCTCCAGAATCGCTGCCTCATAACGCCGGATGGCATCAGGGTCGGTGCCTTCGCCGTTCATGAAGTGCGGGTCTTGCCCGAGCAGCTCATCCATGCTGTAGCCGGACAGATCGACGAAGGATTGGTTGGCAAAAACGATCGGATTGCCGGGCAGGGTGGCGTCAGTCACGAGCATCGGCATGCGGGTCCGCCGGACAGCCTCGACGAACATCCCGCCTTGCTGCCGAACCGCCTCGATGTGCCGTTCGGCGACGGCCCGTTCAGTGGTGTCCGCCTTGTTCTCCTCAAACTCGTTCATCGCCACTCCGGTATGGTATGGGTGAAGTGGCAGCTCTCGGCCGTGCTCAGCCAGTCGCAAAATCCTTTGTCCCGGAAGCCGCTCATGCTCTGATCTCATGCTCTCGAACAGCACGCTCCGTCGCACCTGATCGGATCCGGTACGAGACCTCGCCGGTCTCGTCAGCCGGCATGAGGCGGGTTACCTCGTAGATGCCGCTGCCACTGGCACGGCTGTCGGGAATCGGCGCACGCACGAGGCGCACCATCTGACGGATCTTGTATTTGTGAAGCATTTTGGTTTCCGTGTGAGACTGCGCAGTGGCGGCGCCACGCATGCAAACAAAAAAGCCGCTCCTCATGGGAGCGGCCTCAATAGCTCGGTGCAGGTAAGCCGGCACCGAAGTGACGACTTTATGCCATCTCGATGTTGTTAACGGCGATCTTGCCGGAGCGGCGGTCTTCAGCCGTGTCGAAGGCAACCTTCTCGCCTTCAACGAGGCCGCGCATGCCGGCGCGCTCGAGAGCGGTGGCATGGACGAACACGTCCTTGCTGCGATCATTCGGCTGTATGAAGCCGAAGCCCTTCATGTCATTGTAGAACTTTACTGTGCCCGTGTTCATGGGAGTATCCTTAGGCTATGCGTGAGTGCACGTGAGCATGAGGTCGCACAGAAGTGCGGCCCTGTGCTCGGGTTCGTCGATGTTTGGGGAGAGTGTCTGAACGTGCGCCTGGCATGCCAAGGCGAAACGGCCCGATTGTTCGGCCAAAGTCGATAAGTTCAATATGGGGTTCCCATACCGGATTACAAGGTTGGCGTCTGCGCCCATGCAGAGACGATACAGTCAGGGAGATGAGGCCGACCGCTGCTGTGAGGTGGCTCATGCAGGTGACTTCGATTGCAAAGGAAAGGAACCGCCTCTTCGCCAGCTAGCTTGGCTTGGCTTTCAGGGAAAGCCCTCCGCGGGAGCTTGGTCGGGCTTTGAAGCAGCTTTACAGGGATTGGGTGCCAAGCAGGAGGCGGTGGAAGTCGCCAGGGAGATGCTGCCGCCCGTCCGCATCGGTGATGAGGACGTCGAGCACTCCGTCAGCAATAAAGGCACGGGCCTTCTCGACCGCTGCGGCCGCTGTCTCGCAGGTGACCGCCAGCAGCCCATTCAGTCCTTGTCCCGTCACAACGAAGAACATGCAACCTCCTCTTGGTTGAGCATGTCGGCACAATATGTAATTCGTGATCCGATCACCAACCTTTTCTGGTGGGTCGGCCGATATCAAATCAGAGCCGGTCAGGCCTCGCTGTAATCTTACGGTGTCTTGTGCTTACTCGGTGTAGGCTGTTGGCGGCTTGAAGGTCCGCAACGGGTCAGGAACCGAGATTCCCTGAGCTTTCGGGAGGTCCGCTTCAGCAAGGATTGTTGCCTCGACCTTCGGTCTCAGGCGTGCCATTAAGAGACCTTCGGGATACATGTTGCCCCACGTGCCCAATCCTTGATCTCTCATTGTTGCGCTTCGCCAAAGGCATTTCCGGAATGCGCAGCCCTGGCTCGGCCGTGCCGGCTAGAGATTACTCGCTAAGTCAGGGCTGACACATGCTTAGGCAGGCATCAGCATGGCAATGCGGTGAATCCCGACCCCCTTACCGATGTTGGTGGCCTTGTCCGTCTTGCCCTTCCCGCAGGTGTAGAAATCGCCTTCCTTAACGGTGTAGGGTTCTTTTCCCGTCTTCTTGATGCTGAACTCGCCCGCAAGGATGTAGCACATCATGTCGACATCCATTACCGCTTCCTTGGGATCGGCGGCTCCGGATTGGTACACCACATCGACGACCTTGATGCTCTTGTAGGCATCCATCTCAGAGGGGATCTCGCCAATCTCCACTAGTCGGCGCCCCGGGCTGAGTTCCCTGCCGTCAGTGGGACCATAGTTTGGGATCCCCGCCGACTTGGCGGATGGTGCTGGCACGACGAGCGGCGCCACGGCGACGGCTGATAGACCGAGCGTGACCGCCGATCTGCGGCTCATGAGCTCTGTCATGGTTTCCTCCTACAGTTGGCATATCCAAAATCAGCACGAGAAGATGCTATGCGGGCAGAAAGTCGATGATGCGCATGGTCGCAACCGCGCTGCCGGTGTTTTTGCTGCGTTCCGGCAGACCTTTGGCGCACGACCACACGTCACCTTTTTTGTAGAGGTTGTCGCCCGAGCCTGTGTCGACGGTCAGTTCGCCCTCGAGCATGTGACAGACCATGTCATTCGGCATGCTGCTGGTGCTGGCGCCCAGTTGGTAGATCGTGTCCCGCATCGCGACCGTCTTATAGTTCGGGATCATCGTCTCACGTTTCGTGTAGTCCACGCGACGAACGCCGGGGGCAATCTCCCGTCCCTCCCGTGACGCTGCTCCTTGAGCGAAAGCTTTGCCGGAAGGTACGAGTGAAGATGCGGCGACGATACTGAGCAGTGCATGGCGACGGTTAAGCTGTCTCATTGCTTCCTCCCGTCCAAGAGGCCACCCCAGCCCCACAATTATGCGCCCGATCCGGTGCTAAGACCACGCAATTCAAGGACGGTAGGGAAGAACCCTAACGCTGGTGCATCCGGCCGACGTGCATGACCGTCGCGCGGCTGAAGCCGTGCTGGCGGAACTGAGGAGCCGCTACCCAGAGGTGGAATCGCATCACCGGCCAGCCGCAGCCAATGCATGCGCCGGAAGAGCCCGGCAGCAGTTGAGGGGCAACCTGGGATGGAACCAGTTCCGCCCCTGCATGGTAGGAGAGCAACGACTCAAAGGCGAAATGAGATGAACACTGCGCCCTTCGAAGTCATTCCGGCTTGGCGGATCGCACGATTGAGGATGACCTTGCGCGATGCGGAGCACCGTGGTGCAGATCCGGATGATGACGGCCGCGATCTCCTCCACCGCGCCCTCCGGCGTCGCTTCGCCCTGGCGCGTGGACGCATGAAGGATGGGCCGAGCCTGGCCTCCAGGCCGAAGACCACACGTAAGGGCCGCCGCTTTCCGCACCTGAAGCTGGTCATCATCTGGCGCGCCATCCTGAGCTGTCGCCCCTCAGCTTGGAAGCAGGGCGATGCGGCGCAGTTTGGCAGCATTCGCAAGGCGCATGATCAGGCTGTTGCTGGGTGCCGTGCTGCTGGCCTTGCGCCACCGCGCTATCGCACCATGTATGTCCTGTGGCATCGTGGCGTCCCACCAGCGAATGTGGTCGCGGCGCTGCAAAGTGGCTATAAAAACCCGACGGAGTAGCGAACTTACCAGGCAGCGGGATGAAGGCGCCCTTTCCAACGGTCCTGGCGCGGAAGTTGTGCCGCGGCAGCCATACGCTTCGTTATCCTGCGCTGAACCGCCTTCGATGACACAACTGAAGAGGTCATCACTGTCTCTGCTGTTGGTTCAGAAGTTCCCGAAATCTTCTTTCGTGGCTTCCGTGACTTGACCCTCACACCCTCACTTTGTGCGGGCTGAACGTAGAAAACACCTCCAGTGTCCTCTGAGCCGTCTCGAGCACCCTCGGTCGCCGGTTCGGCACTCGTTGGCGCTGCGGCAGGGGCATCTGCTACGTCTTCAGAGGCGCTTGCATCCAGATTAGAATCCATCTGCTCTCGGTTGGCGTCCAGTGAAGGACGCTTGCGGCGGGCAATCTCAATGCGCTCGGAACTGCCCCACACAGGCTCGACGATGCTCGGCAGAATGCGTGGGGCCGCCGATGGCTCAGGCACCACTTGAGGCCCTTCCTTCCGGAAGACTTTTGTGGCCTCAGCTGGGACGGTTGCAAACAAAGGACTTGGCGGGAGGTGGGTACGCTGGCCTTGAAGGCGGGACTTCTTGGTCTCGACCAAGAAAGGTTTCGAATTTTGCTTCATAATATATGCTGATTGTGAACATGAAAGATGATGATCTAAGAACCTGCCGAGGTAGGGTCAAGATCGAGTATACTTGGTGCTTCTCATCCAAACTCGTCATGAGTTCGCTTCAGAATATATTCTGCACCACAGCGTCTGATCCCACTCTTGCAAGACCCTCGAGCAGGTCTATGCCGCTCGTCGGGTGAACAGCCTGTGCAGCAGACGAGGTTTGTCGCTCGGAGTGACGATGACGGCCCCCTCGCCCTTCAGCCGCCGGGCCGCGTCACGGTAGGCTTGAGCCGGCGCACTGCCAGGGCCGCCCAGGGTCACCGGGGCTCCGACATTTGAGCTCAGCAACACTTCCCCACTCTCCGGGATGATGCCCAGCAGCGGAATGGACAGGATCTCGAGCACGTTCTCCACCGTCATGATCTCACCGCGCCGTGCCCGGGCTGGATCGTAACGGGTGAGGAGCAGATGCTTGTCGATGGATTGCCCGTTCTCAGCTTTTAAGGTTTTGGCATCCAGCATGCCGATGATACGGTCGGCGTCCCGGATCGAGGAGACCTCCGGGTTGACGACTACGACTGCCACATCCGCATGCCGCATCGCGAGCATCGCTCCCGTCTCAATCCCGGCCGGGCTGTCGCAGATCACCCAGTCGAACTGCGCCCGCAACTTAGCGATGACCTGCATCACCCCGTCCTCGGTCAGGCTGTCCTTGTCGCGGCTTTGCGAGGCCGGCAGGAGACACAGAGTGTCGAGGCGCTTGTCCCGGATGAGAGCCTGCGCGAGTTTGGCCTCGCCCTTGATGACGTTGATCAGATCGAAGACCACCCGCCGCTCAGCGCCCATGACCACATCCAAATTGCGCAAGCCGACGTCAAAGTCGACCACAACCACCTTCTGCCCGCTCTGCGCTAGTGCCGAGCCTAGTGCGGCTGTCGAGGTGGTCTTGCCGACCCCGCCTTTGCCGGAGGTCACCACCAGCACCCTGCCCTGTCTGAGCTTTGTCTTCGCCTTCGTGTGTTTTGGCCTTGGCTTCTTCATCGCTGGCATTTCTCCAGAGAAGCCGTGAGGAGGCACGGCACCCACGCAGACACAAGTGAGATAAGGGGCTGCAGCACGGAATGAGGCTGGAGCCAACTGGAGCAGAAACAGCCATACCCTTCGTAAGTAGCCCTATTCGGCGCTCAAGATGGTTACCAAGAGGTTAACGAGATGAGCACCCGCACCGGGTAATAGTGTGGACGCGTGTTAGCAGTCCGTTAACGATGTTGCCGCGACGATGGTCTAGGCAATCCGCTGGGTTTCGGATCAGTCTCACCTCTAAAGCAGACAGGGCGCGGATAGGTCGCCTTCGTCTGCTCTGGGGATATGAACGTCCAGTGCAGTAACTGTCTCGTAACCACAACTCCAATCCCACTTGATCGAATGTGGACGCACGGCGTTGGCCCTATGCCTGAACGAGAGAGAACTGCCCATGACCTTTCTGGATCCGATCACCGGAAACCTTGTCACCATCGATACATTGAGCCGAGCGCGCCGGCAGGTGCTCCAGAGATCTGGGAACTGATGAAATGATCCTCAGCACGCCGGGCTGTTGGGAACTAGCCCGCAGTCTCAAGCAGCTGCGCGCCATTATAGTCTGGACAGAAGAAGCCTGCGGTGGGTTAGACAAAGAGGTGTATCTTCATCGCCTGACAGCGGTGTAGGGCAACAGGCGCACGAATACGTCGTGAACCGTCTGATAGCATTCACATGAGACCTCTCTGAGGGCAGTCGGGTCCGTGATGGTAATCCCTCCCCGGCCCTGCTTGATCCAACCAGACGTATCGAACTTCTTCATGATCGCACTGATGGTCGAGCGTTGGCTGCCCAAACGATCCGCCCACAACTCATGCGTGAGGGGGATCATCCCCTGCTCAACGCGATGGCTCGTGCTCAGGATCAGGCGAGCACAACGAGTTTCCACACTGTGGATGGCGTTGCAGGCGACATTCTGCAGGATGCGCGACATCTGAGCCTCCATGAAGTGGCGCATCAGGCCCTGAATGGCGGGACGTGTGCTGATCACCTCCTGCATCTTGGCGATTTTGATGCGTGAGGCCGTGCCGGTGAGTTGCACGACATTGGTCTTGCTTCGGAACAATGGAGAGCACTTCTTATGATCCAGGAGGTGCTCCATGCCCCAGACACGCTTTACGAAA